>NZ_BAAAPE010000006.1:0-122109 GCF_039530985.1 Streptomyces albiaxialis
TGACTTTTGGCACGCTGTTGAGTTCTCAAGGAACGGACGCTTCCTTCGAAACCGTTTCACCGGTTTCTCCGGGCGCTTCCCTTCGGTGTTTCCGACTCTATCAGATCCTCTTCCGCTTCCGGACCCGGTCCTGATTTCCCCTGTCGGCGGGGGCGCCGTGTTCGGCGTGGTCTCTACTTTAGGGGATTTCCCCGGAGACTCAAAATCGAGTCATTCGCTTCGGAATTTGGCATGCCAAATTGACCCCTGCGAAGGGAGATCGTGCTGAAGTGGAGTTCCGCCGAAGTGAGCCCTGGGGGCTCGCTGGCAACCCGGGGAACCTTACGGATCACCCCCGCGCATGTCAACTGCGCGTCATTCCAGGTCCGTCAGCCGGCCACCCGCGTCCGGCTGGGCGTCCTCGACGCGGCGGAGGAGGCGGGTGAGGAGCTCGCCGAGGTGTCCCCGTTCCTCGGTGTTGAGGTCCTGGAGGAGGTCCTCCTCGAAGACCGACGCCTTGCGCATCACCTGGAGCCACTTCTCGCGGCCGGTGTCGGTCAGGCCGATGATCACGCGGACGCGGTTGTCCGGGTCCTGCTCGCGGGTGACCAGGCCCTGGGTGAGCATGCGGTCGATGCGGTGGGTCATCGCGGCGGGGGTCAGGCCCAGGCGCTTCGCGATGGTGCCGGGCCAGAGCTGGTACGGCTCCCCCGCCATCACCAGCTCCTTGAGGACCTCCCACTCGGCGTTGCCGAGGTCCAGGGTGGCGAGCTGGCGGCCGTAGGCGACGCTCATGCGGCGGTCGAGGCGGCTCAGGGCGTTGACCACCTTCTCCACCTGGGGGTCCAGGTCACGGTACTCGCGCTGGTAGATGGCGATCTGCTCGTCGAGCGTCGGTTGTCGGTCCGGCATGGCCCGGAGTATGGCACGGCAACGCGTTCGCGTTAAACCCTTGCTCTGTGTACTCTTTAGTGTCGAACTTTAGCTTCGAACTCTCGAAGGCCCCTCTGTACCCCTCCGTACTCCTCTTCACGACCTAGGTAGGTGAGTGTGACCACCGCGATGGGCGCCGCTCTGCGCCGGATCCAGCTCGGGAACGCCCTGGCGGCGTTCGGCAACGGCTTCACCGTTCCGTTCCTGTTCGTCTATGTGGCGCGGGTGCGGGAGCTCGGTGATGGCACGGCGGGAGCCGTGCTGGCCGCGTTCGCCGCCGCGGCGCTCGCCGTGCTGCCCTTCACCGGACGGGTGATCGACCGGCGCGGGCCCATGGTGATGGTCGTGATCGGTGCCGTCGCCGCCGCGCTGGGCGCGCTGAGCTTCGGGCTGGCCACCACCGCGCCCGCTGCGCTCGCCTCGTCCGCTCTGATGGGCGGGGGCATCGCGGTGCTCCAGCCGGCGCTCGCGACGCTGATCGTCTGGTGCTCGACGCGGGCCACCCGCTCGCGGGCCTTCGCGACGCAGTTCTTCCTCAACAACCTGGGGCTGGGCGTCGGCGGGCTGATCGGCGGGTTCCTGGTGAACGAGCACGAGCCGTCCAGCTTCACGATGCTGTTCCTCATCGAGGCGATCATGTTCATGGTGCTGCTCGCCGTGCTCATGACGGTGCGGGTGGCACGGCCCGTGGAGGACCTGCCGGCCGACGCCGGTGCGGCGGCGGCAGGCAGCGGGTGGCGTGTGCTGCTGCGGGACCGGTCGATGGTGCTGCTGTGCGTGCTGGGGTTCGTGGTCTTCTTCGCCTGCTACGGACAGTTCGAGTCGGGGCTGTCGGCGTACGCCGTCGAGGTCACGCGGATCTCGACGTCCACGCTGGGTGTGGCGCTGGCGGCGAACACCGCGGTGATCGTGCTGGCCCAGTTCGTGGTGCTGCGGATCGTCGAGCGGCGGCGGCGCAGCCGCGTCGTGGCGGTCGTCGGGCTGATCTGGACCGTGGCCTGGCTGCTCGCGGGGGCGTCCGGGCTTGTGCACGGGGCGCAGGCCGTGGCGACCGCGCTCCTCATCTCCACGTACGCGCTGTTCGGCGTCGGGGAGACGATGCTGTCGCCGACGGTGGCTCCGTTGGTCGCCGATCTCGCACCCGCGCGGCTCGTGGGGCAGTACAACTCGGCGTTCGCGCTGGTCAAGCAGATGGCGCTGGCCGTGGGGCCCGCGATCGGCGGGCTCATGGCCGCGGCCGGGGCGTACGGCGTCTACATCGTGATGCTGGTGCTGTGCTCCCTGGCGATCAGCGGGCTCGCCATCCTGCTGGGGCGGAGGCTCTCGTCCGTGCAGGACCGGCCGTCTCTCATCGTGGCCCGGGGCGGTGCGGCAACCCCGAGCCATGCCGAGGACACCGGCGCGGTCACTACCGCGGCCTGAGGGCCTCTGATCCCAGCGCCCCTGGCTTCAGCGCTTGGGCAGTGCGAACTCGCACCAGACGGCCTTGCCTCCGCCCGGGGTTCTCCGCGAGCCCCAGGCCGAGGCGATGGTGGCGACGATGGAGATGCCGCGGCCCGTCTCGTCGACCGGTTCGGCGCGGCGGCGGCGCGGCAGGTGGTCGTCCCCGTCGGTGACCTCGACGATCAGGCGGCGGTTCGTACGGCGGAGCCGGAGCCGCATGGGCGGGGTGCCGTGCTGGAGGGAATTGGCCACCAGTTCGCTGGCGGCCAGGACGCCCAGGTCGTGCAGCTCCGTCGGGAAGCGCCAGGAGGCCAGGACGCCCGAGGCGAAGGCGCGGGCCCGGGGCGCGGCCTCCGTGCCGCCCAGCAGGTCGAGCGCGGCGTTGTGGAACAGCTCCGCATCGGCGCCCGTACGGACGGGGTGCTGGAGGACGAGGAGCGCGACGTCGTCGTCGTGCTCGGCGGTGATGCCCAGGGCGCGCAGCAGGCGGTCGCAGATGATCTCGGGTGAGCCCGTGGCGCCCGCGAAGGCGTGCTCCAGGGCTGCGACGCCCTCCTCGATGTCGGACTCGCGGCGCTCGACCAGCCCGTCCGTGTAGAGAACGGCCGTCGAGCCCGGCTGGAGGGCGATCGTGCCCGTCGTGTGGAGCCAGCCGCCGGTGCCGAGGGGCGGGCCCGTGTGGTCCGTGGCGCGGTGGACGGTGCCTTCCTCGTCGCGGACGAGGATGGGGAGATGGCCCGCCGAGGCGTAGCTCAGCCGTCCCTCGTTCGGGTCATGTACCGCGTAGACACAGGTCGCGATCTGGTTGGCGTCGATCTCGGCGGCGAGGCCGTCGAGGAGCTGGAGCACCTCGTGGGGCGGGAGGTCCAGGCGCGCGTACGCCCGTACGGCCGTGCGGAGCTGGCCCATGACGGCGGCGGCGCGGACGCCGCGGCCCATCACGTCGCCGATGACGAGGGCAGTACGGCCCGCGCCGAGGGTGATCACGTCGTACCAGTCGCCGCCGACGGCCGCCTCCGTACCGCCCGGCTGGTACGTGGCGGCGACGCGGAGGTCGTCGGGCTGTTCGAGCTCCTGGGGCAGCAGGCTGCGCTGGAGGGTGACCGCGGCCTCGCGCTGGCGGCGCTCGCTGGTGCGCAGCCGCTCCGCCGCCTCGACCTGGTCGGTGACGTCGGCGGCGAAGACGAGGACGCCGCTGTCGCTCGCGGCGGTGACGGGCGTGCAGGTGAACGTGTAGTAACCGTCCCTGGGCGCGACCTTTTTGCCGTCTCCTCTCTTGCCGTCGATTCCGTCGTGGCCGCGGGGCACGCGGCGGGACTTGACGGTGCGGGGCTTGCCGCTGCGCAGCACCTGGTCCATCAGCGGGAGCAGGCCCAGCTCGACCAGCTCGGGCAGGGCGTCGCGCGCGGCGGCGCCGGAGGGGCGCGGGCCGAAGACCGACGCGTACGCCTCGTTGACGAACGCGATGCGGTGGTCGGGGCCGTGGACGACGGCGGCGAGCGCGGGGACCTGGCCGAGGAGGCCGAGGAGGTCCCGCGCGGAGAGGGCCCCGAGTCCGTGTGCGTCCTCGGGGGGCGTGCCGTCGGGCGCGTCGTGGGGCCCGTCGTGGAGCGCGTCGGGTGCTACGGCCGGGGCTGCCGGTTCCGGGGAGGCCGACGGGCTCTCCGGGCTCGCCGGGGCGGCCTTGGTGCCTTCCGTGCCGCCCGTACGGGCGTTGGGAACGGGCGCTCCCTCGGGCGTGCCGTCCGGAGCGCCGTCAGGTGCTCGGCCGGGCGCGTCCGGGCTGTCGCCGTCGGTACCGTCCGCCCCGTCCGTCCCGTCCTGGGTGTCGGCGGTGGACGAGGAGCCGGTCCGGGCGTCCGCCGGCTCGGTGGCTTCGGGGGCTTCGGACGCCGGCTGCCGCGCCTTTATCGCCGCCTGGGCGGCAGCGGTGCGCCGCTGTGTGCCGGGCAGTCGGGCGCTCCAGCGCGTGAAGTTCACGGTCGTCCGAATCCTCGTGTTGTTCGCTTTGTTCGTTTTGTTCGCTGTGCTCGCTCGGGGGTCGCTCGCGGCTGCCGGAGATTGCCTGGGGGTCACTCTTCGCAGACGCGGGCGCACCCATGGTCACACGTCCAGTGTGGCCCACCGTGCTGACATTCGTCAGACGCCCCTGCCCCGCCGGGAGTTCCTCATACCTGGTCACTTCGTGTCGGGCGGGGGAACGGAGCCCGCGGCCATCTCGAACTCGGCACGCGGATGTTCCAGGGACCCGAGCGAGACGATCTCCCTCTTGAAGAGACCGGAGAGCACCCATTCCGCGAGGACCCGTGCCTTGCGGTTGAAGGTGGGGACGCGGCTGAGGTGGTAGGCGCGGTGCATGAACCAGGCCGGGTAGCCCTTGAGCTTACGTCCGTAGACGTGCGCCACGCCCTTGTGGAGGCCCAGGGAGGCGACGGAGCCCGCGTACGAGTGGCGGTAGGGGGTGAGTTCGCCCGGCGGGGTGCCCTCGACGACGTCGGCGAGGTTGTCGGCGAGGCGGCGGGCCTGGCGTACGGCGTGCTGGGCGTTGGGGGCGCACAGCGCGTCGGCGGCGTCGGCCGTCAGGTCGGGTACGGCCGCCGCGTCCCCCGCCGACCAGGCGTGGTCGGTGTCCTCGACGCGCAGGGTGGGGGCGCAGCGGAGGCGTCCCCTCTCGTTGAGCGGGAGCCCGGAGGCGGCGAGGATCGGGTGGGGCTTGACGCCGGCCGTCCACACGAGGGTGCGGGTGGGGTGGCGGGAGCCGTCGCTGAGGGTGGCGACGCGGTCCTCGCAGGAGTCGAGGCGGGTCTCCAGGCGGACGTCGATGTTGCGGCCGCGCAGCTCGCGCAGCGCGTACCTGCCCATGGCCTCGCCGACCTCGGGGAGGATGCGGTCGCTGGCCTCGACGAGGAGGAAACGCAGGTCCTCCGGGCCGACGTTGTGGTAGTAGCGACAGGCGTAGCGGGCCATGTCCTCCAGTTCGGCGAGGGCTTCGACGCCCGCGTAGCCGCCGCCCACGAAGACGAAGGTGAGCGCGGCGTCGCGGACGGCGGGGTCGCGGGTGGAAGAGGCGATGTCGAGCTGTTCGAGCACGTGGTTGCGGAGCCCGATGGCCTCCTCGACGGTCTTGAAGCCGATGCCGTGCTCGGCGAGCCCCGGGACGGGGAGGGTGCGCGAGACCGACCCCGGGGCCAGGACGAGTTCGGTGTACGGCACTTCGACGGTGCCGCCCTTGCCGCCGGTCTGTTCGACCGTGGCCAGCGTGCTGACGTGGGCGACGCGCCGCTCGTGGTCGAGGGAGCGGGCCTCGCCGATGACGATCTGGCAGTCCTTGAGCACCCGGCGCAGCGGCACCACGACATGGCGCGGGGAGATGGATCCGGCGGCGGCCTCGGGCAGGAAGGGCTGGTACGTCATGTACGGATCGGGGTCGAGGACCGTGATCCTTACGCCGCCCTCCTCGCCCCGCGCACCCCGCCTGAGCTGGTTCTTCAGCCTTTTCTGGAGCCGCAGCGCGGTGTAGAGGCCGACATAGCCGCCCCCGACAACGAGAATGCGCGCGGGTTCCCTGTCGGCCATCGCGGGTTCTTTCGTCGCCTCGGTCACTCGTCCATGACGCACCCTCAGCCACGGGTTTGTCCACAGGTCCCGGGATTCGTATGACTGACGCGCGCTCCGCGCACGTTGTGCCCCGGAAGGGGTGCGGGAGGCGAACGGGAGAAGAACGGCGCAGGTCACATGCGGCGTGAGGGGGGCCTGTGGGGAGGTGAAACCGGACGGACCGGGCCCGCGCCCCGATCGGTGGGCGGTCCGTGCGGAACCGCCCCCTTCTCTCACGACCTGGGCTCAACTATGTTCGTATCCCAGCGGGGTGCGACATGTGACGACCAGTGCACCGCATCCCGACCGCAGAAACGGCGGGGGTCTCCGGGGGGAGACATTGATAACCGGGGGAACGAGTATGCACATTCAGGGGATTCACAGCTCTCAGTTGGCACCGACGGCGGTATCCGCCGTCCCGGAAGGACCCACCGCATCGGCCGCTCCGGCCGCTGCGACGGCGTCGGGCGCGACCGGCCCGGCGGACCCGAGCGGCGGGACGGGCATGTCCGCCGGTGCGGGCGGGGGGACGGCCACGAGCGGGAGCACGGGCGCCACAGGGCGCACGACACCGCTGCGCGTGGACGCGCAGCGCAATCTGGAGCACGTGCTGCGTGCGGCGCGCGAGGTCTTCGGCGAGCTGGGGTACGGCGCGCCGATGGAGGACGTGGCGCGGCGGGCGCGGGTCGGCGTCGGGACGGTCTATCGCCGCTTCCCGAGCAAGGACGTGCTGGTCAGGCGCATAGCCGAGGAAGAGACTGCACGGCTGACAGAGCAGGCGCGGGCGGCGCTGGGGCAGGAGGAGGAGCCGTGGTCGGCCCTCTCCCGCTTCCTGCGGACGTCCGTGGCCACGGGCGCGGGGCGGCTGTTGCCGCCGCGGATACTGCGCGCGGAAGGCTGGGTGGACAGCGCGGTGCGGGTGCCGCAGCAGCGGCAGGCGCAGCACGGCGGGGTCGACGGCGGTCGTGAGGGCGTGCGTGACGGTGAGGGGCCGGGGCTGCGGCTGATCGAGCAGCGTCCGGTGCCGGAGCCGGAGCGCGAGTCCGTGGCGGACGGGCTGGACGAGGACTCGGGCGCCGTGGAGCTGCTCGCCGTCGTCGGACAGTTGGTGGAGCGCGCCAGGGAGGCGGGCGAGCTGCGGCACGATGTGACGGTCGGTGACGTGCTGCTGGTCATCGCGACGGCGGCACCCTCGCTGCCGGACGCGGCGCAGCAGGCGGCGGCCTCGACCCGGCTGCTGGACATCCTGCTGGAGGGGCTGCGCTCCCGGCCCTCGCACTGAGCGACGCCGAGTGGCACCGAGCAGTGCCGGATGACCCTGAGTGATCGGAAAGTCACTCTTCCGGTCACCGTTGGTCCGGCCCATTTTCCCTCGTACGGGGGGAGTTCGCTGGAGAATTGTGCGAACTCGCCCCGGACGAGTGGTTGATGTGCTTGTCCGGTTCTCGCTCGTGGCCGTTGTGACACGCTGTCGCGGTGTTCCGCTGCGTTTGCCGCGACTGTGTGTTCGGGGGCTGCCACGATGGGTGTTGACAGAGGCGACCGGTCCGGCGGGTCCGAGGACAGGGGCCCGGTCGAGCCGGATGCCGGGCTGCCTTCACGCCAGGTGCCGGGCCAGGGCGGCCCGCCGGGCGCCGAGTCCTCGGAGACGCCCGGGGTCCCGCCGCAGCGCAAGCGCCGCAGGTTCGGCAAGCACGCGGACAAGTCCTCGGGCGCCGGTGCCGGTGCGGCCAGCACCGCTGGAGGCGCCGCAGGGGGCGCCGCCGGGAGCGCCGCGGCGGCCTCCGACGCGTCCGCCGACGGGGAGCGGCAGTCCGACGCCTCGCTGATCTCGCGGATGCGGGAGGGCGACGCGGAGGCGTACGACGAGCTGTACCGGCGCCATGCCGACGCCGTGCGGCGGTACGCGCGGACGTGCTGCCGCGACTCGCACACCGCGGACGACCTCACGAACGAGGTGTTCGCGCGCACCCTCCAGGCCGTACGGGGCGGGAAGGGCCCCGAGACCTCCGTCCGCGCCTATCTGCTGACCTCCGTGCGGCACGTCGCGGCGGCGTGGTCCAAGACGCGCAAGCGCGAGCACCTGGTCGACGACTTCGCGGTGTTCGTGCAGTCCGCCGAGCGCACCGGGCCCACGGCCGCCGACGAGGACACGCTCGACCTCGGCGCGGACGTACGGGCGATGCACGAGGCGGAGCAGACACTGGTCGTACAGGCGTTCAAGAGCCTCTCCGAGCACGACCAGATGCTGCTGTGGCACACGGCCGTCGAGGGCAGCAAGCCCCAGGACGTCGCGCCGCTGCTCGGCAAGTCCTCCGGCGCGACGGCGACGGCCGCGCACCGGGCCAGGGAGAACCTGAAGCAGGCCTATCTCCAGGCCCATGTGAGCCAGGCCCTCACCACGGGTGGGGACTGCGCCCGCTTCGCCGATCGGCTCGGCGCGTACGCGCGCGGCGGGCTGCGGATGCGGGCCGAGCGCGGTCTGCAGCGGCATCTCGAACAGTGCACGGCCTGCAGTCAGGCCGCCGTCGAGGTCAAGGACCTCAACGAGCACATCCGTCTGCTGGTGCCGGTGGCGCTCATCGGCTGGTTCGCGACGACGGGCGGCGCGAAGGCGTTCGGCGCGCTGATGGCCGGTACGGGCGCCGCGGCGGCGGCCGGAGGCGCCGGTGCCGCCACGGGCGGCGCGGCCGGTGGTGCCGCGGGAGGAGCCGCCGGGTCGAGCGCGGGCGGCGTCGGCGGTGCCGCGTCCGAGGGGCTGGGCACGCCCGCGAAGGTCGGGATCGGCGTGGGCGTGGCCGCGGTGGCCGCCGCCGCGCTCGCGTACGCCCTCACGGGTGCCGAGCCCGAGCCCGCGCACAAGGCCGAGCCGAAGCCCAAGCCCCCGGCGGCGGCGCCCGAGGCGCCCCCGGAGAAGCCGAAGCCCGACCCTCCGGCGCCGAAGCCGGAGCCGCCCGCGCCGAAGCCCGAGCCCGAGCCCAAGCCGAAGCCGAAGCCGCAGGCCGCCGAGGAGAAGCCGGACCCGAAGCCGAAGCCGCCGCCTCCGAAGCCCGAGCCCGAGCCGCCCGCGAAGGAGAAGCCCAAGCCGCCGCCCCCGGAGCCGAAGCCGCCCAAGCCGCCGGAGAAGCCCCCGCCCGAGCCGCCGGCGCCGAAGCCGCCTCCTCCCCCGCCGCCGCCCGCCGACCACAAGCTCAACGAGCTGAAGTGGGACCTGCTCGACCCCGGCGCGAAGCGCAAAGGGCCCACCATCCGCTCGCTGGCGAGCAGTTGGGTCTGGCAGCGGCAAGGAATGAGCATGGACGGCCGGCGCTTCGGCCACGGGGTGACCGTCCACGCGCCCTCGACGGTCACGATCGATCTCAACCGCGCGTGCACGGCGTACGACGCGGTCGCGGGGGTCGACGACATGTCGTTCGGGCACCGTGCCGTGCGGTTCTCCGTGTTCGGCGACGGGGCGCGGCTGTGGCGGTCCGGGCTCGTGGCACGCGGGCAGCCGCCGGTGCCGGTGCATGTGCCGCTGGCCGGGGTGAAGACGATAAAGCTGGTCGTGGAGCCGCGTACGTTCGCCGACCGTACGGCGAGCTTCGTCGACTGGGCGCACTCCTCGATCAAGTGCCGCTGAGCCCGGGACCTGGGCGCTTCCCCCGCCCCCGCGCGGGTCAGGCGGCGCCGCTCAGCTCCCCGTGCAGGGACTCCAGCGCCGCCAGGGCCTCCGCGAGGGTGAGCGGCGGCTCCTCGGCGGCCTTCCGCTGGATGGGCGGCGGGATGGGGGCGCGGATCTCGCCGTCGTACCGGACGACCGGCACGCTCGCGCCGAGGCCGCCCCGCAGCCGTCCCGCCGCGTCGGCGAGGCGCACGGCCAGGTGCGGGCGGCCGACGGTCCGCGCGGCGTGGGCGGCGACCTGCCCGACGTGGGCGAGCACGTGTTCGGGGGCGTTCGTGTCGATGCCCATGCGCAGCGCGTCGCGCACGGTCGCGACGGCGCGCACGAGGGCCTCCGGTACCGGTGCGCCGCCCGCGCCGTCTCCCCCGCCGGCAGCCGGAGAATCGGTGCCCTCCGCCACCGCGATCCGGGCGTCGAGCGCGCGGCACAGCACCGTGAACATGGTGGGCAGCGTGCCGATCGCCGCGTGCGCCAGCGTCTCCTCGTGGAGGGCGCGGGCGCGGCGCGTCTCGCCGTTCTCGACGGCGATCGCCGAGCGGAGGAACAACGCGAAGATCTGCGCGTCGCGGATGCCCAGCCGCTCGGCGTCCTCGATCGCGCGCCGGGCCAGCTTCTCCGCCTGGTCGCTGTCGCCCTGGCGGTACCAGATCTCGGCGATACGGCTGAGGAGCACCGGCATCTCGGTGAGCGCGCCGAGCTGCTGGGCGTAGCGCAGCGCCGTCTCGCACTCGCTGCGCGCGTCGTCGTACTCGCCGCGCTGCAGGGCGACCTCGGCGCGCAGCCCGCAGAGCTGGCTGAGCAGCCAGCGGTCGCCGCTGGAGTCGGCCAGGGCCTCGATCTCGGCGAGGTCGTCGGCGCGGCCGAGGACGCCGCCGGGGATGTCCAGGTGGATATGGGCGCGGAGGAGCAGGGCGACGGCCAGTTCCCAGCCGCCGCTGTGGCGCCGGCAGTTCTCGACGGAGGCGTTCATCAGGCGCGCGACGCCCTGGCTGCCCTCGATGAGGAAGCCGGTGAACGGCCAGAGCATGCCGGGGAACCGGGCGCTCTCGGGCCCCGGCACGTTGAACGCGTCCCGCAGTTCGACGGCGACGGCGCGGTGGCGGGGGTCGTCGAGCATCTCCTGCGTGTACTGCTCGCTGCGCAGGAAGTAGCTCAGGAGCTGGAACTCGCGGTAGACCAGCTCCTCCTCCGCGTCCCGGTCCCCGGCCTCGGCGGGCAGCAGCCGCAGGATGCGCGAGATCCAGCGGAAGCCCTCGTCCCGGTAGTTGCGCAGCCACCAGAACCAGCCGACCGCGCGGACGACGTGCACCAGGGTGTCGCGGTCGCCGCGCTGGAAGGCGCGGCTGAGGGCCGCCCGGATGTTGTCGAGGTCGGCCTCGACGCGCGGCAGCCAGGTGAGCTGCTCGGCGGAGCGGATGCGGTGCTCGGCGGCGGTGACGAAGCGGCGGATCTGCGCGGTGTGCCGCCGCTCGGCCGCCGCGAGGTCCTCGGGGTGCTCGGCGGCGCGCTCGCGGGCGTACTCGTGGATGGTCTCCAGCATCCGGTAGCGGACGCCGGTGCCGGAGAGGGCCGGGGGCTGCTCGGCGACGAGGATCGACTTGTCGACGAGCGAGCCGAGGATGTCGAGCACGTCGTCGCCGGGTATCCCCACGGTACGGGTCCCGGTGGTCCGGATGCCGGTGGTCCGGATGCCGCTGGTACCGGTCCCGCTGGTACCGGTCCCGCTGGTGCGGGTGGCGTCCGGGTTGTCGGAGGGCTCGTCGTCCGTACGGTCCGCGCCGTCGCCGCAGACGTGTTCGGCGGCGGAGAGCGTGCAGCCGCCGGAGAAGACGGACAGGCGCCGTACGACGGTGCGTTCGCGTTCGTCGAGGAGGTCCCAGGACCAGTCGACGACGGCGCGGAGGGTCTGCTGCCTGGGCAGTACGGTCCTGCTGCCGCTGGTCAGCAGCCGGAAGCGGTCGTCCAGGCGGTCCGCGATCTGGCGGGGCGTGAGCGACCGCAGCCGGGCCGCCGCCAGTTCGATCGCCAGCGGCAGCCCGTCGAGACGGCGGCAGATCTCCTCGACCGCCTCCGGATCCTCGCTCGTACGGAACCCGGCGCGCGCCCCTGCCGCGCGGTCCGCGAACAGCCGGTGCGCGGGCTCCGGCGGCAGCGGCTCCACCGGGCGCACGACCTCGCCGGGCACGCCCAGCGGCTCGCGGCTGGTGGCGAGGACGGTGAGCCCGGGACAGTGCGTGAGCAGGGTCTCGGCGAGGGTGGCGGCGGCGTCGATGATGTGCTCGCAGTTGTCGAGCACGAGGAGCAGGCGGCGGTGCAGGCAGTGCTCGATGAGGCGGCCGGTCGCGTCGTCCGCGACATCGTTGCTCAGGCTGCGGACAGCCTCGGTGCCGGCGGTGGCGAGGGCGGTCTCGCGGCGGCCGAGCGCGCTGAGGGCGGCGCCGGGGACGGCCGCCGGGTGGTCGAGGGACGCCAGTTCGACGATCCAGGCACCGTCGGGATACGGCGTGGCGTCCGCCGGGCCGGTCGTGCCGGTTGTGTTGTCCGGGTCGCGCGTGAGGGTCGTCGCCGACTGCTCGGCGAGGCGGGTCTTGCCGGAGCCGCCCGGTCCGGTGAGCGTGACGAGACGGGCGCGGGTGAGGTCGCCGCGGATCGCGTCGATGTCGCCCTCGCGCCCGACGAAGCTGGTGAGACGGGCCCGTAGATTGCCGGGCGGCGTACGGGCGTTGGCGTTCGCTTGGGCGTGGGCGCCGTCCGGGCCGGAGCCGGATCCGGCTCCGGACTCGGCCTCCGAGCCGGGCTCGTCGTCGGCGGACACGGAAGCGGAGGCGGAGAGGAGCTGGGCGTGCAGGGCGCGGAGTTCGGCGCCCGGGTCGGTGCCGAGGCGGCTCGCGATCTCCTTGCGCACCGCCTCGTACGCGGTCAGCGCCTCGGCCGTACGCCCGCTGTCGCGCAGCGCGCGGACATACAGCGCCTGGAGGGGCTCGTCGAGGGGGCGTTGCGGGGCCAGTTCGCGCAGTTCGGGGAGGATACGGGCCGCGCGGCCCAGCTCCAGGTCGGCGGTGAGGCGGCGCTGGACGGCCGTGGCGCGCAGGGCCTCGGCGCGGAGCGCGGGCGAGGCGCGGTCGGGGAGGTCGGCGAGCGCGGGACCGCGCCAGAGCGCGAGGCCCTCGCGGAGCACGGCGGCGGCGGTGGCCGGGTCGCCTGCCTCCAGGGCGCGCTCGCCCTCGTGCGCGAGGCGCTGGAAGCGGAAGAGGTCGATGTCGTCGGGGTCGGCTGCCAGCCGGTAGCCCCCGGGGTGGGACTCGACGGCCTCCTTGCCGAGGGCTCTGCGGAGGCGGCCGACGAGGGCCTGGAGCGCGGCGGGCGCGTTGCCGGGCAGGGACTCGGGGGCGGCGTCGCCGTCCGCCCACACCTCGCCGATGAGCGTCTCCGGTGCTACGGGCGCCGGGCTCTCCGCGCGGAGCGCGAGTGCGGCAAGGAGGGAACGCAGCCGCTGCCCTCCCAGGGGAAGGGCACTGCCGTTCGCGTCCCGCACTTCGGTCGGGCCCAGGATCAGATACCGCACCGGCCCATTGTCCCCGGGACGGCCGGTACCGCCCGCGTTTTTCCCCTGGGAGAACGCCGCCCGGGAGCAGCGGGCGGGGGGCGCCTCCGGCCTGGGTCCGCTCCGGTATGGGTCCCGGGTCCCTTCCCGGCCTGGGTCCCCTCCGGCCTGGGGCGCCTCGGACCCGGCGAGGGCCGTCCGGGGGCCGGGGGCGGATGCCGACCGGCAATATATCGGGGCCGATGTATACCGGGCGCGCGATAGAGCTGGGCGCGATAGAGCCAGGCCGCAATACATCGGAGGAGAGATATTGCGGGCTCGCTATACGCCCGGGCCGCAATACCCCGGTCCCGCCGTACCCCGCCCGCAATACCCGAGGCCGGAACATACCCGCACCGCAATACTCCGCCCCCGGAACACACCTCGGCCGCAATACATCGCATTCGAGGTATCCTGCGCCCGAGGTATCCCGCGCCCGAAATACCCCTGCGGCCGAAATACCCCTGCGGCCGCAACACTCCAGACCCGCAACACTCCGGACCCGCAACACACCCGCACCGCAATACATCGGGCCCGAGGTATCCCGCGCCCGCAATACACCAGCCCTGCCATACCCCCAGGCCGCTATACCCCCAGCCCGCAATACTCCGGCCTCGCCATACCCCCAGCCCGCGATACTCCGCCCCCGCCACACCCCCGCCCCGCAATACTCCGCCCCCGCGCCCCCTACAGCGCCGGGCGCTGCGGGGCCGGGGTCACGCCGCCTGCCGCGGCGCGCTGGCGGGGGGCCTGGGAGCCGGTCCAGCAGGTGCCGCGGCGGGCGAGGAGGCGGCCCAGCCACAGTTCCATGGAGACCAGGTCGGCGAGGCCGTCCAGGGGGAGGGGCTCGCCCTCAGCCGCCGCGCGGATCGCCTTGCGGACGGTGCGGGCCTCGATGAGTCCCGCGTCGGCGAGCAGCGGCGCGGAGAAGAGCTGGATCAGGTCGTCGGCGGCGGCCCGGAGTCCCGCCCGTACGGACGCGGTGTGCACGGCGTGGGAGGGCGCGCCCCAGCCGCCGGGCAGTTCGTGGACGCCCGCGCCCGCGAGCGCGGCACGGAGCACGGAGGCGCGGGCTCCCGGCCGTACGCGCAGGGCCTCGGGGAGGGCGCGGGAGGCGCGGACGACCTGGTTGTCGTAGAAGGGCGCGTGCAGGCGCTGGTTGCGGATCTCGGCGGCCTGTTCGAAGACGCGGTGGTCGGCGGCGCGGCGGGCGAGGGCGGCGCGGGCGCGGCGTTCGCCGGGGCGTTCGACGGTGGGCCGGGTCGCGGCCGCGGCCTCCAGGCGAAGCGATACTTCAGCGAGCGCCTCGCCCGTGAGCCAGCGCGCGGCGGGTCCGGGGCGGCACCAGGTGAGCGCGGCGACGGAGGCGTCGACGGCGCTCTCGCCCGCGCCGTCCGTCCAGCCGCCGTCCCGGTCGCGGAAGGTGCCGTCGCGGAGCTGGGCCGCGACCTCCTCGACGCCGTCCCGGTAGGGCGTACGGGCGAGCCTGCGCGCCGCCCGGTAGATCGTCACCGGCACCATCAGCGAGCGTCCCGGAAGGGTGCCCTCGGACTTCGCGAGCGCGGCGACGGGCCGTACGAGATGGCGGCGGCGCCTGTCGAGCAGCAGGTCGGCGAGGCGGGCGGGGTGGGCGTCCAGGACGTGGCGGGCGCCGAGGCCGACGAAGTGGTCGGCGCTTCCGGCGGAGAGGCGGTAGCGGTGGCGTTCGGCGGTGACGAGGGACGGGCCCGGTTCGTCCGTGAGGGGGCCGCTGGCGAGATCCGAGTAGGGCAGGGCCTCCTCGGCGCCGGTGACGACGACGTGGTGGAGGCGGGGGCTCTCGCCGATCTCGCGGGCCCGGTCCAGTTCGGCGCCCTTGCCGCCGGTGGACTCGTCGACGGTGAGGTCGTTGTAGGTGACGGCGAGGAGGCGCTCGCCGGCCTCGGAGGCGCCCATGCCGAAGACAGTTCCGGGCATGCCGGGCAGCCCGGCGGCGAGGAGGGCGAGGGTGCCGGAGGCGGCTCCGCCCGACAGGTCGGCTCCTATGCCGGGCGCGGGTCCGCCGCGCTTGGCGCGCCGGTCGGCCGGGCCCATACCGGGGACGGGTCCGGGGTCGCGCACGTCGAAGTCGTGCTCCGCCGCGTGCCGCGGGGCGGCGAAACGGGCGCGCACGGACTCCACGAGCGCGTCCCGTACGCCCGCGAGTGCCGCCTCGGTGTCGAGGGGCGGGGCCGCGACGACGAGCGAGTTCTGCGACTCGTAGCTGGCGATCTCGCGGCTGCCGCCCTCGCGGATGATCAGCGCGTGGCCGGGCGGCACGCGGCGGACGCCCGCGTACGGGGTGCCGTCGCCGAGCGCCTCGGGCGCGTCCGGGCAGGCCAGCAGCGCGGCGAGGTGGCCGACGTCGAGCTGGGCCTCGATGAGGTCGGCGAGGGGGAGGGCGGCCGTGGCGTAGGCGGTGCCGCCCGCCCAGGGCGCGTAGAAGACGGGTCTGGCGCCCGCGAGGTCGGCCGGGATGGTGATGCGGCGGCCGATGCAGGCGACGGCGGTGTAGCTGCCGGGCCAGGAGGTGAGGTGGCGGAACGCTCCGCCGCGCGCGGCGACCAGGCCGAGCCGCAGCTCCTCGTCGCTGGCGCCGCAGCAGCCGAACACCGCGAGCCTGTTGCCCGGTTCGGCCTCGACGATCCGGACCTCGTCGGGCCGCCAGTCGCCGACGGCCCAGAGCGGGTCGGGGTCGCTCCACAGGGGCTGCGCGCCGACGGGCTGGAGCACGCCGTCGCCCTCGCCGTAGGGCACGCCCTCCGCGTACTCGCCGTACGGGGCGCCGTCGAGGCCGAAGCCGCTGTACGGGTCGCGGGGACCGGGGCCGGGTCCGGCGCCCGTTCCGGCACCAGGTCCGGGCCCAGGGCCAGGTCCACGGCCGCCGGGGCCGGAACCGCCGCCGTACCCGCCGTATCCGCCGTACGCGCTGCCGTCGCGGTACGTCTCCCCGTACGCGTCGCGACCGTACGCGTCGCCGCCGTACGCGTCGCCGCCGTACGGGTCTCCGTGGGCGCTGCCTCTGCCCGGGCCGCCGGTGCCGGGGCCGCCGTGACCTCGGGGCGTGCCGCCGCGGCCTCCCGCCCCCTGGGGTCCCACCGCGGCGCTGCTCCACCCCACCAACCAACGCATCGCCGCCCGCCTTCGCTCTCCGCTGCCGCCGACGCCCGCCGCTCCCGGGATGGCTCCGGGGCCGCTCGATGCCGCGTGAACGCCGCCTGAACGCCGTGCCGTTAGCGGCTATGTTGCCACGAGAGTGGCGCGCGAGAGGCGCGTAAGGGGCGCAAAGCTCACCAAAATGCGCTGGGGTTCGCACTCCCGAAGGCGCCCTCGGTGCGCCGGTCGGCGCCGGAGCGCGGGGGCGCATATACCGGGGGCGTCCGCATCCGGCACCGCACACCCGTCCGATGTGCGACCGACGTCATTCAGCCAAATATGAGGAACGGGCGCAGGGGTCGAAACGACGGCGCGGAGGAGTGCGCACACGCGCGTCGCCGAACGCGGAAGGGGCGCCCGAGCGCCGTTCCGCGCCGTTCCACGCCGGTCTCCGGGGGCGGACGGGAGCTGACGGAGGGGGCCGACAGGTGCCGACGGATGCCCTGCGGGCGCCGACGGAACCCCCTTTTTCGCGGACCGTACTCCCGGAGGGGCCGGCGGGCGAGGGCCGTGCGGCACTTGTCAGCCCGGGAGGCGGAAACGCCCCCCGGGCCGAACCGCCGCCCGCGGGGAATGAGGCGGCGGTGTCCCCCAGCCCACTGTTTCCTGAGCAGCGGGCCGACCCACGCAACATCCATGGAAGCGCTCCCGGTTCGGCCCGCACAGGCGCATGGGCGGGCGCACGGCCACACACCCGGAGCACATACCCCACAGGTTTTCGCACATGATTCCGGCCGCCGTCCGTCCGGCTCCGCGCGCTTGGCACGTGACCCCCGCACGTACACGCGTGCGCAGATAGATCCCGCCATCCGGCAGGACGCCTCTTAACGGTAGGGATCCGGCGAACTACGCTGGGTTGGCAGTGCTTCCCGTCGCGCCGCCGTGCGCTCTTCGGGAGGGGGCCCCGCGTCGGCCGCGGGGTGGTCGTCGGTGTGTGTCAGGGGTGCGCATGTCCAGGGAGTCACGCGGGCCGAATGAGAAGCTCGGCACCGTCCTCGCCCTCGCGGGAATCAGCAACGCCGGACTCGCCCGTCGTGTCAACGACCTGGGAGCGCAGCGCGGTCTGACGCTCCGGTACGACAAGACGTCGGTGGCCCGCTGGGTGTCGAAGGGGATGGTGCCGCAGGGAGCGGCCCCCCATCTGATCGCCGCTGCCATCGGCAGCAAGCTCGGCCGCCCGGTCCCGCTGCACGAGATCGGGCTCGCGGACGCCGATCCGACGCCCGAGGTCGGCCTCGCCTTCCCGCGCGACGTGAGCGCGGCGGTCAAGTCGGCCACCGATCTGTACCGGCTGGATCTTGCCGGTCGGCGCGGGGGAGGCAGTATCTGGCAGTCCCTCGCGGGCTCGTTCGCCGTGAGCGCGTACGCGACGCCGGCGTCCCGCTGGCTCATAACCCCGGCGGACAGCTCCGTCGCGCGCGACCTGGAGATGGCCACGGGCGCCGCGGGCGGTCCGAGGGGCGCCGCCGCCATCGCCGGAATCGCGAACGGGCACGGCCCGGACGCGAACGGGCACTGGGACCCGCACGGCGATCCGCACGGCGACCCGCACGGGGACGGTGGCGCGGACGGCCGCCGCGGCAAGGAGGACGAGCCGGGCTCCCCGCTGCGCGTCGGCCACAGCGACGTGTCCAAACTGCGCGAGGCCGCGGACGAGGCCCGCCGCTGGGACTCCAAGTACGGCGGAGGGGACTGGCGTTCGTCCATGGTTCCCGAGTGCCTGCGGGTGGACGCGGCGCCGCTGCTCCTCGGGGCGTACACCGACGAGGTGGGCCGCTCCCTCTTCGGCGCCACGGCCGAACTCACCCGGCTCGCCGGGTGGATGGCCTTCGACACCGGCCAGCAGGAGGCCGCCCAGCGGTATTACATCCAGGCGCTGCGCCTCGCCCGTGCCGCCGCCGACGTCCCCCTCGGCGGGTACGTGCTGGCGTCGATGTCCCTCCAGGCGACCTACCGGGGCTTCGCCGACGAGGGCGTGGACCTCGCGCAGGCCGCCCTGGAACGCAACAGAGGCCTGGCCACGGCCCGTACGATGAGCTTCTTCCAGCTCATCGAGGCCCGCGCGCACGCGAAGGCGAACGACGCGCACGCGTGCGCCGCCGCCCTCTCCGCCGCCGAGAGCTGGCTGGAGCGCTCGCGCAAGGGCGACGCCGACCCGAGCTGGCTGGACTTCTACTCCTACGACCGCCTCGCGGCCGACGCCGCCGAGTGCTACCGGGACCTGAAGGCTCCGCGCCAGGTCCGCCGGTTCACGGAGAAGGCGCTGTCGCGTCCGACGGAGGAGTTCGTCCGCTCGCACGGGCTGCGCCTGGTGGTCTCCGCCGTGGCCGAACTGGAGTCGGGGAACCTCGACGCGGCGTGCGCGGCGGGCACGCGCGCGGTGGAGGTCGCGGGCCGCATCTCCTCGGCCCGCACCACGGAGTACGTACGGGACCTGCTGCACCGCCTGGAGCCGTACGGGGACGAGCCGCGGGTGGCGGAGCTGCGCGAGCGGGCCCGGCCGCTGCTGGTGGCACCGGCGTGACCGGCACCGGGACCGTCCACCATGTCGTGGCCCCCGGGGTGACGGGGGCCGCTGACCTTTGTCAGTGGGCCGGGTCATGATGGAGCACGTGTCCACCATGCGCCAGGGAGCCGACCGTTACGACTGCGATGTGCTGGTGATCGGCGCCGGCATCGTCGGCCTGTCCACCGCCTATGCGCTCACGCGCGCCGCGCCGGGCACGCGCGTGACCGTCCTGGAGAAGGAGCCGGGCCCCGCCCGCCACCAGACGGGGCGGAACAGCGGCGTGATCCACAGCGGGATCTATTACCCGCCGGGCTCGCTCAAGGCGCGGTACGCGCTCAGCGGCTCGGCCGAGATGGTCAAGTTCTGCTCGGAGCACGGGATTCCGCACGAGGTCACGGGCAAGCTGATCGTCGCCACCGACCGCTCCGAGCTGCCCAGGCTGCACGCCCTGATCCAGCGCGGCAGACAGCACGGCCTGCCCGTACGGGAGCTGGGCCCGGCCCAGATCGCCGAGTACGAGCCGCACGTCAGAGGGCTCGCGGCGATCCATGTCGGCACCACCGGCATCTGCGACTTCACCGCGGTGGCCCGCGAGTTGGCCCGCCTGATCACGGACGCGGGGAACGAGGTGCGGTACGGGCAGGGGGCCGCCGTCGAGGCCGTCGACCGCCGCGTGGGCCGCGGCGTCGCGGTGCGCACGGCGGACGGCACGGTCCTGCGCGCCCGCGCGCTGGTCAACTGCGCGGGGCTGTACTGCGACCACGTCGCCCGCCTCGCCGGGGACGAGCCGCCGGCGCGGATCGTCCCCTTCCGCGGGGAGTTCTACGACCTGGCGGCCGACCGCCGCGACCTCGTGCGCGGCCTGGTCTATCCGGTGCCGGACCCGGCGTTCCCGTTCCTCGGCGTCCACCTCACGCGCGGCGTCGAGGGCTCGGTCCACATAGGGCCGAACGCGGTCCCGGCCCTGGCCCGCGAGGGGTACGCGTGGGGGGAGGCCAGCGCGGCCGACCTCGGCGGCCTGCTGGCGTACCCGGGAAGCTGGCGCCTCGCCCGCCGCCACTGGAGATACGGGGCGGGCGAGATGCGCCGCTCCCTCTCCCGCCGCGCCTTCACAGAAGCGGTGCGCAGGCTCCTGCCGGAGGTCACGGCCGACGACCTGACCCCCGCACCGGCGGGCGTCCGCGCCCAGGCCGTGCTGCGCGACGGCACCCTCGTGGACGACTTCCTCGTCGAGGAGGGCCCGCACACGATCCACGTGCTCAACGCCCCCTCCCCCGCCGCGACGGCCTCGCTCCCCATCGGCCGCGAGATCGCCCAGCGCGCGCTGGCGGCGGTACGGGTGAGCCGCGGCTAGCGCGTGCCGGGGCCCGGAGGCAGGCCGGAAGGAGGCCCGAGGGTCAGCTCCTGGCCCCTCGCTCGGCGCCCGTAAAATGGTGGGCATTGTGTCCGAGAAACCGACGATGTTCCCCCATGGCGCCGGGCCCGCCGCCGACCCGGCCGGTTCGCACCACGAGCGCCGTATCCGCAGCTTCCAGCCGCGCCGCAGCCGCGTCACCGCGGGACAGCGGGCCGCGCTGCAGCGGCTGTGGCCCCGCTGGGGCTTCGACATCGACGGGCTCCGGCGCCTCGACCTGGGCGAGCTGTTCGACGACCCCGAGCTGCCGGTCGTACTGGAGATCGGCTTCGGCATGGGCGAGGCCACGGCCCAGATGGCGGCGGACGACCCCGGCACCGGCATCCTCGCCGTCGACGTCCACACCCCTGGCCAGGGAAACCTCCTCCGCCTCGCGGACGAGCAGGGCCTGACGAACGTCCGCGTCGGCAACGGCGACGCGATCATCCTCCTCCGCGAGATGATCGCCCCCGCCGCGCTCTCGGGGCTGCGGGTCTACTTCCCGGACCCGTGGCCCAAGGCCCGGCACCACAAGCGGCGGCTCCTCCAGCCCGAGTTCCTCGACCTGGTGGCCCCGGCGCTGCGCGAGGGCGCGCTCGTCCACTGCGCCACGGACTGGGAGGACTACGCCGAGCAGATGCTCGACGTCCTGACCGCGCACCCCGCCTTCGAGAACACCCGGCCGGACGGCGGTTTCGCGCCACGCCCCGCGTTCCGGCCGCTCACGCGGTTCGAGGGGCAGGGCCTGGACAAGGGGCACGGCGTCCGCGACCTGCTGTTCCGCCGCCGCTGACCCGATCTCCACGGTTCGCCTCCGGGGATGTCCCCCGTACTCGTTACTGTCGTCGGGTGCACACCGAGGACAGCGGCGCCCCAGGCGCGCCCCCGCCGCCGAACGCGGTACCGATACCGGGCCCGCCCGTGCAGCAGGCATGGGCGGGTGCGAGTGCGAGCGTGGGCGCGCCTGGTGCTGTACCCGGAGCGGCGCCGGGCGCGCCCATGCCGCAGCAACTCGTCTCGCCGTCCGTGTCCGTGTCCCCGTCCCCGCCCCCGTCATCCCCATTCCCGGCGATGCCCGCGTCCCCCGCGGACTGGCATTACGCCTCCGTGCACGCACCGTCCGCCAAGGGCCCCTCCTGGTGGCACCGCCACCGCCGCACGCTGCGCGCGCTGACCCTCGTCACGCTGCTCGCGCTGTGCGGCCTCATGATCCTCGCGCTCGTACGCGAGCAGACGGGCACCCAGGGGCTGCTGGTCGGCCTCGGCCTGTCGCTGTTCCCCGTACCGCTGCTGCTGGCGGCGTTCCGCTGGCTCGACGGGGCGGAGCCGGCGCCCTGGCGTACGCACCTGTTCGCGTTCGCGTGGGGCGCGTGCGCGGCGACGCTCGTCGCGATC
This sequence comes from Streptomyces albiaxialis, assembly GCF_039530985.1. Classification (NCBI taxonomy): domain Bacteria; kingdom Bacillati; phylum Actinomycetota; class Actinomycetes; order Kitasatosporales; family Streptomycetaceae; genus Streptomyces; species Streptomyces albiaxialis. The sequence continues at coordinate 21,671 of NZ_BAAAPE010000006.1, forward strand.
GTCGCGAACGGCTTCGCGACCGACTGGCTGGCCAGCTCGGTCGTGGTCGACTCACCGAGCGAGGCGGACACGCTGGGCGCGACGGTCGTGGCGCCGGTGATCGAGGAGACGACGAAGGCGGCGGCCCTGCTGCTGCTCTTCCTCTACCGGCGCCGGCATATGGACAGCGTGGTCTCGGCGACGGCCGCGGCGGGGATCACGGCGACGGGCTTCGCGTTCACCGAGAACGTCCTCTACCTCGGTACGGCGTACGGCGAGGACGAGATCCTCAACCCCGACAGCCTCCAGGACAGCGCGACGGCCGCGACGTTCTTCATCCGAATAATCCTGGCGCCCTTCGCGCACCCCCTGTTCACGGCGATGGCGGGCATAGCCTTCGGCATCGTCGCGACCCTCCCCAACCGGCGCAGGACCCTGCGCTGGGTCCTCCCCCTCGTCGGCCTCTTCACCGGCATCCTGCTGCACGCCATATGGAACGGCTCGGCGTCCTTCCCCAACCTGACCTTCATGGCCGTCTACGGCCTCTTCATGATCCCGGTGTTCGGCGCCCTGGTCTGGCTCTCGATCTGGTCGCGCCAGCACGAACTGCGGATCGTCCGCGACACGCTGCCGGCCTACGCGGCGGCGGGCTGGTTCAGCGAACCGGAACCCTGGTCCCTCTCCTCCATGCGCGCCCGCGCCCTCGCCCGCACGACGGCCCGCCGCAGCCACGGCCCCTCCGCGGCCCGCACGGTCGCGGAGTACCAGCACTACGCCACAGCCCTGGCCCTCCTCCGCGCCCGCGCCGACCACGGCGCGAAGCCCCCCGACTTCACGGCCCGCGAACAAGAACTCCTCCACCACCTCTGGCACCGCCGCCCCCTTGCCGGGCCCCCTACGACGAGCGCGGCGCTGACACTGGCGGGGCGGTACTGAGGGGACCGTACGGCAGGTCGCCGGGCCCCTCTCTGGCCCTCCTGCTCCTCTCTTGGCCACGAAGAAGTTCCCAGCTCCCCAGCTCGCACCGGAGTCAAGTCGCTGCCCGCAAGCGATCTGCAACTTCGGTGAGGTGCTCCGTGGACGGCACGTGCACATGGCCGAACTCAGTAGCGGGCCGCAGCTCGATGCATTCAAACTCCATCGGCGGGAACACGTCAGCCAGCCACAGCTCCGGACGTACCTTGCGCCCGTGCCTCTGTCCCTGCCGGAACTTTCTGTTGCTTATGAGCAGGCTCAGCACCTTGCGTCCCACCCAGGCATCTACGCGGAAGAGCGCGTCAGCGAGTGGGTGAACCCGGACATCAACGCCAAGGTGCCGCAGGGTGACAACCGTGACGACTTCCCGGAGGAAGCTGTAGTACGCGTTCCCCACCCGCCATCGCATCGCAGCCCTCGCACGGTCCTCTGGTACGCCCAAACTGGCAACCTCCCTGACCTTGGCCCGGGAGGGCCCTCCTAGCATTCGCATTCCCAGATGGTCCGTATCCGCGAACTCACGGAACTCCTGGTAGGTCGGGAGATGCCCTATGTGCTCCATGCACAAATGAAACATGTGTGTGAACGCAAAGTCAGGGTGCCAGTCAACGATGGCAGCTACCGATTCCCCGACCTCACGCCGCACTAAGCCCAGTGCATGCTCAGTCCGGCTGCACACGGACTGCACGTCGCCAGGCGACATCTCATACACCACGCTCGTGCCGTGCTCCATCACCGCCGGCACCACGTCACGGCGACGAGGATCATCCCTCCAGTCTGCAAACACCCGCTGCGTACGGTCTGAAGTGCAGAACTGCTGCAGTACATCGTGTGCCGTCGTCCTCATCTGCCTACCTCACGCTCACAGGCCAGTGATGCCGACCACGCTAATGGGTAGCGCTGACAGCCAACGCACCACGCAACAGTCCGAGTTGCTGGGGCGATGCGGCCCCCTGCGCTCCTCCGCCTACCGCTTCTGTGGCACTCTCCGGTGTACCGGTTCCACACCTGCGATTGGGCTGAGATGAGCGACAACACTCCTACCGACCCACTACCGATGGACTGGGCGGCTCCGTCAAGCATGGCCGCTTCGGCACCAGACGATCCTGAGCTGATGGCCGTGCGCGATTACCTCCTGGAACTTGACCCGTACGGCACACGCTTCGCCAAAGTGCTACGCAACACGATCGACCAGCTTCTCGACGGAGAGAACACGGGGCGGTTCGACTGGCAGGAGCTCCACAAGACTGAGAAGACTCACGCAGGCACCCTGGTGGAGATTAACCTCCAGCGGGAGTTCGGCTTCGCAGGCGGCCAGGACCTTGACTACTGTCTCGCAGGATACGAAGTCGACTGCAAGTACTCCCAGAAGCCTTACGGCTGGATGATCCCGCCTGAGGCCCTTGGCGAAATCTGCCTGGTGGTCTGGGCGGACGACTATGCAAGCCAGTGGAGCGCCGGCCTGTTCCGCGCCAACAGAGAGAAGCTCACGAAATCCGGTAAAGAGACCAAGAAAGGGAATCGGGACGGCAAGTTCAGACTGACCAAAGAACTACACACCGCTGTTCACTGGCTCTGGGAAAAGGCCCCCCTCAAGGAGAACCTGCTGCTGCAGATCGAACCCGAATCAAAGCGGACCATCCTTGAGGCCGGGTCAGACTCAAAGAGAAGTCCCGGAGCGGCGCGCGTGCGGGAACTCTTCCGGCAGGTGCAGCAGCGGAAGGTCGACCGAAATGTCATCCGAACCCTCGCACGCCAGAAGGACTACCTAAAACGCGTGCGTTACAACAGCGGAGCACGCACTTCCCTGCAGCAGGAGGGGATCATCATCCTTGGCGACCATGCGATACACCAGGGTATTTCCCGGAACCTTGGAATCCCGGTTGCGGGGAAGGGGGAATTTGTGAGCGTACGAGTTGCGAGATTGCGACCTGAGCATGGCGACAGGGCGAGGACTATCCTTGAGGATGAGTACTGGGTAGTCGCTGATGAACACGATGCCCCGGAACCAGCACCCAGAATCCCGGAACCGAAAAACAAGGCCGCCGACTAATGGAACCTGGAAATAGCCGAACGAGCCCCGCCACAGCAGACCCCGGTCTTCCCGAAGGCTCCTGGGCTTCTTCTGTCTCAAGGCGACGCAACATGCAGGCCATCAGGAGCAGAGACACCAAGCCGGAACGGCTGATCCGGCAGCTCGTCCATGCTCAGGGGCTACGCTATCGAGTGGCATCCCGGCCGCTCCCCTACCTCCGTCGCACCGCGGACATGGTCTTCCGCCCAGCCAAAGTCGCAGTCTTCATTGATGGCTGCTACTGGCACGGCTGCCCCGAGCACTACGTCCGCCCCAAAACGAACTCCGGATACTGGTCACAGAAGGTGGCCGGAAACGTGGCCCGGGACCGCGATACGGATCAACATCTAGCGGCAGCGGGCTGGACCATTCTGCGCTTCTGGGAGCACGAGTCAGCCGACACCTGCGCAGACAGGATCGGCACTGTCGTTCGAGAGCGCCGGGCCGCCCCGAGGTGACCCCTGAGCAGAAAGCTCGAAGAGGACAGCCTCCGGAACCTGATTCTGGAACGCTGCCTTCAGCGCCTCTCTGATCTGTTCGCCAACTGCCCGGGCTACAGGGGGAGGGAAGGCGTTGCCCACCTGCCGGTATGCGGCGGTCTTCTTCCCCGTGAACTTCCAGTCTTTCGGAAAGCCCTGGATAATCGCTGCCTGCCGGACTGTGAGCTTGGGCCCCCTTTCGCCGTATAGGTCACGCTCGGGATCGATCATCTGATCCGGATCGTTAGCAACGCCCATGCCGTCGATCTTCAATTGGCCCCAAGCCCGCTTAGCACGGGTAGGGCCAAGGTCGGCTCCCCCATGTTTCTTTGAGCCGCCAACAAGGGTAGGAGCGATGTCCTTCTTCGCCGCCCTGTGCCATTTCTGGTAAGCAGTCTTCCAGTCCGGATTCCCGCTATTCTTGAATCGCTCACGCATCGTACGCCACAGGGCATCACCGACCGTGACGGGCTTCTCCCCGCTAGGCGCTGGCTTCTTGAAGTGTTTTGCGTACTCGGGCCGCATAGCTACGAGAATCGCCCTCGGACGCAGTTGCGGGACACCGTAGTGATGCGCCTCCATGACGTCCCACATGCAGATTTCATAGCCCGCCCGCTTCAGTCTCCGCGTAATAGACTGACGGTAAACATGAAACCTCTCGTGGACCAGGCCCCTGACGTTCTCAATCATCACCGCTTTAGGCTGAAGCTTTTCAACCATGCTCAGCATGTCCGGGAAAAGGTCACGCTCATCATTAGGGCCCAACTGATGCCCAGCAACTGAGAACGGGGGGCACGGAACACCACCCGCTAGGAGATCGAGTTGACCACGCCTAAGCCCTAGCTCGCTCACATTGAACTTCTTGAGATCCCGCTTAAGCACATGGCAGTCTTTCCATTTCCTCTGCACATTAGCCCGGAGAGTGTTGCACGCATCTTCGTCGATCTCGATGAGCGCGAGGTGCCTGAATTCAGCCTGGTGAAGCCCAACAGCCTGCCCTCCTGCTCCAGCGCAGACCTCCACCGAAGTGAAGCGCCGGTCGGCCTTCTTCATGCACCTCTCCTCCCTTGCCTGGCCATGCCCCTCAGCTCACTGCCCATCATCACAGAGAGCGCCTGAACCACTGGAGACACCCTCACGATCGCCCCCCCGCCGTACCAGCGGGGCGGTCACCGTGCACGAAGCTCAAACACGCATAGTCTCACTTTGTTCACTTTGAGCGACATCATTTGCCGTGCGTACATCTTCCCGCTTCTGGAACATGCGTCCGTTCGGCGCAGGAGTCCCAGAATGCCACCAACTCCTCAACTTGGGGCTTGCGCCTGCCGGTTCACCGGAAGCACCTACAGGCGCACGCAGCACCTCGTGCGCCTCCTATCTCTCCCGCACTCTTTGCGCAAGACTCGGCACAGAAGACAGTGCTGCCCCCCGCCGAAGCGAACTACTGTACGATTGCCACATGCGTAGCCCCAACTGGTCCCGGGATGAGCTACTCCTCGCCTGCGCTCTCGTCGTGGCCAACGACTGGAAGGAACTGCGCGAAAACGACCCGCGTGTTCAGGACCTCTCAGACCTCCTCCGTTCGCTGCCGCTCCATGGGGAAGCCCGCCACAAGGCCCCAAATTTCCGCTCGGTGGGAAGCGTCAGCCACAAGACGACCGACTTGGCGAGCAATCACCCTGAGTACGCGGGAAGCCCGACCAAAGGCGGCAAACTCGACCACCAGGTCATCGCCGACTTCGTGGCGAGGCCGGACGAGATGCTGGAGGCTGCTTCCGCCCTGAGGAACGGCGTCGATTCCGGGGAGCTGTACCTGGTACCCGAACAGCCAGACGAGACAGACGAAGACAGTCATTCCGCGCCAGAAGGCCGTCTCCTGACCCGCTGGGCGCTCTACCGTGAACGCAGCCCAGTCCTCCGCCGGAAGAAGATCACCCAAGCACAGCGTCGCGGCCAGCCTCTGCAGTGCACCGTCTGCAGCTTCGATTTCGCACGGGTCTACGGAGGGTTGGGTGCCGGCTTCATCGAAGTCCATCATGTCCTCCCCCTTCATCAGGCCGGTCCGCGCGAGACCAGGCTCGACGACCTGGCATTCCTGTGCGCGAACTGCCATCGCATGTGCCACCGCACCCACGACGGGATGACCTGGCGGACTCCCTCAGAACTCCGGGAACTGCTGGCTTCAGCACCCGCCCACTCCTGAACGGGCCCCAGTTCACACCACACCGTTTTGCCAACGGCTCAGGACCGACGGGTTCTTCGAACGGCTGCGGGCCGATGCGCGGCGTGCCCCGCGATCCAGGTACGCCGAGTACTTCGTCGGCGTCGCCAGGATGGAGGCCGACGCCTCCACCATTGAAGCCTCCACCATTGAGGAGTGGGCTCCTCAGTTGGCCTCCGGGTTGCTTCAGACCGAGGATTACGCCCGGGCTGGGGTGCGTGCCCGTGCAGCGTTGCTCGGCGCTGCTGAGCCGCCCGAGTTCTGGGTGATCCTCGGCGAGTCGGTCCTTCGCCGGTGTGGTCCAGCGGAGGCGAAGAGTTTTGCGGTCCTGCCGTGATCCTTGAAGCGCACTCGTTCATGATGGGGGTGGCCACGCCTGATGACCTTCCCCGAAGAACCGCCGTCGTCTATGCGGAGGCGCTTCACAGTGGCCAGCCTCGTATCAGGAATCAGCAGAGAGCTTGTGTAATGGCTGCGGCCGCTGCCCGTACTCAGCGAGAGGCCCCTTGCTCTGTGCATTCCGCGTTCGACAGGAATCTCGGCCCCGTTCCCCTCCTCGATCCCCTCTCCTATCCCGGGCGGCTTCTCGATCGGGCGGCTCTGCTCGATGGGGAGCGGCTTGTCGATGTCGGGATGGGGGAGATCGATGTGCTGCTCGGGGCTCGGCGGGTGGCGCCGCTTTCCGGGCGGACGCCCGTTCTCGCCGTGGGGTCCAATGGGGCGCCCGCTCAGGTGCGGTACAAGTTTGCCGCTGCCGGGGTGTCCTGCGTGGTGCCCATGGCGCCGACCCTTGTGGAAGGCGTGAGCGTGGGGGTTTCCGCGCATGTGAGTCCTGCCGGGTATGTTGCCGCTGCGCCCGTCATGGGAGACGGGGGCTCCTCCACGCTCGTTCTCAGTTGGCTGGACGAGGCACAGCTTGCCGTCATGGACGCGAGTGAGGGCCGTAATTATCGGCGCGTGCCCGTGCCCGTGCCCGTGCCCGTGTCCGGTCTCGACGCGCAGATGTACGTGTCCGCGCACGGGCTGCTGGCTCGGGACGGCGTGCCCCGGGCCGCTCGGCCTCAAGGGGAGTTGATCTCCGAGCTGTTGGCCGGCTCCGCGGCGCTTCGGGGCCGTTTCGGGGAATCGCCCGAGAGCTGGGTGCGGGTCGCCTCTGCCGATGAGGGCGCGCGGCGGTATGCCGGTCGGGTGTTCGCCGAGGAGGGGTGGGTGCGGGAGAGTGAGCCCTATGGATGACAGCTCTCTGCTCTCCCTGCTGCCCCGGCGCCGGCTCGGCGTACTCGTGACGCTGAAGCGGGACGGGCGGCCCCAGTTGTCCAATGTCAATTACCACTACGACGCCGCGACCCGCACAGTGCGCGTTTCCGTCACCGCCTCCCGGGCCAAGACCCGGAATCTTCTCCGGGATCCCCGCGCCAGTTTCCACGTCATGTCCGAGGACGGGTGGGCCTGGACCGTCGTCGAGGGGGACGCCGAGCTGTCGGCCGTGGCCGCGGAGCCGTACGACGCCGCCGTCGAGGAACTCGTCGCGCTCTATCGGGCGATCCAGGGCGAGCACCCGGACTGGGACGAGTACCGGGCCGCGATGATCGCCGACCAGCGGCAGGTCGTACGGCTCCCCGTCGGGCGTGTTTACGGGCAGGCCCCCCGGTAAGCCCCCCCCGGGTAGGTCCCTGGTTCCCCGTCCCCCTACGCCGGTCCCCGGTCCCCGGTCCCCCTACGCCGACGCCCTTGTCAGGCGCTCCTGTTCCTCCTCCGTCAGCTCCAGGTCCCCCAGGGCCAGCAGCGGTCCGAGCTGGTCCACGGTGCGGGCGCTCGCGAGGGGGGCCGTGACCGTGGGGCGGGCGGCGAGCCAGGCCAGGGCGACCGTCGCCGGGCTCGCGTTCCGCTCGTCGGCGACGGCGAGCAGTTCGCGCAGGACGCGGCGGCCCCGTTCCGTCTCCAGGTGCCGGGCGGCGCCGCCGCTGCGCGCGCTGTCCGGGACCGGCTGGTCCGGGCGGTACTTGCCCGTCAGGAAGCCCGCGGCCAGCGCGTAGTACGGGATCACCGCGAGCTCCGCCTCCGCCGCGAGGGCCGACAGCTCGCCCTCGTACGTGTCGCGGGAGACGAGGTTGTAGTGGGGCTGGAGGGCGACGTAGCGGGCCAGGCCCTCGCGGTCGCTGGCGGCGAGCGAGGCCCGCAGGCGCTCGGGGGAGATGTTGGAGGCGGCGATCTCACGGATCTTGCCCGCGCGGACCAGCTCGTCGAGGGTGCCCATGATGTCCTCGACGGGGACGGACTCGTCGTCGAAGTGGGTGTAGAAGAGGTCGATGTAGTCCGTGCGGAGGCGGGCCAGGGAGGCGTCGACCGCCGCGCGCAGCGTGTCCGGGGCCAGGCCCTTGAAGCGCGGGTGGCCGCCGGCCTTGGTGGCGAGGACGACGCGGTCGCGGTTGCCGCGCGCGGCGAGCCAGTCGCCGAGGACGGTCTCGGACTCGCCGCCCTGGAGTCCTTCGACCCAGGAGGCGTACGTGTCCGCGGTGTCGAGGAAGTTGCCGCCCGCCTCGGTGTAGGCGTCGAGGACGGCGAAGGACGTGGGGGCGTCGGCCGTCCATCCGAAGACGTTGCCGCCGAGGCAGAGGGAGGAGACCGAGAGCTGTCCGACCTTGTGCGTACGCAGTGGCATGAGGCGACCGTAGCGCGCGTGAGGGCATGCGGTCATGGACGACGGTCCTGGCGTCGGGGGGTGGTCCGCCAGGACCGCCGGGTCTGTGAGGCCCCGCCGTCGCCGCCCCGTCCCCTCCTGACGTGCTGAGGCGGGAGCGCGGGTACGTACGCGTACGTGCGTTCGCGTGTACGTGCGTGCGTGCGGCGTGCCTCGGCGGTGCGGGGCGACGACGCGGGGTGTGGGTGTGGGGGGTGGGTCCTGCGTGACAGGAGAGACCTGAGGGCCTGTGAGACCCGGGGTCCGTGAGACCCGGGGTCTGTGAGACCCGAGGGTCCGTGAGACCTGAGGGCCTCCCGTCAGACGTTCATGCCCTTCTCGCGCATCCACGGCAGCGGCGCGACCGGGTCGCCTCCGCCGGGCCTGACCTCGACGTGGAGGTGGGGGCCCGAGGAGTTGCCGGTGGAGCCGACGCGGCCGACGACGTCGCCGGTGCCGACCTTCTCGCCGGCCGACTTGGTCATCGAGGAGAGGTGGCAGTACCAGATCTCGGTGCCGTCCTCCAGCTCCAGCACGATGCGGTAGCCGTACGAGCCTGCCCAGCCCGCTTCCTTGATCGTGCCGGAGTGGATCGCCTTGACGGGGGTGCCGTTGGGGGCGGCGAAGTCCTGGCCGGTGTGGTCGCTCTGCCACATGCCGCCCGCCTGGCCGAAACCGGCGCTGAGCTGGTAGTTGGAGACCGGGACGACGTACTGGCGGGCGAGCTTGGCGCGGCGCTCGGCCTCGGCCTTCCGCTTCTTCTCCTCGGCGATCTTGCGCTTGCGCTCCGCCTCGGCCTTCTTCTGCTTGGCCTCTTCGGCGTCCGCCTTCTTCTTCGCCTCGGCCGCGGCCTTCTGGGCGGCCTCGGTGGCGGCCTTCTCGCGGGCCTCGTCCTCGGTGTTGTGCTTCTGCTGCTCGGCCTGCGCGAGGATCCGGGCGCGGAGCGCCTCGCCCGCGTCGGTGGTGCCCTCGGCGGCCTCTTCCTGCGTCAGCCCGGCCTGGGTGAGCGGCTGTTCGGCGGCGGCGCCGGCCAGCTCGTCCGCGTCGCCGGAGGCGGAGTCGTCGGATATGAGGTCGCCGACGCCCGGGAGGTCCTCGGCCTCGGGGAGGTGCTCGCCCAGGTTCGCGACGGAGCCCAGGTCGGGCATGGAGATGGCCGCCGGGTCCTTGTCCTTGGCGGTGGCCATGCCGCCCGCGCCCACCGCGGCGATCATGCCGACGCCGAGGACGGCGCCGCTGCGGGCCATGCCGCCGCTGCGCTGCTTGCCGACGCGGTGACGGCCGCGGACCGGGCGGATGGACTCCTCGGTGGGGTTCCACTCCTCCCAGGTCTCCTCGCCCCCGGCGCCGGGGGCGGCGTCGTAGGGGCCGTACGCGTCATAGGGGCCGTACGCGTCGTACGGCGCCGACCCGTCGTCGTCGTGGAACGGGTCGTACGCGACCTCGGGGGCATGCCTCTGCGACCTGGACGCCACGGGGGGCGTTCTCCTTTCCTTCCTCTCGCCTACCGGGTTAGCTGACGGGTTCGGAGCAGGAAGGTCTCCTACGGGACGGCGCGAACCGGCCCGATTCACCCCATCCTCCGGGTCTGGGCTGACACGAAGGGGTGGTTCCCCGGTTCCCGAGGTGCGTGCGGTGCCCGACGAGTTGTCGCTCGTGGTGTCGCACGCGCGGGATTCGGCGACGGCGCACGGTGCCGTCTCTCGTGACGACAGTGACGACCGCGCTGCGTTATCGGACGTTAATAGAAGCGCGCCCGTGATTCCAAGCCGTTCCCGTTAATTCGTAGTCACCATGGCCAGCACTTTCCGGGGCAGGTGGGGCCAATTGGGGCGCGTGGTCACCGGAGTTGAGGCGGAGAATCGCGGAGCGTAACCGCTAACAGGTGCGTGACGCGGCCTGCGACGCCGCCCGCCCCGGCCGTTCCGGGCGGCCCACGGCGAGCAGCGCCATGTCGTCGGACGTCCCGCCGCCCGTGTGCGCCTCGACGTCCCGTACGAGCATGTCGAGCACCGCGTCGGGGTCCTCGAACGGGCAGCCGGACAGCCGTTGTACGGGGTCGTAGAACTCGCCGTCCTCGTCGCGCGCCTCGGAGAGTCCGTCGGTGTAGAGGAGGAGCTGCGCGCCCGCGGGGAACGCGAACTCGTCGGCGCGGTCCGGCCAGACCCCCAGCTCCGTCACGCCCAGCGGCAGCGCGGGGACGCGGGGGTCGAGCGAGCGGACGGTGCCGTGGTCGAGCAGGAGCGGCGGCGGATGGCCCCGGTTGATGAGCCGCAGGACGCGGGTCGCCGCGCCCTCGGCGACCGGGGGCAGCTCGGCGAGGACGGCGGTGGTGAAGCCCTCGAACTGCTGGATGCCGAGCCGCCGCTGCCCCTCGCGCTCCAGCGAACGGTCGAGCCGCGCGGCGACCCCCGCCAGCGTCGGCTCCTCCTCGGCCGCCTCGCGGAACGCGCCGATCACGATGACGACCGCGGAGACCGCGCCGAGCCCCTTGCCCCGGACGTCGCCGACGATGAGCCGTACGCCGTGCGGCGTGTGCTGTACGGCGTAGAAGTCCCCGCCGATGCTGGCGTCGGTCTGCGCGGCCTTGTAGCGCGCGGCGACGATGAGCCCGCCGACCCGCGAGGGCGGCGCGGGCAGCACGGCGAGCTGCGCGGCCTCGGCGACGATACGGGCGCTGGCGAGCTGCTCGTCGTTGCGGCGGATCAGATAGCTGATGCCGACGGCGAGGAGCGAGACGGCGACGACGGCGAGCGCGGGCAGCTCGCGCTCGAAGCCCTCCACGTCGTGGTCGAAGAACGCCGCGAGCAGGCTGATCGTCGTGCACGAGACGATTCCGGTGATCACCGTGGCGCGCATCGTCTGGAGCGCGGCGGCGGCGATGGGCGCGGCGGCGAAGAGCGCCGAGATCGTCAGGCCGGGGCGGAGGATCTCGATCACCGTCCCGAGCACGATGAAGGCCGCGGGCAGCACGCGGGCGTAGCGGCGCAGCGTGCGGTGGTACGGGCCCCCGTCCCGGTCCCGGCCCCGGTCCCGGTCCCGGCCCCGGTCCCGGCCACCCTCGTGCCCGTCGTTCGCCGTGCGGTGCCTGTCCCCGGCGGCGGGCCGGTCCCTGTCGGTGTCGGGCGCGGCGGGCCGCGTCCAGCCCTCGGGGTCGGACCGGTCATCGCGCCGGCGTCCGGTCCGGCACTCGCGCTGGTACTCAGGGCTGTACTCATCGTCCGGTTGGTCGCTCTTCTCCTGCACTGTCCTAATTTGACGTCTGAGCGGCCCGACGGCCACTCGGCCCCGCCCCCGCGCGCCGCGCCCCGCTTGCACCCTGCTTGCGCTTCCGCTCGCTTCCCGTATGCGCCCCGCCCGCGTCCCCGTACGCGCACCGAATGCGCCCTCCGGGTGTCGTGACGCCTCCGTTCCGGTACAGGCGCGCAGGGGACGGCGTGGCGCCGCGACGGGCGTGGAAACGCTCCCGTCACCTCACCGCCCCTCTCACCTCACCCCGTCCCTCCGTCGTCCGGTCTGGAGTGGTTCCGCGATGTCCCGTTCGGCCGTGCCGCTGGTGGTGGCCACGCTGCTGGTCTCGCTGATCGCGTTCGCCGTCTGCGCGGGGCTGGTGCTGGAGCGGGAGACGGGGTTCGTCGACGAGCCGGTGCTGAACGGGGCGGTCGAGCACCGTGCCGCCGCGCTCGACGGGCCGATGAAGGTCGTCACGCACGCCTCGAAGTACCCGCTCCTCTTCGTCACCGTCCTGGGCGCCCTGCTGGTCTCCTGGCGCGAGCGGGCCTGGCGCCCGCTGCTGCTGGTCGGCGGTACGGGCGCGCTCTCCGTCGCCCTCGCGACGCTGGCCAAGGAGACGACGGACCGCCACCGCCCCCCGTCGGCGCTCTGGGCGATCCCCGAGGAGGGCTTCTGCTTCCCCTCCCGGCACACGGTGATCGCCACGGCCGTGCTGCTGATCCTGGCGTACGTCATCGGCGAGCGTGTCGCCTCACGGGCCGTACGCGCCGCGCTGTGGGGCGGGGCCCTGGCGTGCTCGGTCCTGGTGGGCGCCAGCCGCGTCTATCTGGGGGTGCACTGGGCGACCGACGCCCTCGCGGGCCTCGCGCTGGGTGCGTCGATCGCGACGGCGGTGATGACGGCGGACGCGCTCGTCACCGGAACGGCCCACTCCGCCCCGCCGGAAACCTCACACGACATCCCGTCCGAGGTTCGGCCCGGCGCTCCGTAGGGCCGCGCGCGGCCCGGCGCCGTCGCGTACGGGTACGTACGGGTACGTACAGCACGTACGAGCGCGTACGGGCCCGCCTGCCGTCTCGCGCGGCGGTGCGTCACGCGCGGCGGTGCGCCAGGCGGCGTGCCAGCGGCGGCACGATCACCGCGGCGGCGACCAGGTGGGACAGGGCCAGGACGAGCTGCGTGGACACGGCGGTGTGCACGGTGAACGCGAGCGGCTCGACCAGCGACAGCGCGGTCAACACGCCGGTGACGATCACGAACGTACGGGCGGGGCGCTTGGCCCAGCGGGCGAGCGCCATGGCGAGGACGACCCCGGCCACCGAGGACAGCACCACGGCCATCGCGAAGCCGCCGACGGGGATGGCCGCGGCCTCCCGCGCGCCGCCGGTGGCCGCGGCCATCGGCACGCCCAGCCCCCGGGCGGCCAGCGTGAACACCTCGGTGACCGCCGCACCGGCGGCGGTGGCCAGCGTGCCGACGAGCCACACGGGGCGCGTGGCCCACGGACGGCGCGTGCCCGCGGCGGAACGGACGAGGCCCGGACGGCTCTGTGCGGCGGTGGTGACGCTCATGATGACGGCTCCTGTGGGTCGGCTGTGCCGCGTCGGCGGCTTCCCGCGCTCCGGCGGCTTCTCACAGGTACAGACCCGCGGGCCGCGCGGAACTCATCGCCGCCGGGCCGCATTTGGCCCGCGTGGCGGTCGGACGGACGGCGGTCGGACGGACGGCGGTCGGGCGGACGGCGGTCGGGCGGACCACGGTCGGCCCAGGCGAAGCCCCCCGAGGCCGCGGTCGGCCCAGGCGAAGCCCCCCGAGGCCGCGGTCGGCCCAGGCGAAGCCCCCCCGGGGCCGCGGTCGGCCCAGGCGAAGCCTCCCGGGCCGCGGTCGCCCCGGCTACAGTCGGCCGGACCATGACCGACCTTCTCGGAATCAATCATCTGACCCTGTCCACGACCGACCTCGACCGACTCGTGGCGTACTACACGGAGTTGCTGGGCGCGAGGCTCGCGTTCGAGCGCGCGGCGACGTCGTCCGATCCGCGGATCGCGGTCCTCGACGTCGGCGGCGACGACCACCTCATGGCCGTCGAGACGGCAGCCGCGCCCGCGACCGGACTCGACCCGCTGCGCCGCGCGGGGTGGGGGCTGCGCGTGGCGACGTACGACCGGCTGCGCGAGGTGCGCGAGCGGCTCCTGGGCGCCGGGTGGCCCGCCGGGGAGATCGAGACCCTGCCCACGCAGTGGACGCTGACGGCACGCGACCCCGACGGCCGCCCGCTGGACATCCGGGCCCACCGTCCCCGCCCCGCGCTCTAGGCGACCGCGATAGCGGTTTTGGCGTACTGATCCACTGCAAGTGCCGTAGTTGCCGGACGATTAGCGCCGGAGGCCATTTGTCGGCCGTTGACGGCCCCTGCGGCGCGGTGTAAATCCCCTTTCATTGCAACCGGCACAGCGGAGTGATCCACCATTCCCCGGCCCTGCGGGCAGGGGGGACATCCGACCGGGGGCAAAGGAGTTCCCCGGTAATCCGCTGCCGCGAATCAGAGGGGGGACGCACGTATGCTCCGCATCACGGCCGACATCTTTTCCGGCCGCCCCGACCCGGTCTCCCACATCACCGACGAGAATGAAGTACGGGCGCTGCTCCGCGAGGTGGAGAGCAATCGCAATCTGTTCGTCGCCGACGCACCCGCCGAAGGCATGCTCGGCGCCCGCGGATTCTGGATCGAACCGCTCAACGACGAGTTCGGGGCGGAATTCGGCACCGAGCCGAGGATGTATCTCCCGGTCGGCGCGCTGGCCCGCGGCGGCCGTGCGGCCGAGATCGGCGAGCGGCTCGTCACCCTGATGGAGCGGGGCGACCCGGCCGTCGCCGGCGAGGCGGCGCAGCCGCTGGACGCCCCGCTCCGCTACTACCTGGTCGAGCAGCTCGCCGCCTCCGCACGGCTCACCGTCTCGGACCGGAACGCCCCGGCGGCGGAAGCCGCGGCGGAGGCCGAGGCCGAGGAAGGCACCGAGGAGGCGACGGAGGACGCCACCGCGGCCGTCACCTGCACCATCGAACTCGGCGCGTTCAACCCGGCGTTCTGGAACAACGACTCGACCGTCCGGCTGAACAACAACTGCTACAACTACGCGAGCAACTGGAGGACGAATACGTTCGCCCAGCCGGGGCGCGGTTGCGGCAGCATGTACAAGGCCATCACGGCCGCCGAGGTGAGCCGCGCGGCACTGTGCGACGGAATGCACCGCAGGTTCGACTGCTTCCCCGACACCGAAAAGCCGCGCTACCTGGTGGCGCTGGTCATCGCCCCCGGCCCCGGCTTCGTCGACTTCCACTGGTTCCGCAAGCAGAAGGAGGGATTCTGGGGCCACAAGCCCGGCGGCACGGCCGCCCGCAACACGGACAACAGCAACAACGTCATCTACAACCCGGAAACGGCAAATCGCGGCCCGTACACGATATTTGCCGGATACTTCTACGGGTGCAATTCCCAGCGGCAGAGGATCAGGTAGCGGTCACAGCCCATGGACATCGAGATCGATCTCTACAGCGGGCGGCGGAACCCCGTGTTCGGCCTCGCGCCGGAAGCCGGCGAGGAACTGATGCGCCGGATCTCCGCCCTGCCCGCCGCGCCGCCCGGATCCGCCCCGCCCCAGGGGCTCGGCTACCGGGGCCTGCGGATCACCGGAGGCCCCGCGGACGGCGTGGAGGAGATCGTGGTGTCCGGCGGCGTGGTCGCCGTCCGTGACCGCGACGGCGGGCAGCGGGTGCTCCAGGACGCCGGACGCGCCCTGGAGCGCTCCCTCGCCGCCCACGCCGCCGCGCACCTGTCACCGGCCGAACTGTCCCTCCTGCGCCAGGAGCTGGAGGGCTGACCCGACCGGGCCGCCCCTCGCTGGTCCGCGAGGGGCGTTCCCTCAGCGGGGCGTGCCGGCGGGGGTGTCGCCGTGGGTCTCCAGCACCGTGGCGAGGGTGGCGGCGAGGTGGCGGCGGTCGTCGGCGCCGAGGGCGCGCAGGAGGCGGGCCTCGTTGGCCAGGTGGAGGGGGAGGACACGGTCGATCGTCTCCAGCCCGTGCGGGGTCAGGCGGATCTTGACCGAGCGGCGGTCGACGGCGTCGGGCACGCGCGTGACCAGGTCCTTGGCCGCCATACGGTCCACCCGCAGCGTGATCGCCCCGGTGGTGACCAGCGAGGCCTTGAGGAAGGTCTTCGCGGTCAGCTCGTAGGGCTCGCCGGAGCGCCGGAGCGTGGAGAGGATGTCGAACTCGCCCGGCTCCAGGTCGTGTTCCGCGAGGAAGTCCTTGATCTCCTTGTCCCACAGCCGGGACAGCCGCATGATCCGGCCGACCACGCCGATCGGCGCGAAGTCGAGGTCGGGGCACTCCCGGCGCCACTGCTCCAGCACCGCCTCCACCGCGTCCCGCGCGGGTGCCGCGTCCGGCACGTCCACCATGTGTCCTCCAGCAACAGACAGATGAGCGCTCGTTCAGTCGACGGCACTCACGCACTACACATTTAGCTTAGCACTCACTTAAATGCCTCTCACCTAAAGAACCGGGGCGCCTCAGCGGGAAGGGCGCGGGAAGCGGGCCGGGGTGAAGTGGGTGAAGGCGGGCGGGACGGCCTTCTTCTCGAACGTGCCGAGGTCCAGCACCTGCTGGAGCCGCGGCTCGTAGCGGCTCACGGACCGGTTCAGCGTCCGCGGGTCCGTGCTGGGCCAGCGGCCGGTGTCGCCCTTGGCCAGCAGGGTCTTGAGCGCGGTGATCTCGTCGGCCGCGCTGAACGCGCAGTGCGAGCCGCGGTCGACGTACATCTGCCGGAGGTTGTCCGGGTCGCCATGGCGGCGGACCTGACCGGCGTACCATCCGGCCTGGTCGGAGACCGCGCCGCCGTCCTGGGCGTTGTGGAGCGTCACCACCGGTCCCGGGGCCGTTCCGCACGCGATGGTGTACCGGTTCATGTAGTCGACGGCCTTCGCGTCGGGGGCGATCCGCTCGCCCGCGTTCAGCTTCGCCAGGTCGGCGGAGAGCCCGGCACCGGCGGCCCCGGCCTCCGCGTACGCCTTGCGGACCAGGTCCTTCTGCGCCGAACCGGCCACCTGGCGGCGGTAGTCGACACCCGCGTTCGTCGAGGGGTTGCCGCCCGCCCGGCGCTCCAGGTCGAGCCGGGCGAGCGGGCCGGTGCCCGCGATATACGCGTTGCGCAGCCACTTCGCCTGCGCGCGCACGCGGTCCGCGGTCTTCTCCGGCCGCGCCTCGTGCGCGGAGTACCAGCCGGGGACGTTGCCCAGCGAGCCCGCCAGCGCGAGGCGGGCCCGGCCGCGCTTGCTCTTGAGCGCCTTGTCGACGGCGGTCTCCAGCACCTTCACGGAGCGTTCGGCGTCGCGCGGGCGTACGAGGTCGATGTCCTGGTCGGCCTCGGGGACGAGCAGCGTCCGGAGCGCGTACGTCATGTCCAGGGTGGTGTTCCAGGTGCCGTTACCGTCGTACTCCGCGCACATCGCCAGCACGCCGTCGAACCGTTCCGGATACCGCTCGCCCAGCAGCGTGGCGACGGTCCCGCCCATGGACTGGCCCGTGCTGATGGTGCGCCCGGGCCGCCCGACATGCTCGGCGAACCAGTCCCGCAGCGCGAGCTGATCGGTCAGCGCGTCCTCGACCGCGTAGCCGTACGTGCCCTTGTAGCCGGACGCCGCCAGCGCGAACCCCTTGTCCAGCAGGGCCTTCTCGGCCTCCTCGCTGTTGGTGAGGGCGATCTTCTCCGGCGACCAGCCCGCCGGGTAGTAGCCGTGGCTGAACTGCAGCAGCGTCCCGTTCCAGTCCTCGGGGACCTCCACACGGTACTTCGCGCCGTCGATCTCCCCGGTGTACGACCGCCGCTCACCGGCGCCGTCCCCCGCCGCCCCGGCGGCCACCGAGGCGCCGCCGGTCCCGACGATCGAGCCCGCCGCCAGCGCGGCACTCACGACGACGCCCCCCAGTCGCTTCCCCATCACAAGCCCTCCCCTTCGTCCGTACGTGCCCGTCCGTACGCGAGAACAGACCACGCCCCCGCGGCGAACTCATCGGCTGCGGCGAGGTGACCCGCGCCCAGGTCACCGGCGCGGCCGACGGGACGGCGGCCAGTCGGGCGGGTGGAGCGGATCACGGCGGACCCGGAGCGCGGCACATTCACCGTCAGCGCGCGGATGTTCGCCCATCCCCCGGACCAGCGCGTCCTGTCCGGCCTCCTCCAGCAGGCCCTGACCGCCGTACTGCTAGAGACGGAGCAGGCGCTGTGTGATCTCCCGGTACCGCCTCATCGCGAGCCGGAATTCCTCGGACTCCGCCGAGGGGTCCTGCCAGCCGTCGCGGAGGGCCCGTCGCCGTTCCGCGAGGGCGTCCGCGAGCAGGGTGCCGACGTCGTCGAGGGCGGCCTCGGCTTCCGCCAGGGCCTCGCGGGGGTCGTCGGCCAGAGCGTTGAGGGCGTGCCCGAGGCGCAGCGATACCCGGTCGCGTCCGTCCGGCGGGAGCAGCGAATCCGGGCCCGGGCTGCGGCGTTCACCACGATCCGAGGGCCGGTCCGGGGGCTGCTGGGCGCGTGCCTGGTCGTACATGGTCGCCTGCCGCTTCTGTCGCGATGACGATCACCGCGGAGAACGTGCCGGTGATCCTGTCCTTCAACGTCCGCGTCGTGTCTGGCGAGGCGGGACGGCGCAGTGCCTCACGGGGTGCTCCGATGCACCGATGCACCGATGCACCAGTGCTCCGGTGTTCCGGTGCTCCGCAGGGGCGTGTTCCCGGCGGGCTCCCCTCGTGCGGTGACGCCAGTCAACGTTCGCCGAGGGAATGTGTCAACGCGCTTCCGCCCGTCGGTTCGCTCTCCGCTCGCCGGGCTGCCGCGCGCGTGGGGCCACATCACCAGCGTGATGGTCAACGGGGCGGCGTGGTCCGCGGCTCCCGGCCACGTTCTCGTCGGCGACCGGATCGTGCGGCTCGGCAGGACGCTGGCGGCCTCCGCCCCGAACACGGTCATCCTCCTCTCACCGGGCCGCGGGCGCTGGGACCTGCTGGTCGTCCCTCCGGACACGGCCGAGGAGCCCGCGGAACGCCTCATGGCGGCAGCGGCCGACTGTCACGTCTGAGGCCGCTGTCACGTCTGAGGCCACTCGCGCGGCCCTGCCGAGCGCCCCTCACCGAAGACGGCGTGCGGCGCGCGCCGCGCCGTGAGGCGGGCGGACCGGCGGCTCGGACACGCCGTCATGGCGGGCCTGTTCCGCCGCCATGAGCGCGGTCGCCGTCATCGGCGAGCCGGCGCGCACGCTCGCGGCGGCCAGCAGCCGGGTCGCCGAGGGGACAGCGGTCTCCGGGGGGATCACGAGGAGATCCCAGCGGCCCGCCGTATAGGACAGCAGCAGGACCCTGTGCGGATCCCGCTCCGAGTCGAACCAGCCGACCTTCACCACATGACCGTTGACGAAGAGCCTGCGCGGGATGACCGGCCAGCCGCGCCGGTCGACGGCGATACGGGTGATCCGCCCCCACAGCGGATCCAGCACGTCCGCGAGAGCGGACAGTTCGCTCGTCAGATCGCGTGTACGCGGCCACCAGGCGCCGTCCAGTTCACCGGGGATCCGGGACGGGCTCACGGGCTTCAGCGCGAGGCGGGCGGTAGGAGCCCTGAAGGGCACAGCCCCTGGCGGAGGAGGATGATCGGTGATCGCGGACACTGCGCGAACCTGTCTCCGGGCTCCCGCGCGAGGGCAGTCGCCCGGTGTCGTCCCTCACCGGGAACGACACCGGCATCGGGGCCGGTGTGCGAAATGCTCCCGATGGCGTCACCGTACTCCCCTCAAGGGCCGGACGGACCGCTCGCGGCCGACGGCTCGCTTCCGTCGGGCCGCGAGCAACGCGGCCGGGGGGCGCCCGCCGCGCTCACAGTGCCGGTCGCCTCAGGGGGTGGCGCCGGGAAGGGCCGTTTCGCGGCGGAGGGCCTGGAGGGTTTCGCGCTCGCGCTCGATGTCGCGCTGCTTCGCCGCGAGCCGCTCGGCCTGCTCGGCGAACAGCCGCTCCATCTCGCCGTTGCGCTCCTCGACCGGAGCGTCCAGGCAGGGCAGCACCTGGTCGATGGTGCCGCTGCCCAGGCCCGCCGCGAACAGGTGCTGGATCATCACCACGCGGTCCACCATCGACGGGTCGAAGTCCCGCCATCCGCCCGCAGTGCGCTCGGAGCGGATCAGACCGTGCTCCTCGTAGTACCGGAGCGAGCGGCTGCTCACGCCGGTCGCCTCCGCCAACTCGCCTATCCGCATGGCTCCTCCTGGCCGCCGCCCGCCGGGGGACCGGCGCCGTCGGCGTTGCACCTGACACCGGTGTGAAGACCGAAGGTACAGGCACGGCGCACACAGGGTGCGCCGGAGGAAGCCGGAGGCGAACATGGCGGCAAAGATCCATATCTGGTCCGACTACGTCTGCCCGTTCTGCCTGATCGCCGACGAGCTGATCGAACGGGCGGTGACGGACCTCCCGGACGTCGAAGTGGTGCACCACCCCCACGAGCTGCGTCCTCGCCCCACGCCCACCCTGCGCCCGGAGGACCCGTATCTGCCCGAGATCTGGAACCGTGCCGTCTACCCGATGGCCCGGCACCACCGGATCCCGATGCGGCTCCCCAGCGTCTCCCCGCAGCCCTACACCGAACTCGCCTTCCGGGGCGCCCAGTACGCCCAGGACCACGGCCGTGGGCACGCCTACCACCAGCGCCTCATGGCGGCCTTCTTCCGGGAGGACCTCGACATCGGGGACCGGGCGGTCCTGGCACGCCTGGCCGAGGAGGCCGGCCTGGACCCGGCCGGCTACACCCGGGCCCTGGACGACGAGTGGTACGCCGAGCGGCACCGGGAGGCCCTGGCCGAGTCGGCACGGCAGAAGATCACCGTCGTACCGACCCTCGTGATCGGCGACCGGCGCATCGAAGGCGTGGCCACCGAAGGGGTCATCCGACGCGCCCTGGAAGACGTGGCCGTGTCGTGAGTGAACCCACCCGTGCTCCAGGGGACTTGATGACCAAGGCCGTGGACCTCTGCGTCCGGCATGTCGACTCCGGTGGGCTCCCCTTCGTCGGGCAACTGCTCCACTCCGACGGCCGGGTCTCCGCACCCGGCGTGAATCTCGTCCTGGAGACCGGCGATCCCACCGCCCACGCCGAGATCACCGCGATCCGGCAGGCCGTACGCGAGCACGGAGCCGCCGGGGTCCGGGGCGCCGCGCTCCTGGCGACCGGTGAACCCTGCGGCATGTGCTACCGCTTCGCCGCCGCCCACGGCATCGCCGAGGTCCACTACGCGGCGGGCCGCGACACGGCCGCCGCGTGGGGCTTCGACTACCGGTCCGGATACCCGAGCGGCGGGACCGAGCCGCTTCCCCTGGAGCGGGATGCCCGGCATCTGCCCGTGAGCCGGGCGCCGGCGCCCTTCACCCGCTACCGCGCCCTGCACCACCCCGCGTCCGCCTGACGCCTCTGAACCACCACGTAGACCACTACGCGCACCACTACGTGAACCACACACCCGGAAGGAACCCCTCATGCACTGGCTCTACCTCGCCATCGCCGTCGTCTTCGAGGTCGCCGTGGCCATCTCCGCCGGCAAGGCCCAGGGCTTCACCCGTCTCGGCTGGTCGATCGCCACGCTGGTCAGCGGCGGCATCGCCACCTACGTCCTGAGCCTGGCGCTGATCACCTTCGAGGTCGGGGTCGGCTACGCGATCTGGACCTCCGCCGCAGGCGTCGGGATCGTCTTCCTGGGAGCCCTCTTCTTCGGCCAGCGTCTCGACTGGCGCAAGCTCCTCGGGATCGCCGCCGTCATCGCCGGTGTCGTCGGACTCCAGCTCACCGGCACCGCCTGACCCCCGCCACGGCCCGCCCCACCCCGTCACCCGCACTCGCCCGAGAGGAACCCCATGTCCACCGCCACCGCAGCAGCCGCCACCGACAACGCCACCGACACCGCCGCCACCACCACCGGTCCGAACTCCGCCGCCGCGACCGGCAAGCGCCCCCGGGCCTGGCTGGTCCTCCTGCTCGCCGGATTCTTCGAAGTCGGATACGCCCTCGCCGTGGGCGGCAGCCAGGGATTCACCGTCCTGCCCTGGTCGATCGTCGCGGTGGTGTTCTTCCTGCTCACCCTGCTGGCCCTGAGCATCTCCCTGCGCACCATCGACGTCGGGATCGGCTACGCGGTGTGGGCCGGGATCGGCGCCGTCGGAGCCGCCCTGCTCGGTCCGGTCTTCTTCCCCGAGACCCTCACCCTGGGCAAGGCCGCCTGGCTCGCGCTGATCATCGGCGGCGTCGTCTGGCTGAAGCTCTCCGACCGGCCCACCGCGGAGTCCACCGAGCGGTAGCGGCGGTGGGACCCCGACCGTCCGACCCGACGACGGTGTTCACCGTCCTGCTGGCCGAACATCGAAGCGCCCGGACCGATCATCTCGGTCCGGGCGCTTCGTCGCAGGTCAGAGGGCAACGCCCTCCCTGCCGGCAGTAGGCCGTGTGGGACTCGAACCCACAACCAATGGATTAAAAGTCCACTGCTCTGCCAATTGAGCTAACGGCCCGCACCGAGCAGCATAGCCCGGGCCTCCGGCGGGCTTCGAAGGCATTCCACCTTCGAAGCTGCCTTCGATACCGCCGAGGTGGGGTCGGTCAGCCGTTGCGCTTCCAGCGGGGCTTGTCGGCGCGGCGGTCCGAGGTGCGCGGGGCACCGTTGCGGCCGGGGCCGTGGGAGGTGCCGCGGCCCTGGGGGCGGCGGTCGTCGCGGCGGTCGCTCCGGTGGAACGGGCGGTCGTCGCGGCGGAAGCCGCCACGGTCGTTGTCCCGGCGGAAGTTGCCGCGGTCGTCCCGGCGGTCGCCACGGTCGTCGCGGCGGTCGTTCCGGTCACCACGGTCGCCGCGGTCGCCGCGGTCGTACGAGCGGCGGTCGCGGTCCCGGTCGCGGTCCCTGTCCCGGTTGTACGGGCGGTCGTCGCGGTCGCGGCGGAAGCCCCCGCGGTCGCCGCCGCGGTCGTCCCGGCGGTCGCCTCGGTCGTACGGGCGCTTGTCCCGGCGGTCGTAGCCGTTGCGGTCGCCGCGGTCGCCCTCGCGGCGCTCCCGCTTCTCGCGCTCGGCACGCTCCGCGCGCTCGCGGCGCTCGGCCTCCGCCTTCGCCTCGGCGGCGGCCACCTCGGCCTCGGCCTCGGCGGCCGCGGCGACGGCCGCGTCCGGGTCGTCGCCGCGCTCGCGCGCGGCGCGGGCGACCAGCAGCGTGGCCTCCTCGCGCAGCTCGGTCGCGCGGCGCTCCAGCTTCTCCAACTGGCGGGCGAGCTGCTTGGCCTCGCGCTCGGCCTGGCGCGCCGAGTTCGTCAGCGACTCGGCCTGGAGCTCGGTGAGGGAGCGGGCGCCGGTGATACGGGCCACGTCCTCGTCGAAGACGTCGCCGCGGCCGATGATGTGGCGCGTGGCGTCGACGCCCGCGTCCTCCATCAGCCGGAAGATCTGGCGGCGCTGGTGCGGCAGGGCGAGCGAGACGACCGTGCCGGACTCCCCGGCGCGCGCCGTACGGCCCGAGCGGTGGAGGTAGTCCTTGTGGTCGCCGGCCGGGTCGACGTTGAGGACGAGGTCGATGCCGTCGACGTGGATGCCGCGCGCGGCGACGTCGGTGGCGACCAGCACGTTGACCTTGCCGCCCTTGAAGTCCTCCAGCGTGCGCGTACGCGCGCCCTGGGTCATGCCGCCGTGCAGCGCGTCGGCGCGCACGCCCGCCTCGCGGAGCTGCTCGGCGACGCGGTCGGCGCCGAGCTGGGTGCGGACGAAGATGATGGTGCGGCCCTTGCGCGCGGCGATGGCGGCGGTGACGGGGGCCTTGTCGCGCGGCTTCACGACGAGCACGTGGTGCGTCATGGTCGTGACGGCGCCCTGGGCGGCGTCGACCTCGTGCGAGACCGGGTCCACGAGGTAACGCTTCACCAGCGAGTCGATCTCCTTCTCCATCGTCGCGGAGAAGAGCATGCGCTGGCCGCCCTCGGGGACGAGGTCGAGGATCTCGGTGACCTCGGGCAGGAAGCCGAGGTCGGCCATCTGGTCGGCCTCGTCGAGGATCGCGGTCTGCACGTCGTCGAGGGAGCAGGAGCCGCGGTTGATCAGGTCGCGCAGCCGGCCCGGGGTGGCGACGAGGATGTCGACGCCGCGCTCCAGGGCCGAGATCTGGTTGGCCATCGAGGTGCCGCCGCAGACGACCTTGAGCCGGAGGCCGAGCGTGTCACCGTACGGCTGGAGCGCGTCGGAGACCTGCATGGCCAGCTCGCGGGTGGGCGTGAGGATCACGCCGCGGGGACGCTTGCGCTCCGTACGGCCGCCGCTCAGGCGGGTCAGCAGCGGGAGGCCGAAGGAGAGGGTCTTGCCGGAGCCGGTACGGCCGCGGCCGAGGACGTCCTTGCCCTCCAGCGCGTCCGGGATGGTCGCGGCCTGGATCGGGAACGGGGACGTCACACCGTTCTGGGCGAGCTTGCGCACGACAGGGTCGGCCAGACCGAGGTCGGCGAAGGTGACGGTCTCCTCGTCCTCGGGCAGGACGGAGACGGCTTCAGGGGTGGCAACAGACATGCGAAGTGCGAACCTTCCGGAGTCATTCGGCACGCGCCCAGAACTCCGTGAATTCGCAAACGACCGCCTCAGTGCGGTCAGCCACGGCCAGAGAGGAACGCGCCACGCGGCGCGCTCTGCTTGCGGCGCCGGGCAAATGGGATCAAACGATCTACCAGCATACGCGGCCCTCACACGGCAGCGCAAATGCGGGTGCCCCGGCCCTCCCCGCGCCCGTCGGGCCGGGAGGACCGGGGCACTCTCACGCCTGGCGGGGCGTGGTCGACGGGCTCGTCCAGCTCGGGGACGCCTCCGTCCTGGTGGGCGAGGGCTCGGGGCCGGTCGGCGTCGGGGAGACCGTCGGTGGCGGGTCCGAGGGGGAGCTGCCGCCGGAACCGCCGCCCGCGCCGCCGCCCGCGCCGCCACCGCCGCTGCCGGGCGGCCGGGTCGGCTCCGGGGGCCGGGGGTGGTCGGGCTCGCCGCCGGTGCCGCCCGAGGGGGAGCCGGAGGGCCCGGCCGAGGTGCCGTCGCCCGTACCGCCCCCGGCGCCGCCCGCGCCGCCGCCGCGGCCGCCGCGCCCGTCGCCGTCGTCGTCGCCGTCCCGGGAGCGCTTGCGTGACTTCTTGTCCCCGTGGTCGCCCTTCCCGCCCTTGCGCCCCTTGCGCGCGCGGTCGTCCCCGTCGTCCCCGCCGTACCCGGGGCGGGTGACGCCGCCCTCGGGCTCGGCCCCGCTGCCCTGCTCGTCCGCCCGGCTGCCGACGGGAGAGGTGCCGGCCCCGTCGCCCGCGTCGTCGGCGCCGTGCACCGTCATGCAGCCGCTGAGCGTGGAGACGGCCGCGAGTATCAGTACGCCGGCGGTGGTTCGGGCGGCACGGGACGAGCGCTGACGGCTCACGGCGGGACCTCCAGGCGCGGGGGAAGGGCGGGTGCCTCGCACCCGGCTTCCTTGCCCAACTCCCCTTCACCCCAACAGGTCACGCGCCACGGCGCTCACCGCGCGCAGCACGGCGCACAACCGTCCCCGCACGGCGCGGGCGCCGCACGACGCTCCCCGCGCCCGCGCCCGCGGCGGAGGGCCGCTCAGCCGTAGCCGAGGGCGTGGAGACGGTCGTCGTCGATGCCGAAGTGGTGGGCGATCTCGTGCACCACCGTGATCTCGACCTCCTCGACGACCAGCTCACGGTCCCCGTCCTCCCGGGCGACCATGCGCATCGTCGGGCCCCGGTAGATCGTGATGCGGTCCGGCAGGACGCCCGCGTACCACTCGCCGCGCTCGGTCAGCGGCGTCCCCTCGTAGAGGCCGAGCAGCTCGGGGTCCTCGGCGGGGGGCTCGTCCTCGACGAACACCGCGACGTTGTCCATCAGCCTGGTCAGCTCGGGCGGAATACGGTCGAGCGCCTGGGCGACCAGTTCCTCGAACTCCTCGCGCGTCATCTCCAGCACCCGGCCATTGTCGTGCAGCACGGGCCCGCGCGCGGCACGGGGGAGGGAGGGGGCGCCCGGGGCAGTGCCCGGGGCGGCGTTTGGGCGCGGCGCCCGGGGCGGCGTTTGGGCGCGGCGCCCGGGGCGGCGTTTGGGCGCGGCGCCCGGGGCGGCGTTTGGGCGCGGCGCCCGGGGCGGCGTTTGGGCGCGGCGCCGGGGGGCGGCGCTTAGGGGCGGCGCCGAGCGGCAACACTCGCAGCATGGCCCGCGTAGCCACGAAGCCGTTCCGCGCCGCGGCGGGCTGGAGCCGGAGGCTGGCCGCGGGCGCCCTGCGCCGGTACCGCGCGCACCACACCACCCCCACCGCGTCCCTCACGCACGCCCCGCACCCCTACTGGCGGGGCGTCGGGCTGATCGCCGTGACGCTGCTCGGGGCGTGGCTCGGGCTGCTGATCGTCGGCAGCGTGCACGCGTCCGTGGGGCCGATGGACACGCGGATGACGTTACGTCCGTCGTTCACGGGCGGCACGAAGATCAACGTCTCGCCGCTGGGCGCGCTGGAACTGCGCAGCCACGACGCGCCGCTGAGGCTCGACGTCGACGTCAACCAGCTCGACCAGGAGCGGGCCTCGGCGCTCGTCGACCACCCGGAACGGCTCCAGGGCCAGACGTTCCGGGACGAGATCGCCTCGGACGTACGCTCGGGCACGTTCGGACTGGCGCTGCGCTCGGCGATCGCGGTCGTCGCGGGCCCGCTCGCGCTGGGGCTCGCGGTCTACCGGCGCCCGCGGCGCGCGCTGGCGGCGGGCGGGCTGGCGCTCGCGCTGCTGCTGGCGTCGAGCGCGACCGCGTTCGCGACGTGGAACCCGAAGTCGGTGCTGGAGCCGAAGTTCTCCGGGCTGCTGGCGAGCGCGCCGTCGGTCGTCGGCAACGCGCGCAGCATCGCCACCGAGTTCGACGTCTACCAGCAGGAGCTGGCCCGCCTGGTCACCAATGTCGCCAAGCTCTACGACACGGCCTCCACCCTCCCCGCGTACGAGCCCGACCCGTCGACCACCCGCGTCCTGCACGTCTCGGACATCCACCTCAATCCGGCCGCGTGGGAGATCATCCGCTCGCTCGTCGAGCAGTACGACATCGACGTGATCATCGACACGGGCGACACGATGGACCACGGCACGAGCGCCGAGAACGGCTTCCTGGACCCGATCCCCGATCTGGGCGCCCCGTACGTCTGGGTACGCGGCAACCACGACTCCCTCACCACCCAGGACGCGGTGCGGAAGCTCGGCGACAAGGCGGAGAAGGGGTCGGGCAAGGGTTCGGGCAAGGGCGTCCACGTCCTGGACTCGGGCGTCCCCGTGAACGTCGCGGGCCTCCGCCTGGCGGGCTGGGGCGACCCCCAGTTCACCCCCGACCGCTCGACGGAGGCGCGGGGCGACGAGGCGGAACGCGAGGAGGGCCGGAAGCTCGCGGGCGCGCTGCGCGCCCAGAAGGCCGCCGACACCCCCGTCGACATCGCCGTCGCCCACAACCCCGAACTGTCCCGCCAGACCGACGGCCTGGTCCCCCTCGCCCTCGCCGGGCACAAACACAACCGGCACGAGGAGGTCCTCGACAAGGGCACCCGCCTCAAGATCGAGGGCTCCACGGGCGGCGGCGGCCTCCGCGCCGTCGAGGGCGACGAGCCCCAGAAGGTCCAGGCGTCGGTCCTCTACCTGGACCGCGACTCCGACAGGCTCCAGGCCTGGGACGAGATCACCCTCGGCG
Organism: Streptomyces albiaxialis; assembly: GCF_039530985.1. Classification (NCBI taxonomy): domain Bacteria; kingdom Bacillati; phylum Actinomycetota; class Actinomycetes; order Kitasatosporales; family Streptomycetaceae; genus Streptomyces; species Streptomyces albiaxialis. Next base: position 49,103 of record NZ_BAAAPE010000006.1, read on the forward strand.
GCCTCGGCCTCTCCAGGGCCGAGGTCGCCCGCCACCTCCCCGAGGAGGTCAGACCGGGTGCGTCCCCGTCACCGTCCCCGGGGGACGACTGAGCCGGAAGTGTTTTGGCGAACCGTCGCCACATCCCATATGCTGCTCGGGTCCCCGAAGCGCTTGCGAAAGCGCCAGGTGGGCCGTCGGCCCTCATCGTCTAGTGGCCCAGGACGCCGCCCTTTCAAGGCGGTAGCACGGGTTCGAATCCCGTTGGGGGCACCCACAACTTCGGGGCACGCTCTCCTCCGCGAGGGCGTGCTTCTGAGTATCCGGCCCTCTTTTCTCCACCTTTTCCGCCGTTTCGGCGATGTCCTTCAGGTGCGACGCGGGCAGTGTGATGCAGATCTCCGCCCCGTCACCCTCCTTGCTGAGCCGCACCTCCAGGTTGGTGGCGTCGAAGAGCCGTCGCAGGAGCTGCGCCGGTGCGCCCGCGAGGTTGAGCCGCAGGTAGGGCAGAGCATCCAGCAGTCCCGCGTCCTCGGCGGACGGGCGCTCGGGCCGCTCGGGCTCGGCGGCGGTGAGCGTGTTCAGCCGCTGCTCGGCGTCCCGCCGTTGCCTCTCCAGCGCGCGGTAGTCCTCCCGTAGTCCGGTCGCGAACGGATCGTCCGGCTCGCACTCCTGGGCCCGCCGCCGGATGTTGCGCTGTCGTCGGGCGAAGTCGTCCACAGCCTGTTGAAGCCGCTCCCGCTCCTTCTCGTACGCACGCCAGGCACGGTCGTCACGGGCGGCCAGGTCGGCAGCGAGCAGCTTCCCGCGCTGCGGGCCGAACAGCCGGTCGGCGAGGAAGGCGGAGACGGCGTGCAGGAGCACGTCCTCGCGGACATACGTCGTCTTCTGATGCCCGGCATGGACCTCGGGGCGCCCCCGGTTGTTCCGGGTCGGCCAGCACTCGTAGAAGACGTAAGTGCGGCTGGGGCGCCGCTTGCCCTCCATCCGGCGGTTGCAGCCACATCGGAGCCGACCGCGGAACAGGAACGGCGGGTTCTTTCCCACTGAGGAGTGCGGCGCGCTCTGCCGTCGGGAGCCCCTGCCCTCCTGCCGCCGTTCGTTGATCGCATCGAACATCCACTTCGGGACCAGGGGCTCGTGAGTGGGTTCGGGCGACCAGACCCACAGGGACGGGGCGTTGTGAGCCCCCTTCTTCGATTTCGTCGCCCGGCGGTTGAACACCTGGAAGCCGGTGTACTTCGGGTTCCTGAGGATGTCGCCGACCGTGGACTTCCCCCAGTGCCCGCGTGCCCGCGCGGGACCGCCCGGTGGGGTGGGCGGCGGATGGCGTTCCAGGTCCGCGTCCAGGCGGTCCGCGATCTCGCCGTAGCCGATGCGCTCGTAGTAGCGCCACAGCGCGATCTGCGTCACCACCGGGCCCCGGTCGGGGTCAGGCTCCAATCGCGACTTGGTGGCGCCCTTGGCCGCGCGGGCGGGGTTGGGGTGGCGGTAGGTCCTGGCCGTGTATCCGTACGGCGGCTGGCCGATGTTCCAGCCCTCGCGGACGTGGGTGCACAGGCCGCCCCAGGAGGTCTCCAGGATGTTGAAGACCTCGTACTCGGCGATGGACTGGTTGATGCGACGGTGGAGGATCTGCTGGGCGCGTCCGCCGTCGAGCTTGATGGGCTCGTTCGAGGCGAGGAGGGGCACGCCGACGCCTTCCAGCGCGCGCTCCACGGACAGACCCTCGTACATACGGCGCGCGACGCGGCTGGGTGTCTCGCAGATCACCACGTCGAAGCGGCGGTCGGCGCGCTGGGCCTCGGTCAGGAGATCGTCGATGCCGCCGTCGCGAGGAATGGGGATGCCGAACCGGTGCTCGGTGTCGGTCCCGTGACCGCGTTGGTCGAGTTCGAGGCGGCCCGATTCCACGTCGTAGAAGTGGCAGACGACGGCCCACGCGGCGGGGATGGCGGCCTTCGACCGTTCGAGCTGCCGCAGCAGGGACTGGCGCGGGTCCTGCCGGTCCTCGGTCGACGTCCGCCCGGCGAACGCGACGCGGACCTCACCGCGCAGGAGAGCCGTGGGCATGGCGAACGGGGACACCGCCAGGTCGGACATGCGCGGAGGTTGCTCCGCGTGACCCACGGGGAGGCGGAGGGTCGTTGGGTCGTCGGGTGAGTTGCGTTGAGGCGTCATGGTGCCTGGCCTTCTGACGGCCAGCGCCAGGAACGCTGCTCGGCCGCCCAGGTGAGGAGCTGATGTGTCACCTCGGCCAGCTCACCGCGCAGCCGTTCGCCCTCGGCGCCGCCGACGTAGAGCGCTCTTCCGGTGAAGCGCCGGATGCGGGGGCTCTCACCTGGAAAATCGTAGCGCCAACTGCGGTCTTCCGGGGGGCTGTTCTGCCGGATTGCGCTGGGGCCTCGCGGGTCGACGTGCCGCGTGTACGGGTTGTGCGGTGGTGCCATGACTTCCCCCTGTCCCGTCATCGCGTGGGCACTGTAAAAGACCGCGCGGCAGGGGCATTTTCGACAGCGGGCCAGCAACTGGCCCGGGGGACGTCGCCCTGGCCAGGGCGGGTAGTCGTTTGGACAGCGTCGGGGCGTTCGCTTCGTCCTCGATCGGCACTGATGGCCAAGGGAGAACACCCATGAGCAAGGAAGGAGAGACGGACGGATGGTCTGTCACCCCTTCGGCATCAACCACTTCTCCGCACCCGCGGCCTCACCGCCGTCACGGCGTCCGCCCTCCCGTCTGAATCGAAGAGCAAGAGCTCCTTCAGTCTGGGACAGCGCGGGTCCCCGTCACGGCGTAGCTGACCAGGGGAAGAGTGGCTACCGGGGCTGGCCCGCCTAATGGGCCCCCGGAAAGGAACACGGACAAGCCCGTCGGTGGGTACCCACATCGCTACTACTTCGGATCACCGTCCACGCTCTTGATCAGTGCCTCCGTATCGGCCAGGTCCGGCAAGACCGTCTGGGCTCCGGCCGCCCGGAGTTCGTGCGCGTCGCTGCGGCCGGTGGCGACCGCGATGACGCGGACACCGCACGCGAGCCCCGCACCCACGTCGGCGGGCGTGTCCCCGATCAGGACAGTGTCGGACGGGGTGAGATCCGGCATACGGGGCTGGCGGGCCCGGTCGAGAGCGAGGCGGACCAGGTCGGCACGCTCGTCGGCATCGTCGCCGTAGGCGCCGAGATCCCAGTCGATCTGGGAGTCCAGGCCGAACACCCGGAGCTTGACCTCCGCCGAGCCACGTACGTTCCCCGTGACGACGGTCTGGGGCAGACCGAGCGCGGCGAGGCCGCTGAGAGCCGCGGCGGCGCCGGCCAGCGCGTGACCGCGTTCGCGGATCCTGGGGGCGTGGCGCAGGTGGGCCTCGGCCAGGGCGTCGGCGAAGCGGTCGAAGTCCTCGCGGCTGGTGCCGAGGCCATGGAGCTTGGCGGTCTCGCGGAAGATCACCGCGTCCGTCATGCCGTCGACGCGGGCCTGGCGCTGCATCTCGCGCCCCGTCACCTGCCGGAACGCCTCGCCGAACACCTCGCGTCCGACGCCGCGCATCGTGATCAGGGTGTGGTCGATGTCCCACAGCACGAGCCTGACCATCGGCCCCTCCACTCGTTCACTCGATCGGTACAAGCAGGCGCCTGTCTGCCCAGCCGCTTCTACGCTGACCGTACGGCCCGGCCCCGGAACCGCGAGGTGATACGGACGTGGGTACGGCACGGCTTCCCATCGGAGCACGCATCAGGCGCGCTCGGGAACGCTCTGGTCGTACCCAGGCAGCGGTGGCCGGGCTCTGCGGCATCACCGAGGCGTATCTGTCCCAGATCGAACGGGGCCTGAAGATGCCGTCGGTGGACGTGCTGCTGCTCATCAGCCGCGAGTTGGGAGTCTCGCTCGCGGTTCTGCTGGACGGCGAGCAGGAGCACGCCCGGGCCGAGGCCTGTATCGCGCCGACCGTCACGGATGCGCTGATGCGGCCTCCTGCTGTCCGCGCTTCAGAGGCTCCCGCACCTTCCGTGCTGCGGGAGCGGGTCGAGGCGGCGTGGCGAATGTGGCAGACGTCGGAGTCCCGTTTCTCCGAAGCGGCACGGATCCTGCCTCCGCTGATCGCGGACGTCGAGCTGGCGGCCCGCGCGCACCGGTCTCCGGGGGAGGCGTCGGCGCGGCGGGAAGTGCTGTGCTGCACCGCCGACTTGTACGGCCTGCTGCGCTCGTACTGCCGTCGTACGGGCAGGGTCGACCTGTCGCTGATGGTCGCCGACCGCGCCCGGCGGGCCGCCGAGGACGCCGACGACCCGATCCGTATCGCCGCCGCGCACTGGAACCTCGGGCATGTGCTGCTGGCCGACGGAGACCCCGCGGGCGCCGAGGCCGTGGCCGAACACGCGATCCAGCAGGTCCGGAGCACCGCGCCGGGCGAGGAATCCCCGGAGGCTGTGGCCATGGTCGGCGCGCTCGATCTGGTGGCCGCCACGAGTTGCACACGCCGCAAGCGCTGGGACGCGGCCACGGAGCGCTTGGACCACGAGGCAGCGCCCCGTGCCCGGCAGGTGGGCGAAGGGAACGTGCAGCACACCGTCTTCGGCCCGACCAACGTCACGCTGCACCGCCTGAGCATCGAGATGGAGGCGGGTCACACCGCCGAGGCCCTGCGCATCGCCGACGAGGTCGACGTCCGGGCCCTGCCCTCGCGCGAGCGTCAGTTCACCTTCATGCTGGACGTCGCCCGGTGCTACGCACAGCGGCGCGAGGACGCTGCGGTGCTCGTTCATCTGCTGGAGATCGAGACTCTGGCGCCCGAGGACCTCGCGCACAGCCGGGAGGGGCGGGACCTGGTGCGCCAGCTTCTGGACCGGGCACGGTCGACGTACCGGGCTCCGGTCAGTGCGCTCGCGGAGCGCCTGGGGATGCTCTGAAGGGCCGCCTCCCGAGCCCTTGGTCTACCCGAACTGAGAGTTCGGGTCGTCGGCGATCGCCGGTCCTACCGTCGCAAGCCCCTCACGCGACGGAGAGACGGCGATGTCGACGCTCGACAAGGAAACACCGGGACCCATCGGTACGCGCATCCTGCCCGCGGGAGTGGAATGGGACGCGGTCCGTGTGCCCCATGCTGTGGCACTGACCGTGCTCGACAAGCTCGGCTCGGCGCCGGGCGCGATCCTGGTGGACCCGCAAGAACAGGCGCTGTACTTCTTCGTCCCTCCGCGCGCCACGGATGAGTGGGAGCTGGCGAACGTACGGTTGCTCGGAGTGGCGACGTTCGTCGTCGTCCCGCCACCGGAGCGCATTGCCCCGCCGGGCCCGTACTGGCTCGCGGAGCCGGGCCGCCAGCCGTGGCCACTCGCCGACGCGGAGGCGTTGCACGCCGTGCTCGCGGAGCACGTGGCTTCGACGAGCGGTACGGGTACGCCATGAGTGCGCAACCAGTGGACGAGCGGAAGGTCGGGGCCGAACCTCCTCACCCTCACGACACCTCCGCCCATGCCCCGACTGCGCCAACGCCAGGTCTGCTCTGCTCGGTGGTGACAACCACATGGATCGATGTCACTCCGGCTGGCAGCGTCGCGTTCCTGCTGATCGCCCACCCGCCGCCTCGCCGTTCGGGCGAATCCGCGGCGGCGCTCCGCGAGGACATGCGCTCGCTCGGGACCGCGCTCGGTCTCGTCTCGTCCCGATGCCCCTTGCCGGACATCGGCCCGCGACTGACCTTGCACGGCGGCAAGGCCGCCATCCGGGTCGACGGCTGTGACTTCCTGCTGGGGACCACTATCGGGGCAACATGGTCCGACTTCGTCGCGCAAGGCGGCCCGGTTGTCGTGTCCCTGGGGCTGGCACCGCTTCCTGTCGGGGCGGATCGTGACGCTGTGGAGGCGTACATCGGGGAGTGCTTGGCCACTGGCGAACTGATGCTGGGGGCCATAATGTCGACCGCCCCCGGTCGGCGTCGTGCCTCAGACTTGTTAGACGGGGGATGACGAAATAGGCATCGCGCTGTTGACGCCAACCTGAAGAACATGAATTCCCCCTATAAGGGTCAGCGCTCAACGAGATATAAATCAATTCCCCCCTCTCAAGTTCCGTAGCTGCTCCTCCCTGGCCTTCAGCAAGTCACCCGCCTGATACCCAGGCGAGCAGATCTGAAGTAGCCAATCCATTAGCCTGTCGTGCATCAGATTGAATTTTGCAGCCAACTCATGAAGTTCAGCGATTGAGAACTTCTCAAAATTGGGATGCGCCTGGAATCGCTTCGTCAACATCAGTTGAGGCTCAGATGTAGTACCGTCCACGGCCCAACTGCCATGCACGTACCGATGCCTCACCCTGAACAACGATTCGGATTCTTTGGTAAGAACCTTCAGGGCAGATTTGAGGGTTTTCGAGATGTCGTCATGGGCATCGACCAACTCATTGCATACTTTGATGACGCGGCTCGTAGATTCACCCGCGATCAGAAGGCGACCGTACTGCCCGCCGCAGAGTTCCTCCGCGATCATAGCCAAGGCCCTGTCTGTCCCTGCGGCCTCTCTGACCATCAGGCCGAGGGCGTGCAGAGCCTTGTCCGTATCAGGCCTATCCATGATCAGCCCTTCTTCGTAATCCACTCACCTCAACAGTCTCGCACCATGCGATACCGGAACCAGTTCGATCACTGCCTTCTCCTGCTGTCCTTCGTCTACGGCCATCGGCACGCTCGCGAGTTGCACACCGCCCGCTCGCGGCGAGGCCACTACGCCGCCGACCACCGCTCCATCGGCCTGGCGAGGTGGGCGCGGTGACACCTGGCTCTGCCCCTAACCGACCTGCTATACCGTTACCGGTCGAGCGATAAGCTCAAAGGTTCATGGCCTTGGCCTCGGTCCGCGGATGTCGAGAGTCATCCTGCCTGCCTGGGCCGGCACCCCACCCGGCCAGATGCGCTCCCACATGCGCTGCTGGCCACAAGACGGCGGAGCAAATCCCAGCAGTCCATCACGCCTCTTCTCCCATCGGAGCCTTCCTGCGCCACCGCTCCAACGGCACCCTCCCCTTGAGCGTCAGCTCACCCCTGTCAGGCAACGCCCCGAAAAGGTCGGGGCCCCGTTGGGGGCACTCCACAGAATCGCCTCTGACCTGCGAAAGCGCGGGGTCGGAGGCTTTTCTCGTAGCTGTCCGCGAGTTCGACGTTCTCGGCGACGTCGGGCGCGGTCAACAGCGGCCCGGGCAGCCAGGTCTCCTGGAGGACGCCTTCGGCGTCGGCGGACGAGCCGAGCATCTCGTGGGCGACGGTGAACAGCGGGGCGCGGTGGGTGACGAACGCCTCGGTCGCCGCGACGACGCGGCCGCCGTCCGCCATCGGTTCCGTTCTGCCGGTCCCCGGTTCCTTGTCCGCCGCCTGTCCGCCGCGCTCGTTCATGTCCGCTCCTACCTGCTTGGCGTACGTGTGCCGCGTGCCTGGCATACGACGCCGCTGCCCCTCGACTCGTCACACCCGTCGTCAATGGCGTACCTCACACTCCTGCTCCTGTTACGGGGTTCCGGGGGCCGACGTCTTGTGGTCGCCCGTACGCCGCACGGACGATCCGGCGGCTCAAGCACCACGAGTGAGGACCGAGTCATGGAAGTCACGACAGCCACGACGGCGCAGGCGCCGACCGCCGATCCGCGCCGCTGGTCCGCACTGCTCTTCATCGTGCTGGCCCAACTCATGATCGTTCTGGACGGCACGGTGGTGAACATCGCCCTGCCGACCCTCCAGCGAGATCTGGGGATCTCGGACGGCGACCGGCAGTGGATCATCACCGCGTACACCCTCGCGTTCGGCAGCCTGCTGCTGCTCGGCGGGAGGATCGCCGACTACACCGGACGCAAGCGCACGTTCCTGATCGGACTGATCGGATTCGCGGGCGCCTCCGCGCTCGGCGGCGCGGCCGGCGACTTCGAGACACTGCTCATCGCCCGTGCCCTGCAAGGCGCGTTCGCGGCACTCCTCGGCCCGTCGGCCCTCTCGCTGCTGACCGTGACCTTCACCGAGCCGAAGGAGCGTGCCAAGGCGTTCGGGATCTGGGGCGGTATCACCGCCGCCGCGGGCGCGCTCGGGCTGCTCGCGGGCGGGGCGCTGACCGAGTACGTGGACTGGCGCTGGTGTCTGTACATCAGCGTCCCGATCGCCCTGGTCGCGGCGGTCGGCGGATCCGCGCTGCTGACCGAGACGCGGCGCGAGGGCAAGGCCCGGTTCGATATTCCCGGCGTACTGCTGGTGACAGGCGGTCTGATCGCGATCGTGTACGGCACCACCCGCGCCGAGTCCGACGGCTGGGGATCGGTCCAGGTCGTCGGCCTGCTGGCCGCCGGTGCGCTGCTGCTCGTCGCCTTCGCCTACGTCGAGAGCCGGGTGGCACAGCCGCTGCTGCCGCTGCGCGTGGTCGCCAGCCGTACCCGCGGCGGCGCCTATCTGGGCGCGGGACTGGCCATGATCGGCATGTTCGGGGCGTTCCTGTTCATGACCTACTACCTCCAGGCCGTCAAGGGGTACTCGCCGGTCAAGACCGGCGTCGCGTTCCTCCCGATGACGGTGGCGGTCCTGGTGTCGGCGGGCGGGATCGCCGCCCGGCTGCTGCCGAAGGTCCCGCCGCGGGCGCTCGTCGTGCCGGGCATGCTGATCCTCTCCGGCGGCATGTCGTGGATGCTCACCATCGACACCGACACCTCTTATGCGGGCGGTGTGCTGGTCGCGGGGCTCATGGCCGGCCTCGGGGCGGGCCTGATCATGCCGGTGGCCTACAACTACGCCACCCACGGAGTCGACCCCGACGACGCGGGCGTCGCCTCGGCCGGGGTCAACACCGCGCAGCAGGTCGGCAGTTCGATCGGCACCGCGCTGCTCAACACGATCGCCACCAGCGCGACCGCGGACCACCTGGCCTCGCATGCCACGCGGGCCCCCAGCCCGAACCTCGTCAAGCAGGCGGCGCTGGAAGGCTTCCAGACGGCCGCCACCTGGGCGGCGGGGATCATCGTGTCCGGCGCGCTGGTCGTCGCGGTCCTGATGAACACCCCGCGGCCGAAGGCGGCGGCCACCGAACGGGACGCCGGTCGACGCACATGAACCCGGTCCGTATCGGCGGCGCCCATCTGGCCCTGCGCGAACTCACCTCGTCCGACGGCCCTGGTGTCCTCGCGAGTGGGCGAAGCGGCTGCCGACCCCGGACTCCGAGACGCCAGTGCGCTCCCGGCCCGCGATCGACCGGCCTATCGCCCGGCGCGACGTCGGGATCAGGGAGAAGACGCTCTGTCGGATGCTCTACGAGACCGCGGCCCGGAGCGAGGAGACTCGGGGGCTGAACGTCGAGGACCTGGACCCCGGCCGGCGCCGCGCGCCGGCCGGGGTCCAGGGCGCACAGGTCCGACGACGCGGGTCGGCCGCGCGCGAGGACGTGGGACCTGCACGAATTCCGGCACAGCGCGCTGACGCACCTCGGGCAGCGAGACGGGGTGAACGTGCTGCTGCTGATGGCCGAGTCGCGGCACCGCAAGCCGGACAACCTCAGCCGCTGCGTCACACCCTCGCCTGCGGCGATCGCGGAGCTGACGAACCTGCTCGCGCCTGGCGACGCCCGCCGCCGGCCCGCCACCCGGTGGAGGTCAGGCCAGGTCGTCGGGGTTGATGCCTGCGCGGGCAAGGGCGAACAGGACGCGTTCGATGGTGTCGGCCGACCGCTCGCCGGAACCCGCGACCGCGACCGTAAGGCCCGCGGGCCACGCGCGGACGGCCCGCGCAAGCCTGATACCGACGACCTGGCGGGCCGTCAACCTCCGTCGAGGAAGGCTCGCAGGTCGTCGTCCGTGAGCGAGGACGCGGCGAGCAACTCGCGGATCTCCGCCCAACCGTCCCCACCGTCGCACAGAACTTCGACACCGCGACACAGCGGGACTCGGGCATGACCTCGATCTCTTCCCACACCCGGGACTTGGCGTGAATCACGTGCGATGCCGCCTGGGCCGGCAGCGCGAACGCGTCCATCCCCTTTGTACGTACGGGTCACCGCGCCGAGACCGCCGCGGCCGTGGGGTGTACGCCAGATCACGTCGGCCCATCTCCAGCAACGCATGCTGCGCTCCGAGGCACGGATCAACCTCAGCGCGGTACGCCTCCTCAGGCAGGGTCTCCTTGGTTCCGGCGTCGCAGAAGCGCGGGCGACGGCGTCGCGCCTACGACAGGAGTACGGACCCCGGGCGCTCATCACGTGCGCCACCGCGTTCAGGAACCGCCGGTCACTCTGCGAGCGGTCCTCGACGCTGTCCACGCGGGCGACGCCCACAGGCCGATAACGCCCAAGCGCAGCACCGGTGACCCCGCCGACGGTACGGACAATGGCAGGCGCGAGAGGGTCCGTCCCGACGCTCTACAGCAGCCCACCGAACACCCGAACGCATCCAGCCGGACAGGGAACGCCTGCAAAATCACACGACAGCGCGCTCACCCGCCTCGGCCCGCACCCGTTCGCGGCCCTGGATCGTGAGGCCGAACGCCGGGATGAACGTACCGGCCGGTCCTGAGTGCCCCTTCCGGAACTGCCCTGCGCAGCCCTCGGGCCACGCGGTTGGCGACAACGGCCGGCCGGGTGAGTTGGCGCGACCGGTGCTCGCGCGGCGAGATCAGGGTGGAATGCGCTCAGCGCAGTATTTCGACACGCATCCTCTCATCCGGCGTGGCGATGTCCCAGTAGCGAACAGTGCCCCGGGCGCCATTGAAGGCGCCTGTGCCGCCGGTGATGGCCATGTCGAGCGAACTCGCTTCGTTCGTCCGCAGCGATTGCATCGTCAGAGAGCCACGCTTGAGTTCCAGCGTGATCACGGCCTGCGACGTGACTTTCTTGCCCTCGACATGAACGACCTGAGCCGTCCCAGCCCCATATCCGACCTTGCGGCCGTTCTCTACGGCGGTGGCGCAGTAGGCGCTCATATCGCCCAGGCTAGGCCCTGCCGGGCCGAGGTCAATAGGCTTGTGCTCAAGGTCTTTGAGCTGGAGTTCGAAGACCTCGCGCCGGTCCTTTTTCGAGGTATCGGCATCTGCGCTGCCCACAGCGAAGACGCCGACCGCGGCGGTGGCCAACGACAAAGCGGCGAATTTCCGGAGCATGGGTCGTGTGTTGTTGTTCCCCATGGTGGAACCTCCTCATTGTGATCGTCTTGCACGAACAAATTGAGGTCAGGGCGTACGAGCTATGGCGTCCGAAATCAATACCGCTATGACGTCACTGCGACGCCGTCGATCAGGGTGGAACGCGCTCACTCGACAATCGGCGTCCATGGCTTCGACGGCGAGTCCTTTCTGCAACGACTGCGGCCCGCGGACGTCCGCCTGATGCACACGAGACGCCGCTCCCCAGCGCCTTGTAACACCCACCATCGATGACCCACGTCACACGCCCGCGCTGTTAACCCCGGCTACCTCCACCACCCCGTCGCTCTCGATCGGGCCGAGGCCGACCGACACAGTTCGCGCTGCTGGTAGCCGCCCGGCACGTCGGTGCCGACCCAGAACGGCTCGTAGTCGCGGAAATGGCCGCCGAGGGCGTGCCAGAAGAGTCCCGGGTTCTCCGTACGGAGGGCGGCCAGGCCCGCCGAGGCGAGACCGCACCGCTGAAACTCCGGGTCGCTGTGGGGCTGTTCCACCCAGCCGAGCCGGCAGGTGCGGCAGATCAGGTAGTCGACGCCGAACACCGGCTCGCCGTCCAGATTGGCCTCCCGCCGGCGCCAGCCGGTCCGTCCGCCCGAAATCGTGTCCTGCCACGGCGTGTCCAAGCGCGGGATGCCCGGCCAGTCGTGCTGCCGACCGTCGCCCGCCGCTGATCCGCCGCAGGAACGCGCGCCACGGCCTTCCCGGCACGTTCCTCGACAACTCCGAGCGCGTCCCGGCCTGTCCGGGGAGGATCTGCTCGCCCTCGTACGCGAGCATGTCGCCAAGGACCGGCAGACTGCGCCGCCGTCCGGAGTTCCGGGCGGCGAGCGCTCGGGGAGACCTGGCCGGGGTCCGGGCCCGCATCCGTGAGCTGCTCGACATCGGCCCGTTCGCGCAGCACGGGTACGTCGCGTACGCCGACGCCCGTGCCTACGCCGACCGGGCCGGGCAGGCGGTATCCGCGATCACTGCGCTGACCGCATCAGGCCGGGCCACCGATGCGACCGTCCTGGCCCGGGAGACGATGCGGCTGCCGGCCGACGCGGTGGAAGGCGTGCCGGAGCCCGCAAGTCCCTGACCGCAGCACGCTTCGTCGAGCTCGAAGACGGCGAGGGCAGGCGGAGCAGGCTTCATGTGGTGCCCGCGGCCCGGCGCTTCCTGCTGGTGTGGGTGCGGTCGGTGGTCCAGGCGAGCGCGGCGAGGACGGGGAAGGCTGCCGCGGTGAGGGTGACCGCGTGCCAGTCACCCAAGTGGTAGGCAAGGGTGCCGAGTTGGGAGCCGATGGCGCCGCCGATGAAGAAGGTGGCGATGTAGACGCTGGTGATCCGGGCGCGGGCGTCTGCGTCGAGTTGGTAGATGGTGTGCTGTCCGAAGATCAGGGAGCACTGCACGGCGCAGTCCAGGAGGACTGCGGCGGCGGCGAGGACGAGGATCTGGTGGGCGGCCAGGCCGGCCCAGATGAGGGTGGCGCAGGCGAGCAGGCAGGTCACGGGGGTGAGCCGGTGGGCGAGCCCTCGGTCGGCGAGGCGGCCCGCGAGAGGGGCGACGAGTGCGCCGGCGGCGCCGACGAAAGCGAACAGACCGACCTGGAGCTGGGAGTAGTTGTACGGCGCGGTGGTCAGGACGTAGGAGATGGTCGTCCAGAACGCGCTGAAGGCGGCGAACATGCAGGCGTGGTAGAAGGACCGGCGGCGTAGCTGCGGGTGCCTGCGGATCAGGCGGGCCGTGGAACACAGCAGCGCGGTGTAGGAATCGGTGCTGGTGGGGGCCCGGTGGGGCAGCGCGCGGCGCAGGACGAGGGCCAGGATCGCCATCAGCGCTGCGGAGGCCAGGTAGACGGTGCGCCAGCCCGCGACGTCCGCGAGCAGACTGCCGACGGTGCGGGAGAGCAGGATCCCGGCCAGCAGTCCGCTCATGACCTTGCCCACCACGGTGCCGCGCAGGTGATCGGGGGCGAGGTCGGCGGCGTAGGGGACGAGGACCTGTGCGACGACGGAGGTGGCGCCCGCGACGAGTGCGGCGATGAGCAGGACGGTGAAGGCGGGGGCGAGGCCGCCGACGGCCATGGCCAGGGCCGTGACGGTGAGCAGGACGGAGACCAGACGGGAGTTCTCGATGCGGTCGCCGAGGGGGACCAGGAACACCATGCCGACGGCGTAGCCGAGCTGGGTCAGGGTGATCAGCAGGCCGGCGGTCGAGTCCTGGAGCTGGAAGGTCCGGCGCAGCATCTCCAGGAGCGGCTGGGCGTAGTAGAGGTTGGCCACGGTCAGCCCGCAGGAAGTGGCCAGGAGTACGACCAGCCAGCCGGGCGGGGCTTTCTGTCGCGCGGCTGACTCCGTTGTGGCACGGGCGGCTGTGGGCACGGGCATGTTCTGTCTCCGGATACGGACGTGGGGAGGGGCGGAAGCCGAGTCGACTCCACAGATCGGCCGGCCCGGGACCTGCACTCCGGCTTGGAGCGGACACCTCGATCGCTCAAGCCGACAGCCGACAGCCGACAGCCGACAGCCGATCAACATTGAATCATAGTTCCACATTGAATCTTGATTCAATATAGAACGCGACGAGTACACTGTCAAACATGAAGAACTCGGGCGACCCGCTGCCTCAGGGGATCGAAATCGGTGCACTGTCCAGGATCGTCCGGCAGCACTTCGCCGACCGGATCGAGCAGGTCATCCACCCTCTGGGGCTCACTCTCGGGCAGTGGACGGTGCTGCGGGAGCTGAAGCGGACACCCGGCGCCTCGGCCTCAGAGCTCGCGCGCGCCGCGGTCCACACGCCGCAGGCCGTCAACCGTCTCGTCCGGACCCTGGAGGAGGAGGGGCTGGTGGAGCGCTCCCCGGCCCGCGGCCGAGTGGTGGACAACCATCTCACCGCCAAGGGACACAAGTTGACGGATGAGACCTTCCTCCAGATCGAGGCCCGTCTGGCTCCGGCACTGGAGAAGTTCGACAGGGCCAACGCCGAGGAGTTCCGCCGTCTGTCTCATCTCCTCATCAAAGCCCTGGAAGACCCGGCCTGAGCCCAGATACCCGTGGGCCCGCCGAATCCGTTCAACCCCCGTGGCCGCCCCAGGGGCCGTTCAACGGCACAGGGCCGTGTCCACGACGTTTTCGACGCGCTTCATGGTGGCCTGGCCCGGCTGAGTGGTCACCGCGATGTTGGCGGCGCGGCCGTCCTCGGTGGCTCCGCCTCGGGTCTCGTATCCCGTCATGCTTCCGCCGTGGCCCCAGTAGACACCACCGCACGACAAGGGCGTACTCACGAGCCCCAGGCCGTAGCGGGCTCCGGAGGCGAAGGGGGGACCGGCGGGGACAGTGGTGCGCATCTGGGCGAGCTGGGCCTTCGGGAGGAGGCGACCGGACAGCAGCGCGGCGAAGAACCGGTTGAGGTCGGAGTTGGTGGAGATCATCTGCCCTGCCGCCCACGCCCAGGAGGGGTCCCATTCCGTGGCGTCGAGCGGTGGCGTGCCCGCTTCCCCCTGCTGGTAGCCCTTGGGGTGGGGTTCCCGGATGGTCATGTCGTGCGGGGCGGGGAAAGAGGTGTGGCGCAGTCCGATGCGGTCGATCACGCGTCGGGTGATCTCCTGGCCGACGGGCCGGCCGGTGACCTTCTGGACGATGAGGCCGGCCAGCACGTAGTTCGTGTTGCTGTACGCCCACTTCGTGCCGGGAGCGGAGTCGGCCTTGTGCTGGAGGGCGAGGTCGAGGAGGTCGCGGGGGGCGTAGTACCGGATGTCCTCGCCGAGGTGCTTGACGTAGTCGGGGAGTCCGCTGGTCTGCTGGAGGAGCTGGCGGACGGTGATGCGGCGTCCGTCGATGCCGTCGCCGCGCACGAGGCCGCGCAGGTAGGTCTCGACGGGGGCGTCGAGGCTGATCTTGCCCTCAGCGACCAGTTGCAGCACGACGACGGCGGTGAACGTCTTGGTGTTGCTGCCGATCCGCACCTGACCGTCCCTGGGCACCTTCGCCCCGGTGGCCAGGTCGCCGACCCCGGCGGTGTACGTACGGGCGCGACCGTCGCGGTCCTTGACACTCGCCAGCGCGGCGGGCGGGCCGTCGGAGCGCACCAGCGCGTTCAGGCCCCGCTGGACGGAGTCCGTCCTGGGCGCAGCGGGCTCGGCCGATGCCGACGATGCCGCGGATGCCGCAGGCAGCGCCAGGGTGCCCGCCGTCATGACGCCGACGACCACCGTGACCGCGTCCTTCACGGCTCCGCGACGACCGCTCCGCTGTCCTCTGGAAGAGCGGGACTTTCGCTCTGCTTGCTCACGCACGAGTCAACTCCTGGGGAAGTGCTGGGACACCCGAGCCTCTCCGAACGTGATCACTTGGCGCGATCCTGCTGACCTCCCGGTTCCGGCTGGGGCTAACCCCCGAATCGAGGGTCGGCGATTCCGCCGTCGCGGGCGATGGGGATGCTGAAGCGCGCGTAGTGGGTGCCGTGGGGCGCCGCGGGGCGACGTCCTGCCGGACCCGAAGTTCCCTTCCAGGACCGTCAAGCGGTGCCACCCTCACTGCCGCGGACCATGGTTCCGAAGCCGATGAGCACGGTCTGGATGCGCCAGCCCTCATCGGTGCGTGTGTAGGTCATGTCGGCACTCATATAGACCGAGCGGGGGTTGTCGGCCATGACGGAGCCGACCCACATCAGCCAGTTCCCGCTGGCGGTGTCGCCGTCGACGGTGATGACCGGGTTGAGGAAGGTGTGCATGGAGAGCTGGACGGCGGAGGTGGCCTTGGGCAGTACGGCCGCGATCGCGTCCGCGCCGTGGGTCACCTCGCCGTCGAAGCCTTCCCAGCGGGCGTCGGCCGCGAAGATGCCCGGGATCGCGTCGGCGTCGACGGTCTTGCCGTTCCATCCTTTGTTGATCGCGTCGGCGTAGCGGGCGGTCAGGTCACGGATCGCCTCGATGTCTTCGAGGCGGAGGATGCGCTCCTCAAGCGTGGTGGCGGTCATGATCAGGACTCCGATGCCGTTGTCTCGGTGGTGCGGGTGGGCACAGCGGTGGCGTTCAACGCGGCGTCGAGCGCTCGGGCGGGATCGGCCGGGGCTGTGAGGGTGCGCCAGGCGATGTATCCGTCGGGCCGGACCAGGGCGGCCCCGGTGGATTCGAGGCCGTAGGCGGTACGGAAGGCGTTGGCGTTGGCATTGGCGCTGGCATTGCCGTTGGGCTCCACCGGATTCGCGTCGGTGCCGATGTGTACGAACGTGACGGGGATGCCCGGCCGTTCGGCGGCCCGGGTCGCGGCGGCGGCCCAGCGCTCGTCCTCGGACAGCAGCACCCAGTCGCGCCGGAACAGATCCAGCGTCGAGCGCTCCTCACCGTCGACGGTGATCCACAGGTGCGGGGCCCGGGTGCCGGGCTGGCCGGCCCACTCCTCCGGTCGCCGCGCGGGCGGCAGGTCGGCGCCCGCGCCCAGCACCGCGGCCGAGCGGTAGAGCTGGCCGAGTTCGACGGACGCGTCGTCGAGCACCGGCACGTCTGTCCGGGGGGCCGTCAGGTAGGCCTTGTAGTCGGCGCGTGCGAACAGTTGGTCATGGCGGAGGTCCGCCACAGGCCGGCGTTCGGCATCGTAGGTGTCCAGAAGCCGGGGCCCGGACCTCCCGGCCAGCACGGCGGCGAGTTTCCAGGCCAGGTTGTGCGCGTCGTCGATTCCGGTGTTGGCGCCGAAGCCGCCACGGTTGGGCGGCAGTTGGTGGGCGGCGTCGCCGACGAGGAACACCCGGCCGTCGGAGAAGCGGTCAGCGATCAGCCCGGCCAGGTCCCAGCGGCCGGTGGTCACCAATTCGACGGGGATGTCGGTACGGCCGACCGCCTGCCGCACCACCCGCCGTTGCTCGTCGGCGTCACGCTCGATGTCGTCGCTGAGCATCAGCACCCACCGCCCGTCGGAGTAGGTGGTCAGGAATGCCTTCAAGTCCGGCTGCTCGATCTCGAACTGGACCACGCCGTGCCGCAGGTACTCGTCCAAGGGCGCACGGAAGAGGATGCTGCGCTGCACCGACAGCGGGCCGGCGCCGTGACGGGCGATGCCCAGCTTCTCGCGCACGGCGCTGGTCGCGCCGTCCGCGGCCACCACGTACTGGGCGCGCAGGCGGTACTCGTGGCCGTCGTCGCGGCGGCGCAGTGTCGCGGTCACGCCGTCGTCGTCCTGGACGAAGCCGATCAGTTCGGTGCCCAGCCGCAGGTCCGCGCCCAGCTCGGCCGACCGGTCACGCAGCAGGGGTTCGAGCCTGTCCTGGGTGATCGCGATCGCGTGCACCGGGGAGTCCTCGGCGCCGTAGGCGCCCTTGCCGCCCGGTGTCCACGGGTACTCCTCCAGCCATGTACCGGTCAGGCTCTCCACCCGCGCCCGCCGCGGCGGCTTCATGCCCTGCTGCGACGGCGGCACGTCGACCCCCACTTGCCGGAAGTGTTCCACCGTGCGGGTGGTGAAGCCGATCGCACGCGGATGCGGGGAGCTGCCGTGGTGCTTGTCGACCAGGACGACCGGAACGCCGTGCCAGGTCAGGAAGACCGCGGCGGACAGCCCTACCAGGCTGCCGCCGACGATCAATACGGGCACCGCTTCGGTGGTCGTGTCATCGGCAGCGTGGGGAATCTCGTTCATGACCTGCTCCTTCACGCTCAGTGAATGGTGCGGCTCCGTACCCCCGCCGACTACCGGACCGTCCGTCACTCACAGCGTAACGAACATGTTCGTCACAATCAAGATCGTAGCGAACGTGTTCGGGGTGACCGTGTTCGGGGACGGACAGCACGTGCGGCCGGCCGGGACCGGGACCCGGCACAGGAGGTCAGGAGGTCAGGAGGTCAGGAGGACAGAAGGGCAGGAGGGGGGCGGGGGGTCGGTGAGCGACGCTCACCGGCGTGGCGGCGCCCGCGCCCGCCGGGCTCAGCGGGCCTGGCCGGGCACAGGGGTAGCCGTGATGCCGTTGACGAGCACGTCGAAGCTCCAGCGCATCCGGTCCTCGGCCGTGCCGCTGACCAGATGCGGTATGTGCGCGCTGATCGCCGGATGCGTGGTCTCGTCCACAGCGTGCAGCACGCCGACAGCCGCGCTCCAGTCGTCCTCGGAGTGGGGGTCGCGCTCACGCGTCGCCTGCTCGGCGGCGGTGGCCGTCGCGTCCTGGAGGAGCTTGTCCACTCCCCAGGCGACCTGCTCGCGGCCGGCGCCACTGCGGGAGAGGAGGTCGAGGATGCGCTCCACCAGCCGCAGGTAGTTCTCGCCGCTCGGCCGGGCGACAAGAGCGGATCGGGCGAGCTGCGGATGCTCGAAGAGCACCAGGGTGTAGGAGGTCATGACGGTGCGGAGCTGGCCGCGCCAGTCATTGCCGCCCTTGCCGCCCTCGCTGTCCTTGTCGCCCTCGCTGTCCTTGTCGCCCTTCCCGCCGCTCAGATCGACCTCGCCGAGGAGGGCGTCCAGGACGGCCGCGTGCAGCTCGGCCGTGTTGGCAACGTACACATAGAGCGAGGCCGGACCGGTGTCCAACTCCTGCGCCAAGCGGCGCATCGTGACCTTCTCCAGCCCCTCGGCCCGCATGATCTGCACGGCCGTGTCCACGATTCCGCGCCGGGACAGGGCAGGCTTGGCCGGACGCTCCCGGCGGCTGACCGGCTCTCTTCTCACACCCACGACGCTCATCGTAGCGAACATGTTCGCCACGACGAGCGGGGAGGCGCGGGTTGGTCGCCCGCCTCAGTAGAGGCGGCGGACGAAGACGTCCGGGGTGCCGTTGGTGTCGTCGGGGACGAGGTCGTCGGCCGCGGAGTGGAAGACGACGTCGCGGCCGTCGGCGCTGACCGCGCCGGGGCCGGCGGTCGCCGGCTGGGTCGCGACGGTCTCGTCGGTGTTCGTCCGCAGGTCGCGGAGGACGAGGGACGGGCCGGTCGTGCCGCCCGGGGCGTAGAGGAGGTAGCGGCCGGTGGGGTCGATGGCCACGCCGCGTACGCCCGGGAGGTGCTGGGCGGTGCCCGTCGCGAGGTCGTGGACGTAGGTGTCGCCGCCCGAGAGGTAGACGGCCTTGGTGCCGTTGCCGCTGAGCTGGACGAGGGACGCCTCCTTGGACGGTCCCTCGATCGGGGCCGACGTGGTGCCGTCGGTGCGGTCGTGCACGAAGACGTCACCGGCCTCGGCGTCCTGGTAGGCGAGGTAGCGGCCGTCGCTGCTCAGGGACGGGCCGGCCGGCTTGGTGTGGGCGAAGGTCGCGACGGTCTTGAGGGTGCCGGTCCGCCGCTCCTCGACCTCGACGCGCTGGCCGTACGTCTGCTGCCGGTAGGAGACGCTGATCTGGGCGATGAGGCCGCCGTCGGTGCTGAGGGACGGCTGGCTGCAACTGAAGAGCGAGCAGTTGCCGGAGATCGATCTCCCCGTGCTCACCTCGTACTGGCGGATCCGGACGTTGTCCATCCACACGTGGGAGTACGAGATGTACTCCCCGTTGCCGCTGATCACCGGGGGCCGGGTCGGGGCCAGGTACCCCATGCGCGTCGTCTGCGACGAGCGGCGGTCGCGGACGTACACCTTGTCGCCCGTCGACGGGGTGTCGGCGGTGAGGTTCTTCGCCGACGACGAGAAGACGACGCGGCGGCCGTCGGCCGAGATCGAGGCGTCGGCCGACTTGTCGTCGGCCTGGGTGCCGTCGGACGCGACGCTGATCCTCTCGATGTCCGCCGCGAGCCTCGGCCCGGCCGAGGCGTTCCCGGGCAGCACCGCCGTGACGGCGCAGGCCGCCGCCGCGGCGCTCAGGGCCGTTCTCGTCCGCACACGACGTCTCGTACTCGCGTTCACGTTCGTGTTTCGCGTCATCTTCCCCCCAGGCAGGACGCGGTAGCGCCTCCGGATCCGCGCCGGAGGACCATGAGCATGCAACCGTGACCGCACTGTGGGGTCAATGCGTCATATGACGTATGAGAGACGCGATATCGGTCATGTGAGGGCCGAACTCCGCTGTCAGTGGCGGCGCCTAGGGTGCCGGTCATGGATTCTCAGCCGGCACAGGACCCGCGTCCCCTCTTCGGCCGTGCGCTCGATCAGATGGGCGAGCAGGTCGCGGCGGTGCGCCCCGAGGAGCTGGGCGCGCGCACGCCCTGCGCGGAGTACGACGTACGGGCGCTGCTCGGGCACGTGGTCGCCGTGCTGGACAAGCTCGCCCGCGTCGGCGCCGGGGGCGATACGCGCGGTCTCCCCGACGTCGTCGAGGGCGTCCCCGACAGCGGATGGGCGGCCGCGTTCGCGCGGGCCCGCGGCGCGGCGGAGCGGGTGTGGGCCGACGACGCGCGGCTCGACGGCATGGTCGCCCTTCCGTGGGCCACGATGCCCGGCCGGGACGTCGTCGACGCCTACACCCACGAGTTCACGGCCCACTCCTGGGACCTCGCGCACGCCACCGGGCGGCTCGCGGGGCTCGACCCGGACCTCGCCGAGCGGGCACTGCGCGCCTTCGCGGCGTTCGCGCCGCCCGAAGAGCGCGACGAGCGGGGGCGGTTCGGCCCGGTCGTGCCGGTCTCCGAGGACGCCGGTGCCTACGAACGGCTGGCCGCCTATCTGGGGCGCCGCCCGTAGGCCCCTATGGCCCCTTGGGCCGCCGCGCATGTCCGTGGCAGCGCGTACGGTACGCAGGCACGGGAACGGGAGGGGAGATCATGGGCGACTGGTTCCAGACGATCGTCGACACCGAGGTCTCGCCGGGGGAGGCGCAGGGGCTCGCGGCGAACATGCTCGACTGGCTGATCGCGGACGGCTTCGTCTCGGCGGAACGCACCGACTGCGTCCTCGGCGCCGACGCCGGGCACGCGCCGGGGACGCGTTACGCGGAAGCCGTCGAGGACCCGGATCCCGAGCTGGTCAACGTGTGGAGCAACGGCCTGCACGTCTCCGTCGGGCGTACGGTCTTCGACGCCGGGCAGGGCGAGCCCTCGGCCGTCACCTGCCCGCACTGCGCGACGGAGCTGCCCCTCGTCGACGAGTGCTGGACGCTCATCGACGAGAGGTGGGACCGGTTCAGGGCCGCGGTGGGCTCCTGGGCCGACGGGGACGACGAGCCCGTCGCGTGCGCCTCCTGCGGCCGGACGGCTCCCGTGCACACGTGGATCTGGGCCGACGACCACTTCGCGTTCGGCCATCTCGGCTTCACGTTCTGGAACTGGCCCACGCTGCGCGCCGAGTTCGTCGCGGACCTCTCACGCCGCCTCGGCGGCCACCGCACCGTACTGCTCGAAGGCAAGCTCTGAGAGGACGCGACGAGCGAGGGCCTCGTCCGCGCGCTACTTGCCCGTGCCCACCGGATCGACCCTGACCGCCGGTCCTGAGGAGTCCGACGCGGGGATGTTGACGCTCGTGCCGAGCGTCTTGGAGTGGGTCTCATTGGGCGGGGTGACGACCATGCGGTCGAAGGTCACGCCCGAACCGCCGGAATCGTTCGGCGGGTAGTGGAGGGTGAAGCGGGTCTCGCTGCCGGGCTTCACGCGGACCGTCGGCGCGCCGAGCTTGCTGCGCTGGGCGCTCACGGTGCCGTCCTTGCCCTTGAGGTCCACGCCAGGGAAGCCCTTGAGGGTGCAGGTGGCGGACCCGGTGTTCTTGAGGTGGACGAGGATGTCGCCCTCGCCCATGCCGTGGTTGCTGCTGATCGCGAGCTGCGCGGTTTTGCAGGTGCCGGAACCGGCGGGGCCGGACCCGGAACCGGACCCGGCGGAGCCGGAACCGGAGCCGGAGCCTGAGCCGGATCCGCCCGCTGAACCGCCGGTCGAGCCCTCCCCCGAGCCACCGGAGCCACCGGAGCCGCCCGAATCGCCGCTCCCGGAGGAGGACGACGACGGGGCCGAGGAGTCGGAGGAGCCGTCGTCGCCCTGGCAGGCCGTGAGGGAGAGTCCCGCGGCGACGGCTATGGCGACGAGGGAGAGGTTCCGGAGGCGCATCGGTTCTCCTTTGTGGGGGGGCGTGCCTTACTGCCGGGTAAGACACGGGGAGGCCCACGCCGCGTTCCACCGGCACCCCGCCTAATACGTGGCTGTTACATGCGAATGCGCGGACCGGCGGTCCGGCCCGTGCGCAGCCAGTACGAGCGCGCCGCGAGCGCGAGCGCGAGGCCGTACAGCGCGAAGGCGCCCACGCCGATCCAGCTCACGAGCAGCGCGTCCCGGGGCGTGGGGAAGTCGCCGCGCCGCATCTCCAGGGCGCCCGCCGAGCACAGCGCGAGGTAGCCGGTGCCGATGACGCCGTACGGCGCGAGCGTCGCGGCGCCGAGCAGCGCGGGGGTCAGCGGCAGCCAGCGCGGCACCGGCCTGCCGCGCAGCGCCGGGAGCGGGACCCAGCGGGGAAAGACCCGGCCCCAGGGGCGTACGAGCCCGAGCAGCAGGAACACGCCGAGCGCGGCCAGCAGCACCGTGCCGTCCAGGCCCCAGGACTCCAGGGCGAGCCACAGTCCGGAGGCCCCGTTCCGTTCCGAACGCTCCCTCATCTCCGCCCCGCTGACGCCCGCGAAGGTGCCGTCCAGCGCCCAGGTCAGCTTCATCGCGGCGTACGGGACGAACGCGAGCGCCCCCGCGTACGCCGCGTACCGCACCCGGCGCGGGGCCTCGGGGGACGTCACACGCGGAACCCCACCCGATCCACCCGGCCCGCCCGGCCCGCCCGGCCCGCCCCCGCGTGCCGAACGCGCCGTCGCCGCCAGCAGCACCGCGCCCACGGCGCCGAGCGCGTGGTGCGCGGCGCGCGCAGGACTGTCCACACCCTGGAGGAACAGCAGTCCGAGCACGTCCATGAGCAGGCTGAACGCGGAGACCGCCGACAGGACGCACGCCGTCCACAACAGGCCCCGCACAAAGGGCCGTACGGGCCCGCCCCGTACGTCGGCGTCCCGTACGGGACGGGCCCGTACCGTCGCGAGCGCCGCGCCCCCTCCCGCCGCCGCCGTCGCGGCGGCGAGCCAGTCCGGCCACTCCGCGCCGCCGGGGAAGAGCCGTGTGCCCGTCAGCGCGCAGGCCGTCGCGAAGGTCCCGTGGGCCACGGCCCAGCCCAGCACCCCGTACGCCGCTCGTCGGTGATCGCTCATACCGCGAAGGTCGCAGGCAGGCCGCCCGTACGGCGTCGGGCCCGGGCACGATCCCGCTCCGCCGCGCGGCCGGGCCGCGGCCGGTATCCGTACGACCGTGGACGGACCTCCGTGCGAGAGTGGGGCATGAAGACGATCGGGTTGCTGGGCGGGATGAGCTGGGAGTCCACCGCGGAGTACTACCGCCTGCTGAACGAGCTGACGCGGGAGCGCCGGGGCGGACTGCACTCGGCGCCCTGCGTGCTGTACTCCGTGGACTTCGCGCACATCGAGACGCTCCAGGCGCAGGGCCGCTGGGACGAGGCCGGGAAGCTGCTCGCCGACGCCGCGCTCGCGGTGCAGGCGGCGGGCGCCGACATGGTGCTGATCTGCACCAACACCATGCACAAGGTCGCGGACCGGGTCGCCGACGCGGTGCGGATCCCGCTGGTGCACCTGGCCGACACCACCGCCGACGCCGTACGGGCGCGGGGCATGCGCCGCATCGGCCTGCTGGGCACGGCGTTCACCATGGAGCAGGACTTCTACCGGGGCAGGCTCGCCTCGCACGGGCTCGACGTGCTCGTGCCCGAGGCGGAGGGGCGGGCCCGCGTCCACCAGGTGATCTACGAGGAGCTGTGCGTCGGCGTCGTACGGGACGAGTCGCGCGAGGACTTCAAGGCCGTGATCGACGGCCTCGTGGCACGCGGCGCGGAGGGCGTCGTCCTCGGCTGCACCGAGATCGAGCTGCTGATCGGGCCCGGGGACAGCCCCGTGCCGGTCTTCCCGACCACCCGGCTGCACGCCGAGGCGGCGGTGGACCTCGCGCTCGCGGAGGGCTGAGCGGTTCGGTAATTCCGTACCCCAGGGCGGGGGTTGGCCCCCGTGACCTGCGGCGACGCGTGCCGTGGAATGGGCGGGACGGAATCGCCCGGCACTCGGCCCGAAGGGACACCATGCGCGTCGTCCGCTCCCTGCTCACCTGCCTGCTCGCCACCGCGGCGACGGGCGCACTCGCCCTGCCCGCCACCGCCGCGGACTCCGGCAGCGGCGGGGTCCAGCGCGACCTCGACCGCCTCGTCCGCGGCGGCGCGGTGGGGGCGCAGGCCACGGTGGCCGTGGGGGACGGCACCTGGCGGGGCAGGGCGGGCGGCGCGACACGGTCGGGGGATGCCCCGGTGCCGCGTGACGGGCGGTTCCGCATCGGCAGCGCCACCAAGATGTTCACCTCGGTGGTGCTGCTCCAGCTCGTCGGCGAGGGGCGGGTGGACCTCGACGCGCCCGTCTCCCGCTCTCTGCCGCCGGGCCTGCTGCCGGAGCGGCTGGGCGAGCGGATCACCGTGCGGATGGCCCTCCAGCACCGGACGGGGCTGTACGACGTGGCGCGGGACCTGCCGCTGGGCCGGGAGTTCGTCCGTACGCGCTTCCGCCACCACGACCAGGCCGAGCGCGTGCGGAAGGCCGCCGCGCGCCCCCTCGCGTTCCCGCCGGGCACGGAGTACGGCTACTCGAACACCAACTATCTGATCGCCGGGCTGATCATCGAGCATGCGACCGGACGCCCGTACGGCGACGAGGTACGGGACCGGATCCTGCGCCCGCTGGGGATGCGGCACACACGGGTGCCCGGCGACGACCCGCGCCTCCCCGGCCCGCACGCGCACGGCTACGCGGCCGGGGCCGACATCACCGCCCTCAACCCGTCCCTGGCGGGCCCCGCCGGGGAGATCGTCTCCTCGCCGGGCGACCTGGACCGGTTCCTGCGGGCCCTCACCGGGGGCGAGCTGCTGCGGCCCGCCGAGTGGCGGGAGATGAACCGCTCCGTCCCGGCCGGGGAGCCCGGCGCGCGGTACGGGCTCGGGCTCAAGACGCGGAAGCTGAGCTGCGGCCGTACGGCCGTCGGGCACACGGGCGGCATCCCGGGCTGGGCGACGCTCGCGTTCGCGACGCCCGACGGCGAGCGGCGCGTGATCCTCTCCGCGAACCTGGCCGACTGGCCCGCCGACGAGGGGGTCGGCGGGCCGATCGACGCCGTGCTGGACGACGCGCTGTGCGGGTAGGGCGTGTCCGGCGGATCATGGTGCCCTCTGCCGCGGCCTGGCCGCTGTGCAGGGGCTGCCCCGTGCCATGCGTTGCAGCCTGCGGCTGCGTTGTGGCTTGTCGCGCAGTTCCCCGCGCCCCTGACGGGGCGCTCCGAGGAGCGCCCCGTTCCTCTAGGGGCGCGGGGCAGCCCCTGCCCAGCCCTCAGATGAGGGCGACCATGATCCGCCGGACACGGCCTGGCCCCGCGCGGTCACGGCACGACGACGATCTTCCGGCCCTTCCCCGCCGCGAAGCGGTCCAGGGCCGCCGGGTACTCGTCCAGGGGGAGCCGGTCCGAGATGAAGAGGTCCGGGTCCAGGACGCCGCCGGCGAAGAGTTCGGCCGCGCGCTCGTAGCTGTGCAGGACAGCCATCGAGCCGGTGATGGTGATCTCCTGGTTGTAGATCTTGTACGGCTCGATCGTCGCCGTCGTCGCGTAGTCGGAGACCCCGAACTGGAGGAAGGTGCCCGCCTTGGCGACGCGGCCCAGGCCGTCCTGGATCGCGGCGGCGTTGCCGGTGGCGTCGACGACGAGGTCCCAGCCGCCGCGTTCGGCCAGGTCCAGTTCGTCGGCGGTCGCGGCGGCTGCCGAGCAGCCCAGCTTCTGGGCCGTGGCGAGCCGTTCGGGGTTGAGGTCGAGGACGTCCACGCTGGCGGCGCCGGTGCGCTTGGCCAGCTCCAGCATCATCAGACCCATCGTCCCGGAGCCGTAGATGAGGACGTGGGAGCCGAGCTGGGACTTGAGCACGTCGTAGCCGCGTACGGCGCAGGACAGCGGCTCGATGAGCGCGGCGTCCTGGGTGCGGACGTGGTCGGGCAGCTTGACGCAGTTGGCGACGGGCGCGAGCGCGTACTCGGCGGCGCCGCCCGCCCTGGTGACGCCGATGGCGTTCCAGCGGTCGCAGAGGTTGTTGTGGCCGCTGCGGCAGTAGCGGCACTCGTGGCAGTAGAGCGAGGGGTCGACGGCGACCCGGTCGCCCTCGGCCAGCTCGGTCACGTCCGTGCCGAGGGCGACGACCTCGCCCGCGAACTCATGGCCCGGCACCAGGGGCAGCGAGGGTGCGAACTCGCCCTGGCGGATGTGCAGATCGGTGCCGCACAGCCCGCACGCGGCCACCCTCACCACCACCTCGCGCGGACCTGGCGTGGGGTCGGGCACGGTGGTGAGGGAGACGTTGCCCACGGATTCGACGAGGGCTGCCTTCATTTCACGGCTCCTAGCGACAGGCCCTGGACCAGCTTGTCCTGGGCGGCGAACCCCGCGGCGAGAACCGGCAGGGAGATGACGAGCGACGCGGCGCACACCTGCGCCAGGAACAGGCCCTGGCTGGTGATGAAGCCGGTCAGGAAGACGGGCGCTGTCTGGGCGACGACGCCCGTGAGCACCCGTGCGAAGAGGAGTTCGTTCCAACTGAAGATGAAGCAGATCAGCGCGGTCGCGGCGATGCCCGGCGCGGCGACGGGCGCGATGACCCGCAGCAGGATCTGCGGCAGCCGCGCCCCGTCGATCCGCGCGGCCTCGATCAGCGCGACGGGCACCTCCGCGAGGAACGACTGGCACATCCACACCGCGATCGGCAGGTTCATCGAGGTGTAGAGGATGACGAGGAGCCAGATGTTGTCGAGGAAGCCGGTGTTCTTGGCGAAGAGGTAGATCGGCAGGATGCCCGCGACGACCGGCAGCATCTTCGTGGAGAGGAAGAAGAAGAGCACGTCGGTCCACTTGCGTACGCGCCGGATCGAGAGCGCGTACGCCGCCGGGAGCGCGAGGACGAGCACGAGGGCCGTCGAGACGAGCGACGCCGTCAGCGAGTTGGCCAGCGCGTACCAGGGCGTGGGGCCTCCCCCGGCGCCGAAGAAGGTGCGGTAGCCGTCGAGGGTGAGGGGGGCCGCGAGCGAGGGCGGGTTGGTGGCCGCGTCGGACTCGGAGTGGAAGGAGGTCAGCGCCATCCACAGCAGCGGCAGCGCGAAGAGGATGCCGACGACCCAGGCGAGCAGCCCGAGCCCGGCGTTGCGGCGCCGCTGCTTGGCGGTGGCGACGGGGTCCCCGCCCGGTTTCCGGGCGGCCCGCTTCCCGGCGGCCCGTGGCTTCGGCTTCACGGTGAGCGTGCTCATGAGGCGTACCCCTCCTCGCGGAACAGCGACGAGACGACGCGCAGCGCGACCGTCGCGATGATCAGCGACCCGATGACCACCAGGACCCCGGCCGCGGAGGCGACGCCGTACTCGTGCCCCTGGTAGAAGGTCTGGTAGATCGTGTACGGCAGGTTGGCCGTGCCGAGGCCGCCCGAGGTGAGGGTGAAGACGGCGTCGAAGTTCTGCACGATGTAGACCGTGCCGAGCAGCGCCCCCAGCTCCAGATAGCGGCGCAGGTGCGGCAGCGTGATGAAGCGGAAGATCTGCCAGGCGCCGGCCCCGTCGATCCGCGCCGCCTCGATCGCCTCGGCCGGGCGGCTCTGGAGCCCGGCGAGCAGGATCAGCATCATGAACGGCGTCCACTGCCAGATCAGCGAGATCTGGACGGCGCCGAGCGGCATGTCCGCGATCCAGTCGGGCTGGGGCGCGCTGTCCCCGAACAGCCAGTTCAGCGCGCCGTTGAAGAGGCCGTACTCCGGGTTGTAGAGCACGTGCTTCCACAGCAGCGCCGCCGCGACGGGCACCACGAGGAACGGCGCGATCAGCATCGTGCGGACGATGCCGCGGCCCTTGAAGCTCCGGTCGAGCAGCAGCGCGATGAGCAGCCCGAGGACGAGGCTGGCGAGGACCACCACGACGGTCAGCAGGATCGTGGTGAACACCGATTCCCGCAGGTCGGGGTCGGTGAGGACCTCGGAGTAGTTGCCGAAGCCGCCGAACGAACGGGCCTCGGGGTAGAGCGCGTTCCAGTCGAGGAACGAGATGATCAGCGTGGCGACCATCGGGAGCTGCGTGACGATGATCAGGAAGACCAGCGCGGGCAGCAGCGGGGCCCGGGTGACCCAGGCGCGCAGCCTGGCCGGGGGCTTGCCGGGCGCCGCGGGCGGCGTCTTGGGACGGGGCGCGGGTGTGCGTACGGCGGTCGTCACTGGCCTCGCCCCTCGTACTCGTCGGAGACCTCCTGGGCCAGCCGCTGGGACTCCTTGAGCGCCGAGTCGACGGACTTGCGTCCGGCGACGGCCGCGCTCAGCTCCTGGGAGACCTTGGTGCCGAGGTCGGCGAACTCGGGTATGTCCACGAACTGGATGCCGATGGTGGGCCGCTTCTGCAGGCCCGGGTCGCGCGGGTCGGCCTCGCTGATGGCCTTCCGGGTGACCTCCCCGAAGGCGCCCGCCTCCTTGCGGTACTCGGGGATGCGGTACGTCGAGGCGCGCTTGCCGGCCGGGACGTTGGCCCAGCCGAACTCCTCGCCGACCAGGCGCTCGTACTTCTTGCTGGACGCCCAGGAGATGAACTTCCAGGCCTTGTCGGGGTTGCGGGACGCCTTCTGGATGCCCCATGCCCAGGTGTAGAGCCAGCCGGAGGACTCGGTCTTCACGGTCGGCGCGGGTACGTAGCCGATCTTGCCCTTGACCGGGGACTTGGCGGCTTCGAGCGAGCCGGCCCCGGCGGTCGCGTCGTACCACATGGCCGACTTGCCCTGCGTCATGTTGTTGAGGCACTCCGCGTAGCCCGACTGGGCGGCGCCGGACTGCCCGTGCTCGCGGACGAGGTCCACGTAGAACTTGGCGGCCTTGCGGAAGCCGGGGCCGTCGAGCTCGGCGTTGTAGTCCTTGTCGAACCAGGTGCCGCCCATCGTGTTCACCACCGTGGTCAGCGGCGCGATCATCTCGCCCCAGCCGGGCAGGCCGCGCAGGCAGATGCCGCTCATGCCCTTCTTCACCCCGTCGGCCTTCGCCGCGAGCTTCTGGACCTGCTGCCAGGTGGGCCGCTCCGGCATGGTCAGGCCGTGCTCCTCGAACACGTCCTTGCGGTACATGAGGAAGGACGACTCGCCGTAGAACGGCTGCGCGTACATCTGCCCGTCCTCGCCGGTCAGGGACTCACGAAGAGGCGGCAGGATGTCCTTCTGGTCGAACGCCCTGTCCTTCTTCGTGTACGGGTCGAGGGGGCGCAGCCAGTCGTTCTTGGCGTAGATCGGCGTCTCGTAGTTGCTGATCGTGGCCACGTCGTACTGCCCGGCCTGGTTGGCGAAGTCCTGGCCGATCTTGTCGCGGACGTCGTTCTCGGGCAGCGTCGTGAACTTGACCTTGATGCCGGTCTCTTTGGTGAAGTGCTTCGCGGTGAGCTTCTGGAGCTCGGTCATCTGCGGGTTGTTCACCATGAGCACGTTGATGGTGTCACCGCCGGTGCCGAGGCTGCCCGCACCCGCGCAGGCGGACAGCAGCGGGCCGGTCAGCGCTGCGGCGAGCGCGGCCGACAGCGCGGCGCGCGTCCTGAGTCGTCGGCTCTGACTGCGCATGGGGGCTCCTGGTCATAGACGTACATAACGGTCATATGGGGCCGCGCGAGGGAGGGGCGGGGCTCGGGGGCGGGTCTGGTGGTGGTCCTGGCGGGGGTCTCAGACGCGGATGACCTGCGGCCCCTGGAGCGCGTAGCGGTGGGCCTCGGAGGCGGGCAGCCCCGTGGAGGTGACGATGGCCTCGAACTCGCCGACCTCCGCGAACCGGCAGAAGCTCACGGCCCCGAACTTCGTGTGCACCCCCGCGAACACCCGCCGCCGCGAGGCCCGTACGGCCTGGGCCTTCACCTCGCTCACGGCCGGGTCGGGGGTGGTCAGGCCGTGCTCGCGCGAGATCCCGTTCGCGCCGACGAACGCGAGGTCGATCACGAACGCGGCCAGCATCTTGGTCGTCCAGTGCTCGACGGTCGCGAGCGTGCCGCCCCGCACCCGCCCGCCGAGCAGCAGCACGGTGATCTCGTCGCGCGTCGCGAGCGCCCCGGCGGCGGCGAGCGAGGCGGTCACCACGGTCAGCGGCCGCCCCTCCGGCAGCGCCTCGGCGATGAGCTGGGGGGTGTAGCCCTCGTCGATGAACACGGTCTCGGCCTCGCCGAGCAGCTCGGCGGCAGCGGCGGCGATACGGCGCTTCTCGGGGACGTGCAGGGTGGTGCGGAACGCGAGCGTCGTCTCGAAGCCCGCGCTCTCCACGGGATACGCGCCCCCGTGCGTACGGCGCAGCAGCCCGTGCGACTCCAGGACGCGCAGGTCGCGACGGATCGTCTCCTTGGCGACGCCCAGCTCCTCGGCCAGCTCGCCGACGTCGACGGAGCCGGTGCGGCGGGCCTCACCGACGATCTCCCGCTGGCGCTCCTCCGCGCTCCTCACGCTCACCACGCCCGCTCCCCTCGCGCTCCGCTCTCCGTACGGTCAGCAACGTGCCCGTTCGGGCCCGTGTGGAGAGTTGTACCGGCCCTGGTCCGGGCGGACCAGGGCCGTCACGAGACCGTTCCTGCCCGAGTGCGCCCGGGGCGCATATCGCCCCGTCCGAGGTCGCACGGCCTGCACGGGGTCGGAGCCGGGCCCGTTCGGAGGGCCGAGTGCGCCCGTTCCGTGCCCGTTTCCCCTCCGGAGGGCGCCGATCCGAACTCCCCGCGGCCGCCCCCGGCTTGAAACGGGCCCGGCTCGGCACCGCCGGCACCCGGTGCCCGTACGGGCGGAGGATTGCGGCGGCACACCTCGCTGACCCGGGGTCCGGACGGTCATCGGGACCCCCCGCGGTCTGGTAGTCTGCTTGGGCGACGTCACCCCTGGTGACAAGCCCCCACACCCCTCAAGGGAATCCCGTTGGGAGCACGCGCCGCTTTGTGCGAGACTAGTGCTCGCGCACAAGCGAAGAGCAAGGTCCTGTGGAGCAGTTTGGAGTGCTCGCCACCCTGTCAAGGTGGAGGCCGCGGGTTCAAATCCCGTCAGGACCGCGCGGCTGGGTAGCTCAGTTGGTACGAGCGTCCGCCTGAAAAGCGGAAGGTCGCCGGTTCGACCCCGGCCCCAGCCACCGCCGCAGTCGAAGGGCCCCGTTCCTCCAGGAACGGGGCCCTTCGCGTGGGCGGGGTTCTCGGGGTTCTCCCTACGCGGCAGCGGCGTCCGCCGCGTGGCGGCTGGTGGGGCGGCCGCCCGGGTGGCGGTGGCGCCAGGTCCAGAAGACGGCGCAGGAGACCAGGGCCCAGGCGGCGAGGACCAGGTAGGGCTGGGCGAGCTGGTGGCCGGGGAAGTAGACGGCGGTGTGCTGGGCGTTCACCGAGGCGCCCGGCGGGAGCCAGCGGCCGATCTCGCCGAGGACCGACGGCAGGAGGGGCCAGGAGACGGCGCCGCCCGAGGACGGGTTGCCGAGGAGGACCATCACGCCCCAGGTCGGCACCATCGCCCAGCGGCCGAAGAGGGTGTTGAACATCGTGAAGACCATGCCCGACGTGAACATCGTCAGGGCGAGGATCATCCACGAGTGGACGAAGGGGAGCTGGACCGCGTCCAGGCCCCAGTCGACGACCGCCGCGATCACGAAGCCGCCCAGCAGGGCGTAGGCGGCGGTGAACGCGATCCGTTCGGGAGGGTTCAGCGCGCGGGCGTGGACGCTGAGCTGGATCGCGCCGACGAAGCCGATGATCACGGCGGCGAGCGAGATGTAGAAGATCGCCAGCCCGCGCGGATCGCCCTTGCCGAGCGGTTTGAGGTCCCGCACCTGGACCTGGACCCCGACCTTCTTCCCCACCTGCGGACCGGCCTGCTGGAGGAGCTGGGCCACCGAGGAGCCGGAGGCGCTGGAGACGTCCAGCTCGACGCCCCTGGGCCGCTCGGCACCCTCGGGCGGCCGCTCGGCCCGCATGATCGCGAAGACCTCCTGGCGCTCGATGGCGTCCTCGGCCTCGGCCTGGGTGCCGTAGTGATGGAGCTCCAGCGAGGAGCCGAGCGCCTTCTCCATGCCCTGGATGAAGGCCACCCGGTCCCGCTGGCTCTCCGCCTTCCCGACGACGGCCGTGGGGATGTGGTGCGGGGTCGGGTTGGCCATGGCGTACGTGTACGAGCCCGCGAAGAGCCCGGCCGCCGCCGCGAGGATCAGCACCAGCACGGACGCGGGGAAGAACGGGGACTCCTTGAAGGAGTGCCAGTGCCCCCGCGCGGTGGGCTTCCTGCCGTGCGCCCCGTGCCCGGACCCGTCCTGCTGTCGCTCGCTCATGCGAGCCAGATTAAAACAGGATCATTTACTTTCTTTCGGACATTTCTCCCCGGGGTGGTGCCTCGTCCTCGCCACTGTCCCCCGCGCGCCGGCGCCACAGCACCAGGCCCACCGCTCCCGCAGCCAGGACGCCGAGCAGCGCCCCGTCCGGCACCGCGTTGCCTGCCTTCTTCGCCCACTGCTCCGCCGCGAAGGCGCCGTCCACGTCCGTCAGTCCGGGCAGTGCCGCCGCGCCGTCGAAGGCGAGGAAGAGCACGCCCAGAAGGATGAAGAAGAGGCCCGAGAGGAGCGAGGTGGTGTGCAGGCGCAGCCTGCCGAGCGCCAGCTCGCGCCCGCGCAGCCACCGGCGCCCGCCCAGATCGAAGCGCTCCCAGAGCAGCGCCAGCAGGAAGAGCGGCACCGCCATGCCCAGCGCGTACACGGCCAGCAGCATCCCGCCGTAGACCGGGTTGCCGCTGACCGCCGCGACCGTCAGCACGCTGCCCAGGATCGGACCGGCGCAGAAGCCCGCGAGGCCGTAGACCGCGCCCAGCGCGTAGACGGAGACCACCGTCGTCGGACGGATACGGCCCGACATCTCCTGGAGGCGGCGCGGCGCGAAGCCGAGGCCCAGGATCTGCGCCACCCCGAGCGCGATGATCAGCCAGCCGCCCACCGAGATGAGCGTGTCCCGGTGCCCGTAGAAGAACCGTCCGGCGTACGAGCCCGCAGCGCCCAGCGGCACCAGGGTGGTGGCCAGGCCCAGGTAGAAGACGCCGGTACGGGCGAGCAGCTTGCCGGCCGAGCCGATCGAGTACGCGAAGAACGCGGGCAGCAGCAGCGCGCTGCACGGGCTGAGCAGGGCGAGGAGCCCGCCGAGGAACGCCGCGAGGTACCCGACCTCCATCAGCTCTTCCCGCCCTTCTTCTGCTCGGCCGCCTTCGCCGCGCGCTCGATCGCGTCCGTGAAGACCTCGTCCGGCTGCGCGCCCGCGATCGGCTCGCCGTTGACGAGGAAGGCGGGGGTGGAGGAGGCGCCGAGGCCATAGCCCTCGTTCCGGTCCCTGTCGAGGGCCTTCTTCGCGGCCCCGCTCGCGCGGTCCTTGTCGAACTTGTCGAGGTCCTCGACACCCGCCTCCTTGGCGATGTCGTGCAGGTGGTCGTCGGAGAAGCCGTTCTTCTCGTTGCCCTTGTCGGCGTAGACGGTGTTGTAGAACTGCCAGAAGCGGCCCTGCTTGCCCGCCGCCCAGCTCGCGAGCGCGGCCCGCTCGGAGCCCTTGCCGAAGATCGGGAAGTTGCGCCACTCGATGCGCAGCACGCCCTTGTCGATGTACTTCTTCTCCAGCATCGGCTCGGTGTCCCGCGCGAACTTGCCGCAGAACGAGCACCCGAAGTCCGCG
This sequence comes from Streptomyces albiaxialis, assembly GCF_039530985.1. Lineage (NCBI taxonomy): Bacteria > Bacillati > Actinomycetota > Actinomycetes > Kitasatosporales > Streptomycetaceae > Streptomyces > Streptomyces albiaxialis. The sequence continues at coordinate 82,878 of NZ_BAAAPE010000006.1, forward strand.
TACTCGATCATCACGACCGGCGCGTCCTTGTCGCCCCGCGCGTACGGGTCACCGTCGTCCCGGCGCGCGAGCTTCATCAGCGCGGGGTCGCCGGCCGAGGTGTCCTCCTTGCCGTGCAGGGTGGCGTTGTCGCCGGAGCCGCCGCCCGAGCCGCTGTCGTCGCCGTTCACGGCGTACTGCGACAGCCACCCGGCGAGCAGCGCGACGACGGCCACGAGGACGCCGATGACCAGACCCTTGCGGTTCTTCGGTGCGGACTTGGTGGTGGAAGGCATGGGGGATCTCCTGGGACTCCCGCGGAGGGAGCGAAGGTCGGGGGAGGAAAGTCTTCAGACGGACGGCGCCGGTACGGCGGGGCAGGCGACCTCGCCCGCGAGCCGCCGTACGACGGCGACCGCGAGCAGCGCCGGCGAGGCGACGGCCAGCAGCGGCTGCACGGGCTGCCAGATGTTCAGCGCCCCGGACGTGCCGAGCGCGAGCAGCACGAGCTTGTTGCACACGGGGCAGCCGACGGCGAAGAAGCCGAGCAGCCCGCCCACGGTGCCGAGCCGCGAGCCGTCGCCCCGTATCGCCTCCCGGCGGCGGCCCGTACGCACGTACGTCGCCAGCAGCACCCCCGCGAGGGCGGCCGTCGCGGCGAGCACCGGGTAGCCCCACCACGGGGTGGCCACCGAGCGGGCGAAGAGCGGGTTCGGGATCACGGCGGTGGGCAGCCCGACCGCGAACGCGGTGAGCACGGCCGCCCCCGCGGCGACGCCCCACCGCGACAAAGGCCATCCGGCCACGGCGCGCAGGGCGAGCGGAAGTGAACGCATACGTGGGCGCATACGGACGTCACGTCTCCTGTCCTGGATACGGGTGCGAGCGGCCTGCCCCGGCACACACGTATGCCGGGGCGGCGCGTCTACACGCGCAGGACGGAGAGTTCTACGGGGGTCGGGGGCTGCGCCGGAGTGGGCCCGCGCACGGGCGGGCGCGCGTGCGCGGCGCCGAGCGCGGCGTGCGACTCGGGGACGAGGCAGGCGGACAGGGCCGCCACGAGGTTCTGCGCGCCGGAGGCGGGCGCGGGCACGGCCCCGTCGACGTCGCCCTTCTTCTGCTTGTGACAGCCGGGCCCCGGCGAGGTGTCGCCGGTACCGGGCTCCTCGTACGAGGCGGGGGCGGAGGCGGCGGACGCCGCGTGCGCGACGGACGCGTGCGCGGCGGGCTTCGCGGACCCGGCGCCGGAGGGCGCCGCGCTCGCCGGCGAAGCGCCGAACAGCACCCCGCACACCAGGAGCAGCAGCCCGGCGAGCACGGCGAGGCCGCGCTCGGGGGTCCGGCTCCGGCTCATCGGGGTGCCCTCTGTCCTCGCTCGTACGGTACGTTCCGGCGCCAGCCTAACGGCCGGGGGCGGGGCGGCCGTGTGCCCGGAGCCCAAATGGTTCGCCAGCGGCTGGCCCCTGGTGCGATCCTGGACCAGGTATGTCGACTTCCACGCCTCCCTCGCCCGCCGCTCTCCAGGCCCGTATCCCGCATCTCACGCTCCGCGACCAGTCGCGCCTGGCGCGGCGGCTCGACGGTGCGCGCAAGATCCGCAAGCCCGAGGCGCGCGCCGCCGTGCTCGCGGAGATCTCCGCGGCGATGGACGAGTCCGAGCTGCGCGTGGAGGCCCGCAGGGAGTCCGTGCCGGAGATCACGTATCCCCCGCAGCTCCCCGTCAGCCAGAAGAAGGACGAGATCCTGGAGGCGATCCGCGACCACCAGGTCGTGATCGTCGCGGGCGAGACGGGCTCGGGGAAGACGACGCAGATCCCGAAGATCTGCATGGAGCTGGGGCGCGGGATCCACGGCACGATCGGGCACACGCAGCCCCGCCGCCTCGCGGCCCGTACGGTGGCGGAGCGCGTCGCGGAGGAGCTGAAGTCGCAGCTCGGCGAGACCGTCGGCTGGAAGGTCCGCTTCACCGACCAGGTGAAGGACCGCACGCTGGTCAAGCTGATGACCGACGGCATCCTGCTCGCGGAGATCCAGCAGGACCGCGAGCTGCGGCAGTACGACACGATCATCATCGACGAGGCCCACGAGCGCAGCCTCAACATCGACTTCCTGCTCGGCTATCTCGCCCAGCTCCTCCCGAAGCGCCCGGAGCTGAAGGTCGTCATCACCTCCGCGACGATCGACCCGGAGCGCTTCTCGCGGCACTTCGGGGACGCCCCGATCGTCGAGGTCAGCGGGCGTACGTACCCGGTGGAGGTGCGGTATCGCCCGCTGCTGGAGGAGGACTCGGACGCGCCCGACCGCGACCAGGTCACCGCCATCAGCGACGCGGTCGACGAGCTGCACCGCGAGGAGCCCGGCGACATCCTCGTCTTCCTCTCCGGCGAGCGCGAGATCCGGGACACGGCGGACGCGCTGGAGAAGAAGTTCCGGGGCGGGCGCGGGATCCCCACCGAGGTCCTCCCGCTCTACGCCCGCCTGTCGCACGCCGAGCAGCACCGCGTCTTCCAGTCCCACCCGGGCACCCGCCGCGTCGTCCTGGCGACGAACGTCGCGGAGACCTCGCTCACCGTCCCCGGCATCAAGTACGTGATCGATCCGGGCACCGCCCGTATCTCGCGCTACAGCCACCGGACCAAGGTCCAGCGCCTCCCCATCGAGCCCGTCAGCCAGGCCAGCGCCAACCAGCGCAAGGGCCGCTCGGGGCGTACGTCGGAGGGCATCTGCATCCGGCTGTACTCGGAGGACGACTTCCTCTCCCGCCCCGAGTTCACCGACCCGGAGATCGTCCGGACGAACCTGGCGTCGGTCATCCTGCAGATGGCGGCGGCCGGGCTCGGGGACATCGAGAAGTTCCCGTTCATCGACCCGCCGGACCACCGCAGCATCAAGGCGGGCGTGCAGCTCCTGGAGGAGCTGGGCGCGCTGGAGCCGGGCAAGGACAAGGGCGCGCGCAGGCTCACCAGGACCGGCCGTTCCCTCGCCCAGCTCCCCGTCGACCCGCGGCTGGCCCGCATGGTGCTGGAGGCCGACAAGAACGGGTGCGTGCGCGAGGTCATGGTGATCGCCGCCGCGCTCTCCATCCAGGACCCGCGCGAGCGCCCGTCCGACAAGCAGCAGCAGGCCGACCAGCAGCACGCCCGCTTCAAGGACGAGGGCAGCGACTTCCTGTCGTTCCTCAACCTGTGGCGGTACGTGAAGGAGCAGCAGAAGGCCCTGTCCTCGTCGGCGTTCCGCCGCATGTGCAAGACGGAGTTCCTGAACTACCTGCGGATACGCGAGTGGCAGGACATCTATACGCAGCTCCGCCAGGTCGCCAAGGGCATGAAGATCCACCTCTCCGACCAGGACGCGTCCGAGGACGCCGTCCACCAGTCGCTGCTCGCGGGGTTGCTGTCGCACATCGGGCTCAAGGACACGGAGAAGAACGAGTACCTGGGCGCGCGCAGCGCGAAGTTCGCGGTCTTCCCCGGCTCGGCCCTCTTCAAGAAGCCCCCGCGCTGGATCATGTCGGCCGAGCTGGTCGAGACCTCCCGCCTGTGGGCGCGGGTGAACGCGAAGATCGACCCGGAGTGGATCGAGCCCCTCGCCGCCCACCTGGTCAAACGGACGTACAGCGAGCCGCACTGGGAGCAGAAGCAGGCCGCGGTGATGGCCTTCGAGCGGGTGACGCTGTACGGCGTGCCGGTCGTCGCGGAGCGCAAGGTGCACTACGGGCGCATCGACCCGGAGGCCTCCCGCGACCTGTTCATCCGGCACGCGCTGGTCGAGGGCGACTGGCGCACCCACCACCAGTTCTTCCGTGACAACCGCAAACTCCTCGACGAGGTCGAGGAGCTGGAGCACCGCGCCCGCCGCCGCGACATCCTCGTGGACGACGAGACGCTCTACGACTTCTACGACCAGCGCGTGCCCGAGGACATCGTCTCCGGGGCGCACTTCGACTCCTGGTGGAAGAAGAAGCGCCGCGACGAGCCGGACCTGCTCAACTTCGAGAAGTCCATGCTCATCAGCGACCGGGCCGAGGAGGTCTCCGCCTCCGACTACCCGGACGTATGGCGCCAGGGCGGCCTCGTCCTGCCGGTGACGTACCAGTTCGAGCCCGGGGCCGACGCGGACGGCGTCACGGTGCACGTGCCGCTCCAGGTGCTCAACCAGGTCACCCCGGAGGGCTTCGACTGGCAGATCCCGGGTCTGCGCGAGGACCTGGTCACCGAGCTGATCCGCTCGCTCCCCAAGCCGATCAGGCGCAACTACGTGCCGGCGCCGAACTTCGCCAAGCGCTTCCTGGAGACCGCGCAGCCGCTCCAGGAGCCGGTGACGTACACGCTCGCGCGCGAACTGAAGCGCATGGTCGGAGTCCCCGTCACGGCACAGGACTTCGATCTCGCGAAGGTCCCGGACCACCTGAAGATCACGTTCCGGGTCACCGACGAGCGCCGCCGCAAGCTGGAGGAGAGCAAGGACCTGGAGGCGCTCCAGCTCAAGCTCAAGCCGCAGACGCAGAAGGCGCTCTCGAAGGCGTTCGACTCCTCGGAGCGCGCGAGGTCGCGCAAGGCGGCGCGCAAGGCGCAGGACGGCGCTCAGGGGGGCGAGGCGGCGGCTCCTCCGGCCGGGGAGACCCCGCAGCGCGGCGGCCTCACGGACTGGACGCTGGGCACCCTCTCGCGCACGTTCGAGACCCGGCGCGCGGGCCAGCCCGTCAAGGCCTTCCCGGCGCTCGTGGACGAGGGCTCCTCGGTGGCCGTACGGCTCTTCGACACCGAGGCCGAGCAGCAGCAGGCGATGTGGCGCGGCACCCGCCGCCTCATCCTCCTCAACATCCCCTCGGACCCCGCCAAGTTCGCCCAGTCCAAGCTCGACAACCGGCAGAAGCTCGCCCTCTCCCGCTCCCCGCACGGCAGCGTGCAGGCCCTCTTCGAGGACTGCGTGACCGCGACCGCCGACCGCCTCATCGCGGCCCACGGCGGCCCGGCCTGGGACGAGGAGTCCTACCGCAAGCTCTTCGACGCGGTCCGCGCCGACCTGGTCGACGGCACGCTGCGCACGGTCCGCCAGGTCCAGGAGGTCCTGGCCGCCTGGCACTCCTGCGAGCAGCGCCTGCGGACGACCACGAGCCCGGTCCTCGCCGAGTCGGCGGCGGACGTACGGCAGCAGCTCGACGGCCTCATCAAGCCGGGCTTCGTCACCGAGCACGGCGCGGGCCGCCTCCCGGACCTGATGCGGTACCTGGTCGCGGCCGACCGCCGGCTCCAGCAGCTCCCCCACAACGTCGAGCGCGACCGCACCCGCATGGCCAAGGTCCGCGAGATGTGGGACGAGTACCTGTGGCTGCTGGAGCAGTTCCCGCCGGGCCGCCCCGTTCCCCGCGCGGCGCGGGACGTGCGCTGGATGGTGGAGGAGCTGCGCGTCAGCTACTTCGCGCACGCGCTGGGCACGGCGTACCCGGTCTCCGACAAGCGGATCATGAAGGCCGTGGACGCGGCGGCGCCGTAGCGCGACGGGCACGCAGAGTGAGTTCGCCCTGGGCCCCTGACCTGCTGTAGAGTCTCGTTTCGCGCCGAGCGCGCACGAGCAAGGTCCTGTGGAGCAGTTTGGAGTGCTCGCCACCCTGTCAAGGTGGAGGCCGCGGGTTCAAATCCCGTCAGGACCGCAGAGAGAGGGCCCGCACCGATCGGTGCGGGCCCTTCTTCGTGTGCCTGTCGCTCTTTCCGGTGGCCTATACGCGCGGCCCTTGCGGTTGACGGCCGTTCGGGGCCGGGGTACCTCTACTAGAGGAGGTGCGGCGGATGACGACGGCTCCGAATTCCCCCCGGCGACACGAGACCAAGGCACTCCTGCGCGCGCATCTGGCGGCCGCGACGCGATACCGGCATGTGACGCGGCACTGCCCGATCTGCCATCGCCTCCTGCGCCTGGCGATGGAGTCCGAGGACAAGGGGTCCGCTGCCAAGTGACCCGCTCTTAGGCGTTCTTTATCGCAGCCCCTCGGCCTGCGACAAGTGCCCGCCACTGTGACGGGTGTCACCGAACTCCTCCGTACTGACGGGGAACTTGAGGCCCCCTCACACCTCGTCAATTTTATATGTGCAATTGCACCACTCCCCTGACACCCTTCACCGAAGCCGATCACTCTCGATCAGTGCTGCCCAAGAGCGGGCACAGGAAGGGCAGTCGGCGCCCCCGAACGGGCACTCGGCGGGCATGCGACGGGCATGCGACGGGAACAAAAAGATCGCGCTGGACCCGGCGGAGTCCAGCGCGATCCACGAGCAAGCACTGTTGGGGCAGAGCCTGTCGTGTGGTGCTCAATGGGCGCCGTGTCGGGGTGGGGGCCCCGAAAACGCCCCTATATGGTGTTGTTTCGCCTGATCAAGCCTCGCTGCGCTGCTGCGGGATGCCCGCCAGCAGTGCGCGCACCTCCGCCTCGCGGTAGCGGCGGTGCCCTCCGAGCGTGCGGATGGACGTGAGCTTGCCCGCCTTTGCCCAGCGCGTGACCGTCTTGGGGTCCACACGGAACATCGTGGCAACCTCAGCCGGGGTCAACAGCGGCTCGGCATCAGGGGTGCGAGCGGTCATGAGCGGCCTCCTCGGGAGAACCGAACCATCACGGTTCTTTCCTCTAAATTCTGCACCTTGACCCGCGTTGCCCGAAATGGCGTACGCGAGCCGAGTCGGTTATAGGACGAACGGCTTGTCCTCGGCACTACAACTACACCATCTGTCCAGCCACGTCGGCCAAACCGATGGAATTGCCCTCTCAGGTGTTCAACCTCGGCGGAAGCCGATGGACCGTCCCATAGCGGACAGTCACACCGCCGTGACGATCAGTCACAGCGGGAGCAGGGGTCACCAGACCCACCAAGGAGCGCAATACCGATCTTTCCGCCCTTAGTTGGACGGAAGGAGCCCCGTGCGGACTCCTTGTCCTATTTTGACACGAGGGGTAGGTCTGAGAGCAAGACCCCGGTAAGTGCTGTCCATCACGCTTGAGGCAATAGCCCGGTTCAGGACGTAGGTCCTGGACGTGGCGTTCGCCACATCTCGCCCTCTCCTCGCCCCCGGTCCGCGTCTAGGACGCGAACTGGAGCTCCCTGACAGTCCGCCAGCGCTCCGTCAGCCGCTCGTACGCCTCGCCGGCCCGCTCGCCGTCGCCCTCGCGGAGCGCGGCGAGACCTTCCGCCACGTCAGCGGCAGAGTGGTCCCCCGCGAGCTGCTCCTCGGGGATCGCGTGGGCCAGTCCGCCGTAGTCCAGTTCGACCAGGGAACGCGGGTGGAATTCCTCCAGCCAGCGGCCTACATCTACCAGTCCGTCGACGAGCGGCCCCTCCTCCAGTTCCTCGCGGAGCACTTTCAGGCCACGTGCGAGGCGACGCCGCGCCTGGACCATGGGTGTCCGGTACCGGAGGACGAACTGCTGACCGCTCTCCTCACCCGTTTCCGGCTTGGCAAACTCCCTTTCTTCGTCGACGAAGAGCACGAACCACCGGACCGGCACATGCCACAGCGCCGTACGGATCCACGGGCGGGCGTCCGGGTTGTGCTCGCGCCACCGCTCGTAGTCGGCCGCGGCCTGCCGCCGTACGACCGGGGGGAGCGCCGCGTCGAGGACCGGCTGGGGCAGCGCCAGCTCGCGGTCGCCCGCGGCCTGGGTGAGCGCGGCGAGGGACTGCCAGCTCCGCAGCCGGGTGCGCCAGGGGCAGACGCACGTCACACCGTCCACTTCCGCCACGAACGCCTCGGCACTCTCCCGTACGGGCACCACCACGGGCGGGACCGGCAGCAAGTCGGCGAGGGCGCGGCGGACTTCGTCCTGGGCGGTCGGGAAGCGCTCGCGCTTGGCGTAGGCGATCCAGTGCGACCGCTCGGGCTCGGGGAAGGCGGCGAGCGGCTCATAGACCCGCAGATACGCGGCGTACGGGACGATGACCGACGCTTTCTCAGCCACGCACTCCTCCAAAGAAACGGTGTCACCGAGAAGACCGGTGCGGACAGGCCTGGGAGACAGTTGACTACCCCGATTGTGGGACCGCAACGTGCCCGCGACGCGCAGGTCGTACGCTTCTGACGACCGGCCCTCCCCCTGGCCTTCTCCTGCCACAAGCGGGTGGGCCCGGCAGAGGGTTTCCACCACGAATACAGGAGTCACCACCGTGACTGACGTACGTGAGACTGTCAGCGTGGACACGTCGAGCGAGCCGTTCCTCCACACCCTGTTCCACTCCGACCAGGGCGGGCACGAGCAGGTCGTGCTGTGCCAGGACCGGGCGAGCGGCCTCAAGGCCGTGATCGCCCTCCATTCCACCGCGCTGGGCCCGGCCCTCGGCGGCACCCGCTTCCACGCCTACGCGGACGAGCGGAACCCCGAGGAGGCCGCCGTGCGCGACGCGCTCAACCTGGCGCGCGGGATGTCGTACAAGAACGCCATGGCCGGGCTCGACCACGGCGGCGGCAAGGCCGTGATCATCGGCGACCCGGAGAAGATCAAGAGCGAGGAGCTGCTGCTCGCCTACGGCCGCTTCGTGGCCTCTCTCGGCGGTCGCTACGTGACGGCCTGCGACGTCGGTACCTACGTCCAGGACATGGACGTGGTCGCGCGGGAGTGCCGGTGGACCACCGGCCGCTCGCCCGAGAACGGCGGCGCGGGCGACTCCTCCGTCCTCACCGCCTTCGGCGTCTACCAGGGCATGCGGGCCAGCGCCCAGCGCCTGTGGGGCGCGCCCACGCTGAGCGGACGTACGGTCGGCGTCGCGGGCGTCGGCAAGGTCGGCCACCACCTGGTCGAACATCTGCTGGAGGACGGCGCGCGGGTGCTGATCACGGATGTGCGCGAGGCCTCCGTGCGCCGGGTGCTGGACGCGCACCCCGAGGTCGTGGCCGTTGCCGACACCGACGCGCTCATCCGGACAGAAGGGCTGGATGTCTACGCCCCGTGCGCGCTGGGCGGCGCCCTCAACGACGCCACCGTGCCGGTCCTGACCGCCCGCGCGGTCTGCGGCGCGGCCAACAACCAGCTCGCCCACCCGGGCGTCGAGAAAGACCTCGACGACCGGGGGATCCTCTACGCGCCGGACTACGTGGTGAACTCCGGCGGCGTGATCCAGGTCGCCGACGAGCTCCACGGATTCGACTTCGCACGCGCTAAGGCAAAGGCTTCCAAGATCTTCGACACGACCCTCTCGATCTTCGACCGGGCGCAGGCGGACGGAATCCCTCCGGCCGCCGCCTCGGACCGTCTCGCGGAGCAGCGGATGGCCCAGGCAGCGGCCCGGGAGATGGCCGGATAACGCCGCTCGGGAGCGCCGTGAGAGGCGTCTCATGCCCCCTCGGCGGGTCGGTCCTCTACAGGAAGGTAAAATCGCGGGTGACCAGCGAAGTGAAGGTCACCGGGCGCGTCGGACGGCGTCCGTGTCGTGCGGGCGACGTACCGTACGGCCGCGGAAGCAGGTACCGTTGAAGCCCTGAGTACCGGTCTCTCCTGTGAGAGACCGCTCTGAACCATGAACGCGTGTCAAGACTCTGGGGCCGTCGAGCCCCGTCGTTGAGGGGGTCGAGCCATGGGGCGCGGCCGGGCCAAGGCCAAGCAGACGAAGGTCGCCCGCCAGCTGAAGTACAACAGCGGTGGGACGGACCTATCGCGCCTGGCCGAGGAGCTGGGCGCATCGACGTCGAAGCAGCCGCCGAACGGCGAGCGTTTCGAGGACGATGAGCTGGACGACGACCCGTACGCACAGTACGCGGATCTGTACGACGACCGGGACGAGGACGAGGCGGACGAGGCGGACACCACCGACTCGACCGACCACGGTTCGCACCGACGTCGCGCTTGACGTTTGCTCACAGTGACCCGGTCCGGCACCAGCCGGACCGGGTTCTGTGCTGTCCCGCGGGGACGCTCAGCGCGCATGATCCCCGGTGAGGGTCACTGCCTCGGTGCGGCCTGCCCGCTCGCCGATCTCGCCGGCGACCCAGGCGTCCACGCCCCGGTCGGCCAGGGTGGCGAGCGCGGGGGCCACCGACTCCTGCGGGACGACGGCGATCATGCCGACGCCCATGTTCAGCGTCTTCTCCAGCTCCTCGCGCGCCACGCCGCCCGCGTCGGCGACCACGCCGAAGACCGGCGCCGGAGTCCAGCTCGCGCGGTCCACGGTCGCGTGCAGCCCCTCCGGGATCACCCGCGCGAGGTTGTTCGCGAGCCCGCCGCCGGTGATGTGCGAGAAGGCGTGCACCTCGGTCGTACGGGCCAGCTCCAGGCAGTCCAGCGAGTAGATCTTGGTGGGCTCCAGCAGCTCCTCGCCGAGGGTCCGGCCGAACTCGGGGACCTCGCGGTCCAGCGACCAGCCCGCCCGGTCGAAGACCACGTGCCGGACCAGCGAGTACCCGTTCGAGTGAAGCCCCGACGAGGCCATCGCGAGCACCACATCGCCCGTACGGATGCGATCCGGGCCCAGCAGCGCGTCCGCCTCCACCACGCCGGTGCCCGCGCCCGCGACGTCGTACTCGTCGGGACCCAGCAGGCCCGGGTGCTCGGCCGTCTCGCCGCCGACCAGTGAGCAGCCCGCCAGGACGCAGCCCTCGGCGATGCCCTTGACGATCTGGGCGACGCGCTCGGGGACGACCTTGCCGACGCAGATGTAATCCGTCATGAACAGCGGTTCGGCGCCGCAGACGACCAGGTCGTCCACGACCATCGCGACCAGGTCATGGCCGATCGTGTCGTGGATGTTCATGCGCTGGGCCAGCGCGACCTTGGTGCCGACGCCGTCGGTGGCCGAGGCCAGCAGCGGGCGGGCGTAGCCCTTGAGGCGGGAGGCGTCGAAGAGGCCGGCGAAGCCGCCCAGCGCCCCGAGCGATTCGGGACGCTGGGTCTTTTTGACCCACTCCTTCATGAGCGTGACCGCGCGGTCGCCCGCCTCGATGTCTACGCCCGCCGCCGCATAGCTGGCGCCTTCGGGGTTGGTGGTCATGGCTGTGTACGTCTCGCGTCTCTGTGTGGGTGGGTGGGGCCGGTTGTGCCCACCCGCGCGCTCGGCACGGCTGCCCACAACCGCTCTCGGGGCTACGGGCGCTTGAGGGCGTCCGAGGCGCCCACGCCGGCCGTCAGAGTGCCGATGCCGTCGACGTCCGTCTCGGACGTCTCGGTCTCCAGCAGGTGCTTGCCGAGCAGCTCCGGATCGGGCAGATCCATCGGGTACTCGCCGTCGAAGCACGCACGGCACAGATTCGGCTTGGCGATGGTGGTCGCCTCGATCATGCCGTCGATGGAGATGTACGCGAGGGAGTCGGCGCCCAGGGACTTGCCGATCTCCTCGACCGAGAGGCCGTTGGCGATCAGCTCGGCGCGCGTCGCGAAGTCGATGCCGAAGAAGCACGGCCACTTGATCGGCGGGGAGCTGATCCGCACGTGCACCTCGGCCGCGCCCGCCTCGCGGAGCATCCGGACCAGGGCGCGCTGGGTGTTGCCGCGGACGATCGAGTCGTCGACGACCACCAGGCGCTTGCCGCGGATGACTTCCTTGAGCGGATTCAGCTTGAGGCGGATGCCGAGCTGGCGGATGGTCTGGCTGGGCTGGATGAAGGTCCGGCCCACATAGCTGTTCTTCACCAGGCCCGAGCCGTACGGAATGCCGCTCGCCTCGGCGTACCCGATCGCGGCCGGGGTGCCGGACTCCGGTGTCGCTATCACCAGGTCGGCGTCCGGGGCCGGGGCCTCGGCGGCGAGCTTGCGGCCCATCTCGACGCGGGACAGATAGACGTTCCGCCCGGCGATGTCGGTGTCGGGGCGGGCGAGATAGACGTACTCGAAGACGCAGCCCTTCGGCTTTGCCTCCGCGAAGCGGGTGGAGCGGAGCCCGTTCTCGTCGATGGCGACCAGCTCGCCCGGCTCGATCTCCCGGATGAAGCTGGCGCCGACGATGTCCAGGCCCGAGGTCTCGCTCGCCACGACCCAGCCGCGCTCCAGGCGGCCGAGGACGAGGGGGCGGATACCCTGCGCGTCCCGTGCCGCGTAGAGCGTGTGCTCGTCCATGAACACCATGGAGAACGCGCCCTGGACCTGCGGCAGCACCTTCGGAGCGGCCTGCTCGACCGTGAGCGGCGTGCCGTCCTCGGCGGTCTGGCCCGCGAGGAGGGCGGTGACCAGGTCCGTGTCGTTGGTGGCGGCGACCTGGGTCGCGCGCCCGTTCCCGTTGACGGCGAGCTTGGCGACCATCTCGGCCAGCTCCGCCGTGTTGACGAGGTTTCCGTTGTGGCCCAGGGCGATGGAGCCGTGGGCGGTCGCGCGGAAGGTCGGCTGGGCGTTCTCCCAGACGGAGGCGCCCGTCGTCGAGTAACGCGCGTGACCGACCGCGATATGGCCCTTGAGCGAGCCGAGGGAGGTTTCGTCGAAGACCTGGGAGACCAGGCCCATGTCCTTGAAGACGAGAATCTGGGAGCCGTTGCTCACCGCGATGCCCGCGGATTCCTGACCGCGGTGTTGCAGTGCGTACAGCCCGAAGTACGTGAGCTTCGCGACCTCTTCTCCGGGGGCCCAGACGCCGAAGACCGCACAGGCGTCCTGGGGACCTTTCTCGCCGGGGAGGAGGTCGTGGTTGAGTCGTCCGTCACCACGTGGCACGCCTTCGAGTCTAGGACAGGTGCCGGGATGGGCCGAACCGGGGAACGTTCCACGGGGCCGGGGGGTACTTGACGCCTGCACCGTTTCGCGGTCACGATCCCGCCCGCGCATGCCCCTCCGGCCCTGTCCTGGCCCCTCGCACGGGCCCCGGTCACGTCACGGGCGCCGCCTGTCGCTGCGCGTGAGCACAGTTGTCGCACTCCTCACGTTTGTCCCTCGCGGAGTGCCGGGCGGGGCGGTGATATTCGCCACGCGTCCTAGCCGAGCACGGGGAGCAGGGACGAGAGGTCGGCGCGCTCGCCGCTCGCCGAGAGGTGGGCGGTGCCCAGGGCCTCGTCCCACGTCGTACGGCCCGTGGCAAGGCGCAGCCAGGTGAGCGGGTCGGCCTCCACGACGTTGGGCGGGGTGCCGCGGGTGTGCCGGGGGCCCTCGACGGCCTGGACGACGGCGAACGGCGGGATCCGCACCTCCACGGAGCCGCCCGGCGCCTTCGCCGCGAGCGTGTCGGCGAGCAGCCGGACGGTGGCGGCGAGGGCGAGCCGGTCGAGGTGGACGCGGGCGCCGGTCGCGCGGGCGAGGTCGTCGCTGTGCACGACCAGCTCGACGAGCCGGGTCACGGTGAAGTCGTGCATGCGCATCGCGCCGAAGTGGTGCGGGATCAGCAGGTCCTCGCGGACCGCCTCCTCGATGACCGGCTCCAGGTCGGCGACGGCCGCGTCGATACGGGCCGCGCCGTCCTCGCACGTGGCGGCGTCCTCGCGGGTCTGCGCGTCGAGTTGGTCGGCGAGGGTGCGCGTGCCGAGGGCCCAGGCGGTGAGCGACACCTCGGGGCCGGTGGCGGGGGCTTCGGGCCTGGCGAGGAAGCGGGGCACGGCGTCGATCTGGAGCGCGATGTGGACGAGCAGATGGTGCACGTCCCAGCCGGGGAGCGCGGTGGGCAGTGCGCGCTGCTCGGGGCTCAGGCGGTGCGCGGCCTCGGCCACGGCCTCGACCTGGGCCACCAGGGCCTTGCGGGTCCTCGCCGGGTCGTACGTTCTTGGCGCCATGCCGCCGAGACTACCCAGCCCCCAAGGGGCTCGCCCGACTCTCCAGAGCCCGCCCCTTTTCGGGGGGCCGGAACTCCAGGGCTTGCCCCTTCAGGGGCGCGGGGAACTGCGCGACAAGCCACGACGTAGCCGCAGCCTGCGAAGCAGCGCGCGGGGCAGCCCGAACCCAGCCCTCGCCCCGTAAGGGGCGCAGGCATCTCGGGTGCTCGAGGGAGAAGCGGGGGTGCCCTCTCTTGGGGGCACCCCCCATCGGTCTCCCGGCGTCAGCCGAACAGTTCCGGGAGCGTTTTCTCGTGGGCCGAGCGGAGCTCGCCGAGCGGCAGCGTGAAGTGACCCTGGATTTCCAGGGCGTTGCCGTCGACCACGCCGATACGGGTGGCCGGCAGGCCCCTCGCCGCGCACATGTCGGTGAAGCGGACCTCCTCGCTGCGGGGGATCGCGACGACCGCGCGGCCCTGCGACTCGGAGAAGAGGAAGACGAAGGGGTCCATGCCGTCCGGGACGACGATCCGGGCGCCCTTGCCGCCGCGCAGGCAGGACTCGGCGAGAGCCTGGATCAGGCCGCCGTCCGAGAGGTCGTGCGCCGCGTCGGCCATGCCGTCGCGCGAGGCCGAGATCAGGATCTCGGCGAGCAGCCGCTCCCGGTCCAGGTCGACCCGCGGCGGGGTGCCGCCGAGGTGGTCGTGGGCGACCTGCGACCACGCCGAGCCGCCGAACTCCTCCGCGGTCTCCCCGAGCAGGTAGAGCAGGTGGCCCTCGTCGCGGAACGCCATCGGCGTACGGCGCGTGACGTCGTCGATCACGCCGAGGACGCCCACGACGGGCGTCGGGTGGATCGCGGCCTCGCCGGTCTGGTTGTAGAGCGAGACGTTTCCGCCCGTCACCGGCGTGCCCAGCTCGCGGCAGGCGTCCGCGAGGCCGCGCGTCGCCTCGGCGAACTGCCACATCGCCGCCGGGTCCTCGGGCGAGCCGAAGTTGAGGCAGTCGGTGACGGCGAGGGGGCGCGCGCCGGTCGCGGCGACGTTGCGGTACGACTCGGCGAGCGCCAGGCGCGCTCCCTCGTACGGGTCGAGCTTCGCGTACCGCCCGTTGCCGTCCGTCGAGACGGCGACGCCGAGCCCCGTCTCCTCGTCGATACGGATCATGCCGCCGTCCTCCGGCTGCGCGAGCACCGTGTCGCCGAGGACGTAACGGTCGTACTGGTCGGTGATCCAGGACTTGGACGCCTGGTTCGGGGAGGAGAGGAGCGCCAGGGCGGCCTCGCGCAGCTCCTCGCCGCCCGACGGGCGCGGCAGCTTGGCCGGGTCGTCGGCCTGGAGCGCGTCCTGCCAGTCGGGGCGGGCGTACGGGCGCTCGTAGACCGGGCCCTCGTGGGCGACCGTCCTGGGGTCGACGTCGACGATCTTCTCGCCGTGCCAGAAGATCTCCAGCCGCTCGCCTTCGGTGACCTCACCGATGACCGTGGCCGTGACCTCCCACTTCTCGCAGATCGCGAGGAAGTCCTCGACCTTGCCCGGCTCGACGACCGCGCACATCCTCTCCTGCGACTCGCTCATGAGGATCTCCTCGGGGGAGAGCGTGGAGTCGCGCAGCGGCACGTCGTCCAGCTCGACGCGCATGCCGCCGGAGCCGTTGGAGGCCAGCTCGCTGGTGGCGCAGGAGAGCCCGGCCGCGCCGAGGTCCTGGATGCCGACGACGAGGTCGGCGTGGAAGGCCTCCAGGGTGCACTCGATGAGCAGCTTCTCCTGGAACGGGTCGCCGACCTGGACCGCCGGGCGCTTCGCCGGCTTCCCCCCGGTGTCCTCGAAGGTCTCGGACGCCAGGATCGACGCGCCGCCGATGCCGTCGCCGCCCGTACGCGCGCCGTAGAGGACGACCTTGTTGCCGGTCCCGGCGGCCTTCGCGAGGTGGATGTCCTCGTGCTTCATGACGCCCACGCACAGGGCGTTGACCAGCGGGTTCCCCTGGTAGCAGGGGTCGAAGACGACCTCGCCGCCGATGTTGGGCAGGCCCAGGCAGTTGCCGTAGCCGCCGATGCCCGCGACGACGCCGGGCAGCACGCGCCGGGTGTCGGGGTGGTCGGCGGCGCCGAAGCGCAGCGGGTCCATGACGGCGACGGGGCGGGCGCCCATCGCGATGATGTCGCGGACGATGCCGCCGATGCCGGTGGCCGCGCCCTGGTAGGGCTCGACGTACGACGGGTGGTTGTGGGACTCGACCTTGAAGGTGACCGCGTAGCCCTGGCCGACGTCCACGACGCCCGCCTGCTCGCCGATGCCGACGAGCATGGCCTCGGCGCCGGGGCCCTCGGTCGGGGCCTTCTCGCCGAACTGCTTCAGATGGACCTTGCTGCTCTTGTACGAGCAGTGCTCGGACCACATGACCGAGTACATCGCCAGCTCGGCGCCGGTCGGGCGGCGGCCGAGGATCTCGCGGATGCGGTCGTACTCGTCCTTCTTCAGCCCGAGTTCGGCCCAGGGCTGCTCGCTGTCGGGGGTCTGCTCGGCGTGGGTGACCGTGTCCAGGTGACCGTGGGAAGGCGTGGGGCTCATGCGTGCGTGACCAGCTTCTTGAGTACCGAGGTGAAGAAGCCGAGCCCGTCGGTCGTGGGACCGGTCAGGGACTCGACGGCGTGCTCCGGGTGCGGCATGAGGCCGACGACGTTCCCGGCCTCGTTCGTGATGCCGGCGATGTCGCGGCGGGAGCCGTTGGGGTTGACGTCCAGATACCGGAAGACGACGCGGCCTTCGGCCTCCAGTTCGTCCAGGGTGCGTTCGTCGGCGACGTAACCGCCCTCGCCGTTCTTGAGCGGGACGGTGATCTCGTCGCCGGACGCGTAGTCGGACGTCCAGGCCGTGGCCGCGTTCTCGACGCGCAGGCGCTGGTCCCGGCAGATGAAGTGGAGGTGGTCGTTCCGAGTGAGCGCGCCCGGCAGGAGATGGGATTCGCACAGCACCTGGAAGCCGTTGCAGATACCGAGAACCGGCATTCCGGCCCTCGCCTGTTCGATCACGCTCTCCATCACCGGGGAGAAGCGGGCAATGGCCCCGCACCGCAGATAGTCGCCGTACGAGAATCCGCCCGGGAGTACGACCGCGTCGACCTGGTGCAGACCTTTGTCGCGGTGCCAGAGCGGAACGGCTTCGGCGCCCGCGATACGGACCGCGCGCCGCGCGTCACGGTCGTCGAGCGAACCGGGAAATGTGACGACGCCGATACGGGTGGTCACGCCGTGGCTCCTTCGGACTCCTCGACGCGGACGGTGAAGTCCTCGATCACGGTGTTGGCGAGAAAGGTCTCCGCCATCTCCCGGATACGGGCGAGGGCCGCGTCGTCCAGCTCGTCGGCGGATCCCTCCACTTCCAGCTCGAAGCGCTTGCCCTGGCGGACATCGGCGATTCCCTCGAAGCCCAGGCGGGGCAGTGCGCGCTGCACCGCCTGTCCCTGGGGGTCGAGGATCTCGGGCTTCAGCATGACGTCGACTACGACGCGAGCCACGGGTACTCCTAGGTGTTCTGCGCGGGGGCGCGGCGGTGAGGCTGCGCTGGCCAGCGTACCCGGCTCGAAAATCTACGCGCGTTGATATACGTGACGATCGGGCCTAGAGTTCGTGAAGCACTGGGAAAACGGCCGGGGAAAACGTATGGTCCCGATTGCGGCACGGTTCCTCTCGGAATTCCGGGCCCGGCAATGCAATGCCTGCTGCCGCAGGTCTCGCACAGCAGAAAATGGACCCGTCCCCTATAGCGGGACTCACTCCGACGGCCGGATCACTCGGCCGGTTCCGGCAGTGCGCGTCATGGGAGGTCAAGTCCCCGGCGGGCCGGACGGAAAGGCGGAGTGATCCCTTTCGTGATCCTGAAGGAAGGACCGATATCCGTGGCACAGCGCGTAGTGGTCACACTCTCCGATGACATCGACGGCGGGGAAGCGGCGGAGACGGTCTCCTTCGGACTCGACGGGAAGTCGTACGAGATCGACCTCAACAGCGACAATGCGAAACGTCTCCGCAAGGACCTCGCGCCTTATGTCGAGGCGGGGCGTAAGCGTGCGAAGTCCGGCAAGACGTACCACCGCACGTCCGTGGCGCCCGACCCGCGCGCGGTGCGCGCCTGGGCCGAGTCGAACGGGTACGAGGTGCCGGCCCGGGGCCGCATCCCGAAGAAGATCTACGAGGCGTTCAACGCCTCCCGCTGAGCGAGGGGACCGAAGGGGGTTTTCACCCTCTTCGTCCCCCTTCGTTCCACCGACTTGCCATCGACCCCCTGTGATCGGCTAAAGTTCAGGCACGCCGCGAGGGCAGCCCCGGAAACGGGGAAGACCTCACGGACACGCGGGTGTAGCTCAGTAGTAGAGCGCCCCCTTTCCAAGGGGGAGGCGCAGTGTGCGATTCCTGTCACCCGCTCTCCTTTCCCTGGACCCCCGGCCCCGGCCGTCGGGTACAGTGAGGGCAGTGCGGACGTAGCTCAGTTGGTAGAGCGCAACCTTGCCAAGGTTGAGGTCGCGAGTTCGAGCCTCGTCGTCCGCTCAAGTAGGAGAAGGGCCCCGGTCGTTGGACCGGGGCCCTTCGTCGTGTTCCCGGCCCCGTTCCAGTCCGGATGTGCCCGGATGACATTCGTCATGCGCATCCATGACGCCGCGCACCGCCCGCTCCCCTTTCCCGGCGGAAGGCTTGGGGCATGGACGCGATCGAGGTTGAGGGACTGGAACGGCGGTACGAGGGCGGGTACGAGGCCGTGCGCGGCATCTCGTTCTCCGTGCGCGAGGGCGAGATCTTCGCGCTGCTCGGCACCAACGGCGCGGGCAAGACATCGACCGTCGAGGTGCTGGAGGGGCTGGCGCGGCCCAGCGCGGGGCAGGTGCGGGTGCTCGGCTTCGACCCGTTCACCGAGCGGGCGTACGTACGGCCGCGCACCGGCGTGATGTTGCAGGAGGGCGGCTTCCCGTCCGAGCTGACCGTGGCCGAGACGGCGCGGATGTGGGCCGGCTGCATGAGCGAGGCGCGGCCCGTGCCCGAGGTGCTGGAGCTGGTGGGGCTGGCCCGGCGGGCGGGCGTACGCGTCAAGCAGCTCTCCGGCGGCGAGCGGCGGCGGCTGGACCTGGCGCTGGCGCTGGTGGGGCGGCCCGAGGTGCTGTTCCTCGACGAGCCGACGACCGGCATGGACCCGGAAGGGCGCCGGGAGACGGCCGAGTTGGTGCGGGCGCTGCGCCACGAGGGCACGACGGTGCTGCTGACCACGCACTATCTGGAGGAGGCCGAGCAGTTGGCCGACCGGCTCGCGATCATGCGGGCCGGGGAGATCGTCACGGCCGGGACGACGGAACAGGTCGTCGCCGCGCGGCCGTCCCGTATCCGGTTCAAGCTGCCCGCCGGGGTGGCGCCCGAGCGGCTGCCGCTGACCGTGCCCGCGGCCGTGGACGGGCGGACGGTCTCGGTGAAGACCCCGCAGCTCCAGGAGGCCCTGACCGAACTGCTGCTGTGGGCGCGGGCCGAGGGCGTCGAGCTGGAGGGGCTCCAGGCGCGTTCGGCGTCGCTGGAGGAGGCGTTCCTGGAGATCGCCGAGGCGGAGACGACGGGAGCGGGAAACACGAGGGAGGGCGCGTTCGCATGAGTGCGACGACGATGACGGGCAGGGCCTCGGCGAACCGGATGCTGGCGCTGGGCCGGGCGGAGCTGACGCTGCTCCTGCGGAACAAGGCGGCGCTGTTCGTGGCGCTGACGCTGCCCATCGGTCTGACCTTCTCGATGAAGCAGACGATGCCGAAGGACCAGCTCGCCGAGAACGGGCTCTCCCTGGGCACCGCCGTGCTGCCCGGCTCGATCGGGATGGTGCTGATCTTCGCGGTCTACAGCAATCTGCTGGGCGTCTATGTCGCGCGGCGCGAGGAGCTGGTGCTCAAGCGGCTGCGGACCGGACAGGCGAGCGAGCCGGAGATACTGGCCGCCGCCGCGCTGCCCGCCGTGGGCATCGGGCTGATCCAGGCCGTGGTGCTGGTGATCGGCGGCTCGGTCGTGATGGACGTCGGGACGCCCGAGCGGCCCGATCTGATCGTCGCCGGGCTGGTGCTGGGGCTGCCGATGATGGTGGTGCTCGCGGTGGCGACCGCGGCCCTGACCCGTACGACGGAGATGGCACAGCTCACGGCGATGCCGCTGATGATGGTGAGCCTGATCGGCTCGGGCATGTTCGTGCCGCTGGAGATCCTGCCGGACCGGGTCGCCGACATCTGCCGGCTGCTGCCGCTGACGCCGGTCACGGACCTGCTGCGCGGCGGCTGGACGGGCGAGCTGGGCGGCATGGACACGATGCGCGCGCTGGGCACGGCGGTGTTGTGGATCGCGCTCGGGGTGTTTGCTGTACGACGGTGGTTCCGCTGGGAGCCGCGCCGCTGACACGGCGGCGACGGCGGCACGGCGGTGGACGGGAGAGACAGTGATCGGCTGGGCCAGGGACAAACGGCGCGGGTGGTACCGGCGCAGCAGCCACGAGCAGGTGGAGACCTCCTCGCGGTGGATGCTCAACGTCACGCCCTGGGCGTTCTACATCGGCGGCATCCCCCAGCTCCTCGCCGCGGCCCGGCACTCCCCCACGGGCACCGCCCTGGCGTGGTCGATCGCGGCGGTCGGGCTGGCGCAGTGCCTGCTCGTACGGGGCGGGCTGCGCCAGGGCCTGGACTGCTACCTGGGCGAGGCGGAGCCGCCGCGGCGGCGGATCGCGGTGCTCGCGGTGCTGATGGTGGTGCTGACCGCGCTGGTGACCGCCGTGGTCGCGACGGGTGGCCTGGAGAAGGATCCGCAGGCGCCGGGCCTGACGATGTTCGCCGTGCTGGCGCCGTTCCCGGCCGTCTACGGGCTGACGGTGACATGGCGCCAGGGGGCCAGGGTCGTCGGCGCCTACCTGGTGGTGCCGCTCGTGGCGTTCGCCCTCGCCGGGATGGGGCCCGGGGACCTGGCGCCCACGGCGTTCCTGATGCTGGTGGCCGGCGGCGTGAACCTCTTCACGCCGCGCTCCTCCGCCTGGTACATCGCCGTGATGCGGGAGCTGGCCGAGGCCCGGGAGGCGCAGGCGCGGCTGGCCGTCGCGGAGGAGCGGCTCCGCTTCGGCCGCGACCTGCACGACGTGATGGGCCGCAACCTGTCGGTCATCGCGCTCAAGAGCGAGCTGGCCGTCCAGTTGGCGCGGCGCGGGCCGGAGGCGGCGGAGAAGGCCGTCGAGCAGATGAACGAGGTCCAGCGGCTCGCCCGTGAGTCCCAGACCGAGGTCCGCGAGGTCGTCCGCGGCTACCGCGAGGCAGGGCTCGCCACCGAACTGGCCGGTGCGCGCGGCGTGCTGCGCGCCGCCGGGGTCGACTGCCGTATCGAGGGCGCCGACGCGGACGTACCGCCGCGCGCGGAATCGGCCCTGGGCTGGGTGGTCCGCGAGGCGGCCACGAATGTGCTGCGGCACGCGGAGGCGACGTACTGCACCGTGCGGGTACGTGTCCGCGTACGGGGCGGGGCCGGGAACGGGACCGGGACCGGGACCGGGGCCGTCGTGCTGGAGGTCGAGAACGACGGGGCGCGCGGCGACGCGGGCCCGCCGGAGGGCGGCTCGGGCCTTCCGGGCCTGCGCGAACGACTGGCGGCACTCGGCGGCACGCTGACCGCCGGCCACGACGGCCGGGGCACCTTCCGGCTGCGCGCCGAGGTGCCACGCGAGGACACCGCGTCGAGCGGCACGGCCACGCGGGACGGTGCGGCTTCTGGGGGCGGCGCCGGGGACGGTTCGGGATCGGGGGATCACAGGGTTACGGGCGAGGGTGAAGGAGACGGTGACGGTGGGCGACGGGAGTCAGGTGCGGGGCGGGGGGCCGGGGAGCGGTCCCCCGCCCATCCGCGTGCTGCTGGCCGATGACGAGCATCTGATCCGGGGCGCCCTCGCGGCGCTGCTGGCGCTGGAGGATGACCTCGCGATCGTCGCCGAGGCCGCGTCCGGGCCCGAGGCGCTCGCGATGGCCCGTGCGCACCGGCCCGACGTGGCGGTGCTCGACCTGCAGATGCCGGGCGTCGACGGGGTGCGGGTCGCGGCGGAGCTGCGGGAGTCGCTGCCGGACTGCCGGACGATGATCGTGACCAGCCACGGCCGTCCCGGGCATCTGAAGCGGGCGCTCGCGGCGGGCGTACGCGGCTTCGTACCGAAGACGGCGTCCGCGCAGCAGCTCGCGGAGATCATCCGCACGGTGCGGGACGGCAACCGGTACGTGGATCCCGAGCTGGCCGCCGACGCGATCAGCGCCGGGGACTCCCCGCTCTCCGCGCGCGAGGCCGAGCTGCTGGAGCTGGCCGCCGACGGTGCGCCCATCGCGGAGATCGCCGAACGGGCCTCGCTCACGCAGGGGACGGTGCGCAACTACCTCTCCGCCGCCGCGACGAAGATCGGCGCCGAGAACCGGCACGCGGCGGCCCGGATGGCCCGTGAGCGGGGGTGGATCTGAGCGCCCCGGCGACTGGCTATACTGGGGCGCGCACACGGGGCGACCCGTGGGTGATGCGGACGTAGCTCAGTTGGTAGAGCGCAACCTTGCCAAGGTTGAGGTCGCGAGTTCGAGCCTCGTCGTCCGCTCCGCATGAGAAGGGCCCCGGTCTTCGGACCGGGGCCCTTCTTCGTACACCGTTGCGGGCCTACGCCCAGGAGACGCCCGTCAGCCGCTCGTACGCCTCGATGTAGCGGGCGCGGGTCGCCGTGACGACCTCCTCCGGGAGCGGGGGCGGCGGCTGCTCGGAGGCGCGGTCCCAGCCGGACTCGGGCGAGACCAGCCAGTCGCGGATCGGCTGCTTGTCGAAGGACGGCTGCGAACGGCCCGGCTGCCACTGGTCGGCGGGCCAGAAGCGGGAGGAGTCGGGGGTCAGCACCTCGTCGGCGAGGGTCAGGACGTCCCCGTCCCAGCCGAACTCGAACTTGGTGTCGGCCAGGATGATGCCCCGGTCCCGGGCGATGTCCCGCGCCCTGTCGTACGCCGCGAGGGTCGCCTGGCGCAGCTCGGCCGCCGCCTCGGGGCCGACCTGGCGGGCGACCTCCTCGTACGCGACGTTCTCGTCGTGGTCGCCGACGGCCGCCTTGGTGGCGGGGGTGAAGAGGGCGCCCGGCAGCTCGGAGCCGTTCTCCAGGCCCTCGGGGAGGGCGAGCCCGCAGACCGTACGGCTCGCCTCGTACTCGGCGAGGCCCGAGCCGGCGAGATAGCCGCGCGCCACACACTCGACGGGGACCATCCGCAGGGACTTGCAGACCGTGGTCCGGCCCTCCCAGTCGGCGGGGGCGCCCTCGGGGACGTCGGTGCCGAGGACATGGTTCGGGATCAGGTCCGCGAGCTGGTCGAACCACCACAGGGAGAGCTTGGTGAGGATGCGGCCCTTGTCCGGGATCGCGGTCGGAAGCACCCAGTCGTGGGCCGAGACGCGGTCGCTGGCGACCATCACGAGGTCACCGTCCTCGTTCTGGTAGAGATCCCGCACCTTGCCGGTGTGCAGGTGCGTGAGGTGGGGCACCTGCACGGGCTCGGGCTTCTCGACGAATCCGCTCACGTTCTCTTCCTCCCGGGGCAGCCGACGTACTCCCTGGGGGCGATTCTCCCTTACCCCGTCCGGGGGACCGTACGAGTGCCCCTCGGGGGTGCGGTCAGTCCCGCTTGCAGATGTGGTCCAGCAGGTTGGCCGTCGCCCGCTGGATCCGCTCGTCCACGTGTCCGGGCCGGTTGAGGGCCGGGGACCAGGCGAAGGTGCCGGAGGCGAAGACGAGGGCGCCGGACGGGGCGCGGTACAGGGACGTCTCCTGGTGGCGCCGGGTGCCGCCGCCGTCCCGGTACGGGGAGTGGGCCAGCAGGATCCGCTCCGAGTGGTCCGGCAGGCACGTACGCGGGAAGTAGCGGTCGGCCTCACCCGCCACCAGGCCCGGCAGCTCGTCGCCCTCGCCCGCGCCGGTCGCCTCCCAGAGCCAGTGCTCCGCGTTCCGCACGACGAGGGGGGAGGGCCGGCGGACCTGGCCCGCGTACTGGATGCCGAGCAGCGTCTGCTCGGGCTCGCCCTGGTCGCGCCAGAGCGCCGAGCGGCCGGTGCCCCGGTGCTTGCGGCAGGTGAGGAGGCTGTCGGGGGCGCCGGAGGGGAGGGTGTCCAGCTCGACCTGCCAGTACATGGTGTTGGCGGAGAGGAAGACGAGGGACGTGCCGCTGTCGCGGGCCTTCTCGGCGGCGCGGCGCATGGGCACCGACCAGTACTCGTCGTGGCCGGGGAAGACCAGGCCGCGGTAGCGGGCGGGGTCGACGGCGCCCGCGTGCAGGTCGCGGGTGTCGGCGTACGCGAGGTCGTACCCGTACCGCTCGGCCCAGCGGATGAAGTCGTAGGCATGGCCCACGTGGAGGGGCAGGCCCGCGCCCGCGTAGGGCCGGTCGAAGGAGACGGTCACGGCGGCGTCCTCCTCGCCGAGGAGGCGGCCGTGGGTGTCCCACGCGTGGTAGAGGCTCGCGCCGGTGCGGCCGTCCTCGGGGAACAGGTTGTACGCCTGCCAGGTCACGTCCGGCAGGACGAGGAGCAGGTCTGCGGGGTCGCGGTCGCGGACCGTGAAGGGGATGTGGGAGCGGTGGCCGTCGGCGGTGGTGAGGACGGCGACATAGGCACCCGTCGACCAGTAGTCCGGGATCTGGAGGCGCCAGGAGAGCCACCAGTGGTGGCAGGAGACGGTGCGGTCGGCGGTGAGCGGCGGGGGCTGCTGGATGCCGGAGAGCCGGGGGCTGGTGGTGATCTTCCGGGCACCGTCGCCCCCGTAGTGCCCGATCCGGTAGACGTCGACGCCGAAGGGCTGGGGCGGATTGACGGTGATGCGGAAGTCGATGGACTCGCCGGGCGCGGTGCCGCCCGCGACGGAGGCGAAGCCCTTGATCTGGCACCGCACGTCGTCGGCGGTGGTCGGGCCGCTGCCGGAGACGCGGCGCGGGCGCGGGGGCGCCAGCAGCCGGTTCCCGCCCTCGCGGCCGAGGAGCAGCTCGGGGGTGCCGGTGGTCTGGCCGGGCGCCGGGTCGAGACACTCGACGTACCAGGGCACCAGGCGGCCGTTCTCGAAGTAGTGCTCGCTGACCCTGAGCCAGGGCAGCGGGCCCTGGCCGAAGGGATCGGTGACGGCGTGCGCCAGCGCTCCCGATTCCCACCTGCGGATCTGCTCGGTCTGCTCGGACCCCACCTGCGCCACCCGGCCCTTCCCGCTCGCCCCGCGTCGCTCCCTTTGTCACGAGTTGCTGACGGCAGACAGCACATCACATTACGCAAGCGCGTAGTCACCGTTCGTGGTGAATTGGCTGGAGTTGATCTCTCAGACGAGGCGCACGGGCTTGTCGGGGCGCACGCCGACGGACGCGAGCCACTCGCGCAACGGCTGTGCGTCCCCCTCCTCCACCAGGGCGAGGACCGGGCGCGAGAGGTCCGTCCTGCGCTCGCCCGCGACCAGCAGCGTCGGCCCGTCCAGCCAGTCCAGGCCGGGGGCGCCGCCCGCGGTGTCCACGGTCGCGCAGCAGACCGCCGCCGTGACGTGGTCGGCCAGCAGCTCCCGGCCGCTGCGCGGGGGACGGAGGGGCAGGCCCATCGGGGCCGGGGGCGCGGGGAGCATGTCCCCCGCGCCCGGGACGGCGCCCACGCCGCCCGCACCGCTCAGGGCGCCGGACTCCTCGGCCGCGCCCGCGGCCTCCTCGCGGGCCACGTCGGCGCTGATACGGGCGGCGAGCGCCTCGCCGGTGCCGGAGCCGGAGCCGGAGCCGGGGCCGGTGCCGGAGCCGGAGCCGGAGCCGGTGAGGTGGTCGAGGACGCGGGCGAGCGTGGGGCCGCACAGCGCGTCGCCCTCGCCGGCACGGCGCCGGTCCGCTTCCGGGGACGGGGACGGGGACAGGTCCCGAGCCGGGTCCCCGCCGGGTGCGTCCGGGGTGCCGTCCGCGTCGGCGCGGGGCGCGGGCTCCCTGTCCGCGAGCGCGTCGAAGAGGCGGGCCGCCTCGGTGCGCCAGATGCGGTCCACGACCTCCTCCGGGTACGCCGACCAGTCGACGGGCGTCCACTCGGGCGCCGGGCCGCCCGGGCCCGGGGTGGGCCGGGGGCCGTGGAAGAGGCGGGCGGCGAGGAGCGAGACGGCGCCGTCCACCGCGCCGGGCTCCTCCAGCAGGTCGCAGGCGGGGCGCTCGCCGAGGCGGGAGGTGAAGCCCTCCGCGAGGCGGTCGCGGCGGGACAGCTCGGTCAGCGCCGAGACGACCCCGGCGTCCAGCCGCGAGGGCCACAGGCCGAGGCGCCAGGCGGGCAGCGCGACGCGGGTGAGGAGCCGGTCCCAGCCCGCGTACGCCAGGCCGACCTGCTCCTGGGCGACGACCCGCAGGCCGTAGTCCACGCTCTGGGCGCGCTCGGAGGCCGCGGCGGCGACCCCGCGCTCCATCTCGGCCGCGTGCGGCCCGCTGGCGCGCAGCATCACCCGGGCGAGCACGCCGACCAGCCGCAGGGCCGTGCCGATGCCCGCGCCCGAACTCGTCGTCCGCGCGCGCTCGGCCACGGCCACCGCGGCGTCCAGCCCGCGCACGAAGCGGCGGGCCGCGGCTATGTCGGGGTGCGCGGAGGGGCCGGTGCCCGCGACGACGGGCGCGAGCAGGGCCCGCAGCTCCGCGACCCGCATCCACCAGAGGAAGGGCGAGCCGATGACCAGCACGGGCGCCGCGTCCCGGGAGCGGCTGCCGCGCGGTCCGCGCGGGCGCCCCGCGTCCTCGGACTGGGCCGGGTGGGTGCGGTCCTCCAGCCAACTGTCGCAGTCGGGGGTGAGGGCGAGGGCGGAGGGCGCGGGCACGTCGAGCCGGTCGGCGAGGTCCCGCACCAGTGCGTAGAGATCCGGGGCCTCGCGCTCCTCCAGGGGGACGGTCGGCGAGACGGCGGGCCGGGCCCGCGCGATCACGGCGGCGACCGCCGCCGCGGCCGCGAGCACCGCGAGCGCCACTCCCGTGACGATCCAGCGCGGGGTCTCCCACACCGGGCCCAGGTGACCCGTCGTGTGCCCCGCGAGGAGGATGACGGCGACGGCGGCGGGCAGCAGCGCGGCCCCCAGCGCCGAGCTGCGGATCCGCAGCACCGCGAGGGCGTGTGCGCGCGCCGATCGCGCGTCCGCCTGCTGACCAACCCCGGCCACGAGCTCACACACCCCCGACGATGTCGCGGACTTCCGGCTTCTCCGGCTTCCCACCCACTGTGGCACCGCGCACTGACACCGCAATGCGCGCTGCGCCAGTCGGACGCGCTTGGTCCATACCGCTTGTGCGGCACCCTAGTTGGGGCGTCCGGGACCGTCAGCCGGACAAGGGTCCGGTCACTCGATGGAATGGCTTTGGGGAGAGGTATTGCCCGGGGACCGTCCAGGGGTTATGGACGATTCCGCCACCCTTCCGCGCCACCCCGGGCCACCCTGGCGGCCCGGAGCGGGGTCACAGAGCGGAGTCCTCCGCCGCCTCGCGCGCGATGTCCGAGCGGTGGTGGGAGCCGTCGAGCCGGACGCGGCCCACCGCGGCGTACGCGCGCTCGCGCGCCTCCCGCAGGCCGGCGCCGGTCGCCGTGACGGACAGCACCCGGCCGCCCGCGCTGACCAGGTGCCCGTCCGCGTCCCGCTTCGTGCCCGCGTGCAGCACGTACGCCTCGGGCTCGTCCTGCTCCGCGACCGCGTCGAGGCCCTCGATACGGTCACCCGTACGGGGCTTCGCCGGGTAGTCGTGGGCGGCGACGACGACCGTGACCGCCGCGCCGTCGCTCCAGCGCAGCGCGGGGAAGTCGGCGAGCCGCCCGGTGGCGGCCGCGAGCAGGAAGCCGCCCAGCGGCGTCTTCAGCCGGGCCAGCACCGCCTGGGTCTCGGGGTCTCCGAAGCGGGCGTTGAACTCGATGACCCGCACCCCGCGCGAGGTGATCGCCAGGCCCGCGTAGAGCAGCCCGGAGAAGGGGGTGCCGCGGCGGCGCAGCTCGTTCACGGTCGGTTCGAGGACCGTGGCGACGACCTCGTCCACCAGCTTCGGGTCGGCCCAGGGCAGCGGGGAGTAGGCGCCCATGCCGCCCGTGTTGGGGCCCTCGTCCGCGTCGTAGGCCCGCTTGAAGTCCTGGGCGGGCTGGAGCGGGACGACGGTCTCGCCGTCGGTGAGCGCGAAGAGGGAGACCTCGGGGCCGTCGAGGAACTCCTCGATGACGACGGCGCCGCCGCAGTCCCGCGCGTGCTGCCTGGCCCGCTCGATGTCGTCGGTGACGACGACGCCCTTGCCCGCGGCCAGCCCGTCGTCCTTCACGACGTACGGCGGGCCGAAGGCGTCGAGCGCGGCGTCGGCCTCCTGCGGGGTCGCGCACACATAGCTGCGCGCGGTCGGGACGTTCGCCGCCGCCATCACGTCCTTGGCGAAGGCCTTCGAGCCCTCCAGCTTCGCGGCCTCCGCGGACGGGCCGAAGACGGGCACGCCCCGCTCCCGTACGGCGTCCGCGACGCCCGCGACCAGCGGGGCCTCCGGGCCGACGACGACGAGGTCGGCCCGCACCGCGTCGGAGACGGCCAGGTCGGCGACGGCCGCGCCGTCGAGCGCGTCGACGGGGTGGAGCGTCGCGACCTCCGCGATCCCGGCGTTGCCCGGCGCGCAGTGCACGGCCGTGACCTCGGGGTCGAGGGAGAGCGAGCGACAGATTGCGTGTTCGCGGGCACCGCCGCCAATGACCAGGATCCTCACGCGCTCAGCCTAGCGGGCGACCCGGGAGCCTCTTTCGGGTGAGAGGGGGAGGCGGGGGTCCGGGCTTCCCTGCCTGAGCAGGGGGCGATTCCGTGTGCGGCGGGCCCTCGTACGGCCTCCGGGCGACGTCTCCGGCCGTATGTCCGGCTGTATGAAGGGGGGCCGAGTTCAGCTCCGAGCGTGGGGAGTGCGGGTGAGTCAGCCGGAGATGCGGCCCGGGGATCTGCTGGGACGGGCCTTCCCGTCCGGGGACTGGGGGGAGCCGGCGGAGCGCCTGGACGAGCTGTACCAGTGGGTGGAGCAGGACGCCCTGCGCGTGGTCGCCCGGTATCTGGACGACCGCGTGTGGAAGCGCCGGGGAGCGCGTGTGCTGCGGGTGTGCGCGGTGGGCGGCGGCGCGGTGGGCGGGCTGCTTCCGCTGCTGGCGCTGGCGGGCGTGCGCCCGGGACCCCCGGCCGCAGAGCCCTGGTGGGGGTATGTGGCGCTGCTCGGCGCCGCGGTGTGCCTCGCCGCCGACCGCTGCCTCGGGCTGACCTCCGGCTGGATGCGCGACATCGCCACGGCCCAGGCCGTACGGGCACGGCTGACCGTTCTCCAGTACGAGTGGGCGGCCGAGCGCGTACGGGAGGTGCTCGGGCCCGCCGAGGGGACGGCGGGCGAGGCGGCCGAGCGGTCGCTCGCGGTGCTGCGGCGCTTCGCGGAGGACGTCGAGGAGATCGTGCGGGCCGAGACGGCGGACTGGATGGTCGAGTTCCGCACGCTCTCGGGGCCGCTGCATCTGCACGGGGGCGCGCGCACGGCCCGCGGCGCCGCCGGAGCGGGGCACGGGCCAGGGCCCGGCGGCGGGGGCGGCGGGCCCCGCTGGAACCGGTTCCCGCCGCCCCCGTTCCCCGGCGCTCCGGGCACCCGCCCGAACATGCCGCGGCAACGGCCGCCGGAGGGGTAAACCCGGTAAGCCCCCGGTCCCCGGCCCCCGGCAAGGGGCCGTGTCCCGCGGCGGCTAGCTGAAGACGATCATTGAGCCCTGGGCGAGGCTCCGGGTCGCCGCGGCGTGCAGGCCGAGCCAGACGTGGCGCTCCCGGCCGAACGGGGTGCCGTCGTCGTATCCGATGGCCGCCGAGGCGGCCGGCTCGTCCAGCTCCGTGGGGCGGATCGGCGCGGCGGGCGCCGGGGGCGGGTTCGCCGGGTCGATGCCCAGGTGCGGGGCGACGGCCTGGAGTTCGCGCAGGAGCCCGTGGCTGGAGCCGAGCGGGCCGCCGCCCTCCAGCAGCTCGTCCCCGGCCAGCGGCGCGGCGAAGTCGACCGGGACGTACGCGCCCGCGTGGTCGAAGTGCCAGACGAGGTGGGACTGCTGGGCGGGCTGCTCGAACATCTCCAGCAACTGCTCGTAGTCCCCGCCCAGTTGGTCGACGGCGGTGACTTCCAGGCCGCTGACCAGCAGCAGATAGGCGCGGCGGAGGTAGTGCAGCGCCTCGTAGTCGAAGCCCGCGACGGGGGCGACGTCGCCGGAGAGGCCCGGCATGTAGCCGAAGACCGGCACCGGGGGGAGCCCGGCCTCGGCCAACGCGCGGTCGTAGGTGGCGATTTCCTCGGCGAAGGGGTTGTCAGGGCTGTGGCACAGCACGTCGACCAGCGGGACCAGCCAGAGGTCACAGGCCAAGAGAGCACTCCAATACGTCGGGGACCCGCGTCGTCCCAGCGTAGTGCGCGGTGCCCGCGCGGCAGCACCCCGCGAGGAAACGCGAGGAAACGCGAGAAAACGCGAGAAAAGCCGCCCGCGTCCGTCCGTGCCCGTCCGCGTCCGTCCCCGTCCGCCCCGTGCCCGTTCAGGCGTCGGGGGCCGTGCCGTCCGGCGGCAGCTCCGCCGCGTGGGCGTTGTAGTCGGCCAGGACGCTGCGGGTGCCGTCCGCGTCGCCGCCCTCCAGGGCGTCCAGCAGCGCCGTGTGGCCGGTCCACAGGCGGCCCGCCAGGGAGCGCTCGGCGCGCAGCAGGGGCACCGTGTAGACCCAGCACTGGACCCGGAGGCGGTCCAGGAAGTCCGCGATGTACGGGTTCGCCACGATGTTGCCCAACTCGCGCCAGAACCGCAGGTCGTACGCGATCAGCACGTCCAGGTCGCCCGCCGTGGCCGCCCGTTCGGCCGCCTCGGCGCGGCGGCGCACCGAGGCGAGGGCCTCCGGCCCGGCCGGGGAGGGCATGCCCGCGCTCGCCGGGGCCCCCGCGAACAGGCTGTCCAGGACGAGCTGCCGCGCCTCGCACATCGCGCGGTAGTCGTCGAGCGTGAACTCGTGGACGCGGAAGCCGCGGTGCTGCTCCATGTCCAGCAGCCCCTGCGCGGCGAGGTCGACCAGCGCCTCGCGCACGGGCGTGGCGGAGACGCCGTACTGCTCGGCGATCTCCTTGACCGTGAACTCCCGGCCGGTGGCCAGGCGCCCGGCGAGGATCTCGTCGCGGAGCGCGGTGGCGATCTGCGCGCGCAGGGTGCTGCGTCTGATCACCGGACCTCAGGCCCCCGCCGTGGTGTGCGCGTCGGCCACGGCCAGGGCCTCGTCGAGCACCGCCAGTCCCTCCTTGGCCTCCGCCTCGGTGACGGTGCAGGCCGGGACGGCGTGGACGCGGTTCATGTTCGTCATCGGCCACAGGCCGCCGCGCTTGCAGGCCGCGGCGAACTCGGCCATCGGCGCGTTCGCGGCGCCGCTCGCGTTGTACGGCACCAGGGGCTCGCGGGTCTCCTTGTCGCGGACCAGTTCGAGCGCCCAGAAGACGCCCATGCCGCGCACCTCGCCGACCGACGGGTGCCGTTCGGCGATCTCGCGCAGGCCCGGGCCGAGGACGGTCTCGCCGATGCGGGCCGCGTGCTCCACGATGCCCTCCTCGGCCATCGCCTCGATCGTCGCGACGGCGGAGGCGCAGGCCAGCGGGTGCCCGGAGTAGGTGAGTCCGCCCGGGTACGGGCGCTCGTCGAAGTCCGCCGCGATCTCCGCGCTGATCGCGACGCCGCCCAGCGGGACGTAACCGGAGTTGACGCCCTTGGCGAAGGTCAGCAGGTCGGGCACCACTCCGTAGTGGTCGAGCGCGAACCACTCGCCGGTGCGCCCGAAGCCCGCCATCACCTCGTCGAGGATGAAGACCACGCCGTAACGGTCGCAGATCTCGCGGACGCCCGCGAGGTACCCGGGCGGCGGGACGAGGACGCCGGCCGTGCCGACGACGGTCTCCAGAATGATCGCGGCCACCGTCCCCGGCCCCTCGAACGCGAGGGTCTCCTCCAGGTGCGCGAGCGCCCGCTCGCACTCCTGCTCCTCGGTCTCCGCGTGGAAGTGCGAGCGGTACAGATGCGGGCCCCAGAAGTGCACGGCGCCCGCCGTGCCCGTGTCGGAGGCCCAGCGGCGCGGGTCGCCGGTGAGGTTGATCGCGGCGGCCGTGGCGCCGTGGTACGAGCGGTAGGCGCTCATCACCTTGTGGCGGCCGGTGTGCAGCCGGGCCATCCGGACCGCGTTCTCGACGGCCTCGGCGCCGCCGTTGGTGAAGAAGATCTTGTCGAGGTCGCCGGGGGTGCGCTCCGCGACCAGCCGCGCGGCCTCCGACCGCACGTCGATCGCGAAGCCCGGCGCCATCGTGCACATCCGGCCCGCCTGCTCCTGGATCGCGGCGACGACCTTGGGGTGCTGGTGGCCGATGTTGGTGTTGACGAGCTGGGAGGAGAAGTCGAGGTACCGGTTGCCGTCGTAGTCCCAGAAGTACGCGCCCTGCCCGCCCGCCACGGGCAGCGGGTCGATCAGGCCCTGCGCCGACCAGGAGTGGAAGACGTGCGCGCGGTCGGCGCTCTTGACGGCCTCGCCCGCGGCGGGGTCGGGCACGGGGACGGGGGAGTGCGTCGTCACGGTGGGCACCTCGGTTCGCTCAGGGCTCGGGGACCCGCCCAGAGTAGTGATCAGTCGTCGGCGCTGTCTTCCGCGTCGTCCCCCTCGTACGCGGTGCGGGGTTTGCCGTCCGCGCAGCGTACGACGACGGTGTGCTCGTCCGCGTCGTCCGCCAGCGGCTCCAGCTCGACGCTGGCGCGGGCGGCGGGGCCCGGCTCGACGTCGTCCGCGCTGTATCCCTCGGCGGGGCTCCAGCTCAGCAGCTTCACCGTCGTCGCGTCCTCGCGGCACTCCGCGACGGCGGTGCCGAGTCCGTCGGGGAAGCGGACGGTGGCCGTGTGGACGCGGGGGGTGCGGGCCGGGGTGGGGGTCGGCGTCGGCTTCGCGCTCGGGGACGCGGACGAGGAGCCGTCGTCGTCCTCCCCCGGGGCCGGGGCCGGATCCGTGTCCGGGACGGAGGCGGAGCGCTGCTCGGCCTTCGCGCGCTCCTGGGACAGCTCGTGGCGCACGGCGCCCTCGCCGAGCGGCTCGGGGCGGCCGTACTGCCCGCCCGGGTCGGCGTGCGAGAACGACCACGCGCCGAGCAGGAACGCGGCGCCCACCGCGCACACCCACGCGCCCGCCGCGATCCGGCGCCGGCGGACGCCGCCGGGCTCGTGGTCCTGCTCCTCGGAATGTGCCATTGCCTCAGTCTCCTCCGTACTCTCCTAACGCCCGGTTAAGAGCTGGACAAGGGCGCAGGAGCTGGCTAATACGAGCACCTATGGACTGTCCACGGACCTCGCACGGCTAACGTACGTGTATGTCGCACCTACTCGTCGTCGAGGACGACCCCCAGCTCCGCGGAGCCCTCGTCCGGGCCCTCCGTGACCGCGGCCATGCCGTCGCCACGGCGTCCACGGGCATGGCGGGGCTCGACGCGGCCGTCACCCACCGGCCCGACCTGGTCGTGCTGGACCTCGGGCTGCCGGATGTGGACGGCGGACAGGTGCTGCGGATGCTGCGCTCGGTCAGCGACGTGCCGGTGATCGTCGCGACGGCGCGGGACGACGAGCCCGAGATCGTCGCGGCGCTCGGGGACGGGGCGGACGACTACATCGTCAAGCCGTTCGGCTCGGGGCAGCTCGACGCCCGTATCAAGGCCGTGCTGCGGCGCCTCGGCAGCGGCGAGCCCGACGAGCCGGAGCCGCCGGTGACGGTCGGCGGGCTGGTCGTCGCGCCCTCGGCGCGCGAGGTCACGCTCGACGGCGAGCCGCTGGAGCTGACCCCGCGCGAGTTCGACCTGCTCTGCTATCTCGCCCGGCGCCAGGGCCAGGTGATCTCGCGCCGCGAACTCCTCGCCGAGGTCTGGCAGCAGCCCCTGGGCGGCGCCGACAAGACGGTGGACGTCCACCTGTCCTGGCTGCGCCGGAAGCTGGGCGAGACCGCGCAGAAGCCGCGCTATCTGCACACGGTGCGGACGGTGGGCGTGAAGCTGGCGGCCCCCGGCGACGCGGCGTCGGGCGGGACGGCGCCGGACGGCACGGCGCCGGACGGCACGGCCGAGGGCGACCGTGCGTAGGCAGCTTCTGGTGCTCATCGGGGCGACGACCGCCGTCGTGCTCGCCGTGCTGCTGCTGCCGCTCGCGCTGCTGGTGCGCAGCCACGCCGAGGACCGGGCGATGACGGACGCGACCGAGCGCGGGCAGTCGGTCGCCGCCGTCGTCGGCGGTTCGCTCTCGCCGGGGCGCGAGAAGGAGGGGCGCGGCGTCGTCCAGGGCGTGCTCGACGGGCTGAACGGCGACGGGCAGCCGCGTACGTCGGTCGTCCTCGCCAATGGTGACGTGCTGGGGCCGCGCGCGCCGGGCGTGAGCGCCGACGCGCTGAAACTGGCGCGCGGCGGACGGGCGTTCACCTACGCGCCCGGCGACGCGCGGGGCGGCGGGCGCGTGGTCATGGTGCCGGTGCTCGGCACGCACGCCGGGTCCGGCGGGGCCGCCGGGTCCGCCACGGGCGCGAAGGGGCGGCACTCCGCCTCGGTGGTCGAGGTCGCGGTGAGCGAGGACCAGTTGCGGGCCGGGGTACTGCCGTCGTGGCTGGCGGTGGCCGGGCTCGGGGTCGCCCTGATGCTGCTCGGGCTCGCCTTCGCGGACCGGCTCGCGGCCCGGCTCGTCCGGGCCACGCGGCGCCTCGCGCGGGTCGCCGACCGGCTCGCGGGCGGCGAGCTGTCGGCCCGCGCCGAACCGGTGGGGCCGCGCGAACTGCGCCTGCTCGCCGGGCGGCTGAACGAGCTGGGCGAGCGCATCGACGTCCTCGTCACCGCCGAGCGCGAGCGCGGGGCCGACCTCGCGCACCGCCTCCGTACGCCCGTCGCGGCGCTCCGGCTCGACGCGGAGGGGCTGCGGGACGAGGGGGAGGCCACCCGTATCGGGGCCTCGGTCGCGGCACTGGAACGGAGCGTGGACGAGGTGATCCGCGCGGCCCGGCGCGCGGGCGCGCCGCCCGGCTCGCGCCGCGCGGACCTCGCCACCGTGGCCCGTGCGCGCGCCGCGTTCTGGACCCCGCTGGCGGAGGACCAGGGCCGCGAGGTGACGGTGACCGCGCCCGCCGTCCCGGTCGGGGTCCGGGTGCCGGAGGACGAACTCTCCGCCGTCCTCGACGCGCTGATCGGCAACGTCCTCGACCACACGCCCGAGGGCGCCGCCCTGTCCGTCACGGTCGCGGCGGAGCGCGACCACGGCGTCCTCACGGTCCGGGACGAGGGGCCGGGCTTCCCCGAGGGCACCGCCGAGACGTTCGCCGCCCGCGGCGAGAGCGGCGCGGGCTCCACGGGCCTCGGCCTCGCCATCGCCCGTACGACGGCGGAGGACTCGGGCGGCGACGTGGTCCTCGGCACGCCCCCGGGCGGCACCGGCGCGGAGATCCGCTGCCGCTTCGGGCGGAGCGCCGGGCCGGAGTGAGCGTGCCGTAATGCGCTTGAGCGCCCCGCCCGTTCGCCCGCAGACTGCCGGGGAACGGGCGGGACGAGTACGACGGGGGGCTGGCCGGAATGCCGGATGCGGGGCCGGGGATCAGGTCGGTGGACGGGGCGGCGGAGGCCGTCGCGCGCGGGCTTCCGGTGAAGTTCCTCTTCTTCTGGGGGCACCGCCCCCGCCGGGACGGGACGCCCGGGCCCGGCTGCCTCAGCCAGTGGTGGCCCGCGGAGTTCACGGAGGGCGGCCGGGTCTTCGCCACCGCCGAGCACTACATGATGGCCCACAAGGCGTGGCTCTTCGGCGAGGACGATCTCGCCGAACGCGTCCTCGCCGCCCCGCACCCCGCGCAGGCGAAGAAGCTCGGGCGGGAGGTGCGCGGGTTCGACGAGGAGGTGTGGGCGGCGCACCGATACGGGATCGTGGTCGCCGCGAGCCGCGCCAAGTTCGGGCAGCACCCGGAGATCCGGGACTTCCTGCTGACGACCGGTGCGCGCGTCCTGGTCGAGGCCAGCCCGCTCGACCGCGTCTGGGGCATCGGTCTGGCCGCCGACCACGAGGACGCGCCCCGGCCCGACCGCTGGCGCGGGCTGAATCTGCTGGGCTTCGCGCTGATGGAGGCCCGTGACGGGCTCCGCGTTTGTTGATCTACGTCTTGTCAGGTACACATGGGGCCGCACGTTGATCAACACGTCACACGGGGAGCTCCACCACAGATGAAGAAGCGTCTGATCATCCCGACGGCCGTGGCCGTCTTCTCGCTGCTCGGCGCGGGGGCGGCGGCCACCGCCACGACCGTCGGCTCCGAGTCCGGCGCCACCGGCACCGCCGCCGCCAAGTGCAGCGGGGGCGGCAAGGAATGGGCCAAGGCCAACACCAACGTCAAGGTCCGCAAGAAGCCGAGCACGAAGTCGCCCGGCCTGCGCCTCTGGTACAAGGGCACCAAGGGCTGCTGGATCAAGGGCGTCAAGGGCGGCAAGTACAGCAAGTGCGGGATGAAGAACTGGGACGGCTGGGGCTACGTCGAGTACCGCGGCACCCGCGGCTACGTCCCCAACATGTGCGTGATCCCCGCCAAGTGACGGCGGCACCGCACGGCGGCTGAGCCGCCCCTCCCTCGCGCCCGTCCACAGGCTGTGGGCGGGCGCTGCGGTTTTCCGCACGCCACGTTTTCCGCACGCCGCGAATTCCGCACGCCACACGCCGCGGTATCCGCACACTGCGGTTTCCCGCACCCCCTCCACCCCCTGCTGTCCCCCGTATTCCCCGCGCGGGGCCTCCGCTCCCGGCGTTCCCCTGATCCCGCCGTCCCGCGCGCATACGCTCGGCCCATGACCGCCACCAACACCTGGGAACCCACCGCCGCGGGCGTGCTGCGGCTGCCCTCCGGACTGCTCGTGCGCGGGCGCGGGCTGCGCCACCCGCTGCCCGAGGGGCCGCGTCCCGACTTCGCGCTGCATCTGCGCGGCCGCCGGCCCGACGACGTCGCGTGGGAGAGCCGCTGGATCCGCTGGCCCGACTTCTGGCTGCCGTCCGACCGCGCCGGGTTCGCGGAGGCGGTGCGCGAGGCGTGGGAGCGGGCCGGGGAGGCGCGCGTGGAGTTCGCGTGCGGCGGCGGCCGCGGCCGTACGGGCACCGCGCTCGCGTGCCTCGCGATCCAGGACGGGGTCGCGCCCGGGGAGGCGGTGGAGTACGTCCGCGCGCACTACTCCTCCCACGCCGTCGAGACCCCCTGGCAGCGCCGGTTCGTGCTCGGCTTCCGGGCCGCCGCCTCCCGCCCGTAGCCGCGCGGGGGCCTGCGGCGTCCCACCGGGGCGTTCCAAGCGGACCCCGTTTCCGCTGGTCAGGGCGTGGAAGAGTGTTCCAGCGTCCCCAACTGCCCGGCAGCCATGGCGCCGTGGACGGGGCGTCCCGCAGGCTCGAACCGTGCTCGCCAGGGGGCTTCCCGTACGAGCACGGTTCCGCAGCAATGACAACGGGAGTTCACTCATGCTTCGTAAGCGTTCACGTCTGATCGCCGCGCCGCTCGCGGCCGTCGCCCTGTCCCTGACGGTCGCCGGATACCACGCCAGCGCGGCGGACTCGGCGTCCTCGGGGAAGGCGGCGGGCAAGGCAGCGGCGGCGTGTCTGGCGGACGCCACGACGCTGGTCGGCGACCTGGACGGCGACGGGCACGCGGACAAGATCTCCAACCCGGGCCTCTCCGGCACCGAGGTGACGATCCAGTGGGGCAAGGCCGACGGCGCGTACGGGACCGCGCGGTCCGTGGCCGAGCTGGTGGGCGCCAAGTCCGGCGAGGAGACCACCGCCGCGGTCGCCGACTTCGACCAGGACGGCACCCTCGACCTCGTCGTCAACGTCGTCACGCCGTCCGAGGTCGACGACCCGAACACCGCCCGTATCGCCGAGTACCGCAAGGGCCCGGTCGAGCGGGCCGACCTGTCCTCGCCCGACGCCCGCCACTCCGACATCGGCGACATGGGCGAGGCCCAGGAGCTGCGTGTCGCCGACTACGGCGACGACGCCTACCCCGACCTCGCGGTCCTCAACAACTCCGGTGACGGCGGGCTCGACCGGTCCGTCCGCCTGAGCGGCGAGAACGGCCCGGGCGACTTCGACTACGACCTCGACCAGAAGTACGGCGAGACCGGCACGACCCCCGAGCCGCCCGCCATGCCCACCGACGGCTGGAGCCACTTCTACAAGGCCTGCGCCTGACCCCTTCCGGCTCGGACCAGGAGCCGGATACCGGGCGACGACGGCGCGGAGCGCCAGGCGGTCCCCGCCGTTCGTGACGTCGAACGCGGCGATCCGGGCCGGGGCGGGATGCCGGGGGGCTTCCCGGCCCGCGGAGCACGTCGCGCGGGTCCGGCGGGGAGTATCTGAAAGCACGAAGAGGGCGGCGTACACCGACGGGTTGTCGGGGTGCGCCGCCCTCGGGCGGTACGGGGAGGTGCGGGGTGGAGCGTCGTCACTTCGGGTCGCGGGCGAACTTCGCGGTGGACCAGAGGTAGCCGAGGGTCGCGAGGGCGGCGCACCAGGCGAGGGCGAGCCAGCCGTCGTTGCCGATGCCGGTGCCCAGGAGGAGACCGCGCAGGGTCTCGATGGCCGGGGTGAAGGGCTGGTATTCGGCGATCGGCCGGAACCAGCCCGGCATCGCGTCGAGCGGGACGAAGGTGCTGGACAGGAGCGGGAGCAGGATCATCGGCATCGCGTTGTTCCCGGCGGCCTCGGCGTTCGGGCTGACCAGGCCCATGCCGACCGCGACCCAGGTGAGCGCGGTGGCGAAGAGGACGAGCAGGCCGAAGGCCGCCAGCCACTCCAGGGGCGTCGCGTCGGTGGAGCGGAAGCCGATGGCGACCGCGACCGCGCCGACCAGGACCACGCTCATCACCGCCCGCAGCACGCTCCCGACCACGTGTCCGATCAGGACGGAGCCGCGGTGGATGGCCATGGAGCGGAAACGGGCCATGATGCCCTCGGTCATGTCGTTGGAGACGGAGACCGCGGTGCCGATCGTGGTGCTGCCGATGGTCATCAGGAGCAGGCCGGGGACGAGGAAGGCGATGTAGGCGGAACGGTCGGCGTCGCCGCCGCCGATGCCCGCGCTCATGGTGTCGCCGAAGATGTAGACGAAGAGCAGCAGCAGCATGATCGGCGTCAGCAGCAGGTTCAGGGTGAGGGACGGGTAGCGCCGGGCGTGCAGGAGGTTGCGGCGCAGCATCGTGGACGAGTCGCGTACGGCGAGGGCGAGGTTGCTCATCGGACTGCCTCCTTGGGTCCGCCGCCGGTCAGGGCGAAGAACACGTCGTCGAGATCGGGGGTGTGCACGGTCAGCTCGTCCGCCTCGATACCGGCGGAGTCGAGCCGGTCGAGGACGGCGCGCAGTTCGCGCTGGCTGCCGTCGCTGGGGAGTTGCAGGGTGAGCGCCTCGTCGTCGGGCGCGGCCCCGTTCAGCGCGTCGGCGGCCTTGCGGTAGGCGGCGGGGTCGGCGAACCGCAGCCTGATGTGCCCGCCGGGAATCGTCCGCTTCAG
>NZ_BAAAPE010000007.1:0-47129 GCF_039530985.1 Streptomyces albiaxialis
CCGGCCCGCCGACGCCGACGAGGCCCTCACCCGCGTCCAGGCCCTCATCGACGGCACACCCGAACCCGAACCGGAACCGGCGAAGCAGGAGCCGGAACCGAAGCCGGAGCCCGAGCCCGAGCCCGAGTCCGGCCCGGAACCGAAGCCGGGGCCGAGGCCGAAGCCGAATCCCGAGCCCTTCACCGGCCCCGGATTCCATCGCCCGCACCGGGCTTCCTCCCCGCTCGCCCCCGCGGGTACGTTCGAGCGCCGGTCGCACACCCGGCAGGCGGCCCTCGCGGGGCTGCTGGCCCTGTTCGTGGTCGGCGGCCTCTCGGTCGCCAAGCTCAACGACGAGCCCCCGCCCCACGGCCCCGTCCCCCGCCCCTTCGACTCCCCCTCGGCGTACGAGCCGGGCACGTACTCACTCGTCGTCGCGCAGACGGACAGCGAGACCGAAGGCACCGAGGTCGGCGGCGAGCAGCGGGCCCGCGTCGTCCGCGCGGCCCTCAAGGAGGCCACGAAGGACGAGAGGAAGAAGCTCCCTGTCCGTGTCGTCCCGGTCGACGGCGGCGACTCCTCGGCCCTTCCCGGCAACACCCTCGCGGTCCTCGGCGCGGTCGACGCGCTCGACTCGAAGCTGAACGACGAGGACCCGGCGCGCCGGATGGCGGCCGTCGACACCTGCTCCGACTCCCGCTACCGGACCCACTCGTTCTCGGCCGTGGCCGACTCGCGCGAGCTGGGCGAGCAGGAGGGCCGCTACCTCCGGAAGGCGAAGGGGGTCCGCACGCTGCTGGTCGGCGCCGAGGACAAGTCGGACCTGGAACTGGACTACGGCACCACCTCAGGCATCGAGGCGAGCGGCCTCGCCCACCCGCTGCCCGGCCGCGACGCCCTGAAGATGGACGAGGGGGACGTCGTGCGCGCCCTGCGGCGGCACAAGGCCCAGGCGGC
This sequence comes from Streptomyces albiaxialis, assembly GCF_039530985.1. Classification (NCBI taxonomy): domain Bacteria; kingdom Bacillati; phylum Actinomycetota; class Actinomycetes; order Kitasatosporales; family Streptomycetaceae; genus Streptomyces; species Streptomyces albiaxialis. The sequence goes on from NZ_BAAAPE010000007.1 coordinate 937, forward strand.
CAGCCTCCCGATGACCCCCGAGCCGTGGATCTCCGCGCTCAAGAAGGAGCGGCGCACGGCGGTGGTGCAGGCCGAGTACCCCGAGATGTGCGCCCCCGCCGAGTCGCGTGCCCGTACGGAGGACGAGCTGCGCGGCCTCCCGGACGGCTCACTGCGCTTCCGCCCGTTCCGCGACGAGGCGCAGAAGCCGGACTGCGAGGAGCTGCCCCGGCTGTGCGCCGCCCCCGCCGAGGTGAAGCCGCTGCTGCGGCACCGCGGCGCGGCCGAGCTGTACGACGCGACGCTCGCCCTCGCCCGGCACCTGCCGGACACGCTCCGGGACGCGCCCGGCGTGGAGACGGCCCGCAGCGATCTGCGGGCCGCGCTGGAGGGGTCCAGGACGGAAGGGCTGCTCGGCGACTACGAGTTCCGGAACCACCACGCCGAGCGCCGCCCCGTCTGGGTGGACGAGCGGCGCGACGGCGAGTGGAAGGAACTCGGCACGGTCCGGGGCCTCCTGGACGGCCGGAAGTCCGGGCCCGGGGCCTGAGGGGACCCCGGGGCACCCTCTAGAAGACGGCCTCGGTCTCGTCCATGCGGTCCTGCGGGACCGTCTTGAGGACCGTGACGGCGTCCGCGAGCGGGGCCATCACGATGTCCGTGCCGCGCAGCGCGGTCATCATGCCGAAGTCGCCCCGGTGCGCGGCCTCGACGGCGTGCCAGCCGAAGCGGGTAGCGAGCACGCGGTCGTACGCCGTGGGCGTGCCGCCGCGCTGGATGTGGCCGAGGATCACGGGCTTGGCCTCCTTGCCGAGCCGGTGCTCCAGCTCGATGGCGAGGCGGTTGCCGATGCCGGCGAAGCGCTCGTGGCCGTACTGGTCGATGGCGCCCTTCTGGTACGGCATCGAGCCCTCGGCGGGGTGGGCGCCCTCGGCGACGCAGATGATCGCGAACTTCTTGTCCCGCGAGAAGCGCTCCTCGACCATCTTCACGAGGTCGTCGACCTCGAAGTTCCGCTCGGGGATGCAGATGGCGTGGGCGCCGCCCGCCATGCCCGCCTCCAGGGCGATCCAGCCCGCGTGGCGGCCCATGACCTCGACGACCATCACGCGCTGGTGGGACTCGGCGGTGGTCTTGAGGCGGTCCATGGCCTCGGTGGCGACGCCGACGGCCGTGTCGAAGCCGAAGGTGCGGTCGGTGGCGGAGATGTCGTTGTCGATCGTCTTGGGGACGCCGACCACCGGCAGGCCCGACTCGGCGAGCATCCGCGCCGCGGTGAGCGTGCCCTCGCCGCCGATGGGGATGAGGGCGTCGAGGCCGAGGCGGCCGATCAGCTCCTCGGAGTTCTCGCAGGCGTCCCGCAGCCGGTCCCGCTCCAGACGGGCCGAGCCGAGGATGGTGCCGCCGCGGGCGAGGATGCCGCTGACGGAGTTGATGTCCAGGGGGCGGTACCGGCCGTCGAGGAGACCCTTGAAACCGTCTTCGAAGCCGATGACCTCGTCGCCCCGGTCGGCCACGGCGCGGTGGACGATGGACCGGATCACGGCGTTGAGACCGGGGCAGTCTCCGCCTGCTGTGAGGACTCCGATGCGCATGATGGGGTTCGCTTCTCCTGCTCGGGGGCTGCTGGTCAAGGGGGGCTGATCCAGTGGTGAGCCGGTGCGATTGTTTCACGTGTTGAAGGCAGCGGTCCGGTGTGGTCCGCTCCGTGGACGGGCAGACGGAGGTCCGCAGGTGGCACGGCAGGGCCCGCCGCCTGGCGCGCGGCCTAGCCAGAAGCGCAGGTATTGTCAAGGGTATAGCCCTCCTCTTACGGGCGCTTTCTAGACGAATGGGCTCAAGCCCGTCTCGACAGCAGGGAGCGAATGCGTGACGCGCAGCGTGTACGTGACCGGTATCGGCCGGGGAGACGGCCGCCAGGTCGTCGAGCTGGGAGTCATGGAGCTCCTGACCCGCCACGTGGACCGGGTGGGAGTGTTCCGGCCCCTGGTGCACGACGGGCCCGACCGGCTCTACGACCTGCTGCGCAGCCGCTACCGGCTGAGCCAGCCCGCCGCCTCCGCGTTCGGCATGACCTATGACGAGGCCGCCACGCTCCAGGCCGAGCGGGGCACCGACGAGCTGATATCGCGCCTGGTCGACCGCTTCCACGCGGTCGCCGGGGAGTACGAGGCGATGCTCGTCCTCGGCACCGACTTCGCGGACACGGGCCTCCCCGCCGAGCTGGCCCTCAACGCCCGGCTGGCCAACGAGTTCGGGGCCTCCGTGATCCCCGTCGTCGCCACCCGCGACCAGGGCCCGGAGAGCGCGGCGGCCGAGGTCCGCAACGCGCACCACGCCTACGCCTCGCTCGGCGCCGACCTGCTCGCGATGGTCGCCAACCGGGTGCGGGACCCCGGGGCCCGCGAGGCCGTGCGGGGCCTCGCCGAGCGGCTGCCCGAACCCGTGTACGTACTGCCGGAGGAGCCCGCGCTCTCCGCGCCCACGATGCGGCAGGTCAAGGAGGCGATGGGGGCCGAGGTGCTGCTCGGCGACCACGCCGGGCTCTCCCGCGACGTACGGAACCTGGTCTTCGGCGGCGCGCACCTGCCGAGCTTCCTCCCTGCGCTGACCGAGGGCTGTCTGGTGATCACGCCGGGCGACCGCGCCGACCTGATCATCGGCGCCCTCGCCGCGCACTCGGCCGGTTCCCCCGCCATCGCGGGCGTCCTGCTCACCCTCGACGAGCGGCCCGGCGAGCAGACCCTCCAGCTCGCCGCCCGCCTCGCGCCCGGCACCCCGGTCCTGACGGTGCCGGGCGGTTCCATGCCGACGGCGGGCGAGCTGATCCCGCTGGAGGGCAAGCTCTCGGCGGCGACCCCGCGCAAGGCGGAGATCGCGCTCGGGCTCTTCGAGACCCACGTGGACACCAAGCAGCTCACCGAGCGGCTCTCGGTCGTACGCAGCGAGCGCGTCACGCCCATGATGTTCGAGCACGAGCTGGTGGAGCGGTCCCGGGCGCACCGCAGGCACATCGTGCTGCCCGAGGGCACCGAGGAGCGCGTGCTGCGCGCGGCCGAGGTGCTGCTGCGCCGCAACATCTGCGACCTGACGCTCCTGGGCGAGCCGGCGGCCGTCCGCAAGCGCGCGGCGGACCTGGGCATCGCGCTGGAGCTGCTCGGCGACGACGAGGCCCCGGACGCCACCGCGGGCGCGACCGCGCGGCTGGTGGACCCGGCGGCCTCGCCGCTGCGCGACCGGTTCGCCGAGACGTACGCGAAGCTGCGCGCCCACAAGGGCGTCAGTTACGAGCTGGCGTACGACGTGGTCTCCGACGTCTCGTACTTCGGCACGCTCATGGTGCGCGAGGGCCTGGCGGACGGGATGGTCTCGGGTGCCGTGCACTCGACGGCGGCGACGATCCGGCCCGCCTTCGAGATCATCAAGACCAAGCCCGACGCGGAGATCGTCTCCTCGGTCTTCTTCATGTGCCTCGCGGACCGCGTGCTCGTCTACGGGGACTGCGCCGTGGTACCCGACCCGGACGCCGAGCAGCTCGCGGACATCGCGATCCAGTCGGCCACGACCGCGGCGCGATTCGGGGTCGAGCCCCGCATCGCCATGCTGTCGTACTCGACGGGCACCTCGGGCTCCGGCGCCGACGTGGACAAGGTGCGCAGGGCCACGGAGCTGGTGCGTGCCCGTCGCCCCGATCTGCTGACGGAGGGACCCATCCAGTACGACGCGGCGGTCGAGCCCTCGGTCGCGGCCACCAAGCTCCCGGGCTCCCAGGTCGCCGGCCAGGCGACCGTGCTGATCTTCCCCGATCTGAACACCGGCAACAACACCTACAAGGCGGTCCAGCGCTCGGCGGGCGCGGTGGCCGTGGGCCCGGTCCTGCAGGGCCTGCGCAAGCCGGTCAACGACCTGTCGCGGGGCGCCCTCGTGCAGGACATCGTGAACACCGTCGCCATCACCGCCGTCCAGGCCCAGGAAGAGAGCCCCCTGCCGTGACCGCCACGACCGCCTCCCGCGTCCTCGTCCTCAACTCCGGCTCCTCGTCGGTGAAGTACCAGCTCCTCGACATGGCGACCGGCACGCGCCTCGCCGTCGGGCTGGTCGAGCGGATCGGCGAGGAGACCTCGGCGCTGAGCCACCATCCGCTGGTCACGGGCGGCGCGAAGCGCGAGTGGGAGGGCGAGATCGCCGACCACGACGCGGCGCTCAAGGCCGTCGCCGAGGAGCTGGACTCCGACGGGCTCGGCCTGGACTCCCCCGAGCTGGCCGCGATCGGCCACCGGGTGGTGCACGGCGGGCTGCGGTTCACCGAGCCGACGCTGATCGACGACGCGGTGCTCAAGGAGATCGAGCGCCTCGTGCCGGTCGCGCCGCTGCACAACCCGGCGAACATCACCGGGATCAGGACCGCGCAGCGGCTGCGCCCGGACCTGCCGCAGGTCGCGGTCTTCGACACCGCGTTCCACTCCTCGATGCCGGAGCACGCCGCGCGGTACGCGATCGACGTCCGTACGGCCGACGAGCACCGCATCCGGCGGTACGGCTTCCACGGGACGTCGCACGCCTACGTCTCCCGCAAGACGGCCGAGCTGCTGGGCCGGGACCCGTCCGAGGTCAACGTGATCGTGCTGCACCTGGGCAACGGCGCCTCGGCCTCGGCGGTCGCGGGCGGCCGGTGCGTGGACACCTCGATGGGCCTCACCCCGCTGGAGGGCCTCGTGATGGGCACCCGCTCCGGGGACATCGACCCGGCGGTCGTCTTCCACCTGGGCCGGGTCGCCGGGATGGACATGCAGGAGGTCGACGAGCTGCTGAACAAGCGCAGCGGACTGGTCGGCCTGTGCGGGGACAACGACATGCGGGAGATCCGCCGCCGCATCGACGAGGGCGACGAGACGGCACGGCTCGCGTTCGAGATCTACATCCACAGGTTGAAGAAGTACATCGGCGGTTACTACGCCGTGCTGGGCCGGGTCGACGCCGTGGTCTTCACGGCGGGTGTGGGCGAGAACGCCGCGCCCGTGCGGGAGGCCGCGATCGCGGGCCTGGAGGAGTTCGGCCTCGCCGTCGACAAGGACCTGAACGCCGTACGCGGGGACGGCGCGCGGCTGATCTCGCCCGAGTACGCGCGGGTGAAGGTCGCCGTCGTCCCGACCGACGAGGAGCTGGAGATCGCGGAACAGACCTACGCGCTGGTCACCGCCGACTGAGCGGAGAGCCCCGGCTCAGCGGCCCCCCCATTCGTTCACCATGTAAACAAAATGAGAGGATGGCACCATGCGCCGTTCCAAAATCGTCTGCACCCTTGGCCCCGCCGTCGACTCCTACGAGCAGCTCAAGACGCTGATCGAGGCCGGGATGAACGTGGCCCGGTTCAACTTCAGCCACGGCACCCACGAGGAGCACGAGGAGCGGTACCACCGCCTCCGCAAGGCCACCGAGGAGTCGGGCCGCGCCGTCGGCGTGCTCGCCGACCTCCAGGGCCCCAAGATCCGCCTGGAGACCTTCGCGGAGGGCCCCGTCGAGCTGGTGCGCGGCGAGGAGTTCACGATCACGACGGATGACGTGCCCGGCGACAGGACCATCTGCGGCACGACCTACAAGGGCCTGCCCGGCGACGTCGCCAAGGGCGACGCCGTCCTGATCAACGACGGCAACGTGGCGCTCCAGGTCGTCGAGGTCGAGGGCCCCCGCGTCCGTACGATCGTGATCGAGGGCGGCGTCATCTCGGACCACAAGGGCATCAACCTGCCCGGCGCGGCCGTGAACGTCCCGGCGCTCTCCGAGAAGGACATCGAGGACCTGCGCTTCGCGCTCCGCCTGGGCTGCGACATGGTCGCGCTCTCCTTCGTCCGCGACGCCGCCGACGTGCGCGACGTGCACCGCGTCATGGACGAGGTCGGCATCCGCGTCCCGGTGATCGCCAAGGTCGAGAAGCCGCAGGCGGTCGCCAACATGGAGGACGTCGTCGCGGCCTTCGACGGCGTGATGGTGGCGCGCGGCGACCTCGCGGTGGAGTATCCGCTGGAGAAGGTCCCGATGGTCCAGAAGAAGCTCGTGGACCTGTGCCGCCGCAACGCCAAGCCGGTGATCGTCGCGACCCAGATGATGGAGTCGATGATCACCAACTCCCGCCCCACGCGCGCCGAGGCGAGCGATGTCGCCAACGCGATCCTGGACGGCGCCGACGCGGTGATGCTCTCCGCCGAGTCCTCGGTGGGGCAGTACCCGATCGAGACCGTCAAGACCATGTCGAAGATCGTCGAGGCCGCCGAGGTCGAGCTGCTCAGCCGCGGCCTCCAGCCGCTGGCGCCCGGCAAGAAGCCCCGCACCCAGGGCGGCTCGGTCGCCCGCGCGGCCTGCGAGATGGCGGACTTCCTCGACGGCAAGGCCCTGGTCGCCTTCACCAAGTCCGGCGACACGGCCCGCCGTCTGTCCCGCTACCGGGTCTGCCAGCCGATCCTCGCCTTCACGACCGACCCCTCGACGCGCAACCAGCTCACCCTGACCTGGGGCGTGGAGACCATGGTCGTCCCGCACGTCGACAACACCGACGCGATGGTCGACCTGGTCGACGCCGAGCTGCTGAAGCTCCAGCGGTACGACGAGGGCGACACCATGATCATCACGGCGGGCTCGCCCCCCGGCGTCCCGGGCACGACCAACATGGTCCGCGTCCACCACCTGGGCAACGAGAACGGCTGAGCGCCGCGGAGGCCGTAGCGGACGAAAAGCCGGGAGGGCCGACGCCGTCGTCGGCCCTCCCGGAGTGCGTACGGACGCTCAGTCCGTCAGATAGGTGTGCAGCCCGGGGACGGTGAGGTTGCCGCCGAACTGGGCCGCCTGGCGCACCTCGACATCCGTCAGGTAGATGAACGGCAGGTCGAGCGGCGGCGGGCTCTCGGGGCTGAACGTCATCGGGATCAGCCCGAAGAGCTTGCCCTTCAGCTCCTCCGTGTACATCGTGACCTGGCCGCCCCGGATGGTGGAAGTCGAGCCCTCGGCGGCCTTGACGTGCGTGGTCTTGCCGCTCGGGCCGTCCACCGTCTGGTGCAGGTCGCCGATGTCCAGCTCGTCGCTGGTGTACTTCAGGGCCTGCTTCGTCTTGCCGTTCGGCATGGTGATCTCGACGATGCCCTTGTAGCTCGCGCCGCGCAGGGTGAGCGAGGAGGCCTTCAGGTACCAGGGCTGGTTCGGGATCGTGGCGGGCGTCTGCTCGCCCTTGCCCTCGTAGTCGCCCTTCTCGGGGCACGGGAAGGGCTTCCCCGCGTCCTTGTCCGGGTCGTACGCGCGGGCCTTGCCGTCCTTGCCCTGCTCGTTGGCGCCGGGCTTGTCCTTGTCCTTCTCCCGGTCCTTCTCCCGGTCCTTCCCGGCCTCGTCCTTCTGCTTCTTCGCCGCGTCGTCCCCGCCGTCCCGCTTCTCCGCGCGGTCCCCGGCGGAGGCGTCCTCTCCGTCCTCGGACGACGGGGGCTTCGGCGTGGACGGCTTGGAGGGCTCGGAGGGCTCGGAAGGCTTCGAGGGGGCGGAGGGCGTCGGGGTCGGCTTCGCGCTGTCCTCGGGCGCGGGCTTCGCCGGGTCCTCCTGCTCCTTCTCGTCCTTGGGCGTGAAGGCGTCCTCGAGCTTCTTGCCCACGCCCAGCGGGTCGTACCAGGGGTTCTCCTCGTCCTCGGACTCGGAGGGGTCCGGCGCGGGCGTCGAGGGCTTGTCGGCGTCCTCGCCGCCGCCCGAGGGGGGCTGCGAGGGCTTCGCGGGGTCGGGCGCGGGCTCGTCCGTACCGTCGGAGGGCCCGGACTTGTCGGCGTCGCCGGAGTCGCCCCCGGAGCCCTTGCCCTTGCCCTTCTCCTTCGCGTCCTCCGCGGCCTTCTCGCGCTTGGCCTGTTCCTTCGCGAGGTCGCGCTTGAGCTTCTCGGCGCGCTCCTCGCGCTTCTCCTGCTCGGCCTCGGTCTCCTCCTTGTCGGGAGCGGAGACGCAGGCGTCGCCCTTGAAGGGGTTCTTGGGGAGCGGCTTGGCCTGGGCGAGCTGGGGGGTGAACCCCATGCCCACGAGCATGGCCGTGGGAACGGCCGCCACGGCGACGGCCTTACCGGCGGGGATGTTCAGCCGGGTCAGCAGGGGCTTGCGCGGCGCCGCGTGCCGCGGCCCCGATCTTCCACGGCCCTGGGCCTTGTCAGCCGGCACGGTGCTGCCTCCCGTTCGCGTTCGGGTCGTTCGCGTCGTTCACGCTCGCTGTGTGCTCCGTCGCGGTGTGCTCCGCCGCCGGGGGCCCGCTCTGCACGGGGACGTCGCGCGGCTCGTCGTCCTTGGCCGCCGACTCCGCGACCGCCGTCGTCGTCGCCTCGTCCGTCCGGCCGCCGCGGGGCGTGGCCGCCGGGGGCCCGCCCGGGGCCCAGGAGACGCCGAGCGCGCCGCCGATGAGGCCGAGCAGGAAGCCGATGAGGAAGGCGCCGATGTTCGAGACGACCAGCGAGACCAGCGACAGCAGGATGGCCGCGACGCCCGCGAACACCCGTGACTGGGGCTGGAACCACATGGTGATGCCGAGGACGACCAGCAGCACGCCGATGATCAGCGAACCGGCGCCCGCCGTCGTCGACATCCGGATCGTCAGGGAGCCCAGAGTGAGGTTCTGGTAGGGGATGTACATGATCGGGATGCCCGCGAGCAGCGTGAGCAGCCCGCCCCAGAACGGGCGCCGTCCGCGCCAGTCCCGGAAGGCACTGCGCTTCTGGCCGAATCCGGTCATCACACTCTGTCGCGTGTCGGCGCTCATGGGGGTACAGCTCCTCGGGACTGGCACAACATCTTGCTGAGGTGGAGCGGTCCGTACGTGCGGACCCGGTGCGGGGCGTGCGGCGCAGCCGTGCCGCCGCCCCGCGCCGTGGCTGGTCCGTCAGCGTCCGCCACGGACCGTCAGTAGCACTCGCTCTTGCCCTTCTTGACGGCCATGTGCAGGCCGCTGAGCTTGAACGTGCCCGCGGTGGTGGCCCACGCGCGCTGCTTGACGTCGGTGAACGCGACGCTGTCCGCCTGCTGGGCGAACGAGTCCTTCAGGTACTTGTCGCCCTGGTGGGGACCCGGACCCTTGGTCGTCTTGTCCGCCGAGACACCGATGTCGATGTTGTTGAACGTCGCATTGGTGTGCAGGTCGTCGGCGTCGATGTAGAGCTTCTTGGCCTCGACGCGCGGGCCGCCCGCCTTTCCGGCGGTCAGCTTCATCGAGACGTCGCCGAACACCGGCACCGGCACGACGACCGACTGGCAAAGGTTGGTGATCTTCGCCGAGTTCATGCCGACGACGGCGACGGGCTTCTGGCCCGACTTGTTGGTGTCCACCGCGCCGTACTGAACGAAGCCCTGTCCGTCGAGCTTGTCGGCGGTGACCTTGAACTGCTGGCCGGAGACGCTGAACGACGCCGCCAGCGCACCCTGCGAGAGGGCGACGCCGATCGCGGCGGTCGCCGCCACGCTCGGCACCATGACGACGGCGAACCGCTTCCATCTGGTCCCGCCACGAGCCAGGGACTCCATGACTTTCCTCCTTCTCGGACGTACATCTCCGGCCTGGCGACCCGGAGTTCGCGGGTCCGACCCTGCCGTGGGGGTACCTCCCGGCCGCGCGGGCCGGGGAGGGAGAAGTGCTACGTCCTCGGGAAGGAGAGCGCCGTCGCCGGATCCGTGCCTCGTCCTGTGCCACGTCCGGGCTGTCGGCGATCACCCCCGAGCGACAACCACTGGCCGCGCTCCCGCGCGGCCCCGCTATTAACGGTTTGTGTACGGACAGGCCCCGCCGTTCGGCGAAGACCCCCCTGTCCGGCCCGGTGGGGACCCAGGACCGCCGTGCGCCGAGTGGGTGTCGGGCTGCGTTGCCATGGACCGAGCTTGGCCGATCGTGGTGCATCTGGAGCCCGCGCACAAGGGGGTTCGTTACTTACGAGTAACGGCCGGATAACCCCGGTGCCTCCGAACGGCATCGAACGGACACTGAGGGTCGCGAGCGTTGGCCAGGAATCTCGCGGACCACTCGGACATCGCGGGGCGAAATCCTCGGTTCCGCTTACTACGAGTAACGGCGACCGCGATTGCCAAGTTTTGGCAAAACGCGGTCGCCGTTGTCGCTAAATCAATGAGTGGCGACGTGGGGGTGACCGTCGGTACGGGCAGGTCAGAAAAGGGCGCGGGCGAGCGCCGCGCGGGCCTGCACCACGCGCGGATCCTCGCCGCCGATCACCTCGAACAGCTCCAGCAGCCGCAGCCGCGCGGCGTCCCGGTCCTCGCCCGCCGAGCCCTTGACGGCGTCGATCAGGCGCGAGAACGCGTCCTCCACATGACCGCCCGCCATGTCGAGGTCCGCGACCTTGAGCTGCGCGCCGACGTCGCCGGGCCGGTCGGCGGCGTCCTTGCGGACCTGGCGGGCGTCCATGTCCTGGACCCTGCCGAGCAGTTCGGCCATGGCGAGGCCGACCTTCGCCTCGACGTTCCCCGGCTCCTCGGAGAGCTTGTTCCTGTACGCCTGGACGGCGCCCGGCAGATCGCCCGAGTCGAGCGCCTGCTGCGCGGCGGCCAGCACCGGGTCCTCCGGGACCTCGGGCTCGGCCGCGTCCTCCGCCTCGCCCTCCGGCACCGCGCCCTGGAGGCCGGTGATGCCGAAGCGCTCCTCCGCGACCTGGACGAGCTGGTCGAGCGTGGCCCGGATCTGCTGCTCGGGGGCCGCGCCCTGGAAGAGCGGCAGGGCCTGCCCCGCCACGACCGCGAAGACCGCCGGGATCCCCTGGACGCCGAACTGCTGCATCAGCATCTGGTTCTTGTCGACGTCGATCTTCGCGAGGAGCACCCGCCCCGCGTACTCGTTCGTGATCCGCTCCAGGAGCGGCGAGAGCTGCTTGCACGGCTCGCACCACTCCGCCCAGAAGTCGATGACGACCGGGACCTCGGCCGAACGCTGGAGCACGTCCGCCTCGAAGCCCGCCTCGTCCACATCGATCACCAGGCTCGACGGCGCCGGAGCCCCGCCCCCCTCGGCGGCCTGCGCGCGCGCCTGCTCCGCCTTCTGCTTGGCCTCTCCGGCCGCCTTCACCGCGGCGAGGTCGACCACTCCGCTCATGGACATATTGCGTGGCTGCATGAGACCAGTCTCCCCCCTGCGCGCGGCTGTGTGTGCAACGGTTGCCGGGTCCCCACCCGGCGCGTGGTTGTCGCTGCTGTCACGGAAGTCCCGCAGATCATTCCGCTACGGGCCGTAGCGTAACTCGAAGCCCCGGCCGCACCGCAAGCCTCCCCGGAGCGGAACCGGGTGATCCGCCTCACGGCCCGGCCCCCTGGTGCCGTACGTACCGGGCGGTATGGTCGGCGCCATGCCTGCACCGACCCCGCACCGCCGCGGGCGCCCCCGCAGCGCGGCGGCCGACCGCGCGATCCTCGACGCGACGCGCGCCGCGCTGGTGGAAGTGGGCTGGAGCAGGCTGACGATGAGCCACGTCGCGACCCGCGCCGGGGTCGCCAAGACCACCCTCTACCGCCGCTGGGCGGGCAAGAGCGAACTGGTCGTCGACGCGGTGGCGGTCCTCTTCGACGAACTGGAACTCCCCGACCGCGGCAGCCTCCGCGCGGACGTCGAGAGCGTCGTCCTCTCCTTCGCCGCGCTCCTGGAACGGCCCGAGACGAAGACCTCGCTCATGGCGGTGATCGCCGAGTCGACGTACGACGACGCGCTGCGGGCCCGCGTGCGCGAGGCCATCGTCGAACGCCAGAAACGGCTCGTCCTCGCGGGGCGCCACCGGGCACAGGAACGGGGCGAACTCCCGCGCGACACGGACGACCCGGGGCCGGTCGTCGACCTGATCTTCGACGTGATCGCGGGCGCGGTCGTCCACCGCGCGCTCGTGAGCGCCGAGCGCATCGGCGAGGAGTGGGCTCGCCGCTTCACCACCCTGATCCTCGACGGCCTGGCAGCCGCGAGCCGCGCCACTCCGTAGAGGGCAACCCGTCTGCCCCCAACGGCGGGCTGCCGTGCTCGGGCCGTGGACCGTTGCTCGCGCAGTTCCCCGCGCCCCTTGACGGGGCACCCGGACGTGAGAGGTCACCCCATAGGGGCGCGGGGAACTGCGCGCTCAGTCGGTGAGCCGCCGCACCCGGCTACACGCCTGCCGCCAACGGCGGGCTGCCGTGCGCGAGGCCCGGTCTACTCGATGATGCGTACCGCGCCCGACGGGCAGAGGGAGCCGGCTTCCAGGGCCGCCGCGGCCCCGGCGTCGTCGTCGGGCTCGGTGACCAGGACGGTCACCAGGCCGTCCTCGTCCTGGTCGAAGACCTCCGGTGCCGTCAGGGCGCACATGCCGGCGCCCACACAGATGTCGCGGTCGGCCGTCACACGCAGGGGTGGCTTCATGGCGCTCACCACACGACCGGAAGTTCGTCGACGCCCTGGATCGTCGTGCCCGGGCGCAGCTTCAGCCGCTCGACCGGAACCGCCAGGCGCAGCGTCGGCAGACGGTCGAACAGCGCGGTGAGGATGACCTCCAGTTCGAGCCTGGCGAGGTTCTGGCCGAGGCACTGGTGCACCCCGTAGCCGAAGGACAGGTGGTGGCGCGCGTCGCGCCGCACGTCGAAGGTGTCCGGGTCCTCGAAGGCCGAACCGTCCCGGTTGGCGAGGGAGTTGGTGACGATCACGCCGTCGCCCGCCCGGATGCGGTGGCCGTCGATCTCGATGTCGTCCGTCGCGAAGCGGCTCCCGACGACGTCGGCTATCGAGAGATAGCGCAGCAGTTCCTCCACCGCGCCGGGTACGAGCGAGGGGTCGGCGCGCAGCGCGGCGTGCTGTTCGGGGTGGTCGAGCAGGGTGATGACGCTGAGCGAGGTCATCGAGGCGGTCGTCTCGTGCCCGGCGACCAGCAGGAGTATCGCGGTCGCCACCAGCTCCTCACGGCCGACCGTCCCCCGCGCCGCCTGCTCGTCGGCCATGGTGGCCAGCAGGCCCTGCCGGGGCTCGCGTCGGCTGCTGTCGATCAGCCCGCCCAGATAGTCCTCCAGGTCCCGCCGCGCGGCCCGCGCTCCCTCCGCGTCCTGCGACCGGACCAGCCGGTGGCTGGCGTCCTGGAAGAAGTCGTGGTCGGCGTACGGCACACCGAGCAGTTGGCAGATCACCATCGACGGCACCGGCAGCGCGAACCGGCTGACGAGGTCCGCGGGCTGCCCGGAGGCGATCATGTCCTCCAGGAACGTGTGCACGATGCGCTCGACATCGGCGCGCATGCCCTTGACCCGCCGCACCGTGAACTCCCTGATGGCCATGCGCCGCCGGGGCCCGTGCTCGGGCGGGTCCAGGCCGATGAAGGACGGGTCGGCGTCCCGGAGGCCGACCACCCGCGGCGAGGTGGCGGGGAAATCGGGGTGCGAACGGTCGGACGAGAGCCGGGAGTCGGCCAGCAGGGCGCGCGCCGTCTCGTACCCGGTCACGACCCACGCCTGACGGCCGTCGTAGAGGGTGACCCGGTGCAGCGAACTCCCGCGCTCCCGCAGACGGTCGTACTGCTCGGGCAGGCGGTAGGGACAGGTGCGGTCGGTGGGGAAGGCGGGGGGTTCGGGGGATTCGGAGGATTCGGGTGAGGGCGTCGTCACGGTTCCGGTCATCGGACACCTCGCAGACCTCGACACTTAAAGAACGGTCAGTTCTCTAATTTGAGGCTAGAGTGAGCCGCCCGAGGCGCACAACGGGTACGTCGACGAATGGCCGGGAGTCATGCCTCCACCCCCCGAGGGCCCTCACCGGGCCGCGCCGGCCGGCGATCACCGCAAGGGCCCCCGCCGCCGCGGCGAGGCGCTGGAGCACGCCATCCTCGCCGCCGCCCTGGAAGAACTCGCCGAGGTCGGCTACGCGGGGCTGACCATGGAACGCGTGGCCCTCAGGGCGCGCACCGGAAAGGCCGCCCTCTACCGCCGCTGGCCCGGCCGCGCCGAACTCGCCGTCGACGCCTGGGCGGCGCTCCGCAACCGCGACACCGAGCTGCCCGACACCGGGAGCCTGCGTACCGATGTCCTCGCCGTACTACGGCATATGGCGGACAGCCTGACCGGCCCGCACGGCCACATCTTCCGCGGCCTGCTCTCCGAGGTCGCGCGGAACCCCGACTTCGCCCGGCTGCTGAGGGAACGGGCCCACAGCGTCGGCCCCGGAGCCCTCCAGCGCGTCCTGCGGCGCGCGGCGGAGAGGGGCGAGATCCAGCCGTGGATCCTCACCTCGCGGCGCGCCACCGTGGCGGGCGACCTCCTGCGCGACCACTACCTGCTGTACGGGGCCCCGATCCCGGACTCCGTCGTCACCGAGATCGTCGACGAGGTCTGCCTGCCCCTGCTCCTCGCCCCGCCGCTCGGTCAGACCTGATAGCGGTCAGGGGCGAAGAGGCGGAGGTTCTCCGCCACCCATGCCGACGTCCGTTCGAGCCCGTCCGGCAGGGACACCTTCGGTACCCAGCCCGAGAGTTCACGGGCCCGGGAGTTGTCGGAGAGCAGGCGGTGCACCTCGCTCCCGGAGGGGCGCAGCCGCGCGGGGTCCGTCACGATCCCGGCGTCCGAGCCCGCCGCGGCGATCAGGGCGCGGGCCAGGTCGCCTATCGCGATCTCCTCCCCCGTGCCCAGATTGACGGCCTCGCCGAGCGCGCGTTCGGACTCCGCGAGGGCGAGGAAGCCGTCGGCCGTGTCCGTGACGTACGTGAAGTCGCGGGTCGGCGTCAGCGAGCCGAGCTTGATCTCGCGGGCGCCGGAGTGGAGCTGCGCGAGGATCGCGGGGATCACGGCGCGCGCCGACTGGCGGGGCCCGTAGGTGTTGAACGGCCGCACCACCGTGACGGGCAGTCCGAACGCGTGCCAGTGCGACAGCGCCATCATGTCGGCCCCGATCTTCGAGGCCGAGTACGGCGACTGCGGCTGGAGCGGGTGCGACTCGGAGATGGGCGCGGTGCGCGCGGTCCCGTAGACCTCGCTCGTCGAGGTGTGCACCATCCGCCGTACGCCCGCCGCGCGGCACGCCTCCAGGACGTTCTCGGTGCCGGTGACGTTGGTCTGCACGTAGGCGCCGGGCGAGGCGTAGCTGTACGGGATGCCGATGAGCGCGGCGAGGTGGAAGACCGTGTCGCAGCCCGCGACGGCCTCCCGTACGCGGCCGGGGTCGCGCACGTCGCCCGCGAGGACCGTCACGGGCCCGTCGGCGCGCCCGAGGTACGGCGCGAGATGGCCCTTCTCCGCGTACGGCTTGTAGTGCACCAGGGCCCGCACGCGGGCGCCGCGCTCCACGAGCCGGTCGGTCAGGGTGCTGCCGATGAAGCCCTCGGCGCCGGTCACCAGGACCGTACGGCCGTGCCAGAAGCCTTCGTTGCGGTCGTCGCTGTCGTTCACGCTGTCTCCTTGACGGGGGTGGGGTGGGTGCGGCCCGCGAGGCGCAGGACCTCGTGGGCGAGCAGGCCGGCGGCGCGCGCGTGCGGGCCCGGGTCGGCGGCGGCGCTCATCGCCGCGAGCCGCGCCGGGTCGGCGAGCAGCGGGTCGAGGAGCGCGGCGAGCCGGTCGCCGGTCGTCTCCGGGTCGGGCAGCAGCAGCGCGGCGCCCGCGTCGGTGAGCACGCGCGCGTTGTGCGTCTGGTGGTCGCCGGGCGCGTGCGGGTACGGGACGAGGACGGCGGGCACGCCGGTCGTGGCCAGCTCGGCGACGGTCGCCGAACCGGCGCGGCAGACCACGACGTCGGCCGCGGCGTACGCGAGGTCCATCCGGTCGAGGTAGGGCACGGCACGCGCGAGGGGCGGCAGTTGCCCCCTGGTCGCCTCGAAGGCCCCTGGCCCGGTCTTGACCAGCAGATGGACGTCCGTACGGCCCTGCCGGTGCCAGCGCCCGGCGAGCGCGACGGCGGCGCGGGTCAGCCGGTCGGCGCCCAGGCTGCCGCCGCCGACGAGCACGAGGCGGGCGCCGGGCGGCACGCCCAGCGCGTGCCGGGCGCGGTCCCGCAGCTCTCCCCGGTGCCGTCCGAGCGCGGCGAGCGGCGCCGCGACCGGCATGCCGACGGTCAGCGCGCGCTCCCCGCCGGGCAGGTGCGCGCGGGCGCGGTCGAAGGCGAGCGCGAGGTGCGGGGTGAGGCGCGCGGCGAAGCGGTTGGCGCGGCCGGGGACGGCGTTGGACTCGTGCACGAGGCTGGGCAGCCCCGCCATCCGCGCGCCGAGCACGGCCGGGGCGCTCGCGTACCCGCCCATGCCGACCGCGACCTGGGCGCACTGGGCGCGCAGCACCGTCCTGGCCTGCGCCCCGGCGCGCAGCAGCGCGGCGGGCAGCAGATAGCGGCGGGCGCCGAGCGCCGGGTCGAAGGGGATCATGTCCACGGTGTGCAGCCGGAATCCGGCCTCCGGGACGAGCCGGGTCTCCAGCCCGCGCTCGGTCCCGAGGAACGAGATCGCGGCGTCGGGCTCGGCCCGCAGCAGCGCCTCGGCGAGGGCGAGCCCGGGGTAGATGTGGCCTCCGGTCCCGCCCGCGCCGATGACGACGGAGAGGCGGCCGGGCGGCGGTTCTGTCGGTGTCCGCATGCCCGGCACGCTCGCGGGCCGTCATAAGAGGGTTCTAAGGGGTTCCACGCCGTGGGCCCGTGGGCCCGTGGGCTCATGGGCCCGCGGGCCCGGTCACAGGTCCCAGGCCCCGGACGCCCCGTGCCGCGCCAGGTGCACGGCGAGGGCCGCGACGGACGCCAGGAAGTACACGGTGCACAGGGTCAGGTCCCAGTCGCGCGCCCGTACGTGGACGAGGTACGCGCAGACGAAGTACGCCACGAGCCCGACGGCGCCCAGCGTGCCCGCCAGCGGCACGGCGAGCCCCACCAGCAGGCCCAGCGCCCCGAGCGACAGCAGCGCCCCCATCGGGCGCGTCCAGGACCCGGGCACGCCCAGGGCCCCGGCCTGGCGCCGGGGGATGTCGTGGCCGACGAGGCCGAGGACCCCGCCCGCGCCCGCGAGCGCGGCGGCGACGAGGAAGACGGCGAGATGGAGCGCGAACACGGTGTCTCCGTTCCGTGAGTACCGGCTGATCGGTCCCTCACGGACGGCACGCCCCCTCCGGTAGTGACGCGCCCCCCACATGACCCCCGTCACACGGAGCCGCGCCCCGAGTGCCGGTACTGGGCAGGGGCTGCCCCGTCCGGTGCGTTGCAGACTACGCCTGCGCCGTGGCTTGTCGCGCAGTTCCCCGCGCCCCTGAAGCGGCCCCTCCGGGGCCTGCTTCAGAGCGCTGCGCACGGGTGCGCCCCGAAGGGGCGCGGGGAACTGCGCGCGCAACCACGACGACTGCGGCAGGCTGCAACGCACGGCAAGGGGGCAGCCCCTGCCCAGCAGCCACAGCAGAGGGCAACAACGAACCGCCTCACGCCGTGACGCCCCGCAGCTTCCGTGGGGCCGTCACCACGTGGAGGTCCGCCACCGCGCCGTCCAGCAGGTGCGGGACGGCGGCCAGTACGGGCGTGCCGTGCGCGGAGAAGACCACGCCGGGGCCGCCGTTGAGCTGGACGACCCGGGTGTCCGCGCCGTCCGGGCGGCGCCGGGCGAGGACGGCGACGGCGCGGGCCACGCGGGCGGCGCCGTGGAGGGGCGTCCAGGCGGCTCCAGCGCAGCCAGGCGTCCTGCACCGTGTCCTCGGCCCCGGTGACGCTGCCCAGCACCCGGTAGGCCACGGCGTACGGCAGGCCGCGCTGCTCGACGAACCGCCGCTCGACCTCCGCGCCCGCCGTGCCGCCGGACATCACCGGCCCTCCCGCCTCCGCCCAGCCCTGATCTGCCCTGCCCCCACACTCCCGGACCAACAAAAGGCTCCCGCGGCCAGCGGTTTCTAAGAGGGTTGTGAGAACACGCTTTGGCAGTCTTTGTCGCATGCCGACGAAAGTGCTGGTGGTGGACGACGACCCCGAGGTACGGGCCGCGGTCGCGGACGGGCTCGCCGTCGAGGGCTACGCGGTGCGCGCGGCCGCCGACGGCCAGTCCGCGCTGACCCTCGTCGCGCGCTGGGAGCCCGACGCGCTCGTCCTCGACGTGCGGATGCCGGTCCTCGACGGCCTCGCCGTCTGCCGCAGGCTGCGCGCCCTCGGCGACCGTACGCCCATCCTCGTCCTCACCGCGCTCGACGCGGTGAGCGAGCGCGTGGACGGGCTGGACGCGGGCGCCGACGACTATCTCGTCAAGCCCTTCGCGCTGGACGAGCTGACCGCGCGGCTGCGGGCCCTGCTGCGCCGCACGGGCCCGGCCCCCGCCGACGGGGACACCCTGGTCCTGGGCGACCTGGAGCTGGACCCCGCGACCCGCACGGGGCTGCGGGGCGGCAGGAGGCTGGAGTTCAGCAGGACCGAGTGCGCGCTGCTGGAACTGCTGATGCGGCACCCCGGCCAGACCGTGCCGCGCGAGGTGCTGCTGGAGGAGGTCTGGGGACGGGACTTCGGGCCCGACTCGAACTCCCTCGCCGTCTACGTCGGCTATCTGCGCCGCAAGCTGGAGGCCGGCGGCGAGCCCCGCCTCGTCCACACCGCGCACGGCGTCGGCTACCGGCTGGACCCCGTATGAGCCCCCGGCGCGGAAGCGTGCGCGGCGAGCGGTCACGCGGAGCCGTACGCGGCGACCGGTCACGCGGCGGCGTGCGCGGCGTGCGCCGCTGGAAGCGGTACCGCCCGCTGCGCACCCGCCTCGCCCTCGCCGCCACGGCGGCGGTCGCGCTCGTCGCGGTCGGGGTCTGCGCGGGCGCGTACGTCGTGATCCGCTACGCCCTCGTCCACCAGCTCGAACTCAACCTCACCCAGTCCGCCACGCTCGCCAAGCAGCAGAGCCGCGACGACGGCGACCGGCCGCAGGTCCTGGCCGACTCCTGCCGCTTCCTCGCCGCGCCCGCCTGCGCCCAGACCGTCCCGGCCGACGCGTCGAGGCGCCCGCCCACGCCGTACCGGCTGCCCGTCACGCCCGCCGTCCGCGAGGTCGCCGCGGGCGAACGCGCCGCGTACTACAGCGAGGTCACCGTCGACGGCCACCCGGTGCGGATGCTCACCACCCCGCTCCGCGAGGGCCTCGCACTCCAGGTCGCGCTGCGCTCGGACACCGTACGGGACGGCGTACGGCAGGCCGCGCTGCTGCTCGGCGGGGTGGGCGGCGCGGGCGTCCTGCTCGCGGCCGTGCTCGGCTACTGGGTCTCGCGCACCGGCCTCGCGCCCGTCGCGCGGCTGACCGCGGCGGCCGAGCGGGTCACCGCGACGCGGGACCCGGGGCGGCGCGTCGAACTGCCCGGGCGCGGGCCCAGGTCCGGGTCCGGGTCCGGCTCCGGGCCCGCGCGGGAGGACGAGATCACGCGCCTCGCCCGGAGCTTCAACACGATGCTGGAGGCCCTGGAGCAGTCGGTGGCCGCCCAGCGCCGCCTCGTCGCCGACGCCTCCCACGAGCTGCGCACCCCGCTCACCGCGCTGCGCACCAACACCGAACTCCTCTCCCGCGCCGAGCGGCTGAGCCCCGCCCAGCGCGAGCGCGCCGCGGGCGCGCTGGGCCGCCAGCTCCGCGAGGTGACGGCCCTCGTCAACGACCTCATCGAGCTGGCCCGGGACGAGGAGCCGCAGCCGCTCGTCGAGCAGGTGCGGCTGGCGGAGCTGACCGCGCACGCGGTCGGCACGGCCCGCGAGCACTGGCCCGGCACGGAGTTCCGGCTGACCGTCGCGCCCGGTGCCGGGGAGGCGCTGGTGCCCGGAGTGCCCTCGCGGCTCTCCCGGCTGCTGTCCAATCTGCTGGACAACGCGGCGAAGTTCTCCCCGCCCGGCGCCGCGGTGGAGGTCACCCTCGCGCCCGGCCCCGAGGTGGCCGTGCGCGACCACGGGCCCGGCATCGCGCCCGAGGACCTCCCCCATGTCTTCGACCGCTTCTACCGCGCCGAGTCGGCGCGCGCCCTCCCCGGCTCCGGTCTCGGCCTCGCCATGGCCCGGCAGATCGCCCGCGCGCACGGCGCGGACCTCGCGGCGGAACGGGCGGAGGGCGGCGGAACCGTCTTCCGGGTCCGCTTCGCAGATCCGGAATTCTAGATTCAGGACCTCTTGCGGGGCACACTCCCTTTTCCGGCGCATTCGCGCGCTGCTAGCTTCGTGCGGTCCGGACACTCAACGCACCCGAGGCACAAGGGAGTTGCCATGGAGACGCTGTCCGAGCTGGCCCCGCGCCAGGTAGGTGGAGCACTCACGCGTGAGCCCGTCGTCGAATTCGATTCCTTCGAGCAGGCCGCCACGGCGGCCGACCGTTGTCCGATCAGTTGCGTCTGCAGCGGCGGGACCGACAACTGCCTCGCGACGGGGAACACCTCGTTCGCGTAAGCGCGTCGGAATCGTGAATCCGTAAAGCACGGGAACGGAGGGGAATGGCCGGGAGAGGCGCGACGAGCCGGACGGACTGGGATGCGGAGAGCTACCTTCGCGGCGCGGTGGACGCACCGCGCGACAGCCCGCCGGGCACCGGCCATTCCCTGCACACCGACGCGACCTGGGTGACGGTCGCGCCCGAGGGCGTCCCGCTCGCCGAGCACGGCTGGAAGCTGCACGTCTCCACGCGGGCCGCGACCTTCCCACGGCTGCTGGAGACGGTCGTGCCCGTGCTCCTCGCCGAGCGCGTCCACTTCAAGGTGGCACGCTCGGCCTCCGTCCTCGCCCGCCTCAACCAGGGCCAGGACCAGCCCGCCGCCGTCGGCAAGGCCGTGACCGTCTACCCGGACGCCGGCCGGGTGCGCGCGCTCGGGCTCTCCCTCGCCGCGCTGCTGCGCGGGCACGAGGGCCCGCCGGTCCTCAGCGACCGCCGGGTCGCCCCCGACGCGCCGGTCCACTACCGCTACGGCCCCTTCGCCGCCCGCTGGTACGCGGGCCCGCGCGGCTCCCTCGCGCTGGGCGTCGCCGGACCGGACGGCGAACTCTTCGAGGGCGCCGCCACGATGGAGTACCGCCGCCCCTCCTGGGCCGCCGACCCGTTCACCGGCGAGGGCGAGGAGGACCCCGCGCCCGAGGTCCTCGGCGAGCGCTACCGCGTCACCCGCGGCATCTACCAGGCCGCGCACGGCAATGTCTTCCGCGCCGTGGACACCGGAACCGGAAGGAACGTCGTCGTCAAGCAGGCCCGCGCCTTCGTCGGCGAGGCCGCGGAGGGCAACGATTCACGGACGCGTATCCGGAACGAACGCCGCGTGCTGGAGGCCGCGCGCGGCACCGAGGGAATTCCGGAATTCCTCGACCATTTCGCGCACGGCGACGACGAGTTCCTCGTCACCGATGACGCCGGAAGCCGCAATCTCCTCGTCCACGTACGGCTCCACGGCAGCTTCATGCCGCCCCGCCACACCCCGCCGGGAACACCGCCGCCGGAATTCCTCGCGCTGATGACGGACGTCGCCCGCACGCTCCGCGCGCTCCACCGCAAGGGCGTCGTCATGCGCGACGTCACCCCCCGCAACCTCGTGCTGGGCGAGGAGCGCGCCGTCCTCGTCGACTTCGGCATCGCCGCCCTGGACGGCCTCCATCTGCCCGGCGGCACCGCCGGGTTCGCGCCCGCCCGCCAGATGCGCGACGAGCCCCCGCGCCCCGAGGACGACTGCTTCGCGCTCGGCACGACGCTCTTCTACGCCGCCACCGGCATGCTCCCGCCCCTGGGCGTCACCGTCCCCGGCCTCGCCCGCGACCGGATGCTCCAGGCCCTCACCGCGCTCCACGGGGACCGCCAGGCCGCGTTCACCGCCCTGATCGCCGACCTGCTCTCCGACGAGCCCGGCACGGCACGGCCCGCGCTGCGCGCCCTCGCGGACGGCGACCACTTCCCCGCGGCGCCGTCGAGCCCCTCGCTTCCCGTACGGGTGCCGCTGCCCGGCGAGGGCCCCGGAGACGTGACGGGCGTACGCCCCGCCGAGCTGGCCGGACGGGCGCTGGAGACGCTCCTCGGCGCCGTCGAGGAGCACCAGCTCGCGACCCCCGCAGCCGCCATCGGCGCCGTCGACGCGAGCGTCTACACGGGCAGCGCGGGCGTCGGCCTGGAGCTGCTGCACCACCGGCACCGGCCCGGCGTCCCCGCGCTGCTCCCCCGGCTGGCCGCGCACGCCGTCGCCGCCTCCCGCCGCATCGAGCTGGCCCCCGGGCTCTACACGGGCGCCACGGGCATCCGCCTCTTCTGCGCGCTGCTCAGGGAGGCCGGGTACGAGGCGCCGCCGCCCCGCGAGGCCGCCGACCCCGAGCCGGGCGACGACATCCTGAGCGGCACCGCCGGGATCGGCCTCGGCCACCTCTACCTCGCCGACCTCGCGGGCGCCAGGGGCGACGACCGTACGGGCTCCGCCGCGCACCTGGACGCCGCGCGGGCCTGCGCCGAGCCGTTCCTCGACACCGTCGGCGAGCTGCGGATGACCGTCGCCACCGACAGCGGGCTCCCCGAGGCCGCGGGCGTCGATCCCACGTTCGGGTACGCGCACGGGGCCGCCGGGATCGTGGACTTCCTCCTCGCGCTCGCCGCCCGCACCGGCGACGAACGGGTCGCGGCGGCCACGCTGCGCCACGCGAAGGCCCTCGCCGGGCGCGCCGCCAAGCTCACGGCCGCGTCCGAAGGCGCCTCCGCCGTGCCTATCAGCGCCTCCTGGTGCCAGGGGCTGGCGGGCGCGAGCCGGGCCCTGCACCGCGCCGGGCGCCACTTCGACGAGCCGGAGCTGATCACGGCGGCCCGCGCCGCCGCGTTCGCCTGCGCCGCGTGGGTGCCGCGCATGGAGAACCTCTCGCAGTGCTGCGGCGCGGTCGGCGTGGGCACGGCCCTGCTGGAGATCGGCCACGCCGAGGGCGACGCCCGGCTGTGGGAGGCCGCGCTCGACGTGGCCCGGCACCTGCTGGTGCGCAGCCCGGGCCCGACGAGGCCCCCGTCTTCGTCGCCCTCGACCGCCAGGACGCGCCGCTGTCCTGGGGCATGGGCGTGACGGGGATCCTCACCTTCCTGCGCAGGCTCACGGACCCCACGGGTCCGGACATCCTGCCGGGCGTACTGCCGGACGTCCTGCCGCCTGCGCGTCAGAACACGGGCGGCTCGGTGTAGACGCCCCACTCGTCGCGCAGGACGCCGCAGATCTCGCCGAGCGTCGCCTCCGCGCGTACGGCGTCGAGCATCGGGGCGATCATGTTGCCGGAGCCGCGCGCGGAGGCGACCAGCGCGTCCAGCGTGCGCCGCACGAGCGCCTCGTCGCGCCCGCTCTTCCGGTCGCCCAGCACGCGCACCTGCTCGCGCTCGACCTCGTGGCTCACGCGCAGGATCTCCAGGTCGCCGGTGACCGAGCCGTGGTGCACGTTGACGCCGACGACCTTCTTCTCGTCCTTCTCCAGCGCCCGCTGGTAGCGGAACGCGGACTCCGCGATCTCGCCCGTGAACCAGCCGTCCTCGATGCCGCGCAGGATGCCGGAGGTGATGGGACCGATGATGGGGGTCCCCCCTGTTCGAGCGGAGCCGAGAACTTGGGGGAGCTGGCCGTCGGGGACCGCCCTGCGGCCCCGCTCCTTGATCTGCTCGAAGATCTTCTCCGCGTCGGCCTCGATACGGTCGGTGAGGGCCTCGACGTACCAGGAGCCGCCCAGCGGGTCCGCGACGTTGGTGACGCCCGTCTCCTCCATCAGCACCTGCTGCGTGCGCAGCGCGATCTCCGCCGCCTGCTCGCTGGGGAGGGCGAGGGTCTCGTCGAGCGCGTTCGTGTGCAGGGAGTTCGTGCCGCCGAGCACCGCGGAGAGGGCCTCGACGGCCGTCCGTACGACGTTGTTGTACGGCTGCTGGGCGGTCAGCGAGACGCCCGCCGTCTGCGTGTGGAACCGCAGCCACTGCGCCTTCTCGCTCGTCGCCCCGTACACATCGCGCATCCAGCGGGCCCAGATGCGGCGCGCGGCGCGGAACTTGGCGATCTCCTCGAAGAAGTCGAGGTGCGCGTCGAAGAAGAAGGAGAGCCCGGGAGCGAACGTGTTCACATCCAGCCCGCGGGAGAGCCCCAGCTCGACGTACCCGAAGCCGTCCGCGAGGGTGTACGCCAGCTCCTGCGCGGCCGTCGCGCCCGCCTCCCGGATGTGGTACCCGGACACGGACAGCGGCTTGTACGCGGGAATGCCGGCGGCGCAGTGCTCCATCAGGTCGCCGATGAGGCGCAGGTGCGGCTCGGGCTGGAAGAGCCACTCCTTCTGCGCGATGTACTCCTTGAAGATGTCCGTCTGCAGCGTCCCGTTGAGCACGCCCGGGTCGACGCCCTGGCGCTCGGCGGCGACGAGATACATGCAGAAGACGGGGACGGCGGGCCCGGAGATCGTCATCGAGGTCGTGACGTCCCCCAGCGGGATGTCCTTGAACAGCACCTCCATGTCCGCCGCCGAGTCGATCGCGACCCCGCAGTGGCCGACCTCCCCGAGGGAGCGGGGGTCGTCGGAGTCCCGGCCCATCAGCGTCGGCATGTCGAACGCGACGGAGAGGCCGCCACCGCCCGCTTCGAGGATCATCTTGTACCGCTCGTTCGTCTGCTCGGCGTTGCCGAACCCGGCGAACTGGCGGATCGTCCACGTCCGGCCCCGGTATCCCGTCGGATAGAGCCCGCGCGTGTACGGGAACTCCCCGGGCCAGCCGATCCGCTCGAAACCCTCCACGGTGTCGCCCGGCCGCGGCCCGTACACCGGCTCCACGGGGTCACCGCTGAGCGTGGTGAAATCGGCGTCGCGCTTGCGAGCGGTGTCGTACCGCTCCTGCCAGCGACGGCGGCCCTCTGCGATCGCGTCAGCATCCATGCCTCCGAATTTACTAGGACGTCCAAGTAAATGTCGATGGCAAACGGGGCCGGACGTGTCCGACCCCGGGCGCTAGGCCTTCGCGGCCTCGGCGGGAGCCCCCTCGACCAGCGGCTGGATCTCCTTCACGACCTTCCGCTCCACGAAGAACGCCGCCGTGGGAATCGTCCCGGAGACGAGCACCCACAACAGCTTCCCGAACGACCACCGGGCCTTCTGCCCCAGGTCAAAGGCGAAGATCAGGTAGATGATGAAGAGCACGCCGTGGATCTGGGAGACGACCAGCGTGAGGTCCTCGCCCTTGTCGAAGCCGTACTTGAAGATCATGCAAAGACACAAGACCAGCAGCATCACGGCTGTGACGTATGCCATCACGCGGTAGCGGGTCAGCACGGGCTTTCTCATACAGCGAGCGTAACCGCCCGGAAATTCCCCGCGTCGGCGGGGGCTACGTCATGCTCCTGATGCTCTGTGTCTGCATGATCGGAGAATTCCCGCACTAGCGGGGATCACGTGCTGACCCGCGACAACAGTAGATCGCGCTCCTACCCCTCGTCACCCGGATCTGTAAAGTCCCCCGCGCTCGTCCGCAGGGGGCGGAGGAGGGTGAAGATGTCGCCCAGCTCTTCCGCGTCGTAGACGCTGAGGCCGAAGTCCATGGCCATGAGGTCGCGGGTCGCGGCCTCGCAGACCTCGCGGCCCTTGCCGGTGATCGAGGCGAGCGTGCCGCGGCCGTCGTTGGGGTTGGGGCGCTTGGCGACGAGGCCGGACTTCTGGAGCCGGTCGACCGTGTTCGTGACCGACGTCGGGTGGACCATCAGCCGCTCGCCGATCTTCGACATCGGCAGTTCGCCGGACTTCGAGAAGGTGAGCAGCACCAGCGCCTCGTACCGCGCGAAGGTCAGCTCGTACGGCTTGACGACCGCGTCCACCTCCGCGAGGAGGATCTGCTGGGCGCGCATGATGGAGGTGATCGCGGCCATGGACGGCACGGACCCCCATCGCTGCTTCCAGTGGTCGTCGGCGCGGGCGATCGGGTCGAACGACAGGCTGAGCGGTTTCGGCACGCGCCCGACCCTACCGGCCGGTCAGTTGCCCGCTAAAGGCGTCTCACACCGCGGGCCACGCCCCGGACTCCGGTCAGCCCTCGGAGAGGTGACGTTCGACCGTTTCGACCTTGGCCGTCAGTCCGTCCGTCACGCCCGGGCGGATGTCGGCCTTGAGGACGAGGGAGACGCGGGGCGCGCGGGCCTCGACGGCGGCGACGGCCCGCCGTACGACGTCCATGCACTCCTCCCACTCGCCCTCCAGGGAGGTGAACATCGCGTCCGTGCGGTGCGGCAGTCCGGACTCGCGGACGACCCGCACCGCGTCGGCGACGTACTCCCCCACGTCCTCGCCGACGCCGAGCGGGGTCACGGAGAAGGCGACGATCATGAGGCGGCCACGGTCCCGTCCTGCTCCTTGCGGGCCCGCATCGCGATGACGCCCGCGTCCTCCTCCTTGCGCAGCATCCGGTCCGCGAAGAATCCGCCGGTGGGCAGGACCGACAGCACGAAGTAGAGCGCGGCGCGGCCGAAGGGCCACTTGATGCGGTTCCAGGCGTCGGCCCAGAAGATCACGTACAGGATGAAGAGGATGCCGTGGACGGCGCCCATCACCGGCACGGCGTTGAAGTCCGTGGTGCGCTTGAGCACCGAGCAGACCAGGAGCAGAAGGAACGAGATCGCCTCGGGGACAGAGCTCAGACGGAGGCGGCGAAGGGCGGATACCGCCTTCGGCGGCAGGCCGCTCGGAGTTTCCAGTATGGCCACGGCGTGTCCTCGGATCGTTTGTGAAGGGGTGCACAAGCTCCGCACATTGTGGCAGCCCTGATGTCGATCACAGCGCTCAGGGTAGGTTCGCACCGTGGCTCAGTTCCGACTCGAAGGCACCAAGGTGCTCGCCGTCCAGCTCGGCGGCGGCAGCGACGCGGTCAAGGCGAAGAACGGCTCGATGGTCGCGTACGACGGCCAGATGGCGTTCAAGAAGATGTCCGGCGGCGGCGAGGGCATGCGCGGCATGGTCACCCGGCGGCTCACGGGCGAGCAGATGACGGTCATGGAGGTGAAGGGGCAGGGGACCTGCTATTTCGCCGACCGGGCCGGCGACATCAGCCTCGTCCAGTTGAACGGCGAGAAGCTGCACGTCGAGGCGAGCAATCTGCTGTGCACGGACGCCTCGCTGCGCACGGGCACGACGTTCACGGGGCTGCGCGGCGCCTCGCAGGGCAACGGCCTGTTCACGACCTCCGTGGAGGGCACGGGCCAGGCGGCCCTGATGTCCGACGGCCCCGCGGTGCTGCTGCGCGTGACGCAGGGCATGCCGCTCCAGGTGGACCCGGGGGCCTACATCGCGCACCAGGGCAATCTGAAGCAGAGCTTCCAGTCCGGGGTGAACTTCCGGACGCTGATGGGCGAGGGCTCGGGCGAGGCCTTCCAGATCCGCTTCGAGGGCGACGGGCTGGTCTACGTGCAGCCGAGCGAGCGGAACACGGTCGGAGGTGACGTCTGATGCCGTTCCGGGAGATCAACGCGAAGCTGGTCGAGGCCCAGGTGATCCCGGGGCAGCGGATGTTCAGCCAGCGTGGCGCGATGGTGGCGTACACGGGCGAGGTCAGCTTCACGCCGAACATGCAGGGCGGCCAGGGCGGCCTGATGTCGATGATCGGACGCCGGGTGGCGAACGAGGCGACGCCGCTGATGACCGTCGAGGGCAGCGGAACCGTCCTGTTCGGGCACGGCGGCCACCATGTCGAGGTCGTGAACCTGGACGGGGACACGCTCTGCGTCGAGGCCGACCGCCTCCTCGCCTTCGACGGCAGCCTGGAGCAGGGCACCCTCTTCCTCGGCTCCGACGGCGGCGTGATGGGCATGGTGCGGGGCCAGGTCAGCGGCCAGGGCCTGTTCACGACGACGCTCAAGGGCAAGGGCGCGGTGGCGGTGATGGCGCACGGCGGCATCCTCCAGCTCCCGATCACCCCGGACCGCCCGGTCCACGTCGACCCGCAGGCGTACGTCGCGCACTACGGGGACGTCCGCAACAAGCTGTCCACCGCGCTGGGCTGGCGGGACATGGTCGGCCGCGGCTCGGGAGAGGCCTTCCAGCTCGAACTGTCCGGGAACGGGGCCGTGTTCGTGCAGGCCAGTGAGGAGAAACTGTGAGCGACGCACGCGCGGCTGCCGGGCCGCAGCCGACCGCGAAACCCGCACGCAGCCGCACGGGCGGAGAAGCGAACCAGGAGAAACTGTGAGCACCGGGGCACCCATGATCTTCGACGTCCAGTCGCTCCCCTCGAACGACAACGTCAACCCGTACACGTTCAGCGTGGACCTGAACGGCCAGTGGTTCCTGCAGAAGGGGAAGATGATCGCCTACTACGGGCAGATCGACTTCCAGGGCATCGGGCACGGCCGCCTCGACCGGCTGATCGCCTCCAGCTTCCACTCGCCGCTGCACGCCGCCGACTGGGTCGTCGCCGAGGGCACCGGCAAGCTGCTGCTGGCCGACCGCGCCTTCGACGTGAACTCCTACGACCTGGAGAACGGCAACCTCACCGTCCGCTCCGGCAATCTGCTGGCGTACGAGCCCTCGCTCGCGCTGAAGCAGTCGATCATCCCGGGCTTCCTCACGCTGATCGGCACCGGCAAGTTCGTCGCGGCGTCCAACGGCGCGGTGCACTTCGTCGAGCCGCCGGTGCGCGTGGACCCGCAAGCGCTGGTGGGCTGGGCCGACTGCCCCTCGCCCTGCCACCACTACGACCACGGGTACATGAAGGGCGTTCTCGGCGGGATCCGGGCGATGACGGGGATCGGCGGCGCCTCCGGGGAGGAGCACCAGTTCGAGTTCGTCGGCGCGGGGACCGTACTGATCCAGTCGACCGAGACGCTCATGGCCGAGCGGGACGCGGGCGGGGTTCCGCAGCAGGCCGGAGTGCCGGGCGGCGGACCCGGCGGCGGGCAGGGCGGCCAGGGCGGGCGCGGGGGCCAGCAGACACCGCAGCTCCCTGGCCAGCTCGGCAGCCTGCAACGCCGGTTCGGGCTCTGACGGTCACGGGCCCGCGTCTTGACGCGATCCTGACTCGTACGGTGACTCGAAGACCACACCGCGTAAGCACGCGTGTACGAGCCTAGGTAGAGTCTCACGGTATGGACACCGATGACGGCACCCGCTGGCTCACCGAGGACGAGCAGCGCGCTTGGCGGACACACCTGGAGGTCAGCCGCCTGCTCATGTACCAGTTGGAGCGGGACCTCCAGCCCTTCGGCCTGACGCTCAACGACTACGAGATCCTGGTGAACCTCTCCGAGTCGGAGGACCTCCGGATGCGGATGAGCGACCTCGCCACCGCCACGCTCCAGTCCAAGAGCCGTCTGTCGCACCAGATCACGCGGATGGAGAAGGCGGGCCTCGTGCGCCGCGAGAGCTGCGAGTCGGACAAGCGGGGCCTGTTCGCCGTGCTGACCGAGCGGGGCTGGGAGACGATGCGCGAGGTCGCCCCGCACCATGTCACCTCCGTGCGGCGCCACTTCATCGACCAGCTCTCCCCCGCGGACCTGACCCACTACCAGGCCATGCTGCGGCCGGTCACCGAGAAGCTGCGGAGCGAGCGGGGCCGTATCTGACCCTCCGGCCCTCTTCGGGCGAGGGGAGCGGGCGGGGGCTGCCCCTCAGTCGTCCGCGAGGGGCAGGCGGAGGGCGAAGAGGGCGCCGCCGAGGTCCGGCGAGGCGCCGACGGTGAGCGATCCGCCGTGGCGTCCGGCGACGTCACGGGCGATGGCGAGGCCGAGCCCGGCACCGCCGTCGTCGCGGCTGCGGGCGCCGTCCAGCCGGACGAAGCGCTCGAAGATCCGCTCGCGCTCCTCCTCCGGCACGCCGTCCCCGTCGTCGGCGACCTCCAGCACCAGCCGGTCCCCCTCGCGCCGCAGCGCGACCGAGACCGCGCCCTCGGCGTGCCGCTGCGCGTTGTCGAGCAGATTGCCGAGCACGCGCGCCAACTGGCCGTGCGAGCCCCGTACTTCCCCCTCGGCGAGCGGGTCGAGGACGCGCACCGGGTGCGTGTCGCCGACGCGCTGGGCGGTCTGCTCCCGTACGAGCGCGTCGAGCGGGATGCGGGCGTCGGCGGGGCGTTCGCCCGCGTCGAGCCGGGCGAGGAGCAGCAGGTCGGCGGCGAGGT
The DNA here is from genome assembly GCF_039530985.1 of Streptomyces albiaxialis. NCBI lineage: Bacteria > Bacillati > Actinomycetota > Actinomycetes > Kitasatosporales > Streptomycetaceae > Streptomyces > Streptomyces albiaxialis. The sequence goes on from NZ_BAAAPE010000007.1 coordinate 30,924, forward strand.
CCTGGAGGCGGACGGTGTCCTCCACCGCGCCGTCGACGTCGAGGAGTTCGGGGTGCGCGGCGGCGACCTCCAGTTGGGTGCGGAGCGAGGCGATGGGGCTGCGCAGCTCGTGGGAGGCGTCGGCGACGAAGCGCCGCTGCCGCTCGACGGAGCCCTCCAGCGCGGCCAGCGTCTCGTTGGTCGTCCGGGCGAGGCGGGCGATCTCGTCGCGCGAGTCCGGCTCGGGCACGCGGCGCGAGAGGTCCTCGCTGGCGGTGATCGCGCTCATCTCGCGCCGGATGCCCTCCACGGGCCGCAGCGCGCGCCGCGTGACCAGCCAGGTGACCCCGGCGACGACCACGAGCAGCACGGGCAGCCCGAGGAGCATCGAGCGGGTCACGGAGGAGACGGCCTGCTCCTGGTCGTGCAGCGAGGCGCCCGCGTAGACGGTGACGGGCGTGCCGTCGCGGGTGACGGCCTGCACGGCGACGACGCTGAAGTCCTGGCGGCCGGTGATGTCGTCCTTGTCGTAGGTGACCTCGCCGTCGTCGTCCACGGGGAAGCCGAGCGTCCTGTCATCCTGCTCGCTGTCGGCCTCGGGGCGCTCGTCGTCGTCGGAGTCCGCGTCGTCGTCCCCGTCGTCCCCGTCGCTGTCGCCGCTCTTCTTCTCGTCGGGCCGGTGGAAGTCGGCCACGGGGCCGCGCCCCTCCAGGTGGTCGCTGGCGCCCAGCACCCGGCCGCGGCCGTCCACGATCTGCGCGGGGTCGTCCCCGTCGAGCGCCTCCACGTCCTTGGCCTTGTCCGCCGTCACGTCCGCGACCTGCGCGGCGGCCTCCCGCGCCGTCGCCTCGGCCTTCAGCCGCGCGTTGTCCGCGAGCCCGCCGCGCAGCGCGGCCACGACCAGGAACCCGGCCGCGACCAGCGCGAGGGCGACGACAAGGGTCGCGCCGAGGGCGGCGCGCGTCCGTACGGAGCCCTTACGCACGGGAGCCGCCCCCGGGGCCGTCCGCGTCCACCAGCCGGTAGCCGGCGCCCCGCACGGTCGTGATCCAGCCCGCGCCGAGCTTGCGGCGCAGGGCGCTGACATAGACCTCGACGATGTTCACGTCGCCCTCGTAGGCGAAGTCCCAGACGTGCTCCAGGATCTCGGACTTGGAGACGACCTCGCCGCCGCGCACCGCCAGGTACTCCAGCACGGCGAACTCCTTCGCCGTCAGCTCGACCTCCCGCTCCCCCACGGCCACCCGCTGGGTGCCGGGCTCGACGGTCAGCTCACCCACGCGCAGCGCGGCCTTCGCGCCGCGCGTGCGGCGGCGCAGCAGGGCCCGTACGCGGGCGAGCAGGACGACGTACGAGAAGGGCTTGGTCAGATAGTCGTCGGCGCCGGTGTCCAGGCCCTCGGCCTCGTCGTACTCCCCGTCCTTCGCGGTGAGCATCAGCACCGGCGTCTCGTCCCCGGCGGCGCGCAGGGCCCCGCACACCCGGTAGCCGTTCATGCCCGGGAGCATGATGTCGAGGACGATCAGGTCGTACTCGCCCTCGGAGGCGCGGTGCAGCCCCTCGGTGCCGTCGTGCACGACGTCCACGGCGAAGCCCTCGGCCTCCAGGCCCTTCGCGAGCGACAGGGCCAGTCGCCGCTCGTCCTCCACGATCAGCAAGCGCATACGGACACCCTGCCAAATCGCGGCTGAAGAGGGCTTCAGGTAGCTTCAGCTTACGTTCAGCAACGGCGCGCCACCGTGGAGTCATCGCAAGGCAGAGAGCGACAGATCCAAGGAGACGAAGTCATGAAGCGCAAGGTCATCATCGCCACCGTGGCGGCCGCGGCACTGATCGGCGGAGGCACGGCGACGGCAGTGGGGGTCTCGGGCAGCAGCGGGAACGACACCAAGCCCCTCCCCCAGTCCCAGTCGCAGGTCCGCCTCTCGGACGACGACCACGGGGACCACGACGACCGCTACGACGACCACGACGGTCGCGACGACCTCGACTCCGACGACCACGACGGCCGCGACGACCGTGACGGCCGCGACGACGACGGCTCCGGCAAGGCCGACCGGGACGAGAGCGCCGGCAACGCCGACGTCTCCGCCGACGAGGCCCACGAGCGGGTCCTGAAGGCCGTCCCCGGCACGGTGACCGAGCTGGAGCTGGACACCGACGACAACCGGCTGACCTGGGAGGCCGACGTCCTCGGCAAGAACGGCACGTGGCACAAGGTCGAGCTGGACGCGGGCGACGGCAAGGTGCTGCGCCAGGGCACCGACCGCGACGGCAAGGACGCCACCGAGGCCCGTGCGGCGACCGTGGACGCGGGCGAGGCCGCCCGGAAGGCGGGCTCCGCCACGAACGGCTCCGTGACCTCGATCGACCTGGAGGGCGGCCACTGGGAGATCGACTCGGTCGACAAGAAGGGCGTCGAGCACGAGGTCGCCGTGGACGCCAAGACCGGCAAGGTCGCCCAGCAGAGCTGGGAGCACGACGACCACGACGACCACGGCAACGACGCGGACGACCGTGACGACCACGACGGCGACGACCACGACGACGACTGACGCCGCCACCGCCTGACGCGAGACCCCGCTGCCCTGCCCCACTCCCCCGGGGGCAGGGCAGGGGCGCGTTCAGCCCCCGGTGACGCCCTCGACGGCTCCCTCGGTGACGCCCGCGACCAGCTCGTCGGCCGCCGCGTACGGGTCCAGGGAGCCGTTGACGACTCGCTCGGCGAGCGCGTCGAGGCGCTTGCCGCCCCGCAGCCCGCCCATCCGCTCGCGCAGCGCCGTGACGGCGATCGTCTCGATCTCGCGCGCGGCGCGCGCGGCCCGGCGCTCGGCCAGGACCCCGCGCTCCTCCATCCAGCCCCGGTGCTTCTCCAGGGCCTCGACGACCTCGTCGACGCCCTCGCCGCGGGCCGCGACGGTCTTGACGACCGGCGGCCGCCAGTCCCCGGGCTGACGGGCCTCGCCCAGGCCCAGCATGTGGTTCAGCTCCCGTACGGTCGCGTCGGCGCCGTCCCGGTCGGCCTTGTTGACCACGTAGACATCGCCGATCTCCAGGATCCCGGCCTTCGCGGCCTGGATGCCGTCGCCCATGCCGGGCGCGAGCAGCACCACGCTGGTGTCGGCCTGCGCGGCGATCTCGACCTCGGACTGCCCGACGCCGACCGTCTCGACCAGGATCACGTCGCAGCCGGCGGCGTCGAGCACCCGGATCGCCTGGGGCGCGGCCCACGCCAGACCGCCCAGATGGCCGCGGGTGGCCATCGAACGGATGTAGACCCCCGGATCGGATGCGTGTTCACCCATCCGCACCCGGTCACCGAGCAGCGCGCCCCCGGAGAACGGCGACGAGGGGTCCACGGCGAGGATCCCCACCCGCCTGCCCTGCTGGCGGTACGCGGTGACCAGCGCGGACGTCGAGGTGGACTTGCCGACGCCCGGGGAGCCGGTGAGCCCGACGACGTACGCGTTCCCGCAGCGGGGCGCGAGGGCCGCCATGACCTCCCGCAACTGCGGCGAGGCCCCCTCCACGAGGGAGATGAGGCGCGCGACGGCCCGCGGCCTGCCCTCCCGCGCCCGGGCGACGAGATCTGCGACGTCTACGGCCATCTCTGCTCCGGCTCCTGTCCTTGGGGTCGGTACGAGGGTACGGACTACGGGACGCGGACGATCAGGGCGTCGCCCTGGCCGCCGCCCCCGCACAGCGCCGCCGCGCCGGTGCCGCCGCCGCGCCGCTTCAGCTCCAGCGCGAGGTGGAGGACGAGCCGGGCCCCGGACATCCCGATGGGGTGCCCGAGCGCGATGGCGCCACCGTTGACGTTCACCTTTTCGGGGCCGATTCCGAGGTCCTTCATTGACTGGTGCGCGACCGCGGCGAACGCCTCGTTGATCTCGACCAGGTCGAGGGCGTCGACGGCGATGCCCTCCTTCTTCAGGGCGTGCTGGATCGCGTTGGAGGGCTGCGACTGGAGGGAGTTGTCCGGCCCGGCCACGTTCCCGTGGGCGCCGATCTCGGCGATCCACTCCAGGCCCAGCTCCTCGGCGCGGGCCTTGCTCATCACGACGACGGCGGCGGCACCGTCGGAGATCTGCGAGGCCGAACCCGCCGTGATGGTCCCGTCCTTGGCGAACGCGGGTCGCAGCTTGCCCAGCGACTCGGCGGTCGTGTCGCCGCGGATGCCCTCGTCCTGCGAGAAGAGCACCGGGTCGCCCTTGCGCTGCGGGATCTCGACCGGGGTGATCTCGGCCTCGAAGAGCCCGGCCTGCTGGGCCGCGGCGGCGCGCTGGTGGGAGCGGGCGGCGATCTCGTCCTGCTCGGCCCGGCCGATGCCGAGCTTGGTGTTGTGCTTCTCCGTGGAGGCGCCCATGGGGATCTCCTCCCACGGGTCGGTGAGCCCGTCGTGGGCCATCGCGTCGAGCATCTCGACCGCGCCGTACTTGTATCCCTCACGGGACTTGGGCAGCAGGTGCGGGGCGTTGGTCATGGACTCCTGGCCGCCCGCGACGATGATGTCGAACTCACCGGCGCGCACGAGCTGGTCGGCGAGCGCGATGGCGTCGAGGCCGGAGAGACAGACCTTGTTGACGGTCAGCGCGGGCACGTTCATCGGGATGCCCGCCTTGACGGCGGCCTGGCGCGCCGGGATCTGCCCTGCCCCGGCGGTGAGCACCTGCCCCATGATCACGTATTCGACCTGGTCACCGCCGATGCCGGCGCGGTCGAGCGCGGCCTTGATGGCGAAGCCGCCCAAGTCGGCCCCGGAGAAGGACTTCAGGGAACCGAGCAGCCGCCCCATGGGCGTGCGTGCCCCGGCGACGATCACGGAGGTGGTACTGGAGGATCCAGTCGTGCCAGTCATGAGGTGAGAGCCCCTTCCGGCGGGAAGTTAACGAGGGTTACCGTCAATGTACTGAGCGGTACCTCCCGCGGTCACCGGTACGTGAGTGTGACCGTGCGCACGTTGCGTAACCGCGCTCACAAGCGCTGCACTGTTCCCCATGCTGACGCGTATCGACCACATCGGGATCGCCTGCAAGGACCTCGAAGCCACCGTCGACTTCTACTCTCGCACCTATGGCTTCCAGGTGTTCCACACCGAGGTCAACCAGGAGCAGGGCGTCCGGGAGGCCATGCTGAGGATCAACGGCACCGACGACGGCGGGGCCTCCTACATCCAGCTCCTGGAGCCGATCCGGGAGGATTCCGCGGTCGCCAAGTGGCTGGCCAAGAACGGCGAGGGCGTCCACCACATCGCCTTCGGCACGGCCGACGTGGACGGCGACTCCGAGGCGATCCGCGACAAGGGCGTCCGCGTCCTCTACGACGAGCCCCGCCACGGCTCCATGGATTCGAGGATCACCTTCCTGCACCCCAAGGACTGTCACGGCGTGCTCACGGAACTGGTGACGGCGGCAGCCCCTTCGGAGGAGGCTCGCTAGGCGGCTCCGGCGAGCGATGCGCCCCAAAGGGGCGCGGGGAACCGCGCGCCCGGCCACGATGCGGCCGCGGCCCGCAGGGGCACGGGCAGGGGCAACCTCTGCCCGGCACGGCGCAGGACGGCAGAAATGATCCCCGGCTGTGCGTGCGGCGCAGCCGCTTGGCCAACGGACCGCTGACGTCCGCTTCCGCGCCCGGTAGAGTGGCCCTTCGGCCGGGGCGGGCCATCCGTACCTGACGGGGGCTCCGGGCTGGGGGCTCGGTCCACGTTCCGCCGATGATCTGACACCATTTCCGGGAGACACCATTTTCGAGGAGTCCGCGGAGAGGGTTCTGATCACCTCCACGACGACCAGGGGACGGATGGGACCGCGCAGTGCGGGGCTACGACCGCTACGAGGCTGACGATCACCTCTCGCAGTTCGAGGCCGAGATGGATCGGCTCAAGAAGGAGCGGGAGAAGGCCGTCGAGCACGCCGACGACCTCGGCTATCAGGTCGAAGTGCTGCGCGCCAAGCTGCACGAGGCGCGTCGCGCCCTTGCCACGCGCCCGGCCGGATACGACAACCTTTCGCACCAGGCCGAGCAGTTGCTGCGCAACGCGCAGATCCAGGCCGACCAGATGCGTGCCGACGCCGAGCGTGAGCTGCGCGACGCCCGCGCCCAGACGCAGCGGCTCCTCCAGGAGCAGGCCGAGCAGCAGTCCCGCCTGGAGTCCGAGCTGCACGCCGAGGCCGTGCGCCGCCGCCAGCAGCTCGACCAGGAGCTGGCGGAGCGCCGCTCCACGGTCGAGAACCACGTCAACGAGAACGTGGCCTGGGCCGAGCAGCTCCGCACCCGCACCGAGCAGCAGGCCCGCCGCCTCATGGAGGAGACCCGGGCCGAGGCCGAGCAGTCCCTGGCCCAGGCCCGCGCCGAGGCCCAGCGGCTGGCCGAGGAGTCCCGGCAGCGCCTGAGCACCGAGGCGGAGAACGCCCGCACGGAGGCCGAGGCCATCCTGCGCCGGGCCCGCGCCGACGCGGAGCGCCTCCTGAACGCGGCCTCGACCCAGGCCCAGGAGGCCACCGACCACGCCGAGCAGCTCCGCACCTCCACGGCCACCGAGTCGGAGTCGAACCGCCGCGAGGCGGCCGAGCTGGTCCGCAAGGCCGAGGAGCGGATGCAGGAGGCCGAGACGGCGCTGCGCGAGGCCCGTACGGAGGCCGACCGCAAGCTCGCCGAGGCCGAGGAGGCCGCCCTCAAGCGCCTCGCCGACACGGAGTCGGAGAACGAGCAGCGGACGCGTACGGCGAAGGACCAGGTCGCGCGGCTGGTCAGCGAGGCGACGAAGGACTCCGAGGCGGTCAAGGCCGAGGCCGAGCAGATCCGCGAGGACGCCCGCGCCGAGGCGGAGCGGGTGATCGCGGAGGCCCGCGAGGAGGCCCGTTCGACCACGGCGGAGGAGTCCGCGAACCAGCTCGCGGAGGCCGCCCGTACCGCCGAGGACGTGCTGAACAAGGCGTCCGAGGAGGCCAAGGCCACCACCAGGGCCGCCGCCGAGGAGGCCGAGCGGCTGCGCCGGGAGGCCGAGGAGGAGGCCGACCGGCTGCGCGCCGAGGCCCACGACGTGGCGGCGGAGCTGAAGGGCGCCGCCAAGGACGACACCAAGGAGTACCGCGCCAAGACCGTCGAACTCCAGGAGGAGGCGCGGCGGCTGCGCGGCGAGGCCGAGCAGTTGCGGGCCGAGGCCGTCGAGGAGGGCGAGCGCATCCGCGGCGAGGCCCGCCGCGAGGCCGTCCAGCAGATCGAGGAGTCCGCGACCCGCGCCGAGGAGCTGCTGGCCAAGGCGAAGCAGGACGCGGAGGAGACCCGTAGCGACGCGGCGACGGAGAGCGAGCGTGTCCGTACGGACGCGATCGAGCGCGCCACGACGCTCCGCAAGCAGGCCGAGGAGGCCCTGGAGCGGGCCCGCGGCGAGGCCGAGGAGCTGCGTGCCGAGGCCGAGCAGGCGGCCGAGGAGACCCGCGCCGAGGCCGACGAGGCGGGGCAGCGGATCCGCGAGGAGGCCGAGCAGGCGGCGCGGGACCGCGCGGCCGAGACGAAGGCCGAGCTGGACCGGCTGCGCGAGGACGCCGAGCAGAAGCTGCTGGCGGCCCAGGCCGAGCTGACGGCGGGCCGCGCGGAGGCGGACCGGCTGCGGGACGAGACCCGCGCCGAGACCGACCGGCTGCGCACCGAGGCCGCCGAGCGCGCCCGCGCGCTCCAGCAGCAGGCCGAGGAGGAGGCCGAGCGGCTGCGCACGGAGGCGGCGACGGACGCCTCGCAGGCGCGCGCCGAGGGCGAGGCCGTGGCGGTCCAGCTCCGCAGCGAGGCCGCGGCGGAGGCGGAGCGGCTGCGCGAGGAGGCCCAGGCGACGGCCGACCGGGTGCGCGCGGAGGCGGACGCGGCGGCGGAGCGTACGAGCGCGGAGGCGGCCGAGGCGCTGAGCGCGGCCCAGGAGGAGGCCGCGCGGCGGCGGCGCGAGGCCGAGGAGCTGCTGGCCTCGGCCCGCGAGGAGGCGCACCAGGAGCGTACGCAGGCGCGCGAGCAGAGCGAGGAGCTGCTGGCCTCGGCGCGCAAGCGGGTCGAGGAGGCGCAGACCGAGGCGGAGCGGCTGACGGCGGAGGCCGAGCGGCGCGCCGCGGACCTGGTCTCGGCGGCCGAGGAGACCGCGCAGCAGGTGCGGGACTCGGTGGCGGGGCTGCGCGAGGAGGCCGAGGCGGAGATCGCGGGCCTGCGGTCGGCCGCCGAGCACGCGGCGGAGACGCTGCGCCGCGAGGCCCAGGAGGAGACGGACGCCGCCAAGTCCCTCGCGGAGCGCACGGTTTCGGACGCGATGGCCGAGGCGGAGCGGCTGCGTGCCGACGCGGAGCGGATGCGCGACGAGGCCCGCGAGGACGCGGCGAAGAAGCGGACGGAGGCGGCCGAGCAGGCCGATCAGCTCCTGGCCCAGGCGCAGGAGGAGGCGGTCCGCACGCAGACGGCCGCCGAGGAGCAGGCGGACACCATGGTCGGCGCGGCGCGCACGGAGTCCGAGCGGCTCGTGGGCGAGGCGCGGGCCGAGGGCAGGGAGATCGTCGAGAAGGCGCGCTCCGACTCCGACACGATGCTGGAGGAGGCGCGGAGCGACTCCGCCGCGATCCGGGACCGCGCCGAGGAGCTGCGCACCCGGATCGAGGGCGAGGTCGAGGAGCTGCACGAGCGGGCGCGGCGGGAGGCCGCCGAGGCGATGCAGTCGGCGGGAGAGCGCTGCGACAAGCTGGTGAAGGCCGCGGAGGAGCAACTCGCCGAGGCGCGGGAGAAGTCCGAGAAGCTGATGTCGGACGCGAACGCGGAGGCGGGCAAGGTCCGTATCGCCGCGGTGAAGAAGGCCGAGGGGCTGCTCAAGGAGGCCGAGACGAAGAAGGCCGAACTGGTCGGCGAGGCCGAGCGGATCCGCGACGAGGCGCAGGAGGAGGCGCGGCGCACGGTCGAGGCCGGGCAGCGCGAACTCGACATCCTGGAGCGGCGTCAGACGGACATCAACACCGAGATCTCCCGCGTGCAGGACGTGTTGGAGGCGCTGGAGTCCTTCGAGGCACCGGGCTCCGGTTCCGCTTCAGGCTCCGGAGGGTCCACGGGCTCCGGGGCGGGAGGCGGCTCCAGCGGCAAGAAAGGCGGTGCCTCCCCGGGGGCGAACGGCAGTGTGAAGGCGGGCGTTGGCGCAGGTACGAACCGTACGGGTGGCAAGGGCACCGAGGGCTAGCCACTCGAACGAGCGCACATTCTCCAGATCAAACGGGCATAAGCTCGATGACACGCCGCTTCGACCCCTAGGATTCCCTCTATCACTCCCCGTCTGATAACCCGTCTGAATCGACAGGAACCCCATGAGCGACACTTCCTCCCCCTTCGGCTTCGAGCTCGTGCGGCGTGGCTACGACCGCGGGCAGGTGGACGACCGCATCACGAAGCTCGTCGCCGACCGTGACAGCGCACTGGCCCGTATCACCTCTCTGGAAAAGCGCATCGAGGAATTGCACCTCGAAACGCAGAACGCCCAGGCTCAGGTCAATGACGCCGAGCCGTCCTACGCGGGGTTGGGCGCGCGTGTCGAGAAGATCCTCCGCCTCGCCGAGGAAGAGGCGAAGGACCTGCGTGAGGAGGCCCGCCGGGCCGCCGAGCAGCACCGCGAGCTGGCCGAGGGCGCGGCCCAGCAGGTGCGGAACGACGCGGAGGCGTTCGCCGCCGAGCGCAAGTCGAAGGCCGAGGACGAGGGCGCCCGTATCGTCGAGAAGGCCAAGGGCGAGGCCACCTCGCTGCGGAACGAGGCGCAGAAGGACGCCCAGTCCAAGCGTGAGGAGGCCGACTCCCTCTTCGAGGACACCCGCGCCAAGGCGGCCCAGGCCGCGGCCGACTTCGAGACGAACCTGGCCAAGCGCCGCGAGCAGTCCGAGCGCGACCTGGCCTCCCGTCAGGCCAAGGCCGAGAAGCGCCTCGCGGAGATCGAGCACCGCGCCGAGCAGCTCCGCCTGGAGGCCGAGAAGCTGCGGACCGACGCGGAGCGCCGCGCGCGCCAGACGGTCGAGACCGCGCAGCGCCAGGCCGAGGACATCGTCGCCGACGCGAACGCGAAGGCGGACCGGGTGCGCAGCGAGTCCGAGCGCGAGCTGGCGGCGCTGACGAACCGTCGGGACAGCATCAACGCCCAGCTCACCAACGTGCGCGAGATGCTGGCCACCCTCACGGGCGCGGCGGTGGCCGCCGCGGGCCAGCCGGAGGACGGCGCGGCCGCCACGGAGGACTCGTCCCTGGGGCGGGGCGTCCCGGCCCAGCAGTCCCGCTGAACGGCAGACCTGGCGAGGACGTACGTGTGAGGGGCCCGGCGAGGGGTTCGCCGGGCCCCTTTCGCGTGCACACGACCGGACGCGCTCGCATGGCGGGGCCGCCGGGGCCGTCCTAGCCTCGGCTCATGATCGAGCTGCGGGGTCTCACCAAGCGGTACGGGGAGAAGCTGGCCGTGGACGGGCTGTCCTTCACGGTCAGGCCCGGCATCGTCACCGGCTTCCTCGGCCCGAACGGCGCCGGGAAGTCCACGACGATGCGGATGATCCTGGGGCTGGACGCGCCGACCCGCGGTGACGTCCGTATCGACGGCAAGCACTACGCGCAGTTGCAGGAGCCGCTCAACCACATCGGGGCGCTGCTGGAGGCCAAGGGCGTGCACGGCGGCCGTACGGCCCGGAACCATCTGCTCTGTCTCGCGCAGTCCAACGGCATCCCCGAGCGCCGGGTCGGCGAGGTCCTGGAGATGGTGGGGCTGACGGCGGTCGCGAGGAAGCGGCCGAAGGGCTTCTCGCTCGGCATGGGCCAGCGCCTGGGCATCGCCGCCGCGCTGCTGGGCGACCCGGACATCCTGATGTTCGACGAGCCCGTCAACGGCCTCGACCCCGAGGGCATCCACTGGATCCGCACCCTGATGCAGCATCTGGCGCGCGAGGGGCGGACGGTGTTCGTCTCCAGCCACCTGATGAGCGAGATGGCGCTCACCGCCGAGCACCTGGTCGTCATCGGCCAGGGCAAGCTGCTCGCGGACACCTCGATGTCGCGGTTCATCGAGGAGAACTCGCGGACGTACGTACGGATCCGGACGCCCGAGCCGGAGCGGATGCGGGACATGCTCATCGCCGAGGGCCTCCGGCCGTCGCCCGGGGAGGACGGGGCGATGGAGGTCGAGGGGGACGACGCGGCCCGTATCGGCGAACTCTGCGCGGCCGAGCGGCTGGTGCTGCACGAGCTGAGCCCGCAGCGGGCCTCGCTGGAGGAGGCGTTCATGCGGCTGACGGCCGAGACCGTGGAGTACCACGCGCACACCGGGCCCGAGGCCGTCGCGGCGGAGCCCGCGTCGCCGGCGCCCGCGTGGGGTGCGGACTGGAACCGCGGCAAGGACGGGAAGGGCTGACCATGGCTCACACCTCACGGGTGCTCAAGTCCGAGTGGACGAAGGTCCGCTCCGTACGGTCCACGGTCTGGACGCTGGCCCTCGCGCTGGTCGTGACGGTCGGGCTGGGCGCGCTGATCTGCGTGCTGACCAACAACGAGTTCGACGACATGTCGACACGGGATCAGCTCACCTTCGACCCGACGTACGTGAGCTTCGCGGGAATGGGGCTCGGCCAGTTGGCGATGATCGCCTTCGGGGTGCTGGTGGTCTCGGCCGAGTACAGCACCGGGATGATCCGCAACTCGCTCGCGGCGGTCCCGCAGCGCGGCACGTTCCTGCTGTGCAAGGTCATCGTGGTGGGGCTGCTGGTGCTGGTCGTCGGCATGGTCACCAGCTTCCTGACCTTCTTCCTCGGCCAGTCGCTGCTCGGCGACCACGGGGCCTCGCTCGGCGACGACGGGGTGCTGCGCGCGGTGATCGGCGGCGGGCTCTACATGACGCTGATCGCGCTCTTCTCCGTCGGCATCGCCTTCATCCTGCGCAGCCCGCTGCTGACGTTCGGGATCCTGATGCCGTGGTTCTTCCTCGTCGCCAACATCCTGGGCTCGGTGAGCGCCACGAAGAAGGTCGCCCAGTACCTCCCCGACCAGGCCGGGACGACCGTGATGTCGGTGGTGCCGGAGACGCTGGACCGCCCGTACGGGCCGTGGGAGGGGCTGCTCATCATGGTGGCGTGGACGGTCGTCTCGCTGGCCGCGGGGTTCGTGGTCCTCAAGCGCAGGGACGCGTAGGCCCCGGGGACACGTAGGCCCCTGGGGACGCGCGGGACGGAACCAAAACCGGCCCCTGTAACCTCCTAGGCCGTGTCGGGGGGCGAGTCAGCCCCGAACTGCGTCCAGGGACCATGATGATCGAGGCGTACGGCCTGACGAAGCGCTACGGCGCCAAGACAGCCGTCTACAACCTGTCCTTCCAAGTGCGGCCCGGTGCCGTGACCGGCTTCCTGGGGCCCAACGGCTCCGGCAAGTCGACGACGATGCGGATGATCCTCGGGCTGGACGCCCCCTCGTCCGGCCAGGTCACGATCGGCGGGCACCCGTTCCGGAACCTGCCCAACGCCCCCCGCCAGGTCGGCGCGCTGCTCGACGCGAAGGCGGTGCACGGCGGCCGCAGCGCCCGCAGCCACCTGCTCTCGCTCGCCCAGCTCTCCGGCATCCCGGCCCGCCGGGTCGACGAGGTGCTCGGCGTCGTCGGGCTCCAGAGCGTGGGCAAGAAGCGGTCCAAGGGCTTCTCGCTCGGCATGGGCCAGCGCCTCGGCATCGCCGCCGCGCTCCTCGGCGACCCCGCGGTGCTGCTCTTCGACGAGCCGGTCAACGGCCTCGACCCCGAGGGCATCCTCTGGGTGCGGAACCTGATGAAGCAGCTCGCCTCCGAGGGCCGTACGGTCTTCGTCTCCAGCCACCTCATGAGCGAGATGGCGCAGACCGCCGACCACCTGATCGTCATCGGGCGCGGCCAGCTCATGGCCGACACCTCGGTGAAGGAGTTCATCGAGCAGAACTCGGTGGGCTTCGCGCGCGTCCGTACGCCCGACGGCGAGCCGGAGCAGCACGAGAAGCTGCGCTCGGCCGTGCAGGAGGCGGGCGGCCAGGTGCAGCCCGAGGAGGACGGCGCGCTGCGGATCAGCGGGCTGGCCCTGCCGCACATCAGCGACCTCGCGCACAAGGCCGACGTCCGGCTGTGGGAGCTGTCGCCGCACTCGGCCTCGCTGGAGGAGGCGTACATGCGGATGACGCAGGGCTCGGGCGACTACGTCTCGACGGCCGACGCCCGCGCCGGGCTCCAGCAGCAGGTGCCGGGGGCCCAGATGCCGGGCATGCAGATGCCGGGGACGGCGCCGCAGGGCATGCCGCCGGGGATGCAGCCGGGCATGCCGCAGCAGATGCCGCCGGGTGCCGTGCCGCCCGGCGCGCAGGGCGGGATGCCGCCGCAGATGGCGGCGCCGCCGGTGCCGCCCGGCGCCCCGGCCCCGGGCCCGAACCCGTATGCGGACGCGCCGCCGCAGGCGCCCGCCGCCCCCGCCCCCTCCCCGCAGCCGCAGCACGAAGGCGAGGACGCCCGATGAGCACCCAGCAGTACCCGCCGCAGGACGCCGCTCCCATGGCCGCCCCGCCCGCCCAGGCCCCCGGGGCCCCGGGCCTGCCGGGCGCCGGCTACTCCTCGCCGATCCCCGTCACCCGCACGCACATCGGGCACGCCATCGCCTCGGAGTGGACGAAGATCCGCTCGGTCCGCTCGACGATGTGGACGCTGAGCCTGATGTTCGTCCTGACCCTCGGCATCGGCCTCGCCACCGCCGCGGGCCTGAGCACACAGGACTACACGGGCATGCCGCTGCTCTCCAGCGGCCTGTTCGGGCTGATGCTCGGCCAGCTCTGCGTGATCACCCTCGGCGTGCTGGTGATCACCTCCGAGTACGGCACGGGCATGATCCGTACGACCCTCACCGCCTGCCCGCAGCGCGGCCGGGTGCTGCTCGCCAAGGCGCTGATCTTCTTCGTGCTCGCCTTCGTGATGACCACGGTGGCCTGCACGCTCACCGCGATGATCAACTCGGCGCTCCTGAGCGACCAGGACGTTCCCTCGTACGCGCGGAGCGGGGATCTCGCCGATTCCATCGAAGGAGGGAAGCTCGTCGCGAACGGCGGCGAGTGGCTGGGCGCGACGGTCGGTGCCGGGCTCTACGTCGCGCTGCTCGGGCTGCTGTCCCTGGCGGTCGGCGCGCTGCTGCGGCACTCGGCCGGGGCGATCACCACGATGATGGGCGTCGTGCTGCTGCCGCTGGTCATGGCGCTGTTCATGGTCGGCGAGGCGATGAAGACCGTGCGCGAGAAGCTCATGGAGTACTCGCCGCTGAACGGGCTGGCCACGCTCTACCGCATCCCCATGGAGGGCGATCAGGACGCCACGGGCTGGCCGCTGCTGGGGCTGCTCGCGCTTGTGACGGCCGTGGTGCTCGGCATCGCGTTCGCGCTGCTCAACCAGCGGGACGTCTAGCCCAAGCGGAACGGGGCGCGGAAGGGCGCGCTCCTGGACGCCGGGCCGTGCCGCCGTCCGGCGCCAGCATGAGCACGACCTCAGTAGCGCGGCGCATTTCGGGACCGCTGGAGCCTCGCGCTCCGGCGGTCCCGCGCGTTCCAGCACGCCTTGTGCCAGTGCCGTCTGTCGGCCACGTCCCCCATCCTGGGCCAGGCCACCACGTGCGGGACGCCGGGCGGGATCTCCTGGTCACAGCCCGGACAGCGGTAGTGCTTGGCCGCCGCGCCGCCGCTTATCTGCCGGACCGCCCACTCCTCGCCCTGCCAGCTCTCGGTGCGCTCCAGGCCATAGCGCTCCCCCATGCCCCTTCCGTCGTCGTCACGACGGCCTGCGGACGCGGAGCTGGCGGCCTTGGCGGACTTGGCGGCACCGCCACGCGGGCGGTTACGACGCGGGGACACAGGGGCACCTCGGTTGTCGACGGGGGAGGAACGGAATCCAGCCTACGCACGCGTACCGAGGGTGGCCCGGGCCGTCCACAGCGACCCGCTCATTGCCGTTCATCTGATGAATGACTTGCCAGGCCGTGCCCTTGGCACGTGTCAAGCGTTGTTGCTAGAGAGGACCCCGGCACGTCGGGCCAACTCCGCGTGGGGTCCATGGAGTTCTCGGGGGCGGTCTGAGAGGACGGTGGGCAATGCGAGTGGGAGCTTTTGTCCTGGGCGCGCAGTTCCCGGGCCAGGGGCAGGGGGAGGCGCTGCACCGTGTGGTGCGGTCCGCGGACGCGGCGGAGGAGGCCGGTCTCGACGCCGTATGGCTGG
Organism: Streptomyces albiaxialis; assembly: GCF_039530985.1. NCBI lineage: Bacteria > Bacillati > Actinomycetota > Actinomycetes > Kitasatosporales > Streptomycetaceae > Streptomyces > Streptomyces albiaxialis. Next base: position 46,140 of record NZ_BAAAPE010000007.1, read on the forward strand.
CCGAGCACCACTTCGTTCCGTACGGGGTATGCCCGTCGGCCGTGACCGTGGCGGCGCTCCTGCTGGGGCGCACACGGCGGATCGGGGTCGGCACCGCCGTCAGCGTGCTCCCGAGCGCGCACCCGGTCGCGCTCGGCGAGCAGACCGCGCTCCTGCATCTGCTCTCCGGCGGCCGGTTCACGCTCGGCGTGGGACGCGGCGGCCCCTGGGTGGACCTGGAGGTCTTCGGCGGCGGCCTGGAGGCGTACGAGAAGGGGTTCCCCGAGTCGCTCGACCTGCTGCTGCGCTGGCTGAGCGAGCCCCGCGTGGGCGCGGACGGCGAGCGGTACAGGTTCCGGGAAGTCCCCGTCGTGCCCCGCGCCGACGAGCTGATCCCCCGTGCCGACGGGGGCCCGCCCTCCGGGGCACCGCCGCGGGTGGTCGTCGCCTGCACCTCGCCCGGCACGGTCCGGCTGGCCGCGGCGCGCGGCCTGCCCATGCTGCTGGGGATGCACTGCGGGGACGAGGACAAGGCGGAGATGGTCGCGCTCTGGCGCCGTGAGGCGCTGGCCGCCGGGCACGGCCACGAGACCGTCGAGGAGGCGGCGGCGCAGCATGTCTCCGCCGGGGTCGTCCAGGTCGGCGACACCCGCTGCGAGGCCACCGAGTCCCTGACGAAGGCGATGCCGGGCTGGCTGCGCGACGGGCTCGGCGCCCATGTCACCGTCGACGGACGCCGTCGTCCCATGCGCGACCCGTTCGGGTACACGGAGCTGCTGTGCGGGCTGCACCCGGTGGGCCCGCCGCGGCTGTGCGCCGACCGGCTGGCGCGTACGGCGGAGCGGACCGGCATCGAGCGGTTCGCGCTGCTCGTGGAGGGCTCGGGGGACCTGGCCGCCACGGAGCACAACGTGCAGCGGCTCGGCGGGGAGGTCCTGCCGCTGCTCGTATGAGAGCGGGCCCCCGCTCATGGGCCCGTCTCGCCCACCGGGCCCCCGCCGGGCCCGGCCG
>NZ_BAAAPE010000007.1:47170-1039865 GCF_039530985.1 Streptomyces albiaxialis
AACGGCACCTACGGGTCACTACCGATGCGTATGCCCTAACAGTCCCGCAGCTCGGGCGACTGGTTCAGCAACTGACCACGGACAGAGGTGAAGCGCGCCAGACGCTGGTCCACCGAGGGGTCGAGCGGGAAGACCGCCACCCGATGGCAGTTCTGGAACGCGAGCCGCACCCCGAAGTGGCGCTGGAGGGCACCGCGAATGGCGTCACTCGCCAACGCCCGCAGGAGCTGGCCACGGGCCTGCTCGTCCGGGGGCGGTGTCTGATTGTCGGCGAACTCCCCGCCGTCCACCTTCAATTGCGCGACGAGCGAGCTGATCATCTCCCATGCGTACGGGAGGGAGGTGCGGACGCAGTCGACGAACGCCGCCTCATCCACCTCGCCACGCTCAGCTTGCTCCAGAAGCGCAGGTGGGACGTCGAGCGACATGGGTTCTCCTCTCGCAGACCCGGCCCGGAGGCCGGGGTCTCTAGGGGGTATCGCCCTCTCTGCGGGCCCCGCGACCCGGGAGGTTCCCCAAGCCGGAGGACCGTGGGGAGGGCCCTGGGGACACCACCGCGTAATCGCGCAACCTCGGACGGCGACGCCCCCGCTTTAACGGTAAGGGGCGAAGGCGGGGCTCAGCATGAGAATCGAAATACTCGCCTAGGGCGCACCGGAGGGTGCCCCGGGGGCGAATCGCGCCGGGGCCGACGAGTCCAGTAGCGTGACCGACCATGCGTCTCGTCATCGCCCGCTGCTCGGTCGACTACGCCGGCAGGCTCACCGCACATCTCCCCTCGGCCCCGCGGCTCATCCTCGTCAAGGCCGACGGCTCCGTCTCCGTCCACGCGGACGACCGCGCGTACAAGCCCCTCAACTGGATGTCCCCGCCCTGCACGCTCAAGGAGCAGGACGAGGGCGACGGCGCCCGCTGGACGGTGGAGAACAAGGCGGGCGAGAAGCTCATCATCACGATGGAGGAGGTCCTGCACGACTCCTCGCACGAGCTGGGCGTGGACCCGGGCCTGATCAAGGACGGCGTGGAGGCGCACCTCCAGGAGCTGCTCGCGGACCGGATGGAGACGCTGGGCGAGGGCTGGACGCTGATCCGGCGCGAGTTCCCCACGGCGATCGGACCCGTGGACATCCTCGGGCGGGACGCCGACGGTACGACGATCGCCGTCGAGATCAAGCGGCGCGGCGAGATCGACGGGGTCGAACAGCTCACCCGCTACCTCGAACTGCTCAACCGGGACCCTCATCTCGCGCCCGTCGAGGGCGTGTTCGCGGCGCAGGAGATCAAGCCGCAGGCTCGTGTCCTCGCCACGGACCGGGGCATTCGCTGCGTCACGCTCGACTATGACGCGCTGCGAGGCATCGAAGACGACAAGCTCCGCCTCTTCTGACCCCGATCCGGAGAAGAGATCCGCGCCCGGGTGCCCCGCGCTGCGCTTCGCGGGCTGCGGCTGCGCCGTGGATGGTCGCGCAGTTCCCCGCGCCCCTTAGGCCGACAGGCTGTGCGCCCACGCGGCGGAGCCGCACATCGGACACAGGCCCGCGCCCCTAGTGGGCAAGCCCCACGCTCTGCTGGGCTTGGCTGGGGGCTCAGGGGCCCGCCCCTGGCGGGGCGCAGGGTCAGGTCGTCTCCGTGGTTACCGCGTTCAGGACCGGGAGGTTCGCCGCACGGCGGGCGGGGAGGAGGGAGGCGAGCACTCCGAGGGCCACCGTCACCGCCAGCGCAGCGCCCAGGTGGGGCCAGGGGACGACGAGCGTCGCGCCCGGCTGGGTCGCCACCGCCGCCAGCGCGGTGGCGCCGCCCGCCGCGAGGCCCAGGAGCGCGCCGAGGGCGCAGATCAGCAGGGACTCCAGCCGGATCACCGACGCGATGCCCCGGCGGTCCATGCCGACGGCCCGCAGGACACCGATCTCGCGCGTCCGTTCGTGCACGGCCATGGCCATCGTGCCGACCACGCCGAGCGTGCCGATCAGGACGGCGACGCTGAGCAGCGCCGAGACGAGGTTCAGCAGCGTCTCGTAGGGGCGGGCCGCCTCGCGGGCGGCGTCGTCGTGGTTCTGGACGAGCAGCGCGGGGTTGTCGAGTGCGGCGCGGATCCGGTCGCGGGCGGCCTCCGCCTGGCCCGGGGCTGTGCGGACGACGATCTCGTCGGCGCGTTCGCCGGGGCGCGCGGCGGAGAGCGGGAGGAGGGCGGGTCCGAGCCGTTCGGGGCCCTCGTAGACCGCGACTACGCGGCGCTCGCCGAGCCGTGAACCGACCTGCCAGTCACGGGCGTCGGCCTCCTCGCGGCTGACCGCGACCCCGTGCCGCCCGAGCCGGGCCAGCGTGCCGTCGACGACCGTGAGCCCGGCGGCGCGTTCGGCCGTACGCGGGTCGACGGCGGTCGCGCCCAGCTCGCGGTCCCCGCCGAGCGGGACGCCCGTGGGGATCGTCGGCGTGACGGCCTCGGCGCCGGGGACGCGGGCGACGCGGCGGGCCGTACCGTCGCCGACCTCGGCGAAGTCGACGGACGTGACGCGCAGGTCGGACACCATCTCGCGGGCCGCGTCGCGCTCGGCCATGCCGCGCAGCGAGGACGCGCCGATGCCCGCGGCCGTGACGAGCGCGAGGCCGATCATGAGCGCCGAGGCGGTCGCGGCCGTACGGCGGGGGCTGCGGCGGGCGTTCTCGACGGCGAGCGTGCCGCGTACGCCCGCGAGGCGGCGCAGCGGGCCGCGCAGGACGGCGCCGAGCCCGACGGCGAGCCACGGGGTGAGGATCATCAGGCCGGCCATCAGGACCGCTCCGGCGACGGTGACCATGTCGATGTCGGGGGTGTCGCTGAGGTACCACAGGAGCAGCGCCCCGAACCCGGTGACGGCGCAGCCCACGAGGTTGCGGCGGCGCAGCGCGGCGGGCGTCGCCGGGACGTCCGTCCTGAGCGCGGCCATGGGCGAGACGGAGGCGGCCCTGCGTGCCGGGACGTACGCCGCGAGCGCGGTGACGCCGATGCCGACGGCGAGCGCGGCGATTCCGGCGGGGAGCGAGACGAGGGGCAGCGGCGCGTCCACGGCGCCCTCGTTGACGGGGAACCGCGCCTTCATCGCGTACGCGAGCGCGGCGCCGAGCGGGTAGCCCAGCGCGGAGGCGGCGGTGCCCACGAGCAGCGCCTCGCCGAGGACGAGCCGCAGGACGTGCGCGCGGGTGGCGCCGACGACGCGGAGCAGGGCGTGCTCGCGGGCGCGCGCCGCGGTGAGCATGGCGAAGGTGTTGGCGACGAGGAAGCCCGCGACGAGCAGCACGACGGCGGCGAAGCTCAGCAGCAGCCCGGTCGTCTTGTCGCCCTCGGCGCCGGCCTCCGCCGCGGCCGTGGCCCGTGCCTCGGTGCGCGTGACGGCCTCGGCGTCGCGCGGCAGCGCCTTCTCCGCGTGCGCGGCGAGCCGTTCCTCGCCCGCCTGCCCGGTGCCGGGCGCGGCGGCGAGGGAGATCGCGGTGAGGCCGAACTGGCGGCGGGCCGTGGCCTCGTCGAAGGCGGTCAGCGCGCCGCCGGAGGCGACGCGGGCGTCGTCGGGCGCGGTGAGGACGCCGACGAGCCGGACGTCGCGCGCGTCCCCGTCGACGACGACGCGGATCCGGTCGCCGACCCGGTGGCCCGCGCGCTCGGCGGTGCGCCGGTCGAGGGCGACCTCCCCGGCGCCGTGCGGCCCGCGCCCCTCGGCGAGCGGGTAGCGCGGGTCGGAACCCCCCTTCCCCGGCGCGTAGTTGACGCCCACGCTGTCCGTACGGGAGCCGACGAGCGTGCCATCGCGTCCGGCCACGAACGTGCTGCCCTCCGCCGTGGCGCGCACCGCGGTGGCACCCGGGAGCGCGCGCAGCCGCTCCGGGAGGCGGGCGTCGAGGCGCGGCTTCCCGTCGCCGCCGCCGGGGCCCTCGGCGTCGGCGGCGGGGGTGATCGTGACGGCCGTGTCGGGCGGCACGGTGCCGCGGGCCCGCTCGACGGCGGTCCGCGCGGACTCGCCGTACAGCAGCGAGCCGGTGACGAACGCGACGCCGAGCAGGACGGCGAGGGCGGGCAGCGCGAAGCGGGACGCGTGCGCGCGCAGGGAGCGCAGGGGACGCGCCACGGCGCGCAGCGGGCGTGGGGCAGCGGGCATGGGGGGCCTCGACGGGACGCGGGGCGGGCGGTGGACGTACTCGATCGTGCGGCGCGGCGGCCCCGCCGCGGATCGGCCGTCCAGCCGACCGGACGGCGGGGCGGCGGGCCCGTGTCGTCCGAAAGTTCGAGGTGGACCCGGCGTCCCGGCCGTAACGTGAGGCAGCATGTTCCCCGCCCGACCGCTCCCCTCCCCGCTCCGCTCCCCGCTCCGCCGGGCGCTGCTCGCCGTGGCGGCTCTCCCGGTGCTCGCCCTGCTCGTCGCCGAGGGATCGGCCACGGGATACGTGCCGACCGCCGTCGCGACCGTCGTCACAGGCGCGCTGTGCGTGGGGGCGCTCTTCGTCCCCGCCGACCGCTTCGCGCGGGCCGCCGCCGTCGCCGTGGCGGCGTCCGGCGTGCTGTCCGCCGTGACCACGCGGCTCACGCACCGTCCCGAGGTCACGCCGGGCGCGGTCGAGCTGGGCGCGCTGCTGTTCGTCGTGACCCGTGCCGTACGGCGGGCGCGTCCGGTGACCGCGGCGGTGCTGGCGGCCGGGAGCGGCCTCGCCGCCGGGCTGCTGCCGCTGCGGCTGCCGCGCGCCGAGTACGGGAACGTGGCCCAGATCGCCGAGCCCGTGATCTTCTTCGCGCTGGTGCTGGCGTGCGTCCTCGGCCTCTATCTGCGGCTGCTGGACACCTTCCGCTCCCGCGAGCGCGAGGCGGACCGGCAGGCGCAGCGGCTGGAATACGCCCGCGAGCTGCACGACTTCGTGGCGCACCACGTCACGGCGATCGTCGCGCAGACCAAGGCCGTGCGGTACGCCACCGCGAAGGGCCACGCACCGGCGCCCGACGACCTCGACCGGATGATGGCGGGCATCGAACGGGCGGGCTCGCAGGCCATCGAGTCGATGCGCGGCATGGTCTCGGTGCTCCGGGCGCCCGGCGAGGGCCCGGCCACCACGAGACCCTCGGGGGACCTGGAGAGCATGCTGCGCGGCCTCACCGAGGAGTTCGCGGCGGCGGGCACGGCCGCCGCCGAGCTGCGCGTCGCGCCCGAGCTGACGGAGCCGGGGAACGGGCTGCCGCCCGCGCTGACCACGGCCGCGCACCGGCTGGTGCGCGAGTCGCTGACCAACATCCGCAAGCACGGCGAGGGGGTGCGCCGGGTGACCGTGGTCGTACGGCCGTCACCCGAGGGCACCTTGACCGTGGCCGTCACGGACGACGGGCGCGCGCCCCTGCCCGCGGGCAAGGCGGCGTCGTCCGGGCGCTCCGGATTCGGGCTGACGGGGCTGGCCGAGCGCGTCGAGGCGCTCGGCGGGACCTTCACGGCGGGCCCGCGCGAGGACGGGACGGAGGGATGGCGGGTCGGGGCCGAACTGCCTCTGGGATCATGGGAACGGTGAACGCCAAGACGATCCGCGTGCTCCTCGCCGACGACCAGGAGATGGTCAGGGCGGCCTTCCGGATGATCCTGGAGGCACAGCCCGACATCCAGGTCGTCGCGGAGGCCGCCGACGGCGCGACGGCGGTCGCCGAGGCGCGCCGGCTGCGCCCCGACGTCTGCCTCCTCGACATCCGTATGCCGGAGATGGACGGGCTGGAGGCGACCCGGCAGCTCGCGGGCCCGGAGGCCCGCGACCCGCTGAACGTGCTGATCGCCACCACCTTCGACCTCGACGAGTACGTCTACCGGGCGCTGCGCGACGGGGCGTGCGGCTTCCTGCTGAAGGACGGCTCCCCCGCGCTGCTCGCCGAGGCCGTGCGCGCGGCGGCGCACGGCGACTCGATGATCTCCCCGTCGATCACGGTGCGGCTGCTGCGCCACATGACCCCGCCGGAGCCCGCCGCGCCCGCGCCCGTCCCCCCGCCGAGCCGCTCCCCCGCCGAGCCGCTGACGGAGCGGGAGCTGGAGGTCGTACGGCTCGTGGCGCGCGGGCGGACGAACGAGGAGGTCGCGGCGGAGCTGTACGTCACGCTGTCCACCGTCAAGACGCACCTGGGCAACGTCCAGCGCAAGCTCGACGCGCGCAACCGCGTCGAGATCGCGGCGTGGGCCTGGGAGTCGGGCCTGTGTAGCTGACGCGTCCTCAGACCGCGGCCGAGCCGGCCCCCGAGTCCGAGCCGGACGGGCTGCCCTCGGACGGCGGGTCCTCGTCCGAGTCGCTCGGCGAGGGGTCGTCGGTGGGCTTGGTCGGTGGATCGGTCGGCTTCGTCGGCGGGTCCGTGGGCTTGGTCGGGGGATCCGTCGGCTTGGTCGGCGGGTCCGTGGGCTTCGTCGGCGGGTCCGTCGGCTCGCTGGGCGAGGTCTCGCTCGGCGAGGGGCTGGTGGGCTCGTCCGGCGACTCGGAGGTCTCCTTCGTCGCGGACGGGCGCTCCGGGCTCGGCGGCGGAGTCGTCCCGGCGGCGGGCTGCTGCGAACGGGTCGTGGAACCGCCGGTCCCGGCGGCGGGCTTGTCGGCGTTCAGCCCGTCCTCGCCCTCGCCCTGGGACGCGGACTGCTCGGGCTTGACCGTGTCCGGCTCCTCGCCGCCGCCCGAGGTGGTGCCGAGCGTGACGATGGTGCCGAGGACGGCGGCGAGGAGCGCGCCCGCGCTCGCCGCGAGGACGTTCCGCTTGCTGCCGTGGAAGGCGAGCCTCCGGCGGGACGCCCCCGACACCGCCCCGGATGCCGACGCCGCGGCCGGGGTCGCCGTCGTCGTGGGCGGCGAGATCACCGTCTGCGGCGTCGCGGACGCGGGCGGCGGCGCCGACTCCTCCGCGGCCTCCGGCGGCCGTACGGCACCGGTCTGCGCCTGCGAGAGCCCCGAGGACGCCGGGGTCAGCGCGACCGTCCCGCTCTCGGCCAGCCGGTCGGAGACCAGCGCGAGGGCCCGGCGCCCGGCGAAGACGCCGCGCTGCTCGGCGAGCGTGCCGCGCAGTCCGAGCGAGGCCTCCAGCTCGGCGCGGGCCCGCTCGGGCTGACCGGTGCTGAGCGCGAGGACGCCCAACTCATGGTGGAAGTACGCCTCTTCGGCGACCTCCCCGGAGAGCCGCGCCGCCTCCTGCCCGGCCCGCAGCACCCGCTCCCACGCGGACCAGCGCAGCCCGGCCGCGAGGACGGGCGCGGCCGTACGGGCGAGGAGCACGGCGGTGCTGGCGTGCCCGGCGCGCTGCGCGCCGCGCACGGCGGCGAGGATCGCGTCGGCCTCGGCGGCGGCGCGCTCGGGCGAGACCGAGGGGTGCCCGGCCCACCAGGCGTAGTGCTGGGCGGCGGCGAGCGCGCAGGCGGCGGTGCCGTCGGCGGCGCTGTCGGAGGGACCGGCGTCGCCGCCCGTACCCCCGTCGCCGCCCGTGCCGCCGATGCCGCCCGCGTCGGCCGCCGCGTCGCTCTCGGCGAGCCGCTCGGCGACCCCGGCGGCGAGCCGGTAGTGGGCGCCCGCGAGGGTGATCAGCCCGGCGTCGGCCAGCTCGGCGACGGCCTCGTCGGCGTGCGGGTCGCCGGTGAGCGCGGGCAGGTGGCTGTGGTGCGGGAGTTCGCCGTCGAGCGCGAGGGCGAAGCGGAGGGCCTGGCGGGCGGTCTCGGAGAGCCCGGCGGCGACGAGCGGGGGCAGCGCGGCGTCCACGGGCGCCGCCGCTCCGCCGTCCCGGCCGCGCAGCAGCGCGCCCGCCTGGACGAAGCGCAGGGCCAGCCCCTCGGACTCGAACCACAGGTCCGCCGCCCAGTCGGCCTCCTCGTCGGTGAGGGGCCTGCTGACGGCGTGCTCCAGCAGTTCGAGGCAGGCGGTGCGGCTGATCCCGCCGAGGAAGACCTCCTCGACGTACGCGTCGGGGGACGGCGCGGCGATGTCCGGGGTGGCCGAGAGGACGAAGGCGCACTCGGGGGTGGCCTGGAGGAGTTCGTCGAGCGCGGCGCCGCCGAACTCCAGGTCGTCCACGACGACGACGGCGCCGACCTCGCCGAGCGCCTCGCGCAGCTCTGCGCGCCCGGGGCGGTGCAGCGGGGCGTGGTGGACGGCGGCGAAGAGGTCGTGGAGCAGGTCGCTCGGGGTGCGGTGGTAGCCGCTGAGGCGGACGACGCCGTCGGGCGCGAGGCCGGCGACGTCCTCGGCGACCGCGTCGAGCAGGGCGCTGCGCCCGGCCCCCGAGGGCCCGGTGAGGCGTACGGAGCGGCCGCGGGCCAGCAGGCGGCTCAGCCGCTCGCGCTCCTCCTCGCGCTCCAGCAGCGGTATCTGCTCGGCCGCGCTGACACCGGGGAGCCGGGGCGGGAGGTGGGGTGCGGGCCGTTCGTCCGGGTCGAGCTTCTCGGGTCTGCCCGGCCGTTCGACCGGCGGGCAGGGTTCTATCTCGCTACCGTCCACCGGATTGACCGTCAGCAGATATTCGGCCGCGACCAGTTGCGCCGTGCGCGCGAGCCCGCCGCTCCCCTGCTCGTACGCCTTTCCGCCCTCGTGCTGATCCATCGTCTCTCGCCCCCCAGTTACGGTGCCGCGCCCGGCCTCGGTACTGCGTGACTGCCGGGGCGGTCACGTCGGCGCGGCGCACGGCCCAGTATCCCGAAGCCGCGGCGGCGTCGCCCGGGCCGGGACGTCATGGCTTTGTGAGGATTTGGACGCCGGATTCCCCGGAGGAGGCGGCTCCGGCCGCTCCTCCCTCGATCGCGAGAATCCTGTGCAGTCGTGTGGCCACCAGCAGGCGCCGCATCTGCGGAGGGACCTCTCTCAGGACGAGCCTCCGGCCGCAGCGACCCGCGCGCCGGTGCGCTCCCATGATCACGCCGAGCCCTGTGGCGTCCCACGAGTCGAGCTCCGCGAGGTCCAGCACGAGGTCGCCGTCGCCGGAGTCGACGGCGCTGTGCAGGACCGTACGGGCGTCCGCGGCGCTGCGGACGTCGAGACGACCCCCGACGACCAGCTCGGCGTGGTCGCCCCTGATATGCATATGTTGCTCCCCGAGAAGTGTCCGCGTGCGTGACCTTGAGCTGTGCCCTTACCTATACGTGTTTCACCACAACTGACTGCCGAAGGGGCAGCGAAGTTGCCGTCCGTGCTCGAACCGATACCGAGTTCACCCTCCCGTGGGAGGGCGGGCCCGGCGGACGCGCTCAGTGCGCGTAGAAGCCCTGGCCGCTCTTGCGCCCCAGGTCGCCCGCGTCCACCATCCGCCGCATGAGTTCCGGCGGGGCGAACTTGCCGTCCTTCGACTCCTCGTAGATGTTCTCCGAGGCGTGCAGCAGGATGTCGACGCCCGTGAGGTCGGCGGTGGCGAGCGGGCCCATGGCGTGGCCGAAGCCGAGCTTGCAGGCCGTGTCGATGTCCTCGGCGGAGGCGACACCCGACTCGTAGAGCTTGGCGGCCTCGACGACGAGGGCGGCGATCAGCCGCGTCGTGACGAAGCCGGCGACGTCACGGTTGACGACGACGCAGGTCTTGCCGGTGGACTCGGCGAACTCGCGAGCCTTGGCGAGCGTTTCGTCGCTCGTCTTGTGGCCGCGCACCAGCTCGCAGAGGGCCATCATCGGCACGGGCGAGAAGAAGTGCGTGCCGACGACGCGCTCCGGGCGCTCCGTGGCCGCCGCGATCTTGGTGATCGGGATCGCGGAGGTGTTGGAGGCGAGCACGGTCTCGTCGCGCACGAGCTTGTCGAGGGTCGCGAAGATCTCCCGCTTGACCTCGATCTTCTCGAAGACGGCCTCGACGACGACGTCCGCGTCGGCGGCGCCGTCCAGGTCGGTGGTGGTGGTGATGCGGCCGAGGGCGGCCTCCGCCTCCGCGGCGTCCAGCTTGCCCTTGGAGACGAACTTGTCGAAGGACGCCTTGATGCCGTCGGTGCCGCGGGTCAGGGCCTCGTCCGTCACGTCACGGAGCACGACGTCCCAGCCCGCCCGGGCCGAGACCTGCGCGATTCCGGAGCCCATGAGTCCGGCTCCGATGACGGCGAGCTTCTTCGCCACGGTTTTCACCCTCCACCGTTGATTCTGCTTGTCCGTTGGGCGGACACTAGCGTTTCTCACGGGGCCATGGGCCGTGAAGAGACACGTATCACGTCTCACATGGCGGACATCACATTCGCTCAGCGCCCCCCGCGTGTCGCGTAGTTGAGGAACGCGTCGGTCGTCAGGGTCTCGAAGACGTCGAGCTTGGCGAGCGACTCGCGGGCGACCTCGTCCTTCGGCTTTCCCTCGGCGATGCCCCGGACGGCCGAACGGAAGACGACGTTGCTGATGTTGACGAGCTGGCCGGCGACCAGCTCCGGGGTCGGGTCGTCCGGCGCGGCGCCGGTCTCCTCCCGGAGCGTCTCGCGCAGCCGGTCGGCGGTGCGCTGCTGCATCACCATCAGCCGCGCGAGCAGCACGGGCGACTCCCGGACGACGCGCATGAACGTGTCGTACCCCTCGGTCAGCCCCGCGTAGAGGCTGCGGTCGCGGATGTCGCGGCGCATGCCGCCCAGGATCGCGTCGGCGGCGGACTCGCCGGGCTCGCGGTTGCGGACGGTGCGCGCGGGGCGGTCGATCATCTCCTCCTCGCGGTCGAAGAAGAGGTCCTCCTTGGCCGGGAAGTAGTTGTAGACCGTGTTGACCGAGACGTCGGCGGCCTCGGCGATCTCGGCGATCGTGACCGCCTCGAAGCCGCGGTCCAGGAACAGCCCGGTGGCGACGTCCGAGATCCGCTCCCGCGTCTCCCGCTTCTTCCGCTCCCTGCGGCCCTCGTTGGGGACGGTGCTGGTCATGCCCTCATCGTAGGCGCCCGATGGGGACGGTGAAATTTTGGAGGCATTGCAAAATTTAAGTCTCTCTGTTTTTCTGGGTGGCATGCCAGCCGTCATCCAGACCTCCGGGCTGACCCGGACCTTCCAGACGAAGAACCGCACAGTCGAGGCCGTGCGCGGCATCGACCTCACCGTGCGCGGCGGCGAGATCCTCGGCTTCCTGGGGCCGAACGGGGCGGGGAAGACCACCACGCTCCGCATGCTCACCACCCTGCTGCCGCCCACCTCCGGCTCCGCGACCGTCGCGGGCCACGACCTCGCCCGCGACCCTCGCGGCGTCCGCGCCCGGATCGGGTACGTCGCGCAGTCCGGCGGCGTCGACCCGACCGTCACCGTGCGGGAGGAGCTGACGACCCAGGCCCGGCTCTACCGGCTGCCCCGGCCCGAGGCCGCGGCCCGCGCAGAGGAACTCGCCGGGGAGCTGGGCCTCGCCGAGCTGCTCGACCGCAAGTGCGCGGCCCTTTCCGGCGGCCAGCGCCGCCGCCTCGACATCGCCATGGGCCTCACCCACCGGCCCGGCGTCCTCTTCCTCGACGAGCCGACGACCGGACTCGACCCGGGCAGCAGGGCCGCGCTGTGGGAGCTGATCCGGCACCTGCGCGACAGCCGCGGCATGACCGTCTTCCTCACCACGCACTACCTCGACGAGGCCGACGCGCTCGCCGACCGCCTCGTCGTCGTCGACCAGGGGCGGATCGTGGCCGAGGGCACACCCGCCGAGCTGAAGTCCACGTACGGGGGCTCGCCCGGGGCGAGCCTCCAGGACGCCTTCCTCGCGGTCACCGGGCGCAGCCCGGCCCCGCGCGCCGAGACCCCGGCGGCGGTGTGACCGTGTCCCACGTTCTCGCCGACACCGGCGTCATCGCCGGGCGCTACGTCCGCCAGACTCTCGGCTCCCGCGTCGGGCTCCTGTTCGGGCTGCTCCAGCCGATGCTGTTCCTCGTCCTGTTCGGCCCGCTGCTGGAGGGCGTCCCGCTCGGCGGCGACGGCGACTCCTGGCAGACGCTCGTGCCGGGGCTGCTGGTCCAGCTCGGGCTGTTCTCCTCGGCGTTCGCCGGGTTCTCGATCCTCATCGAGAAGCAGTACGGGGTGGTGGAGCGGATGCGCGTGACGCCCGTCAGCCGCCTCGCGCTGCTGCTCGGGCGGATCGTGCGCGACGTCCTCCAGCTCCTCGTCCAGTCCGTCCTGCTCGTCCTCGTCGGCGTCGCCTTCGGGCTGCGGGCTCCGGTCCTGGGCGTGGTCCTCGGGTTCGTGTTCGTGGCGGTCCTGGCGGCCTCGCTCGCCTCGCTGTCGTACGCGCTGGCGATGCGCGTGAACAGCCCGCAGGAGTTCGCCCCGGTCGTCAACTCCGTCAACATGCCCGCGATGCTGCTCTCCGGCATCCTGCTGCCGATGTCCCTGGCCCCCGACTGGCTCGACGGGCTCTCGCACGCCGTCCCGTTCCGCTATCTCGTGGACGCGGTGCGCTCCGCGTTCGTCGGGGAGTACGGGGACGGCCCCGTGGCCCTCGGTGCCCTGGTCGCTGCCGCGCTGGCGACGGTGTCCCTGGCGCTGGGCACGCACCTCTTTCGGCGAGCGGGAGCGTAGACGTTCCCACCACTTGATGGCTGCCCCCTCCTCTGGGCTGGGCAGGGGCTGCCCAGCCCGGAGAAGAGGGCACGGGGTTTCACCGGGCACGCCCAAGAGTGGCGCTCGGCCCGCAGGGCTACGCTCGGCCCATGGTTAACCTCACGCGGATCTACACCCGTACCGGCGACAAGGGCACCACCGCGCTCGGCGACATGAGCCGTACCGCCAAGACCGACTCCCGCATCGCGGCGTACGCCGACGCGAACGAGGCGAACGCCGCGATCGGGGTCGCCCTCGCCCTCGGCGGCCTGGACGAGGAGCTGAAGCCGGTCCTCACGCGCGTGCAGAACGACCTGTTCGACGTGGGCGCCGACCTGTCCACGCCGGTGGTCGAGAACCCCGAGTTCCCGCCGCTGCGCGTCGAGCAGGCGTACATCGACAAGCTGGAGGCCGACTGCGACCGCTTCCTCGCCGGACTGGAGAAGCTGCGCAGCTTCATCCTCCCCGCGGGGACGCCGGGCGCCGCCCTGCTGCACCAGGCCTGCACGGTCGTACGCCGCGCGGAGCGCTCGACCTGGGCCGCCATGGAGGAGCACGGCGAGACCATGAACCCCCTCACCGCGACCTACCTCAACCGCCTCTCGGACCTGCTGTTCATCCTCGCCCGCACCGCGAACCTCTCGGTGGGCGACGTGCTGTGGGTGCCGGGAGGCGAGCGGTGAGCGGCCCCGCGCGGGGCGCCACGCCCGTCGTGCTCCTCGACATCGGCGGGGTGCTCGTCCCGAACACCGTGCCGGGGCTCACCGCGCGGTGGAGCGCCGAGCTGGGCCTGTCCGAACGGGAGTTCCTGACCGCCCTCTTCGAGGGCAGCGACGAGCAGGTCGGCGTCGGCCGCGTCACCGAGCCCGAGTGGTGGGAGGTGGTCCGCGGACGGCTCGGCGTCTCCGCCGCGACGGCCGCCGAGATCGAGCGCGAGATGACGACCCCGTACCCGTACGACGCGACGCTCCTCGCCTGCCTGCGCGGGCTGCGCGAGCGCGGCGCCGCGCGCACCGGGCTGCTCAGCAACGCCTGGCCGCACGCCCGCCGGCTCGTCGAGGCCTCGGGCGCCCTGGACGCCGTCGAGGACGTCGTGCTCTCCTGCGAGGCGGGCTGCGCCAAGCCCGACCCCCGCGTCTACGCGCTCGCCCTGCGCCGGGTCGGCGGCCCGGAGGCGCCCCGCGCGGCGCTCTTCGTCGACGACACTCCGGCCAACGTGGAGGCCGCGCGGGAGCTGGGGATGCGGGGCCACGTCCATACGGACGCCGAGAGCACGGCGCGGCGCATCGCCGCGTTCGTCGAAGGGGACGGCCTCGGCGGAGAGGAGCGGGAATGAGCCACGGACATCCCTCCCTCACTCTGGCCACGGTCACCCTCGACTGCCGGGACGCGCGGGAGCTGGCCGCGTTCTACCAGCGGCTGTTCCCCGACTGGCACGTCGAGGCCGCCGAGCCCGAGTGGGTGCTGATGCGCCCGCCGGGCGGGGGCACGGGGCTCGCCTTCCAGGCCGAGCGCTGGTACCGCCCGCCGGTCTGGCCCGAACGGGACGGGGGGCCGCACAAGATGGCGCACCTGGAGCTGCGCGTGGCGGACCTCGCGGCGGCGACGGCGTACGCGGTGAGCGTCGGCGCCGTCCTCGCCGGGCAGCAGCCCCAGGAGGACGTACGGGTCCTCCTCGACCCGGCGGGGCACCCGTTCTGCCTCTTCGCGGAGTGAACCCTCAGGCCCTGAACACCCGCTCGATCCAGTCGACACCGAAGCGGACGGTCCCGGCCGCGTCGAAAAGGTGGCTCTCCGCCGCGCCCACCCGCCCGCGCGCGCCGAGGCCCGCCGCGAGCGCGTCGCGCGCGATGACGGCGAACGGCCACTCGCCGTCCGGCACCGCGTCCAGCGCCTCGTAGTCGAACGCGCCGTCCTCGGAGTCGATGTCGCGGAAGCGGCGCCAGACCCGCCGCCCGGCCTCGTCCCGCACCGGCTGCTCGTACTCGACCCAGCGCTTGCCCGGCGCCTCGGCCAGCGCCTCCGCGTGGTGCAGGAGCGTCATGCTGTCCAGGGGCGCGCCCAGCAGCAGCACGCGCCCGCCCTTTTCGGCCAGCCGCGCGAGCGGGGTGCCGGGGCCGTGCGGATGGTCCCAGGGGTGCTCGGCCGTCAGCTCCTCCGCGTCCGCGCCGACCGCGACGAAGCTGACGTCCGGGTGCTTGCTGCGCACCGCACCGGGCCAGCGGCGCAGGGCCTCGGGCAGCCGCCCGTTCTCGTGGTCGGCCTCGCTCACCGCCGGGTCGAACGCCGGGTGTTCGGCCCGGACGGCCGCCTGCCACTCCTCGGGCCAGGTCGTCCACTCGTAGGGCGGGGCGTCGTTCCAGCCCGCGTAGGCCATCAGCGTGCCGCGCGGGCCCACGACGTCCTGGAGCGCGGAGATGACGGTGGGCGCTCCGCCCGCGACGTACCCGAGCGCGGACATCCGGGTGTGGAACATGACGAGGTCTCCCTCGCCCAGGCCCAGTTCCCGCAGGTCCGCCGCGATCCGGCCGCGGGTCACCGGCCCGCCCGAGCGCTTCAGCAGCTCCAGCTCGTCCATCCTCGCCCCTTCTCCCGGCCCCGGCCCGCCTCTTCCGCGCGTCGCACGCGAGCGGAGAATCGTCAGCGTACGCGGCCGTTCCGGCCCTCCCCCAGCGATTTAGGAGCACGCCCTGCACCCCGGCATATCCCCCTCAGCGCGCCCGCTGGAGCGACCGTGGGCGGAGTGATCACCGGCTTCGCGGTCATCGCGACGGTCATCGCGACCGGCTACCTTCTCGGCCGCTACGAGCTGCTCGGCGCCAACGGCCGCCAGGTGCTCACCAATCTCGCGTTCCACGTCGCCACCCCGGCCCTGCTCTTCGAGACCCTCGCCACCACCGACCTGCGTGCCATCGGCTCGGGCCCGCTGCTGATCACCGCGCTCAGCACCCTGTCGGCCGCCGGGGCCTTCGTCGCCGTGGCGGCCGTACGCCGCTGGCCCGTCGGGCAGTCCACGGTCGGCGCCCTGTGCGCGAGCTACGTCAACGCCGGGAACCTCGGCATCCCCATCGCCGCCTACGTGCTCGGGGACGCCTCGCTCGTCGCGCCCGTCCTGCTGCTCCAGCAGCTCGTGATCGGGCCGTGCGCGCTGACCGTCCTCGACCTGTCGGCGTCGGGGCCGAAGGAGGAGGAGTCCGGGGGACGCCGCGTACTGCGTCTGCTCACCACGCCGTTCCGCAACCCGGTGGTGATCGGCGCGCTCTCCGGCGTCGCCGTCTCGGCGAGCGGGCTGGAGCCGCCGGGGCCCGTGCTGGAGCCCTTCGAGCTGGTCGGCGGGATGTCGGTGCCGGCCGTGCTGCTCGCGTTCGGCATCTCGCTGCGCGGCAGCGCCGCCCCGGCACGCGGCCCCGAGCGCGTCCCGGTGCTGCTCTCCGTCGGCCTGAAGACCGTGGGGCAGCCCGCGGTGGCGTGGGCGCTCGGGGCCGGGGCGTTCGGGCTGTCGGGCACGGCGCTGCTGACGGTCGTGGTGACCTCAGCGCTTCCCGCGGCCCAGAACCTGTTCACGTACGCCTCGCGCTATGGAACGGGCGTCCGGCTGGCCCGCGAGGCGGTCCTGCTCTCGACCTTCCTCTCCGTGCCCGTACTGCTGGCCGTGGCCGCGCTGCTCGGGTGAGGAGGAGAGCCCGGGAGAGGGGTCCTTCTTCGGCCACAGCGTGTAGCTCAGCGCGATGACCAGGCTGATGACGACGACCGCGCCCATCCGGACCTGCCAGCCCCGCAGGGACTCGCTCTGGGCGCCGTCGCCGACGTACCAGGCCGCGCACTGGAGGAGCCCCGCGGCGATGGCGGCGGCGCCGACCGAGCGGGCGCACAGCTTCCACTCGTGCACGGCACGCGCCATCCCGTAGCGCGGCGGCCTGGGCGGGCGGGGGCCCTTGAGGAAGCGGTGCACGAAGTGGCCGTCGGCCCACTTCACCATGTAGTGGCCGTAGGTGACGCTGAAGCCGATGTAGACGGCGGCGAGGCCGTGCTTGAAGTCGGGCTCGGCGCCGTTCTTGAGGTCGATCGCGGTGACGACGAGGAGCAGGACCTCCAGCAGCGGCTCGCAGAGCAGCACGGCCGCGCCGGTGCGCGGCATCCGTGCGACGTAGCGCAGCGCGAGCCCCGCGGCGAGGAGCACCCAGAAGCCCACCTCGCAGATGATGATCAGCGTGACGATCACGGGGATGCCCCTTTCCGGTACGTGCGCCGCGGTACGTGATTCCGGTACGTGCGCTCCGACCCCCTCAGCTTCACCCGCGCCCCCCTGGCCGCACGTCGTCGGCCGTGACGATTCCCCGGCGCCCCGTGCTGCATCGAAAGATGCAGTGCCCGCTCCCCCGGCTTCCTCCCGCAGGCCGAAGATCCGCCTCCGCGCCCCGCATAGCCTCGGTGGGGAACTCGGCGGAAGGGAGCGTGAGCGTGGTGTCGGAGGCAGTGAAGAGGACCGTGGAGGGGACGGTCCTGCTGGCCGTGGGGCTGCCGCTGTGGCTGTTCGCGGACGGGATCGAGACCCCCGTCGTCACGCTGACCAAGGCCGGGCTCGTGCTCGCCGTGATCGGCGCCGTGACGCTGCTGGGCGCCGCCTGGTCGGCCGTGCGGAATCCGGGGGCCGCCGGGCGCCCCTGAGCGCCCCGGCCCATGACCCGTGCTGAGATGGAGCCATGCCCGTACGCCGCTTCGGCCGCCCGCACCGTGACGACTGGCTCGTCGCGTGCGCCGGGCTGGCCGGCGGGCTCTTCCTGTGGTCCTTCGACCTCTACAACTCGCCGAAGCTGGCCCCGGAGCACCGCTGGCTGACGCTGCTGCCGCTCGCCGCGCTGTGCCTCGCGGTGCTGGGGCGGCGGACCGCGCAGCCGTGGGCACTGCTGCTGGCGATCCCGGCGATGGTCGCGGACCAGGTGATGGGCTCGCTGCTGGCGACGCTGCTGCTCTTCACGGACGTGGTGTACGCGGCGGTGCTCTACGGCTCGGCGCGGCTGGGCCGGATCGTCCTCCCCGGCTCGGTGATCTTCACCGTCGCGGCGACCGTGACGGCCGTCGCCACCTTCCGCGACCCGAAGGCGCTGCTCCTCGGCGCCATCGCGGGCGGCGTCACGGTGGCCCCGGCCTGGACGGGCGCCATCCTGCGCAACCACAAGGACCAGGCGGCGGCCGAGCGGCTGCGGGCCGAACAGACCGCGCTGCTGGCCGAGATGGACCGTACGCAGGCGATCAACGCGGAGCGCTCGCGGATGGCCCGCGAGCTGCACGACGTCGTCGCCAACCACCTGTCCGCCATCGCCATCCACTCCACCGCCGCGCTCTCCCTCCAGGACGCGGGGACGACGACGCGCGACGCGCTCGGCGTGATCCGGGAGAACAGCGTCCAGGGCCTGGCCGAAATGCGCCGCCTCATCGGCCTGTTGCGGGACGCGGAGGCCGCCGAGGAGTCCCCGGCGACGCCCTCCCTGGACGGCGTCGAGGCCCTGCTCGACCGGGCGCGCGCGGCGTCCGACGGGCTGGAGTTCACGCTGAGCGACGAGCGGGAGGGGACGCAGGTGCCCGCGCCGGTCGAACTCGCGGCGTACCGCGTGGTGCAGGAGGCGGTCACCAACGCGCTCAAGCACGCGTCGCCCGGCCCCGTCACCCTCGGGCTCGCCCTTACGGACGAGGGCAGGGCGCTCGCCATCCACGTCACCAGCCCCCTCGCCGGGCACGACGACGGCCCCCGCGCGCCCGGGTCGGGTGCGGGGCTGATCGGCATGCGCGAGCGCGTGGAGCTGCTGCGGGGCACGCTGACGACGGGCCCCGCGACGGCGGCGGACGGGGCGAAGATCTGGGAGGTGCGGGCCGTGCTGCCCGTACGGGAGCGGGACGAGGAGAGGGAGCGCGACAGGTGAACGGGTCAGCGGAGGGAGCGGACGGGCCGGGCGTCACGGACGGCATCCGCGTCGTCGTCGCCGAGGACCAGCGGTCCGTACGCGCGGGGCTGGTGCTGATCCTGCGGGGCGCGTCCCCGCGCATCGAGGTCGTCGGCGAGGCGGGCGACGGCGAGGAGGCGGTCCGCCTCGCGCGGGAACTGCGGCCCGACGTCGTGCTGATGGACATCCAGATGCCGCGCGTGGACGGGGTGACGGCGACCCGGACGATCACCGCCGAGGGCCTCGCGGACGTGCTGGTGCTCACCACCTTCGACCTGGACGAGTACGTGTTCGGGGCGCTGCGCGCGGGCGCCTCGGGCTTCCTGCTCAAGGACAGCGAGGCGGCGACGGTGGTCGAGGCGGTCCGTACGGTCGCGCGCGGCGAGGGCATGATCGCCCCGGCGGTGACCCGGCGGCTGATCGCCGAGTTCGCGGGGGCGCACACGTCGCCCGTACGGTCGGCCGACGCGCCTGCTGGGCTGCGGGACCTCACCCGGCGCGAGCGCGAGGTCCTCGGCTGCGTCGGCGAGGGGCTGTCGAACGCCGAGATCGCGGCGCGGCTGTCGATGGCGGAGGCGACCGTGAAGACGCACGTCAGCAGGCTGCTGACCAAGCTGGAGCTGCGCAGCCGCACGCAGGCGGCGATCCTCGCGCAGGAGCTGGGCATCGCGGCTCCCTGACGGACCCACCCGGCCCCCATTTGGTCCAGACCTATTGACCGAGTGGTACAGACCACTTAATCTCCCGCTCACTGCGGTGAGCGTGGCCCCACACGTGCTCGCAAGGCGGCGCAGGTCCTTCCCGTTTCTTCAGGATCCCCTGCGGGATCTTCCCCTGGATCGAGGAGCACCCCCGTGAGATCTGCAACCGCACCACTCGTCAGCCGACTACGGAAGTTGAGACACGCCCGACGCAAATCCCTGGCCTCCGCTCTGGCGCTCGCGCTCTCGTTCGGCCTCCTCACCGGCGTCGGCATGGCGGCCTCCCCCGACAAGCGCGAGGCCGACGGCGCGGACGGCGCCAAGGCCGCGGCCACCGCGACGGCCACGTACACCAAGGTCTCCGACTGGGGATCCGGCTTCGAGGGCAAGTGGACGCTCAAGAACACCGGCTCCGCCCCCATCAACGGCTGGACCGTCGAGTGGACCTTCCCCTCCGACACCAAGGTGACCTCGTCCTGGGACGCGACGGTCACCAACTCCGGCACCACCTGGACCGCCAAGGACAAGGGCTGGAACGGCACCCTGGCCCCCGGTGCCTCCGTCTCCTTCGGCTTCAACGGCACCGGCGGCGGCGCCGCGACGAACTGCAAGCTCAACGGCGCCTCCTGCGACGGCACCCAGCCCGGTGACGCACTGCCCTCGGCCCCCGGCACCCCGGCCGCGAGCGACATCACCGACACGAGCGTGAAGCTCTCCTGGAGCGCGGCCACCGACGACAAGGGCGTCAAGAACTACGACGTCCTGCGCGACGGCGCCAAGGTCGCCACCGTCGAGGGCCTCACGTACACCGACACCGGCCTGACCAAGGGCACCGACTACGCGTACACGGTCCGCGCCCGCGACACCGCCGACCAGGTCGGCCCGACGAGCGGCGTGCGCCAGGTCCGTACGACCGGCGGCGGCGACCCCGAACCGCCGGGCGACAAGGTGAAGCTGGGCTACTTCACCAACTGGGGTGTCTACCAGCGCAATTACCACGTCAAGAACCTGGTGACGTCCGGCTCGGCGGAGAAGATCACCCACATCAACTACGCCTTCGGCAACGTCCAGGGCGGCAAGTGCACCATCGGCGACGCCTACGCCGACTACGACAAGGCCTACACCGCCGACCAGTCCGTCGACGGCAAGGCCGACACCTGGGACCAGCCCCTGCGCGGCAACTTCAACCAGCTCCGCAAGCTCAAGCAGAAGTACCCGCACATCAAGATTCTGTACTCCTTCGGCGGCTGGACCTGGTCCGGCGGCTTCGGCGAGGCCATGAAGAACCCGGCCGCGTTCGCCGACTCCTGCTACAAGCTGGTCGAGGACCCGCGCTGGGCGGACGTCTTCGACGGCATCGACCTCGACTGGGAGTACCCCAACGCCTGCGGCCTGACCTGCGACACCAGCGGCCCGGCCGTCATGAAGGACATGATGAAGGCGTTCCGCGACCGGTTCGGCTCCAACAACCTGGTCACCGCCGCGATCACCGCCGACGCCTCGCCCGACGGCAAGATCGACAAGGCGGACTACGGCGGCGCCGCCCAGTACACCGACTGGTACAACGTGATGACGTACGACTTCTTCGGCGCCTGGGACGCGAAGGGCCCGACGGCCCCGCACTCCCCGCTGACCTCGTACCCCGGCATCCCGAAGCAGGACTTCAACTCCGACTCCGCGATCAAGAAACTCAAGGCCAAGGGCGTCCCCGCGAAGAAGCTGCTGCTCGGCATCGGCTTCTACGGCCGCGGCTGGACCGGCGTCACCCAGAAGGAACCCGGCGGCACGGCCACGGGCCCGGCACCCGGCAAGTACGAGCAGGGCATCGAGGACTACAAGGACCTCAAGGACCGCTGCCCGTCCAACGGAACGGTCGGGGGCACGGCCTACGCCCACTGCGGCAACCAGTGGTGGAGCTACGACACCCCCGCCACGATCGGCGGCAAGATGAACTACGCCAAGCAGCAGGGCCTCGGCGGCAGCTTCTTCTGGGAGTTCAGCGGCGACACCGCGAACGGTGAGCTGATGACCGCGATCAACAACGGTCTGAAGTAGCCCTCCCCGTCCCCGGCTCTCCGGCTCCCCCGCTCCCCGGCTCTCCGGTTGATGTCGCATTTCCGCCAGCGACCCGGCTCGCGGAGCGCCAGTCTTGAACCATGCGCACGCACACCACGATCGACAGCCCCACCGGCCCCCTCACCCTGGTCGCCGACGAGAACGGCGCCCTGACCGGCGTCTACATGGAGAATCAGCGCCACCGCCCGCCCCAGGAGACCTTCGGCCACCCGGACCCGGAGCCCTTCGCCGAAGCGGTCGCGCAGCTCCGCGAGTACTTCGCCGGGGAGCGGCGCGAATTCACCGTCCCGCTCGCCCTCGACGGCACCCCGTTCCAGCGCACCGTATGGCAGGCGCTGTGCGAGATCCCGTACGGCGAGACCGTCTCCTACGGGCAGCTCGCCGAGCGCCTCGGCAAGCCGAACGCGTCCCGCGCGGTGGGCCTCGCGAACGGCAAGAACCCCGTCAGCATCATCGTCCCCTGCCACCGCGTCGTCGGCGCCAACGGATCCCTCACCGGCTACGGCGGCGGGCTCGGCCGCAAGCGCCAGCTCCTGGACTTCGAGCGGGGAGTGCTGCCCGTGCTCGTCTGAGTCCGCGCCTACGCCACGTTCACCCGCTGGCCCGGAGGCGCCGCCTCCAGCCACGCGAGGAAGCCCGTCAGCGCGTCCTCGCTCAGCGCCAGCTCGACCCGTGTCCGCTCGTCCCCGCTGCCCACCGCGCAGGCGAGCACGACCGCGTCGGACAGCAGCGCCTGCTCCTCCTCGCCCCGGGGGGCACGGCGCTCCAGGACCTCGATGGCCCCGCGCACCAGTTGGCGGCGGGGCCTGAGAGCGTACGAGAAGACGCGGAACCATTCGATACGGTCACCGTTGTAGCGCGCGATGCCGTACGCCCATCCTTTGCCGGTGGGCTCGGCCGCCTCGGCGGCGGGCACGGCCCAGCGCAGGTTGCAGTCGAACGTTCCGCCGGACCGCTGGATGAGCCGACGCCGCACCCCGAAGGCGAACAGCCCCGCCACCCCCAGCAGGACGACCGCGCCGCACAGCAGCAGAGCGAGGACCATCTTCACCGACCTCCTCGCTCACTCATCGCACTCGCATCTGTATGGCTTCAGCCGCGGACGGTCCCGGAGGAATTCCGGGACCACCCGCGGCTGAGTGTGGTCATGGCGTCATGCGCCGAAGACGTCAGCGCACGGCCGTCACCGCTCGCAGCCGGACGTCGGCCCGCTTCTCCGCCTCGGCGTCCGCCTTGGACTTGGCCACCTCCAGCGCACGCTCGGCGCGCTCGACATCGATCTCGTCCGTCAGCTCCGCCACCTCCGCGAGCAGCGAGAGCTGGTTGTCCGCGAAGGAGATGAAGCCGCCGTGCACGGCGGCGACGACGGTGCCGCCACCGCTCTCGCCGGTCGTACGGATGGTGACCGGGCCGGACTCCAGCACACCGAGCAGCGGCTGGTGGCCGGGCATGACACCGATATCACCCGACGAGGTGCGCGCGACGACCAGGCTGGCCTCGCCCGACCAGACCTTGCGGTCGGCGGCGACCAACTCGACGTGCAGCTCAGCCACTGTGGCTCCTCAGACTGGGATGGGAAAAGGATACGGGGTGCGGAGCGGGCGCGTGCCCCGAAGCACGCGCCCACCGCTGAACGGCGTCAGGAGACGCCCAGCTCCTTGGCCTTGGCCTTCAGGTCCTCCAGGCCACCGCACATGAAGAACGCCTGCTCCGGGAAGTGGTCGAACTCACCGTCGGCGATCGCGTTGAACGCGGCGATCGACTCGTCCAGCGGAACGTCGGAGCCGTCCATGCCGGTGAACTGCTTCGCCGCGTGGGTGTTCTGCGACAGGAAGCGCTCGATACGGCGGGCGCGCGACACCGTGAGCTTGTCCTCCTCGGACAGCTCGTCGATACCGAGGATCGAGATGATGTCCTGGAGGTCCTTGTACTTCTGCAGGATCCCCTTGACGCGCTCGGCGCAGTCGTAGTGCTCCTTGGACACGAAGCGCGGGTCCAGGATGCGGGACGTCGAGTCCAGCGGGTCCACCGCCGGGTAGATGCCCTTCTCCGAGATCGGCCGGGAGAGGACCGTCGTCGCGTCGAGGTGCGCGAAGGTCGTCGCCGGGGCGGGGTCGGTGAGGTCGTCCGCGGGCACGTAGATCGCCTGCATCGAGGTGATCGAGTGACCGCGGGTCGAGGTGATGCGCTCCTGGAGCACACCCATCTCGTCCGCCAGGTTCGGCTGGTAGCCCACCGCGGAGGGCATGCGGCCCAGCAGCGTGGAGACCTCGGAACCGGCCTGCGTGAAGCGGAAGATGTTGTCGATGAAGAACAGCACGTCCTGCTGCTGCACGTCACGGAAGTACTCGGCCATGGTCAGACCGGCCAGCGCGACCCGGAGACGGGTGCCCGGCGGCTCGTCCATCTGGCCGTAGACCAGCGCGGTCTGCGGGAGCACGCCCGACTCGTCCATCTCCGCGATGAGGTCGTTGCCCTCACGCGTACGCTCGCCGACGCCGGCGAACACGGAAACGCCCTCGTGCAGCTTGGCCACACGCATGATCATTTCCTGGATGAGGACGGTCTTGCCGACGCCCGCGCCGCCGAACAGACCGATCTTGCCGCCCTTGACGTACGGGGTCAGCAGGTCGACGACCTTCAGGCCGGTCTCGAACATCTCGGTCTTGGACTCGAGCTGGTCGAAGGCCGGGGCCTTGCGGTGGATGGGCCAGCGCTCGGTGATCTCGGACTCGGCCTCGGGCTCGTTCAGGATCTTGCCGAGGGTGTTGAACACCCGGCCCTTGGTGACGTCGCCGACCGGGACGGTGATGCCCTCGCCGGTGTCGACCACGGGGGCCTGACGGACCAGGCCGTCGGTGGGCTCCATGGAGATGGCGCGGACCAGGCCCTCGCCGAGGTGCTGCGCGACCTCCAGCGTCAGGGTCTTCTTCTTGCCGTCCTCGGCCGGGTCGGCGACCTCGACGTGCAGCGCGTTGTAGATCTCCGGCATCGCGTCGACGGGGAACTCCACGTCGACGACCGGGCCGATGACCCGCGCGACGCGGCCAGTGGCCACGCCAGCAGCAGAGGTCGTCTCAACTGTGGTGGTCATGATTAGCGGTCACTCCCCGCGTTAGCGTCAGCCAGCGCGCTCGCGCCACCGACGATCTCGCTGATTTCCTGGGTGATGTCGGCCTGGCGGGCCGCGTTGGCAAGCCGCGTGAGCGACTTGATGAGTTCTTCGGCGTTGTCCGTCGCGGACTTCATCGCCCGGCGCGTGGCGGCGTGCTTGGAGGCAGCCGCCTGGAGCAGGGCGTTGTAGATCCGGGACTCGACGTACCGCGGCAGCAGGGCGTCCAGCACGTCCTCGGCCGAGGGCTCGAAGTCGTACAGCGGCATGATCTCGGGGCCGTTCTTGATGGCGCCCTTGATGACCTCGGCCGACTCCTCCGCGCTCTTGCTGAAGCTGAGCGGCAGCATCCGGTTGTCCACCGGCGTCTGCGTCATCATCGAGATGAACTCGGTGTAGACGATGTGCAGCTCGTCCACGCCGTCCGCGGCACCGGTGTCCGCCTGGATCGCCTCGATCAGCGGCCCGGCGACGGCCTTGGCGTCCGCGTACGTCGGCTCGTCCGTGAAGCCCGTCCACGACTGCTTGACCGCGCGCTCGCGGAAGCGGTAGTAGGACACGCCCTTGGAGCCCACGATGTAGTTGACGACCTGCTTGCCCTCGCCGATCAGCCGGTTGCTGAGCTGCTCGGCCGCCTTGATGGCGTTCGAGTTGTAGCCGCCCGCGAGGCCGCGGTCGCTCGTGACGAGCAGCACGGCGGCCCGCGTCGGGCGCTCCACCTCGGTGGTGAGCGGGTGCTGGGTGTCAGACCCCTGCGCCACGGCGGTGACCGCGCGGGTCAGCTCCGTCGCGTACGGCTCGGAGGCCGCCACCCTGCGCTGCGCCTTGACGATGCGCGAGGCGGCGATCATCTCCATCGCCCTGGTGATCTTCTTGGTCGCAGTGACGGACTTGATCCGCCGCTTGTAGACCCTGAGCTGGGCACCCATGCTCAGTCCTCGCCCAGCAGCTTGCCGTCGGAGGTCTCGAACTGGGACTTGAACTTGTCGACGGCCTCGCTCAGGGAGGCGATCGTGTCGTCGGACATCTTGCCGCCCTCGCGGATGCCGGTCAGCAGGCCCGCGTGCTCGCGGTGCATGTAGTCCAGCAGCTCGCGCTCGAAGCGGCGGACGTCCTGGACCGGGACGTCGTCCATCTTGCCGTTGGTGCCGGACCAGACGGAGACGACCTGGTCCTCGGTGGCGAACGGGTCGTACTGCGGCTGCTTCAGCAGCTCGACCATCCGCTTGCCGCGCTCCAGGGCGGACTTCGAGGCGTCGTCCAGGTCGGAACCGAAGGCGGCGAACGCCTCCAGCTCGCGGTACTGCGCCAGGTTCACGCGGAGCGAACCGGTGATCTGCCGGATCGCCCGGTGCTGGGCCGAACCACCCACACGGGAGACGGAGATACCGACGTTCAGCGCCGGGCGCTGGCCCGCGTTGAACAGGTCGGACTCCAGGAAGCACTGGCCGTCGGTGATGGAGATGACGTTGGTCGGAATGAACGCCGACACGTCGTTCGCCTTGGTCTCGACGATCGGGAGGCCGGTCATCGAGCCCTTGCCCATCTCGTCGGAGAGCTTCGCGCAGCGCTCCAGCAGCCGGGAGTGCAGGTAGAAGACGTCGCCCGGGTAGGCCTCACGGCCCGGCGGGCGGCGCAGCAGCAGGGAGACGGCGCGGTACGCGTCGGCCTGCTTGGAGAGGTCGTCGAAGACGACGAGGACGTGCTTGCCCTGGTACATCCAGTGCTGGCCAATGGCCGAGCCGGTGTAGGGGGCGATGTACTTGAAGCCGGCCGGGTCGGACGCGGGGGCCGCGACGATCGTCGTGTACTCCAGCGCGCCGGCCTCCTCCAGGGCGCCGCGCACGGACGCGATGGTGGAGCCCTTCTGGCCCACGGCGACGTAGATGCAGCGGACCTGCTTGTCCGGGTCGCCCGAGCGCCAGTTGTCCCGCTGGTTGATGATCGTGTCGACGCACAGCGCGGTCTTGCCGGTCTGGCGGTCGCCGATGACGAGCTGACGCTGGCCGCGGCCGATCGGCGTCATGGTGTCGACGGCCTTGTAGCCGGTCTCCATCGGCTCGTGCACGGACTTGCGCTGCATGACCGTGGGGGCCTGGAGTTCGAGGGCGCGGCGGCCCTCGGACTCGATCTCGCCGAGGCCGTCGATCGGGGCACCCAGAGGGTCCACGACGCGGCCGAGGTAGCCGTCGCCGACGGGGACGGACAGGACCTCACCGGTACGCGTGACCGGCTGGCCCTCCTCGATGCCGCTGAACTCACCGAGAACGACCGCGCCGACCTCGCGCTCCTCAAGGTTGAGGGCGAGGCCGAGGGTGCCGTCCTCGAACTTCAGCAGCTCGTTCGCCATGGCCGAGGGCAGCCCCTCGACCTTCGCGATGCCGTCACCGGCAACGCTGACCGTACCGACCTCTTCGCGCGAGGCCGCGTCCGGCGTGTACGACTGGACAAAGTTCTCCAGCGCGTCCCGGATCTCATCCGGCCGGATCGTGAGCTCCGCCATCTGGGTTCCCTGCTCTCCTTGTTGGGCCCGTAAAACTTTCGGGGGACTGGGGGTCGTCCCCCAGAAGATTGCCGTGTACGGCCCAACCCGGGCCGCTGTCGTGCTTGTTCAGTTGGTGAGTCGACGGCGCCGCCGCCGGGGTCAGCTCGCCATCCGACGCTGCGCGTCTCCGATGCGGTCGGCCACGGAGCCGTTGATGACCTCGTCGCCGATCCGGACCGTGATCCCGCCGAGAACCTCGGGGTCCACATCGAGGTTCAGGTGAACCTTGCGCCCGTACATCTTGGCCAGCGCGTCGCCGAGGCGCTGCCGCTGCCGGTCGCTGAGCGGCACCGCCGAGGTGACGACCGCGACAGAACGGTTGCGCCGCTCCGCCGCCAGCTTGGAGAGGGCTTCGAGCCCACCCTCCAGGCTACGTCCCCGCGACTGACCGACAAGGCGCGTCACGAGCCGCTCGCTGGCGGGCCGCGCCTTGCCGCCGAGCAGCGAGTGCAGCAGCGTCCGCTTCGCCTCGACCGTGGCCGTACGGCTGGACAGCGCGGCGCGCAGCTCGGGCGAGGAGGAGACGGTCCGGGAGAACCGGAACAGCTCGTCCTCGACATCGTCCAGCGAGCCGTCCCGCTCGGCCGCGACGAGGTCGGCGGTGTCCGCCAGCTCCTCGACCGCGTCGACCAGGTCGCGCGGCGAGGACCAGCGCGAGCGGACCATACCGGAGACCAGGTCGACGGTCTCGCCGCCGACCTGCCCGCCGAGCACGCTCCGCACGAGCTCCGCCTTGCGCTCGCCCTCCTGCGCCGGGTCGGTGAGGACCCGGCGCAGCGACACCTCGCGGTCGAGCAGCGTCGTCACCGATGCCAGCTCGTCCGCGAGGGCCGCCGCGTCGACCGGCGTGGAGTCGGTCAGCGCGGTCAGTGCCTCGCGTGCGCTGAGCAGCGCCTCACGGCTCGCTCCGTTCATCGGGCGGCCCCGCTGACTCCGCCGGTCTCGGCCTTCTCTTCCAGCTCGTCGAGGAACCGGTCGATGGTGCGGCTCTGCCGGGCGTGGTCCTCCAGCGACTCGCCGACGAGCTTGCCGGCGAGCTCGGTGGCGAGCTTGCCCACGTCCTGGCGGAGCGTCTGCGCCGCCTGCTTGCGGTCGGCCTCGATCTGGCTGTGGCCGGCGGCGATGATCTCCTCACGCTGCCGCTGGCCCTCCGCGCGCATCTCGGCGATCAGCGCGGCGCCCTGCTCCTGGGCCTCGGACCGGAGCCGTGCCGCCTCGTGGCGGGCCTCGGCGAGCTGGTCCTTGTACTGCTGGAGTACCTCGGACGCTTCCTGCTGGGCCGCCTCGGCCTTCTCGATGCCGCCTTCGATGGCTTCACGGCGCTCGTCCAGAACCTTGTTGATGTTCGGGAGGAGCTTCTTCCACAGGAAGAAGAAGACGATGGCGAAAGCGATCAGGCCGATGACGAGCTCTGGGATCGGCGGAACGAGCGGGTTCTGCGGAACCTCGGTCTCCGCCATGTGTACCAGGGCGTTCACGTCAGTGCCTTCCGTCGGAAAATGGGTGGTTCGCTCGATAGGTCAGGAACGGAAAACGAAGCCCATGACGATGCCGATGAGGGCCAGCGCCTCACAGAAGGCGAAGCCGAGAATCTGGTTCTGACGGATCAGACCGGCGGCCTCGGGCTGACGGGCGAGGGCCTGGGTGCCGTTACCGAAAACGATGCCGACGCCGATGCCGGGGCCGATGGCGGCCAGGCCGTAGCCGATGGAGCCGAGGTTGCCGGTGACGCCTTCAGCAGCAAGGGACTGGAGAGCGGACATGCCGTTTCTTCCTTCTCTTTCATGGACCGGTGGGGGTTGGCCACCGGACGAGTGGGGTCTGACGGGAGCCGGGGGGCTCAGTGTTCCTCCGCGAGCGCGCCCTGGAGGTAGGTGCAGGTCAGCAGGACGAAGACGTACGCCTGGATCACCTGGATGAACAGCTCGAAGGCGATCATCACGACCGTCATCAGGAACGAGACGGCGGAGAAGGCGATCCCGATGCCGTTCAGCATGTACCAGCTCGCGATGGTGAAGAGCACCACCAGCATGTGGCCGGCGAACATGTTCGCGAAGAGCCGCACCGCGTGGGTGAAGGGGCGGATCAGGAGGTTCGAGAAGAACTCGATCACCATGACCAGCGGAAGAACCTTGCCCAGCGACTTGTCGTAGCCGGTGAAGTTCTTGAAGGCGCCCACGAAACCGTGGCGCTTGAAGGTGAGGCCGACCCAGAGGACGTAGACGAGCAGCGCCAGGCCGAGCGGGATCGAGAAGATCGAGGTGACCGGGAACTGGGCGAGCGGGATGACCGACCAGAGGTTCATCACCCAGACGAAGAAGAAGAGCGCGACGACGAGGGGGACGTACTTCTCGCCCTCCTTCTTGCCGAGCGTCTCGTAGACCACCCCGCGGCGGATGAAGTCGTAACCCGCCTCGCCGACCATCTGGACCTTGCCCGGCACGAGCCTGGGCTTGTTGAAGGCGGCCCAGAAGAACCACACGATGGCGATCGTGCCGACCAGGGCGAGCAGCATCGGCTTGTTGAAGTCGAAGCCGCCGACGCTGAACATCGGCTCGAAGACGAACGAGTGGAGCCCGGGAGCTTCAAAACCGCAGCCGTCGAAGATGTGGCAGTCGGTCTTGAAGGCGAGCATCTGGTCAGCACTCACCGTGAGCTCCTTCTGCATGGCGCATGAATACGGCTACCTCGTTGTGTCGGCACGGCGTGCTGCCGCGGAACGGCACTGGTCTTGTGGTCGTGCGAAGTCTGACGAATCGGGGGGCGGCGGCTGTCAGAGAGCGGGATTGTCCGTTCCGTCCCGAGGAACGTGAAATCCCAGGCGTCCCCGCATGCGGCGCCGCAGTTGGAACCGGACGATAGCAGTTGCTCGAACGAGCGCTTATCCCGCCCCTACGAGTCCCCGGGGTTCCTGCCGTCACGAATTCGCCCCAGAGGCGGCGGCCTGCTTGTCGCCCCCCGCGGCGGACTCGGGTTCCACATACATGATCTTGGCCTTCATATGGGCCCGGCCCTGCGAGGTCACCCAGATCACGGTCGCGCCGAGCAGGGTGAAGGCGAAGGTCTTCGTATCGAAGAGCGTGGTGTCCTGGAAAACCACCACCACGACGAGAAGGAGGAGGATCTGCACGGTGTACAGCAGCAGGCCCATCGCCTGAAAGAGGTGCGGGAACGACTTGGCCGTCCGCTGGAGCACATAAAGGCCCATCCCCATGAAGAGGATCACCACGAGCGCTCCGGCCGCCGCGCCAATCGCTCCCTTACCGCCTGCGAACACGCCGCTGAGCACGGCGGCCACGACACCTGAGACGGCGGTCGGGACGGCGCAGTGCAGCAGCATGCGAGCGTCGTTCGACTGCATGGGGGTGCTCCGGAGAATTGGGGGTTCGTCTGTCGTCGATGACGAGCGTATCCCCGGCATTGAGGACATACCTCCCGCCGAAGGGCCGGGTCAGCGTGGCCTTTCGGTGGGTCACCGGGTTTCGTGAACGGTATCACAAACTATTTGATGAGGTCTTTACCTACTCCGTGTGCTGCCCGTCACACGGAGGAGTTGGAACATGTGCATCGGGCTGACGGCCGAAGCGATGTCTGGTATGGGCGACTTGGTCCGGCCGTCGCGATGTCCCGTGTCACCGACGGCTGTTGATCTTCTTCGGCCTGTTGAAGTGCTGCCGCGCCCCGATCGCCGTGGCCCCGTGGAGCCCCGCGAGGGCGGGCTCGGGCTCCTCTGCGGCGCCCTCCCCGGAGTCCCCCGCGTCCCCCGCTCCCTCGCCCTTCTCACGGTCCTCGCGCCCCTCGGCGGTCCCGGAGGTCCCGTCGGCGGAGGACGGCCGCACACGCTCCGGACGCCGGTACCGGGGCGGCACCAGCGCGTACGCCCAGCGGGGCACCCGCGGGGTGAAGCGCGGCAGCAGCAGGATGACGAGCCCGGCCGCGCTCAGCAGCACGATCGTGAGGACGATCACGAGGCTGGAGGACTGCACCGAGAAGGCGACGGCGCCGAAGGCGATCAGCGCCGCCCAGAAGTACATGATCAGCACCGCGCGGCTGTGGGAGTGGCCGATCTCCAGCAGCCGGTGGTGCAGATGCCCCCGGTCGGCGGCGAACGGCGAACGCCCGTTCCAGGTCCGGCGGACGATCGCGAGGACCAGGTCCGCGAAGGGCACCGCGATGATCGTCAGCGGCAGCAGCAGCGGCATGTAGAGCGGGATGCTCATGTGGACGGCGCCGCGCACCGAACCCGCGTTCTCGGCGAGCAGGTCGGGGTCGACCTGGCCGGTGATCGAGACCGCGCCCGCGGCGAGCACCAGGCCGATCAGCATCGAGCCGGAGTCGCCCATGAAGATCCGCGCCGGGTGCATGTTGTGCGGCAGGAAGCCCAGGCACATGCCCATCAGGACGGCCGCGAAGAGGGTGGCGGGGGCGGCGCCCTCGAACCCGTACCCGTACCACATCCGGTAGGCGTACATGAAGAACGCGATCGAGGCGATGCAGACCATGCCGGCCGCGAGGCCGTCGAGGCCGTCCACGAAGTTCACCGCGTTGATGGTGATCACCACCAGCGCGACGGTCAGCAGGGTGCCCTGGAGCGGGGTGAGCGCGACATGGCCCACACCCGGCACCGGCAGCCACAGGATCGTGAGGCCCTGCAGCACCATCACGCCCGCGGCGATCATCTGCGCCCCGAGCTTGACCAGCGCGTCCACGCCCCACTTGTCGTCGAGGACGCCGATGATCCAGATCAGCCCGGCGCCCGAGAGCAGGGCCCGAGGTTCATCGGAAAGGGTGAACAGCTCTCCGATGTTGGTGAGTTGCGAAGCCACCAGCAGGCCCGCGCAGAGCCCGAGGAACATCGCGATGCCGCCCAGCCGGGGTGTCGGCTCACGGTGCACGTCGCGGGCTCGCACGGGAGGCGCGGCGCCCGCCGCGATGGCGAACTTCCGCACCGGCCCGGTCAGCAGATAGGTGACCGCGGCCGTGACGCACAGCGTCAGCAGGTACTCCCGCACGGGCTCCCCAGGGGTCTCGGTGATCCAGCCAGCAATTCCGGGCTCACAGCCTAAGACACGCCCCCGTGTCCGCCGGTTCTACGTGTGGGCGGGAACACCCGTCAAGGCCGTCACCACGGGATCGAGCGCCCGGCTGATCTCGTCCCCGACGCTGCGGAAGTACGGGATCGGCGCCCCGTACGGGTCGTAGATCTCGTCCGCCTCCGGGCTGGGCGCCAGCAGCCAGCCGCGCAGCGCGGCCGCCGCCTGCACGAGGGCCTGCGCCCGCTCCACCACGCCCTCGGCGCTCCGCGGCGCGGGCAGCGTCGCGGGGTCTATCGCGCGGACCAGCCGCGTGAACTCCTTGAGGGTGAACGTGCGCAGCCCGGCCGAGTGCCCCATCGAGATGACCTGCGCGCGGTGGTCACGCGTCGCGGTCAGCACGAGGTCGGCCCGGATGACGTGCTCGTCCAGCAGCTCGCGCCCCCGGAAGCCGTCGGCGTCGGCGCCGCGCTCCAGGAGCACCGCGACGGCGTTCTCCTCCATCGGGGCGCCCTCGTGGCCCCAGGTCCCCGCGCTCTCCACGAGGAGGCCGCCCATGCGCGCGTCGCCGAGCCGCTCCGCCAGGGCATGACGGGAGAGCCGCTCGGTGATCGGCGAGCGGCAGACGTTGCCGGTCGAGACGTGGAGGATACGGAACGCGCCATCGGCGCCGCTTATGCCGTCGGACTCCGCTGAACCACGCCCTTGAGGGGCAGTCACTGCGGAAAGCCCCCGGCGTGTCGTCCCCGTACGAGCGCGCGCGGCGTCACGAGGCCACCTCCAGGTCGGGTACGACCTCGCGGAGTTCCTCGGCGCTCAGCGCGCCCGCGCGCAGCAGCACCGGCACCTTCGACGTCACGTCGACGATCGACGAGGGCAGCGCGTCCGGCGTCGGCCCGCCGTCGAGGTAGACGGCGACGGACTCGCCGAGCATCTCCTGCGCCGCGTCACAGGTCTGCGGGGCCGGGTGGCCGGTGAGGTTCGCCGAGGAGACGGCCATCGGGCCGAACTCGGAGAGCAGCTCGATCGCGACGGGGTGCAGCGGCATCCGCACGGCCACCGTGCCCCGCGTCTCGCCCAGGTCCCAGGTGAGCGACGGCTGGTGCTTGGCGACCAGCGTCAGCGCGCCCGGCCAGAAGGCGTCGACAAGCTCCCAGGCCATCTCGGAGAAGTCCGTGACGAGCCCGTGCAGGGTGTTCGGCGAGCCGATGAGGACGGGCGAGGGCATGCCGCGCCCGCGGCCCTTGGCCTCCAGCAGGTCGCCCACGGCGTCCGGACTGAAG
This sequence comes from Streptomyces albiaxialis, assembly GCF_039530985.1. NCBI lineage: Bacteria > Bacillati > Actinomycetota > Actinomycetes > Kitasatosporales > Streptomycetaceae > Streptomyces > Streptomyces albiaxialis. Next base: position 80,332 of record NZ_BAAAPE010000007.1, read on the forward strand.
GCGTCGGCCCCGATGCCGTAGACGGTGTCGGTCGGGAGCACGACCAGTTCGCCGCGGCGGACGGCCGAAGTGGCCTCGCGCAGGCCGGTCTTGCGGTCGGTCGCGTCGGAGCAGTCGTATCGCCGTGCCATTTACGGCACCTCCCTGCGTGCTGTGGCAAAACGGGGCCGGTTGTTCAGGTCGGGGTGGTCGGCGGCGTCGGCCCAGCCGCGGTCCTCGGTGAAGATCCACGGCACCTGTCCGCCCTGGGTGTCGGCGTGCTCGATGACGACGACGCCGCCGGGGCGCAGCAGCCGGTGGGCCGCGCGCTCCAGACCGCGGATGGTGTCGAGGCCGTCCTCGCCGGAGAAGAGCGCGAGCTGCGGGTCGTGGTCGCGGGCCTCGGGAGCCACATACTCCCACTCGGTGAGCGGGATGTAGGGCGGATTGGAGATCACGAGGTCGACCTGGCCGTCCAGCTCCGTGAGGGCCGTGAGCGCGTCGCCGTGGTGCAGCGTGACGCGGGAGCCCTCGACGTTCTTACGGGCCCAGCCGTACGCCCCGTCGTCCAGCTCGACCGCGTGCACACGGGAGCGGGGGACCTCCTGCGCGAGGGCGAGCGCGATGGCGCCCGAGCCCGTGCACAGGTCGACGATGAGCGGCTCGGCCACGTCCATCGCACGTACGGCGTCTATGGCCCAGCCGACCACGGACTCGGTCTCGGGGCGCGGCACGAAGACCCCCGGGCCGACCTGGAGTTCGAGGTAGCGGAAGAAGGCGCGCCCGGTGATGTGCTGGAGCGGCTCGCGGGCCTCGCGGCGGGCCACGGCCTCCCAGTAGCGCGCGTCGAAGTCGGCGTCCGCGACGCGGTGCAGTTCGCCGCGCTTGACGCCGTGCACGAACGCGGCGAGCTCCTCCGCGTCGAAGCGCGGGGAGGGCACTCCCGCGTCGGCGAGCCGCTGCGTGGCCTGCGCCACCTCGGCGAGCAGCACGTTCATGGGTCGTCTCTCCGTCTCACAGCCGTCTCAAGCCGTCTGCCGTCTCACTGCCGGGTCACTGCGCGGCGGCCAGCTTGGCGGCGGAGTCCGCGTCGACGCACGCCTGGATCACCGGGTCCAACTCGCCGTCGAGCACCTGGTCGAGGTTGTACGCCTTGAAGCCGACGCGGTGGTCGGAGATCCGGTTCTCCGGGAAGTTGTACGTGCGCACGCGCTCGGACCTGTCGACCGTGCGGACCTGACTGCGGCGGGCGTCCGAGGCCTCCTTCTCGGCCTCCTCCTGCGCCGCGGCCAGCAGCCGGGCGCGCAGGATGCGCAGGGCCTGCTCCTTGTTCTGGAGCTGGCTCTTCTCGTTCTGGCAGGAGACGACGATGCCGGTGGGCTCGTGGGTGATGCGGACCGCGGAGTCGGTCGTGTTCACGGACTGGCCGCCGGGCCCGGACGAGCGGTAGACGTCGATACGGAGATCGTTGGGGTTGATCTCGACGTCGACGTCCTCGGCCTCGGGGAGGACCAGCACGCCGGCCGCGGAGGTGTGGATCCGGCCCTGCGACTCGGTCGCGGGCACGCGCTGCACGCGGTGCACCCCGCCCTCGTACTTCAGCCGGGCCCAGACGCCCTGACCGGGCTCGGCGCCGCCCTTCATCTTCACGGCGACCTGCACGTCCTTGTAGCCGCCGAGGTCCGACTCGTTGGACTCGATCAGCTCGGTCTTCCAGCCGTGCCGCTCGGCGTAGCGCAGGTACATGCGCAGCAGGTCGCCCGCGAAGAGGGCGGACTCGTCGCCGCCCTCGCCCGCCTTGATCTCCAGGATGACGTCCTTGTCGTCGCTGGGGTCGCGCGGGACGAGCAGCAGACGCAGCTTCTCGGTCAGCTCCTCGCGGCGCCGCTCCAGGTCCTTGACCTCGTCGGCGAAGTCGGGGTCCTCGGCGGCCAGTTCGCGGGCCGTGCCGATGTCGTCCCCGGTCCGCTTCCACTCGCGGTACGCGGCGATGATCGGGGTCAGCTCGGCGTAACGCTTGTTGAGCCTGCGCGCGCCCGCCTGGTCGGCGTGGATCGCGGGGTCGGCGAGCTGCTTTTCGAGGTCGGCGTGCTCGCCGATGAGTTCCTCGACCGCCTCGAACATCGATGAGTCCCTTACATGGAGGTGTGGGCCGGAGAAGCACCAAAAGCGCCGGCCGGACCGCCCGGGGCACGGGCGGCCGCGGACCGGCGCTGCGGGGTCGCTACTTCTTGGCGGCGGTGGCGTTCTTGCCGAAGCGGGCCTCGAAGCGGGCCACACGGCCACCGGTGTCGAGGATCTTCTGCTTGCCGGTGTAGAAGGGGTGGCAGGCGGAGCAGATGTCGGCGCGGATGGAACCGCTGCTGATGGTGCTCCGGGTGGTGAACTCGTTGCCACAGGTGCAGCTCACCTGGGTTTCGAAGTACTCCGGGTGGATGTCGCGCTTCAAGGTCACTCCTAGGTTCGGGAGGGCGCCGGGTCGGGAGACGGGTTGTCCCCCGTGAACCGGGGCCGACGGTCCAGTTTGCCACTGGTGGCCGTACCCCCCAAAACCGGGGGCCGGCGAGATCTATTCCCCGGCCGTCCCCGCGGCCCGGCCCGCCTCGCCTGCCTGGCCCTTGGCCTGGCCCTTCTGCCGGACGACGCCCCCTATGTCGGTCTTGTCACCCGCCGATCCCTTGGTCGCCGACTTCGGTATCGGCTTGTCGGCCTTGACCGCCGCCCACACCTTCTTCGTCTTGGCGTCGAGGGGCACCACGCGGTTCGGGTTCGCCGGGTCGTACTGCACGGGCAGCGTCGTCATCTGGATGTCGTCCGACTTGATGCCCTTGAGCATCTTCGCCAGGCCCGTCAGCTCGCTGACCGAGTCCAGCTCGGAGTCCGTGGTGATGGCCGACGTGGCGGTGTCCGCCAGGTCGTAGAGCCGCTTGGGGTTGCCGAACAGGCCGATGCTGTTGACCTGGTCCATCAGGGCCTTGATGAACGCCTGCTGGAGCTGGATGCGGCCCAGGTCGCTGCCGTCGCCGACGCCGTGCCGGGTACGGACGAGGCCGAGGGACTGCTCCCCGTTGAGCCGGTGGGTGCCGGCCTTCAGGTTCAGGTGGCTGTCCTTGTCCTTGATGGGCTTGGCCGTCGTCATCTTCACGCCGCCGAGCGTGTTGATGAGCTTCTTGAAGCCCGTGAAATCGACCTCGATGTAGTGGTCCATACGGACGCCGGAGAGCGACTCGACGGTCTTGACTGCGCAGGCCGGGCCCCCGACCTCGTAGGCCGTGTTGAACATGGCGCGCTGCGCGGCGATCTTCTGCCCCTTGGGGGTGGCGCTGCTGTCCCCGTCGCTCTCGCAGCTCGGGCGCTCGATGAGGGTGTCCCTGGGTATGGAGACGACGCTGGCCTTCGAGTGGTCCTCGTTGACGTGGACGACCATCGCGGTGTCGGAGCGGGAGCCGCCCCCGTCGCTGCCGTACTTCGCGTTCGCGCCCTCACGGCTGTCGGAGCCGAGGACGAGGATGTCCATGGAGCCGTTGGGTATGTCCTCGGGGCGGTCGGTGCCGAGGGCGGCGTTGATGTCGACGCCGTCGATGTTGCCGTTGAGCTTGAAGTAGACGAAGCCGAGGCTGCCACCGCCGAGCACGACGGCCCCCGCGACCGTCCACGCGGCGACGCGCATCGCGCGCTGGCGGCCGCTGCGCGGCCTGCGACGGCGGCCCGTGGCGCGTATGCCCCGGGCGCGGCGCTCGGCCGCTGTATCGCCGTCCTTGCTCTCGCCCGCCATCTTCACTTCCCTCTGTCCTGCCGAATGCTGCGCTCTTCGGTAACGCATGGCTGTGTTGTCTGGTGTGGACGCTGTGCTTCGCGGAAGGGTTGCACACCGTGTCACCAGGGCGCGTAAACCATGCTCTGCGGGACGGAGGCCGCCTCACGGGGCCGCTGAATCCTTGTCGTCCCGTTCTACCTGCGACGACGTACCCCTGCCTGGTGGACCGACACCGTTTGGGGGAGGCAACTGTCTGTGGTCAAGCTCTCAACAGCCACAGGGGTCCCGGCACACACGGCGAGGGCCGCCCCACCGTGCGTGGTGGGACGGCCCTCGCCGCGTGATCCGAACGGGTGACGAACGGCTCCTTCCGGACCCGTCAGTCGCCGGCAGGGGGCTGCTCAGTCCCCGCCGTTCCCCGGAGCCGGGGTCGTCTTCTGGATCTGGAGCAGGAACTCGGCGTTCGACTTCGTCTGCTTCATCTTGTCCAGGAGCAGCTCGACGGCCTGCTGCTGGTCCAGGGCGTGGAGCACCCGGCGCAGCTTCCAGACGATCTGGAGCTCCTCGTTCGCCATGAGGATCTCTTCCTTACGGGTGCTGGACGCGTCGACGTCCACCGCCGGGAAGATCCGCTTGTCCGAGAGCTTCCGGTCGAGCTTCAGCTCCATGTTGCCGGTGCCCTTGAACTCCTCGAAGATCACCTCGTCCATCCGGGAGCCGGTCTCGACCAGCGCGGTGGCGATGATGGTGAGCGAGCCGCCGTCCTCGATGTTCCGCGCGGCGCCGAAGAACTTCTTCGGCGGGTAGAGCGCGGTCGAGTCGACACCGCCGGACAGGATGCGCCCGGAGGCCGGGGCCGCCAGGTTGTACGCACGGCCCAGACGGGTGATGGAGTCGAGCAGCACGACGACGTCGTGGCCCAGCTCGACGAGCCGCTTGGCCCGCTCGATGGCCAGCTCGGCGACCGTGGTGTGGTCCTCGGCCGGGCGGTCGAAGGTCGAGGAGATGACCTCGCCCTTGACCGACCGCTGCATGTCGGTGACCTCTTCCGGACGCTCGTCGACAAGGACGACCATCAGGTGGCACTCGGGGTTGTTGTGCGTGATCGCGTTGGCGATGGCCTGCATGATCATGGTCTTGCCGGTCTTCGGCGGGGCCACGATCAGACCGCGCTGCCCCTTGCCGATGGGCGAGACCAGGTCGATGATCCGGGTCGTCAGCGCGCCCGGCTCGGTCTCCAGGCGCAGCCGCTCCTGCGGGTAGAGCGGGGTGAGCTTCTGGAACTCGGGGCGGGCCTTGCCGCCCTCCGGCGCCATGCCGTTGACGGAGTCCAGGCGGACCAGCGCGTTGAACTTCTCGCGCCGCTCCCCCTCGCGCGGCTGGCGCACGGCGCCGGTGACGTGGTCGCCCTTGCGCAGGCCGTTCTTACGGACCTGGGCGAGCGAGACGTACACGTCGTTCGGCCCCGGCAGGTAGCCGGACGTACGGACGAACGCGTAGTTGTCGAGGATGTCCAGGATGCCCGCGACGGGGATCAGGACGTCGTCCTCGGCGATCTGCGGCTCGCCGCCGAAGTCCTCGCGGCCGCGCCGGCCGCGACGGTCCCGGTAACGGCCCCGGCGCCCGCGGCGGCCGCCGCCGTCGTCGTCGAAGTCGTCACGACCGTCCCGGCGGTTGTTGCCGCCGCCCTGGCCCTGGCCCTGGCTCTGGCCGCCACCGCCCTGCTGGCCGCCACCGTCGTTGTTCTTGTTGCGGTTGCGGTCGCGGTCACGGTCGCGCTGGCGGTCGCGCTTGTTCTGGCGGTCCTGCTGCTTGCCGCCGTCCTGGCCCTGGCCGCCCTTGTTCTCGCCGCGGTCGGCCTTGGCGTCCTTGCTGTCCTTGCCGTCCTGCTTCGCGGCGTCGGTGCGCCCCTCGGCGGTGTCGGCGGCGGCCGCGGCGTCGGACTTGCCGCGCCGCGCGCGGCCCTCACCGGCCGGGCGCTCCTCGCCCTCGTGCTGGCCGGGGATCTCGATCTGCTGCTGGGCGCCGTCGCCCGCGGACTCGTCCCGCTCGCCGGTGCGCGCCTTGGACGTCGCGCGGCGCTTCGGCTTGGTCTCTGCGGTGTCCGCGGTCTCGGCGGCCTTCGCCGCCTTCGAGTCCTTGGATTCCTTGGCGTCCTTGGCGTCCTTGCTGTCGGCGGACGACTTGGCGGTCTTGGCTGCCTTGGCGGCAGGTGCGGAGTCGGACGAACTCCCGCCCGCCTGGCGCTCCTTGATGACCTCGATCAACTGGCTCTTGCGCATCCGCGCGGTGCCCTTGATACCGAGGCCGGAGGCGACCTGCTGGAGTTCGGCCAGAACCATGCCCTCAAGCCCCGTGCCGGAGCGCCGACGCCTGGGTGCGGCACCGGAGGCAGTCGAAGCGGAAGCGTCCGTAGCAGCGGGCGCCGCGGCACCGTCGGCTGCGGTATCGGCGTTCACGCCCATCAGATCGGTGGTGTCGCTCACGAAGGGTCCTTCCCTGGAGCGGACGTCGGCCAGTCTGGCTCGGCGACCGGTTGTGCTGTCCGGCTAGAGTCCTGTGCTCGCGGACCTGACCGGGGCGGTGGTCCCGCCTGGATGTACGGCGGGGAGATCAGTACGTGGGTTCGGCGTGAAACGTAGACAAGGGTGTCCTTCACGTCGGCTCCGGAGCGTGCTCTGCGCTGCCCGGTAGTGATCCAAGCAGTGTGGGAGGCTCCTGGGAGAAGAGGTGGTCCCTACTGGGCCTGCCAGGGGAACACTCATGCACTGCACTCTTCGAGCCGCCACCGTCTTCCGCGTGGGACCCACGAGACTGCGAGTGCAGACTTGAGGTTAACACTACCGGATCCAACAAACATTCCCCCTCTCGAAGACCGGCAATCGACTCACTGGGGCGTGCGGCCGCCCGCCCCCTCCGTACCGCCCGTGCTGAGCGGCAGGACACTCGCCCCCGCGGCGTCGAGGGCGAACCGGTTGGCGGTCCAGCCCTCCCCCGCCAGCCGGGACACCTTGTCGGCCTCGCCGCTGTCGGCGGCCAGGGCCAGCACCGTCGGCCCGGCACCGGAGATGACCGCGGGGACGCCGTCCGCACGCAGACGGTTGACCAGCTCGGCACTCTCCGTCATCGCCGGGGCCCGGTACTCCTGGTGCAGCCGGTCCTCCGTGGCGGCCAGCAGCAGCTCGGGGCGCCTGGTCAGGGCCTCTACGAGCAGCGCGGCACGGCCCGCGTTGAAGGCCGCGTCGACGTGCGGGACCGTGCGGGGCAGCAGGCCGCGCGCGGTCTGGGTGAGCAGGGGCTGCGCGGGCACGAAGACCACCGGGACGAGGGAATCCGCCGGGTCCATCCTGATCGCGCGGGCGGCCCCGGCGTCCGTCCAGGCCAGGGTGAAGCCGCCGAGCAGGCACGCGGCGACGTTGTCGGGGTGGCCCTCGATCTCGGTGGCCAGCTCCAGCAGGGCCGTGTCGTCGAGCCGGGCCTCGCCGCCCGTGGTCACGGCCCGCGCCGCCATCACGCCGGCGCAGATGGCGGCGGAGGAGGAGCCGAGGCCACGGCCGTGCGGAATGCGGTTCGCGCAGACGACCTCCAGGCCGCGGGGCTGGCCCCCGAGCAGGTCGAACGCGGTGCGCAGGGAGCGTACGAGCAGGTGGCTCTCGTCGCGGGGGAGGCTCTCTGCGCCCTCTCCCGCGATGTCGACGTGCAGTCCGGAGTCGGCGACACGGACGACCACGTCGTCGTAGAGTCCCAGCGCCAGGCCCAGGGCGTCGAACCCGGGGCCGAGGTTGGCGCTGGTGGCGGGGACGCGCACACGGACGGCGGCGGCGCGGAACGCGGGACCGGCCATCTCTCGATGACTCTCCTTGCTTTGGTTGCGGCAGCACCCCTCGAACCGCGGCAGCGCGCCGGACCGGTCACGACTCTCGGCACCCGCGTGGGGGACCTTCGGGAGTCGGGGTGAATCTCAGCCTATCGAAGGAAGGTTCACTGGCGACACAGGGCGCACAGGAGGCGCACGATGCGTGTCGTGAGCCTCCCGTGCGACCGGCTCCGCCCGGGGGACGGCCGAGAGCCCTCGGGCCCGGTCCTCCAGGAGCCATGCCAGGATCTACGCCAGGCCCAGGCGCTCCGCCGCGGCGTCCGCGTCCACCGGGACCGTGACGGGCTGCGGGGCGCCCGCGACAGCCCAGTCCGGGTCCTTGAGGCCGTTGCCCGTGACGGTGCAGACGACGCGCTGGCCCGGGTCGAGCGTGCCCTGCTCGGAGGCCTGGATCAGGCCCGCGACGGAGGCGGCGGAGGCGGGCTCCACGAAGACGCCCTCCTGCGCGGCCAACAGCCGGTACGCGCGCAGGATCTGACGGTCGGTCACCGCGTCGATGAAGCCGCCGGACTCGTCCCGCGCCTGCTCGGCCAGGGTCCAGGAGGCCGGGTTGCCGATGCGGATCGCGGTCGCGATGGTGCTCGGGTCCTTGACGGCCTCGCCGCGCACGATGGGGGCGGCGCCGGCGGCCTGGTAGCCCCACATGCGCGGGGTCTTCGAGGCGGGCCCGCCCTGGCCCGCGTACTCCCCGTAGCCCTTCCAGTACGCGGTGATGTTGCCCGCGTTGCCGACCGGGAGGACGTGGATGTCGGGCGCGTCGCCGAGCATGTCCACGATCTCGAACGCGGCCGTCTTCTGGCCCTCGATCCGCACCGGGTTCACCGAATTCACCAGTGCGACCGGGTACTTCTCGGAGAGGCCACGCGCCAGGGTGAGGCAGTCGTCGAAGTTCCCCTCGACCTGGAGGATCTTCGCGCCGTGCACCAGGGCCTGGCCCATCTTGCCCAGCGCGATCTTGCCCTGGGGGACGAGGACGGCGCAGACCATCCCGGCCCGTACGGCGTAGGCCGCGGCGGAGGCGGACGTATTGCCGGTCGAGGCGCAGATGACGGCCTGGGCGCCGTCCTCCTTCGCCTTCGTGATGGCCATCGTCATGCCGCGGTCCTTGAAGGAGCCGGTGGGGTTGGCGCCCTCGACCTTCAGATGGACGTCGCAGCCCGTGAGGTCGGAGAGGACCCGCGCGGGGACGAGCGGCGTGCCGCCCTCGCGGAGGGTCACGGGGGTGGTGTCCGCGCCGACCGGGAGGCGGTCGCGGTACTCCTCGATGATGCCGCGCCACTGGTGACGGCCCGCGGACCGCCCAGCGGCGTCGGGCATTCGGTCCAGCGGAGAATCCATGACGGTCACTTTTCCTTGCTCCCCATTGCTCGCCTTGCCGGCCTTCGTGGCCCCGATGGCCTACTCACCCTCGACCCGCATGATGCTCGCGACCCCGCGCACGGTGTCGAGCTTGCGCAGCGCCTCGACGGTCGCGCTGAGCGCGGCGTCGGCGGCGCGGTGCGTGACCACGACGAGCCAGGCCCCGTCGTGGGCGCCTTCCTTGCCCTTCTGGCGCACGGTGTCGATCGAGACCCCGTGCTCCGCGAAGACCGTGGCGACCTGGGCGAGCACGCCCGGTTTGTCGGCCACGTCCAGGCTGATGTGGTACCGCGTGACCACCTCGCCCATCGGCGAGACGGGGAGCTGCGTGTACGCGGACTCGCCGGGGCCCTTCGCTCCGTTGAGCTTGTTCCGGCAGGCGGCCACCAGGTCGCCCAGGACCGCGGAGGCCGTGGGCGAGCCGCCCGCGCCCGGCCCGTAGAACATGAGCTGGCCCGCGGCCTCGGACTCGACGAACACCGCGTTGTAGGCCTCGCGCACGGAGGCCAGCGGGTGGCTCAGCGGGATCATCGCGGGGTGCACGCGCGCGGTCACGGAGCGCCCGTCGGCGGCACGCTCGCAGATGGCGAGCAGCTTGACCGTACAGCCCATGCGCTTCGCGGAGGCGATGTCCGACGCGGTCACGTCGGTGAGGCCCTCGCGGTAGACGTCGTCGAGGCGGACGCGGGTGTGGAAGGCGATGCCCGCGAGGATCGCGGCCTTGGCCGCCGCGTCGAAGCCCTCGACGTCGGCGGTCGGGTCGGCCTCCGCGTATCCGAGCGCGGTGGCCTCGTCGAGCGCCTCGCTGTAGCCCGCGCCGCTGCTGTCCATGCGGTCGAGGATGAAGTTCGTGGTCCCGTTCACGATCCCGAGGACGCGGTTGACCTTGTCGCCCGCGAGGGACTCGCGCAGGGGGCGCACGAGCGGGATGGCGGCGGCGACAGCGGCCTCGTAGAAGAGGTCGCCGCCGTGTTTCTCGGCCGCCTCGTGCAGGGTGGAGCCGTCCTCGGCGAGGAGGGCCTTGTTGGCCGTGACGACGCTCGCGCCGTTCTCGAACGCCGAGGTGATCAGCGCGCGGGCGGGCTCGATGCCGCCGATGACCTCCACCACGACGTCGATGTCCTCGCGCGCGGCGAGCGCGGCGGCGTCGGTGGTGACGAGCGCCGGGTCGATGCCCTCGCGGACCCGGTCGGGGCGGCGCACGGCGACACCGGCCAGCTCGACCGGGGCGCCGATGCGCTGCGCGAGGTCATCCGCGTGCGTCGTCATGATGCGCGCCACCTCTGAGCCGACGACCCCACAGCCCAGCAGCGCCACCTTCAGCGGACGCGTACGCATCATCTGACCTCGTTTTCCGTCTGTTCCGTCTCGTCAAGGGTGGTCTCAAGTCTCACGTACCGAGCGGGAGAATCCACGCTGGTTCCAGTATGTGGGACCTATTTCTCACTAGCCGACATCGAGCCGCAGGAGATCCTCCTCCGTCTCCCGGCGCACGACGGCCCGCGCCTCCCCGTCCCGTACGGCGACGACCGGCGGGCGCAGGGCGTGGTTGTAGTTGCTCGCCATCGAGCGGCAGTACGCGCCGGTCGCCGGGACGGCCAGCAGGTCGCCGGGGGCCAGGTCGGCGGGGAGGAACGCGTCCCGTACGACGATGTCGCCGCTCTCGCAGTGCTTGCCGACGACGCGGCTGAGCATGGGCGGCGCGTCCGAGGCGCGGGAGACGAGGGCGACGCTGTACTCGGCGTCGTAGAGCGCCGTACGGATGTTGTCCGACATGCCGCCGTCCACGCTGACGTACGTCCGCAGGCCGTCCAGCTCCTTGATCGTGCCGACCTCGTAGAGCGTGAAGGCCGTCGGCCCGACGATCGCGCGCCCCGGCTCCACGGAGAGCCGCGGGACGGCGAGCCCGGCGGACTCGCACTCGCGGGTCACGATGTCGCGCAGCGCCTTGGCGATCTCGTGCGGCTCGCTCGGGTCGTCCTCCGGCGTGTACGCGATGCCGAGGCCGCCGCCGAGGTCGATCTCGGGCAGCTCGACGCCGTGCTCGTCGCGGATGTCGGCCAGCAGTCCGACGACGCGGCGCGCCGAGACCTCGAACCCGGCCATGTCGAAGATCTGCGAGCCGATGTGCGAGTGGATGCCGATCAGCTCCAGGCTGTCGAGCTGCAGCACGCGCCGTACGGCCTCGGCGGCGTCCCCGTCGGCGAGGGCCAGCCCGAACTTCTGGTCCTCGTGCGCGGTCGCGATGAACTCGTGCGTGTGCGCCTCCACGCCCACCGTCACCCGGATCTGCACGCGCTGGCGCACGCCCAGCTTGCGGGCGATGTGCGCGACGCGGGCGATCTCCTGGTACGAGTCGAGGACGATCCGCCCGACGCCCGCCTCGACGGCGCGGCTGATCTCCTCGGTGGACTTGTTGTTCCCGTGCAGGGCGATGCGCTCGGCGGGCATCCCGGCGCCCAGCGCGGTCGCCAACTCGCCGCCCGAGCAGACGTCGAGATTCAGCCCCTCCTCGTTCAGCCAGCGCACGACGGCGCGGGAGAGGAAGGCCTTCCCGGCGTAGAACACGTCGGCGTCGTGCCCGAACGCGTCCCTCCAGGCCCGGCAGCGGGCCCGGAAATCGGCCTCGTCGAGGAAGTAGGCCGGGGTGCCGAACTCCTCGGCGAGCTGTCTCACGTCGATCCCCCCGACGCGGACGGCGCCGTCGCCGTCCCGCTGGACGGTCTGCGACCAGACGCGGGAGTCGAGGGCGTTGAGGTCGGCGGGCGGGGCCGAATAGTGCCCCTCGGGGAGCACATCGGCGTGACGGGGCCCTGCGGGGTGTGCGGAACGGCTCATGACTGCTTCTGTCCTCGTGTCCTCAGATGTGGGCGGGTGCGGAAACGCCGAGCCGGGACAGGCCGCCTGCCAGCACCGCTCCGGTGGCCTCGGCGAGGGCCAGCCGGCCGCGGTGGGCGGCCCCGGGTTTCTCGTCACCGCTGGGCAGCGGCGGACAGGAGTCGTGGAAGTCGAGGAAGGCGTCGGCGACCGCGGCGAGGTGCCGCGCGAGGGGCCCGGCGGCGTGCGTGTCCTCGACCCGGGCCTGATCGGCGAGCAGGGCCAGCAGCGCGGCCCCTTCCTCCGGCCGCCCGTCAGGGTCGGGCGCGATCCCGAGCTGCCGCCCGTTGCGCAGCACCGCCCGCGTACGGGCGTACGCGTACTGCACGCGGAAGAGCGAGCTGGAGCGCGCCGTGCGTACGGCCAGCGCGGCGGGGTCCTCGCCGGTGGCGGCGGCCCAGCGCGCGATGTCCGCGGCGGGCCGGTCCCGCGCGTCGCCGGACGACCCCGCGGCGGCGAGATCCCGTACGAGGGCGGCGCGCGCGGCATGGTCCAGCGTGACGTTCACGAACCCGGGCCCGACCACGCGGACATCCGCGACGCCGGGCTCCGCCGCGAGCCCCTTGCGCAGCAGCTCGGCGACGTCCCGCGGGGGCCGCCCTGTCCGAGCGGCGACCTGGAGCGCGACCCCGGTCGCGTAGTCCCCGCCGCCGCGCCGGGGCGGCGCCTCGACGACCACACGCCCGGGCAGCACGTTTGCGTCGGTACCGGCGCCGAGGGCGCGGCGCAGCGTGTGCAGGGCGGTGCGGGAGAGCTGGGCGGGTGTCACAGAGCAAGCGTATGGGAGGTGGGGTGGGTGCACGCGAACAGGTTTCGCGTACTGGGACGAACGATCGTGCCGCGTCCGGGACCGGAGGGGCCGGCCAGGACTCGGCCAGGGCTCGGCTAGGGCTCGACGACCTCGGAGATCTCCGAGACGGGCCCGACGGAACCACCGGGACCAACGGAACCGAGCGTGGGGCCGACCGTGGGGCCGCCCTCGCGGTGCATCAGGCGGCGGACCATCCGCACCAGCTCGGCGGGCTCGAACGGCTTCGCCAGGAACGCGTCGACGCCCCCGGGCCCCCCGCCGCTCCCCGCCTCCAGCTCGGTGCACGCGCTGACGAGCGCGAGCGGAATGTGGCGCGTACGCGGATCGGCCCGCAGCCTCTCGGCCGTACGCACCCCGTCGAGCCGGGGCATCACGGCGTCGAGCGTGACGACGTCGGGCCGGATGCGATGCACCACGTCCAGGCAATCGGCACCGTCGACGGCGGTCACGACCTCGAAGCCCTCCAGCTCAAGGTTGACCCTGATCAACTGCCGGATGACCTTGCTGTCGTCGACGACAAGGACCCGGCCGGACATACCTGGCACACCGCAAAGCCTAGGCGCGCGCCTCCACCTGCGTCCGGGTTTTGCCCATTTCCGCCCGCGCCGGTCCCCCCTACCGCCCCCACGCGAAACCGGGTTCCGGTCCACCACCCCCGAGCTGGTACTGTTCTACCTGTCGCCGCCACAGCGGCCACGCCCCCGTAGCTCAGGGGATAGAGCAACGGCCTCCGGAGCCGTGTGCGCAGGTTCGAATCCTGCCGGGGGTACTTTTCCTTAAGTGCCGAGACGCCTCGTGACCAGCTTGGATGCTGGTGCGGGGCGTTTGTCGTGTGCGCAGGCGGATGCAGCGCTGAGCGGCCGTTTGTCGGTGGTCGCGGCGTATTCGTGGGATGGCGCAGAGCCCGTTTTCGCTGGTCAGCACGGCCAACGAGAAGGCCCCCGGGGATGCTCCCCAGGGGCCTGACTGTAGCTGTGCGGCGGTCAGCCGCTCCCGTCTTCTTCCTCTTCTTCGTCCGGTTCTTCCGCCGGTTCGCCGCCGAGCAGTTCCTCAATGCGACGGTTGGCGATCTCCTGTCGGCCGTCGAGGCACTTGGCGTACCGGGTGAGCAGGACCTCCACGCTGTTCCCGGCCCGCTCCGCTACCTCTGCCGAGTCCACCCCGGCGTTGAGCCAGGAGGACAGAGCCGCGTGCCGCAGGTCGTACGGGGTACCCGCGAGCGGGGAGGCGAACTGTTCCGGAGTCAGGGCCAGGGCCCGAGCGTCCTCCCAGGTGCGGGAGTACGACGACGAGCCGATGACGCCGCCCCGCTCGTTGCAGAACAGCCGTCCGTCGTCCGCTGTGCCGAACTCCTTCACGTGCCTCCGGAGCATCCGCACCAGGTGGGGCGGGATCGGTACCGGCCGGACTTCGTCCTCCGATCGATTCTTCAGGCCCCGGTGATCGTGCACAGCCCCGTTTCCAGTCCAGCGCTTGCCCACAGTCGGGCGGGTGCGGTGCAGGTTGAGACGCCCCCATCCCCGTTCAGGCAGCTCGCAATCCTGGATCCGGAGCCCGACCGCCTCCGCCGGACGGAGACCGCCGAAGTACATGCACGCGAAGAGAGCGACCATGCGACGGCCACGCGCCCGTTTGTATAGGCCCACGTACGTCAGTGCAGTCAGCAACTCCCGGGCCTGATCGGGATTGACGACGACCCGGCGGTCGATCTCCTTTGCGATCTTCGGCGGTTTCCACTGGACAGCGGACACCGGGTTTTCGGTCAGCTCCCCGACTTCCACGGCGTAGCGGAGCACGTTGGACAGGACCGCGCGCTTACGCCGGACCGTTTCCGGCGAGGCGTGGCTCCCGTCCAGCTTGAGGGTGAGCGCATCCAGAACGCCCCGCATGATGGCCGGTCGCTTCAGCTCCGTAAGGCGCATGGATGCCTTTTCCACCCACGCAAGGGCATTGGCGATTTCGGCGGGGCGCTCCGGCTCCTCTCCAGTGGAGCAGTGCACGAAGGCCCAGCCACGCAGGGCCTTGCGCAGCACCACATCCGTTGGCCGACCCGGCTTCTTCTCCAGGAGAACCGTCGTGACGAGCGTCAACGTCTCGTTCATGCTGTCTCGGGAGTTGGGAGCCGCGTGCGGCCACTTCATCGCGAGATACTTGCGAGCGAATTCATACCAAGTCAGGGAAGGCGGAGCCTCCGTCATCGAGTCCGGCAAGCCGGTCTCTGTGTCGAAGCTTTCCCCAGCACGGGATGCCTTTACCAGGCTGGAGCGATGGCTATCCGCCAGTGCTTTGGTACGGAAGGTCTTTGAGAACGACTTTCCGGCAACCTTCCAACGCACCTCGTACGAGGGGCGCTTGCTCGACTTATTCCGGCGGATCTCCCAGATACGTACGTCCTGTGACTTCACGCGGCTGTCTCCTCTCGCCGCCGGAGCCAAGCCGTGAATTCGCTCCGCCAGATACGAATTTCGCCGTTGGGGAGCTTGAGCGACGCGGGTCCGCGCCCTATCTCCCGCCAGCGGTAGAAGGTGCGCCGGGAAACACCGCCCAGTTCGGCCAGCACCTGAGCAACCGTCATTAGTTCGTCACGCGCCATGACCGTCGCCCCCTTCACGGAGCGAGGCCGCGACGAGGGCCGCCTCCGGGCTGTAGCCGCGCCCGGCATAGCGCCACTCCCCCAGGACAGCCGTCGAACGGTCGGCCAGGCCCAGGGCGGCCCGCTGCTGTGCCGCGCGATGCTCCGTGCGTGCCTCACGAAGAGCCGTGAGCGTGGTGGAGTAGCGGCGGGACTTGGTGGAGAAGTGGCCCCGGTAGCCGAGCATGTGAGCCCAGCGACGCAGCCGCAGCGGCTCGAAGGGCGGCAGGCCGCCGAGCCACCAGCACGTCCCGATCATGCGGAGCGTGTGACGCCGTACGCGCAGCACGGCCAGGTCTCGCGCGTGCCAGATGCGGCCATCCACCGCGCCAGCCGACTCGGCGCCCTTCGTCGCGTACTTGGCGATGTACGCCGCGACGGCGGTGTCCGACGAGCCAAGCGGCCGTATGTCGGTCTGCGTGCCGAAGCGCAGGACGCGCCGCCCGATCACGTCGGCCCCAAAGGCAGAGAGCCGGACCCGGCTGACTGCCTCCCGCACGGCGTCCGCCAGGAGAGCCGTCTTTACCCAGCCGGGCGGAGCTTGCCCCGGACCGTCCGGGCCGTCGAGGCGGATCACGGCATGGAAGTGGACCAGACCGCGCCGCTGGTACTCCGCGACCTTGGCGTACGACAGCCGTACGGCGTCGCTCAACTCCGTACGGGAGAGCCCGGCACGGTCAGCGAGTACGCGCCGCAGCTCCAGCGTGAAGCGGTGCCACAGCTCCCCCGCCTGTGCCTGCCACAGCACCGCCCCGGCATAGTCGTAGCAGCGCGGGCACAGCGGTTCGCCGAGTCGCGGGTCAGACTCCACATGCCGGACGTGGCAGCCGACCGGAGCACCGTGCGGGCAGCGCTCCCCCGCCTTGCGGGGACGGCAGGGACGTACCCGGCCGTCCCGTTCACGCCGGGTGTGGACCGGGCCGAAGCCCGGAGCGGTGAGGGTGGCGAACACCCGGGGGTGTCCGCCGACCTCTGCCGTGACGCTCTTGCCGCCGACGAGTCCGGCGCGGATGAGCTGGTACGTGTCCGCCCGGTACACCTGAGCGCATGACGGGCAGACCGCCGCACGGCGGTTGCCGCACGCGACCAGGAGACGGCCGCCGAAGGCGTCGGAGCCGTACGAGTGCAGCCGCTCCCCTGTCGCCGTGTCGACCAGCGAGGCCGAGCCAACCAGGTGAACCGGGTTCGTGCAGCCGCCGAGGCGGACTAGGCTCCTGCGCCAGGCGTCGAAGTCGGCACGGTTGGCCCGCTCGACCAGGGCCGCGACTGCTGCGCTGGGGTACGTCATCGCGCACCCCCGAACGCCTCCCGCATCACGGCGGCGATGGCCTCCGGACGCGTCTTGGCCGAGAACCGGAGGCTGGGCTCCGTCAGCCAGAGTGCCGCTCCATGCCCGGGGCAAACGTGATGCTCTTCGCCCTCAACATCGACGAGTACAACTTGCTCACGGCCCGTACAGGTCGACTGTTCCTCTTCTCTCAGCTCGCACCAGGGCGAGCGGGACGGTTTGCGCGAACGATTCGCGGTGGACAAGGTAGGGATACTCCTTTCTCTACTTACGTGGCGGATGGAGGGGCTGCCTGACGGGGTCGGGTTTGGCGACTTCGCGCCCCGTCGGGAGCCCGTTTTCCGGGTGATCACAGCTCTCGCCTCCTCTCTCAGAACCTGAGCTGTCCGAGGAAGCCGGAGATGGCGAGCAGCGCCGCGTAGATGGCGGACGAGGCGGCCGTCTTGGCGAGCAGGAAGCCGAAGACGCCGCAGAGGAGCACGTCCAGCCACTTGAAGTACCGGATGTGGAGCAGGAACCAGATCAGCAGGCCGAGCAGCACGACGGCCGACATGGACAGCAGCACGGCGCCTCACCCCTCCGTTCCCGCGTCGCCGTCGAGCCGTTCGAAGTGGACGGCCGGGCCGTCGTTCACCGAGGCACCGCCGACCGCCTCCACCAGTTCCGGGATGCAGGGCGTCAGATGCGCGAACTCCTCCGCGACCGCCTCCGCATCCGTCTCGGAAACCAGGTGCGAGCGAGCCCGATCCCAGCCATCGGCCGAGGCAAGAACCGCAGTCCCGGCTTCTTCCGGCGCGATGGACTGCGCCGCGATCAGCGCATCCGGGTTGAGATCCCCGAGCGCCATCTCCGCCGTACCGGGGTCGGCCACGCGGTGGCAGACTCGGCCGCCGAGCTGGGCACGGAGGGCCGTGACGCCGGGGCCAAGGTCCGAGCCGACCCGTTGCCCCGCCGCGACGAGGTAGAGGCCCAGGGCCGCACCGAGTTGGGCTATCCGGATCAACGCCGTTGCCGCCGCCTGCGCTTCGTCCTTCTCGCTGCGGTTGGCGACTAGGAACAGCTCCGCCAGCTCATCCACGATCACGACGACGGGCACCGGGCGTTTCTCGTCCGGCAGGCCCCAGACGTTCCGTACGCGAGCCGCGCGGCAGAGCGCCATCCGGTCCAAGGTGAGATCCACGAGCGCGCCGAGCAGCTTCACCGCTTGCGCGCGGTTCGTGGCGAGGGCCGACAGGCGCGGGGCGTAGAGCGAAAGCTCCATGCCGCCCTTGCAGTCGATCCCGACCAACGCGACGCGTTGCCGGGCGAGGCCCGCCACGAGTGCGTTGATCAACGTTGACTTGCCGGAGCGCGTCGCCCCGACGATGAGCCAGTGCGGGACCTCGCGCAGGTCGATGACCCACTGTGCGCCGGATTCGAGGACACCGACGGCCACCCGGAGCAGACGGCCGGCGGTGCGCTGCTTCGGCGCACGAGGCTCCTTCAGCGGGTCGGCTGCCAAGGCTGAGATGTGAACGACGCCCGGTTTCGGAGTCGTCACGCGGACCGCGTGCACTTCCCAGTCGTGCGCCATGGCCGGGGCGGCCTTGACGAAGTCCTCGGGCACCTGCCCCGGGAGGAGCCGGACCAGGAACCAGAAGCCGCCGCGCGTCGGCCGTATGAAGCCGTAGCGGGGAACGCGGGGCTGGGGCGGGGGCGCGCCGTTGCCGACGAGCCCGGAGACCACGGTGAGCGCGGCCTTACGGCTCACCGCCAGCCCGCACCCGGCCATGAGCGGGCGCCACGTACGGACGACTCGTAACGACGCGGCGGGGAAGCCGAGGCACAGCCACCACGCGACCGGGTAGCGGCGGCGCAGGGCCGGGCCCGCTATGAGCAGGCCCGACGCCAGTACTGCGGCCACCACGAGGAGGGAGGCCGAGAGATTCACTGCCCGGCCCCCTTCCCGGAGGAGGCGGACGAGGCGGGAGCGGTGAGCGGCTTGATCTCGGCCGCCCGGAAGGCGACGCCGTGCCGCCCGTCGTTCTCCCACGGCGTGGCGACCAGATCGCGGACCTGGACCGGCAAGCCGTTCTGCACGCCGGACGGCTCACCCGCCACGCTCACGTTGACGACGTCGGCCGACGTCGCGGACATCAGGCACAGGCCGACCTGGAACACGGTCTGACCCGTTTCGCGGTCGACGCGAAGCTGTCCGGTCTCGCGGTTGGCGACGCGGGGCGTCGGAGCAACGGCGCAGATGATCCCGGTGAACTTCGCCGTGTCGATCGGCAGGGCTACCACTGTCTGAACTCCTTTGCTGTCGCCCCCGAAGGCCGTTCCTTCGGGTTGCTTTACCACCCGTAGTACGGGTGAGGAATCCAGCGTGCAGCCCGTAGTACGGGTTGTCAACCGGGTGGTGATGGGAGACGCTGTACGGGCTGACGGCGAGCAGACGACGGAGACCCCGATGGTGAAGCAAAGGCCCAGCAAGGAGCCGCAGAAGCCCAAGTACCGCCAGATCGCGGACTACTTGAGGGCGGGCATCATGGACGGCACGTACCCAGCGGGCCAGCCGCTCCCATCAGAGGAATCCCTCGCGAAGCAGTTCGAGGTCACGCGCCCGACCGTCCGACAGGGCATCGCAGAGCTACGGGCCTCCGGCCTGGTCGAGGTCATGGCCGGACGCGGCGGATTCGTCCGCTCCCCGCACAGCCGCCCCAGCCTCACACGCCCGCGCGGCGTGCGCCGGGAGCCGGACGGCCGGTACGTCGAGGCGGACGGCATCCGATGGACGAACGCGGAGGAACCCACCGCGACGCGGACCGATGCCCCGTTGGCTCTCGCCGATCTTCTGCGCGTCCCACCGGGCGAACCACTGTTCACGTACGACGTGCTCCAGACTGCCGACGGAGGCCGCCTCCGCCAACTCCACCGCACATACGTGCCGTTCTCCGTGCTGGTCGGCACGAAGTACGAGGATCAGGCCCCGCCGCCCGCGCCGGAGCTGTACGGAGCGCTTGCCGAGCTGGGGCACGAACTCCACTTCACGGAGTACGTGCGGACGCGGATGCCGTTGCCGGATCAGGCGAAGGCGTTGCGGCTGCCGGATGGGGTGCCGATGCTGCAACTGCTGCGAGTGACGGCCACCGAAGCCGGTAAGCCGCTCGCCCTGGAGGAGCTTCGATTGCCTGGTGACGATCTCGAACTTGCGTATTCGTGAGGCCACATCACCGGCAAGAGCACTCGACCCACGAAGGCAGAATCCCAGGTCAGGCGCCCACGCGCCCATTCAATGGCCTATCGAATGATCCATCAATGGCCTATCGAATGATCTATCAATGGCCTATCGGGTGCGGTACAGTCCTCTTGAGGTCTACTCCTCAAGAGGACCTAATGAGTGGCCCCGCCCTGGGCAGCCGGCAAGCAGATCCCAGAGCGAGGCACTGTTCCGTGAGTCGGGTCCGGACTAGCGTCCGGGCCCGTCGTCATGCCCGCCGAAGATCGCTTCGGCTACTGCCTGCCCGCAGATCTTCCCGATAAAGCCGAAGATCCAGGCAACGAGCGCCTGCCACCATCCACGTGTTGAGCCACGAGCCTCACGCGACACACTGGGCCCACTCAAGCCGTACCTCCATCGCATTGACCTTTCCCGGCAGTGCCGCGACCCGCATTCCGGACGGCACGCAGGGAACCGACAACGCTTCGGCACCCTGCGCACCGCCCGGCGCTGAGTGATCAACGCCTGAAGAGTGCGTCACGCAGAAGGATACCCAACACACCTACAAAACGGCCCAGTTGAGCGTTACCCAGCGTGAATTTCACCGGCTGCTCCCGTCTCGAAACTCACCGTGAGTGACGGCCATGGTGGTCCGTGGCTCAAACTTTCTCTACGTCTTCAAGGGCGGCGCTCACGCGCCGCCGGGCGGCTGGGCCGCCCCGTCCGGGCTGCGGCGCTGGGGCGCCGGTCCCGGCCGGTCGGCCGAGCCGCCCGCGAAGGACAAGGCCGACCAGCACGCACGAAGTCTTGGCAAGGAAGCCACCGACCAGAAGGTTCGTGGCTGGGGCGGCCGGCCTCCGAGTCTTGAGCCACCTCCCCGGGCCGGGCCCCGCGTCGGGCAAGCCCAGGGGGCCACATCGGGCACTTCAGCGGGCAGGCCAAGGGCTGCCCGATGTCGCCGACCAGCGTATGGCCCCCTGAACATGCCCGACCCCAGTCCGGGCAGGCCACCGGCCCAACACTCTCCGGCCGTCCGCGTGCCCGTCTTTCCGTCGACTCCGACCACGCACAAGAGCCCCGTACGCCGACTGCCATGGCCAAGGCGGAGGCGAGCAGTGGCGTACGGGGCCCGTATCCGGCCTCACGGAGGGACCGGAGTCGGAGGGGCGACGGGGCTTCAAGCAGCAGGAGCGTCGGCGGCCCGTTCCGCCATTTCGGCGGCCAGTCCGTTCGCCAGCACGCGCGCCAGCATCTCCACCGCCGCAGGTCGCACCTGGCCGAGGCACACGATGCCGTCCCCGAAAACGTTCACGTCGGCCTTGAGGCCCGGGAAGTCAGCTTCCAGGCCCAGCTCACGCAGCAGCTCCGCCAGGGCATCAGCGCCACGCTTGCCCTCAGCCCAGCCCCGCACGTACGGAACGCCCGGCCGCAAATCCTCCGCACGCCTCGCGCACACGCCCATCGGGTCCGTCATGTCATCCACCTCATCCGCTCTCGCTCAGTCGTCCACTCGCCGGGGTACTTCCTGGGGACAGTCGAGCGACTTCCGCAGCAGGGCCGCCAGCCGATCCGCCGTGTGCGGGGAGACGCGGCCCAGTTCAATCAGGCCGTGCCCGAACGCGTTCAAGTCGGCCCTGAGGTAGGGGAAGTCGCGTTCCATACCCGCAGCGATCAGCACGTCCCGAAGGGCGGCCACCGCGTCCCGCGCCGCGTGCCATTCGCTGCTGTCGATCGGGGACCAGCGCGAGTCGTCACCAGCTCCGTCGTGTTCGGGCTCAGCAGGCATGGGGTGCCTCGCTCTCCGAACCACCACCCGTGTAGCCCTGCCCGTAGCGGTCCGCACGGGAGACCACCACCGAGGCCGCGACGAGCATGGCGGCCACCGCCGCCGTACGTCCGAGCGTCACCTCCGGCCGCCGCACCGGCGCGTGCAACCAGGCGAACCGTTCGCCACCGAGCGGCATCGGTCCGGGCACCACCACGACGGACCCCTTGTCCAGGTAGCGGTACTCCAGCGACCCGGCCGCCTCGTTCTTGAGCATGTGCGTGAAGGACTCGCGTGAGCCGGACGGCAGGAAGAAGCCGACCATGCTCGCCGCCCAGTCAGCCATCACGGGGCCGAGCGGCATCCCGTGGCGTACGAGCTGGTCAAAGGTCTCGACTCCGAGGCGCTTCTCAATCGCCACGACATCGAAGAGCCGGCCGGTCGGCAGCGCGTACGGGCTGCGCGGGTCAGCCGCCCAACGCTCCCGACACTCCTCCGGGTTGTCTGCCGCAGCGGAGAGCCATTGCACGCCGCGTCTCGTCATCATCTGCACGTCAGGTCACCTCAGTTGGCCTTTCGGTCGGCCGGTCGGCCGCCTGATACCACCGTGGCGCGCGCCGTCTGAGCTGGGCAGATGACGAGAGGTGACGGGGGATGACGCCCACCCGGTAGGCGCGTCACCCCGCGTCACCCGTCTTCGGTAAGGAGGATCATGGATCACCGCGAGACACAGGAGGCTTACGTTCCGTAGATTCAGACGGAGGCGACAGGGCACAGCGGGGCCAGCGCGGGAGGCGATCACGTTGGAGGGGAACCGGCCCTTCGGAATCCTGCACGTCAACGCCCGCAAAGCGCGGGGCTGGAGTCAGCTCCGCGTCGTTCGGGAGTTGGGACAGGCCGCCGCCCGACACGGCAAGGCTCTGCCCGCAGACGCCAGCGTGAAGCGGCGGATCGCGAGTTGGGAGAACGGGCACAGCATGCCCGACGAGTTCTACGGCGCCCTGATCTGCGAGGCGTTCGGCATGGACGCGGCGGAACTGGGCCTGAACCACCTCACGGGGCATGACGCAAGTCTGCTCGACGCCCGCTATCCGCCCACGCCCGAGGACGCGTTCCGCGCCGTCGATCAACTCTGGCGGGCAGACCTCCACGGCTACGAGCCGCTACTTCTGTCCGAGGCGTCACAGCCCGCATGGAATGAGGCGTCCCTCCGCTGGCTCGTTGCCCCGGATCCCTCGTTCCCTACGAAGCCCAGCACGAGCAGCGTACGTGTTGGGCTGGCGGACGTGGCGATGATCAAGTCAACCGGCGATACCTTCGCCATGCTGGACGACCGCTTTGGCGGAGACCACGCCCGCCAGTCCGTGATCCAGTACCTCAGCCGAGACGTCTCCCCTCTGCTAACAGGCCAGTACACCGAGCCCGTGGGCCGTGCGCTCTTCTCTGCCGCCGCCGAGGCCACGCTCCTTGCCGGGTGGATGTCGTATGACGCCTGCCACCACGGTCTTGCCCAGCGCTACTTACTTCAGGCTCTCCGTCTCGCCCAGGACGGCGATGACCGCCGGCTGGCCGGGAGCATCCTCTCCGCCATGAGCCATCAGGCGACGTTCCTTGGCAACTTCACAGAGGCCGCGACACTGGCGCGTGCCGCCCGGATGGGCATCTCCGGCGTGGCCACACCGACGCTGATGGCGCAGTTCCATGCGATGGAGGCCCGCGCACTGGCGCGTACGGGCGATACGCGCGCGTGCGAACTGGCCCTCGCGGAGGCGACGAAAGCCCTGGAGAGCCGCAACAGCGACGATGAGCCCGAATGGATCACGTACTTCGATGAGGCCGAACTCGCCGCCGAGGCGGCTCACTGCTTCCGTGATGTGAACAGCGCCAAGCAGGCTGTGGCCCACGCGGAGCATGCGATGAGCGGCACGCACGTGCGGAGCGACTTCTTCGCCACGATGGTGCTTGCCGACGCACACCTACGAGCAGGCGAGCCGGAGGAAGCGTGCCGTGTCGCCCTGGATGCGCTGGACCTTGGTGAACAGCTCAAGTCGGCACGATGCGTTGCCTACCTCCGGGAATTCCGGGAGGACCTGTTAGAGATCAGCAACGCATCCGTGCTTTCCGATTTCGAGGAGCAGGCCGCCGAACACCGCATTTGGCTCGCAACTGGCGCCATCACGCTTTCCGCCTAAGAACAGCTAATGGATTGCCACAATTCAATGTGGAGGTGAACTGAGGGCTCGCCTCGCCTCTGCAACAAAACGCGCACGACTGCGTGCACGCAACTCGGCGTTAGCAGATATCAACTCACTTGCCGCGGATGCTTCTTCACCGAAGACTGCGAATAGATTGCTTCGTTCGTCAAGTTGCCGAGTCACCTCATTCACCCTAGATAGATTCTCATTCACCTGCTGAATTATCTCGAACACTTGTGAATCATCGTCGGTGCCACCTCTGCCCTCACGAGCAGCAGCGAGCACCTCATCCAGGCGATCAATGGCACCCGACAGGCTCTCCAGATGCCCTTCCTGTACTGGAGAGTCGAAAAGATCGGAATTCCGAAGGCCGCGACCTGATTGAACGAGGTTGATCAGCGCGTTAACGTCCTGCCAGGCTGCTTTTGCTAGATCTTCAGCAGCTAGGGCAACTTCATTCGGCCCCAGCAGCGCAATGCGCTGTGCCCGTTCACCCGTGCGACCCGCAACGGCCGTCAGCCCATTTTCCCTAGCACCCTGCTCCCCACGCATGGTTCGCATGAACTCATCCCATGCTTCGAGGAAACCGTCATAGGCATTGAGCCGCTCTTGCCTCAACCAGTGGGCATGCTCAGCATTCACTTGATCCCGAACCTGCTTAGTAGCGGATTCCGCGCTCTTGTCGGCACCGATTTTCGTCGCCCGCGCGGTGACTACAGCCCCGAAGGCTGTACCGAGGAGCCCGCATACAGCCGCAATAAGCCCGACAATTAGCCCTTGGCTCACAACTACCCCACCCCCCGGACGGGACCGCTTTGAGTGACTAGAACGGCTTCCAATCGCGCCTGCTGCCACCACTCCGGATCGTCTCCACCCGGCGCGCGAACTCCTCCGCAGACTCGGCACTGGTTGTCACCTGCTGTCCCAGCCAGAGCGTCATCATCAGCTCTCGCACGTCCGCCAGGACCGGGTACCCCGGCCAGTTCATCAGGTCGAACCCGTAGTGATAGACGAACGACTCGTACTCAGCCCGCGTGTGCCAGCCGAAGCGATCGTAATAGAGCGCAGTCTGTACGAGATCCCACTCACGAGGCGCCAGCGCGAAGCCGTCCAGGTCGATCAGGATCGCTTGACCGGTCCGCTCCCGGAGGATGTTGCCGATGCTGGCGTCACCGTGAATCAGGCCGAAGGGGAGCACGAAGTCCAGCCGGTCATACGCCTTGTTGAGCGCCCCAGCACGCTCCTCCAGGAACGTACGGTCCTCATCCGTGATGCCGTCCAAGCCCCGGAGCGCGCCCCACACCTTCGCGAATGGATCGAAGTACGGCAGCCTCAGCGCCTCCGGTTCCTCCAGCCAATGAAGCCGCCGGAGCAAGTCACCCAGCTCATCCAGGCGCCCGTACTCGACCTCATCCTGAGCATTCTCCCAATACGTGACGACCCGGCCGCCAATCAGCGAGGGCTGTTCCACTCCCGGTACGACCCGCGTGGCAGGGAAGTCCTCCCCCTCCAGCCACCGCGCGACGCCGACGGCCCGCGTCATGCTCTCCAGGCTCTCCGGATCGCGAGCGATTCGAATGACCACGGGCGCAGATTCCAGCCGGTATACGGCGTTGGAGCCGAGCCGCAGCAGCTCGGCGCCCGCAGGCTCCAGGCCGGCCGAACGGCACGCCTCCTCCAATACCGCCCCGGCCGCCTCTGCGGTGAACTCCTCCGCCATGCCACGCGCCTCCCCGCCGCCTAGATCACGTTCGACGGTATCGCTCACCTGCCGATGGCCACAGACCGCCCACGGCGTATTTGCGGCGTGATCCAGCCAGACCGAGTCGCGATCAGTGCGCCGACCAGCCCATACACGCAGAACCGCATGGGCCTCCGGAGCCGTGTGCGCAGGTTCGAATCCTGCCGGGGGTACTTTTCGCAAAGTGCCGCAACGCCTCGTGATCAGCCTCTTCGCTGATGCGGGGCGTTTGTCGTGTGTGCGGTGGGCGGGGCCACCGTCTCGCGGCGCCCCGCACTGTCAGTAGTGGCCTCCATACTTCGCGCATGCACCCCAGCGACAGAAGCTCACTCCCTGCGGTCGTCCGGAACGCTGTGCTCACGGCCAATGAAGGCAACTGCACCTATTGCACTTGGGAGCCGGCTCAAGCCGTCGATCACGTGGTTCCGATGAACGAGGGCGGGCGCGATGACGTGTCGAACTTCGTTCCCGCGTGCCGGAGCTGCAACAGCAGCAAGAGGGACCGCACGCCGCTCAGATGGCGACGCGACGTGATTGCGCGGCCGGAAGTCTCCGCCCTGGGCATCCTCCTGGGGGAACGCTGCTATCACGAGCCCGACCTCGTCGTCGGCCTTGCCCCGGATGGGCTCACGCAGCACGTGGCGCGCGTTCAGGCCGAGGTCGTGGAGAACTTCCGGCAGCATGAGCTGGAATTCGCCGCTCAGTTGCTCAGCGACCTGAACCGCTTCGTCACCCGCCTGGGAAATCTCTCGCCAGAACGACAGGGGCTGCTGCGCGGAGAGGCCCGGCGACGCCTCTCCGAGCAGGAGAGAGTCACGCTCGCGGGCAACGCCGAGCGTGCCCCGCTCTGGGAAGCGGACTGGCGCCAGCTCGGCTTACGGCGGCAGCTCAGGGAAGCCCAGCCGTCCGGAGAACCCGGCACGGACCGTACGGACACCCGTGGCTCGGGCCAGGGCATCCGGCGCTAGCCCGCGCCGCCGTCGCGCTCGACGGTGCTCGTACGGGCGGTACGGGCGGTACGTGCCGTACGGGCGTACTCAAAGAGGGCCGGTCGGCGCCGCGGTGGTGCGTGTGCACCAGGGCTCGGGGGCGGGCTGGTGTGGGGGGACCAGGGGGAGTCGGGGGGTGGGGACGATGTGGGGGTGGGGGGCGGGGCGGGAGCGTGGGGGTGCGTGGAATTCGCGCGAATCCCTGACGACGAAGGACGTCCATGTCCGAAGCTGTGATTTCCCCGGTCCGCCCCGCACGTATCGGAAAGCTGGCGATCGGCGCTCTCGGAATTCTGGCGCTCGCCCTCGGCACTCTGCAGTCGGTGGTCGAGCCCGCGTTGCCGTTGCTGCAGGAGGAGTTGGGGGTCAGTGCCGCCGAAGGGGCGCTGATCGGCAATACGTTGCTCATCACCGGTGCGGTCGTCGCGCCCGTCGCGGGCAAGCTCGGTGACCGTTACGGCGGAAAGCGGGTGCTGGTCGGGCTGATGGCCGTGGTTTCGGCCGGTGGGCTGCTGGCCGGGATCGCGCCGAATCTGCCGGTGCTGCTGTTCGGCCAGATATTGCAGGGCGTCATGGTGGGCGCGCTGCCCCTGTCGTTCATTCTGGTGCGCAAGAACCTTCCCGCGGGAGAGTCGCAGGGGGCGATCGGTCTCGTCGTCGCGTTGTTCACGGGCGGCGGAATCGTGGGGACCCTGATTGCCGGGCCGATCGCGGAAAGCCTTTCCTGGCAGTGGATGTTCGCCCTGCCGACGTTCGCGATCATCGCGGCGACGCTCGCCGTGGTGCGGCTGATGCCGCACGATCCGCCGATCGGCTCGGGCCACAGGATCGACTGGCCCGGCGTGCTCCTGCTGAGCGGCACCCTGCTGGCGTTCATGGTCGGGCTCGTGACTGTCGCGAACGGCGATCTGCCGCCGCTCGGGGTCGGGGTCCTCACGCTGCTCGTGGTCGCGCTCGCCACCGGGTGGGTCGCCGTCGAGCGCCGGGCGGCGGCGCCGATGGTCGATCTCCGGATGCTGGCGAAGCCCGCGATGTGGCACGCGTGCGTGCTGACGTTCGTCATCACCACCGCCTTCGGCATGGTGACCTTTCTGCTTCCGCAGATGTTCTCGGTCTCCGCCGACGGGCACGGCTTCGGCATCAGCACCACCGACATCGGGCTGTATCTGCTGCCCGGCGCCGTGGTCGGCGCGGTGAGCGACTCGGTCGGCGGGGTCGCGGCACGGCGGTTCGGGCCGCGTGCCGTGGTCGTCATGGGCGCCGTCGTCACCGCGGCCACGATGCTCACGCTGGCCTCCGTGCACTCCGCGGCGTGGCAGCTCGCGCTCGCGAAGGTGCTGGCCGCGTTCGCCGCGGGCGTCGGTACGACGGCGCTGCTCGCCGGCACCGCCACCGCCGTCGAGGCCAGGGACACCGGCATCGCCACCAGCCTGCTCGTGGTGACCCGCGTGATCGGCGTCGCCCTGGGCGCCCAGGTCGCCGGCGCGATCCTCGCCGCCGGGGCCGGGACCGGAGCCGGGGCGGACCAGCCGTCCGAGGCGGCCTTCGTCACCGGATTCACCGTCGCCGGTCTCGTCGCCGCGACATCACTTCTCCTCGTCCGCGTCACGAAGAAAGAGGTTCGGGCATGATCTCCATCGGTTCCCCCACTACCCCCTTCGCCGGTACGTCCGGCACCCCCTCCGTTCTGATCTCCGGCGCCAGTATTTCCGGGCCCGCCCTCGCGTACTGGCTGCGCCGGGCCGGATTCGCCGTCACCGTCGTGGAGAAGGCGGGGGCGCTGCGCGACGGCGGTTATCCGATCGACATCCGCGGTACCGCGACAGAGGTCGTCCGGCGCATGGGAATTCTGCCGGAACTGCGGGAAGCGCACATCGACTCGCGGCGCTGCACTTTCCTCAACTCCGACGGCAGCACCCTCGCCTCGCTCAGCCCGAGTACCGTTTCCGGCGGTGTCGAGGGACAGGATCTGGAGGTACGGCGCGGGGATCTGGCCGCGAGCCTCTACGCGCTGGTGCGGGACGAGGTGGAATTCCTGTTCGGCGATTCCATCGACACCCTCGACCAGACCCAGGAAGGGGTAGAGGTGACGTTCCGCGGGGGCCGACAGCGTACGTTCGACCTGGTGGTCGGCGCCGACGGGATGCATTCCCGTACCCGCGAGTTCCTGTTCGGCCCCGAGGAACAGTTCAACCGCTACCTCGGCTACTGCTTCGCGATATTCACCATGCCCAACACCTTCGGGCTCTCCCACGAACTCATGATGTGGAACGCCCCCGGAAAGGCCGCGGCCCTCTACGCCGTCGGGGGCGACGACGAGCTGCACGCCTTCCTCAACTTCCACCTGCCGGAACCGCCGGCCGACACCCTCCGGACCCCCGCGGCACAACGGAACCTGGTCGCCGGGGTCTTCGCGGACGCGGGGTGGGAGGTCCCCGGCATGGTCGAGGCCATGCGCGGGGCGGACGACCTGTTCTTCGACACCGCCGGTCAGATCCGGATGCCGCACTGGTCCAGCGGTCGCGTCGCGCTCGTCGGCGACGCCGCGTACGCGCCCTCGTTCCTCACCGGGCAGGGGTCGAGCCTCGCGCTGGCCGGTGCGTACATGCTCGCCAACGCCCTGGCCACGCACCCCGACCACACGGCCGCCTTCGCCGCCTACGAGCAGGGCGTACGCAAGTTCGTCACCATGAACCAGGCGCTGGTCGACAACGGCTCGGCCACGCTCTTCCCCACCACGGCGCGGGCCCTGGTGCAGCGGAACACCATGCTGCGCGACCTCGTCACCCTGCCCGCCGCGGCCGCGCGCCCGGCCCACTCGGCCCTGGCCCTGCCGGACTTCGCCGCCTAGCCGCCGGACGGCCGTAGGTCTGTGGCGGCGCGCGCCGGTCGCCCCGCCACAGGCCTACGGGCCGTACGGCCTTCCGGCCCTACGGTCCACGGTCTACGACGGGCGATCGGTGCCGCCGTCGGGGGCGGTCCGCGCGAGGCCCGTCCGGTAGGCGATGACGACGAGCTGCGCCCGGTCGCGGGCGTCCAGCTTCGTCATGGCGCGCTGCACATGGGCGCGGACGGTGAAGGGGCTGAGGTACATCCGCTCGGCGATCTCCTGGTTGGACAGGCCCGTCGCGACCAGCGCCACCATCTCGCGCTCGCGCGGGGTGAGGACGGCCAGCCGCTCGGGGTCGCTCGGCGGGGGCTCGTCCGGCGTGGCCAGGAAGCGGGTGACGAGGGAGCGGGTCGCGGCGGGTGAGAGCAGCGTGTCGCCGTCGGCGATCGTCCGCACGGCGTCCAGCAGTTCCTCGGCGCCGATGCCCTTGCCGATGAAGCCGCCGGCGCCCGCGCGCAGCGCCTGCGCGACGTACTCGTCGGTCTCGTACGTCGTGAGGATCAGGATCCGGCTGGCGCGGAGGTCCGGGTCGGCGCAGATCTCCGAGGTGGCGGTGAGGCCGTCGACCTCGGGCATGCGGATGTCCATGAGCACCACGTCCGGGCGCAGTTCCCGGGTGAGCCGCACCGCTTCCCTGCCGTCGGCGGCCTCGGCGACCACGGTGATGTCGTCGGCGCTGTCGAGCAGCAGTCGGAAGGCCTCGCGCAGCAGGGCCTGGTCGTCGGCCAGCAGCACACGCAGCGTCACGCCGTACCCCCTGTCTGTCCCCCGCGTTCCGCTTCCGTACGGCCGTCGCCCGCGCCCGTCGTCCCGTCAGTCATGCGCCCCTCGGTGGTCGTCGTTCCGTCGGGTCTCCGCGCCGTGTCCTTGGCGGGCGGGAGGGGCAGCTCGGCGGAGACGAGGAAGCCGCCCTCCGGGCGCCCGGCCGCGGAGAGGTGCCCTCCGACCGCCGTGGCGCGTTCGCGCATGCCGATCAGACCGTAACCGGGCGGGCGTTCGGGCAGCGTGGACGCGATCGATCCCGCGCGCCCGCCCTTGCCCGGGCCGGCGCCCCGGCCCCCGCTCCCGCCCCCGCCGTCGTCGGAGACGGTGAGGGCGAGCCGGTCGCGGTTCCAGACGAGGCGCACCCGGGCGCTCGCGGTACCGGCGTGCTTGGTCACGTTGGTCAGCGCCTCCTGGACGATGCGGTACGCGGTGAGGTCCACGCCCGGCGGCAGCGGCCTGGCCGTGCCCTCCTCGGCCACCGTCACCTCCAGGCCCGCGCGGCGGAAGGAGTCGAGGAGCGCGGGGAGCCGGGAGAGTCCGGGCGCCGGTTCCTCGGGCCCGGCCGTGTCCCCGGTCTGGCGCAGCAGGCCGACCGTGGCCCGGAGTTCGTCGAGCGCGCCGCCGGTGGTCGCCACCAGCTCGTTCAGGCTCTTACGGGTCTGCTCCGGGCGGGTGTCGAAGAGGTGGGCGGCGACCGTGGCCTGCGCGTTGGCCAGGGTGATCTGATGGGCCACCAGGTCGTGCAGCTCGCGGGCGATGCGCACCCGCTCCTCGGCCACCCTGCGGCGCGCCTCGCTCTCCCGGGTCTTCTCGGCCCGCAGGGCCCGCTCCTCCACGGCGGCCAGATAGGCCCGACGGCTCTGCACCGCGTGCCCGAGTACGCCCGCCACCAGCGGAAACGCCGCGACCGCCGCCATCCTGCTCGCGTCCTTCCACGAGAGGGCCCCGAACACGGGGGTGAAGGCGACCAGCAGCGCCGCGGAGGTGAGCGTCACCGCGCTCACCGCGTGCCGTTCGGTGCGCGCGGTGAGCGAGTAGGCGGTGATCACGGCGGGGGCCACGATGAGCGGGCTCAGCAGGAGCCCCAGGAGCGGCACCAGCACGCCGCTCGCGGTCGTGACCGCCATGGCGGCCAGGGGCGCCCGGTGCCGCAGCGGCAGTACGGCGCAGGACACGGCCGCGATCACGTAGGCGGCCGCGGGCGGCGCGGTGAGCGTGCTGCCGTCGTCCCGCAGCACGCCCCCGAGCAGGCAGAGCGCGAACGCCGTCGCCGTGACCGCCACCTCGCGCCACCACGCGCCGCGAGGGCGCGTGGTGGCGTTGCTCGTGTGCGTCATGGCGCTCAGCGCCGGCCGACGGGAAGCCGCGGCACCGCCGCGTCCGGCCCGGCACCCGAGCCCGGCCCGGCACCCGAGCCCGCGTCCGGACCCGCGCCCGGCCCGGCATCGGGTCCGGCACCCGGACCGGCGCCGGGACCCGCACCCGGACCGGCGTCGGGCCCGGTGGGCGGGACCGGCCTGCCCAGTGCCTCCCCCTCGATGTCCACGTTCGGCAGCACGCGGTTCAGGATACGGGGCAGCCACCAGGCCCGGTGGCCGAGCAGCGCGAGGACGGCGGGGGCGATGGCCATCCGGACCACGAAGGCGTCGAAGGCGACGGCGGCGGCCAGGCCGACGCCCATCGTCTGGATGGTCGGGCTGCTCATCCCGACGAACCCGGCAAAGACGCTGATCATGATGATCGCCGCCGCGGCCACCACCCGTCCGCTGTGCCGGAATCCGTCGGTGATCGCCTCGCCGGGCGAGGCTCCGTGGACGTACGACTCCCGTACGCGGGTGAAGAGGAAGACCTCGTAGTCCATGGCGAGGCCGAACACGATGCCGATGACGAGGATCGGCATCAGCGACATGACCGGTCCGGTCTGCTCGATGCCGAGCAGGTCGGCGCCCCAGCCCCACTGGAAGACGGCGACGAGGACGCCGAAGGCGGCACCCACCGACAGCAGGAAGCCGAGCGCGGCCTTGACGGGGACCAGGACCGAGCGGAAGACGACCAGCAGCAGGAGCACCGCCAGGCCGATGACCACGGTCAGATAGGGGACGAGGGCATCGGACATGGCCTCGGAGATGTCGATGTTCATCGCGGTCGTGCCGGTCACCAGGACCGTGGCGCCCGTCCCGGCCTCGACGCCGGAGACCTCGCCCCGTATCGCGTTCACCAGGTCCTTCGTGCCGCCGCTGTTCGGCGCGGTCTCGGGGACGACGGTGAGGACGGCCGTGTCCTTGCTCCGGCTCAGCTCCGGGTCGCCGACCGAGGCGACCCCGTCCACTCCCCGTACGGTCCTGACGACCCGCTCGGCGGCGGCCCCGGCCCCGGCGGCCCCGGCGTCGGCGTCGGCGTCGGCGTCTCCGGACTCCGCGGCGTCGACCACCAAGGTCAGCGGGCCGTTGAAGCCGGGGCCGAAGCCCTCGGACAGCAGGTCGTAGGCGCGGCGCTGGGTGGTCTCGGTCGACTTGGACTCGTCGCCGGGCAGCCCGAGTTCGAGGTTCGCGGCCGGTACGGCGACGGCGCCGAGGCCGAGCCCGGCGACCAGCAGCACGGCGGCCGGGCGGCGCAGCACGAACCGCGCCCACCGGGTGCCGAGCCCGGACCGGCCGGCGGGCCCTGCCGCCTGTCGCGGCCGCCGCCCGGCTCCCTTGCGTACGGCCCGCGACAGCACCCGGCGGCCGAAGAAGCCGAACAGCGCCGGGACCAGGGTCAGCGCGACGAGCACGGCGAGGGCCACGGCGCCCGCGCCGCCCATGCCGATCCTGGTGAGTTCGGGGATCCCGACGACGCCCAGCCCGACCAGGGCGATGAAGACGGTCGCACCGGCGAAGACGACGGCCGATCCGGCCGTGCCCACGGCGCGGCCCGCGGCCTCCTCCGGCTCGCTGCCCCGGGCGCGCTCGTCGCGGTAGCGGGAGGTGATGAAGAGCGCGTAGTCGATGCCGACGGCCAGCCCCAGCATCAGCGCCAGGATGGCGACGGTGGAGGTCAGGCCCAGCGGCACGGCCAGCGCGGAGACGAGGCCGAAGGCGATGGCCACGCCCACGAAGGCGGTCAGCAGCGACAGTCCGGCCGCGACGAGCGAGCCGAGGGCGACGACCAGCACGACGGCCGCGACCGCCACGCCGATGATCTCCGTCGTACCGCCCGGCTCCTCCTCGGCGTCCAGCGCCGAGCCGCCGGTCTCCACGGTGAGGCCCGCGTCCCTGGCCTTGTCGGCGGCGGCCTCCAGGGCGCTCTTCGCCTTCGCGGTCAGATCGACGGCGTCCGCGGTGTAGGTGACCGTGGAGTACGCGATGGTGCCGTCCTTGCTGACGGCTCCGGTCTTGTACGGGTCGGTGGTGGACGCCACCTGCTCGCCCCCGTCCAGCGAGCCGAGCGCGTCCTCGACGGCCGCCCTGCTCTCCTCGGCCGTCACCCGCCGCCCGTCCGGCGCGCGGAACACCAGACGGGCCTCGGCGCCCTGCGCGTTGGCCTCGGGGAAGCGCTCGTCCAGCAGGTCGAACGCCTTCTGCGACTCGGTGCCGGGCATGGACAGGTCCTCTTCCTGCCCTTCCGGCGCCACTGCGGCGGCGGCGACGGCCAGCAGGAGGGCGCCCAGCCACAGGACGCCCACGAGCCGGCGCCGCCGGAAGGCCCACCGTCCGATCCGGTAGAGAAATGCGGCCACCTGCGATCACTCCAGACACCGTCAGCAAGGGGAATGCGCGGGATTCGCGCGCCTTCCACACTTCCTTCCGGTGCGGGGGCAGGGCATCGTCCTCGGCCCCCGACCTCCCCTGGTGCGGGCGCACCAGGCGCCTGCGGGCTCTGGTGCGACCGCATGACGCTCCGCCGTGGCTACGGGGCAGGGGCTGCCCCGTGCCGTGCGTCGCAGTCTGCAGCCGTCATCGTGGCTTGTCGCGCAGTTCCCCGCGCCCCTGAAGCGGCCCCTCCGGGGCCTGCTTCAGAGCGCCGCGCACGAGTGCGCCCCGAAGGGGCGCGGGGAACTGCGCGCTCAGCCACCCCCAGCCCGCAGCCTGCGACGCACGGATCGGGGCAGCCCCTGCCCAGCCCTGAGGTGAAGGGATCAGCTCTTGCCCGCCGCGTGCCAGGTCATGCCCCAGCCGTATTCGAGGTCCGCCGACTGCTGCTTCATGATGCCGGGCGCGCGCACGATGTACTTGGCCTCGCGGCGGACGACCAGTTCGCCGCCGTTGTTCTCGATCAGCGCGACGGCGGCGACCTGCGAGGGGACCGTGCACTCGTCGAGGTGCATCTCGACGGGCGGGCCGGCCGGCGGATAGAGCGTGGCGACGCCGTCGAGGCCCGCGAAGCTCTCGGCGCCCCGGTAGATGACCACGAACACGAGGAGGCGCTTGATCTCGGCCTGGTGGTCGAGGTTGACGACGAGGTTCTCGCCCGCCTCGCTCGCGCCCGTACGGTCGTCCTGGTCGAGGCGGACGTAGGGCGGCTGGTCATAGGAGCCGAACTGGTTCTCGATGGGGTGGACGATGCCCGTCGCCCCGTTCTGCAGCTCCCACAGGCAGGAGAGGTCCAGGTCGACGTCCTCCAGCCGGACGGCGGGCTTCCCCTTCTTCATCCAGCCCTTCGATCTCCGGGCGCTCCAGCGGAGGTTGACCCGCAGGGCTCCGGACGTGGCGCCCTGCTTGGTCAGGGACACCGCCGGTGCCGCCTTCGTCAGCGTGATCTTCGAGAGGCTCACGGGCGGCGGCGCGGACGCCGCGGGAGGCGCCATGGGCGGGGCCTGCGGAGCCATGGGCGGCGCCTGCGGGGCCATCGGCGGGGCCTGCGGAGCCATGGGTGGCGGCGCGGGCGCCGACTGTACGGGCGCGGGCGGCGCCTGTACGGGCGCCGGCGCCGGCGCGGCCTGAGGGGCCGGTTCCGGTTCCGGTTCCGGTTCCTCCACCGAGATACCGAAGTCCGTGGCCAGGCCCGCGAGCCCCGAGGCGTAACCCTGGCCCACCGCGCGGAACTTCCACGCGTCGTTCCGCCGGTACAGCTCGCCCAGCACGAAGGCCGTCTCCGTCGTGGCGTCCTCGGCGTCGAAGCGGGCGATCTCCGTGCCGGTGTCCGCGTCCTCGACGCGGACGAACAGCCCGGGCACCTGCCCGAACGTGCCCTCCGTCGAGGCCACGACCGCCACCTTCGTGATCTCCTGCTCCAGCCCGGCCAGTTGGACCCCGACCGTCTCCCGCACGCCCGCCGGGTCCTGGCGCCTGCCCTCCTGGCGAACGGCGCCGCTCCGGTGCACGGGCTGGTTGTAGAACACGAAGTCGTCGTCCGAGCGGACCTTGCCGGACTCCGTCAGCAGCAGCGCCGACGCGTCCACCTCGGGGACGCCCGGCCCTCCCTGCCATCCCAGCTCGACGCGGACCCTTGCGGCCGGTACGGGCGCGTTGGCGCCCTTTTGCAGCGACATGTCTGCCTCCCCCGTCACGATCTTCCGTCCCCGCAGCCTAGGCGCTCGGCCCCGTGCGACGGGAGGGAGTCCGGAGCGAAGCGTTCCCGGCGAAGCCCCCCCCGCCGCGCGGATCGGCGCCGCGCGCATCGCCGCCGCGCGGATCGGCGCCGCGTCCGTCAGCTCCGCGGCATCGAGCCCCGTACGACCGCCACCGGGCAGTGCGCGTGGTGCAGCAGGGCCTGGCTGACGGAGCCGAGCAGGAGGCCCCTGAAGCCGCCGCGCCCGCGGGCGCCCGCGACGAGGAGCTGGGACTCCTCGCTGGCGTCGATCAGGGCCTGGCGGGTGTACTCCTCGACGAGGCGGGGCCGCACCGTGACGTCCGGGTAGCGCTCGCGCCAGCCCGCGATGGCCTCGTGCAGCACCCTCTCCTCCTCCTCGCGGAGCAGGTCCACGTCGTAGACCAGCGGCATCGCGACGCCGGGGCCGCTCGCGACGGGGCCGGTGAAGTTGTTCCAGGTGTGCAGGGCGACCAGTTCGGCGCCGCGCAGGGACGCGGCCTCGAAGGCGAAGCCGACGGCAGCGTCGCCGACCTCCGAGCCGTCCACGGCGAGCAGCACGGGCCCCGCCGGGTCGGGCCGCCCGCGCGTGACGAGGACGGGGCACTCGGCGTGCGCGGCGAGGTGGACGGCGACGGAGCCGACGAGCAGCCCGGTGAAGCCGCCCATGCCGCGCGTGCCGACGACGACGAGGGTGGCCCCGTGCGAGGCCTGGCCCAGGACGGTGAGGGGCTCGCCGGTCACGACGTCGTGGACGACCTCCACGGAGGGGTCCGTACGGTGGGCGCGCTCGACGGCTTCCTGGACGGTCTTCTCCGCGAGGTTCTTGAGCCCCCCGTCGGCGGGGCCCACCGTCGAGGGGCCGAGGGGGACGTTCATCATCGGCCAGACGAAGGCGTGCAGGATGTGCAGCCTCTCCCCTCGCATCGCGGCCTCGCGGGTCGCGGTCTCCACCGCGTCGAGGCTCGACGGCGAACCGTCCACCCCGACCACAACTGATGCCCTGGCTGCGCCACTCACCGGTGCTCTCCTTCCGCCGTGCGCGGGGGTCGTCCGCCCGCCGTACGCGGGGGCCGTCCGCGCCTCCACCCTTACAGGGCAGAAGCCCTCACAGCAGGGGCAGATGGCCCGAACGGGGCGGGACCTTCGGCCCCGGGGGCACCACATGGCCGCCGCCGGGGAGCTACGGCGGCCCGCAGTGGGCATGGTTCCGGCATGTCCATGGCGGATCACAGACGGCACCCGCACAGACGGCAGCGGCAGGCCACGCACTCCGCGCCCCTCATCGGCGGCGTCCCGGTCGACGTACGGCTGGGCCGTGCCGTCCCCGCGCTCGCCCGGCGCATGGTCGCGCTGTTCACCGAGCGGCTCCCGACGTACGCCATGCTCCCCGGCGAGGAGCTGGCCGGGGACATCACGCGGGCCTGCGAGGAGAACCTGCGCGTCGTCGTACGGTCGCTGCGCACCGGGCGCTTCCCCTCGCCCGGCGACGGCGAGCTGGAGGAGCTGGCGCGGTCGGCCTCGCGGCGGGCCGAGGAGGGGATCCCGCTGTCCGCCGTGCTCTCCGCGTACCACCTGGGCTGGCGGCTCGGGCTGGACGAGGTGCTGGCGGACGCGGGGCCCGAGGACCTGCCGGCCGTGCTGGAGGTGCAGGATCTGCTGCTGGAGCAGCTCCAGTTGGTGACCTCGGTCGTCACGGACGCGTACCAGGAGGTGCGCGAGGCGGTGCACGGCCAGGAGCTGGCGGCGCGGCACGCGCTGCTGTCGGCGCTGCTCGACGGCCAGGACGCGGCGGAGGCCGCCCAGCGCGCGGGGCTGCGGCGCGCGCCCGCGTACACCGTGCTGACGCTGGCGCTGGGCGAGCACCCGGACGAGCACAGGCCCGGCGTCAGCGCCGCCGTCGCCGCGCGCCGAAAGGTGCACCGCGCCCAGGCGGAGCTGGACCACCACACCCGCGGCGAGGCCCTCTACGCGCTCGGGCCGCACGGCGGCCGGGTGCTGCTGCCCGCCGAGGAGCCGGAGCGGGCGCTGCACGAGGGCTGGCCGGAGCTGACGGGTCTCCTCGCGCGCGTGGCGTCGCGCGCGGGCGCCCGGGTGCACGCGGGAGTGGCCGCCGCCGCGCACGACGCGGTCGCCGGGGCCGTACGGGAGTCCGAGGAGGTGCTCGGCGTCGTACGCGCCTCGGGCCGCGCGCCCGGCGCGTACCGCGTCCTCGACGTGCTGATCGACTACCAGCTCTCCCGCCCCGGCCCGGCCCGTGACCGGCTCGCGGGGCTGCTCGCGCCGCTGCGCGGCCACCCGGTGCTGCTGGAGACGCTGCGGACGTACGCGGCGCACGCCTTCAGCCGCCGCGCCACCGCCGAGGCCCTGCACGTCCACCCGAACACCGTCGACTACCGGCTGCGCCGCGTCACCCGCCTCACCGGCCTGGAGACCGCGAGCCAGCCGGGCCTGCTCGAACTCCAGGCCGCGCTGACGGCGTACGGGGTGAGCGAGGGGGCGTAGCCGGGGCCGGGCCGCACTTGTGCTCCGTCACAACGAACCCTCGAGAAGTCTGCGTTACCGGCCAGTTCACCCGGCCGCTCCCGCTCGCCATGCTGTCCGGCGGACGGCCCATGGACGTGACGACGACGACAGCGGGAGTCGCAGATGAAGAAGCCCAGCACGCGCGCGGTGCTCAGTGTGTCCGGCGCCCTGGCCCTGGTGGTGACCCTGGCGGGGACGGCCGGGGCGGAGGACGGTAGACAGGGCGAGAGATATGTGTCCCTCGGCGACTCCATGGCCTCGGGCCCCCTCATCCCCGACATCACGGGACCGGTCGCCTGCGGCCGTTCCACCCACAACTACGCCCACGAGCTGGCCCGTACGCTCGGCGCCGCCGACCACCGCGACGTGACGTGCAGCGGCGCGTCCAGCAAGCACATGACCGAGCCGCAGAAGCTGTCGGTGGCGGGCGTGCCCGCGGGCGAGGCCCCGCCGCAGTTCGACGCGCTCGGCGTGGACACCACCCTGGTCACCCTCACCATCGGCGGCAACGACGCGGGGCTGGTCGGCGTCGCGCAGGACTGCTTCCGGCTCGACCCGAACGGCGGGAAGTGCCAGGAGGAGTTCACCGAGGGCGGCGTGGACACGGTCGCGCGCCGCGTCGACGAGTTCGCGCCGAAGCTCGCCGCCGTCCTGGACGGCATCCGCGAACGCGCGCCCCGGGCCCGCGTCCTGGTCACCGGGTACGGCGACTACGTCAAGCCCGGCGGCTGCTGGCCCGCCGTGCCGGTCCTGCCCTCCGACGCCGACTGGCTCCAGGGCAACGTGAACCGCCTCAACCGCGTCATCTCCGAGCAGGCCGCCGCGCACGGCGCCACGTACGTCGACGTGTTCACCCCGAGCAAGGGCCACGACGCGTGCGCCGCGCCCAAGGACAAGTGGGTCGAGGGCTTCGTCCCGACCGACCTCGCCGCGCCGCTGCACCCCAACCGCAGGGGCGAGGAGAACTACGCGCGGATCGTCCACGAGAAGCTGACGGCCTCCCCCACGGCGCGTTCCGCCGGGAGGTGAGCGCGGTGCGCGCGCCCGGCGCCACGGCGGTGGCCGCCGCGCTCCTGACGGCCGCCACCCTGCTCACCGCCCCGCACACCGCGCGGGCGGCGCCCGACGCCCCCGCGCGGCCCGCCTCCCCGGGGGGCTGCGACCCCCTCGGCGGCGGTACGGCCTGTCTGCTGCCGTTCCCCAACGACTGGTACACGCGCCCCGATCCGGGCACCCCGACCGGCCGCCGCCTCGCCTTCGGCCGGGGCACGTTCCCGCGCGGCACGCTCTCCGGCGACACCGACCCCGCCGCCTGGAACCGGCTCGACGGCTTCTCCCCCGGCTCGACCCTCCTCGCCCACGTGCCCGACGTCGATCTGAGGGCGAGCGGGGCCGCGCCCGTCACCGACATCCGCGCCTCGCTCGACCGGGACGCGCCCCTCGTCCTCCTCGACAGGGACACGGGCAGGCGCATGCCGTACTGGGCCGAACTCGACGCCAACGCGCCCGGCGCGGACCGCCGGGCCCTCCTGGTCCACCCCGCGCGCAACCTCAAGGACGGCCACCACTACGCCGTGGCCGTACGGGGCCTCAAGGACGCGGCGGGCCGGACCCTGCCCGTACGCCCGGAGTTCGCGCGCGCCGCCGGACCCGCGCTGCCGCACGGGGACCCGCTGCGCGCCCGGCAGCGCGCCCTGCGGCCCGTGCTGCGCGACCTGGAGCGGGCCGGGGTGGAGCGCCAGGACCTCCAGCTCGCCTGGGACTTCACGGTCGCCGGCACCCGAAGCCTCGCCGGGGACCTGCTGACCCTGCGCGACGACGCCTTCCGCGGGCTGCGCGGCCGGGCCCCGGCCCACCGCGTCACGAAGGTCGAGGACTTCACCGAGGCCGAGGACCCCAGGATCGCGCGCGAGGTGCACGGCGAGATCACCGTGCCCAGCTTCCTCGACCGCCCCGGAGGACCGCCGGGCTCGCTGCTGCACCGCTCCCCCGGCCCGTACGGGCGCCCGCGCCAGTTGCCGGGGAACACCCAGACGGCGTCCTTCCAGTGCGAGATCCCGCGCACCGCCTTCGCCCGCCCGTCCCGGCCCGCGCTCTACGGGCACGGGCTGCTGGGCCGCCGCAAGGAGGTCGCCGCGGCGAACGTGAAGGCCATGGCCGCCGAGCACAACTACACGTTCTGCGCGACCGACTGGACCGGCATGGCCGAGGAGGACATCCCCACCGTCCTCGCCGCGCTCTCGGACCTGGGCCGCTTCCCCGCGATCCCGGAACGCTCGCAACAGGGCCTGCTGGGCGCCCTGTTCACCGGCCGCGCCCTGATCCACCGCGACGGCCTCACCACCGGCCCCGCCTTCCGTACGGCCGACGGCAGGCCCCTCGTCGACCGCCGCGCGGGACTGGTGTACGACGGCAACAGCCAGGGCGGCATCCTCGGCGGCGCCCTGCTCGCCGCCTCGCCCGACATCGCCCGCGGCGTCCTGGGCGTGCCCGGCATGAACTACGGGCTGCTGCTCGACCGCAGCGCGGCCTTCACCCGGTTCCGCCCCGTGCTCGACCGCGCGTACCCCGACAAGCTCGACCAGCAGCTCTATCTCGCGCTGGCCCAGATGGTCTGGGACCACGGCGAGGCCAACGGCTACGCCAACCACCTCACCCGCGACCCGCTCCCCGGCACCCGGCCCCACCAGGTGCTGATGCACGTCGCGTACGGCGACCACCAGGTGCCGCCCGTCGCCGCCGAGGTCGAGGCCCGTACGCTCGGCGCCCGCCTGGTCACCCCCGCGCTCGCGCCGGGCCGCAGCCCGGACCGGGTGCCGTACTGGGGGATCCGGCCCGCCGGGAAGCTGCCGTACCGGGGCTCGGCCCTGGTGATCTGGGACAGCGGCACCCCGACCCCGCCCCTCTCCAACACCCCGCCGACCGGCCCGGCGTACGGGCGCGACCCGCACTCCGACCCGCGCAACGCCCCGGCGGCCCGCCGCCAGAAGGCGGCCTTCCTCTCCACGGGCCGCGTCGTCGACGTCTGCGACGCGGCGCCCTGCACCGCCCCACCGGCCCCCTGAGGAGACCCCACATGTCCCGCACACACCGCGTCACCACGGCCGCGCTGACGGCCCTCCTGCTCACCTCGGGCGCGGCCCTGGCCCCGCCCGTACTGGCCGACAGCGCGGACCGTACGCCCGCGAAGACCGCACAGCCCGCACAGCAGCGGGCGGCCCAGGCCGTCCCGTTCACCCGGGCCAAGGCGGAACGCGCGGCCGACGGCAGCCACACGCTCTCCTGGACGTCGCCCGCTGCCACGGTGTCCGTGACCGCGTACCGGAACCCGGACGGCACCGGCGACGGCGTGGACCTGGGCAGCGCGGGCGGCACCGGCACGCTCGCCGTCCCCGCCGGGAAGCTGCCCGCGGCCGAGCGCTGGTACTTCCGCCTCACCCCGGACAGCGGCGGCCCGCTCACGGTCACCGAGCGCTCGTTCGGCATCGAGTCCGCCCGGAACTTCCGCGACGTGGGCGGCTACCGCACCACCGACGGCCGCTGGGTGAAGTACGGCGAGGTCTACCGCACCAACAAGATCAGCTCTCTCACGGGCGCCGAGCAGAGCAGGATGCTCTCCCAGGGCATCAGCCTCGACGTGGACCTGCGCAACTACTTCGAGCGCAAGGAGGACCCGGACAGCATCCCGGAGGGCATCGAGTACCGCGTCGCGGACGTGGCGT
Source organism: Streptomyces albiaxialis (assembly GCF_039530985.1). Taxonomy (NCBI): domain Bacteria; kingdom Bacillati; phylum Actinomycetota; class Actinomycetes; order Kitasatosporales; family Streptomycetaceae; genus Streptomyces; species Streptomyces albiaxialis. The sequence continues at coordinate 122,212 of NZ_BAAAPE010000007.1, forward strand.
CCCTGGAGCACGGCATCGAGTTCCACGACCCGGCCCTGATGACGCTCGCCGAGGCGATAGCCCTGGGCCTGCTCAGCGGCTCCTCCGACCTGGGCCAGTCCATCGGCTACCCCTTCATGGTCAATTTCGAGGGCGCCGACCACGCCTTCAAGGACCTGCTGACCGGCATCGCCACGAACGACAAGGGCGCCACGGTCTTCCACTGCAGCGCGGGCAAGGACCGTACGGGCTGGGGCACGGCCGTCCTGCTGACGATCCTGGGCGTCCCGCGCGAGACGGTCGAGGCCGACTTCATGGCCAGCAATCACTACCTGGGCCGCGACAAGGCGGTCGAGCTGTCGTGGCTGCGCTCGGCGTTCGACAAGGCCGACGATCTGTACGGCGACTTCGGCACGTACGTCCGCGAGGGCCTCGGCCTCGACGACGCCACCGTCCAGGCCCTCCGGAACAGGCTCCTGACGCCCTGACAGCCGTACGCGCGCACAGGAAGCACGCGCGCACAAGAAGAAGAGGCCCCGCACAGGTGCGGGGCCTCTTCTCAGCTCGGGGAAGGGAGCGTCACTTGTTGATGCAGGTGTTCCCGAACGCCGGGTTGAGCAGCCCGATGATGTTGATGCTGTTGCCGCAGACGTTCACGGGGACGTGAAGCGGGACCTGCAGCACGTTGCCGGAGACGACACCGGGCGAGTTGGCGGCAGCGCCGTTCGCGCCCGAGTCCGCCGCGGCAGAGCCGGCGGCGGCACCGACGGCCATGCCGGCGGAGGCGACGACGAGGGCCGCCTTCTTCGCAGTGTTCATGGAGCACTCCTCCAGGAGGTGGTTCAACGGCCCCGAACGGGCGCCGCGATCTGCTGAACGCACCACCTGCTCACGGGGCACGGCTCCGGGCCGCACTTCCGTCGTTCGGCGCAGTGTGCGAGAGAACGGAGATCACACCTCGCGACAATCCGATGAATCGATCAGTCCGCGTCATCCGGGTGAATACGCGGAACCATTCCCGCCCCGCCGAGTTGACCAGTGCGCTCCTGAGTCGAGCCACCACTTCGAGAAGGGTAAATCATGATCAAGAACGCGCTGGCCACGGCGGCCGTCGCCACGATCGCCGTCGGCATGGCCGCCCCGCAGGCCATGGCCGTGGGTAACGACGAGGGCACCACCTCGGTCAACGGCAACGGCGCCACCCAGATGTACGGCAACTCGGCGACGCACGGGAACATGAGCCCGCAGATGGCCCTGATCCAGGGCTCGCTCAACAAGCCCTGCATCGCCCTCCCGGCCAAGGCCAACCTCGGCTCGCTGATCGGCCTCGTGCCGATCACCGTCCAGGACATCAACGTCCTGTCCTCGCCGCAGAACCAGCAGTGCACCGAGAACTCCACCCAGGCCAAGGGTGACGAGCCGCTGTCGCACATCCTGGAGGACATCCCGATCCTGTCCGGGAACGGGACCGCGAACCACTGATCCCGTCCCGGCCTCCGGCCGGACTCAGAGATCCCGGGGACCCGGGCCGCTTTCCAGCGGCCCGGGTCCTCCGCGTTTCCCGGAATCGGCAGATCTGCTGAATTATTCTTTTCCGCATTTCTCATTACGCCGCCCGGGCGAGCCCGGTATGAATTCCCTTTTCCTCGTGTCGAAAACCCCCGGGGCTCGTTACGGATGGCGAAAGCGGAGTTGCGGGCATTCAGCCCGGCACACTCGTGGACGCGAAATCCGTGGTCCAGCGAACACCGCTCAAGAAAGGACTCAACGTGAAGTACACGAAGGTTGCGACGGTCGCCGCCGGGACGCTCATCGCCCTGGGCAGCGCCGCCGCTCCGGCCCTCGCCGACGCGGGCGCCAGCGGTGCCTCCGCCAACTCCCCCGGCGTGATCTCCGGCAACACCATCCAGGTGCCGATCCACCTGCCGGTGAACCTGTGCGGCAACACCATCGACATCATCGGGCTGCTCAACCCGGCCTTCGGGAACGTCTGCGTGAACCGCTGATTCTCCGCGCCCTGTGCGCGGGAGCGGCCCGGTCCGGCTCCGGAGCGTGGGGCATGGACCCCGCGCTCCGGAGCCGACCGGTTTCTTGAAGCGCGGAAGCGGGGCACCCGAAGATTCCGCCACGGACTGAGAGCAGGAAACACCATGCGAAGGGTCTTGAGCAGGAGCCTCCTGACCGTTGCCGCCACCAGCGGCGTTCTCGCCGCAGTGGCCGGCTACGCGCAGGCCGACTCCTCCGCCGAATCCAGCAGCGCCGGTTCGCCCGGCATGCTGTCGGGCAACACGGTGGAGGCCCCCGTCGGCGCCCCCGTGAACGCCTGCGGCAATTCCGCCGATGTCGTGGGGGCGATGAACCCCGCGTTCGGCAACAACTGCCAGAACCACTCGGGCGGCGGGGCCGACGCCCGGGACACGGCACCCCGGCCGCAGGCCCCGGCCTCGCAGGCCCCGGCCCCCCAGGCGAAGCCGTCCGTCGATCCGGCGCCCCAGCGCGAACCGGCCCGTGAGCCCGCGCGCGAACCGGCCCGTGAGCCGGTCCGCGAGCCCGCCCGCCAGGCGGCCCCGGCGGAGCGGGACACGGCGCACCGGTCGCAGGTCCCGCAGATCACCGGGAACGACCACCACGAGGGACAGGCCGAGGACGCCGAGGTGGCCCGCCACGCGGCGCCGAAGGCCGCACCGGCCGCCGACGCGGGTGCGCGGCCCGCGCTGGCCGACACCGGCAGCGCCGGGGTGGGCACGGCGGCGGCTCTCGGCGCCGGCGTCCTCGTCGGAGGCGTCGTGCTGTACCGGAGGGGTTCCCGGGGACGCGCCTGACCCTCCGGGGCCTCGCGCGGAACGGATCGCCCCACAGGTCCGTTCCGCGTCTTCCTTCTCTCGTCCCGGGCCCACGAGAGCCGGATCCGGCGTTTCCCGGACCGCACGGACTCGTTGTCAAGGCGTTCCTGGAACGACGCCCCATGGCCGGGGAGAAAGTGTCGCCACTATGAAGCACATGAAGACCGCGGTGGCCGTGACCGGTTCGGTGATGGCCCTCGGCGGCGCGTCGCCCGCCGTGGCGGCGGACGCACCGGCGGGCTCCCCCACGAGCCCGTCCCTCAGCCTCAATCAGGGGCTCTACCAGGCGCTGCAGTCCGAGACGCTGGACATCGCGCCGATCGACGGCCCCCTTGCCGACGGCCTCGTGCACACGGTCAGGACCGGAGACCTGCTCGGAGGACTCCCACTGGGCTGACAGGCGGCCCTCGGGAACTCCATTCAGGTGAATGAGAAAAACCCCTCGCGCGGAACACAGTTGAACCCGGCGTCCCGGACTTCCGCGCATTCTTCAAGGAGAACGCAACACATGATGAAGAAGGTTCTGTCCACGGCGACCGTGGCCGTTTCCCTCGTCGGCGTCTCGGCCATGGCCGCGCCGCAGGCTCTGGCTGTCGGCAACGACACGGGTACCTCCACGCTGAACGGCAACGGGGCGACCCAGTCCTTCGGCAACTCCACCACCCAGGGCAAGATGAGCCCGCAGCTCAGCGCCGTTCAGGGCTCCCTGAACAAGCTCTGCGTCGGCCTGCCGGTCAAGGCCAACCTCGGCTCGCTGATCGGTCTCGTGCCGATCACCGTTCAGGACATCAACGTCCTGTCCTCGCCGCAGAACCAGCAGTGCGCCGACAACTCGACCCAGGCCAAGGGCGACGAGCCGCTGTCGCACATCCTCAGCGACATCCCGGTCCTGGCCGGCAACGGCACCGCCAACCACTGAGGCGCCGTACCCGCTGGACCCCCATGCGGAAGCCCCGCATGCGGAAGCCTCCGCCGCGATCGCGGCGGAGGCTTCTCCGTGTCCGGACCTCCCCCCGTCCGGCGGGCCGGACGGGGGCCGGGGGTCCTAGCCCGGGAGGGGGCCGAGCACCGTGCCCACGACGGGGAGTTCGCCGAGGGTGTCGCCGCGCGTGATGGGGCCGGTCAGGGTGTCGGTGCCGACCTGGCGGAAGTCGGCCACCTGGGTCGCGATCCCGTTGTCGAGCGGGTCCGCGCCGGTGCCCGCCAGCGGGTCGAGCTGGTGGTTCTTGAGGGTGCCGGTCAGTCCGGCGACCGCGTGCTCCGTGCCGCCGAGGCCCTCCAGGGAGGCGGTGAGGCCGTCGGCGATGCCCTGCGCGGCTTCGCCCGCGCCGTTCGCGCCGCCCGAGGGGCCGGAGGAGTCGGCCGCCGTCGCCGTCGTGCCCCCCGCGCCGAGGGCCGCGCCGACGACCGTGGCGAGCAGACCGGCCCGCATCAGGGCACGTTGGACCGGGGAGGCGGAGCGGACAGGGCCGGAGTTCTTCATACGTACCACCGTGGTGCGAGTGCGGTCGGGACTGTTCCGTCTATTCCATGTGTAATCGTGCGATTGCTCACGGTAGTCCATGCCTGCTCCCGGGTTCCAGCTTGCGCGGCGAGGGGGCGACCGCGCGTCAGCCGCCCGGTGACGCACGGATGAGCGAGCGTGCCCCCTCCCGCGTGCTCGCCGCCGCGCGCTCGCCTTTCAGGGTGATTCGCGGCCGGATGGGCGCGATGTCACCACTAGGGTCCGGGGCATGACCTCCCAGACCGCCCGCAGCGGCTTCCAGCAGCGCCAGTTCGGCACCCTCACCGTGATCGGCTGGACCGGTGAACACCCGGAGGACCAGCGGGACATGCCGTTCCTGCTCGTCTACTCGCTCGGGGACGGTCCGGACGGCCCCGAGGCGGGCGAGGAGGCGCTGCGGGCGATGCTGGAGCAGGTGGGGCTCCCCCTCGGCACCGAGCTGGTGGACGGCACGGCGGCGGGTCCGCAGATCCCGGTGACGCTGATGGTCGAGGGCGGCCAGGCGGTGGTGAACATGCCGCACTTCACCGCGCAGTACCCGGCGACGCCGGAGTGGCTGACGGCGGTGGGCGAGCGCGGGGTCGTCTACTTCATGTTCGCGACCCGGCCCTGGCCGGAGGGGACGCCCGGGGCGCCGGTCGAGGAGGACGCGCTGCGGGAGTTCGTGAACGAGGAGATGATGGCCGGCGCGGCGCACTGCCTGCTGCCGGTGCGGGCCCTGAGGAAGTGAGCGGCACCCCTCAGGCGTAGGGCGCGAGCTGCTCGTCGAGGGGGGCGCGGGTCAGCCGGTTGGCGAACGTCGTCAGCGTGTACGTGCTGATGCCGAGGACGACTTCGAGGGCCTGCCGCGGGGTGTACCCGTGGGCGAGGAAGGCGTCGAGGGCCTCCTGGGGGACGTCGCCCGTGTGATCGAGGACCTCGCCGGTGAAGACGCGGACGGCCTCCAGCCGCGGGTCGTCGAGGGGGCGCGCGGCACGCAGGGCCTCGACCGGCGACGGATCGGCCTCCATGGCGGCGAGCTTCTTCGCGTGCATGGCGACGCAGACGTGGCAGCCGTTGCGGACGGCGACCGTGAGGATCAGCACCTCGCGGGCGAGGGGGTCGAGAGTGGTGCTCTCGAAGAGCGCGTTGAGCTTCTGGAAGCCCTCCAGGAGCTGCGGCGAGGTCGCGAGGCGGCCCGCGGCCGCCGGGAGATAGCCGAGGCCCTGCTCGACGCGCTCCAGGGGGCGGCGCGCGGCGGGCGGCGCGGTCTCGGGGGTGTGCTGGACGAACGGGTTCTCGCGCACGGGATGCCTTTCGTACGATGGACAATGTGGTTGTCGAAACAGTAAACCTGGTTGTCGAAAGCGGCAAGGGCTCTGTCGAGGGGCGCCGTGATGTCTGAGCCCGCGCGTACCGAGCGGTGGGGCTTCGAGCTGCCGCTGATGCTCCTCGCGGGGTTCCGCTCGCTCATCGACGCGCTGCACGCGGAGCTGGCCGAGCGGGGCCACCCCGATCTGCGGCCCGCGTACGGCTTCGCGATGCAGGCCATGGGGCGGGAGGGCGTGACCGCGAGCGAGCTGGGGCGGCGGCTGGGGGTGTCGAAGCAGGCCGCGGGCAAGACCGTCGACCGGCTGGCCGCGCTGGGCTATGCCGAGCGCGTGGACGACGCGGCCGACGCGCGGCGCAAGCGCGTACGGCTCACGCCGCGCGGGCTCGACGCGCTCGCGCTGTCCGCCGAGGTCTTCGAGGAGCTGCGCGGGCGGTGGGCGGCGACGCTGGGCGCCGAGCGGCTGCGGGAGGTCGAGGACGCGCTGGAGGCCGTCGTCCCGCCGGGCGCGTACCGGCTCGACGCGGGCTCCTGGTTCGGGGGGTGAGCCGCCCCCGCCGCGGGTCTACGCCTCCGGGTTCCGCTTGTCCTCGTCGACGATCTCCGCGTCGACCACGTCCTCGTCGCCCGCGGACGCCGCGCCCTCCCCTGTGCCGTCCTGGCCCTCCCCCTCGGCGGTGCCGGGCTGGTCGGCGCGGGCCTGGGCGTACATCGCGGTGCCGACCTTCTGGGCCGCGGCGGCCGTGCGGTCGGCGGCCTCGCGGATGGCCGCGGTGTTCTCGCCCTCGGCGGACTCGCCCTTCAGCTTCTCCTTGAGGTCCTCCAGCGCCGCCTCGACGTCGGTCCTGGCGTCGGCGGGGATCTTGTCGGCGTTGTCCTTGAGGAGCTTGTCGGTCTGATAGGCCAGGTTCTCCGCGTGGTTGCGGGTCTCGGCGGACTCGCGCCTGCGGCGGTCGTCCTCCGCGTACTGCTCGGCGTCCCGCATCATGCGGTCGATGTCGTCCTTGGGCAGCGCGGAGCCGCCGGTGACCGTCATGCGCTGTTCCTTGCCGGTGCCGAGGTCCTTGGCCGAGACGTGCATGATGCCGTTGGCGTCGATGTCGAAGGTGACCTCGATCTGCGGCACGTTGCGCGGCGCCGGGGGCAGGCCCGTCAGCTCGAACATGCCGAGCTTCTTGTTGTACGCCGCGATCTCGCGCTCGCCCTGGAAGACCTGGATCTGCACCGAGGGCTGGTTGTCCTCGGCCGTCGTGAAGGTCTCCGAACGCTTCGTCGGAATCGTCGTGTTCCGCTCGATCAGCTTCGTCATGATGCCGCCCTTGGTCTCGATGCCCAGGGACAGCGGGGTGACGTCCAGGAGGAGGACGTCCTTGACCTCGCCCTTGAGGACACCCGCCTGGAGCGAGGCGCCGATGGCGACGACCTCGTCCGGGTTCACGCCCTTGTGCGGGTCCTTGCCGGTCAGCTCCTTCACCAGGTCCGTGACGGCGGGCATCCGGGTCGAACCGCCCACCAGGATCACGTGGTTGATGGCGGACAGCTCCACGCCCGCGTCGGTCACCGCCTGGTGGAACGGGCCCTTGCAGCGCTCCAGCAGGTCCTCGGTGAGCTGCTGGAACTGAGCGCGCGTCAGCTTCTCGTCGAGGTGCAGCGGGCCCTCGGCCGAGGCCGTGATGTACGGCAAGTTGATGTTCGTCTCGGAGGACGAGGACAGCTCGATCTTCGCCTTCTCCGCGGCCTCGCGCAGCCGCTGGACGGCCATCTTGTCCTTGGAGAGGTCCACCCCGTACGCGTTCTTGAACTGCTTGACCAGGTGGTCGACGACGCGCTGGTCCCAGTCGTCGCCGCCGAGGCGGGTGTCGCCCGCGGTGGCCTTGACCTCCAGCACGCCGTCGCCGATCTCCAGCAGCGAGACGTCGAACGTGCCGCCGCCGAGGTCGAAGACCAGGATGGTCTGGTCGTCCTCCTTGTCCAGCCCGTACGCGAGGGCCGCCGCCGTGGGCTCGTTGATGATCCGCAGGACCTTCAGGCCCGCGATCTCGCCCGCCTCCTTGGTGGACTGGCGCTGCGCGTCGTTGAAGTACGCCGGGACGGTGATCACCGCATCCTGGACGTCCTGGCCGAGGTACGCCTCCGCGTCGCGCTTGAGCTTCTGCAGGACGCGGGCTGAGATCTCCTGCGCGGTGAACCGCTTGCCGTCGATGTTTCCGGAGTCGGGGAAGCGCCAGTTGCCGTCGCCGACGTGGCGCTTGACCGAGCGGACCGTCCGCTCGACGTTGGTGACCGCCTGGCGCTTGGCGACCTCGCCCGTCAGCACCTCGCCGCTCTTCGCGAAGGCGACGACGGACGGCGTGGTCCTGGCGCCCTCGGCGTTGGTGACGACGGCGGGATCGCCGCCCTCCAGGACGCTCACGACGGAGTTCGTCGTCCCCAGGTCGATGCCGACCGCACGCGCCATGTCCGTCCTCCTCGCTCGGTGGCCAGCCAGCCGTCGGCGCCGCGGGGCGGTGCCGCACCTCCCTGCATAAAACCTGAGCGGGGTGACGTCAAGGACGCGTCACGGTCCGGGAGTTGGGTCCGGTCAGTCCGCGGCGCCCTCCGCGGCCCCCTCCGCGATGGCCTCCGCGACCTCCTTCGTCCGCGCGGCCTCCTCGGCGGCGAAGCGCTCCGCGTCGAGCTTCTCGGCGATCTCCTCGTCCTGGGCCATCAGCAGGTCCAGGTTCTGGTCGCCCATCTCGAAGACGCCCATGTCGACGTACGCGCGCTGCAGGCGCTCGCCCCACAGGCCGATGTCGCGCACGCAGGGGACGATGCGGCTGAAGAGGAGGCGGCGGAAGAGCTGGAGGTACTCGGACTGCTCGCTGAGGGCGTCGGCCTCCGCGCGCGGGATGCCGAAGTTCTCCAGCACCTCGGCGCCCTTGAGGCGGTCGCGCATCAGATAGCAGCCCTCGATCACGAACTCCTCGCGCTCGCGCAGTTCGGCGTCGGAGAGCTGCCCGTAGTAGTCGCGCAGGGCCATGCGTCCGAACGCGACGTGCCGGGCCTCGTCCTGCATGACGTAGGCCAGGATCTGCTGGGGCAGCGGCTTGTCCGTCGTGTCCCTGATCATGCCGAACGCGGCGAGGGCCAGCCCTTCGATGAGCACCTGCATGCCCAGGTACGGCATGTCCCAGCGGGAGTCGCGCAGGGTGTCCCCCAGGAGGGCCTGGAGGTTGTCGTTGACCGGGTAGAGCATCCCGACCTTCTCGTGCAGGAAGCGGCCGTAGATCTCCGCGTGCCGCGCCTCGTCCATCGTCTGGGTGGCGGAGTAGAACTTCGCGTCCAGATCGGGCACCGACTCCACGATCCTGGCCGCGCACACCATGGCGCCCTGTTCGCCGTGGAGGAACTGGCTGAACTGCCAGGAGGCCGAGTGCCTGCGCAGCTCCGCGCGGTCGGCCGCGCTCATCTTGTCCCAGTAGGGGGTCCCGTGAATGCTCAGCGCCTCGTCGGGAGTGCCGAGGGGGTCGTACGGATCGACCTCCAGCTCCCAGTCGATGCGGCGCTGTCCGTCCCACTGCTTGTCCTTGCCCTTCTGGTAGAGGGCGAGGAGACGGTCCCTGCCGTCGTCGTACTCCCAGGTGAAGCGGGCCTGACCGGTGGACGGAACCTTCCAGAGAGGGTCGCCCGGACCGTGTACGTAGAGATCGTTGCTCGACACCGGCATCGCCTCCAGTCATGGAGTGCCCCTCAAGGGCGGGCAGTTGGCAGGCTCACACGCCGGTTACCACACGGTCAACAAGCCGCGCACAGGGGATTGACGTCCTTACTGACAGGCAGTCTCATAAGAGAAGAGGAAGAAGTGACCGCCGGTAACGCGTACGGAGAGGTGCCCCCGCATGACCACTGCGCCTGACATCGCAGCACAGGAACGCGAGGTGCTCCGGGACGCCCTCGGCCTGCTCAAGGACCGCGAGCAGGTGGCCGAACGGCTGCTGGAGTCCAGCCGGAAGCACTCGTTCGACCCGGACACCGAGCTGGACTGGGACGCCCCCTTCGAGGACGGCAAGTGGTTCTGGCCCCCGGAGCTGGTGTCGCTCTACGACACCCCGCTGTGGCGGCGGATGTCCGAGGAGCAGCGCTTCGACCTCGCGCGGCACGAGGCGGCGTCGCTCGCCTCCCTCGGCATCTGGTTCGAGGTCATCCTGATGCAGCTCCTGGTGCGGCACATCTACGACAAGCCGCTCACCAGCAACCATGTGCGATACGCGCTGACGGAGATCGCCGACGAGTGCCGGCACTCGATGATGTTCGCCCGGATGATCAACAAGGGCGGCGCGCCCGCGTATCCGGTCTCCCGGCTGCACCACAATCTCGCGCGCGTGCTCAAGACGGTCTCGACGACGCCGGGCTCGTTCACGGCGACGCTGCTCGGCGAGGAGATCCTCGACTGGATGCAGCGGCTGACGTTCCCGGACGAGCGCGTCCAGCCGCTGATCCGCGGGGTGACGCGCATCCATGTGATCGAGGAGGCCCGCCATGTGCGGTACGCACGCGAGGAGCTGCGCCGCCAGATGGTGTCGTGCCCGCGCTGGGAGGCCGAGCTGACGCGGATCAGCTCGGGAGAGGCGGCGCGCGTCTTCTCGATCTCGTTCGTCAACCCGCAGGTGTACACGGACGTGGGGCTCGACAGGCGCGAGGCGCTCGCCCAGGTGAAGGCGAGCGGGCACCGTCGCGAGGTCATGCAGTCCGGTGCCCGGCGCCTGACCGATTTCCTCGACGAGATCGGGGTGTTGCGCGGCGTCGGCCGCAAGCTCTGGGTGAGTTCGGGGCTGCTCCCGAAGTAGGGCTCCGCTCCTTTCGGCCCGACAAGAGGCTGACCCTTGCCCTTTCGCCGCGGGCCTGCGGGCGCGTGGTGGCTCGTCGCGCAGTTCCCCGCGCCCCTGATCGGGCAAGCCCCGAAGTTCCGACAAGCTCGGGAGGTCTTGCGCATGGGGGTACCTCCCTGCTCGAAGAGCTTGGGGGAGCAGGGCTGGCAAGCGCAGCCCTGCGCCGGGTGCGCGCCATGACGCCGAGTGGCCCGGAAAGAGCGGCGGCCGGAAGAGAGTCAGAACGCTTGTGCGGCACTCAGCGGTTACGCTGCCTCGTATGAGCAGCAGCGGCACCGCACCGGCGTATCGCAGGCTGAGCGTGGACGAACGGCGTTCGCAGTTGCTCGCCACCGCGCTCGGCCTCTTCGCGCACCGGCCGCCCGAGGACGTCTCGCTGGACGACGTCGCGGCGGCCGCGGGGGTCTCCCGGCCGCTGGTGTACCGCTACTTCCCGGGCGGCAAGCAGCAGTTGTACGAGGCGGCGCTGCGCAGCGCCGCCGACGAGCTGGAGCAGTGCTTCGCCGAGCCGCACACGGGCCCCCTCACCACCCGGCTCTCGCGCGCCCTGGACCGCTACCTGGAGTTCGTCGACGAGCACGACGCCGGGTTCAACGCGCTGCTGCGGGGCGGCAGCGTCGTGGAGACCTCGCGGACCAACGCGATCGTGGACGAGGTGCGCCGCGCTGCGGCCGACCAGATCCTCGTCCACCTCGGCGCCCGCCGCCCCGGCCCCCGGCTGCGGATGGCCGTACGGACGTGGATCTCCGCCGTCGAGGCCGCCTCGCTGATCTGGCTGGACGAGGACAAGCAGCCGCCCCTCGGGGAGCTGCGGGACTGGCTGGTCGACCACTTCATCGCCCTGATCACGGTGACGGCCGGGAGCGACGAGGAGACCGCGGTGCTGGTGCGCGGGGCGCTGGCGATGGAGCGCGCCGACGGCCCCGTGGGCGGGCTGGCCCGCCGGGTGCTGCCGGTCGTGGGGGACGCCGTGCACCTGCTGTGACGCCGTGCCGCCGATCCCGTACCGCACATGGACTTAAATAAAGCTTGAAGGCCAGGCTAGGCTGGCTGGTATGGCTACTCAACTGTCCTGGAAGGCCAAGGAAGCCACCGTCGGCGAGCTGGCCGAGCGCGCCGGCGTGGCCACGTCCGCGCTGCGCTTCTACGAGCGCGAGGGGCTGATCAAGAGCCGCCGCACCTCCGGCAACCAGCGCCGCTACAGCCGTGACACGCTGCGCCGCGTCGCCTTCATCCGCGCCTCGCAGCGCCTCGGCATGCCGCTCGCCGCGATCCGCGAGGTGCTGGCCCTGCTCCCGGAGGGCCGCACGCCGACCAGGGAGGACTGGGCGCGGGTCTCGGAGTGCTGGCGCGAGGAGCTGAGCCAGCGCATCGAGCTGATGCAGCAGTTGCGGGACCATCTGACCGACTGCATCGGCTGCGGCTGCCTCTCGATGACGACGTGCGCGCTGGTCAACCACCACGACCGGCTCGGCGACGAGGGCCCCGGCGCCCGCGCGCTCGCCCAGCCGAGCGGCCCGCCCACGCCCGCGCCGATGCCGGGCTGCCTGGGGCAGGACGGGGAGACCTCCGCCGACGCGGCGACGGGCACCGGCGCGGCCACGGCTACGGCCACCGGCGCGTCCACGGGGTCGGACGCCGGGTGCGCCGACCGCTGCGCGGGCTGAGCGCCGTGCGCAGCGAGGAGACCTCGTTCACCGGCGGCCCCCTGGACGGGCGCGTCCTGCCCGTGCTGCTGGGTCCGACGGGCAGGCCGCCCAAGACGTACGAGGTCCCGGTGCCGGACCCGGACGGCGGGAGCACGGTGGTGCACGTGTACCGACTGGAGCCCGCGCGCGTGAACAAGCTGGGCCTGCCGCGCGGCTGGACGTATGTGTACGAGCCTGACGGAGCGCCGCACGGTGGCCCGAAGTGGCCCTGGCGGCGGCGGGGAGAACGGGGCGGGCGGGGAGAGCGGGGCGGGTCAACGGCTCGTTAACAACGTCTCCGCTACTGGTACGTACCATTGACAGTGATGGTCTAGTCCGGTTGGCTCCCGAGCAGGGGGCGCCGCCCGGGTTGCCTCCCCCGGTCGTCACAGCGTCGGCCGGCGCCCCCTCCCCACTTGCGCGCGGTACCCCTAGTCTGCTCGGCGTGACCGACGGGATTGCCAGCCTCGACGGCTCCGGGTCCGTGCGGCTCGGCCCCTTCCGGCTGTACGGAACGCTCGGCTCCGGCGCGGCCGGAACCGTCCACCTGGGGCGCGGCGCCGCACGCCGCGGCGCGCGCAAGCGGCTGGCCGCCGTGCGCGCGCTCCGCCCCGAGCTGATCCGCGACCGCCAACTGCGCGCGGAGGTACGGCGCGAGACGCTCCTCGCCGCGGAAGCCGTCGACAGCCCGTACGTGGCCGCGGCGCTCGGCTGCGAGCTGGACAGCGAACGCCCGTGGCTGGCCGCCGAGTTCGTGCCCGGCGTGGCACTCGCGACGCTGGTCGAGCAGTACGGGCCGCTGCCCGAGCCCTCCCTGCGCGCCCTGGGCGGCGCCGTCGCGCGCGCCCTCGCCGCGCTCCACGCGGCGGGCACGGCCCACCGCGACCTGCGCCCCGAGAACGTGCTCCTCACCGGCGGGGCGCCCCGCGTCGTCGACCACGGCGCGGCGCTGGGGCGTACGGCGTGGCACGGCACCAGCGGCGCGAGCGGGGACGAGGAGGAGGCGCCCGGCGCGCCCACCGGCGCGCGGGCGGACGTCTTCGAGCTGGGGGCGCTGCTCGTGTTCGCCGCCACCGCGCGCCACCCCTTCCCCGGGCAGCTCCTTCCGACGGCGCGCGAGGGCGCCGACATGACGGGCGTCCCGGAGGCGCTGCGTCCGGCGCTGCTCGCGTGCCTGCACAAGACGCCGGAGTCCCGGCCGCGCGCCGAGACCCTCGTCCGCGCGCTCGACCTCGGCAACGGCGCGGCGCGCCCCGGATCCGAGTGGCTGCCCGAGCCGTACCTCCACGAGATCGGCACCCTCGCGGAGGAGGCCCGGCGCCTGGCGGGCCGGCGCCGCTTCGGGCGGGACTGACACGCCGTCAGCAACCCGGACGAGTGACACCCCTGGGCGGATTCGCCCAGTTCCGCAGGAGACTCCGCGCGCCCCGGGCCACGCTCGCGATGAGCGCGGCAGCGACGAGAGCGGGGTGCGCCGATGGCCAGGTCCTTCACCCGGACCGTACGGAGCGTACGGGCCGTCAGATCGGCGGCGGTCGCGGCAGCGACCGCGACGGTGCTGACGGTCACGGCACTGACGGCGCACCCGGCGCTCGCCGCGCCGGGCGATCCGGAACCGGTGCCGGGCGGCCAGGAGACGGAGATCACCGAGCCGGAGAGCGGGGCGCCCGAGGGCGGCGTGCCGGAAGGCGAGGCGCCGGACGGGGACGTGCCCGAGGGGGACGCACCGGACGGGGACGTACCGGAGAGCGAGGTCGGCGGGGCGTCCGTCGGTGAGCTGCTGAAGCGGCTTCAGCGCCTCTACGCGCGCGCCGAGGCCGCGTCCGAGGCGTACAACGGCACGGCGGAGAAGCTGAAGCGGCAGCGGGCCGCGACCCGGCGCGCGCAGGCCGCGCTCGACCGCGCGCACGACGACCTCACAGCGGGGCGCACCCAGGCGGGCCGGCTGGCCCGCCAGCAGTACCGGGGCGCGGTCACCGGACTGCCGCCCAGCGTGCAGGTGCTGCTCTCGCGCGACCCGTACGCGCTGCTGGAGCGGGGCCATCTGCTGCGCCGCGTCGCGGGCGACCAGGCCGCGACCGTGCGGCGGCTGACCAGCGGCGAGCGGCAGAAGGCCGCGCTGGCCGCACGTGCGCGCGGCGCGCTGGAGCGGCAGCGCAAGCTCACCGCGGCGCGCAAGGCCCGGCGCGACGAGGCGCGGGAGCGGCTGAAGGAGGTCGAGGCGGCGCTCGCCTCGCTCTCCGGGGAGGAACTGGCCGGGGTGAACCGGCTGGAGGACGCACGTACGGACGCGGCGCAGCGGAAGCTGGAGGACTCGGGCGCGCTCGGCGGCACGCGCGCCCCCTCGTCCGCCGGGCAGCGGGCGCTGGACTACGCCCTGGCGCAGGTCGGCAAGCCGTACCGGTGGGGCGCCGAGGGGCCGTCCTCGTACGACTGCTCGGGGCTGACGTCGCAGGCATGGCAGCACGCGCGGCGCGCGATCCCCCGCACGAGCCAGGAGCAGTGGCGGCAGCTCAGAAAGGTGTCGCTGCGCGAACTGCGCCCCGGTGACCTGGTCGTGTACTACCGCGGCGCCACACACGTGGGCCTGTACGCGGGAGACGGCGAGATCGTGGAGGCCCCGCGCCCGGGCGAGGACGTCAAGCTCTCGCCGGTGGCCTCGAACCCGGTCCTGGGCGCCGTCCGCCCGGACCCGGCGAAACGGGAGAGCTGACGGGAGAGCTGACCGCCGCGACGCGGGATCGGGCCGGGTCGGGCCAAGTCGGACCAGGTGCGGTCAGGCCAGTTCGGCGAGGGCGAGGGCCGCGTCGTCGTGGCGCTTGCCCCGGCGGAAGGCGACGCAGTCCGGGTCGGCGGACTCGGCCGTGCGGACGCGGGCGACGAGGGCGCCCGCGCCCTCCTTGCGCACCAGAGAGAGCAGGCCCGCCCAGTCGCCGAGGCGGAAGGTCTCCGTCCAGCGGGCCGCGCCGTCCGTCAGGGCGAGGAGCGCGCGCACCCGCGCGCGCGGAAGGGTACCGGTCACGGCGCGTCCGGCGACCGCCGGATCGGCGGCGGCGGTGTAGAAACCGGTGCCGTCCGGCGCGTTGCGCAGGCCCTCGACCGCGCGTACGTACGCCGCGCGCGCCGCCGCCAGCTCCTCCGTCTCCCCCGCCGCGCGCAGCGCGTGGACGCGGTCGCGCAGGGCGCGGACGGGCGGCGGGAGTTCGGTGAGGCGGCGGTCGAGGACCGGGGTCACCTCGCCGTCGTCGCCCTCCACGAGCAGCGCGGAGTCGGACAGGACGAGGTGTTCGACGCGGTCCTCGTCCCACCGCGCGGCGACCACCGTTGCCTGCGGCGTACGGATATGAGAAAGATCACAGGTTGAAACGTGCGCCTCCGCCGTACGCGCGATGGCCGCCGCGAGGCATTCGGCCAGCGTCATGTCCCGGCGCGATCCGGACAGTTCGAGCATCGCGGACCCGAGGCGGGCCGTGAACCACGGGACGCCGTGCGCGCACCCGACGTCCTCCCGGGGAGGCGTCACGCCGTCCAGGAGCACCAGCGCGCCGCCCCACCCGGACGCGGGAAGGGCCACGGACACATAGTCCTCATTGGGGCGTTGGGGATCACCGGGCTCGGTGGTCATGTCGATGCGCATAGGGGAAGTCTGCCGGAGGCGTACGGCTTCCCGGCGGGCGCCCACCGGGGGCCGCGCCCTGGTCCGTACCTGACGCCCCGACAGGCCGTACGCCCCCCGAACGGCCCTCGCGGGCGGGGCCCGAACGACCGGAACATAGCGCTCCGGGAATCTGCGGGCGGGCATCCTGCCAGGGCGCTCGCCGGATTTCCAACCCATGCCCGGGGGGCGGACGGTACGTCCGCGACGTGGAGTTGTTCCCCAACTCCTGAGTGATGTTCACTCCTTCGGGTGGCCCGGCAGGGGAACCACACCCGCCTCACCACCGCGCTGCGAAGGTCGGTCGACGAGGGCGGGCGGGGTCAGTCTCTTGCCACACACGTTGGACTGTGCCACCCGGGCTCCCCCGGGGCTGGCGGGACGAGATTGCGAGCACGGGTGCGGAAGAAGCAGCTTCGGAAACCGGTTGTTCCCCAGGCCACCGCCGCCACCGCCACCACTTCCGCAGCGCCCCCGGCGCCCGACGCGACGGCCGGGTCCGCCGGGTCCGCCGCGTCCACAGTGCCCGTCGCGCCTGCTGCGCCCGTCGCCCCCGGCAGACGCAGAGCCAGGGTGCGCAACCGGCTGCTCGCCTCCGTGGCCCTCTGCGCCGTCGCGGTGCTCGCGGCGGGCGCGCCCACCGTCGTCGCCGCCTCCGACGACGCCGCGGACGCGCAGCGCCTCGTCGACGACGCGAAGCTCAGCCAGCGCGCCATCGCCCTCTCGCACTCGCTCGCCGACGAGCGCGACGACATCGTGGAGTACATCGCCGCGGGCCGCACCAGCCGCGGCGGCGCCGGGGTCAGCGAGGGCCAGCGCGCGCGTGTGGACCGGCAGGCGCACGAGATCCGCGACGCCGCGCCCGCCGAGGTGCGCAAGGCCCTCAAGGCGCTCCCGAAGCTCCGGCAGCGGGCCATAGCCGGGCGCGGCGGCGCCCTCGACTCGTACGAGGCGTACTCCCGTACGATCCAGGCGCTGCGCGGCGTCTCGCGCGATGTGGCGCGCGGGCTGCCCGAGCGGGCGCAGGACGCGACGGCCGGGGCGCTCCCCGATCTCGCGCGCGCCCTCGACCAGGCCTCGGCCACGCGCGGCCTGCTGCGCGGCGCGCTCGCCGGTACGGGCACCCAGCGCGACCTCGCCTCCGAGGCCCAGCGGGCGCGCGCACGGGAGGAGGGCGCGCTCAGCGACTTCGAGGAGGCCGCGGGGAGCGAGGCGCGCGACAGCTACAGCACGACCGTCAACGGCACGGACGTGAACGCCGCCGAGCGCTATCTCGACCGCCTCACCGCCCGCCCCTACCTCACCCCGCGCGAGCACGCCCTCGACGCCGACCGCGTGGACAACGCGCTCTCCGCGCGCCTCGCGCACATGCGCGGCGTCCAGTCGTCGCTGGCCGCCGCCGAGGTCAAGCGGCTGGAGGGGCTGCGCGACGACGACGTGGACGCGCTGCAGATCCGCGCCGCGCTGGTCGGCGTCTGCCTGCTGCTCGCCGTCGGCGTCAGCGTCTCGACGGCGCGCTCGCTCGCCCGCCCGCTCTCCGTGCTCCGGCGCGGCTCGCGCCGCCTCGCGGACGACCCCTCGGGCGAGCCGGTGGCGTTCCACGGCAGGAACGACGAGTTCGCCGACGTGGTCCGCGCGCTCAACGCGCTGCGCGACTCCGCAGCCGACACAGCCGACCTCCGGGAGCGCGCAGCGCGGGCCGAGGGCGAGCAGGACGAACTGGCGGTCGCCAAGGCCGAGCTGACGGAGCGGTACGAGCTGCTGCGCCAGGAGCGCGACGCCGTACGCGAGAGGCTGCGGGTCTCCGCCGACGCCGCGCACGGCACCTTCGTCCACCTCTCGCTGCGCACCCTCGGGCTGGTCGAACGCCAACTCGGCGTGATCGAGGAGCTGGAGGAGAACGAGACCGACCCGGACCGGCTGGGCACGCTCTTCAAGCTCGACCACCTCGCCACCCGGATGCGGCGGCACACCGAGAACCTGCTGCTGCTCGCCGGGGCCGAGCACGCGAGCGGCCACCAGAGGGCCCCCGCGCCCCTGCTGGACGTGCTGCGCGCCGCCGTGAGCGAGATAGAGCGGTACGAACGGGTCGCGCTGGGCTCCGTGCCCCCGCACACCCAGATCAGCGGCTTCGCGGCGGACGACCTGAGCCATCTGATGGCCGAACTCCTCGACAACGCCGCCTCGTTCTCGCCGCCCGAGACCGAGGTCCGGCTCTCCGGCTGGCTGCTGGAGAGCGGGGAGGTCGCGCTCTCGGTCCAGGACTCCGGGATCGGCGTGGGCGACGAGCAGCTCGCCGAGCTGAACGCGCGGCTGGGCGACCCGGCGGCCCAGGAACCGCCCGAGCAGGGCAGGGACGGCCAGAACGTGCTGGGCATGGGCCTGTACGTCGTGGCGCGGCTGGCGGCGCGGCAGGGACTGCGCGTACGGCTGAGCAAGCAGGACGAGGGCGGGCTCGCCGCCGTCGTCACCGTGCCGCGCGCGCTCCTCCCGGACCGCCCGGCGCCGGGCACGACGGGCGGCTCCGCGGCCACGGCCACGGCCACGTCCCCGTCGACGTCCGCGTCCGTGCCCGCCCCCTCTCCCGCTCCCGACGCCGCCGCCGCGCTGCCGGGCTCGGTCGCGGAGGCCAACTCCAACGACCTGCCGGTGCTCCGCCGCCGACGCCGCCGCGCCAGCGCCGTGGACGACTGGCCGATGGGGCCGGACGGCACGCCGAAGGACGAGGCGGAGACCGCGCCGGAGGACGGGCCGGAGGAGACCACCTCCGGGACCGGCACCGGTCCGGCCGACGCCGTCCCCGCCGACGAGCACACCCGGGCCGAGGACCTGGCGCCACAGGCGGCCCAGGGGCAGCGGGCCGAGCCGGATGCGGAGGCCGAAGCGGAACCCGTGCCGGAGGCGGAAGCGGAATCCGTCGGACACGAGGTCCAGCACGAGGTCGGGCACGGACACGGGCCCGAGCACGAAGGGGCCGCCGGGCCGACCACCCGCGGCACCGGAACGGCACCCGTGCCGGAGCAGGCGCCCGGCGCGCCCACCACGCCCACCACCGCGTACACGGCCAAGGGCCTGCCCAAGCGCACGCCCAGGACGTCCGCGGCGGGCGCTCCGACGGCGCCGCGTCCGCGCCGTGGCGGTACGGGCGCGGAGGAGCTGAGGCGCCGTCTCGGCGGCTTCCAGAAGGGGGCGAAGGAAGGACTGCGTGACGCTGCGGCGGAAGTTGCCGCAGAAGAGAATGTGGAGGAGCAAGCGGGGGCGCAGGTTGACGGTGGTACAGCCGAGGAGGCTCGCAAGTGAACGCGCCCACCACGCGTACGACCAGCAGCTCGGAAGCGCGTAATCTGCGCTGGCTGCTGGACAATCTGGTCGACGAGGTGCCGGGCGTACGGTCCGTCGCCGTCGTCTCGTCCGACGGTCTGCTGCTGTTGTCCTCCGATCCGGAGCAGGAGGGGCGCGGGGTCGAGGCGCGGGAGGAGCCGCGGGGCGGTCCCGCGCGCCCGGCGCAGACGGCACCGCCCGTCCGTACGCCGTCTCCAGGGCCCGGCGGACCCGGTGGCCCGGGCGGGCCGGGTGGCCCCGGCGGTCCCGGTGGTCCCCGCGGCTCCAGCGCCGACCTGGCGACCATCGTCTCCGGCGTGGGGTCGCTCACGATCGGGGCGGCGAAGCTCATGGACGGCGGGCCCGTGCGGCAGACCATGATCTCGATGGACGAGGGCGCGCTCTTCGTCATGACCATCGGGGACGGCTCGCTGCTCGGCGTCCACGCCGCCCCCGACTGCGACATGAGCGTCATCGGCTACCACATGGCGCTCTTCGTCGGCCGCGCCGGACACGTCCTCACCCCCGAACTCCGCAGCGAGCTGCGGGAGTCCATGGAGCTGGAGCAGTAGAGCAGTGACCTCCCATTCCCCTCAGTCCATACGCGGCGCCCACGGCGGACGGGCGAAACGTGTCCGCCCCTACGCCCTCACCGGCGGCCGTACGCAGGCCGGGCACGTGCTGCTCGTCGAGACCTTCGTCGCCGCGATCGAGGCACCGGACGAGCGCCACGAGCTGGGGGCACCTCCCATGCCGCTAGGCATAGGGGGAACGTCGGGCGGGCTGCGCGACCGGGTGATGCCCGAGATGCAGGCCATCGTCGAGCTGTGCCGCAGGATGCGCTCCGTCGCGGAGATCTCCGCGCTGCTGCGGATGCCGCTGGGCGTGGTGCGCGTCCTGCTGAGCGACCTCGCCGAGCAGGGCAGGGTCCGCGTGTACGGCACCGGGCACGGCACGGAGCGGCCGAATCGCGCGCTGCTGGAGAGGGTGCTCGGTGGACTTCGCAGAATCTGAGACGGGCTTCGTACCCGAGTGGCAGAAGGACCTGACGCGCGCGCCGGTCTCCACGAAGATCGTGGTCGCCGGGGGCTTCGGGGTCGGCAAGACGACGTTCGTCGGCGCCGTCTCCGAGATCGAGCCGCTGCGCACCGAGGCGCTGATGACCCGCGCCAGCGAGGAGACCGACGACCTCGGTGCGACGCCCGACAAGGCGACGACGACGGTCGCGATGGACTTCGGGCGGATCACGCTCGACGACGACCTGGTGCTGTACCTCTTCGGCACGCCGGGCCAGCAGCGGTTCTGGTTCATGTGGGACGACCTCGTGCGCGGCGCGATCGGCGCGGTGGTGATGGCCGACACCCGGCGGCTGGAGGACTGCTTCCCGGCGCTCGACTACTTCGAGAGCTGCGCGCTGCCGTACGTCGTCGCCGTCAACCACTTCGAGGGCACGGAGGCGTTCGAGGCGGACGACGTACGGGAGGCCCTGTCGGTCCCCGAGCACGCGCCTGTGGTGATCATGGACGCACGCGAGCGGAGCACCGTGGCCGACTCGCTGCTCGCGCTCGTCGGCCACGCGCTGGAGACGGCACCCGCCTGACCGCCGCCCCGGCCCCGCCCCGCACTGCCCCGTCCCGCCCGTCCCGCCGGGCGTACGAACCACCCAGAACAGACAGAGAGCAGCACCGCCATGCGGAAGATACTCATCGTCGGAGCCGGCCAGGCCGGACTCCAGCTCGCCCTCGGCCTCCAGTCGCACGGCTACGAGGTCACCGTGATGTCCAACCGCACCGCGGACGAGCTCCGCGGTGGCCGGGTGATGTCCACGCAGTGCATGTTCCACACCGCGCTCCAGCACGAGCGCGACATCGAGGTGAATTTCTGGGAGGACCAGGCGCCCCGCATCGGCGGCCTGGGCGTCTCGGTCGCGGCGCCCGACGGCTCCCGCGCCGTCAACTGGCTCGGCAGGCTCGACGGTCACGCGCAGTCCGTGGACCAGCGCGTGAAGATGGCGGGCTGGATGGAGACCTTCGCGCAGCGCGGCGGCCGGCTCGTCATCCACGGCGCGGCAGTCTCCGACCTGGACTTCTTCGCCCGCCGCTACGACCTGGTGCTGGTCGCCGCGGGCAAGGGCGAGCTGGTGTCGATGTTCGAGCGCGACGCGGCGCGCTCCCCGTACGACGCCCCGCAGCGCGCCCTGTCCGTCGCCTACGTGCACGGGCTCGGCCCCCGCCCGGAGCACCCGGAGACGGAGGCCGTGCGCTGCAACCTGGTGCCGGGCGTCGGCGAGCTGTTCGTGATGCCGTGCCTGACGACCTCGGGGCGCGCCGACATCCTCTTCTGGGAGGGCGTGCCGGGCGGCCCCGCCGACGTCTTCCAGGGCATCAAGGACCCGCAGGAGCACCTGGCGAAGACGCTGGACCTGATGGAGGAGTACCTGCCCTGGGAGTACGCCCGCGCGACGAAGGTCGAGCTGACCGACGCGGGCGGCACGCTGGCCGGGCGGTACGCGCCGACCGTGCGCAGGCCCGTGGGGCGGCTGCCCGGCGGGGGCGCGGTGCTGGGCGTCGCCGATGTGGTGGTCGCCAACGACCCGATCACCGGCCAGGGCTCGAACTCCGCCTCCAAGTGCGCGGCGACGTATCTCGCGGCGATCCTGGAGCACGGCGAGAAGGAGTTCGACGAGGACTGGATGCGGGCCACGTTCGAGCGGTACTGGGCGACGGCGCAGCACGTCACCAAGTGGACGAACGCGATGCTGGCCCCGCCGCCCGAGCACGTCCTGGAGCTGCTCGGCTCGGGCAACGGGATCCAGGACGTGGCCGACCGCTTCGCCAACGGCTTCGACGACCCCTCCGACTTCGAGGAGTGGTTCTTCGAACCGGAGAAGGCACGGGCGTACCTGGAGCGGGTCGCTCCCTGACCCCGGGCCGCCGACCGCCCGGCGTCCGGGTCAGGGCTTGAGGAGGATCCGGATCCCGCCGTTCTTCTCGACGGCCTCCTCGCTGTAGACCAGCGGGAAGTACCCGCCCTTCGCCCATGTCCCGTGGAGGTCGGTGAAGTGCGGGCTCCGCCGGTCCCCCGACTGGCCCGGCGCGTTGATCGCGCGGGAGTTGTCCCAGGCCCCGACGTCGAGCGCCATCCGGAACGTCGGGCCGACGACCTCGGGGTAGGGGTAGGTGGCGAAGAAGTAGTACGAGCAGCGCACGGTGTCGAAGGTGCCGCCCCGCTCCACGGGGTCGGTGTTCGGGGTCCCGAGGGGATGCACGAAGACGTGGAAGTGCATCGCGCCCCAGCGCCACTTCGCCTCGTCCTCCCCGAGCTTGGCGCGCACCTCCGCGTACGCCTTCGCCAGCGTGCCGAGCAGCAGCTTGTCCCTTGCCTTCGCGCCGCCCTCGCCGAACCAGTCGTCGGGGCGGGCGAAGGAGTCGAGCATGACGCGCACGTCGGCCCCGAGGCTCAGCGCGATCAGGTGCTCGGCGGCCTTCCCCGGCAGCATCGCCCCGGCCCACGCCGGGTAGAGGAAGCCGGTCGTCCAGGTCTCGAACAGCGCGGTGGCCGCCGAGTCCTTGTCCGCGACCGCGTCGTACCCGCGCAGCAGCTTCAGCGCCCTGCGGGTCGTCGCGTCACCGGAGTCCAGCCGGACCACGAAGGGCAGGAGCCGCGCGGCGGTACCGGACCGCTCGTCGTTCTGCAGCGCGACGGTGTCGTCCAGCGAGGTGCGGCCCGGGCGTGAGAGGACCTTGTCGATACGTTCCTTGCGGTCGGCGGCGGTCCACTCGTAGGAGGGGACGGGCGCGCCGGACGGGAAGTTGTACTCGTTGGCCGAGGCGATGAAGCCCTCGCGGGGGTTGCGGACGCGGGGCAGGTCCGCGTTGTCGTGGAACCCGTCCCACTCGTACCGCCCGTCGCCCGGCACGGGCAGCAGGCCGTCGTACCCCTCGCCCTTCCGCTTCGGGAAGAGGGCGCCGGGGACCCAGCCGATGTCGCCCTTCGTGTCGGCGTAGACCAGGTTCGAGCCGGGCGTCCGCCAGCCGCGCATGGCCTCGACGAACTCCCGGGAGTCGGCGGCGCGCTGGAACCGCAGGCTGCCGAGGTACGGGGACGTCCCGGGCTCCGTCCACACGGTGCGCACCGCGTACGCCTTGTGGTTCTTCTCATCGACCTTGATGACGGGGCCGTGCCGCGTGAACGCCAGCTCGGCGCGGCGCGTCCCGCCGCCCGCCACCGGGATCTCCTCGGTGACGGTCCTGATCCGCTCCCAGCCGCCCCGGTAGCGGTAGCGGCCGGGGTCGTCCGGGTCGAGGTCGTAGACGTAGAGGTCGGCCTGGTCGGCGGGGAGGTTGGTGAGGCCGAACGCGATCTTCCCGTTGTGGCCCATGCTGACGCCCGGGTTCCACGGCTCCCCCGCGCCGATGATGTTCAGGCCCGGCGCGTGGAGGTGGACGATGTACCGGTTGCCGGGCAGCGCGTGGTTCTCCCGGTGCGGGTCGCCCGCGAGGATCGGCCTGCCGGTGGCGGTGCGGCGCGGGGCGACGGCCCAGGCGTTGCTGCCGGTCACGGTCTCGCGCAGCAGGCTCGCGGCCTCGGCGGACAGCCCCTTCGCGGGGTTCGCCGTGCGCATGGTGCCCTCCGCGAACTCCATCTCCGCGGTGGCCAGGTGGAACACGTCGGCCACGTCGTCCGGGATCAGGTCCAGGTCGAGCCCCTCCGGCACGCGCACCGTGTGCTCCGGTTCGAGCTTCTTGTAGTACCTGTCCGCGTCCTCCCCGCCGAGCCGCAGCAGCTTGGCGCGCGCGATCTCGCCCGTGAGGTTGCTGCCGATCGCGTGGGTCCGGATCCGCACCACGTCCTCGGGCTCCCAGCGCGCGGGGCGGTACCCCAGGGTGCGGAACTCCTCGGGCAGCGCCTCCGGGTGGTCGTCCAGCCAGTCGACGTACGCGTTGATCCCGGCGGCGAAGCGGGTCGCGGCCGTACGGGCCTCGGGGCCGTAGGCGGCCCACTCGGCGTCCATGTCGCCGCGGTAGAGGAAGAGCCGCGCGGCCCTGTCCCGCTCGACGTGGTCCGCGCCGAGCACCTCGCTGAAGCGGCCCAGTCCGCGCCGCCGCCAGGTGTCGATCTGGAAGAGCCGGTCCCGGGCGATGTTGAAGCCCTGGGCCTGGAAGAGGTCGCCGGTGTCGGCGGCGAAGAGGTGCGGCACGCCCCAGGTGTCGACCGTGATCCGCACGGGCCGGCGCAGTCCGGGCACCGTGTACGTCTGGTCCTCGTCCGGCTTCCACGCCGCGTCCGCCTTCGCGGCGGCCGAGCCGTCGAGCGCGGTCCCGGCCAGTACGGTGGCCGCGCCCGCGACGCCCGTGCCCACGACGGCGCGGCGCGAGGGAGAAGAAGAGGGGGAAGAGGACGTCGGCATGGTGCGCTCCTGGGGTACGGGTGCGGTGAACGGCCTTGCGGGGCAGGCGCGTTGCCCTCGTCGCCCCACCCGTCGCCGCGCAAGCTACCCCGCACCGGAGGCCCCGCCACACCCCAGCTCTCCCCTAGACCACGGCCGCCGCCGCGCCGCGCGCTAGGGGTCGTACGTAGGGGTCAGTCCGCGTTCAGCCGGTGCAGGAGCCGGGCCAGGTCGGCGATCTCCTGGCGGTCCCAGGACGCGAGCTTGCGGGCGTAGCGCGAGCGGCGGGCGTCGCGGACGCGGGTGAACCGCTCGTGCCCCTCGGGGGTCAGCTCCACGAGGGAGGCCCGGCCGTCGGCCGGGTCCGGGGTGCGGGCGATGAGGCCGAGGGTGTCCAGCGCGCCGAGCTGGCGACTCATCGTCGCCTTGCCCACGCCGAAGTACGCCGCCAGCTCCGTGGCCCGCTGCGGGCCCGCGTCCTCCAGCCGTACGAGCAGGCCGTACGCGGCGGGCTCCAGGTCCGGATGCACCTCGCGGGCCATCTCGCCCGAGGTGGCCCGGGCGCGGCGCAGGAACACCGCCAGCTCCCGCTCCAGATCGAGCCCCTCTGGCCCGAACTCGTCCATCCGCCCGCCCCTTTCATCCGTCAATGCCGCTTCTCCCGCGAAGAAAGTTTCTGCCAGCGGCGACGATAACCGCAGCTCCGCCCAGTATTTCGCAGGAATAGACCACCGGCAGCCGGTGGTGCGTCTTCCGCCTCGCGGGTCTACGCGCGTACCTTCGTTGTGACATGCCCACACCAGTGGACATGTCGTTCCGTCTGCTCCACCTCCACGCGTTCCACGCACGACCCCACCCCCCACCACCCCCACCACCGAGGTCACCGGAGGCAGCGATGTCCAGCTCCCGCACGTCGAGCACCCCGATCGGAACGTCCCGTCGCAGACGCGGAGTCGCGGCGGTCCTCGGCACCCTCACCGCGCTCCTGTCCGCGCTCGCGCTCGTCCTGACCCTGCCCGGCGCCGCCTCGGCCGCCGAGCCGCCGCCCCCGGCCCCGGCGCCGCCCGAGCCCGAGAAGCCCGGCGACGCCTGGATGGGCGCGGGCGTGCGGATGCACGAGGGCGACGACACCCCCGGCACCCCGCCCGCCGACGGCGGCAAGGGCGTGGCCGCGACGGTCCACGGCGTGGACGTCAGCAGCCACCAGGGCAACGTCAACTGGAAGGGCCTGTGGGACAGCGGCGTGCGCTTCGCGTACGTCAAGGCGACGGAGGGGACCGGCTACAAGAACCCCTACTTCACCCAGCAGTACAACGGCTCGTACAACATCGGCATGATCCGCGGCGCGTACCACTTCGCGCTGCCGAACTCCTCCAGCGGTGCCGCGCAGGCCAAGTACTTCGCCTCGAACGGCGGCGGCTGGAGCAAGGACGGCAAGACCCTGCCGGGCGTGCTCGACATCGAATACAACCCGTACGGGTCCACGTGCTACGGGCTGAGCGCCGGGGCCATGGTCAACTGGATCAAGGACTTCACGTCCACGTACAAGGCGCAGACCGGGCGTGACGCGGTCATCTACACGAGCACGAGCTGGTGGAAGCAGTGCACCGGCAACTCCGGCGCGTTCGGCTCCACGAATCCGCTCTGGGTGGCCCGTTACGCCTCCGGGCCCGGCGAACTTCCGGCCGGCTGGGGCTTCTACACCTTCTGGCAGTACACGTCTTCGGGCCCGATCGTGGGAGACCACAACTACTTCAACGGTTCCATGGACCGTTTGAAGGTGCTGGCCAACGGCGGCTGAGTCCTCGACTGGGGCCGCACCTTTGGGGCGGGGAAGCATCGTGGGGCTTCCCCGCCACCGCCGGGTGCGGCCTTCGCCATGGCCGGGCGCGCAGTTCCTCGCGCCCCTGAGGTCTCATGCGAAGGGGCCCCTCGGTTCTCCGAGGGGCCCCTCCTTTCAGCCGGTCGCGTCCGTCACGCCGCGACCGGGACCTCGTGGGCCGGGCTCTGGGCCGGGGTGAGCGCCAGGTCCAGGACCTGGCGGACGTCCGAGACGGGGTGGACGTCGAGGCCGTCGAGGACCTCCTGGGGGACGTCGTCCAGGTCCGGCTCGTTCCGCTTCGGGATGACGACGGTCGTCACCCCCGCGCGGTGCGCGGCGAGCAGCTTCTGCTTGACGCCGCCGATCGGCAGCACCCGTCCCGTCAGCGAGACCTCGCCCGTCATCGCCACCTCCGGCCGCACCTGGCGCCCGCTCAGGAGCGAGGCCAGGGCCGTCGTCATCGTCACGCCCGCGCTCGGGCCGTCCTTGGGGACGGCGCCCGCCGGGACGTGCAGGTGGATGCCGCGCTCCTTCAGGTCGCCGACCGGAAGCTCCAGTTCGGCGCCGCGCGAGCGCAGGTAGGACAGGGCGATGTGTGCCGACTCCTTCATCACGTCGCCGAGCTGCCCGGTGAGGGTCAGGCCTGAGCCGCCCGTCTCCGGGTCGGCCAGGGAGGCCTCGACGAAGAGCACGTCGCCGCCCGCGCCCGTGACCGCGAGGCCCGTGGCGACGCCCGGCACCGCCGTGCGCCGCTCGGCCGGGTCCTGCGCGGACTCGGGCGTGTGGTGCGGACGGCCGATCAGCTCGCGCAGCTCGTCGGTCCCCACCTCGTACGGCAGCTCCAGCTTGCCGAGCTGCTGCTGTGCGGCGACCTTGCGGAGCACCCGCTGGACGGCGCGCTCCAGGTTCCGCACGCCCGCCTCCCGCGTGTACTCGGCGGCGAGCTTGCGCAGGGCCTCCTCGGTGAAGGTGACCTCGCCCTCCTCCAGGCCCGCCCGTTCGAGCTGGCGGGTCAGCAGGTGGTCGCGGCCGATGGTGACCTTCTCGTCCTCCGTGTACCCGTCGAGCTGGACGACCTCCATGCGGTCGAGCAGCGGCTGCGGGATGGCCTCCAGCACGTTGGCCGTGGCGAGGAAGACGACGTCCGAGAGGTCGAGCTCGACCTCCAGGTAGTGGTCGCGGAAGGTGTGGTTCTGCGCCGGGTCCAGGACCTCCAGGAGGGCCGCCGCCGGGTCGCCCCGGAAGTCGGAGCCGACCTTGTCGACCTCGTCGAGGAGGACGACGGGGTTCATGGAGCCCGCCTCCTTGATGGCGCGCACGACACGGCCGGGCAGCGCCCCGACGTACGTACGCCGGTGGCCGCGGATCTCCGCCTCGTCGCGGACGCCGCCGAGCGCGACGCGGACGAACTTGCGGCCCATCGCGCGGGCCACGGACTCGCCCAGCGAGGTCTTGCCGACGCCGGGCGGGCCGACCAGGGCCAGCACCGCGCCGCCGCGACGGCCGCCGACGACGCCGAGGCCGCGCTCCTCGCGCCGCTTGCGCACGGCGAGGTACTCGGTGATGCGCTCCTTGACGTCCTGGAGCCCGGCGTGGTCCTCGTCGAGCACGCGCTGGGCGCCGGTGATGTCGTACGCGTCCTCCGTGCGCTCGTTCCAGGGGAGTTCGAGCACGGTGTCGAGCCAGGTGCGGATCCAGCTTCCCTCGGGGGACTGGTCGCTGGAGCGCTCCAGCTTGTCGACCTCCTTGAGGGCGGCCTTCTCGACCTCCTCGGGCAGGCCGGCGGCCTCGACGCGGGCGCGGTAGTCCTCGCCCTCGTCCTCCGGGTCGCCGTTCAGCTCCGCCAGCTCCTTGCGGACGGCCTCCATCTGGCGGCGCAGCAGGAATTCGCGCTGCTGCTTGTCGACGCCCTCCTGGACGTCCTTCGCGATGGACTCGGCCACGTCCTGCTCGGCGAGGTGCTCGCGCAGGGCGGCGGTGGCGGCCTTCAGGCGCTCGACCGGGTCGAGGGTGGTGAGCAGTTCGAGCCGCTGCTCGGTGGTGAGGAACGGGGAGTATCCCGCGTTGTCCGCGAGCTGCGAGACGCTGTCGATCTGCTGGACGCGGTCCACGACCTGCCAGGCGCCGCGCTTGCGGAGCCAGTCCGTGATCAGCGCCTTGTACTCCTTCATCAGCTCGGTGACCGCGCCGGGCAGGGGCTCGGAAACCGTCTCGTCGATCTCCGTGCCCTCGACCCACAGGGCCGCGCCGGGGCCGGTCGTCCCCGCGCCGATACGGATGCGGCGCAGGCCGCGGATCAGCGCGCCCGGATCGCCGTCGGCGAGCCGTCCCACCTGCTCCACGCGGCCGAGCACGCCGATGTCGGCGTACTGCCCCTCCACGCGCGGAACAAGGAGCACGCGGGGTTTGTCTCCCTGGAGGGCGGCGGACTGCGCGGCCTCGACGGCGGCGCGGACCTCGCTCTCCGAGAGGTCCAGGGGCACCACCATCCCGGGCAGCACGACCCCGTCGCCGTCGGAACCGTTCGCTCCGTCGGCGTCGAGCGGCAGCACAGGCAGGGTGAGCGGTGTGTACCCCGTGGAACCGGTAGCCATGATCTCTCCCTCGGCAGGCAACTTGAGTAATACCCACTCAATGCTGTTGAGGCCCCAGATGTTCCCCGGCCCCTGTTCGCTGAGAGCGATCGCATGCCGGAGAGCCGGGTGAGGGCCGGATGAGGGCCGGATGAGGGCCGGGGGCGTGCCCCGGCCCTCACCGTCACAGCGCCAGCAGTGCTCGTACCGGCATCGTCGGGTCCGACAGGGGCCGGACCGCGAGGCGGACGAGGGCCAGGGCGTTGTCGTCGCCGGCGATGCGGTTCGCGCTCAGCTCGCCGCAGGCCACGCAGTGGTGGATGAGCGACCACTCGCCGTCGGCCCGTACGGACAGGCCGAGCGCCGTCATCCGCCCCCGGCAGTCCGACGCGCGGTCGCCGGGGACCCGGCGGTCCACGTGCAGGCTCGTCAGACAGTGCGGGCAGTGGTTGCGGTGCGCTGTGCCCGGCGCCGCCATGGGGACGGCGAGGGCGCAGCCCACGCAGCGGAACGACTCGCCGCCCTCGCCCGAGCGCCCGTGCCAGGGGTCCTTTCGGCGCTGGGGACGCCGCTGGGACCGGGTATGACGTCGCGCCATGTCACACCTCGCCGAACACTTCGAGGGGGAACGGCGGCTGCGCCAGCGGACGCACGGCCATCCTCATCAGGATGAGGTGGTTGTCGTCCGGCGAGACCGGGTTCGAGGTCAGCTCGTCGCAGCGGGTGCAGCGGTGGATGACCATCCAGGCCCCGTCGCGCAGCACCGCGATGGCGATCGGGCTCATCCGCGAACGGCAGTCCGAGGCGCCGCCCTCGACGTGGTCGGTGACGTGCCGGGAGTGCAGACAGCTCGGACAGTGGTTGCGCACGCGGTCGTCCGGGTCGAGTCGCGTGACGGTCAGCCCGCAGCGTACGCAGGTGAAGGTGCCGGTCCGCGGCGCGCCGGAGCGTGCGGGACCGGAGTCGGTGGTGGACACCGGAGGTACTCCTTGCTGGAGAAAAACGGTTCAGGACAGCAAGGGAGCGCCGAGCGGCCGAGCGGCTCGGAGTAAAGGGTCCGGGCTCAGGAGCGCTCAGCGCCCGGTGGGCCGGGGTGTCATCAACACCTGCGTTTCTAGGGCGCGGACGCCCGGTGGTCGTTACGGAAGACGCCCGGACCGTAGCAACGCGGGCGGCACGGGCGCGAACGGTTTTCCGTACGCTTCCCGGCATGCCGGACCACACCCTTCCCGAGACCCTGGACCGCCGCGACGGGCCGTACGGAGAGGTCGTCCTCCGACGGCGCGGCGAGCCCGGGGAGCCTCGCGGGACGTACGAGATCATCGCCAACGGCTGCTTCCTGATGGACACCTCCGACGGCCGCTCCGAGCGGCTGCTGGTGCGCGCGGCCCTGGAGGAGCTGAGCGCGGGCGGCGGGCTCGCGGCACCCTCGGTGCTCATCGGCGGGCTCGGCGTGGGCTTCTCGCTCGCGGAGGCGGCGGCGGAGCCGCGCTGGGGCCGGATCACCGTCGTCGAGCGCGAGGCGGCGATCCTCGACTGGCACCGCGCGGGCCCGCTGAGCGCGCTGTCCGGGGACGCGCTGCGCGACCCGCGCGCCGAACTCGTCCACGCCGACCTGCTGGAGCACCTGCGCGACGCGGGGCGGACGTACGACGCGCTCTGCCTCGACATCGACAACGGGCCGGACTGGACCGTCACCGACGGCAACGCCTCGCTCTACTCCCCCGCGGGTCTGGCCGCCTGTCTGGCCCGGCTGGCGCCGGGCGGCGTGCTCGCCGTCTGGTCGGCGAAACCGTCTCCCGGATTCGAAAGGTCCTTGCGGAATGCGGGATTCTGTCGCGTTCGGACCGATGAGATCCGGGTCGCCCGAGGCGTCCCCGACGTGGTCCACTTCGCCTCGCGACCGGCGTAGCCGCGGCGGCCGACAGGCCCTTACGCTGCTGCCAGTAAGTGCACCTGTAAGTGCACGGACAGCCGCACGCGGACGCGCACAGACGCGGACGCGTACGGGTGCACAGGCGCACAGGCGCACATGACGAAGCCGACGAAGACACAGCCGCGGGGCGACGCAGGGGCGGGGCCGAATGGACCAGAAGAACAGCACGCAGACGACGGGCGGGACCGCCGCGGCGACCACCCCCGGCGCCCAGCGCCGCATCCTGGTCGTCGAGGACGACCCGACCATCGTCGACGCCATCGCCAGAAGGCTCAGGGCCGAGGGCTTCCAGGTGCAGACGGCGGGCGACGGGCCCGCGGCCGTGGACACGGCCGAGGCGTGGCAGCCGGACCTGCTGGTGCTGGACGTCATGCTGCCGGGCTTCGACGGCCTGGAGGTCTGCCGCCGGGTACAGGCCCAGCGCCCGGTGCCGGTGCTGATGCTCA
Source organism: Streptomyces albiaxialis (assembly GCF_039530985.1). Lineage (NCBI taxonomy): Bacteria > Bacillati > Actinomycetota > Actinomycetes > Kitasatosporales > Streptomycetaceae > Streptomyces > Streptomyces albiaxialis. The sequence continues at coordinate 153,545 of NZ_BAAAPE010000007.1, forward strand.
CCGCGCGGGACGACGAGACGGACATGCTGGTCGGCCTCGGCGTGGGCGCCGACGACTACATGACGAAGCCGTTCTCCATGCGCGAGGTCGCCGCCCGCGTCCATGTGCTGCTGCGCCGCGTGGAGCGCGCGACGCTCGCCGCGCACACCCCGCGCACGGGGATACTCCGCCTCGGCGAGCTGGAGATCGACCACGCGCAGCGCCGCGTCCGGGTCACCGGCGAGGACGTGCACCTCACGCCGACCGAGTTCGACCTGCTGGTCTGCCTGGCGCACTCCCCGCGCGCGGTGCTCTCCCGCGAGCAGCTCCTGGCCGAGGTCTGGGACTGGGCGGACGCCTCGGGCACCCGTACCGTCGACAGTCACATCAAGGCGCTGCGCCGCAAGATCGGCGCGGACCGCATCCGTACGGTCCACGGCGTCGGGTACGCGCTGGAGACGCCGGCGCCCACGGCCCCGGCGGCCACCGACGGCGCCTGAGCGGACGGGGGACGGCATGTCCGTGACGGAGAACGGAGGCCGCTGGCAGCACGCGTGCGCCCGGCTCTGGGAACGGACATGGGAGCGGACCTGGGAGGCCCTGCGCCCCCTGGACCCGTACCGCTCGGTGAAGGCCGCGCTCGGCGCGCTGGTGATCGTCTCGGTGGTGATCACCACACTCCTCGCGCTCTTCGCCATGCACTCGAAGACCGAGCTGCGGGTGATCACGATCATCTCGATCGTGGCCTCGCTGCTGATCACCCAGTTCGTCGCCCAGTCGCTCACATCGCCGCTGGACGAGATGACGGACGCGGCGCGCGCGATGGCGCACGGTGACTACACGCGCCGGGTGCGCGGCAGCCGCCGGGACGAGTTCGGCGAGCTGGCCGAGACGTTCAACCAGATGGCGGCCGACCTGGAATCCGTCGACCAGCACCGCAAGGAGCTGGTGGCGAACGTCTCGCACGAGCTGCGCACCCCCATCGCGGCCCTGCGCGCGGTGCTGGAGAACGTGGTGGACGGCGTCTCCGACGCCGACCCCGAGACCATGCGCACGGCCCTCCAGCAGACGGAGCGGCTGGGCCGCCTCGTGGACCACCTCCTGGACCTGTCCCGGCTCGACAACGGGGTGGTGCCGCTGCATGCCCGCCGCTTCGAGGTCTGGCCGTACCTGGCGGGCGTCCTGAAGGAGGCCAACATGAGCAAGGGCTCGGGCCACGCCCGTACGGACGTCCATCTGCACCTCGACGTCTCGCCGCCCGAGCTGACCGCGCACGCCGACCCCGAGCGGCTGCACCAGGTCGTGGCGAACCTGATCGACAACGCGGTCAAGCACAGCCCCCAGCACGGCCGCGTCACCGTCCGTGCCCGCCCGGGCGAGGGCGCGCCGGAGGACGGCAGCCTGGAGGTCGAGGTCCTCGACGAGGGGCCCGGCATCCCGCAGTCCGAGCGGCTGCGCGTCTTCGACCGGTTCAGCCGTACGCAGACGTCGGAGGGCAAGGGGAAGGGCCAGGGCGGCGGCACCGGGGGCACCGGGCTGGGCCTCGCCATCGCGCGCTGGGCGGTGGACCTGCACGGGGGCTGGATCAGGGTGGCCGAATCCCCTCGCGGCTGCCGCATCCACGTCACTCTTCCGGGAGCGGGCAAGGCGCCGGGTTGACGTACGCTCGGGGGTGTGGACCGCGCGGACGCCGGGCAGGCCCTCCGCGGTTGCGCTTTCCCGCCGGAACCGAGGGTGATTCCCGCCAAATCCTGTGCCGAAACCGCCTCCCCGATGTGACTTACGTGACCAAGGGGTGGCCCGGACTCCACCAATCGTCCGGAGAGGCGTAGCCTTTATTTCCGCTGTCCACCACCCAAGGAAGCGGAAGAGGGCGGTTGCCGCCGTGTCGCCACAGTCCCCCAACAGCTCATCGAGCACTCCCACCCAACAGCAGGACGGGCAGGGCAAGGACCCTGCCGCGAACCCTGCCTCGTTCGGTGCCAACGAGTGGCTCGTCGACGAGATCTACCAGCAGTACCTCCAGGACCCGAATTCAGTAGACCGAGCCTGGTGGGACTTCTTCGCCGACTACCGGCCGGGCGAGGAGGCCGGTGGAGCGGCGGGAACGGCGCGTGAGACCGCCGCCGCGGCCCAGGCCGCCCCCGTGGCGCAGCCCGCGCCCGCCCCGGCGGCGCCCACGGCGCAGCCCGCGGCCCCCGCGAAGCCCGCCCCGACCGCTCCCGCGGCGAGTGCCCCGGCGGCCCCCGCGGCCCCGGCGAAGCCCGCCGAGCCCAAGAAGGCCGAGCCTGTGAAGACCGAGCCCGCGAAGGCCGCCGCTCCGACCGCCCCCCAGCCCGCCCAGAGCGAGGCCCCCGCGGGCCCGGAGCTGGTGACGCTGCGCGGCCCGTCCGCGGCCGTCGCGAAGAACATGAACGCGTCGCTGGAGCTGCCCACGGCCACGTCCGTGCGCGCCGTCCCGGTGAAGCTGCTCTTCGACAACCGCATCGTCATCAACAACCACCTCAAGCGCGCCCGCGGCGGGAAGGTCTCCTTCACGCACCTGATCGGGTACGCGATGGTGCAGGCCCTCAAGGCCATGCCGTCGATGAACCACTCCTTCGCGGAGAAGGACGGCAAGCCCACCCTGGTCAAGCCCGAGCACGTGAACCTGGGCCTGGCCATCGACCTGGTGAAGCCCAACGGGGACCGCCAGCTCGTCGTCGCCGGCATCAAGAAGGCCGAGACGCTCAGCTTCTTCGAGTTCTGGCAGGCGTACGAGGACATCGTCCGCCGCGCCCGGAACAACAAGCTGACGATGGACGACTTCACCGGCGTCACCGTCTCCCTGACCAACCCGGGCGGCATCGGCACCGTGCACTCGGTCCCGCGCCTGATGCCGGGCCAGTCGGTGATCATGGGCGTCGGCGCGATGGAGTACCCGGCGGAGTTCCAGGGCACCTCGCAGGACACCCTCAACCGGCTCGGCGTCTCCAAGGTGATGACGCTGACCAGCACGTACGACCACCGGGTCATCCAGGGCGCCGCCTCCGGCGAGTTCCTGCGCATCGTCGCCAACCTGCTCCTCGGCGAGGACGGGTTCTACGACGACATCTTCAAGGCCCTCCGCATCCCGTACGAGCCCGTGCGCTGGATGAAGGACATCGACGCCTCGCACGACGACGACGTGACGAAGGCGGCCCGGGTCTTCGACCTGATCCACTCCTACCGGGTGCGCGGCCACATCATGGCCGACACCGACCCGCTGGAGTACAAGCAGCGCAAGCACCCCGACCTGGACATCACCGAGCACGGCCTCACCCTGTGGGACCTGGAGCGGGAGTTCGCGGTCGGCGGCTTCGCCGGCAAGTCCATGATGAAGCTGCGCGACATCCTCGGCGTGCTGCGCGACTCGTACTGCCGCACCACCGGCATCGAGTACATGCACATCCAGGACCCCAAGCAGCGCAAGTGGATCCAGGACCGGGTCGAGCGCGGCCACGCGAAGCCGGAGCGCGAGGAGCAGCTCCGCATCCTGCGCAGGCTGAACGCGGCGGAGGCCTTCGAGACCTTCCTCCAGACGAAGTACGTCGGCCAGAAGCGCTTCTCGCTGGAGGGCGGCGAGTCCGTCATCCCGCTGCTCGACGCGGTCATCGACGCGGCGGCCGAGTCGCGCCTGGACGAGGCCGTCATCGGCATGGCCCACCGCGGCCGGCTGAACGTGCTGGCGAACATCGTCGGCAAGCCGTACGCGCAGATCTTCCGCGAGTTCGAGGGCAACCTCGACCCGAAGTCGATGCACGGCTCCGGCGACGTGAAGTACCACCTGGGCGCGGAGGGCACCTTCACGGGCCTGGACGGCGAGCAGATCAACGTCTCGCTCACCGCCAACCCCTCGCACCTGGAGGCCGTCGACCCGGTCGTCGAGGGCGTCGCGCGCGCCAAGCAGGACATCATCGGCAAGGGCGGCACGGACTTCACGGTCCTGCCGATCGCCCTGCACGGCGACGCGGCCTTCGCGGGCCAGGGCGTCGTCGCCGAGACGCTGAACATGTCGCAGCTCCGCGGCTACCGCACCGGCGGCACGATCCACATCGTGATCAACAACCAGGTCGGCTTCACCGCCGCGCCGGAGTCCGCGCGCTCGTCGATGTACTCGACGGACGTCGCGCGGATGATCGAGGCCCCGATCCTGCACGTCAACGGGGACGACCCGGAGGCCGTGGTGCGCGCCGGGCGGCTCGCCTTCGAGTACCGCCAGGCGTTCAACAAGGACGTGGTCATCGACCTCATCTGCTACCGCCGCCGCGGGCACAACGAGACCGACAACCCGAAGTTCACCCAGCCGCTCATGTACGAGCTGGTGGACAAGAAGCGCTCGGTGCGCAAGCTCTACACCGAGTCGCTGATCGGGCGCGGCGACATCACCCTGGAGGAGGCGGAGCAGGCGCTCCAGGACTTCCAGGGCCAGTTGGAGAAGGTCTTCACCGAGGTCCGCGACGCCACCTCCGTCCCGGCCCCGGCCGAGGTCCCCGCGCCGCAGGCCGAGTTCCCGGTCCACGTCGACACCGGCATCAGCCAGGAGGTCGTCAAGCGGATCGCGGAGTCGCAGGTCAACATCCCCGACCGGATCGCCGTCCACCCGCGCCTGACGCCGCAGCTCCAGCGCCGCGCGCAGATGGTCGAGGACGACACGATCGACTGGGGCATGGGCGAGACCCTCGCCATCGGCTCGCTGCTGATGGAGGGCACCCCGGTCCGCCTCGCGGGCCAGGACTCGCGCCGCGGCACGTTCGGCCAGCGCCACGCGGTGCTGCTCGACCAGAACACCGGCGACGACTACACCCCGCTGCTCTACCTCTCCGACGACCAGGCGCGCTACAACGTCTACGACTCGCTGCTCAGCGAGTACGCGGCGATGGGCTTCGAGTACGGCTACTCGCTGGCCCGTCCCGAGGCGCTGGTCATGTGGGAGGCCCAGTTCGGCGACTTCATGAACGGCGCGCAGACGGTCATCGACGAGTTCATCTCGTCGGCCGAGCAGAAGTGGGCCCAGACCTCGGGCGTCACCCTGCTCCTGCCGCACGGTTACGAGGGCCAGGGCCCGGACCACTCCTCGGCCCGGATCGAGCGCTTCCTCCAGCTCTGCGCGCAGAACAGCATGACGGTCGCGATGCCGACCCTGCCGTCGAACTACTTCCACCTGCTGCGCTGGCAGGTGCACAACCCGCACCACAAGCCGCTGGTCGTCTTCACCCCGAAGTCGATGCTCCGGCTCAAGGCCGCGGCCTCCACGACGGAGGAGTTCACCCACGGCGGCTTCCGCCCGGTCATCTCGGACGACTCCGTGGACCCGCAGAACGTCCGCAAGGTCGTCTTCTGCTCCGGCAAGGTCTACTACGACCTGGACGCCGAGCGGAAGAAGCGCGGTCTCACGGACACCGCGATCATCCGGCTGGAGCGGCTGTACCCGCTGCCGGGCGCGGAGATCCAGGCCGAGATGGCCCGGTTCGGCAACGCGGAGAAGTACATCTGGGCCCAGGAGGAGCCCGCCAACCAGGGCGCGTGGCCGTTCATCGCGCTCAACCTGGTGGACCACCTGGACCTGATCATCGGTTCCGAGCCGGTGCCGAACGCGGACCGGCTGCGCCGGGTCTCCCGCCCCGCCTCGTCCTCCCCCGCGGTGGGCTCGGGCAAGCGGCACGCGGAGGAGCAGACGAAGCTCATCCACGACGTGTTCGACATCTGACGGTCCCCGCACGCCGGAAGAGGCCCGCCGAAGATCTTCGGCGGGCCTCTTCCGTTGTCACACCCCCGTCTGCGCTTGGGCAGTCTGCGCCAGGGGCGCTGGGGGTGCCCCCTGCTCGGAGAGCTCGGGGGAGGGCAAGCGCAGGCCCGCAGCCGCGTTCGGGCCGTAACCGGCACCCCGCCGTAGGCGCATCCGCGCACGCCCGGCCGCGGCTCTCGCCGTGGCTGGGCGCGCAGTTCCCCGCGCCCCTTCGGGGCACTAGCCCAGGAAGGGCTCGAAGTCCCAGTACGGGCGGGACCGCTGGCGGGCCGAGAGCGTGTGGTGGTGCTGGACGCCCAGGGTCGCGGTGAGCCGCTGGAGGGCGTCCTCCTCCTGCTTGCCGGCCTCCGTGCGCTCGTGGAGGGCCCGCAGGTCCGCCGCGAGGGCGATCTGGCTGGAGAGGGTGAGCGGATGGTCGGGCCCCAGCACCCTGCGGGCCCGCCGCAGGGTGTCGCGGTCCAGCTCGGCGGCCTCCTCGACGCGGCCGGTGAAGTTCCGCCCGCCCCCGGCGTTGAGCGCGCAGCCCAGCGTCCAGGGGTGGTCCTCGCCGAGGACCGTGGTCAGCCCGATGAGGGCCTGCTCGAAGAGGTTGAGCGCGCCGTCCCTGTCGCCCTCGGCCTGGAGCACGAGGCCCACGTTGGACTGCATGCCCGTGGGGACCGGGTGGGCGGTGCCGACGAGGGCGCGGTAGCCGTCCTCGGCCTCGGCGATCAGATCGCGGGCCTCGGAGAGCCAGCCCCGGGCCCGGAGGAAGTTCCCGTAGTCGGTGATGAGCGCGAGGGTGTTGTAGTGGCCCTGCGCGTAGACCCGTTCGTGCTGGGCTTTCAGCTCCTGGAGGACGGCGCGGGTGTCCTGGGTGTCGCTGCCCGCGCGGTACTGGCACATGGCCAGGTTGTGGCGGGCCCACAGGGTCTGGATGTGCTGCTCGCCCAGGACCTGGATGTGCAGCCGCATGCCGAGTTCCTGGCGGGCCAGCGCCTCCTGGTAGCGGCCCATCATGCGCAGGTCGCGGGCGCAGGCGGTGCCGGAGTGCAGGGTGGCGGGATGCCGGGCGCGCAGCACCTGCTCGCGCTTCCTGAGGGTGTCGAGATCGACCTCGTACGCCTCCTGGTAGCGGCCGTGGAGGCGGAGCGTGGTGCCCAGGTTGTGGCGGGCGTTGAGGGTGAAGGACTCCTCGGGGCCCAGCACCTGGGTCGCGGCCTCGACGACCTGCCGCTGGGTGGTGAGCGCCTCCGCGTACTGGCCGAGGAAGCGCTGGTCGGAGGCGAGGCCGTTGTTCGCGCTGAGCAGCGCCATGTCGTCGGGGTCGGGGGCCGCGTGGAGCTGGTCGAGGCGGACCCTGTCGAGGTCGTACGCCTCCCGGAAGCGTCCGCTGGCCCGCAGGATGGTGGTCTGGTGCGCGGTGAGGCCGAGCATCTGCGGGGTGTCGGGGCTCATCCGGGCCGACCAGCTCTGGCGGACCCGCTCGGCGAGGTCGGTGCCCACGGCGTACTCGCCGCTGTTGTAGCAGTACGCCAGGCAGTTGAGCACCAGGGACATCGAGGCGTCGGTGGTGCTCGCCAGCACGCCGGAGGGCTCCAGGTGGGGCATCAGCTCGGCGTAGCGGGCCCAGTTGCGGCTGTCGACGGGGTCGCCGGGGTCGGCGGAGGCGAGGACCTGGCAGACCACGTCGCTGTAGATCTCCCGCGCCTCGCCCGCGGTCAGCTCGCTGACGATGCTGTGCACGACGCGGTGCATCAGCACGGACTCCTGCTGGAAGCCCGGCTCGCCGGAGGACGTGACGGAGAGGCTGCGGGAGTCGCGGGTGAGGACCGAGTAGTTGACGAGGGAGTCCAGCGCGCGGGGCCAGTCGGGGCGGTCGGAGGTGATCCAGCGCAGCTCCTCGGGCAGCCCGGAGGCGCGCAGCCCGCGCACCAGGCCGATGGGGATGCGGCCGGGCGCGAAGCGGGTGCAGAGCATCAGCAGCTCCACGGCGCGCGGCTCGCTCCGGCGGAGCTTGTTGATCAGCATGGACGTGGACGTGAACATCTTGTGCGGGTAGTCGCCGGGCGCCGACTCCTGCTCCAGGGTGCTCAGCTCGCCGGAGCGGACCCGGCGCAGATAGTCGGCGACGTCCATCCGCTCCTGGCCGAGCCAGGCGGCGGCGTGGGCCAGTTGCAGCGGCAGGTCCTGGAACTCGACGGCGACCTCGTCGGCCTCACCGGCCGTCAGGTGCGGGGCCCGGCGCATCAGATAGCCGGTGGACTCGGCCCGGTCGAAGACCGGTACCTCCTGGAGGTCGGCGATCTCGCGCCAGCCGCGGTTGCGGGAGGTGATCAGGACGTGCCCGGGGCCGCCCCTGGGCAGGATCCTGGCCGCCTCCTCGGTCTCCTCCCAGCCGTCGAAGATCAGCAGCCAGCGCCCGGACGGCTCGCCCTTGCGCAGCGCCTCCCGCACGGCGCGGATGCGCTCGCCGGGCTCGGAGCCGGTGCGCAGGCCCAGCTCGGTGGAGAGCTCGGCGTAGCGGTCGCGCTGGGTGCCGCGCTGGTCGGAGTTGATCCACCACACGACGTCGTAGTCGGAGCTGAAGCGGTGCGCGTACTCGGCGGCGAGCTGGGTCTTGCCGATGCCCGCCATGCCGACGAGCGCGCAGACGGAGGCGTCGCGCTCGGCGTCCATCAGCCGCTGCTGCACCTGGTTGAGCAGGTCGTCGCGGCCGGTGAAGCGGGGGTTGCGGCGCGGGACCTCGCCCCAGACGGCGGGCGGGTCGTTGGGATAGCGGAAGCCGGAGCCGACGCTGGGCAGCGGGGCCGCCGAGGGGGTGAGCGAGAGCCGGTTGAGCAGCCGCCGCTCGGCCTCGGCCTCGCCGATGCCCCACAGGTCGACCGGCTCCAGGACGGCGACGGCGGGCAGCATCGGCTTGTTGGTGAGGTTCACGGCGGAGAACTGGTCGGCGTGGTCGGCGATGAAGCCGCGCAGCGCCGTGTTCCACTCGCCCTCGCCGCGCGGGCCGAGCTGGAAGAACCACTCGCTGAGGACCAGCAGCACCCGGCCCGAGGCCAGCGTGAGGTCGCGCAGCGCGTCCTCCAGCGGCTGCTCGCGCGCGGGGTCCCAGCGGTGCAGGCTCGCCCGGTGTCCGTGGGCCTCCAGCCGGTGCGCTATCCAGGTGGCCCAGGGCCGCTGATAGCCGGGGAAGGCCACCACGAAGTGTTCCGGCTGCCGGCCGGAAGGTGAGCTCCGTGCGTTCCCGGCCGGGTTCCGCTGAGCGGCCATGCGCCCTCTCCCTCGTTGTTGCTCGGCGTTCTCGTCGACAGCCCCACGCCCTGACCTGCCGACGTGCGACGCGAATGCTATCGAAAGTAACGAATCGGAAGAATGCGGCGTGCGGTCCGGTCCCCCGCTGTTCCGATTCTTCCCAGGTCCGTGTGGTGCTCCCTCATGCCTATCGCGAACTCCTTTCCGGCGGGAGTGAGTTGACCGGATCGCAGCAGGAGACGCAGGGCGTCGGCCACCTGCTCACGGCACTCGTCGCCGCGCACCCGGGCCGCCCTGCGGGCCGCGGGGGCCGCGCCCGGCCGCGCCGCGAGGCGGTGGAAGAGGTCGGCGAGCCCCAGGTGGGCGTAGGTGCCCTGGAGCACGCCCGCCAGCGGGCGGGGGTCGGGACGCCAGCCGACCCGGTGGACGGGCTCGTCGCCGCCCTCGTACAGCGCGACCAGGTCGGTGACGATGGCGAGCTTGCTGTGCTGGATCTCGTGCACCAGCACCTCGGCCAGCCGCAGCGCCGTCGGCGGGCAGGCGGTGAACACCGCCCAGGGCGCGGCCCGCAGCGTGGCGCTGGACGCGCCGCCGGGGCCCGGCTCCAGCGGCACCAACGCGCGTACCAGCGCGGCCACTTCGAGGGCCCGCCCGGGGTCGGCCGAGGCCAGCAGCGTCAGGGCGGCCTGCCAGCGGCGCCGCCAGCGCTCCTCCCCCGCGCCCGGGCGGGGCGCGCGGCGGGGCGGCAGCAGGCTGAAGGGGCCGGAGTCGGGCGCGGGCAGCCGGTAGGGGTCGATGCCGTCGAGCGCGGCGCCGGTGCCGGGCAGCGGGACGAGCCCGGACCAGCCGGGCGGCGCGGCGCGCGGGGCAGCGCGCCGGGAGACAGTACGGCCGTACGGGGCCCGGCCGTACGGGCCGTACGGGGCCCGGCCGCGCGGGCCCCCGCCGTACGGGGTGCCGTTCGGCACCACGGGGGGCGCCGTGCCGTCGGGGGCCGGGCCGCCGCCGTACGCGTACGGAGCCTGGCCCGGGACCGCGTACGGGACCGTGTGCGGGCGGCCGTCCTCCGGGGTCAGGCGGAGGCTGCGCGGCCCCGCGACGAGGCGCACGCGGGGCGCCCGGGTGCGGTAGACGCCGATGCCGGGGAGGGCCAGCACGCCGTCGGGGGTGTCGAGCGTGCCCCGGTATCCGGCGCGGGCACGCAGTGCCGCCGCGGCGGCGACCGCGCCGAAGTGCGCGAGGGTCCGCGGGCCGACCGGCCCCGGCGCCTCCAGCGCGTCGACGAGCCAGACGCCCACCGACGGATAGCCCAGGACCGCGCGCACCGCGGCCGGGTCGCACCGCTCGGCGTCCTCCAGGACGCGCCAGTGCCGCGCGAACTCCGCGCGCTCCCCGGGCGGTGTGTCCCCGGCCTCCGTCCGGCGCTGGAGCGACTTGAGCAGCACCAGGCGGCGGCTGTGCAACCCCGCCGCGAGCAGGGCGCGGTCCTCCCCGCCGAGCCGGGTGGTGGACAGCCGGGCGAGCGCGCCCGGGCCGACCGCGAACGGATTGCGCACGTCTCGCCCCCTCCCCGGGCACAGCCGTCCGCGGCGGACGGCCCGCGCCAATGTGGCCGGATCCGGCGCACGCCGCCGGTCCGTGCCGCCGTGGTCTCGTCTGGTTGGTCTCCTTTGTCTCCGCGGCGCGCACGCGGGCGCCGCCGGAGGTGTCACCGCGTGCCGAAGGACTCCGTTCCGGGCGCGCACTTCCAGGACTCGGCGAACTGACGGGGACGGCTCAGGGCGTGGCGGACGGCAGCGGACACGACGGCGTCGTCCAGGTGGTAAAGGGTGTGCAGGTCAACACCGGTGAGGTCGGGCAGCGGTGGCGCTGCGGGGGACCCGCTGCCGGAGCCTCCGGCGGACGACTCATCGCGCTGGTGCAGCACGCCGTTCTCCTCCCTGCCACCCGTGGGGGCACCTCCCCGGCTCCCGGCCGGAGGATCGTCCGTGGAAGCTCACTTCTTCCCGACGGCACCCATACGGAAACCCGTTCGGTTCCGGGCGCGTGGGGTTCTGGCCGCCCGCCCGTCACGGTCCCGTCAGCCGCGCGTCCGTGGCCCGTACCTCCTCCCCGGGCGGCGAGACCCCCGTGGCGGCCAGCCGCCGCCACTCGTCGCGGGCCGCGCGGAAGTCGGCGCGGGCCGCGCGCTCGCGGCCCATCAGCGCGTAGAGCACGCCCCTGCCGTGCCAGGCGCGGGCGACCGTCAACGAGGGGCCCTCACCGGCGCGTTCGCTCTCGCGGAGGGACTCGGCGTAGGCGGTCTGCGCCTGGTCGAAGTAGACGCCCGGGTTGGGGCCGCGCACCGCGGGGAAGTCGAGGCGCGCGTCGCCGAGCGCCAGCCACGCCTCGGCCCGCGCCTGTGCCGTACGGCCGCCGCGCGCCGCCTGCTCCAGCAGGTGGCAGCCCTCGTACAGGTCCGGCAGGAAGCCCTCGTGCCCGGTCCGCGCGCGCTCGTCGCGGAAGCGCCGTACCAGCGCCTGCCCGATCAGCAGGTGCAGCCGCTGCGTCAGATCGCCGTCGCCGTACGGGGTGCTGGTCAGGGCCTCGCGCAGGATGCCCTCCGCGCGGGTGGTCTCGCCCGCCTCCCGCAGGAGCATCGCGCCCCACTCGGCGAGGAGTTCGCCGCGCCGGGCGCTGTCGCGCGCGGTGAGCCGCTCGGCCTCCGCGTACGCCTCGTCGGCGCGCCGCCAGTCGCCGCCGTCGCGGTGGACGCGGGCGCGCTCGCGGACGCAGCTCAGCCGCAGCGCCCTGCTGTCGCCCGCCGCCGCGTACGCCCGCTCGACCGCGGCGAGCCGCTCCTCGGGCGCCGCGCGGGTGAGGCGCAGCGCGGCGGCGAGGTCGAGGAGCGCGCCGCACAGCCGGCCGTCGGCGGCGGTGTCGGGCCGGGCCGATAGCCGCCCGGTGACGGTCCGCAGCACGTCGGCCGCCTCGGCGGCGCCGCGCTCCGGTTCCGGTCCCGCCTCGGCGAGCGCGAGCAGCACTCTGCCGTGGCGCAGGCCGCGCGCCGTCTCGGCCTCGTCCGGCAGCGGGCCGCCGTGCGGGCCGGGCGCGGCGAGGGCGCGCAGGATCTCCTCGGCGGCGGCGAGGTGGCCGGTGCCGCCGCCCGTGCGCCACAGGTCGTAGCGCACGGCGGCGAGTTCGAGCCGGGCCTCGGCACCGCCGTCGCCGGTCCATGCGGGATCGCCGTGGCCCTCGGAGCCCTCGGAGCCGGGATCGCCGCTGCCGCCGGGCCCGTCCGGGGCGCGGCCCAGCAGCGTCAGGGCCTGGTCCAGCAGCGCGGCGACGCGGTCGGGGCTGCGGCGGGTGCGGGCCGTTCCCGCGGTGGCGCGCAGCACGCGGGCCAGCACGAGCCGCGCGCGGGCGGTGTCGGCGGAGGCCAGCGCGCTCTCGGCGACCGTACGGGCCCGGTCCAGCAGGTGTGCGTCGCCCTGGACGTGCCACTGCTCCAGGAGGCGTTCGGCCTCCTCGGTGCGTTCGGGGGCCGTGCCGGAGGGCAGGTAGAAGCGGACGACCTCGGCGGGGATCTCCGCGAACAGCTCGTCGGCGGCGGTCTCGGAGTCGTCGTCCGCCCCCTGCACGCCGTTCCCGGGCCCGGGTCCGGCGTCCCCGGCCGGGGACTCGGCGTGCGGCTCGGCGCGGCCCGTCAGCCGGGCGACGGCGACCGCCGGGAAGTTGCGGGTGCCCTTGCCGAACCGGTGGGAGACGTACCCGGACAGGTGCTTGAGGACGAGCGCGGCGGCGCCCTGGTCGAGGGACTGGAGGAGGAGTTCGCGGACGCCCGGCAGGTACCGGTAGCGCGGGCCCGCCCCTCCCTCGCGGTCCGGCATCCGCTCCAGCAGCCCGCTCAGCAGCACCTCGGCCATCTCCATGGGGCCCGTGTCGGGCAGCATCGCCTCCTGCACCAGGTGCATGACGGGCATCAGCAGCGGGACGACGGCGAGGTGGACGGCCAGGTCCAGGGCGCCCGGCGAGGCCATGGAGCGGAACTCGGCGAGCAGCGTGCGGGGCGGCACCGTGCCCGGCGCGGCGGCGGGCGGCGGCATGGCGGGGTGGCGGGGCCGCACCCACGCGGCGGCGCCCGGCACGGAGAGCCGCCCGCTGCCGCCCAGCAGCCGCGCCCAGTTGCCGAGCGCGCGCGGCGTGGGCAGCAGCACGGGGACCGGCAGCGCGTCGGGCGCGGCGCCGGGCCCGTACCCGTCGGGCTCGAAGGCGACGCGGCCGCCCGCGCCCCGGTCGCCGACCAGCGTGCCGGGCTCCGCGGGCAGCGCCGTACGGGGCCACAGGCGGGGCGGCAGCGGCTGGACGACGGCGAGCGGCGAGCCGCCCGTCCAGTGGTGCAGCAGCGACTGCGCGCGGCCCTCCTGCCACAGGGGACCCACGCAGTCGCTCAGGACGAGCGTGAGGCGCCGTCCGGTGGTGTCGCGGTACTGGTCGGCGGGGCGCAGCCGGGCGGGCCCGGGGCCGGGGCCCGTGCCGATGAGCGGGGAGCCGTCGCGGGCGCGGTGCAGATAGCGCACCTGGACGTCGCGGAACGCGCCGAGCTGCTCGAAGGTCTGGCGGAGCCGGTCGAGGGTGGGCTGCCACACGGCGGTGGTCGGCGAGGCGTCCATGAGGAGCTGGATCTCGGTGGCGCGCCGGTCCGTCGTCCCGAACACGGGGCGCACGGCGCCGCTGCGGGCGCTGAGGTCGGCGGTGGCCTCCTCGTCGAGCGGCCCGGGCAGGGGCGGCAGCGGCGGGCGGTAGCCGTGCAACGGGCGCAGCGCGAGCTGGAGTTCGCGGAGCCCGGAGAGCGCGCCGGCGGCCGGGGCGCGCACCGGGAACCCGGCACCGGCGGCCCCGTGGTGGCGGCCCGGCGCGTAGAGCGAGACGGGCGCTGCGGGTGCCTCGGCGGGCGGGCGCGCGGCGTGCGGCCCGGGCCCCGGGCCCGGGGTGGGCGGCTGGTCGTGGGACGGCCGCCCCGGCGGGCGGCGCTCAGCGGCGGCCGCCTCGTCGCCGGGGCTGTCCCGTGCGGAGCGCAGCGTCCAGCGCGCGAGCCAGACGGCCTCGGCCACCTCCTCGGCCGAGGGCTCCCAGCCCGCGGCGCGCAGCCGCGCCACCAGCTCGGCGAGGTGTCCCGTCAGGCGCTCCTCCGCGCCGTCGGCGGCGCCTCCTCCGGGGCGGTCTGCCATCGCCCGTCACCTCGGGCGGTCCAGCGGACGCAGCAGCATCTCGGCGAGGCGGTCGCGGGTGACCCGCTCGGCGCCGGAGGCGCGCTGCGTGAGGAACAGGGCGTTGAGCAACTGGTCGGTGGCGACGACCTGTCCCGGCTCGCGCCGCAGGAAGCGCTCGACCAGCTCCTCGCCGTCGGCCAGCGCCTCCTCGCCGAGGTGCGCGGTGACCATCGCGGCGAGCTGTTCGTGTCCGGGCGGCTTGAGTTCGAGCTGGATGCAGCGGCGCAGGAGGGCCGCGGGGAAGTCGCGCTCGCCGTTGGAGGTGAGGACGATGAACGGGAAGACGGTGCACCGCACCCGGCCGCCCCGTACGGGCACGCGGTCGCCGTCGGCGGTGAGCACCTCGGTGACGGGCTCGCGCTCGGCGAGGCGCTCCAGCTCGGGGATGCCGAACTCGCCCTCCTCCAGGACGTTCAGCAGGTCGCTGGGGAGGTCTATGTCGCTCTTGTCCAGCTCGTCGACGAGCAGCACCCGCGGGCGGGGCGCCCGCCCGCCCTCCTCCGGGCCCGCCGGGAGCAGCGCGGTGCCCAGCGGGCCGAGCCGCAAGTAGGAGCCGATGGGCGGGCGCTCGGCGGGCGCGGTCCCGCTCCCTCCCGCGACGGCCCGGTCGAGCTGGACGTCCTGGAGCCTGCCGATCGCGTCGTAGTGGTAGAGCCCGTCCTTGAGCGTCGTACGGCTCACGACGGGCCAGCGGAGCACCCGGCCGAGCCCCAGCTCGTGGGCGACGGCGTGGGCGAGGGTGGACTTGCCGGTGCCGGGGTTGCCCGTGACGAGCAGCGGACGCCGCAGGTAGAGCGCGGCGTTGACCGCCTCGACCTCCTCGGCGCGCGGGTGCAGGTTCTCCACCAGGCGGCGCTGGGCGCCCAGCCTGCGGGCGGCGTCGGCGCTCTCGCTCCCGTCACCGTCCCCGGTCCCGCCCCCGCCGTTCCGCGGGTCGCGGGCCCCGGCGAAGTCCCGCCAGGGCGGCGGGCCCGGCAGTTCGGACACGCCCTCGTGCGGAACGCCCGCGCCCCGGTAGATGCGCCAGTCGCTCATGATCTGCTCCTCATCACGTAGCTGCCTCATCACGTAGATGGCCGATGGATGAGCGGGGGCTCGCGCAGCGGCCCGTCCCTCGGGGGCCGGTGGGGCGGATCGTAGAGCAGGACGATATGCCGTGCCCAGGCCGTTCCGGGGTCGGACGCCTCCTCGTCCGCGTTGCCGTTCCTGAGGGTGCGTATGCGTCCGGGGAGGTGTTCCGCCGCGCGGGCCGCGCTCAGCATCTCGGCGGCGCGCTCGTGGAAGTCGGTGCAGTCCTCGTGCCCGCCGTCGGTGTGGCGCCACAGCGCGACGACGTGACCAGCGGTGAGCGCGGCCGCCATGGCGCGCTGCCCGGGCCCGCCGCCGGCCCGGGAGCAGTAGACGGGCACGGCCCCGGAGGGGACCGCCAGCAGCCGTCCGTACGCGGCCTGTCCACCCTCGGGGGACGGCGCGTCGTGGCCGTGCTCGGGCACCTCGCGGCGCAGCGGTACGGCGTGCAGGGGCCCCTCCGCTACGCCCGCGGCCCGCGCCCGCCACTCGGGCGTCGGCCCCTGGTCCTTGCGCATCCGGTCCCGGACGACGACCAGTCGGCGCTGGCCCAGCGGCAGCGTGTGCGGGTTGAAGGGGTCGACGGGGTCGTACGGGCGGGCGCGCCACTGGTCGACGGGCAGGTCGAACAGCGGGCGGGGCAGCATGAATTCGACGGCGGCCAGGTGCGCGTCCACGTCGCACTGGTCCAGCGCGGCGGACAGCGGCCCGCGTATCGCCTCCTCCAGCCGCTCGCGCGGCACCTCCTCACGGCTCTGCGCGACGGGCGAGAGCGTCTGCTCCTCGCCGCTGCCGTGCTGGAGCAGGACGCGCCAGGCGTGGCCGCCCGTCCCGTAGATGTCCAGGTCGATCTCGACGCGGACGTCGGCGCGGGCGGCGGAGGCGGGGCGGTGGCCGTCCAGGAGGCGGGGGACGAGGGCGCGGATGATGTCGTTCCTGAGCGTGAGGCCCGTGGCCTCGATCCAGGCGCGCAGGTGGGTGAGCGCGTCGGCGCCGTCCGCCGAGCGGGGTCTGCCGGAACGGGTGAGCGCGGCGTGGACCTTCGCCGCGTACAGCACCACGGCCTCCAGGGCGAGGTCGCGGGTCGGCTCGTCCACGGGGGTGCGGCCGTCACGCGGGTCGTAGAGCAGCCCGGCGCCCTCGCGCCAGCTCCGGGGGTCCTGGTCGCGCAGGGTGTAGGGGGACTGGAGGACGAGGTCCCGCGCGTCGTTGACGAGCTGGAGGACCTCGCCCGCTCCGGCCGGGGGCTCCAGCTCGGCGAAGAGCGCGTAGAGCTGGGCGCGGCGCTCGGCGGTGAAGCCGTGCGCGGGCTCCCCCGCGGCGGGGCCGAGGCGGGCGTGGCGGCGGGGCCAACTGTCGCCGGGGCCGTGGTAGCGCCGCAGGTGGTGGCGGTCGTGCGCGGAGAGCACCTCGTGCAGGACGGCGCCGCCCGCCGCGCCCGCGTCGCACAGGGCCCGTAACGCCGTGACGGGCGTGGCGACGGCGGTGCCGGGGCCGCGCCCCTTGCCCTTGCTGACGGCGATGACGGTGCCGCGCCGCACATCGACCACCGGGCCGCCGGAGCAGCCCTCGACGAGCTGGCCGCCGCTGAGGATCACCGGCGAGACGGTGCCGCCGCCCGTGGTGCCGCCGGACGCGGTGCCCGTGCCGGAGAAATAGAGCGCGTCGTCCTTCGCCGGGCCCGGCATCCAGCCGTGCAGCCCGATCTCGGTGGCGCCGGTCGCCGAACGGTCGCTGAGCCAGAGGCAGTCGGGGTCGGTGGCGTCCGGCACGCGGACCAGCGCCAGGTCGGGCATCGGCCAGGGCGAGGGCGGGGCCCCGGGGTCCGCCGGCGCGGGCAGGCCGAACGCCAGCTCGCCGGTGAGGCCCTCGGCCTTGGCGGGGTCCCCGATCGTGATGCCGATGGCCCGCTCCCCCCTCCACACGCCCGCACCGCCCTTGCCGACGACATGGGCACAGGTGAGCACCCACCCGGGGGCGACGAAGAAGCCGCTGCCCCAGAACGCCGGCCCCCGTCCGCTCAGTCGGTCATACCCGCCGCCCGGCGCACCGATGCGCACGACAGCGGGGCTGACGGCGCTCTCAAGGTCAGCGGGGGCGTTCACGGGACACGGGACGCGCACGGGGACACATCGGGCCGCACGGATCCGCCGGACGCGGCACGCCCGGCTCGTCGCCGCCGCACAGACACCCCCATGTACGCCCCCTCTCCGTCACCGGCCCCAGCAGGCTAGTCCTCAGGTGTGACGGGTGGGAGGGGGCGTGCCCCGGGACGCCAGGTCAGGGTCACGGAGACCGAGGCCTTGGTCTCCCCGTCGGCGATCACCGCGGCGAGGGCCCTGCCCGGGCGGACGGCCAGCTCGACGCCGAAGGTCGCGCTCACCTCGTCGGGCCCCGCGGCCCGCGCCGCCTCGACCACGGCCGTGCCGACGCCGCTGATCACCTCGTTGAGCTGCTCGGCCCGCGCGAGGAGCCGGCCCCGGGTGCTCACGTCGTCGAACGCGAACTCGTCCAGGTCCTCGGCCACTTCGTCGTCGTCCAGTACGTGCACGCGCGCCAGCACGGTCTCGCCGCCGGGCAGCGTGATCTCTCGGATCTCCCGTTCCACGAGCGGACACTGTACGGACGCGGGTGACGACGTGGAACACGTGAGGAGCAGAGGAGAGCGGAGGAGTAAAGGGCGCGGGGCGCGGGGAGGACCGCACGCGGAGGACGCGGCTGCCCCGTGACAGCCGCGTCCCCGCTCCCCCGTGCCGTCCGTCCCCCGCGAGCGGACGGCCGTTTCTCCGCCGCGCGGCCCCGGAGCCGCCCCCCGTGCGGCTCCGGCGCCCGCGCGGCGCCGTTTCGGGCCCCTCAGCCGGGCCCCTTGTCCAGGAACCCGTGGATCGCGGTGATCCGCCCGTCCTCCGCGAGGACGGCCACGTCGATCCCGGCGAGCACCGCCTCCCCGTTCTCGGGTCCGAGGACCCAGGGGAAGCGGGCGAGGCCGTGGTGCGCGTCCACCTCGCCGGTGAGGCGCAGGACGGAGCCCGGGTACTGGCCCTGCGTCACCGCGATGACGGTGTCGATCGCGTCCCGCCCCTCGGCCACGGACAGGGGATCGACGTAGAGCGCGTCGTCCGCCCACAGCTCGGCGAGGGACCTGCGGCGTAAGACGGGGTCCTGCTCGTTCCACGTCGCCACATAGCGCTCGACGAGTTCGCGCACGTCGCGCACGTTCCGCTCCTCCCCCTTCCGCCCGTCCGCCGGCCGGCGGAGCCATCGTCTCCGGTTGCGGGGACGCGAACAACGGCCGATCGCGCAAGGTTCGATAATCTTCCGGTTATCGATTGGACGGACCGTCGGACGGACAGGGGGAACACGGTGGAGCTGCGGGACATCGAGATCTTGCTGACCCTGGCCGAGGAGCTGCATTTCGGGCGGACGGCCGAGCGGCTGCACGTCTCGCAGGCGCGCGTGAGCCAGGCCGTCAAGAAGCAGGAGCGCCGCATCGGGGCGCCGCTCTTCGAGCGGTCGAGCAGGCGCGTCGAGCTGACGCCGATCGGCGCCAAGCTGGTCGAGGACCTGCGCCCGGTCTACCAGGGGCTCCAGGACGGCCTGGAGCGCGCGGCGCTCGCCGCGCAGGGGCGCAACGGGGTGCTGCGGCTCGGCATCATGGGCGCCGTCGGACACGAGATCCGCCATACGCTCGCCGCGTTCCGCACCCGCTATCCGGGCTGCGAGCTGCGCATACGCGAGGCCCACATGAGCGATCCCTTCGGCCCGCTGCGCTCGGGCGAGGTCGATGTGCAGGTCACCTGGCTGCCGGTGCGCGAGCCCGATCTGACGGTGGGCCCGATCCTCTTCCGCGAGACCCTGGTCCTCGCCGTGAACGCCGGGCACCCGCTCGCCTCGCGGACCTCCGTGACGTACGAGGACATGGCGGACCACGTCCTCATCGACCTCCCGCCGACCGCGCCCGACTACTGGTTCGACGCCAAGCTCCCCCGCCACGCGCCCTCCGGGCGGCCGATCCGGCGCGGTCCCGTGATCTCCACGCTCCAGGAGCTGCTGGGCGCGGTCTCGACGGGCGAGGCGCTGTCGCCCGCGCACGCCCAGGCCGCGCGGTACTACGCCCGGCCGGACATCGTCTTCCTCCCGATCGACGACGCGCCGCCGACCGAGTGGGTGCTGGTGTGGCGGACGACGGGCGAGACGGGCTTCGTCCAGGCCCTCGCGCATCTCGTGGAGGAGGCCGGAGGGGACGTCCGGAGGCCGGACCTGCCGGACGCCCCGGACGCCCCGGACGCCCCGGGGTCCTCCGGGAGCGGCCCGGCTCAGTCCGGCCAGGGCAGCCAGGCGTAGAGCCGGAAGCCGTCCCCGTCCCAGCCGTGTTCGAGGCGCCCGCCCGCGAGGGAGGCGCGCTCCGCGAGGCCGATCAGCCCCTGTCCGGCGCCGGGGATCCCCGCTCCGGAACCGCCGGAGCCACCGGAACCGCCGGGGCCGCCGCCCGGTCCCGCGGGGTTGCGCAGCTCGACGCTCAGCCCCTCGCCCCGCGCGCCCCGCACGGTGAGCGTCACGGGCGCGTCGGGCGCGTGCTTGCGGACGTTGGTCAGACCCTCCTGCACGACCCGGTAGACGGTGCGGCCCGCGACCGGCGGCGCCGCCTCCGCGTCCGCGACCTCCTCCCGTACGGTCACGCGCAGCCCGCCGTCGCGGGACTCGGCCACCAGGTGCTCCAGGTCGGCGAGGACGGGCTGCGGCCGGTCGGTCTCCTCCGGCGAGCGCAGCACGCCGATGATCTCCCGCAGGTCCTCCAGCGCCTGGTGCGCGCTCTCCCGGATCACCCCGGCGGTCCGCCGCACCTGTACGGGGTCGCCGGACGGGTTGAACTCCAGGGCGCCCGCGTGGACGCTCAGCAGCGACAGCCGGTGCGCGAGCACGTCGTGCATCTCGCGCGCGATGTCCTCGCGCGCCTCCCGCCGCGCCTCGGCGGCGGCACGCTCGGCGCGCTCACTGCTCGCGGTGCGCCGCGCGCGGACGTACAGGCCCCAGCCGATCGCGCAGGCGAGCAGCGTGAAGTAGGTGAGCGCCGACTCGGTCCTGGGGTCGCCCGACTCCGGGCCGTCCGCGAGGAAGAGCAGCACGGGCGCGAGCGCCATCACGGCCAGCCACTTCGCGACGCGCGGCCCCCGGCGCGAGACGGCGGTGAAGAGCGCGACGAGGCAGGCGCCGGTGAAGAAGTGCCCGACGGGCCCGAGGACGAGCAGCACCACGGCGAGCTGCACGGGCCAGCGGCGCCGCAGGAAGAGCGCCGCGCAGGCACCGGCGCCCGCGACCTGCTCCAGCAGCAGCGCCCGCTCCGACAGCTCGGCCCCGATCACGACCCGGTCGGAGGTGAGCACCAGGAAGCAGGCGGCGAAGAGGAAGGCGCCGATGTCGGCGGCCCACTCCCGTCGCGTCCGGCGGTCCCGTCCCTCTCCCGTGCTGCGCATACGGCGAATCTACGTGCGCGCCGCGCCGCCCGGGCGCCCGCGTGCCGCCCGTAGACCTTGGGAGGACACGGCGGCGCCGGATCCGGGACTTTGGTCGCACGCCGCGCTCCCTCCGCCCGATGCCGCGCGGCGCCGCCGGTCAGCAGGGTGGAGCCATGAAGAATCTGCTCGGCTTCGTCTGCTTCGTCCTGCTGGCCCAGGGCCTCGGAGGGCTCCTGCACGAGTTCACCGACGGCTGGTGGACCCCGTGGACGGTGGTCCACAGGATCGGTTTCCTGCACGGCTACGAGGTCTACGTCTGCGTCCTGCTCGTCGTGCTCGGCCTCGCGGTGGGCGCCGCGAGCGACGCGGTGGGGAAGAAGCGGACGTAGCGGGGACGTAAGGGCCGTGGCGGGGACGCAGCCCGGACGGAGCCCGGACGGAGCGCGGCGACGCGGTCGGCCCCGCCGACCCCGTCGCCCCGCCTGCCCCGTCAGCCCTGTCCGCCCCGTCAGGCCGCCGTCCGTGCGGGCCTGGGCAGCAGTGCGACGAGGAGCATCGCCCCCGCGGTGATCGCCGCCGCGGCGAGGAACGCCGCTGCGTACCCGTCGGCCGCCGCGCCCTTCCCCGTCCCGCCGCCCGCCGCGTGCGCGGAGACCGCGCCCAGGATCGTCAGGCCGAGGGCGCTGCCGATCTGGCGGGAGGTGTTGACGAGCCCGGCGACGACTCCGGCCTCCTCGGGCGCCGTGCCGGTGGTCGCGGCGTCCGTCATCGGCGTCATCAGCAGCCCGAAGCCGCCCGCCATCGCCACGGCCGGGCCCAGGACCGTGCCGAGGAACGTGCCGTCCGCGTCGAGCACCAGCCCCTGCCACGCGAAGCCCGCGGCCGCCGTCAGACCGCCGACGGCGATCATCGTGCGGCTGCCGAACCGGGCCATCAGCCGCGGCGCGGCCTTCGAGCCCGCGATGATCGCGAGGGTGTGCGGCAGGAACGAGAGCCCGGCGCGTACGGCGCTGTAGCCGAGGACGTTCTGCATGTAGAGCGAGAGGAAGTACCACATCGCGAAGCCGCCGACCATGCTGACGAGCGTCACCAGGTTTCCCGCCGTGACGCTGCGGAGCCTGAACAGGCCGAGCGGCACGAGCGGTTCGGCGCTGCGCTTCTCCACCGCCACGAACGCGGCCAGCGCCAGCAGCCCGCCCGCGAGCGGCAGCAGCGTCCCCGGCGCGTCCCAGGCGTGCGACTCCGTCTGGCCGATCCCGTACGCGAGGGCCGCGACGCCGCCCGTCACCAGCGCGGCGCCCGGCAGGTCGAGCCCGCGGCGGGCGGTGCGCTCGTGCCGTTCGCGCAGCCCCACGGCCACGACGGCGATCACCACGGCGCCGACCGGCACGTTGACGAGCAGCACCCAGCGCCAGGAGAGCAGGTCGGTCAGCAGACCGCCGACGAGGCCGCCCGCTGCGCCGCCCGCCGTGCCGACCGCCGCCCAGGTCGCGATGGCCCGGGTCCGCGCGGGGCCCTCGGGGAAGGTGGAGGTCAGCAGCGAGAGCGTGACGGGGGCCAGCACCGCGGCGCCGACGCCCTGGACGGCCCGCGCCGCGATCAGGGTCCCGGCCCCCTGCGCGAGCCCGCCCGCGAGGCTGGCGGCGGTGAACAGGCCGAGGCCCGTCAGGTACACGGGCTTGCGCCCGAAGAGGTCGGCCGCGCGCCCGCCGAGCAGCAGGAAGCCCGCGAACGTCAACGCGTAGGCGTTCACGACCCATTGGAGCGAGGAGGCGCCGAGGCCGAGGCCGTCGCGGATGCCGGGCAGCGCGACGTTCACCACGGACACGTCCAGCACCACCAGGAACTGGCCGATGCTGGAGGCGAGGACGACGGCCCAGGCGCGTGGCGCGGCCGTTCGCGCGCCGGGCGCTTCCGGGCCGCCGCCCGCCGTGTCCTCCGCGGGGGAGGCAGTTGAGGAAGACATGACCGTCATCCTGGCGAGGGGACGGTCCCGGGCACATCGGGACAACGGCCGAGCGGGGTCCGAACCTGGACCTAGGTCGAAGTCCGCACCCCCGCGCCCGCATACCCTGGTGCGGAACCCGTTTTCCCGACCAGGAGCCAGCCGTGTACTTCACCGACCGTGGCATCGAGGAGCTCGCCAAGAGGCGTGGCGAGGAGGAGGTCAGCTTCGAGTGGCTGGCCGAGCAGCTACGGACGTTCGTCGACCTCAACCCGGACTTCGAGGTCCCGGTCGAGCGCCTGGCGACGTGGCTGGCCCGGCTGGACGACGAGGAGGACGACGACTGAGCCGGGGCTCCCCGGCGCCGCGGGGGCCCGCGCCGTAGCGGCCTTGCCACGACGCGATACGCGACATATCGTGTCTCCCCAGAGACGCGATATGTCGTCGTGTCCTGCCGTCGTCGTCCATGCCTACGCCTGGGGAGGCCGCCGTGCCCGCCGAACACTCGTGGCAGATCTCCGAGCCGCAGAAGATCGAGTTCACCGAGCCCGTCACGGAGCTGCACGTCCGCGCCGTCAACGGGACGGTGAACGTCGTGGGGACCGACGACCCCGCCACCCGGCTGGAGATCGGCGCCGTCGAGGGCCCGCCGCTCCTCGTCACCCGCGAGGGCGGCAAGCTCGTCGTCGCGTACGAGGACCTGCCGTGGAAGGGCTTCCTCAAGTGGCTGGACCGCAAGGGCTGGCGGCGCACGGTCGAGGTCTCGGTCTCCGTCCCGGCACAGGCGTCGCTCACCGTGGGCGTGGTCGGCGCCAGCGCGGTCGTCTCCGGGATGCGCGGGCGTACGGACGTGCGCGGCGTCTCCGGCGACTCGACCCTCGTCGGGCTCACGGGCCCCGTGCACGCCGAGACCGTCTCCGGCGCCGTCGAGGCCCAGCGGCTGACGGGCCCGCTCCGCTTCAACTCCGTCTCCGGAGACCTCACCTTCATCGACGGGGGCTCGCACGTGCGCGCCGACACGGTCAGCGGCTCCGTCGTGCTGGACGTCGGCCCGGAGGCGCCCCGCGAGACGGACATCAAGCTGACGACGGTCTCCGGCGAGGTCGCCATCCGGCTGCCGGAGGACGCGGACGCCGCCGTGGAGGCGCGCACCACCAGCGGCGGGCTCTCCAGCGCCTTCCCCGGGCTGCGCACCGACGGCCAGTGGGGCGTGCGCCAGGCGCACGGCACGCTCGGCGCCGGGCGCGGGAGACTGCGCGCCGAGACCGTCTCGGGCGGCCTCGCACTGCTGAAGCGCCCGAAGGAGGAACCGCCCGGCCCCGATGTGCGGCCGAGCGGTGCGGAGGGTGATACTCCGGATGCCCCCGCGGCCCCCTCCCCGGCCCCCTCCGCCCCGAAGGACCTGTGACATGGCTCCCGTCTTCGCCCACGGCCGTCTCCGCCTCTACCTGCTGATGCTGCTGGACGAGGCACCCCGCCACGGGTACGAGGTGATCCGGCTGCTGGAAGAGCGCTTCCAGGGGCTGTACGCGCCCTCGGCCGGGACCGTCTACCCGCGGCTGGCCAAGCTGGAGGCCGAGGGCCTCGTCAGCCACACCACCGAGGGCGGCCGGAAGGTCTACGCGATCACGGACGCGGGCCGCGCCGAACTCGCCGGCCGCCAGGCCGAACTGGCCGAGCTGGAGATCGAGATCCGCGAGTCCCTCTCCGCGCTCGCCGCCGACCTCCGCGAGGACGTCAGTGGCTCCGCCGACGACCTGCGCCGCGAGATGCGCGAACAGGCCCGCAGCGCGCGCGGCGCCTCGGCCTCCGGCTCCGGCTCCGGCTCCGGGGAGGAGGCCGTCTCCGGCGACCGGGAGTCGTGGCGGATGGCGAAGGAGGAGATGCGGCGGGCCAAGGACGAGTGGAAGGAACAGGCCCGCAAGGCCAAGCAGGAGGCCCAGCAGGCCCGCCTCCGCGCCCGCAAGGAGCGCGAGGCGCACACCGAGGCGGTGGAGGAGGTGCAGCGCATCGCGCGGCAGGTGCAGGACCAGATCCAGTCGCACATGCGCACCGGCGACTGGCAGGGCGCGGTCCGCGAGGGCATGTCCGAGCTGTCCCGCGAGATGAGCAACCTGGGCCGGATCGCCGGCAACGCGACGGGCTGGCCGGCGTACACGCGCCCGGCGCAGGAGGAGCCCGACGAGGCGGAGGCCGCCGAGGAGTCCTCGGGCGACCCCGCCCGCGATCTGGAGCGGATGCTCGACCGCTTCCGCGACGACGTCCGCGATACGGCCCGCGACAACGGGGTCACGGAGCCGCAGCTCCGTGAGGTCCGCCGCCACCTCTCCGCGGCCGCCGCCCACATCGCCGCAACCCTCCGCCAACACTGACCCCAAAGGGCCGCACCACACTTCAGACGGGGCGCCGTACCCAATACGTCGGGGCTTGCCCGTTAAGGGGCGCGGGCCTGTGTTTGATTTGCGGCTCCGCCGCGCGGGCGCGCCCGGTCACGACACGTCGGGGCTTGCCCGTTAAGGGGCGCGGGGAACTGCGCGCCCAGCCCAGACGCGGGCGCGCCCCGCGAAGCACAGACGGGGCAACCCGGGCGCGGAGCGGAGAAGCGGGCCTCCCCCGTCAGGGGGTGAGGTTCTGTAGGTCGGCGAGCATGCGGGCGGCCAGGTCGCGCTCGGCCGCGTAATAGCGCTCGGCCCAGCGCAGAACCAGCTCGGGGTACGCCCAGGACGGATCGTCCCGAGCCGCCTCGGCATCGGCACCGGCACGGTCCCGCATCTTCTCCGCGTACGCCTGGTGCTCGCGCAGCACGTCCGCCGCGCGCCCCGGCTCCAGGAGATGGCCGAGCCAGAGCCGCAGCATCACCCCGTGCTTGAGGACGGGCGGTTCGACGGGTGCGCCCCGGGCCCATTCCCGTACGGCCGCACGCCCCGCGTCGGTGATCGCGTAGATCCGCTTGTCGCGGTTGCCGGTCGTCTGCGGGACGGTGCGCGAGGTGACGTACCCGGCGCCCTCCAGCCGTTTCAGCTCGCTGTAGATCTGGCTGAAGGACGGCGACCAGTAGAAGAAGCCGAGCGACTTGTCGGCCCATTTCTTCAGGTCGTAGCCGGACAGCTCCCGCTCGAAGGAGAGCAGTCCGAGCACGGCCCAGCTCGTCGGCGGCAACGGCCGCCCCGTCCCGAGGTCTTCGGCGTCCTCCGCCCCACGCTTTCCTGCCACGCCGCGACTCTACGCCGTGGCCCCGCCGCCCTTCCTCCCTCCGAGTATTCCTGTTAGGAACAGCGCATGGAGTTCGATCTCTCGGGCCGGGTCGTCGTCGTCACGGGCGCGGCGGGCGGCCAGGGCGCCGCGCACGCCCGTACGCTCGCCGCCGCCGGTGCCGCGCTCGTCCTCACGGACCTGGACGAGGAGGGCGGGGCTGCGGTCGCCCGCGCGCGGGAACAGGACGGCGCCGAGGCCGTGTTCGTGCCGCACGACGTGTCCTCCGCTCGGGACTGGGCCCGCGTCGCGGACGAGGCCCGGGCGCGCTTCGGGCGGATCGACGTCCTGGTCAACAACGCCGGGCTGTGGCGCACGGCGCCCGTCGGCGAGCAGACGGAGGAGGGCTTCCGGGCCCTGCTGGACGTCAACCTCCTCGGCCCGTTCCTCGGCATCCGGGCCGTGCTGCCCGCCCTGCGCGAGGCGGGCGGCGGCTCGGTCGTCAACGTCTCCTCGACGGCCGGGCTCACCGGCATCCCGGGCCACAGCGCGTACGGCGCGACGAAGTTCGGGCTGCGCGGGCTGACCAGGTCGGCGGCGCTCGACCTCGCGCCGGAGGGGATACGCGTCAACTCCGTCCACCCCGGAGCGATCGACACCCCGATGATCGCGGACGTGCAGGGCGCGGGCGCACGCGTGCCGCTGGGCCGCGTGGGCGCGCCGCGCGACGTGACGGGGCTGGTCCTCTTCCTCGCCTCGGACGCGTCGGGCTATGTGACGGGGGCCGAATTCGTGGTGGACGGGGGTTCGACGGCATGACGGGGACCCACGAGGAAGCGGAGGACACCACGGACCCCGCCGTACTCGATCTGTGGCGGCACGGCCTCGGCACGCTCCCCGACTCCCTCTGGGAACGCACGGAGCTGCGCGTGCTCATCGCCGCGGACAACGGGCTGACGCGGGTGCCGCCCGCGCTCGGGCGGCTCACCCGCCTCCGTACGCTCGATCTCGGCCACAACCTCCTCACCGAGGTCCCCGAGGAGCTGACGCGGCTGCCGCTGACCGACTGCCTCTATCTGCACGCCAACCGGCTCGTCTCGCTCCCCGCCTCCCTGGGCCGCCTCACCGCGCTGCGCTACCTCAACGTCGGCGAGAACCGGCTCGACCACCTCCCCGACGGGCCCGACGGCATCGGCGGGATGGTCTCGCTCGTCGAGCTGCGCGCCGGGCACAACCGCCTCACCGCCCTCCCGGACGCCCTCGGCGACCTGCGCTCCCTGCGCGAGCTGTGGCTGCGCGGCAACGCGCTCACCGCGCTGCCCGCGGGCGTCTCCGCGCTGACGGAGCTGCGCCACGCCGAACTCCGCGAGAACGCCCTGGAGGAGGTCCCGGCGCCGTTGGAGGCCCTCCCGTTCCTCCGGCACCTGGACCTGCGCGCCAACCGCCTGCGCACGCTGCCCCGTTGGCTCGCGGCGCTCCCCTCCCTCGAAAAGCTCGACCTGCGCTGGAACCCCCTGGCGGCGGACCCCGTCACCCGGTCCACCCTGCGCGCGCTCCGCGCGAACGGCTGCTTCGTCCTCACTCCCTAACAATTGTTTGGTAGGTTGGCGTTCCGCCCGTGAGCCCGCCGGGAGGGGACTGGCCGAGAATGGACGCATGGGAAGCACGGGAAGCACAGTGACGCCGAAGAGGACCGCCGCGCCGACCGGCCGCAGGGCGGAGCTGCTCGCGACCGCCGCGGAGGTCTTCGCCGAGCAGGGCTACAGCGCGACGACGGTCCGCACCATCGCCGACCGCGCGGGCATGCTCGCCGGGAGCCTCTACTACCACTTCGACTCCAAGGAGTCGATGGCGGACGAGATCCTGAGCGGCTTCCTCCACGACCTGTGGGACGGGTACGAGCGGATCGAGACGGCCGGACTGGCGCCCCGCGCGACGTTCGAGCGCCTGGTCGCCGAGTCGTTCGCGCAGATGGAGCGGCACCGCCCGGCGGTCGTCATCTACCAGAAGGAGGCCCGCGGCCTGGCCTCCCTGCCCCGTTTCGGCTATCTGGCCGAGTCCCAGCGGAGGTTCCGCGAGCTGTGGACCGCGACCCTGGAGCGCGGCGTCGCCGACGGCAGCTTCCGGCCCGGCCTGGACGTCCCGCTCGCCTACCGCTTCGTCCGGGACACCGTGTGGGTGGCGGCCGTCTGGTTCCGCCCGGACGGCAGGAAGAGCACGGCGGAGGTCGCCGGGCAGTACGCCTCGATGGTCCTGGACGGCATCTCGGCGCCCTAGCCCCAGCCCCAGGCAAGGCAAGGCCTCAGGAGTAGGTCGCGGCCATCTTCGCCCGGAACCACTCCCCCGGCGTCGTCCCCGTCACGCGGTCACGGTCACCCGATTTCCGGAAGCGCGGCAGCGGTTCGATACGGGTGTCGTGATTGGGCAGGAAGAAGAACGGGAGAGAGAGGCGGGAATCCGTGGTGCCCTCCGCCGGATTGCGCACGCGGTGCACGGTGGAGACCCAGTGCCCGTTCGTCCAGAACGCCATCAGATCCCCGATGTTGATGACGAATCCGCCCGGCACGTGGGGGACGTCGTGCCATTCTCCGTCCCGCCGCACCTGAAGTCCGCCGACCGCGTCCCGCAGCAGAATCGTGAGGCTCCCCCAGTCGCTGTGCGCGCCCATGCGCATCTGGCCGGGCAGTGGCGGTCCCGACGGGGGGAAGTAGTGGTTGGCGACCAGCGTGGAGACGTGCCGGTCCACCTTGTCGTCGAAGAACTCCTCGTCCAGGCCGAGCGCAAGCGCGAAGAGCCGCATCAGGTCGCCGCCGAGCCCGCCCATCGCCCGCATGTACGCGGTCCAGACGTCCCGGAACCCGGCGGGCTCCTCCGGCCAGTCGTTGGCCCGGGTCCAGGGCGCGTCGGCGCCGCCGCACCGCGCCCGGCGTTCCGGCGCGAGGTCGCCGAGGACGTTCGCCGTGTAGATCTCGCACAGGTCCGGGGGCGCGTCCCCGCCCGCGCCGCGCGCCACGCTCCCCTCCGCGTACCGCAGTCCGCCCTTCCCCGGACCGCAGAGCACCTTCTCCTTCCGCGGCGCGGGAAGGCGGAAGAATTCCCGTGTGACCGCGTCCATACGGCCGGTCAATTCCGCCGGTATTCCGTGTCCGACGACGGTGAAGAATCCGGAACTCTCGCACGCGCGCCCGATCTCCCGCGCGACGGAGGTCCGGCCGCGCCGCCCGCCGCTTCCGTTCCTCGCCGCCGAGAGATCGACGACCGGCACGAATTCGCTGTCTTTTCCCATGAGTTCGAGTATTCCGTTGAAGCGGCCCCGGAGACCCGGCGCCGCCTCCCGCCCGGCACGCGGCCACGGGCCCGGCCGAAGCCTCAACCCCGCGCTTGAGCGTCCGGCAGGTCCGCCGCCTCGTCGAAGCGGTCGTGCGGGGAGACGGCGACCGCCTCGGGCCCCTCGCCCGCGAGGAGGGCGGCGGCCAGGGACGCCGAGCAGGCCACGTACGTGGAGTCGAGGTCGATGTCGGTCGCGACGACCCACGCGCGGTCCTCCGGCCACCACAGATGGGGGCCGTCGCGGAACTCGTTCGCGTACGGGCGGCCGAGGCCGATGCTCACCTGGCGTGCGGCTCCGACGGGGCCCGTGAACAGCACATGGTCGCGGTGCGGCAGCGCGAGCCGCGGCACCGCCGAGACGTCCAGGCCCGGCGGGGGCAGCGCGGCGGCCCGGGCGGCGCGGAGTTCCCGCGCGCTCGCCGGCCCGTCCGCGTACACGGAGACGGCGAACGACGACCGCCGCTCCCGCTCGTCCCCGAGATAGCCGAAACCGTCCCACAGCGCGAAGACGCAGGCGTCCGGCGTCCCGGTGTGCGCGGCGAGCACCGGCACGAGCGCGCCGAGCTGGCCGTCCGGCAGCACGCCGCCGTACGGCTCGTCGTCCTCGTCCCAGGGCCGCGGCCCCTCGGGCACATGTCCGGGCAGTGGGCGCGAGACCCGCGCCCACTGCGCGGTGGCGTCCAGCGTGCGGCCCGTCCACGCCGCGACCGCGCCCCAGGCCAGCTCGCGGTCCCCGTCGAGCTGCACGGAGTGCGGCAGCCGTACGTACGCCGCGTACCCGGGCGGTACGAGCGAACCCGCCACCGTCCCGCCGAAGTCGGTGACCGCCCGGCGCAGCCAGCCGCCGAGCCGGTCGCGCGCGGAGGCGTCGCGCACCGGCGACAGGTCGGGTGCGCCGGGCGCGGTACGGGAGGAACGGCCTCGCATACGCGGCAGTATCCGCGCGCCCCCTCCCCCGCCGCACCCGGATATCCCGCGTACCCGGGTGTCCCGCGCCCGGCCGCCCCGCTCCCGCACCGGCATGCTGGGAGGAGAGGCCGACCGAGGAGGCAGGGCCATGCCGAGGGGCGAGCGGGCGGGGCGGGAGGAGCACGGGGGCGGTGAGCCCGCGCCGCAAGGCGTGCTGCTGCGCTTCGCCCCGCCGCTGCGCTTCTTCCTCGCCGCCCGGCACCGGCTCTCCGGCGAGGTCCGCGCCCCGTGCGACGGCGTCTCCACGCTGGGGCACCTCGTGGAGGCGGCGGGCGTGCCGCTGACCGAGGTGGGAGCGCTGCGTACGGGCGGACGCGCCGATACGCACGCCCTGTCGCACACCGGTACGCACGCCGCCGCCCGCTCCGTGCCGGCCCGCCACCGGCCGGAGGACGGCGACACCGTCGACGTCACGCCGGTGCCCCGCCCGCAGCCGCTGCCGCAGCCACTGCCGGGCCCGGAGCCCGCCGGGCCCCGCTTCGTCCTGGACGTCCACCTGGGCGCGCTGGCCCGGCGGCTGCGGCTCGTCGGCGTGGACGCCGCCTACCGGAACGACGCGGGGGACGCCGAGCTGGTCGAGGAGGCCAACGCCGCGCGGCGCGTGCTGCTGACCCGGGACAGGGGGCTGCTGCGCCGCCGCGCGCTCTGGCTCGGCGCGTATGTGCGGGGCCAGCGGCCGGACGGCCAACTCGCGGACGTACTCGACAGGTTCGCCGTGCCGCTCGCGCCCTGGACCCGCTGCCCGGCGTGCAACGGACCGCTGACCGCCGTCCCCAAGCGGGAGATCGCCGACCGCCTGCCGCCGGGTACCCGGCGTACGTACGACGACGGCTTCGCCCGCTGCGCCTCCTGCGACCGCCTCTACTGGCCCGGCGCCCACCACGCCCGCCTGGCGGAACTGGTGGAGAGGGCACGCCGGATGTCCCCCCAGGGGGTGTCTGACACATGAGCGCGGGAGAAGGAGCGGTGTCTGGAGCGTGCGTGCCGGACACCGCGACGCCGCGGGCATTGGTCAGACACCCCCTAGCTCGGGCTCCCCACACGGAGGGCGAACACGCGCATCGCGAGCACCGTCTCCATCGCGCACAGGGCCACGCCCAGGGTGACGTGGGCGGCGAGCGAGCCCTCCAGGCCGAGCCCGGTCTGCGCGAAAGTGGCCACCAGGATGCCGACGGTGGCCTTCAGCGGCCAGGTCAGCCCGCGGTTGCGGCGCCACAGCAGGAAGGCGGCGACGACCTGGAGGAACACCAGCGCCTCGAAGACGTAGGCGTTGGCGCCGTGCGGGTCGATCGAGTCGACGTCGCCGTTGAGCAGCATCCCGGCGAGCAGGCCCTGCACCAGGGTCCCCAGGCAGGCGAGGGCGGACACGGCCCGCAGCATCGCGAGCGGGCCGCGGCCGTCCACCGTCTCCCGGGCCGTCGAGGGCGCCGCGCCCGCCCCGGCGGGCGAGGGCGGGCCCCCGGAAGAAGTGCCGTACATCGAAGTCCCCATTCCCCATTCCGTTCGGTCACTCGGTCATCGGTGTCAGGAGCCGGAGCCGGCCCCGGCCCCGGTCCCGGCCACGGAGTCGGCCCCGGCGTCGGAGGCGAGCCACTCCTCGAAGGTGGGACCGGCGAGCTTGGCGAGCGGGCCGGGCAGGAATCCCCCGGCCGCCGCGATCTCGGCGTCCGGCATGCCCGCGCCGTCGACCGGGACGACCTTGACGCCCCGGCGGGCCCCGAGGAGCGCGGCCGCGTCGGCCAGGGTCTCCTTGCGGGGCCCGGCGACCTCGGGGACCGGCGTCCCGGGCTCCGGCTGGGTGGGCAGGCCGCTGCCGGTGGCCAGCTCGACCATCGTCTCGGCCACGGTGCGGCAGGCCACGAGCTGGGTGGGCAGCGCGGGGATGTACGCGACGTCGCCCTGCTGCCAGTCCAGGAGCTGGCCCACGAACTCGTGGAACTGCGAGGCCCGCAGGATGAGCGCGGGCAGGGGGCCCGACAGATGTGCCTCCTCGTGCACCTGCTGGGCGGCGATGAATCCTGCGGTGGCCTTGTCCGCGCCGATGATGGACGCGGCCACGACCCGCCCGGCCCCCGCCTCCAGCCCGGCCTCGTGCAGATTGCGGGCGGCGGTGCGGAAGAACTCGGAGGCGGCCTCCTGGTCCGAGGCGTGCCACGACGCGGCGTCGACGATGACATCGACCCCCATCAGGGCGTCGGCCAGGCCCTCGCCCGAGATGATGTCCACGCCGGTGGCGCGGGACATCCGGACCACCTCGTATCCCTGCTCCGTGAGGACGTCCACGACGTGTCGTCCCAGCCGGCCGGTCGCTCCCGCCACCGCGAACTTCCTGGTGCTCATGCTGCGTGCCCTTCCTCGGGTGCGGCGCGCCGCTCCGGGCCGTACGTTCGTCCGGGCGGCGTCCTGACGCTCACGGGACGCCGCCGACGCGCCGCCCGTAACGGACGGGGCCGTGTGACGTAGACCACCGGGCAGGGGTGTTACGCGACGGCGCCGCGGACCGTCTCGTGCGTGGAGCGACATGGGAACGAACAGGCGGGAGCCGGGATGAGCGAGCACAGCGAACGGGCCGGGGACGCCGCCGGGCCGGGTGGGGACCACGGCCGGGCGGGGCCGGTGGACCGGGCCACCGAGGTGTTCGTCGCCCACCGCAATCTGCTCTTCACCGTCGCCTACGAGATGCTCGGCTCGGCCGCCGACGCCGAGGACGTCCTCCAGGAGACCTGGCTGCGCTGGGCGGGCGTCGATCCGGCGACCGTGCGGGAGCAGCGCGCGTACCTGGTGCGGATCGTCACCCGGCAGGCCCTGGACCGGATGCGCGCGCTCGGCCGCCGCAAGGAGTCCTACGTCGGGCCGTGGCTGCCCGAGCCCCTGCTGACCGCGCCGGACGTGGCCGACGACGTGGAGCTGGCGGAGAGCGTCTCGATGGCGATGCTGCTGGTGCTGGAGACGCTCGCGCCGGTCGAGCGGGCCGTGTTCGTGCTGCGCGAGGTGTTCACCCTCGGGTACGACGAGATCGCCGAGGCCGTCGGCAGGAGCCCGTCCGCGGTCCGCCAGCTCGCCTACCGGGCGCGGTCGCACGTCGCCGCGCGCCGTCCGCGCGGCGAGGTCTCCCCGGCCCAGACCCGGGCCGCGCTGAGGGCCTTCCAGCGCGCCGTCGAGACCGGGGAGCTGCAGAGCCTGCTCGACATCCTCGCGCCGGATGTCGTCGCCCTGAGCGACGGCGGCGGGGTCAAGCACGCGCTGCTGCGGCCCGTCGTGGGCGCGGACAGGGTGGCCCGCCTGCTGGCGGGCGGCTGGTGGAAGCGCGAGGCCCGGCGCTCGGTCGAGCCGGTCCAGATCAACGGCAGCCCCGGGCTGCTCGTGCGGGTCGACGGGGAGATCGACGGGGTGGTGGCGGTGCGGGTCGAGGACGGCTTGGTCACCGGCGCCTACCACGTCCGCAACCCCCACAAGCTGTCACGGGTCGCGCGCGAGACCCCCGTCAGCCGCGCCCCCGCGCACGGTTCCGGGACCGGGGCCGGGACCGGAACGGGCGGGCCGTCGTAGGCTGCCCGGCATGACGGAGATCGACTACGCCTGGCGCGGCGACTTCGGGAACGCGGACGTGAACGCGCTGCACGCCGAGGGCTTCGGGCATCCCCCGGCCGACATCGACTGGCGCGCGCAGGTGCGCGGGCACAGCCTGGGCTGGGTGTGCGCCCGGCGGCGGGACGACGGCACGCTCGTGGGGTTCGTCAACGTGGCCTGGGACGGCGGCGTGCACGCCTTCGTGCTCGACACCGTGGTCGCCGGGGACGCGCGCCGCGCGGGGATCGGCGCGGAGCTGGTGGCCACGGCCGTACGGGGCGCGCGGGAGGCGGGCTGCGAGTGGCTGCACGTCGACTTCGACCCGCACCTGCGGGAGTTCTACTTCGGCTCGTGCGGCTTCACGCCCACGGACGCGGGCCTCATCGCGCTCTGAGCCCGGACGCGTCGGCCGGGTCACTCCGGGGGCCGCGCCCCGTAGACGGGCTCCGGATCGGGGGACTTGGACAGCAGGGCCCGCAGCGGGGCGTCCAGCTCGGCCGGGTCCCAGCGGGCGGCCTTGTCGGTGGTGGCGGCGCGGCGCCAGCCGTCCATGACGGTGATGCGCCCGCCCTCGGCCTCGAAGACGCGCCCCGTGATGCCGTGCGAGGCGGGCGAGCCGAGATAGACGACGAGGGGCGAGACGTTCTCGGGGGCCATCGCGTCGAAGGACCCGTCGTCGGCGGGCGCGGCCATCGTCTCCGCGAAGACCCGCTCCGTCATCCGCGTACGGGCCGCGGGCGCCAGCGCGTTGACCTGGACGCCGTACGGGGCGAACTCCTCGGCGGCGACGAGCGTGAGCGCCGCGATCCCGGCCTTGGACGCCGCGTAGCTGCCCTGCCCCACGGCGCCCAGCAGGCCCGCGCCGGAGGAGGTGTTGACGATGCGCGCGGCCTCGGGCCTGCGGCCCGCCTTGGTCTCCGCGCGCCAGTGCGCCGCGGCCTGCCGCATGGGCAGGAAGTGGCCGCGCAGATGGACGCGGACGACGGCGTCCCAGTCGTCCTCGTCGAGGTTGACGAGCATGCGGTCGCGCAGGAAGCCCGCGTTGTTGACGAGGGTGTCGAGGCGGCCCCAGCGCTCCAGCGCCGTGTGGACGAGGTTGGCGGCGCCCGTGGTGTCGGCGACGTCGTCCGTGGAGACGGCCGCCTCGCCGCCCGCGGCCCGTATCTCGCCCGCCACCTGGGCCGCCGGGGTCTCGCCGCCGTCCCCGCCGTCCAGGGCCACGCCCAGGTCGTTGACGAGGACCCGCGCGCCCGCGCGGGCGAACGCGAGGGCGTGGGCGCGCCCCAGCCCGCGCCCCGCTCCGGTGACGACGACGACACGGTCCTTCGCAAGAGGGTGGTTCATCGCGCTCTCCTTGTCGGCCGGTTGCCGGTCCGGTTGCTGCCGTTCCGCGGGGCCGCGGTCCACGACCGCGCGCGGTCCCTCGGTCTCACGGCCCCTCGGTCGCGCGGTTGCGCGTCAGGGCGGCTCCGGGCGGGCCGTCGCCTCGTGCAGCGCCAGCCGTTCGCCGCCGCCGTGGACCGCGAGCGACGCGCCCGTGACGTACCGGGCGCGCGGCGAGGCCAGGAACAGGCACGCCTCGCCGACCTCCTCCGGCTCCGCGAGCCGCCCCGCGTGCACCGTGCGGGCGAGCGCCGCCAGGTCCGTGCGCCGGGTCTCCCCGCCGCTCCGGGTCTCCTCGTCGCGCCCGGCCTCCCCGTCCCCCTTTCCCTCCCCGCCCCCGAAGTGTTCCCGGAGGCGCTCGGTCCCGACCATCCCGAGCACGAGCGTGTTGACCCGTACGCCGTCGGGGGCCCACTCGGCGGCCAGCGAGCCCGCGAGGGAGGCGAGCCCCGCCTTGGCCGCGCCGTAGGCGGCCGTGCCCGGCGAGGGGCGGGTGCCGCTGACGCTGCCGATCATCAGGACGGAGCCGCCGCCGGGCTGGCCGCGCATCACCCGGTGGGCGGCGCGCGCCATGAACAGCGGGGCGAGCAGGTTGAGTTCGACCACGCGGGCGTGGTCCGCCACCTCCCCCTCGGCGACGGTCCGCCGGGGGGTGCCGCCCGCGTTGTTCACCAGCACGTCGAGCGAGCCGTGCTCGCGGGCGAGCCGGGCGCACAGCTCCTCACCCGCCCGCGCGTCCCGGACGTCGAGGGGCTCGTACCGCGCTTCACGTGCGCCGTCCGTGATTCCGCACTCCGGCGCGTGCCTGCCGCACACGACCACGTCCGCGCCGTCGCGCAGGAAGACCCGGGCGATCCCGGCGCCCACCCCGCGCGTTCCGCCGGTGACGAGCACGACCGCCATCAACTCACCCCCGCCAAACAAACGTTAGGTGGAAGGTAACCGATCCCGCCCCACGTGTCTCCACCGCACCCGCATAGGGTGCGGCTCCATGTGGAGACGCAAGCGCGCGGCGCGCGGCCCCGTCATCGCCCTCTCGGCACACCAGCTCTGGATGGTCTCGCTGGCCGCCCCCGTGAACCGGGGCGACGAGTCGTCACGCACCACCCTCTACCCGTTCACCGAGCGGGACGACGAACGGGCCCGGGCCTGGCTGGAGGAGCAGTGGGGGCTGACCACGGCCGCCGAGGTGACCGACAGGCTCCAGGACCTCATGGAGTCGGGCTACCGGGCGCGGGCGGGCGGCGCGGCCCACAGCCAGCCGCTGGCCTGGGACGTCGCGCTCCACACCGACGTGGTCCGCAAGGCGTACGCGGCCGGGCTCATGGACAGGGCCACGGCCTGGCACCTGCTGCGCGCGACCGTGGCGCCGGTGACCGCCAGATACGGCTCCTGGAGCGCGTTCGCCGACGACTACCTGCGGGGCCGCCTGCTGTGGACGGCCATGCTGCGGGGCACCGAAGACGAGGACTTCCCGGCCCCGCAGGCGGTGTCCGACGCCCACCTCCGCCGCCTCCTCGCACCCACGAACCCCACCAGCCCCTGGAACCTCGCCCCTTGGGACACCATCCACCGCCCCGACGGCCCGGTGGGCACCGGGAGCACCCGGGCGTGGTGAACGCCGGCCACCGGCGCCGGGTTTGAGCGGTCGCTCAAACAGCCCTACCCTGGTGTTTGAGCGACCGCTCAAACACCAGGGACGAGGGGGAGTTCCCATGGGGGCAGAGGGAGCACACGCGCCGAAAGGGCTGTACGTCGAGGCACGCGTCCGCACGGACCTCGACGAGCTGTGGCGGCGCACCCAGGACCCGGAGCAGCACCAGCGCTGGGACCTGAGGTTCACGCGCATCGCGTACCTCGACGGCGACGGCGGGGACGGCGGCCCCCGGCGCTTCACGTACGGGGTCCGGGTGCTGCCCGGTCTGACCGTCTCCGGCACCGGCGTCTCGGCGGGTGAACGCCACCGTCCGGACGGCACCCGGACCTCGGCGCTCCGCTTCGCCTCCCCGCACCCGCTCTCCTTCATCGAGGAGGGCAGCGGCTACTGGCGCTACGTGCCGTGCGGCGACGGCACCGTCCGCTTCCTCACCGGGTACGGCTACGTGCCGCGCTGGGGCCGCGCGGGCGCCCTCGCCGACCGGTACGCGCTGCGGCCGCTGATGGGCTGGGCCACCGCCTGGTCCTTCGACCGGCTGCGCCTGTGGTGCGAGCGGGGCGTCACCCCCGAACGCGCCCTCGTACGGGCCCTGTCGGAGGCCGTCGCGCGGCTCCTGGCGGTCGCGGGCGCCGCGTACGGGGCATACGGGGCGCACGGGGCGCCGTCCGTGCCGTCCGTGCCGTCCGTGGCCGCCGCCGCGCTCGTCGCCCTCGCGGCCGTACTGCTGCCGCCGCTGCCCGGCACCCCCGCGGCCCGCCGCTGCCTGCGCCGCGCCCCCACGGGCGCCCGTACGCGCGCCGCCCGTACGCCCCGCGCGCCCGGAACGGCCGCCCACGAGTCCCGCACGGAACCCACCGCCCCGACCGTCCCGACCACCCCGCCCGCCCTTCTCGACCGACTGGAGCGACCGTGACCTCGATCTTCCAGCGCGCCCTCGGCGCCGACTTCGACCGGCTGCACCCGCGGCTCCGGCGGCGCTTCTCCGTCGGGCTCGACAGCGGCGAATCCTGCGTGGGGCGCGGCGTGATGGACCGCGTGTGGCACCGGGGCGGCTGGGTGCGGCCGTTCCTCGCGCTCGGCGCGGCCCGTCACATCCTGGTGCCGGGCGCCGGGCGCGACATCCCGTTCACCATCGAGAACGTCCCGTACCTCGACTCGTACGGCCGCGAGACCGTCACCTTCGTGCGCACCTTCGCCTTTCCGGGCGGCGCGCGGCGGTTCGACGCGACGATGGTCCACAGCGAGGAGCGCGGCCGGATCGTGGACTACCTCGGCACGCACCAGCACCTCGCCACCGACCTGGACCTCGAAGTCGACGCGCACGGCGCCCTGGTGATCCGCTCCGGCGAGCACCGCTTCCGCGAGGGCCGGATCGACGCGCGGGTACCGGACCTGATCGGCGCGGACGCGCTCGTCCGGGAGTCGTACGACGACGACGCGGGCCGCTTCCGGATCAGCGTGACCGTGGCCAACCGGCGCTTCGGACCGCTGTTCGGGTACGAGGGCTCGTTCACCGCGGAGTACGCCGACGTGCGCGAGCGCGGCGTGCGCGCGGGCCTGCGGCCGGTCCGCGAGGAGGCACGCGCGTGAGCGGCACCTCCCGGGAGACGCGGACCAAGCTCCTGGAGGGCGCGCTGCGGACGCTCACCGAGCAGGGCATCGCCAAGACCTCGGCGCGCGCGGTCGCCACCACCGCCGGGGTCAACCAGGCGCTGGTCTTCTACCACTTCGGCACCGTCGACGAGCTGCTCGCCGCCGCCTGCCGCCACGGCGCCGAGCAGCGCCTCGCCCGCTACCGCGAGCGGCTGGCCGAGGTGCGCTCGCTCGACGGGCTCCTCGCGCTGGCCCGCGAACTGCACGCCGCCGAGCGCGAGGAGGGCAGCGTCGCCATGCTGGGCCAGCTCATGGCGGGCGCCCAGACGCACCCCCGGCTGGCGTCCGCGACGGCCGCGGGGCTGGCGCTGTGGACGGAGGAGATCGAGGCGGTGCTGCGGCGCCTCCTCGGGGGGACGCCGCTGGCGGAGTTCGTCGACCCGCGCGGCCTCGCGCACGCCGTCTCCTCGGCCTTCATCGGCCTCGAACTCTACGAGGGCGTCGACGCGGAGGGCGCGGAACGGGCCTTCGCCGCGCTCGAACAGCTCGTCGGGACGGCCGCCGCGCTGGAGTCCCTCGGCCCCGTCGCCCAGCGCGCCGTACGGCGGAAACTCCGGCGGGGGTAAGTTCATTCTGCACGGCGGACGGAGCCCGCGTCACCCTCTTCCGGGACGATCTTCACGCCGGATCGGCGTCCTACGGTGAAGCACATGCAGCAGACCGGACAGGACATCACCGCCGCACTCCTCCGCATGCGCGACGAGGACCGGGCCGCCTCGCCGAAGGCCAACGCCGAGGACCTCGCCGAGCAGTTGGCCTGGCGCCGCGTGGCCGCCGCCCACGGCGACCGGCTCCGCGAGATCCTCAGGGCCCACGGCTGGCCCACCGACCCGGAGGCCGCCGAGGCCGCCTGGCTCCTCGCCCAGCACGCCGACCGCCAGCTCGACGTCCAGCGCCTCGCGCTGCGCCTCCTCCAGGAGGCCGTACGGGCGGGGGCGGCGGGCGAGGACGGGGCCCGGCAGGCGGCGTTCCTGGACGACCGGCTCGCCGTCAACGAGGGCCGCGAACAGTCCTACGGCACCCAGATCGGCGGCATCACCGACGAGGGCGCCCCGGTCCCGTGGCCGGTCGCCGACCCCGAGGGGATGGACACGCGCCGCGCGGCGGTGGGCATCCCGCCGTTCGAGGCGTATACGCGGGCGCACGCGCCGCAGCCGTAGCCATAGCCGTGGCCGTGGCCGTAGCGGTAGCCGTAGGACCGCGCCCGTCAGCCCCCGCCCGGCTCCCGCCACATCGGCCACATCGGCGGGCCGCCGCCGGGCAGGACGAGGGGCGTGCCGCGCGGGGCGAATCCGTGCCGCTCGTAGAAGATCCGGCTGCGCTCGGAGCTGGCCTCCAGGTACGCGGGCAGCTCCTCCTTGTCGCAGCGGTCGAGGGCGAGGCGGAGGAGGGCGCCGCCGATGCCCCGGCTCTGGAGGCCGGGGCGGACGGCGAGCGCCTGGAGGTAGGCGTGGGGCTCGTGCGGGTGGACCTCCCCCGTGACCGCGCCGATGCCGGGGACGCGGGGGTTCCCGGGGTCCACGGCGTCCAGCAGCGCGCCCGTCTCGTCGAGCCCCACGGGCTCGGCCCGGGCGTCGAACCAGAGCGCGACGCCGACGCCGTCGGCCGTCATCTCGGCGGTGCCGTACCGGAACGCGCCCTCCAGGAACGCGCCGAACAGCAGCGGGTGCCACGTCTCGCGGCGCTCCTCCTCCGGGAAGATCCAGCGGCTCACGGGGTCGGTGCGGAACGCCGCGTGCAGCAGCTCCCGCGCCCCCGGCAGATCCTCCTCGCGCACCGGCCGAACCGCCCGTACGTCCCGCGCCCCGGCGTCCATCCGCACACCGCTCCCCTCAACTCTCCCCGGCCGTATGCCGGTTGGGGACGCTACACGGTGAGGACGACCTTTCCGAAGAGGTCCCCTCCGGCCATCTTCGCGAAGCCGTCGCGGGCCTCGGACAGCGGCAGGGTCGAGTCGATGACGGGGCGGACGCCCTTCGCCGCGCAGAAGCTCAGCAGCGAGGCCAGCTCCTCCTTGCTGCCCATCGTCGAGCCGACGACCCTCAGCTCCAGGAAGAAGATCCGGTTCAGCTCGGCGGACGGCGGGTTGGGGCCGCTGGTGGCGCCGGAGATCACCAGGGTGCCGCCGGGCTTGAGGGACTTCACCGAGTGCGACCAGGTCGCGGCGCCGACGGTCTCCAGGACGGCGTCCACGCGGTGCGGCAGCCGGGCGCCGCTCTCGACGGCCAGCTCGGCGCCCAGCTCCTCGGCGCGCTTGCGCTTGGCCTCGTCGCGGCTGGTCGCGAAGACCCGCAGCCCGGCGGCGGCGCCGAGCACGATCGCGGCGGTGGCCACGCCGCCGCCCGCGCCCTGGACGAGGACGGAGTCGCCGGGGCGGACGTCCGCGTTGGTGAACAGCATCCGGTACGCGGTGAGCCAGGCCGTGGGCAGGCAGGCGGCCTCCTCGAAGGACAGCTCCTTCGGCTTGGGCAGCACGTTCCACTGCGGGACGGCGACGCGCTCGGCGAAGGTGCCCTGGTAGCGCTCGGTGAGGATCGAGCGGGGCTCGCGGGGGCCGACGCCGTGCCCGGTCTGGCCGATGACGGAGTGCAGCACGACCTCGTTCCCGTCGGCGTCGACGCCCGCCGCGTCGCAGCCGAGGATCATGGGCAGCGTCTCCTCGGTGATGCCCACCCCGCGCAGCGACCACAGGTCGTGGTGGTTGAGCGAGGCGGCCTTCACGGAGACCGTGGTCCACCCGGGCGGAACCCTCGGTTCCGGCCTCTCCCCCAGCTCCAGCCCGTCGAGCGGCTGATCCTTGTCGATACGCGCGGCGTAGGCAGCAAACATGATCCCGACGCTACGCCGCGCCCCCGGTACCGGGAAGGTCGCACCAGGTCCGATGGGCGGGTTTTTACCACCGACACGGCGGGGTGCCCCGCTCGATAATGGCGAGCATGACTCCCTTCCGCGGCTTCCTCTCCCGTGGCCTGACCGGGCTCAGGCGCTGTCTGACGCTGTGGCGGCTCTCCTGGGCCGCGACCGGGCTCACCTTCTGCGCGGTGCTCTTCAGCTCGGGCCCCGGGCTGCTCGTGCTGCCGAACGTACGGGAGGGGGTGCGGCGCCTGGCCTCCCGCCAGCGCGAGCTGGCCGGGTCCTGGTCCGGCGTGCGCGTCCCGGAGCCCGCCTCGGGGCCGCCCGCGCCGGGGACCCCGCTGCGCTACCGCTTCCAGGCGGTCTTCGCCGAGCGGCAGGCCCGCCGCGAGTGGCTGTGGGTGGCGCTCGACCCGGTCGTGGGCGCAACGCTGGCGTTCCTGCCGATCCTGACGGTCCTCGCGGGCATATGGGGCATCGGGTTCGCGCTCACCGGGCTCTCCGGCGTCTACACCCCGGGGCTCGCCCTGACGCTGCCCGCCGGGCTGCTCGGCGCGGCGGCCCTGCCGCTCACGCTGTGGGCCGCGCCGCGCCTCGTCCGGGTGCACGCGCTGTGGATCGGCTCGATGCTCAGCCCGAGCGAGAGCGAGCGGATGGCGCACCGCATCGAGCACCTGTCGGCGACCCGCTCCGCCGCCGTGGACACGCAGATGAGCGAGCTGCGCCGGATCGAGCGGGACCTGCACGACGGGGCGCAGGCCCGGCTCGTGGCGATGGGCATGACGCTGGACGCCGCGGACGAGCTGCTGGAGCGCGACCCGGAGGCCGTACGGGCGCTGCTCGCGGAGGTCCGGCAGTCCTCGGCGCAGGCCCTGGAGGAGCTGCGCGACCTGGTGCGGGGCATCCATCCGCCGGTGCTCGCCGACCGGGGCCTCGCGGACGCCGTACGGGCGCTGGCGCTGGTGAGCCCGCTGAGCGCGGAGGTGAGCCTCGATCTGCCGGGCCGCCCGGAGATGCCGGTGGAGTCGGCGGTCTACTTCGCGGTGTCCGAGGCGCTGGCCAACGCCGCCAAGCACTCGGGCGCCGACCGGGTCTGGATCGACCTCACGTACGACTACGCTCGGGGCGTGCTGCGGGCGGGCGTCACCGACGACGGCCGCGGGGGCGCCGACGCCTCGCGGGGCACCGGGCTGCGCGGCATCGAGCGCAGGCTCGCGACGTTCGACGGGGTCCTGGCGGTGAACAGCCCGCCGGGCGGCCCGACCATGGTGATGATGGAGCTGCCGTGCGTGTTGTCCTCGCCGAAGACCATTTCCTGCTGAGGGACGGCCTGATCCGGCTGCTCGGGGCGCACGGCCACGAGGTCCTGGCCGCCGTGGAGACGGGACCAGACCTCCTGGACGCGCTGCTCACCCACCGTCCCGACGTCGCGATCGTGGACGTCCGGCTCCCGCCCGGCTTCAGCGACGACGGCCTGCGTGCCGCGACGGCCGCTCGCCGCGAGGTCCCCGGACTGCCGGTGCTGCTCCTGTCGCAGTACGTCGAACCGCTCTACGCCCAGGAGCTGCTCACCAGCGGCCGCGGCGCGGTGGGCTATGTCCTGAAGAACCGGGTATCCAACGGGCGCGCTTTCATGTCCACGATCCGCCAGGTCGCCGAGGGCGGCACGGTGATGGACCCCGAGGTCGTCACCCAGCTCTTCGTGAGCAAGGACCGCGACGAACGGATGAACAGCCTCACGGCCCGCGAACGGGAGGTCCTGGAGCACGTCGCCCAGGGCCGCTCGAACGCGGGCATCGCGGAGACCCTCGTCATCTCGGAGAAGGCCGTCGCCAAGCACATCAGCAACATCTTCCCCAAGCTCGGCCTGCACTCCTCCGATTCGGACAACCGGAGGGTGCTGGCCGTACTGGCCTACCTGGAGCGGTAGGCGCGCACTGGACCCCTCACAGGACCTTCGAGAGGAAGGACTTGGTGCGCTCGTGCTGCGGGTTGCCCAGCACGTCCCTCGGGTTGCCGGACTCGACGACGACGCCGTCGTCCATGAAGACGAGGGAGTCGCCGACCTCGCGCGCGAAGCCCATCTCGTGGGTGACGACGACCATCGTCATGCCGTCCCGCGCCAGGTCCCGCATCACGTCCAGGACCTCGCCGACCAGCTCCGGGTCGAGCGCGGAGGTCGGCTCGTCGAAGAGCATCAGCTTCGGGTCCATCGCCAGGGCGCGCGCGATGGCCACGCGCTGCTGCTGGCCGCCGGAGAGCTGCGCGGGGTAGTTGG
Source organism: Streptomyces albiaxialis (assembly GCF_039530985.1). NCBI lineage: Bacteria > Bacillati > Actinomycetota > Actinomycetes > Kitasatosporales > Streptomycetaceae > Streptomyces > Streptomyces albiaxialis. The sequence goes on from NZ_BAAAPE010000007.1 coordinate 197,131, forward strand.
CCTTCTTGTCCCCGAGCCCGACCCGGTCCAGGAGCTGCTCGGCGCGCTCCCTGGCCTCCTTCTTGGAGACGCCCTTGACCTGGACCGGCGCCTCCATCACGTTCTCCACCGCGGTCATGTGCGGGAAGAGGTTGAAGCGCTGGAAGACCATGCCGATGCCCCGGCGCTGCTCGGCGACCTCGCGGTCCCGCAGCTCGTGGAGCTTGCCGTTCTTCTCGCGGTAGCCGACGAGGGTGCCGTCGACGTACAGCCGGCCGGCGTTGATCTTCTCCAGGTGGTTGATGCACCGCAGGAAGGTCGACTTCCCGGAGCCCGAGGGGCCGACGATGCAGAACACCTCCCCGGAGCGGACCTCCAGGTCGATGCCCTTGAGCACCTGCACGGGGCCGAAGTGCTTGTGGACGGCCTCCGCCTTCACCATCGCTGTCATGCGCCCTGCGCCCCCGATCCGGTGCCGCGGCTGAGGGTGAGCACGTTCCGCCGGACCCGCTGCCACGGTGTCTCGGGAAGCTGGCGGAGAGAGCCGCGCGCGTAGCGCCGCTCCAGGTAGTACTGACCGATGCTGAAGACGGTCGTGATGATCAGGTACCAGAGCGTCGCGACGAGCAGCAGCTCGACCACCGCGCTGGAGTTGTTGCCGATGTTCTGCGCCTTGCGCAGCGTCTCCTCGTACATCACGACGGCGCAGAGCGAGGAGGTCTTCAGCAGGTTGATGAACTCGTTGCCGGTCGGCGGCACGATCACGCGCATCGCCTGGGGCAGCACGATGCGGCGCATGTTCTGCGCGTTGGTCATGCCGAGCGCCTGCGAGGCCTCGGTCTGGCCCTCGTCGACGGACTGGATGCCCGCGCGGCAGATCTCCGCCATGTACGCCGCCTCGTTCAGACCGAGACCGAGCAGCGCCGCCATGAACGGCGTCATGACGTCGGTCATCTCGTCCTTGTAGATCGGCATGATGTTCAGGACCGGGAAGATCAGCGCCAGGTTGAACCAGAGCAGGAGCTGCACATAGACCGGTGTGCCGCGGAAGAACCAGATGTAGCCCCAGGCGACGGACGAGGTCACCGGGTTCTTCGACATCCGCATCACGGCGAGGATGATGCCGAGCACCAGGCCGATGATCATGGACAGCACGCTGACCACGATCGTGTTCTTGACGCCCGTGAGGACCTGGTCGTCGAAGAAGAAGTCGCCGACGGCCGACCAGCGCAGGTCGGCGCCCGCGACGGCGTTGGCGAAGAGCGCCAGCAGGGCCAGCACGATCACGGCGGCGACGTAGCGGCCGTAGTGCCGTACGGGGATGGCCTTGATGGTCTCAGGGGCGCCGGACGACGGCGCGTCGGCGGGCACCTTGTCGGTGGGTTGTGTCACGGGGCTTGCCTCTCAGCGTCCGTTTCGGGGTCCGTGGGTTCGGGGCCGGGCTCGGGCTCGCGGCTCGGGGCCCGACGGCTCAGGAACCGCCGTTGATCTTCACGGAGTCGACGGCGCCGTCCTCGACGCCCCACTTCTGGAGCGCCTTCTCGTAGGACTTGTCCTTGATGATCGCGACGAGCGCCTCCTTGAGCGCGTCGCGCAGCTTGGTGTTGCCCTTGCTCACGGCGATGCCGTAGGGCGCGGACTCCATCTGCTCGCCGACGACCTCGAAGTCGGAGCCGCTCTTGGCCGCGTTGGCGGCGACCGGGAAGTCGGAGACGTCGGCGACGACGGCGCCGGTCTTCAGCCGGACGCGGGCCTCGTCGTCGGTGTCGTACGCCTCGACGGTGACCTTCTTCTTGCCGTCCTTCTCGCACTTCTCCGTCTGCGTCTTGAGGATCTCGTGCGAGGTGGTGCCGCGCTGGGTGGCGACCTTCTTGCCGCACATCTGCGCGACGGTCTCGATCTTCTCGGGGTTGCCCTTCTTGACCAGGATCGAGGAGCCGGCGGTCAGGTAGTCGACGAAGTCGACGCCCTTGCCCGCCTTCTTGCCCTTGTCGTCCAGGCCCTCCTGGCGGTCCTTGGTGTCCGTCATCGAGGACATGATCATGTCGAAGCGGCCGGTCTGCATCGAGGTGATGAGCCCGTCGAAGGTGCCGTTGGTGAACTCGAAGCGGACGCCGAGCTTCTTGCCCATCGCGTCGGCGATGTCCGGGTCGAGCCCGACGATCTCGGCGCCCTCCTTGTACTCCATGGGCTTGTACGCGGCGTCCGTACCGACCTTGATCACACCCGCGTCGCGGATCTTCTCGGGCAGCTTCGCGTTGAGCGAGCCGCCGCCCGAGCCCCCGGAGCCGCCGCCGGCGCCGTCCGTCTGGTCCCCGCAGCCGGTCAGCAGCAGGGCGCCGGTGACCGCGAGGGCGCCCAGCGCCACGAACCGGGAGCGGAAGGCGGCGGTGCGGCGAGTGGTGCTTGCGGTCATGGGCGGTCCTCCTGCGCGGATGGGGATGGCCTGATGGGGATGGCCCGGTCGGCCGGGGCACACACCTTCGGATGTCGCGACCTCGAACGGATGGGGGGCATCTTGCCATCCGGACAAGCGCATGCAGGGGGCTCGCGATGTCAAAATCGGATAACGGAGCGTCGAATCCGGATACAGGGCGGCTGGAAGCGCGTAAGGGCTTACGTCGTCTCAGTCCGTGGACTTCTGTCCCTGTCGCACCGCTTTGCCTGCCATTCCCCCCTGGTGACACCCCGACGCCCCCCTCGGGGGCCGGAAGTGGCTCGTGCCCGGCACCCCTCGTCCGGTAGAAAGGTCGATTACACCCCTCACCCGGGGACCAGGGCGCGTGTGCGGCGCGCCCGGCGTCCGCACCTCCCTCCGGGCCGCGGCCATCCGCGTCCCGGGAAGCGGACGCGGTGCCCGCCCGTTCCTCACAGCAGGGAACGGTCACCCTCACCGACACGACTAAGGGGTCCAACACAGTGGCAGCGGAGATCGTCAATCCGAAGGACGGGCTGGAGGCGGACGTGATCGATCCGGCCTTCGCCCTGCACCGCGGGGGAAAGATGGAGGTGCGGGCGACCGTGCCCGTCCGCGACGCGGACGACCTGTCCCTCGCCTACACACCCGGCGTCGCCAAGGTCTGCGGCGCCATCGCCGAGCAGCCCGAGCTGGTCGACGACTACACATGGAAGTCCCAGGTGGTCGCCGTCGTCACCGACGGCAGCGCCGTGCTGGGCCTGGGCGACATCGGCCCGGAGGCCTCCCTCCCGGTGATGGAGGGCAAGGCCATCCTCTTCAAGCAGTTCGGCGGCGTGGACGCGGTGCCGCTCGCGCTGGACGAGCGCGACACCGACGAGCTGGTGGCCACGGTCGCCCGCCTCGCCCCCTCGTTCGGCGGCATCAACCTGGAGGACATCTCCGCGCCGCGCTGCTTCGAGATCGAGGCCCGGCTCAAGGAGAAGCTGGACATCCCGGTCTTCCACGACGACCAGCACGGCACGGCCATCGTCACCCTGGCCGCGCTGCGCAACGCGGCGAAGCTCAGCGGGCGCGAGCTGGGTGAGCTGCGCGCCGTGATCTCGGGCGCGGGCGCCGCGGGCGTCGCCATCGCGCGCATCCTCGTCGAGGCGGGCATCGGGGACGTCGCGGTCTGCGACCGCAAGGGCGTCGTCTCGCGCGACCGCGAGGACCTCACCGAGGTCAAGCGGGAACTGGCGTCCTTCACCAATGCCGCGGACCGTACGGGCTCCCTGGAGTCCGCGCTCGCGGGCGCCGACGTCTTCATCGGCGTGAGCGGCGGCACGGTCCCCGAGGAGGCCGTCTCCAAGATGGCCGAGGGCGCGTTCATCTTCGCGATGGCCAACCCGAACCCGGAGATCCACCCGGACGTCGCCCGCAAGTACGCGTCCGTGGTCGCCACGGGGCGCAGCGACTACCCGAACCAGATCAACAACGTCCTCGCGTTCCCCGGCGTCTTCGCCGGCGCGCTCCAGGTCCGGGCCACGGACATCACGGAGGGCATGAAGCTCGCCGCCGCCAACGCGTTGGCGGCGGTCGTCGCGGACGAGCTGTCCGCGGACCGTGTCATTCCCTCGCCCTTCGACGAGAGGGTCGCTCCGGCGGTGACGGCGGCTGTCGCCAAGGCCGCCCGCGACGAGGGCGTAGCCCGCCGCTAGCCCCCAGGGCACCCCGAGTGCATCCCCGCACCCGGGGTGCCCCGCCCCCCCTGCGCCGGGCGCCCGGACATGGGGGCTGGGTACGGGCTGCCTCGTACTGTGCATCGCAGGCTGCGGCTGCGCCGTGGCTCGTCGCGCAGTTCCCCGCGCCCCTAACGGGGCAAGCCCCACCTCTCCCTTGCGCTTGGGAGGTCTGCGCGAAGGCGCAGGGCTGGCAAGCGCAGCCCACTTCGCCGGGTGCCCCGCGCACAAGAGCCGCGCCCGGGCTGCCCCGGACTTTGCTTCGCGGGGCGCGCCCGCGTCGTGGCTGGGCGCGCAGTTCCCCGCGCCCCTTAGGTTGACGCGGCTCAGCGCAAGGCGAGGACCAGGGCGTCTGTGGGGGAGCACCAGATGGGGCGGGCTTCGGAGAAGCCGACGGCACGCATGGTCTCGGCATGCCAAGAAGAGGGCTGGAACTCCTCGTCGTTGTGGTCGTGCGCGACCTCGGCCGGGTTCCCGAAGAGGGCGAACCGCTCCTCCACCACATCCCGCAGCGCCGGCTCCGCCGCGAGCGCGGTCCACCACGAGCCCCAGTCCAGCACGTCGCCGTCCCGGAGCCGCCGCTGCCGGTCCCCCTCGAAGAGGTGCACCGCGGCGTTGATGCGCGGGGTCGACTCGTCGGGCATGTGGTCGGCGTTGAGGAAGACGCCGCCCTCGCGCACGAGGCCCGCGATCTGCCCGTAGAGCCCGCGCAGCGGTTCGGTCAGCATCCAGTGCAGCGCCGTCGCGGTGAGCACCGCGTCGAACGGGCCCTCCGGCAGCGCGTCCCGCCAGTCCGGGTCGCTCAGGTCGGCGCTGACGAACTCCGCCCGCGCGTCCCCCGCGAAATGGCCGCGCGCCAGCGCCAGCAGCGCGGGGTCACGGTCGACGCCGACGGTCCTGGCCTTCGGCAGCCTCCGCAGCACGCGGTCCGAGATACTGCCCGTACCGCAGGCGAGATCCAGCACCCTCGGTTCGGGGCCCACCAGCGCCTCGACCATGTCGAGCATCACCCGGAAGCGCTCCTCCCGGTCCGGGAGGTACCACTCCTGCTGCCGGTCCCAACTGTCCTGCCAGGCCTGCCAGTCCACCGAACCGGCGACGGCGGCGTCCGCGTGAGTACCCATGCCCGCTCCTCCGCGTATACGTAATACCCTCGAAGCCATTCATCTGTTACCAACGTACTGACGACTGCGACCATAAACCGCCGCCGTAAGGATCACAAGTGGAACTGAACTATTACTCGGACCTGGCCGTGCGCCTCGTGAACACCGAGCGTCCGGAGCGCGGCGAGGACTCGCTCACCTCGGTCGAGGCCGTGCGCGAGATGTGCGGTCCGGACTCGATGACCGCGCGGCGCGCGACGGAGGCGGACGTGACGCGCCTGCGCGCCGTACGGACGCGGCTGCGGGCGGTCTTCACGGCGGCGGCCGAGGGCGACGAGGTGCGCGCGGTGGATCTGCTCAACTCGCTGCTGATGGAGTTCCCGACCAGCCCGCAGATCTCCGGGCACGAGTATCTGGACGACGAGGGGCGCCCGCGCTGGCACATGCATCTGGCCGAGCACCCGGCCAATGCCACCGCGGGATACGCGGCGACGGCCTGCATGGGCCTCGCCTTCCACCTCACCGACCTCGGCGTGGACCGGCTCGGCGTCTGCCAGGCGAGCCCGTGCCGGAACGCCTATCTCGACACGTCGACGAATCGTTCCCGCCGCTACTGCTCCGACCGCTGCGCCACCCGCGCCAACGTCGCGGCCTACCGCGCGCGCAAGCGCCGGAAGAGCGAGCTGGAGAACGAGGACGGCGCGGCGACAGCGGCGGGCCGCGGCCGGACGGGACCCACGAGCGGCCGTACCGCCCCCGCCGTCCAGCGGGCCACGGACGACACCGACGGGTGAACCCCGCGCGGCGACCTCAGCCGCAGCCAGGCCCGCGCGACCACCAGTTCGTCGGGCACCGTGCCGAACTCCCGGCTGTCGTTCCGCACCCGGGGGTTGTCCCCCTGCACCCACCAGCCGCCCGCGCGGCGCCCGGTCACGCGCTTGACGATGAGCAGGTCGTGCTGGAACGGGTGCCTGAGCACCACGATGTCCCCCGGACGCACCGCCGCGCCGTACGCGACCACGAGTTGGTCCCCCGGACGGAGCGTGGGCTCCATCGACGGGTTGTAGACCTCCGCCAGCCCGATCCGCTTCAGCGGTCCGCCGCCCTGCCCGTCCCGGCTTCGGCTGTGCTCACGCGTCCGCTCCGGCATTCTTCCGCCTCCGGTCCTCTCAGGACCGCGCCTCGGTCCGTTGCTCCAGCAGGTCCAGCCTGACACTGGACTTTTGTCCTAAGCCCGTGGGGGCACACGCGAAAAGGCTTCCCACACGGAGTAATCTCGCACGTGAGAAGACGATCACGAGGAAGGACGGCTTTATGCTCTCCCGCCTGTTCGCCCCCAAGGTGCAGGTCAGCGCCCACTGCGACCTGCCCTGTGGTGTGTACGACCCGGCTCAGGCCCGTATCGAGGCCGAATCCGTCAAGGCCATCCAGGAGAAGTACCAGGCCAACGAGGACCCGCACTTCCGGACGCGCGCCACCGTCATCAAGGAGGAGCGCGCCGAGCTGGCCAAGCACCACATCTCGGTGCTGTGGAGCGACTACTTCAAGCCTCCGCACTTCGAGAAGTACCCGGAGCTGCACCAGCTCGTGAACGACACGCTGAAGGCCCTCAGCACGGCCAAGGGTTCCACCGACCCGGCCACCGGCCAGAAGGCGCTGGACTACATCGCCCAGATCGACAAGATCTTCTGGGAGACCAAGAAGGGCTGACCGCCCCCTTGGACACCCCGGCGACCTCACGCGTCGTACACGCGCACCCGGCCCGCCGCCACCCGGCGGCGACCGGGTGCGCTGCCGTTCGCCCTCGAACTCCCTTGCGGGGAACGTGTAATTGAGTAATTTGACTTACATGACGACAGGCAGCGAGGAAGAGACGGAGCTGCGCGGCTGGCTGGCCGGGCGGTTACCGGAGGAGCTGTACGAGCGGGTGCTGGAGGTGACCGTGGACCGCGAGGAGATCACGGTCGTCGGCAGCGTCCCCGAGCCCGCGCTCGACGCGGACGTGCCCGGCCCCGAGCGCGCCGCCGCGCTGGAGGGCCGCATCGCCGAGTTCCGGGAGCGCACCCGCGAGGAGCGGATGCGGGTGGCCCGCGAGACCGAGCGTCGGTACGGGCGCAAGGTGTCCTGGGGCGCCGAATGCGGCGGCACCCGCGCCCTGTTCACCCATGTCGCGGCGCCCGTCATGACGCGGCTGCGGCAGCCGGAGCGGCAGGTGCTGGACACCCTCATCGCGGGCGGCGTGGCCCGCAGCCGCAGCGAGGCCCTCGCCTGGTGCGTCCGCCTCGTCGGGCGGAACTCCGACACGTGGCTGGCGGAGCTGCGCGACTCCCTCGCCCACGTCGAGCGCGTACGGGCGCGGGGACCGGACCGGGGCACCGGAGAGGACGCGTCAGGAGCGGCGCCGCCGGCGGATTCATAGCCCACGCCGATCGCGGCACAGAGAGAACGCCTTGATCGGGGACACCGTCGAGACGGGCCCCGGAGGAGAAGAGGGCGGCGGAGAAGGAGGACACCTCCCTGCTCTCCTAGGACCCGGTGAGCCGCCACAGGGAGGTGATCTCCTGGGAGCGTGCCTCGTGCAGGGGGTCGGCGGTGTCGGTGGCGCGGCCGTGGCGGGGGCGGGCGTCCTCGCGTCCGGCGACGCGCAGGCCCGCCTCCCCGATCCAGCCGAGCAGCTCCTCGCGGCTCCGCAGCCCGAGGTGTTCGGCGAGGTCGGAGACGATCAGCCAGCCCTCGCCGCCGGGCGCGAGGCGGGGCGCGAGCCCGGCGAGGAAGCCGCGCAGCATCCGGCTGCCGGGGTCGTAGACCGCGTGTTCGAGGGGTGAGGCGGGCTTGGCGGGCAGCCAGGGCGGGTTGCAGACGACGAGCGCCGCCGGGCCCTCGTCCCGGGGCGGGAAGAGGTCGGCGCGGACGACCTCGACCGCGTCGGCGACCTCCAGCCGCCGTACGTTCTCCGCCGCGCAGGCCAGCGCGCGGGGGTCCTGGTCGGTCGCGACGATCCGCCGGACCCCGCGCCGGGCCAGCACGGCGCTGAGCACGCCCGTGCCCGTACCGATGTCGAAGGCGGGGCCCTCGGGGGGCGGCAGGGGCGCGCGGGCGACCAGGTCGACGTACTCGCCGCGCACCGGGGAGAAGACCCCGTACGCGGGATGGACGCGGTCGCCGCCGAGCGCCGGGACGGGCACGCCCTTGCGGTGCCACTCGTGCGCGCCGATGACGCCCTGCAGTTCGCGGAGCGAGACGAGGGAGAGGCCGGGGGCTTCCGCCGCCGGGCCGTACGCCTCGGCGCACGCCTCGTCCACGCCGGGCGCGCGACGCAGCGGCACGGCGTACCCCTCGGGCCCGGCCTCCAGCGGGACGAGCAGCATGCCGAGCACCCGGGCCCTGCGGGACTGTCCCTGCCGCTGCAGATGGAAGCTCTCCAGCGGCGTCGCCCCGCGCTTCGGCGGCTTGCGGTCCACGCGCCGCGCCATGGCGGCGAGGAGCTGCCGGGCCCCGTGGTAGTCGCCGCGCCAGAGCAGCGCGGTGCCCTCGCACGCCTGCTTGTACGCGGCGTCGGCGGTCGTACGGTCGTCGGCCACGGCCACCCGGCGGGGCGCCCGGGCCCCGTTCTCGGAGCGCCAGCGCGCCGTGCGCTCCGTGCCGTCCTCGGTCCAGCCGACTGTCTCGCTCACCGCTCGATCTTAGGCCGGGCCCCCGCGCCGGTCCGTACCGCGCCCATGCTGGCCGCGACGACCAGCGCGATGGCGACGAGCTGGAGCGGTCCGAGGTTCTGGCCCAGCACCACGAAGCCCGCCGCCGTCGCCGCGACCGGCATCAGGCTCATCAGCACCGCGAACGTCGCGGCGGGCAGCCTGCGCAGCGCGAACAGCTCCAGCGTGTACGGCAGCCCGGAGGAGAGCACCGCCACGGCGGCGCCCAGCCCCAGGACCACCGGGTCCAGCAGCGCGGAGCCCGCGCTCACCACGCCCAGGGGCGCGCTGACGACGGCGGCCACGCCCATCGCGAGGGCCAGGCCGTCGGCCTTGGGGAAGCGGGCGCCCGTACGGGCGTTGAAGACGATGTACGCGGTCCAGGTCGCCCCCGCCGCCAGCGCGAAGGCGCAGCCGGAGAGGTTGAGGTCCTCGAAGTCGCTGGCGCCCAGCAGATACACCCCGCCCAGCGCGAGCCCGGCCCACAGCAGGCTGAGGAGACGGCGCGAGGTGACGACGGAGAAGATCAGCGGACCGAGCAGTTCGAGGGTGACGGTCGCGCCGAGGGGGATCCGGTCGATGGCCTGGTAGAAGAGGCTGTTCATGGTGCCGAGCGCGAGCCCGAGCCCGGCGACGGCCGTCCAGTCCCGGCGGGAGTAGCCGCGCACCCGGGGCCGGCACACGGCGAGCATCAGCACCGCGGAGAAGATCAGCCGCAGCGCGACCACGCCCAGCGCGCCCGCGCGCGGGAAGATCAGCGCCGCCAGCGCCGAGCCGAACTGGAGCGACATCGCGCTCCCGATGACCATCCCGACGGCGCCCGTACGGGCCCGGCGCGCGGGCCCCGTACCGGAGGTGCCGGAGGAGGGTGCGGAGGGTGCGGCGGGTGCGGCGTCGGGGGTACCGCTCTCGGCCACGGCGGGCCCGGCGGCGCGGTCGGCAGCGCTCATACCCGCCACGCTAGGCGCGCGCCCGCGCCACGTGAAATGCCGTTTTCCCTGTGGGTATGCTCCGGACGCATGACCGCGGAGCTGCGCCACCTCAGAGCCTTCCTGGCCATCGCCGAGGAGGGCAGCGTCACCCGTGCCGCCGCCCGGCTCCGCGTCAGCCAGCCCGCGCTCTCGCGCACCCTGCGCCAGCTCGAACAGCACCTGGGCGTGCGCCTCGCCGACCGCTCCACGCACCATCTGGAACTGACGCCCGAGGGCCGGGTCTTCCGCGACCGCGCCAGGGCCGCCGTCGCCGCCGTGGACGAGGCCCTCGACCCCGCCGGGCCCCGCGTGTGGCCGCTCCGCCTGGGCCACCCCTGGTCCGCGCTGGGCCGCTCGACCACTCCCCTGCTGCGCCGCTGGCGCGAGGAGCACCCGGACACCCCGCTGGAGCTGCGCCGCGTGGACGACCGTACGGCCGGGCTGCTGCGGGGCGAGGTGGACGTCGCGCTGCTGCGCGGCGAACTGCCGCCGGAGGCCGCGACCGGGGAGCTGCGCAGCCAGTGGCTGCTGGACGAGCCGCGCATCGCCGCGCTGCCCGCGGACAGCGAACTGGCCGCCCGCGAGGGCCCGGTGACCCTGGCCGAGCTGGCGCGCCACCCGATCGTCATCAACACGGTCTCGGGGCTGACCTCGCTCTCCCTGTGGCCCGAGGAGATCCGCCCCGGCCCGGCGTCGACCGTACGGGTCGCGAACACCGACGACTGGCTGTTCGCCATCGCGGCGGGCGGCGCGGTCGGCGCCTCGGTCGCCTCGACGGCCGACATGCACGCGCACCCGGGCGTGGTCTACCGCCCGCTGGCGGACGCCGCCGACGCCCCTGTCCATCTGCTGTGGCGCGCGGTCCCCGGCCACCCGCTCATCCCCGACCTCGTGCGCACGGCACGCCAGGTGCTGAGTGACCCGGGAACGGACTGATCACGGCATACGTTGACGGCGACAAGGGGCACTCGCCCCGTTCCGCACTGTCAGCAGCACCGGGAGGCAGGACCATGGCAGGGTTTCTCGACCGCGCCAAGGAGCAGGCACAGCAGGCGCTGTCCCAAGGCAAGGAGAAGGTGGAGGACGTCCAGGCCCAGCGCACGGGGAATGATCTGCTGAAGAAGCTCGGCGCGGCCTATTACGCGGAGCAGCGCGGCAGCGGCTCCCCCCAGGACGTCCAGCAGGCGCTCGCGGCCCTGGAGCAGCACATCGCCCAACACGGCGACGGCTTCCTCCGGAGCTGACCCGTACTCGCCCCGTAAGGGGCGCGGGGAACTGCGCGAGCAACCACAACAAAAGCCGCACCCGGCACGGCACACCACGGGGCACCCCGTGCACCGCGATGTTCGCCGGGCGACCCGGCACCGAGCGGCCCGGAACGAGGGGCCCGGCCCCCGGAAAGGGGGGCCGGGCCCTTGTCCGGTCAGCGTCCGGTCAGCCGAAACGCAAGCGGTACAACATCAAAAGCGCCGCCGCCGTATTGGCGGCAGGCACCTCGCCTCGCGCGATGAGGTCCGGCGTCTCCTTGAGCGGCACCCACTCGCGCTTGTCGGACTCGAAGTCGTCCTCGGGGTGCCCGAGGTACGTCGCGTCCTGCGCCCAGTAGATGTGGTGCCGGGCGTCCGTCAGCCCGTTCGCGGGCTCGACGGTCATCAGATGCTCCAGGGGGCCGGGCCGCCACCCGGTCTCCTCCACCATCTCGCGGGCCGCCGCGGCGGCGAGCTCCTCGCCGTCCTCGACCACGCCGGCCGCGATCTCCCACCCCCAGCTATCCGTGATGAAGCGGTGCCGCCAGAGCAGCAGCACCTCGTTGCGCTCGTTCACGGCCGTCGCCATCGCCACGGGGCGCAGCCGGATCAGATAGTGATCGAGATGTCTCCCGTTCGGTAGCTCTACATCCGCCAGATTCACCCGAAGCCACTGGTTCTCGTACACAGTGTGTTCACCCAGGTTCTTCCATTGCACGTATGTGCCCCCTTCCTGACGGAGGTTGGGCACATCCCAGCATGTTGTGCGCTCCCACTGACAGAGGCTCTCCGGGGACCCGAACGAGCCCCGGCGCTGCTCCGGCTCAGAGGGGAACGCTCAGGGCGTCCTCGATGAGCCTCGCCGCCTCGGCCGCCGGAGTCCCGGGATGCTGGGCCAGGCGGTGCTTGACCCTGCGCATCCGGCCCCGCAGCCGCTGCGACTCGATCCCCTGCGCCGTACCGACCATTTCGGCGGCCGTGGCGGCGGCGCGCTCGGCCTCTCCGCTGTGCAGCTCGACATCGGTGAGGGTCGCGAGCCGGTTGACCCGGCCCCGGACGTGCGCCGGCGCACGGGCCGCCTCGCGCGCGTACCGTCCGGCCTCCTCGACCTCTCCCAGGAGGAGAAGCGCCTCGGCCAACCGGACCTCGACCAGGCCCGGTTGGACGTAGTTGGTCTCCTCGGGCTCCTCCTCGGGACGGATACGTCCGGAGTAGGTCTCGGCCCGCCGCATGCAGACGTACGCGCCGCGCCGGTCGCCGATCCTGGCGTACGCCTTCGCCTGCATCGCGTACAGGTCCGTGGCCAGCGCGGGGCTGGCGTGCGGCCCCGCGGTGCGCAGGACCGCCTCGGCGCAGGCGAGGGCGTGCCTGCTGTCGCCCAGGAACAGCGCCTGGTTGACGAGCAGCGCGACCACGTACCCCCCGAAGACGAGGTCGCCCGACGCCTTGCCGAGGCGCAGGGCCTGGTGGAAGTAGCGCTGGGCGAGCCCCTGCGCGTCCGTGTCGTACGCGCAGATGCCGCTGACGGCGGCCAGCGCCCCGGCGGCGCGGAAGAGTTCGCGCCCGGTGCCGTCGTCGTACCCCCCGCGCAGCAGGGGCGCGACCTCCCCGGTGAGGAAGCCGACGACGCGGGGGCGCGTCGCCACGCCTCCCGCGTTCCGGTACAGATGCTCGTAGTGCCCGCGCGCCGCGTGCAGCACCGCGACGTCGGCCTCCTCCACCCGTCTCTCCCCGGTGCGCGAGACGTCGAGGTCCCGCGGCGGGTTCTCCCACTCCCACACGGGCGCGACCGCCGCGGCCCCCGTCAGGAGGGAGGGGCCCGGCCAGTCGTCGTGCACCTGGTCCGAGCGCCACAGGGAGGCGGCGCGCTCCACGAAGCGGCCGAGCCCGCCGTCGTCCGGACGCGGGCCCGTCGCGCCCACGTCCTGCGGCACCGCCAGGGCGCCCTGGCGCGCGGCCGGGGCCGCCATGCCGATGTCGTCGAGGGTGAGGGTGCGGCTCAGCCGCCCGCCGAGGATCTCGCAGATCAACTCGGGCACCCGGCCGCGCGGACGCTGCCCTTTGAGCCAGCGCGCGACGGCCGTGTGATCGTAACGCAGGGTGATCCCCGCTTCGTTTCCTAATCGATTGATCCGCGTCGCGAGACCGGACCGGGACATTCCCGCCTGGTCAAGCAGCGCGTCCAGTTGACTGTTGGGCTCCATGCCGCCCTCCGGTCGTCCGTCGTGTTGTTTCGCAGAGTAACGGACCCGGTTTCACACGGGGTGTGAATGCACCACGTACGCGTGCGTTCGGCACATGCTCCCGCGCAGGTTCCGCATGCGCTTGCCTAAGGGGTGGCGCGTACGGATCGCCACGTACGGCACACGAAGAGACACGCAGAGAGAGGAAGACCCATGAACGACCCCATCCAACTCCGGCCCGGTGACCGCCATGTGTCCCGCTGACCCCACGAGTGCCCAGGCGCCTCACCGCACCCGGGCCCGCAACCGCCCCGCCAATCACACGCTGCGTGCGCTCCTGGAGGAGACCGAGTGGACGCAGGCGGCGTTCGCGCACGCCATTACTCGTGTCGGCGCCGAGGTGGGCATACATCTCCGGTACGACCGGACCTCCGTCGCGCACTGGTTACGCGGCAGTCGTCCCGATCCCCGCGTGCAGCGCCTCATCGCCGAGGCCCTCTCCCGGCGGCTCGGCCGCCCGGTCACGGTCGCGGAGCTGGGCATGCGCTCCGCCCGTACGGCCGCGGGGCAGCGCGACCGGCGCGGGCAGCGCCCCCACCGGGCGCCGCGCGGCGCCCCCTCCGACGACGAGGGGGCGGAGGGCGGCGATCCGTCCGGACCGGCCGCCCCCGTGCACCCCGCCGACCGCCTCACGGCGCTCACGGCGCCCGTCGTCCCCGCACCGCGCGCCGACGCCCCGCCCCCGGCGCCCTACCGGCTGAGGCTCCTCAGCGAGCCCGCGCAGCAGCCCCGTCCGGCCCGGTCTCCCCTCCCCAGCCGGGCCGGACGCGGGCGGGGGCAGCCCGCGGCGACGGGCGTGCCCGGGGCCCGTCCGCCGGGCGAGGGTGAGGTCGCCTCGGTGCACGAGCACGCGCGCTTCTTCGCGCTCCAGGCGGACCGGCACGGCGGCGGCCACATCCGCACCTCGCTCGCCGCGTATCTCTCGGGCCTCGTGCGGACGTTGCGCTCCGGCGGCGACAGCGCCCACCACCGCGGCATGCTGGCCGGCGCCGCGCGGCTCAGCTTCCTGCTCGCGCGGGTCTACGCGGACGAGGGGCGGCACGGCCTGGCGCAGCGCGCGTTCCTCACCGCGGCCGAACTCGCGGCGGAGGGCGACGACCCGGAGGGCGTCGCGCTCGCGCGGCGGGCGCTCAGCTCCCAGGCGCATCAGCTCGGGCATCCGCGCGAGAGCCTCGCGCTGGCGGAGGCCGCGTGCGGCGCCGCGCCCGCGGGCGCCGACCCCTCGGCGCGCGCGTTCCTGTACGCGGGGCTCGCGGTCGCCCGGGCCGGCCTCGGCGACCGCGAGCGGGCGATGGACGCGCTGCGCAGCGCCGAGCACCAGTTGGCCCGCGCCCCCGCGGACCTCACGACGGGGCCGCGCAGCCCCGGCGGCGAGCCGGTCGGCTCGTACCAGGACGCGGCGCTGCTCTACCAGTCGAGCCAGGTGCGCGCGGCCCTCGGTGACCGCAGCGGCGCCATCGGCGACCTTCGCTCCTCGCTGCGTTCCCGTCCGGCGGCCGAGCGGCGCTCGCGGGCGCTGTGCCAGGCCGAGCTGGCCGAACTGCTGCTGTCCTGCGGGCGGCTGGAGGAGGCGTGCGGCTCGTGGAAGGGCTTCCTGGAGGACTGCGCGCTGGTCCGCTCCGGACGCGTGCGCGAGGCCCGCGCGCGCATGCCGGCGCTGCTGCGCCCGTACGCCCGGGAGCGGTGCGTGCAGTCACTGCTCGCACACACGAACCCCCTGGCGAGCGGTGCGCGGTTCGACTAGAACCGCCCCCGGACGGGGTAAACAGCCTGCACCGCGGTACAACTCCGCACGCCGACAACGGACACCACACGATACGGGGGACGAGGATGGCCACTCCCATCACCGCGACCGCCTTCGTCGCCGCTCTCAAGAAGGAGGGCGTGCGCGTCGAGGAGGTGCGCGACTGGCGCAACCACAACCGCAATCACAAGGGCCCCTGGGGCCCGGTGCACGGCGTCATGATCCACCACACCGTGACCAGCGGCTCGAAGGAGACCGTCGACCTGATCTACGACGGCCGGGCCGACCTGCCGGGCCCCCTCTCGCACGGCTGCATCACCAAGGACGGCACCGTGCACCTGACGGGCCACGGCCGCGCCAACCACGCCGGTCTCGGCGACGACGACGTGCTGCGCGCCGTCATCGCCGAGCGCGGCCTGCCCACGCCGAACGAGCGGAACACGGACGGCAACCGGTACTTCTACGGCTTCGAGTGCGAGAACCTCGGCGACGGCGAGGACCCCTGGCCCGAGGAGCAGCTCGACGCGATCGAGCGCGCCGCGGCGGCCCTGTGCCGCCACCACGGGTGGGGCGCGCGCTCGGTCGTCGGCCACCTGGAGTGGACCGACCAGAAGTCGGACCCGCGCGGCTTCACCATGGACGCGCTGCGCGAGCGCATCGCGGACCGGCTCAAGTGACCGGCTGAGCGAGGACGGGATGACGGACGGGGGAGCGCCCGGCCGGGCCGGCGGCCCCGGCCGGGCGCCACCCGCGCCGCGGCACGCACAATGGCGGGGTGCCTCCCCTGCCCGACGCGCTCGCCGCGCGCCTCCCGTCACCTCTCGAAGAGGCGGCGGACGCGCGCTTCGCGCGGCGGGGCGTGCGCCTGCTGCTGAAGCGGGACGACCTGATCCACCCCGAACTGGTCGGCAACAAATGGCGCAAACTCGCCCCCGCGCTCCGCGAGGCCCTCGCCTCCGGAGCCCGGGAACGCGGCACCGCGCTGCTGACGTTCGGCGGTGCCTATTCGAACCATCTGCGTGCCACGGCGGCCGCCGGACGGCTGCTGGGGCTGCGCACGATCGGGGTCGTACGGGGCGAGGAGCTGGCGGACCGGGAGCTGAATCCGTCGCTCGCGCGGTGCGCGGCCGACGGCATGCGGCTGCACTTCGTCCCGCGCGCCGACTACCGTCGCCGGACCGATCCCGCGTGGCAGGAGGAGCTGAGGGAGCGGTTCGGGCCCTGCCTCCTCGTCCCCGAGGGCGGCAGCGACGGGGCGGCCGTACGGCACTGCGCGGAGCTGGGCCGCGAGCTGCGCGGGCTGACGGACGTGGCGGCCGTCGCCTGCGGCACGGGCGGCACCTTCGCGGGCATGGCGGCGGGCCTCGCCCCAGGTCAGCGGGGTCTCGGCATTCCGGTGCTGAAGGGCGGCTTCCTGACCGGGGAGGTGCGGCGGCTCCAGCGCGAGGCGTTCGGACAGGTGCGGGGCGACTGGTGGCTGGACGACCGCTTCCACGGCGGGGGATACGCGCGCACGAGCCCCGAGCTGGAGGAGTTCGCGGCGGACTTCGCCGGGCGCCACGGCCTCGCCCGGCTCGACCGCGTCTATGTGGCGAAGCTGCTGTACGGACTGACGGTCCTCGTGTCCGAGGGCGCGTTCGACCGGGGCAGCACGGTGACGGCCGTCATCACGGGCTAGCCGACCCCTCGAAGGGGTCACGGAAAGTGAGCAAATTGACTACTCTGTGTCGTCATCAACTTCCGCGCTCCGCCGAGCCGTTGACTGAGAGTGACGATCTCGGCCGCACTCCCCCGCGCCGGGAACGGCTTTCAGCCCTTGTGCGATTCCGCACCGTACGGGGCTATGAACGGTTCAAGTGGCGGGTATCGAACAGACACGACCCGCCCGGCGAGCCGCGGGACCGCCGCGGATCACGGACCGGCGGCCCAGCTTTTGCCAACGGAGCGTAATCACCAAGGATTTGGGGGCTCCAACCCCTAGCCACGTACAGTGCCCATATGTTTACTATGGGTGACACTCACGGGATGAGGCGGCATAGATCCATGCGTGCGGCATCGTGACACGGATCGCGATAGCGTCGCTGGCGAAACGAACCAACAGCCGCTTCGGCCCACGACAGGCCCAACCGGCACGTGTCACCTTGGAGGTGAGGGTGTCCCAGATCGCAGGCGAGCCCGCGGCGCAGGACTTCGTGGAGGTCCGGCTGCCGGCGGCGGGTGCCTATCTGTCGGTGCTGCGGACGGCCACCGCCGGTCTCGCGGCCCGCTTGGACTTCACCCTCGACGAGATCGAGGATCTGCGGATCGCCGTGGACGAGGCGTGCGCGATCCTGCTCCAGCAGGCGGTCCCCGGCTCCGTGCTCAGTTGTCTCTTCAAGCTCGTGGGCGACTCGCTCCGCGTGACGGTCTCGGCTCCGACGACCGACGGCCGCGCACCCGAGCGCGACACCTTCGCCTGGACGGTGCTCTCGGCCCTGGCGGGAGAGGTGGATTCGGCAGTGTCGGACGACCGTACGGTCAGCATCAGCCTGCACAAGAAGCGCGGTGCGGGCCCCGGAGCGTCGTGACCGAGCACGAGGCGCGGGAGATGTGGGCAGACCGCCGGAGCGCGGTCTCTCCGGGCATTCCTGAGCAGCAGGCCCGGCCGCACCCGGCCGACCCCACCAGTCAGCGACCGGAGCAGGCAGAGCGGGCGGACGCGATGGACCAGCAGCAGGAGATCCACGGGCAGGGCGGCGCCCCCGGCGAACGCGGCGGGCAGTTCGACCCGCACGACCGCAGCGGCGCGCGGGCACTGTTCATCGAGCTGCGCAAGCTGCCCGACGGCTCCACCGAGCGCGCCGAGCTGCGCAACCATCTGGTGCGGATGCACCTGCCGCTCGTGGAGCACCTGGCCCGCCGCTTCCGCAACCGCGGCGAGCCGCTGGACGACCTCACGCAGGTCGCGACGATCGGCCTGATCAAGTCCGTCGACCGCTTCGACCCCGAGCGCGGGGTCGAGTTCTCGACGTACG
Organism: Streptomyces albiaxialis; assembly: GCF_039530985.1. NCBI lineage: Bacteria > Bacillati > Actinomycetota > Actinomycetes > Kitasatosporales > Streptomycetaceae > Streptomyces > Streptomyces albiaxialis. The sequence continues at coordinate 215,261 of NZ_BAAAPE010000007.1, forward strand.
CGACGCCGACGGTCGTCGGCGAGATCAAGCGGCACTTCCGCGACAAGGGCTGGGCGGTGCGCGTGCCCCGCCGCCTCCAGGAGCTGCGGCTTTCCCTCACCTCGGCGACGGCCGAGCTGTCCCAGCAGCACGGCCGGGCCCCGACCGTGCACGAGCTGGCGCAGCGCCTGTCGATCTCCGAGGAAGAGGTCCTGGAGGGCCTGGAGTCGGCGAACGCGTACAGCACGCTCTCGCTCGACGTCCCGGACACCGACGACGAGTCCCCGGCGGTCGCCGACACCCTCGGCGCCGAGGACGACGCGCTGGAGGGCGTCGAGTACCGCGAGTCCCTCAAGCCGCTGCTGGAGGAGCTGCCGCCGCGCGAGAAGAAGATCCTGCTGCTGCGCTTCTTCGGCAACATGACGCAGTCGCAGATCGCCCAGGAGGTCGGCATCTCCCAGATGCACGTCTCCCGCCTTCTGGCCAGAACCCTGGCCCAGCTCCGCGACCGCCTGCTCGTCGAGGAGTGAGGGGACCGGCCCCCGGGCTCAGGCCCGGGGGCCGATGCCCAGCGCCTCGGTCGCGGTCGGGTTGATCAGGCAGGCCAGCACCCCGACCGCCGCGACGGCCAGGACGGCGGCGAGGGCCGCGTAGATCCCGCCGTTCTGCAGCAGTTGCCAGGCGACCGGCAGGGCGAGGAGCTGCACGATCATCGAGGGGCCGCGGCTCCAGCGGCGGCACAGCCACAGCCCGCGCGCGGCCGCCAGCGGCAGCACCGCCAGCGCCAGCACGGTCACGGACAGGGTGACGGCCTGCGTCATCCCGTCGGGCTTGTCCGTGATCAGCTTCACCAGCGAGACGACGCCGAAGCCCGCCACCACCAGTCCCTCGGCTCCGGTCACCAGCGCCGCCGCGGTGATCCTGCGCGGCCTGGACGTCTCCCTCGCGGTACTCACGGGGGAAGCCTAGCCCCGGGCCTGTGCCACCGTACGGCCCGGTAGGTACCCTCACCCCATGCGTGCGCTCCTCGTGGTCAACCCGGCGGCAACCACCACCAGTGCGCGGACCCGTGACGTGCTCACGCACGCGCTCGCGAGCGACCTCAAGCTGGAGGTCGCGACCACGGAGTACCGCGGCCATGCCCGCGACCTCGCGCGGCGCGCGGCGGAGAGCGGCGAGACCGAGATCGTCATCGCGCTCGGCGGCGACGGCACGGTCAACGAGGTCGTGAACGGGCTGCTGCACGACGGCCCTGATCCGGAGTCCCTCCCCCGCCTCGCGGTGGTCCCCGGCGGTTCGACCAACGTCTTCGCGCGAGCCCTCGGGCTGCCCAACGACGTCGTGGAGGCCACCGGCGCGCTGCTGGACGCCCTGGAGGCCGGCAGCGAGCGCACGGTGGGCCTGGGCCTGGCGAGCGGCGTGCCGGGCACGGACGACGCGGGGACGCCCCCGCGCTGGTTCACCTTCGCCGCGGGCTTCGGCTTCGACGCGGGCGTCGTCGGCCGGGTCGAGCAGCAGCGGGAGCGGGGCAAGCGTTCGACGCACGCGCTGTACGTACGACAGGTGGTCCGGCAGTTCCTCGGCGAGCAGCACCGCAGTAGGGGGACGATCACGCTGAGTCGCCCCGGCGAGGACCCCGTCGAGGACCTGGTCCTCTCGATAATCTGCAACACCGCGCCCTGGTCGTTCCTCGGCAACAAGCCCCTGTACGCGGCCCCCGAGGCCTCCTTCGACACCGCCCTCGACGTGCTGGGACTCTCGCGGATGACCCCCGCCGCCGTCAGCCGTTACGGCACTCAGCTCCTCGCCTCGTCGCCCGAGAAGGGACCTCGCGGTAAGCACGCGGTCACGCTGCACGATCTGACGGACTTCACCTTGCAATCGCAGGTGCCACTGCCCTTTCAGATGGACGGTGACCACCTGGGACTGCGTACCAGCGTGAACTTCACAGGCGTTCGCCGTGCACTGCGTGTGATTGTGTAAGCCGAAGGGCCTAAAGTCCTTCTACTCGAACGTTTAGACCAGGATCCACCCACTGGAATGACGGCTGTGAGCTAGTCGACACCAAGGATTCCAAAAAAACTTTCCGGAAGGGGTTGTATCCGTCGCCGAGGTTTGCGAGTCTCTTCATGGCGATCGGGACGGCCGCTCTTCAGGCCCCCTTGAGAGTCCGAATCCTCCTCTTAGATCAGTGGAACCCATCACAGTCATGGGCTCCCTCTTCCCCTGCGGAGGGATTCGTGAAAGCGTTCACATTCACAAGCAACTGAGCCCACACACGAGGAGAGGTAGCAGCCATGGACTGGCGTCACCACGCCGTTTGCCGCGAGGAAGACCCCGAGCTGTTCTTCCCCATCGGCAACACCGGTCCCGCGCTGCTGCAGATCGAGGAAGCCAAGGCCGTCTGCCGCCGCTGCCCCGTCATGGAGCAGTGCCTGCAGTGGGCCCTGGAGTCCGGTCAGGACTCCGGTGTCTGGGGTGGCCTCAGCGAGGACGAGCGCCGCGCGATGAAGCGCCGCGCCGCCCGCAACCGGGCGCGGAACAACGCCGCGACCGCCTGAGCGACGCTGACGCACAGCCCTGTCACCTAGCTGCCCCCCGAGCCGCAGCGCGCAGTGACCCTGGCCGAGCCCCGGTCCGCGACGAAACCGTCGACGGGACCGGGGCTCAGCGCTGTTCGCGCCCTTCCCGCTCGTTCCGCTCGCGCTCCCGCTTCTCCGTCTCCACCGGCAGGTCGAACAGCACGCGTGTGCCGCCCCCGGGCGCCGGCTGCATGTCGAAGCTGCCGCTCAACTCGCCCTCCACCAGCGTCCGTACGATCTGGAGGCCGAGGTTGCCCGCGCTGTGCGGGTCGAAGCCCTCGGGCAGGCCGCGGCCGTTGTCCTGGACCGTGACGAGCAGCCGGGCCTCCTCGTGGCCCGAGCCCCCTCCCCGTACCGCGTGCACCTCGATCGAGCCCTGCTCGTCCGCGCCGAAGCCGTGCTCCATCGCGTTCTGCAGGACCTCGGTGAGCACCATCGAGAGCGGGGTGGCGATCTCGGCGCCGAGGATGCCGAAGCGCCCGGTGCGCCGTCCCGTGACGCGGCCCGGGGAGATCTCCGCGACCATCGCGAGGACGCGGTCGGCGATCTCGTCGAACTCCACGCGCTCGTCGAGGTTCTGGGAGAGCGTCTCGTGCACGATCGCGATCGAACCGACCCTGCGCACGGCCTCGTTGAGCGCGTCCTTGCCCCGGTCGGAGTCCATGCGGCGGGCCTGGAGGCGGAGCAGCGCGGCGACGGTCTGGAGGTTGTTCTTCACCCGGTGGTGGATCTCCCGGATGGTGGCGTCCTTGGTGATCAGCTCGCGTTCGCGGCGCCGGACCTCGGTGATGTCGCGCAGCAGGATCAGCGAACCGATGCGCGTGCCCTTGGGCTTGAGGGGGATCGCGCGCAACTGCACGACGCAGTCGTTGGCCTCGACCTCCGCGCCGCGCGGGGCCCAGCCGCTGGCGAGCTTGACCAGCGCCTCGTCCACCGGACCCTTGGACGGGGCGAGTTCGGTGGTCGCCTCCCCCAGGTGCAGCCCGACGAGGTCGGTGGCGAGGCCGAGCCGGTGGTAGGCGGACAGGGCGTTGGGGCTCGCGTACTGCACGACGCCGTCGGCGTCGAGCCGGATCAGGCCGTCGCCGACGCGCGGGACGTGGTCCATGTCGACCTGGTGGCCGTAGAACGGGAAGGAGCCCGCGGCGATCATCTGTGCGAGGTCCGAGGCGCTCTGGAGGTAGGTCAGCTCCAGGCGGCTGGGCGTGCGGACGGTCAGCAGATTGGTGTTGCGGGCGATGACGCCCAGCACCCGGCCCTCGCGGCGGACGGGGATCGACTCGACGCGGACCGGCACCTCCTCGCGCCACTCGGGGTCGCCCTCGCGCACGATGCGGCCCTCGTCGAGCGCGGCGTCGAGCAGGGGGCGGCGGCCGCGCGGGACGAGGTGGCCGACCATGTCGTCCTGGTGCGAGGTGGGCCCGGTGTTGGGGCGCATCTGTGCGACGGAGACATAGCGCGTCCCGTCCAGGGTGGGGACCCACAGGACGAGGTCGGCGAAGGAGAGGTCGGCGAGGAGCTGCCACTCGGAGACCAGCAGGTGCAGCCACTCCAGGTCGGTGTCCGACAGGGCGGTGTGCTGGCGTACGAGGTCGTTCATGGAGGGCACGGAGCGAGCCTACCGGCCGATTTCCGGCGCGTTCGACCGCTCCTTCGAGTACGGTCGGCGCAGGCGTAGACAGGAACCTGTGGTCTAGTCCACAATTCCTGGGAATGCTTCTGGCCTCCCCGCACAGGAGGCCGGAACGAGGCTCACGGCGCTCTCTGCCCTGACCGCGCCGGGGTCTTGAAGCTCCGGGCCGCAGCGCCGGGCGGGTTGAGGGTCCCGCCCCGGCGCCGCGGCCCGTAGTGTTTCCCGGATCCGTGCGAGGGCCGTCAGGCGTGCTGTATCGCCTCGTCCGCCGTCATCGGGAACGTCGTCTTCGTGTCCCCCAGCGTCAGCGCGCGGTAGGTCGCCGTCGCGGCCTCCTCCAGGTTCATCGCCCGGCGGAACGCCATGCCGATGTCCTCCCCCAGAGCCGAGCAGCCGTGGTGGGCCAGCACGACGCAGTTGTGCTCCCTGGCCTGCTCCGCCGCGGTGTCGGCCAGCTCGTCGGAGCCGTTGGGGTGGAACGGGGTGCGGCCGTAGGAGCGGACGTAGACCGCGTGGTCGAGGGTGAGCAGCCGGATCTCGTGGCCGAGCGCGTCGACGAGGACGGCGTGCTGGGGGTGGATGTGCACGATCGCGTTCACGTCCTCGCGCACCCGGTACGTGCGCTGGTGCAGCTTCCACTCGCTGGAGGGCTTCGAACTGCCGCCGACGATCTCCCCGTCGAGGTTCATCACCGTGAAGTCCTCGGGCGTGAGCCGGTCCAGCCAGGTGCCGGAGCCGGTGACGACGTACGTGTCGGAGCCGGGCAGCCGGGCGGACAGGTTGCCGCCGCTGGCGAGCACGAAGCCGCGCGTCACGGCCGTACGGCCGACGTCGATGAGCTGCTCGATCAGGCCGTCCGTCGTCTCAGGGTGCTTCATCGTCACTCTCTTTCTCGTCCTGGAGCAGTGCCCGCGCCGTCTCGACGTCGGTCACCGCCATGTTCACGAGGCCGTGGCGGAGCGCCGCCCGGAGGGCGCCCGCCTTCTGCGGGCCGAAGGAGATCCCCACCCGCTGCGGGATGGCGGTCAGTTCGGTGAGGGCGAGGCCGACGACCCGCTCGTCCACCTCGCCGGTGACGGAGGTGCCGTCCGGGCCGAAGAAGCGGCCCGAGATGTCGCCGACGGCGCCCGCCCCGTCCAGCTCCGCCCGCTCCCGGTCGCTGAGCCGGTCGAGCAGCAGCCCGGAGCTGCCGGTCATGCCGCCGACCCCGGCCACCAGGAGGTCGGCCTCGGCCGCGCGGCGCAGCGTCTCGCGGACCCCGGGGTCGGCCCGCAGGGCGCGGCCCATCTCGGGGGACGAGGCGAGGATCGGCGCGGGCAGATGGTAGGTCTCGGCCTCGAAGGAGGCCCCGAGCCGCAGGACCAGCTCGTGCGGGCTGATGCCCCGCGAGACCCCGCCCCAGCTCCCCGCGAGGGGCACGAAGCCGAGCCCGGGCACGGGCTCCGGCCGTACGTGCGGCAGGGTGGCGGCGACCGCGGAGGAGAGGCCGACCGCGACCGTGGTGGCCCGGGGGACCAGCGCGGAGAGGGCCTCGGCCCCGGCCATGCCCACCGCGTCGTACGTACGGTCGGCGTCGGCGAAGCTGGGGGCGACCCAGACCTGCTCCAGGCCGAACCGGGCCGCCAGGGCCGCCTCCAGGTCGCCGAACGGGGTGCTGGGGCTGTGGATGCGGATCTCGACGATCCCGGAGCGGCGGGCCTCAGCCAGCAGCCGGGTCACCTTCACGCGCGAGAGCCCCAGTAGCGCGCCGATCTCGTGGTGCGTCATCCCGTGCTGATAGTGCAGCCGGGCTACCCGCCCCTGCAGCTCCTTGGCCTCCATGCGGTGAACTTCCGTTCTCACTCGCGAGCATTCGTTCACCCATCATGCCTTCCTGGCCCTCCGGAGGACAAGCGTCGCCCTCGCCGCGTGCGCGCCCACCGTCCCGCAGCAGCAGGGTCAGGCCGATGCCCGCCGCGTAGACCGCCGCGAGCAGCCACATCAGGCCGCCGACGCCGAGCGGGCCGAGGAAGACCCGGGCGAGCACGGGACCGGCCGCGTTGCTCAGGCCCGCGCCGAGGTTGAGGATCGCGACGGCCGCGGCCTTCTGGCTGGGCGCGAGGAGCGGCACGATCGCGCTGAGCGGGACGTACGCCGCCATGGCGAGGCCGAGGACGATGGCGACGGCCATGGCCGCGGCGAAGTTCGGGCCGAGCCACTCGGGCACGTAGTACATCGCGAGCACCGCGATCACGCAGCCCACGCCGCCGATCCAGGCGACGACGTTGATCTGGCCGATCCGGTCGCCGAGGTAGCCGGAGAGGACGTTGCCGATGATGTTGGCGAAGAGCATCGTGCCCCAGATCGTCTGCCACTGCGGCAGCGAGAAGCCCACGTCGTGGACCATGTGGGAGGCGACGAAGACCGGGAACGCGTAGAAGCAGAGCGTGTTGATGATCCGCACCACGCCGCCGATGCCGACCTTGGGGTGGGTCTTCACCACTGTGAGCCCCTTGACCACCTGGCGCAGGTTGGCCGCGGCGCCCGCACCCTCCCCCGCGCCCCGCGACCGGGCGCGGACCAGGAAGAAGAGGATCAGGCCGCCCGCGAGGATGAAGGCCAGCGATATCCACAGGGTGACCAGCTCGCCCACGACGGGGATGACGGCGCCCGCGAAGTACGAGCTGACGACGCCGAGCCCGGCGGTGCTCGCGAACCAGTACCAGCCGACCGCCCGGCCGATGACCTCCTTGGGCGTCGCCATGGTCACCCACACGAGGAAGCCGTAGGCGAAGAACGGGTAGCCAAGGCCACGGATCCCGTAACTGACCAGCATGACCGGGTAGTTGCCCGCCATCACGCCCAGCGCGAGGAAGACCACCTCGAAGGCGGCCCAGATCGCGAAGCCGAGGGCCATCACCCGCCGCGGGCCCCACGCCTCGGCGAGCGCGCCCGCGAGCCAGGCGGCGACGGCGACCACGATCCCGTACACGCTCACCAGCGTCGCGACGTCGGACGCGGCGAAGCCGCGGGACTCCAGATAGGGCGCGAGGAAGCCCAGCTCGACGCCGTCGCCGACCATGAACAGCAGCAGCGCCAGATAGCCCCACGCCAGGGGACGCACGATCCCCTGACGGGCGAGCCAGACGGACATCGACGACATGAGGGCACTCTCCTTTGAGTCCGGGCCGCACCTCACCGGTGAACTTTTGTTCAGGCATGTGCACTATGGGCCGCCCAGAGTCGGCCCGCCCGGGGCACCTGTCAAGAGTTGACCCTCGATCTCCCTCGACTTACATTGCGAACGTTCGCACAATGCTGTGCACCAATGTTCAGTCGGAGAGTGTCATGACGCCACCTGAGAGCGCGCTGATCGGCATCGACGCGGGCACGACCGCGGTGAAGACCACCGTGCTGACCACCGACGGCCGCGAGCTGGCCACCGCCCGCGCCTCCGTCGGGGTCGAGCGCCCGGAGCGCGGCCACGCCGAGCAGTCGATGGACGAGGTCTGGCACGCGGTCGTCCGCACGGCCACCGCCGCGCTGGAGCAGGCGGGGCCCGTCACCGTACGGGCGATCGGGCTGACCGGGCAGGGCGACGGCGCCTGGCTGCTCGGCCGGGACCACCGGCCGGTCGGCCCGGCGCTGCTCTGGCTGGACAGCCGCGCCACGGAGCGCGTACGGGCGTGGGAGGCCGACGGACGCGCCGCCGCCGTCCGCGCCGTGACGGGCTCGTCCGTCTTCCCCGGCGCCCTGCCCCCGCTGCTGGAGGAGCTGGCCGCGACCCGGCCCGAACTGCTGGAACGCGCCCGCCACCAGGCCAACTGCAAGGACTGGATCCGGCTGCGGCTCACCGGCGTGCTGGAGACCGACGCGACCGAGGCGTCCCGCACGTACCTCGACATCCGCACCGGGCGGTACTCCGACGAGCTGATCGACCGGCTGGGCCACCGGCGCTTCGCGCACTTGCTGCCGCCCGTCGTCCCGGCCGACGCGCACCGCCCGCTGACCGGCGAGGCCGCGGCCCTGCTCGGGATCCCCGCCGGGACGCCCGTGGCCACCGGGATGATGGACACCGCGACGGCGGGCGCCGGGACCGGCGCCGTCTCCCCCGGCGAGGCGTACGCGATCATCGGCACCACCGCCTTCCTCGGCGTGACCCGCGCGAGCGCCGACGAGCTGACGGCCTCCGAGGGCATCTGCCTCGCCACCGGCTTCGACGGCCAGGTGCTGGAGTGCCTGGCCCCCATGTCCGGCTCGCCGAACCTCACCTGGGCGCGCGAGGCGCTGCTGCGTGGCGCCTCCGGCGGGGCCGCCGACGCGACCGCCGACCACTGGGACGCGGTCGAGGCCGAGGCGCGCGCCGTGCCCGCCGGTGCGGGCGGCGTGCTCTATCTGCCGTACGGCGCGGAGGCGGGCGAGCGCGCCCCGTTCAACGACGTCCACGCCTCGGCCGCCTGGCTGGGGATGTCCAACCGGACGACCAGGGGCCAGCTCCTGCGCGCCGTCTACGAGGGCATCGCGCTCAACCTGCGCGAGTGCCGGGCCGCGCTGCGGCACACCGGCACCCTCCGCGTCTGCGGCGGCGCCGCCAGCGACCTGCTCTGCCAGATCCTCGCCGACGTCACCGGCGGCACCGTCGAACGGCCGCTCGCGCAGGAGGTCGGCACCCGCGGCGCCGCGGCCCTCGCGCTCGCCGCCGTCGAGGGCGGCGGGCCCGTCGCCTCGGCCTCCGCGCTGCTCGGCGACGCCGACGTCTTCACCCCCGACCCGGCCGTCGCCGGGCTCCACGCCGCGCAGTCCGAGACGTTCACGGCCGTACGGGACGCGCTGCGCCCCCGCTGGCCCGCGCTGCGGGAGCTGCGGCGGTGGGCGTGACCGTACCTGTGAGAGAGAAGAGGAACCCCTGATGACCGCACCGATGCCCGACCGTCCCCGCGTGCTGGTGACCGCCGCCTTCGACGGCGCCGTCGCGAAGGAGCTGGAACGGGACTTCGAGGTGACCGTCACATCGCCGTCCACGAGCGGCCGTTCGCTGGCCGAGGCGACGGAGCCGGGTGACGCGCTCGCCTCCGCCGACGCCGTCGTCTGCGAGCTGGACCGGCTCGACGCGGCGGCCCTCGCCGCCGCGCCCCGACTGCGCTTCGCGGTCTCGTGCCGCGCCGCCCCCGTCAACATCGACCTCGACGCCTGCACCGCGCGCGGCATACCGGTCGCGACGACCCCGGGCCGCAACGCGGACGTCACCGCCGACCTCGCCTTCACGCTGCTGCTGGCCACGCTGCGCAACACCTCGCGCGCCGAGGCGTGGATGCGGGCGGGCAACTGGACGGAGGACGACGTCTTCGCCCCCTACCGGCTCTTCCGGGGGCGCGGGCTGAACGGGCTCACGCTGGGCATCCTCGGCGGCGGCGCCGTCGGGCGGCGCGTCCTCGCCCGCGCGCGGGCCTTCGGCATGCACGTCCTGGTGTACGACCCGTACCTGGAGCCCGGCGCGTTCGGGGACGAGGCGCGCGTGGTCGAGCTGGACGCGCTGCTGGAGCGCTCGGACGTGGTGAGCGTCCACGTGCCGCTCGCGGAGTCGACGATCGGGCTGATCGGGGCCCGCGAGATCGCCCTGATGCGGCCGGGCTCGTACCTGGTCAACGCGGGGCGCGCCGCGGTCGTGGAGGAGGGCCCGCTGATCCGTGCGCTGCGCGACGGGCACCTCGCCGGTGCGGGCCTCGACGTCTTCTGGACGGAACCGCCGCGTCCGGACCACCCGCTGTTCTCGCTGCCGAACGTGACGATGACCCCCCACATCGGGGGCGCGTCCGATGACGTGATCGCCGTGCACTCGCGGATGGCGGCGGAGGCGCTCCGCGCCTGGGCCGCGGGGCGGCGACCGGCCGCTGTCGCGAACCCCGGTGTCTACGCGGACCGTTGACGGTGCGCCCCGCCGTGCCGGGCAGGGGTCGCCCCTCGCTGTGCTTCGCGGGGCGCGGGCGCGTTGTGGTTGCTCGCGCAGTTCCCCGCGCCCCTGAAGCCGCCCTTCGGGCGTGCTTCGGGGGCGCCTGCCGCCGGGCTCGCGCCCACGCGGCGGAGCCGCATGGATGACACAGTCCCGCGCCCCCGAAACCGCCGCCTCTAGCGGGTCTCCGTCACCTTCGCCAGGGAGCGGGGGGCGTCCGGGTCCTGGCCTCGGGCGATGGTGACCTCGTAGGCCAGCATCTGGAGGGGCATGATCTCGACGATGGGCTGGAGCTCCTCCGCCAGTCCGTCCGTCGGGAGGGCGAAGCCGGCCGAGGCGCGCTCGACCTGGTCCTGGGCGCCGATCACGACGAGGTCGGCGCCGCGGTCGCGGAGCCGGTCCAGGACGGGCTGGAGGGCCTCGCCGCCCTTGCCGTCGGTGACGACGGCGATGACCGGCGAGATGTTGTCGACCATGGCCAGCGGGCCGTGCAGCAGGTCGGCGCCCGAGTAGGAGAGGGCCGGGATGTAGCTCGTCTCCATGAGCTTGAGCGCGGCCTCCTTCGCGGTCGGGTACCCGTAACCGCGCGAGGTGAGGACCATGCGCTCGGCGAACCGGTAGCGCGCGGCCAGCTCCCGTACCTCGTCCTTGCGGGCGAGGACGGACTCGGCGATCTCGGGGAGCGCCTTGGCGGCCTCGGCCCCTCCCCCAGACTCCGTCCGGGGGGACCCCCAGCCGCGCAGGCCCTCGACGAAGAGGTAGAGGGCGAGCAGTTCCGCGGTGTACGTCTTGGTGGCGGGCAGGGCCTTCTCGGGCCCGGCGAGCACGTCGATGTGGAACTCGCTGACCTCGGCCAGCGGCGAGTCCGCGTTGTTGGTGACGGCGAGTGTGATCGCGCCCGCCTCGCGCGCGGCCTTGGTGGAGGCCACCAGGTCGGGGCTGCCGCCGGACTGGCTGATGGTGATGACCAGGCAGTCGGTGAGGTCCGGCTTCGCGTCGTACGCCGTGGTGGTCGACATCGAGGTCAGGCCGCACGGCTTGCCGAGCAGGATCTCCAGCAGGTACTTCGCGTACAGCGCGGCGTTGTCGGAGGTGCCGCGTGCCGTGAGGAGGACGAAGCGGGGGTTCTTCGCGGCGATCCGCTCGGCGACCTCGCGGATGCCGGCCGCCCCCTCGTCGAGGATGCGCCGCAGCACGGCGGGCTGCTCGGCCATCTCACCGGCCATGATCTGGCCGGGAGCGTGCGTCGTGGACGACGGGGCGGACATGCGTGGTGCCTCCATGGAGCTGGGCGGGGTGTCGTCATCGATCCTACGTTCCCCCCGGTGAGGGGGCACATTTCCGTCCATTCCCCGGTCATTCCCCGGCGATGATCTCGGCCGCCGCGCGCCCGCAGACCCGCGCGGCGCCGTACGTGACGATGTGCAGCGCGCCCCGGGGCTCGGCCCGGGGCAGGCCCATCTCGACGACGACGGTGTCCGGGCGCGCCGTGACCAGGGTGTCCAGTGCCGCGCTCATCCAGGGGTGCCGGTGCGCGTCGCGGACGACGGCGACGACGCGGCGGCCGTCGGCCGCCCGCAGCACCTCGGCGCCCAGGTAACGGCCCCCGGCCGCCCCCTCCGCGCCGTCGCCCGCGCGGGCCGCGCCGTCGTAGACGGCGGTGGCGGTGCCGGGCAGCATCCGGCGCAGCTCGGCGGCGGGCCCCCAGGGCGTCTCGTCGCCGACCGCGATGTTCGCGAGCGGGGTGAAGGCCGCGACGAACACGGGTCCGTCGGGGCGCTTGTACGTGTCGAGGCCGGTGGCGCGCACCGCGCGCCGTGCGGCCTCCATGCCGATGCCGGGGTCGGGGGCGAGCGCGGGGACCGCCGCGTTGGCGGCCCCCGCGCCCCGTGCCCATTCCGCGAGGGAACGGACCCGTGCTGCGGCGTCGGCGAGCCGCTCCTCCTTCAGCTCGCCGTCGCGCACGGCCCTCACCAGCGCGTCGCGCAGCCGCAGCACGGTGTCTTCTCCGGACAGGCCCCCGCCGACGCAGATCGCGTCGGCCCCGGCGGCGACGGCCAGCACGCAGCCGCGCTCCAGTCCGTAGGTGGCGGAGATGGCCCGCATCTCCATGCCGTCGGTGACGATCAGCCCGTCGTGGCCGAGGCCGCCCTCGCTCTCGGGGGCGCGCAGCAGCCCGGAGAGCGCGGCCGGGCTGACGGTGCCCGGGTACGTGGGGTCGAGCGCGGGCAGCAGGATGTGACCGCTCATCACGCCCTTGGCGCCCGCGGCGACGGCCGCCCGGAACGGCACCAGCTCGCGCGACCTGAGGGTGTCGAGGTCGGCGTCGACGCGCGGCACCGCGTGGTGCGAGTCCACGGCCGTGTCGCCGTGCCCGGGGAAGTGCTTGACGCAGGCCGCGACCCCGGCCGACTGCATCCCGTCGACGTACGCCACGGTGTGCCGGGCCACCAGGTCGGGGTCGCCGCCGAAGGAGCGCACGCCGATGACGGGGTTGTCCGGGTTGGAGTTGACGTCGGCCGAGGGCGCCCAGTTGAGGTTGACCCCGGCCGCGGCCAGCCGGCGGCCCAGCTCGTGGGCGACGGCCCGGGTCAGCCGGGTGTCGTCGACGGCGCCGAGCGCCGCGTTGCCGGGGAACGAGGACCCCGTACGCGCCTCCAGCCGGGTGACGTCGCCGCCCTCCTCGTCGATCGCCACCAGCACATCGGGGCTGACCTCGCGCAACTGGGCGGTGAGCGACGCCAGTTGCTCCGCGGAGTCGATGTTGCGGCTGAACAGGCCGACCGAGGCGAGCCCGTCGCCGAGGTGCCGCAGCAGCCAGGCGGGCGCCGCCGTTCCCGTGAAGCCGGGCTGGAGGACGGCCAGCGCGTCGCGGGTGAGGGTGTCGGTGCGGCGAACGGAGGATGTGGTCATCTGGCGCGTGTCCCTTCGGGGTGAGCCGGGATCAGCCCTTGACCGCACCGGAGGTGAGGCCACTGACCGCCTTGCGCTGCAGGTAGAGGAAGAGCAGCAGGATCGGGATGGCGAAGAGCGAGGCCGCCGCCATGGTGGCGCCCCAGTCGTCGCCGAAGGCCGTCTGGAACTTCGACAGCCACAGGGGCAGCGTCTGGGCCTCCGCGTCCTTGTTCAGGATGAGCACCATCGGGAACTCGTTCCAGGCCGTGATGAACCCGAACAGCGAGGTCGCCATCAGTCCGGGCGCCAGCAGCGGGAAGATGACCTTCACGAACGCCTGTGTCCGCGTGCACCCGTCGACCATCGCGGACTCCTCCAGGTCCTTGGGCACGGCCGCGACGTAGTTGCGCAGGGTGATCACCGTGAGCGGCAGCACCATGACCGTGTAGAAGAGGGTCAGCGGGATCAGGCTGTTCAGCATGTCCGAGTCACGCACGATCATGTAGATCGCGATGACCATGACCTCCCAGGGCGCCATCTGCGCGATCATGAAGACCAGGATCACGCCCTTGCGGCCCTTGAACCGCATCCGTGCGAGCGCGAAGGACGCGAACAGCGCGAGCAGCAGGGAGAGTCCGACGGCGACGACGGTGACGGTGACCGAGTTCCGTACGAGCGTCCAGAAGTGCTCGGCGTTCACCGCGGTCTTGAAGTGCTCGAAGGTCGGCGAGGTCGGGAACCAGACGGGGTCCTCGCTGATGATGTCGCCGTTCTTCTTGAACGCCGTGTTGAACATCCAGTACACGGGGAACACGAAGCCGGCGAACAGCACGAGCGCCGTGGCGTTCGGCCAGATCCTGCCGGGGAGTGACTTCTTCATCGGGTCTCCCCCTCGTCGTCGGCGTCCTCCTGCTTGAGCACGATGCGCAGGTAGTACGACATCAGCGCGAGCAGGATCAGGATGGTGAGCATGGAGATGGCGGCACCGGCGCCGTAGTGCTGGTTGCCGACGCCCTCGACGAAGGCGTAGACGGGCAGGGTCTCGGTGAGCCGGTCGGGGCCGCCCTCGTTGACCGCGAAGACGTGCGGGAACGCCTTGAAGATCCAGATCACTTCGAGGAACGTCGCGACGAGCAGGAAGGGCTTGAGGAAGGGGAACGTCACGTTCTTGAAGCTCTTCCACGCGCCCGCGCCGTCGAGCGCCGCCGCCTCGTACAGCTCGCGCGAGATGGTGGTCGTCGCGGCGTAGAGGTTGATCGCGACGAACGGGATCGAGGTCCAGGTGAGCAGCAGCGAGATGACGAAGAACGTCGAGAGCTGGCTGCCGGTCCAGTTGTAGTCGGACATCCCCTCGAAGCCGATCTTGGCCAGCACCCAGTTGACGACGCCGAAGCGCTGCGCGAACAGCCACTGGTAGACGGTGGTCGCGGCGATGATCGGCATCGCCCAGGCGAGCACCAGCCCGATCGAGAGCAGCAGCCGCATCTTGGAGCCGAGGCGGGCGAGCAGCAGCCCGACCAGGGTGCCGCCGACCATGATGGCGACGACGTTGACGGCCGTGAAGATCATCGAGCGGAGGACGACGCGCCAGAACTGCTCGTTCGTGAGTGTGTCGGTGTAGTTCGAGAACCCGTGCCACTCGGTGACGTGCTGGATGAGCTGCGTCATGTTCAGGTTCTGGAACGACAGGATGCCGTTCTGCACCAGCGGATAGCCGAGGAAGACGGCGGTGGCCGCGAGAGCGGGCAGCATCAGCAGGTACGGGAGCCCGGCACGCGGCGCGCGCTCGGGGCGTACCTCGGAGGGCGCGAGCTCGCTCCCCAGCGGCTTGAACGGCACCTTGTCCTCCGGCGGCGCCTTACCGGTGTTCACAGACATCCAGACCTACGCTCCAACTCACAACAGGGTTGCCTCGGTTGCCTCCGCCGCCCCGGTCGCGGGCGGCCCGCGAGACCGCGGAAGCCAGGGAGGGGCACCGCGAGGGGCCCCTCCACCGGCCGTCGGCCACGCGCTCAGCGCCGTGTCACTGCTTCTGGCTGAGCCGCTTGTTCATCTCGCCCTCGACGCCCTTGGCCGCGTCGGCGTGCGACTTCCCCCTGAGCACGGACGTCATATAGGTCTTGATCGGGTTCGGCGGGTTCTCCACCGCGCCCCACTCGGGAATGAGCGGGGTCAGACCGCCGTCCTCGACCGCGGGCGCCGCGGCCTCGGCGGCCGGGTTGCCCTTGAGGTTGGACTGGAGCGAGTCCTTGTTCGGGATGACGCCGCCCTCCTTGGCCATGGCGCCCTCGAACTTGTCGGACATCGCGAGCTTCAGGAACTCCTTGGCCAGCTCCTGCTTCTCGCTGCCCGCGGCGACGGCGAGGTTGGAGCCGCCGAGGAAGACACCCTCGGGCTTGCCGGCCGACTCACCCGGAATGGTGAAGTAGCCGATGTCCTTCTCGATCTTCTTGTTGGCGTCGATGGCCGTCGCCGCCTCCCAGCTCAGACCGATGAACGCACCGGTCTTGCCCTTGGCGAAGACCTCGGCCTGCTGCGGGGTGGCCTCGTCCTTGTCCTTGGGGGCCTTGGAGTAGGAGGCGTACTTCTTGTACGTCGCCATGGCCTCGCCGACCTTCGGGTCGGAGAGGTTGGAGACCCACTTGCCGCCCTTCTTCTTCACGAGCTGCGCGTCGTTGGCGATGAGCAGGCCGTCGAAGAAGTACCAGTTCTGGCCCGGCATGTAGATCGGCTCGGCGTCGGTCTTCTTCTCGATCTTGTCGAGCGCCTCGAAGAACTCGTCACGCGTCTTGGGCGTGCCCTTGATGCCGGCCTCGGCCCAGATCTTCTTGTTGTAGATGACCGTGCGGTTGACGGCGAACCACGGCGCGGCGTACTGCTTGCCGTCGAAGACCGCGGACTTGTTGATGGAGGGCGTCCAGTCCTTGCCCACCGTCTTCTTGAGGTCGCTCAGGTCGGCGAGGCCGCCGGTCTTCGCGTAGGCGGGGGTCTGGGTGTTGCCGACCTCGATGATGTCCGGCGGGTCGGACTCGGAGAGGGCAGTGGTGATCTTCTGCTGGATGCCGTTCCACTGCTGGACTTCGAGCTTGAGCTTGGCCCCCGTCTTCTTTTCGAAGGCCTTCTTGATGTCCTTCTCCCATTTCTTGGGAGTGGACCCGTCCATCGCCCACAGGGTGAGAGTCTGGCCCTTCCAGTCGTCGGGGCCCGAACCCTTGTCCTTGTCGTCGGACCCACAGGCCGCGACGTTCACCACCAGTACCGCGACACCAGCCGCGGCTATGAGTCCACGTTTCACAGCATCCTCCCCTGCACACTGGAAGTGGTCTTTAATGGTTTAGACCAGTGTGCAGAGCTTGGCCTAGACCTTTAAGGGTGTCAACGGTGTATAAAGCTCGCTGTCGCTTCCGTTATCGGAACGACATCTGAGCTGGGAAGCGCACCCGGGCCCGGCCCGTGCCACGATGTGAGCCGCTGACCCGCATCGGGTTGACGCATCATCGGGCGCATGCGCATCGCCTCTGCGCTCACGCTCGGTATGCAGGGTGAGACTTCCTACAGAGCGATACGTACACGGAGGAAGCCGGTGACGGCAGCACGACACGAGTCGGGAAGGCGTGCCATGAGTACGGACGGGGGCGCGGTCGCGCCAGCGGCGACGTCAGCCTCGGCGGCGGAACCGGACGGGAGCCGCCCCTCGGGCGGCAACGGGTCGGGCGCCCGCACCGCACGCGTGCCCAAGTACTACCGGCTGAAGCGGCACTTGCTGGAGATGACGGAGACGCTCCCCCCGGGCACCCCCGTCCCCCCGGAGCGCACCCTCGCCAGCGAGTTCGACACCTCCCGTACGACCGTCCGCCAGGCCCTCCAGGAACTCGTCGTCGAGGGGCGGCTGGAGCGCATCCAGGGCAAGGGCACCTTCGTCGCCAAGCCCAAGGTCTCCCAGGCCCTCCAACTCACCTCGTACACCGAGGACATGAGGGCCCAGGGCCTCGAACCCACCTCGCAGCTCCTGGACATCGGGTACGTCACGGCCGACGACCGGCTCGCGGGACTGCTCGACATCCCGGCGGGCGGGCGCGTGCTGCGCATCGAGCGCCTCCGGCTGGCCAGCGGCGAGCCCATGGCCATAGAGACCACCCACCTCTCCCAGAAGCGGTTCCCCGCGCTGCGCCGCAGCCTGGTCAAGTACACCTCGCTCTACACCGCGCTGGCCGAGGTCTACGACGTCCATCTGGCCCAGGCCGAGGAGACCATCGAGACCTCGCTCGCCACCCCGCGCGAGGCCGGGCTGCTCGGCACCGACGTCGGGCTGCCGATGCTGATGCTCTCCCGCCACTCGCGCGACACGCACGGCGAGCCGGTCGAGTGGGTCCGTTCGGTCTACCGCGGCGACCGCTACAAGTTCGTGGCCAATCTCCAGCGCCCCGCGCCCGAGCAGGACTGACGGGCGCCGGCCCTCCCCCGGGGCGGCGTTATCGCTCCGTGTCCTAACTGCCGTTGACCACGGTGTGGCGCGGAGGAACGCGCTGTTCTACGGTCCTTGCGTCGTGCAATGTTCACTGTGTCCACAGTGAACGCTGGGGGACGAGGAGGACTCGCGCGTGCGCAATGCCAGCCCGAAATCCATCGCCATCTGGACCGCGGTCGCCCTTGTCGGCGCGGCGGGATGGGCCGTACTCGCGCTGGCGCGCGGCGAGGAGGTGTCGGCCGCCTGGATGGTCGCCGCGGCGCTCGGCTCGTACGCCATCGGGTACCGCTTCTACGCGCGCTTCATCGCGACCCGCGTCCTGAAGGTCGACAAGACCCGCGCCACCCCGGCCGAACGGCTCGACAACGGGATCGACTTCCATCCCACCGACCGGCGCGTGCTGCTCGGCCACCACTTCGCCGCCATCGCGGGCGCCGGACCGCTCGTCGGGCCCGTGCTGGCCGCCCAGATGGGCTATCTGCCGGGCACCATCTGGATCATCGTCGGCGTGATCTTCGCGGGCGCCGTCCAGGACATGGTCACGCTCTTCTTCTCCATGCGGCGCGACGGCAAGTCGCTGGGCCAGATGGCCCGCGAGGAGATCGGCCCGGTGGGCGGCGCCGCCGCGCTGCTGGCCGTCCTCGCGATCATGATCATCCTGCTGGCGGTGCTGGCGCTGGTCGTCGTCAACGCGCTGGCCGAGTCGCCCTGGGGCACCTTCTCCATCGGGATGACGATCCCCATCGCCCTGTTC
Source organism: Streptomyces albiaxialis (assembly GCF_039530985.1). Classification (NCBI taxonomy): domain Bacteria; kingdom Bacillati; phylum Actinomycetota; class Actinomycetes; order Kitasatosporales; family Streptomycetaceae; genus Streptomyces; species Streptomyces albiaxialis. The sequence continues at coordinate 233,501 of NZ_BAAAPE010000007.1, forward strand.
ATGGGCTTCTACCTGCGCGTGCTGCGCCCCGGCCGGGTCACCGAGGTCTCCGTGATCGGCATCGCGCTGCTGCTGTTCGCGCTGGTCGCCGGGCGCTGGGTGGCCGAGTCCTCCTGGGCCGAGACCTTCACGCTCGCGCCGAGCACCCTCGTCATCTGGATCCTGGTCTACAGCTTCATCGCCTCGATCCTGCCCGTGTGGATGCTGCTCGCCCCGCGCGACTACCTCTCCACCTTCATGAAGATCGGCACCATCGGGCTGCTCGCGCTCGGCGTGATCGTCACCCTGCCGACCATGAAGATGGAGGGCATCACCGACTTCGCCGGACAGGGCGACGGGCCGGTCTTCGCCGGGTCGCTCTTCCCGTTCGTCTTCATCACCATCGCCTGCGGCGCGCTCTCCGGCTTCCACGCCCTCATCTCCTCGGGCACCACCCCGAAGATGATGCAGAAGGAGACCCAGGTCCGCATGATCGGCTACGGCTCCATGCTGATGGAGTCCTTCGTCGCGATCATGGCGATGGTCGCGGCCAGCATCATCGACCCGGGCCTCTACTTCGCGATGAACGCCCCGGCGGGCGTGATCGGCGACAACGTCCAGGCCGCGAGCGAGGCCGTGAAGGGCCTCGGATACACCATCTCCCCCGACCAGTTGGCCGCCGCGGCCAAGGCCGTCGAGGAGCACTCGCTGCTCTCCCGCACGGGCGGCGCGCCCACGCTCGCGATCGGCGTCTCCGAGATCTTCTCGAAGGTGATCGGCGGCGCGAGCATGAAGGCGTTCTGGTACCACTTCGCGATCATGTTCGAGGCGCTGTTCATCCTGACGGCGCTCGACGCGGGTACGCGCGTGGGCCGCTTCATGCTCCAGGACATGCTGGGCAACGTCTACAAGCCGTTCCGCCGCGTGAGCTGGTGGCCCGGGCTGCTGGCCTCCAGCGCCGTCATCGTCGCCCTGTGGGGCTACTTCCTGTGGGTCGGCGTCCACGAGCCGCTCGGCGGGATCAACCAGCTCTTCCCGCTCTTCGGCATCGCCAACCAGCTCCTCGCCGCCGTCGCCCTCGCCGTCTGCACCACGCTGCTCGTCAAGTCCGGCCGCCTCAAGTGGGCCTGGGTCACGGCCGTTCCGCTCGCCTGGGACGCGGTCGTCACGCTCACCGCGAGCTGGCAGAAGGTCTTCTCCAGCGACCCGAAGGTCGGCTTCTTCGAGCAGCGCTCCGTCTACCAGGAAGCCATCGACGCGGGCAAGGTTCTCCCCCCGGCGAAGGACATGGACGACATGCACACCGTCGTCACCAACTCCACGGTGGACGGCGTGCTCTCGGCGCTCTTCGCGGTGCTGGTGATCGTGGTGCTGCTGGACGCCGGGCGCACGTGCGTGCGGGCCATCCGCAAGCCGGAGACGGCGACCCTGACGGAGGTTCCGCACACGGAATCCACGATCGTCGCCCCCGCGGGGCTGATCCCCACGAAGGAGGAGAAGGCGGAACTCGCCGCGGCGGGCCCGGCGGCCTCGGAAGAGGGCTCCCGATGAGTGCCCTGCGCAGGGCGGGGCGCTGGGTCCGCTGGTACGTCCGCGAGTTCACGGACGAGAGCGCGTACGAGCGGTACGTGGCGCACGTCCGGCAGCACGAGGGGCCGTCGGCGCCTGTGCCGAGCCGGCGCGAGTTCGAGCGCACTCGCGCCGACGCCCGCGAGGGCGACCCCCGCGAGGGCTTCCGCTGCTGCTGAAGCCACTTCGCCGGGTGCCCGGCACTGAGGGCTGAGCACGGGCTGCCCCGTGCCGTGCATTGCAGGCTGCGGCTGCGCCGTGGCTGGCCGCGCAGTTCCCCGCGCCCCTGGCGGGGCACTCCTGCTTCGCCCTCCACCCCACTGCGCTTGGGAAGTCTGCCACTGGGGGTGCCCCCTGCTCGAAGAGCTTGGGGGAGCAGGGTTGGCAAGCGCAGCCCCCTGCGCCGGGTGCCCCGCGCACAGGGCCGGGTTCGGGGTGCCCCGGGCTGTGCTTCGCGGGCTGCCGCAGCGCCGTGGCTGGGCGCGCAGTTCCTCGCGCCCCTCATGGGGCAAGCCCAGAAGTCTTGGCTCGGGGCCCGGAATTGTCGTGCTCTCTGTCAGTCAGGGGCGACATCATGGGGGGATGGACTTCTTGGTGAGGGACGCGCACGCGGACGAGTACGGGGCGGTCGGCGAGCTGACCGGCAAGGTGTATGTCGGGGACGGGCTCCTGGAGTTCGGGGAGTCGGACGGTTATCTGGAGACGTTGCGCGACGCTGCGACCCGCGCCGCACAGGCCGAACTCCTCGTGGCCACCGCCCCGAACGGCAAGGTGCTCGGCACCGTCACGTACGTAGGCGACGGCGGCCCGTACGCGGAGCTGGCCGGCGAGACCGAGGCCGAGTTCCGGATGCTCGCCGTCGACGGCGCGGCACGCGGCCGCGGAATCGGCGAGGCCCTCGTGCAGACCTGCATAGACCGCACGAGGCTGCGCGCGAAGACCGGCATCGTCATATGCAGCCAGCCCCACATGCGCGCCGCCCACCGCCTCTACGAGCGCTTCGGTTTCCGCCGCGCCCCCTCCCGCGACTGGAACCCCGTCGAGGGCTCCGACCTCACGCTCCAGGCGTTCACGCTGACCCTGCGGGACGCCCCCGCACTGTAAACCATCTCTTGACCCTCGACACAACATCTAGGGGCACCTCCACCACGCACCCCAACATGTATGCTCGACCGAGCCGTTCGCCGCAGGGGAATCCGGTGTGACTCCGGAGCTGTCCCGCAGCGGTGTGTGCCGTGCTGCCCGTACGGCGCGAGCCCGAATGCCTGCCGGGCGGCATCGACGAACGTCCGGGTCTCGTGGAGTGGACCGGGGGACGGCGCCGTGGTGAGCCATGCCCGTGAGGGCGCTGTTCGGCATGCCCGCGCGCCGGCGTCCCGCGCCCGCCCTCGGCCCTGAGCGAGGGAGAGCAGAGCAGTGACCATCGCACCATCAGCTCCGTCAGTGCCGCAGGCGACGTCAGTTCCGACGGTGACGACGACGGAGCCACCCGGACCCGCGGCGCCCGGCACGGAGGACGCCCCCGCCGCCGCGCTCCTGCGCACCCTCACCGAGCTCAGCGCCGACCTCACCGCCGTCGCGCCCGGGAAGATCGCCGCCGCGGCCCTGCGGGGGCGCCGGCGGGAGTCGTCCGAGGCCGAGCTGCGGGCGCTCGCCACCGAGGCGGCGGCCGGGCTCATCGGCGAGGAGCCCGAGCACTCCCGGCTCGCGGCCCGCCTGCTCACCCTCGCGATCCGCGAGGAGGCCGCCTCGCAGGGCGCCACCTCGTTCTCCGCCTCCGTCGCCGTCGGCCACGCGCAGGGGCTGATCGCCGACGGCACCGCCGCGTTCGTCCGTACGCACGCCGCGCGGCTCGACGCGCTCGTCGAGGAGGCCCTCGGCGACGGCGCCGACGACCGCTTCGGCTACTTCGGGCTGCGCACCGTCCACTCCCGCTATCTGCTCCGGCACCCCACGACCCGTCAGGTGATCGAGACGCCCCAGCACTTCCTGCTCCGGGTGGCCTGCGGCCTGGCCGACGGCGACAGCGGGCGTCCCGCCGACGAGGTCGTGGACGAGGTCGCCGCGCTGTACGGGCTCACCAGTTCGCTCTCCTACCTGCCCTCCTCCCCCACCCTCTTCAACTCCGGCACCCGCCACCCCCAGATGTCGTCCTGCTATCTGCTCGACTCCCCGCGCGACGAGCTGGACTCGATCTACGAGCGCTACCACCAGGTCGCCCGCCTCTCGAAGCACGCGGGCGGCATCGGGCTCTCGTACTCGCGGATCCGCGCGCGGGGCTCGCTGATCCGGGGGACGAACGGCCACTCGAACGGCATCGTGCCGTTCCTCAAGACCCTCGACGCCTCGGTCGCCGCCGTGAACCAGGGCGGGCGGCGCAAGGGCGCCGCCGCCGTCTATCTGGAGACGTGGCACGCGGACATCGAGGAGTTCCTGGAGCTGCGCGACAACACCGGCGAGGACGCCCGCCGCACCCACAATCTGAACCTGGCGCACTGGATCCCCGACGAGTTCATGCGCCGCGTCGAGGCCGACGCCGACTGGTCGCTCTTCTCGCCCGTGGACGTGCCCGAGCTGGTCGACCTGTGGGGCGAGGAGTTCGACGCCGCGTACCGGAAGGCCGAGGCCGAGGGGCGCGCGCTGAAGACCGTGCCCGCGCGGCAGCTCTACGGCGCGATGATGCGCACCCTCGCGCAGACCGGCAACGGCTGGATGACGTTCAAGGACACCTCGAACCGCACCGCCAACCAGACGGCGGAGCCGGGCCGCACGGTGCACTCCTCGAACCTGTGCACGGAGATCCTGGAGGTCACCGACGACGGCGAGACCGCCGTGTGCAACCTGGGATCGGTCAACCTCGCCGCCCACCTGGTCGAGGGCGGCGGGATGGACTGGGAGCGCCTCGACGCGACCGTCCGTACTGCCGTGACGTTCCTCGACCGCGTGGTGGACATCAACTACTACCCGACCCCGCAGGCCGAGGGCTCCAACTCCCGCTGGCGGCCTGTCGGTCTGGGCGTGATGGGCCTCCAGGACGTCTTCTTCCGGCTGGGCCTGCCCTTCGACTCGGCGGAGGCCCGCGCGCTCTCCACCCGTATCGCCGAACGGATCATGCTGGCGGCGTACGAGGCGTCCGCCGACCTGGCCGAGCGGAACGGCCCGCTCCCGGCCTGGTCCGCGACCCGTACGGCACGCGGCGTGCTCCACCCCGACCACTACCCGGACACCGAGCCCGCCTGGGCGGACCGCTGGGAGGCGCTGCGCGCCCGTGTCGCGCGCACGGGCATGCGCAACGCGCTGCTGCTCGCCATCGCGCCGACCGCGACCATCGCCTCGATCGCGGGGGTCTACGAGTGCGTCGAGCCGCAGGTCTCCAACCTCTTCAAGCGCGAGACGCTCAGCGGCGAGTTCCTCCAGGTCAACACCTATCTGGTGGAGGAGCTGAAGCGGCACGGCCTGTGGGACGACCGGGCCCGCGAGGCGCTGCGCGAGTCCAACGGCTCGGTCCAGGACCTGGACTGGGTGCCCGCCGATGTCCGGGAGCTGTACCGCACGGCCTGGGAGGTCCCGCAGCGCGCCCTGATCGACATGGCCGCGGACCGCACCCCGTACCTCGACCAGAGCCAGTCGCTGAACCTGTTCCTGGCCTCCCCCACCATCGGGAAGCTCAGCTCGATGTACGCGTACGCCTGGAAGCGCGGCATCAAGACCACGTACTACCTGCGCTCGCGCCCCGCCACGCGCATCGCCCAGGCGGCGAAGTCCACCCTCCCCCAGCAGGCGGCGAGCGACGAGGCTGTCGCCTGTTCCCTGGAAAACCCCGAGTCCTGCGAGGCCTGCCAGTAATGCCGAACGAGAAGCCGGCCGAGAAGCCGACCGAGAACAAGAACCTGCTCGACCCGGGATTCGAGCTGACCCTGCGCCCCATGCGCTACCCGCACTTCTACGACCGCTACCGGGACGCGATCAAGAACACCTGGACCGTCGAGGAGGTCGATCTCCACTCCGACGTCGCGGACCTCGCCAAGCTCACGCCCGGCGAGCAGCACATGATCAGCCGGCTGGTGGCCTTCTTCGCCACGGGCGACTCGATCGTGGCGAACAACCTGGTGCTCACGCTCTACAAGCACATCAACTCCCCCGAGGCGCGGCTGTACCTGTCGCGGCAGCTCTTCGAGGAGGCCGTGCACGTCCAGTTCTATCTGACGCTGCTGGACACCTATCTGCCCGACCACGACGACCGCGTCGAGGCGTTCGCGGCCGTCGAGAACATCCCCTCCATCCGCGAGAAGGCCCAGTTCTGCTTCACGTGGATGGACTCGGTCGAGGAGATCGACCGGCTGGAGTCGCGGGCCGACCGGCGCCGCTTCCTGCTGAACCTGATCTGCTTCGCGGCGTGCATCGAGGGGCTGTTCTTCTACGGCGCGTTCGCGTACGTCTACTGGTTCCGTTCGCGCGGCCTCCTGCACGGCCTCGCGACCGGCACCAACTGGGTGTTCCGCGACGAGTCCATGCACATGTCCTTCGCCTTCGACGTGGTGGACACGGTGCGCCAGGAGGAGCCGGAACTCTTCGACGGGGAGCTGGAGAAGCAGGTCACGGCGATGCTGGAGGAGGCCGTCGAGGCGGAACTCCAGTTCGCGCGCGACCTGTGCGGGGACGGGCTGCCGGGCATGAACACGGACTCCATGCGGCAGTACCTGGAGGCGGTGGCGGACCAGCGGCTGGCCCGCCTCGGCTTCCCCGTCCGCTACGGCTCCACGAACCCGTTCTCGTTCATGGAGCTGCAGAACGTCCAGGAGCTGACCAACTTCTTCGAGCGCCGCCCCTCCGCGTACCAGGTGGCGGTCGAGGGCTCGGTCAGCTTCGACGACGACTTCTGAGGCACCGGGGCGCCTCAGTCGTTCGGCACGACCTCGTACCTCGGCTCGTTCTCCTCCATCTGGCGCAGCACGTCCTTGCGCTCGCGCTTGGAGAGCCGGTCGATGTAGAGGTACCCGTACAGGTGGTCGGTCTCGTGCTGGAGGCACCGCGCGAAATAGCCGGTGCCCCGCACGACGACCGGCTTGCCCTGGGCGTCCTGGCCGCGCACCACCGCGTAGTCGGGGCGGGCCAGCGGGGCGTAGGCGCCCGGCACGGAGAGGCAGCCCTCGTTCCCGTCGTCCAGCACCCGCTCCTCGGCGGCGAGTTGGTCGAGCACCGGGTTGCAGACGACGCCGACGTGCCGGACGCCCTCGTCGTCCATGCAGTCGTAGACGAAGACCTTCAGGTCGACGCCGATCTGGTTCGCCGCGAGGCCGACGCCCTCGGCGGCGCGCTGGCTGGCGAACATGTCGTCGACCAGCGTGGCCAGCTCGTCGTCGAACGACGTGACGTCCTTGCACTCGCGGTGCAGCACGGGATTGCCGACGACCGTGATGGGACGGGCCGTGCCCCGCGCGCGGTACGCCTCCTCGCGGGCGGCGGCGTCCGTCACGTCGTCGATGAACTCGCCGTCCACCGGCCCGGCCCCGGAACCGGTTCCCTGCTGCTGCGCCATGCCCTCGTACGCCTTCCCTGCAATTCCCACAAGCCGACTCTTCGGCCTACAGGGTACGGGGCCACGCGAGGGGCCTCAGCAGACCTCCTCCAGATCCCGCCACTCACGGGTGTCCGGGCTGTCCGCGACCCAGCCGTCCAGCAGGCCCCTGACCAGGCCCGCGGGCGCCGCGAGCCCGCACTCCCGCTCGGGCACCCACAGCTCCCCGGGGCCGCCCGGCGCCATATGGCCCAGCGGTCCGGGCTGGCCGGGCGAGCTGTGGTCGTGCGGGTCCATGTGGACGCCGCCCTCGCCCTCGTCGGCCGGCATCGCGCTCTCCGAGCAGGCCCGGCACAGCAGCCGGACGGAGGACGACCAGTCCTCGGCGGCGAACCCGGCGTCGGCCGCGAGCCGCTCCAGCGCGTCCCTGTCGCTCTCCGTGGCCGCCTCCAGCAGCACCACCCAGGTGGGGACGGGCGAGGGGGCCCACAGCTCGATCTCGTCGAAGACGGGGTACGAGGGCCCTGCGGCCGTGGTCCGCTCCCCGTGCGGGACGCCGTCGTGCAGCACGACCTCGCCCCAGCGGCGCCCGGAGGACGGCAGCGGGATGCTCTGGACCTCCATCCGCGCCGGGTCGATCCGACGGCCCCAGACGACCTCGGCCTCGCCCTCCGGGGAGAGCCGGACGGCGGCGCTGCCGAGCTGCATCCCCGCGGGCTCCCCCGCCGCCGCGGCGGTCTGGGCCTGTCCGGGCACGTGCAGCCCGTACGCCTGCCAGGCGCGGCGGGCCAGCGGCCAGTCCTGGAGGGCCGTGGCCGCGATGCCCACGTTCCACCAGTCGGGCGCCCCCGTCTCCCGGTCGAGCAGCGCGACGGCGCGCAGGCCCGCCGCGCGCGCCTGCTCCCAGTCGTGCCGGAACTTGTGGAGCAGCGCGAGGTTGAACCAGGACTCCGAGAGCCACGGCTCCAGATCGGCGGCACGGGTGAGCAGGGCTCCGGCGTCCTCGTACCGCCCGTCGCCGATAAGCGTGAACGCGCGGTCCGTCGCCTGCCGCCAAGAAGCGGAGGGACGGTGCCGCACCTTGCCGAAGATCCTCACTGATTCCGCCGTTTCCGCCTGACTTCCCGCCTGTCGTCGCGCTCCCGCGCTCTAGGTGCGCCTGCGTAGCCTGCGTGCCTTCGCGCGGTGTTACGCGTTTTCCGCGGTTCCCCTCTTCGCATCCAACCATGCCCGCTCGGGTGCCCGCTCATTACCCGTGCGTCAGGCTTCCCGGCCCCGCGTCACCACGCGCGCCAGCGCTTCCACCACCCGTGGTTCGTAGTCACGCCCCGTGGCCGTGCGCAAGCGCTCCAGCGCGTACGCCGTGCGCGCGCCGGGCCGTTCGCCCGCGTCATCCCTGCCCGCGCGGAGGTCCTCGTAGGCGTTCACCGCGCGGATGACACGCGCCGTGACGGGCTGGTCCCGGTACGGATCCGCCTGCCGTTCGACCACCAGGGCGACCTCGGGGGCCACGCCCGTCTGCCGTACGACGGCGCCGCCCAGCAGCGCGATACGGCGCCGCTCCTCGGGTACCAGGGGCTCGGTGGCCCCGCCGCGCACGGGGTCGACGAGGGAGAGCTGGCCGATGTCGTGCATCAGGGCCGCGTACTCCAGGACGGTGAGTTCGGGCTCGCGCAGCCCCAGCTCACGGCCTACGGCGCGGCTGAGGACGGCCACGCGGCGGGCGTGGCCGTGCGGGGTGTATCCGGCGACCTCCGTCGCCCGCGCGAGGGAGGCGATGGTCTGCCGGTAGGTCGCCCGTACGGAGGCGTAACGGCGGAAGGAGAACTGGGTGAGGAGCAGGGGCACGCAGAAGACCGGCAGCGCCCACAGCCCCGCGACGGCGACGGCGAGCGCGATCACGGCGCCCGTCGCCGCGATGGCCGGAACGATGCCGAGGCGCCCCGCCAACTCGTCGCGCAGCAGCGGCCCGAAGGGCCAGCCGGTGCGCCCCGCCGCGAGCAGGGCGGTCAGCAGCGCGTCGCACACCCCCGTCAGCAGGGTGATGGCGAGCAGGCAGAGCGCGTATCCGGGACCCCGGCCCATGGCCTCGCCCAACGTGCCGCTGTTGTAGAGCGGTTGGAAGCAGGCGGCGGCGAAGCCGACCCCGAGCACGCCCCGCACACTGTCGTCGAGGGGCGGCGCGGTGCCGCGCGCGACGTGCGGCGCGAGGCCGCACAGCGAGCCGACGACCGCGACAGCGACGACCTGGAGGACACCGTGCGTGGTGGGCTCGCCCCCCACCTCGCCCAGCAGCGCGTAGCCGAGGGCCCCGGCGATGCCGAGGGGGCCCACGGTGCGGGTGCCGCCGTCGGTGTCGGGGAAGCGGACCCGCGCGAACTCGCCGACGGCGATGACGAGTCCGAAGGCGAGCGCGTTGCCGGGCTCGGCCGGGCCCCGCCACAGGGTGGCGCAGAGCCCGGCGGCGCTGAGCGCGGCGGCGGCCAGGTGGAGCAGCGCGACGAGACGCCTCACCGGACGGGCTCCTGGGCGGCGCGGGCGGCGTCCGCCGTCACTCCCGCGACGTCCGCATGCACGTTTCCGCTCGCGTCCCGCCCGCTCCCGTCCCGGCCCGCCGGGAGGTCCGCGGTGACGGCGGCGTGCCAGCCCGTACGGCCCAGCGCGCGGGCCAGGGCACGGACCATCACGGGGTCGAACTGCGTGCCGGAGCACCGCTCCAGCTCCTCCAGGGCCACGCTCACCGGGCGTGCCCTGCGGTAGCTGCGGGTGGAGGTCATCGCGTCGAAGGCGTCGGCCACGGCGACCAGGCGCGCGAACTCGGGGATCTCGCCGCCGGACAGGCCGTACGGATAGCCGCTGCCGTCCATCCGCTCGTGGTGGTGGAGGATCGCCGAACGGGCCTCGCCCAGGAAGCCGATGCCGCGCACCATCTCGTGCCCGTACTCGGGATGCAGCTCGATCACGCGGCGCTCCTCGGGGGTGAGGGGTCCGTCCTTGCGCAACAGCCGGGTGGGGACGCCGAGTTTGCCGACGTCGTGCAGGATCCCCGCGAAGCGGAGCACCTCGGTCCTGGAGTCGTCCATGCCGAGTTCACGGGCGATGAGCACGGAGGCGCGGCCGACGCGCTCGCTGTGGCCGCGCGTGTAGCGGTCCTTGATGTCGACGGCCTGCACGAGCGCGCGGATCGTGGCCTGGTGCGCGCCGCGCTCGCGGTGGTACTGGGCGAACACCCAGCAGCAGATGTACATCGGCAGCAGCACGAACAGCGCCGCCACGGGCCCGTACGGGCTGCGCCACAGCACGGCCATCATCAGTCCGGCCAGCCCGTGCGCCAGATGTGGCCCGGCGGCGCGGGCGAACTGGCCGCGCCAGGCGGTGCGCGGCGCGCAGCCCTCGGCGACGACGAGGATCCAGCCGTCGAGCGCGGTGCGCACGGCGCCCAGGGTCAGCGCGGCGGCGAGCGCCGGGACCAGCGCGTACGGGAAGTCGGCCTCGGCCGTGCCCCTGCCGAGCAGGACGTGCGTCCACCCGGCGGCGTACGCGGCGAGGGCGAGCTGCCCGGCGTGCCAGATCCGCCGGGCCGCCGCGTGACGCTCCCGTACGCGGCCGACGAGCGCGCCGGGGATCCCGGTGAGCGCGGCGGCCTCGGGCGGCAGCAGCACGACGGCGGTGAGGAGGACGGGGAAGAACGCGCCCACGTTGCCCGGCACCCGGTGGCCGAGGAGCGGGCAGCGGGGCAGGTACTCGCAGAACGCGTAGAGCGCGGCGAGGGGCAGCAGCACGGCCCACTCGGTGCCGCGGGGCCGCTCCAGCGCGGGCGCCACGCAGACGGCGCCCGCCAGCGCCGCGCCCACGACGGTGGCGCGGGCCGCGCGCGGCAGCCCCGCTCTCCTGGCACGCATGGTGAGCCTCCTCCCCAGATCCCGCCGGCTCGTGCCGATCCGCAGGATGGGGAGGATAGGGCGGCCAGGGCGCACGGGGGCGCCCGCACGAGGCGTTCCCCCGTACGGGACGCTGTCGGCTCACACGAAGGGGTGACAGCGTCCGGAACCGCTCGCGCGTAAGCGGTCGGGCGTGATGAGCGTCAGGCCTCCGAGGCCTCGGGCTGCGAGGACTGTGCGGACTGCGCGGCGGACCCCGAGGGCTGTGCGGGCTCCGAGGACTGCGCCGCGCCCTGCGGACCCTTCGCGGTCTTCCCGTCCTTCGTGCCCTTCGCGCCCTGCGCCGCCTTCGTGCCCGCCGGGTCGGGTGACTCCGCCGACGGCTCGCCCGCCTGGCCCGCGCGGATCACGTCGATCCGGCTCATCACCTTGGCCCGCAGGTCCGTGGGGACGTCGTCGTGCCCGCAGCAGCGCTTGACGAGCTTCTTGACCTCCTGCTCCAGCCCGTACTTCTCGAAGCACGGGGAGCATTCGTCGAAGTGCTCCTGGAACTTCTCGCAGTCCTTGTCGGGCATTTCCCGGTCCAGGTACTCATAGAGGTGGTCCAGGACCTCAGAGCAGTCCGTCTCGTGCGGCTCTCCGCAACTCATGAGCCCGAGCCTTTCCGGTCGTGCGACCCGTCCGAAACCCCACCCGCCGGGACGAGCCCGCGATCGCGCGCGTAGCCCTCCAGCATGTCGCGCAACTGGCGGCGTCCGCGGTGCAGTCGGGACATCACCGTGCCGATGGGTGTCCCCATGATGTCCGCGATCTCCTTGTACGCAAAGCCCTCGACATCCGCCAGATAGACGGCGATGCGGAACTCCTCGGGGATCGCCTGCAGCGCTTCCTTGACATCGGAGTCGGGCAGGTGGTCGAGCGCCTGGGCCTCGGCCGAGCGCAGACCGGTCGACATGTGCGACTCGGCGCGCGCGAGCTGCCAGTCCTCGATCTCCTCGGCGGCGCTGCGCTGGGGCTCGCGCTGCTTCTTCCGGTACGAGTTGATGAACGTGTTGGTGAGGATGCGGTACAGCCACGCCTTGAGGTTGGTGCCCTCGCGGAACTGGTGGAAGGAGGCGTACGCCTTCGCGTAGGTCTCCTGGACCAGGTCCTCGGCGTCTGCCGGATTGCGCGTCATGCGCAGCGCGGCCGAGTACATCTGGTCGAGGAAGGTCAGCGCGTCGCGCTCGAAGCGCGCGCTGCGCTGCGCCTCGGTCTCCGTCGTCTCCGCGGTCTCAGCCGTCTGGGCGTCGTGCTGGGCACTTCCGCCGCCGTCGGTCCCGGTGACCGGACCCACCTCCTCCAGAGTCGTGGCGAGCCCGTACGAAGACTCGCTCGAATCGGAGAATAGACGACGATCCGCCTCGCCCGCCGCTCGAATCTTCGAGCCTCCGGCCAGCGCGAGCGTGGCCCAGTCCAGGTCAACGGCCTGCGGGCGCTCGGGGCAAGCGACAGAACCCATACGGGCGGCTCCCTCTCCTCGTGAAGACTGTGCGGTTGCACACGTGTGTACCGACGTTCCGTGCAACCACACGGCCCCCCGTCTCATTCCCGGGTCAGCCACGCGGCCACGGAATCGGTGATCACGGCCAGCGCCCCGTCCTGGCCGAGGTCCGCCTTCTTGGGCACCGCGAAGCCGTGGTCCCCGTACGGCACCTCGACGATCTCCGTCCCCGCGGGGAACTCCTCCGGGCGCCCGAACGGGTCCCGTCCGCCCTGCACCACCAGCACCGGCAGCCCCGTCCCCGTCAGCTCGCCGGCGCGGGACTTCTCCGGCTTGCCCGGCGGGTGCAGCGGGAAGGAGAGCGCGAGCACGGCGCGGGCGCCCAGCTCTGCGCCCGTACGGCACGCGACGCGCGCCCCCGCGCTGCGCCCGCCCGCGACGACGGGGAGCCCGGGCTTCTCCAGCGCGGGCCACAGGCCCCGCCAGCCCTCGTCGAGGGTCTTCGGGGCCGGGGCCAGCTTCTTGCCCGCGACCCGCCAGGGCTGTTCCACCAGCGCGACGGTCACCCCGCGCGCGGGCAGCGCCTGCGCGAGCGCCCGCAGGTCGCGGGCCTCGATCCCGCCTCCGGCGCCGTGCCCGAGGGCGAGCACGGTGTGCGCGTCCGCCGCCCCGTGCCAGGTGATACGGGCGGTGCCCGCGTCCGTCTCGACGGTCTCCGCTGTCGCTGTCGCACTCATGCGCCGCATCCTGCCGCACGCCGCGTCAGAAGAGCGTCTCCTCCTCCGGCGCCGACAGCTCCTTCAGCAGCTCGGGGCCGTTGTTGCGGACGTTGCTGACGTCCGTGGAGACCGGATAGGCCCGCATCAGCCCCTCGGGCGGCGGCGCCAGCAGCTCGCGCACCTCGCCCGCGTCCGTACGGGAGGGGTCCAGCCAGGCGTCCCAGCGGTCCGGGGTGAGCATCAGCGGCATCCGGGGGTGGATGTCGGCGAGCGAGCCGGGGCCGCCCTCGGCGATCTCCGCGGCGTTGGCGAGCGGGGCCGTCTCGGCCTCCGTCGTGACCACCGTGCACGTCGCCCACCAGGCGAGCGGATGGTCGTCCGGCAGCGTCTTGTCCCGCCAGAACTCGTACAGCCCGGCCATGGCGAACACCGAGCCGTCGGCGGGCGTCACGAAGTACGGCTGCTTGCGGGGCCGCTTCTTCTTGCCCTCCTGCTCCAGCTTCAGCTCGCCCGTGGCGGTGACCCACTCGTAGTAGCCGTCGGCGGGCAGCAGGCAGCGACGGGCGGCGAAGGGGCGGCGGTAGGCGGGCTTCTCGTGGACGGTCTCCGCGCGGGCGTTGATCATCTTCACGCCCATCTCGGGCCCCTTGGCCCAGCCCGGCACCAGGCCCCACTTGAGCACCCGGAGCTGCCGCACCGGGCGGGGGTCGTCGGACCCCTTCACGGGCCGGTCGAGCACGGCGTAGACCTGCTTCGTCGGCGCCACGTTCCAGTCGGCGGCCAGGGTCTCCTCCGGGTCCCACTTCTCGATCTCGAAAAGCCCGACCAGATCCTCGGGCGCCCGGCTCGCTGCATACCTCCCACACATGGATGCAAGACTGCCACGGCGCGCGTGAGCGCCGCCGTCCGTTGGAGTGGGAAATACGGGGAGGGCCAGGGGAAGATGGGCAACACGAGCATCGCGGACGTCTGGGACCGGGTCTTCGGCACCCAGCCGGACCCCGAGCAGTGGCTGGTGATCGCCACGGGGGTGGTCGCCCTGCTGGCCGTGCTGCCGCACGGCGTGTGGCGGCTCTCGCGGAACGCGGTGACGATCGCGCACGAGGGCGGGCACGGCATCGTCGCGCTCCTCTCCGGACGGCGGCTGGACGGCATCCGGCTGCACTCGGACACCTCGGGCCTGACGGTCTCGCGCGGCAAGCCGACCGGGATAGGCATGGTCCTCACCGCCGCCGCCGGATACACGGCGCCCTCGCTGCTCGGCCTGGGCGGCGCCTGGCTGCTGGCCGCGAACCACATCACCGCCCTCCTGTGGGGCGCCACCGCGCTGCTGGTCGCCATGCTGGTGATGATCCGCAACGCGTACGGGGTGCTGACCGTCTTCGTCGCGGGCGGCGCCTTCCTGCTCGTCTCCTGGCTGACCGACCCGGAGGTGCAGGCGGCCTTCGCGTACGGCGTGGTCTGGTTCCTGCTGCTGGGCGGGGTCCGTCCCGTCTTCGAGCTGCAGGGCAAGAGGCGCAGGGGCGGCGCCCCGGACTCGGACGCCGACCAGCTCTCCCGGCTCACCCAGGTCCCCGCCGCCCTCTGGCTGCTCCTCTTCCACCTTGTCTCGCTCGCCTCGCTGCTCGCCGGGGGCCGCTGGCTGCTGTCGCTGTAGGCGCCCGCGGGGCCGGAAGGGCGGGGCCGAGGGGCTCGGGGACTCGGAGCGCTCTACCAGGAGCATGTTTCACCAGCATTTCTCCCCGTCTGGTCGGGAATCGGCGTCACCCCCACCCACTAAAGTGAGGTTCATGACCGACCAGACCGATCACCCTGCCGCTCCCTCGCCTCTCTGGGCCGCGCCCACCGTGACGGGCCCGGTCGACGCGACCGTCACCGTCCCCGGCTCGAAGTCGGTCACCAATCGCGCCCTCGTCCTGGCCGCCCTCTCCTCGGAGCCGGGCTGGCTGCGCCGCCCGCTCCGCTCGCGCGACACCCAGCTCATGGCCGAGGGCCTGCGCACGATGGGCGTGCAGATCGAGGAGACGGTCTCGTCGACGACCTCGGCGCCCCGCCCGGAGGACACGGCGCCCGGCGCGGCCGTCGCGGGCGAGGCGTGGCGCGTCATCCCCACCACGCTGCACGGCCCGGCGACGGTGGACGTGGGGAACGCGGGCACGGTCATGCGTTTCCTCCCGCCCGTCGCGGCCCTCGCCGACGGCCCCGTCCGCTTCGACGGCGACCCGAGGTCGTACGAGCGCCCGCTGCACGGCGTGATCGACGGACTGCGCACGCTCGGCGCCCGTATCGACGACGGCAAGCGGGGCGCCCTCCCGATGACCGTGCACGGCAGCGGTTCGCTCACGGGCGGCCCGGTCGAGATCGACGCGTCGTCCTCCAGCCAGTTCGTCAGCGCGCTGCTGCTGTCGGGTCCGAGGTTCAACCAGGGCGTCGAGGTCCGGCACACGGGCCGCGCGCTGCCGTCGATGCCGCACATCCGGATGACGATCGACATGCTGCGCGCCGCGGGGGCGCAGGTGGACGCGCCGGAGGACGGCGGCGAGCCGAACGTGTGGCGGGTCACCCCCGGCGCCCTCCTCGGCCGGGACCTCACGATCGAGCCGGACCTGTCGAACGCGCAGCCGTTCCTCGCCGCCGCGCTGATCACCGGCGGCCGAGTCACGATCCCGGACTGGCCGGAGCACACCACGCAGCCGGGCGACGCGCTGCGCGAGATCTTCTCCGCGATGGGCGGCTCGTGCGAGCTGGACGAGCGCGGCCTCACGTTCACCGGCGGCGGCCGGGTGCACGGGATCGACGTCGACCTCGGCGACGTCGGGGAGCTGACGCCCGGCATCGCCGCCGTCGCCGCGCTGGCGGACGGCGAGTCGGTGCTGCGCGGCGTCGCGCACCTGCGGCTGCACGAGACGGACCGGCTGGCGGCGCTCGCCAAGGAGATCAACGGCCTGGGGGGCGACGTCACCGAGACCGAGGACGGCCTGCGCATCCGCCCCCGCCCGCTGCACGGCGGCGTCTTCCACACGTACGACGACCACCGGCTCGCCACGGCCGGGGCCCTGCTCGGTCTCGCCGTCGAGGGCGTCCAGGTCGAGAACATCGCGACGACGGGCAAGACGCTGCCCGACTTCCCCGGGCTCTGGGAGGGCATGCTGGGGGCCGCACCCGTCGGAGAGAGGGCCTGAGAGGGCTCCCGCGATGCGCCGCTACGGCAAGCACACCGACGAGGACGACATCCGCGTCCGCCCCTCCCGCCGGGGCACGCGCCCCCGCACCCACACCCGCCCCAAGCACGAGGACGCGGCGGAGGGCCGCGTCCTCACCGTCGACCGGGGCCGGCTGACCGTCCTGGTCGAGGGCCGCACGATCACCGCGATGAAGGCCCGCGAACTGGGCCGCAAGGGCGTGGTGGTGGGCGACATCGTCGCCGTGGTCGGCGATCTGTCGGGCGCGAAGGACACCCTGGCACGCGTCGTGCGCGTCGAGGAGCGCGCCTCGGTGCTGCGCAGGACGGCCGACGACAACGATCCGTACGAGCGCATCATCGTCGCCAACGCCGACCAGCTCGCGATCGTGACCGCGCTCGCCGACCCCGAGCCCCGTCCCCGGCTCATCGACCGCTGCCTCGTCGCCGCGTTCGACGCCGGGCTCGAACCGCTGCTCGTGCTCACCAAGGCCGACCTCGCCCCGGCCCAGCCGCTGCTCGACACCTACGCACCACTGGGCCTGCGGTACGCGGTCACCGACCGGGACCGGCTGGCCGCCGACGGCCCGCCCGAGGAGCTGCGCGCGATGCTGCGCGGGCTGACCACGGTGTTCGTCGGGCACAGCGGCGTCGGCAAGACCACGCTGGTCAACTCCCTGGTGCCGGAACGGCAGCGCGCCACCGGGGACGTCAACGCGGTCACGGGGCGCGGCCGTCACACGACGACGGCGGCGCTCGCCCTGCCGCTGCCGGACGAGGACGACGGCGAGGCCGGGGACGGCTGGGTCATCGACACCCCGGGCGTCCGCTCGTTCGGACTCAACCACATTCAACTCTCGCGCGTCATCCAAGCGTTCCCCGATCTCGAACCGGGGACGGCGGAGTGCCCCCGGGCGTGCGGTCACAACGAGCCGGGGTGCGCGCTCGACGCGTGGGTGGCGGAGGGCCATGCCGATCCGGCCCGTCTCCACTCGCTGCGCCGGCTGCTGGAAACGCGGGAACGACGCGAAGGGGATTGATCGCCTCCGCTCGACATCCGCGGGCATACTGTATTTCCCCGGGCCAAGCACGCCCCGAGCCCGATCCATGCCCAGCCCAAGGCAGTGCCAAGAGGAGCAACGGGAGGAAGGCCGTATGGCGTGGTTGCTGGTCATCGTCGCGGGGTTGCTGGAGACCGGCTTCGCCGTCTGTCTGAAGCTCTCGCACGGCTTCACCAGGCTGTGGCCGACCGTGGCGTTCTGCGTCTTCGCGCTGGGCAGCTTCGGCCTGCTGACCCTGGCGCTGCGCCGCCTGGACGTCGGGCCCGCGTACGCGGTGTGGACGGGCATCGGAGCGGCCGGTACCGCGATCTACGGGATGGTCTTCCTCGGGGACGTGATCTCCACGCTCAAGCTGGTCTCGATCTCGCTCGTCATCGTGGGCGTCATCGGCCTCCAGCTCTCCGGCAGCGCCCACTGAGGGGGCGGCTCGCGGCGGCCCGGGAAACCCACGGGGCGCTCTCGGCGGCTCAGGGGGCGCTCTCCAGCAGCGCGCGGACGACCTCGTCGACGCGCCCGCAGGTCTCGTCGTCCGGATCCCCCGACTCCGCGACGACGTAGGAGAGCGCGATCCGTAACCCCGCCTCGTACGCCCGTTCCAGCACCGGCTGTCCGCCCGGCGCGGCCGGTGAACCGAGGCCGGAGACGGCCCTGTTGCGCAGGACGACGGCGAGCGCTCCCGGCTCGCCCGGCAATCCGCCCGCGGGCGCGTGCCGCGCGGGCGCCGGTAACGGCATACGGGCGCCCCAGCAGCCCGTCAGCGCCGCGTGGACGATCGGCTCCTCGCGGGCCGTGCGCAGCATCCACGCCGCCGCCGCGGCGCAGCAGGCGGCCGGGTCGGCGCCCTTGCGGCCCGCCTCGGCGACGGCGCGCGCCGCGCCGTCCAGGAAGTCCTCGACGAGACGGCTCACGAGCGCCGCGCCGAGTCCCTCCTTGCTGCCGAACTCGTTGTAGAGCGTCTGCCGGGACACCCCCGCCGCGGCGGCCACGTCGACCATCCGCACTCCGGTCCACGGCTGCGTCCCGACCGCCGCGTGAGCGGCCTCCAGCAAGGTCTCGCGTGCAGTAGGCATCGTCGCCTCCCCAGCCCGAAGCCCGACGGCCAGCGTGCGGCTCAGAATTGACGCGCCGCCAGGAGGTGTCAATACACCGCGCACACGCATGGCCGCTGGCCGGGGGTTTCCCCGCTCGATACTGTTCGGAACATGCTGGACTACCACGATGATCTGCGTCTCGCCCATGTGCTGGCCGACGCCGCCGACGCCGCGACCATGGAACGGTTCAAGGCGCTCGACCTGAAGGTCGAGACCAAACCGGACATGACGCCGGTGAGCGAGGCCGACAAGGCGGCCGAGGAGCTGATCCGGACCTCCCTCCAGCGCACCCGTCCCCGGGACGCGGTGCTGGGCGAGGAGTTCGGCACCGAGGGCCACGGACCGCGCCGCTGGGTCATCGACCCCATCGACGGCACCAAGAACTACGTCCGCGGCGTGCCCGTGTGGGCCACGCTGATCGCGCTCACGGAGACCGGCGAGGGCGGCGACCACCCGGTCGTCGGCGTCGTCTCGGCGCCCGCGCTCAACCGCCGCTGGTGGGCCGCGAAGGGCAGCGGCGCCTTCACGGGCCGCAGCCTCTCCAAGGCCAGCAGGATCGAGGTCTCGCAGGTCTCGGACGTACGGGACGCGTCGTTCGCGTACTCCTCGCTGCACGGCTGGGAGGAGCGCGGGATGCTGGACGGCTTCCTGAACCTCACCCGGGACTGCTGGCGCACCCGGGGATACGGCGACTTCTGGCCGTACATGATGGTCGCCGAGGGCGCGGTGGACATGTGCGCCGAGCCGGAGCTGTCGCTGTGGGACATGGCGGCGAGCGCGGTCATCGTCGAGGAGGCGGGCGGCACCTTCTCCGGGCTCGACGGCCGTCCGGGCCCGCACAGCGGGAACGCGGCCGCCTCCAACGGGCTGCTCCACGACCGGCTGCTGAGCTACCTCACCGCTTAGGGCGGTTTAGGGTTCGCGCCTCCGGGGCCCTTGTTGTGGCCCCGGTCACATGTGAGCATGAGAATCAGCTCGCTTGTGACCTTGTGAATCGCTTCTCGAAAGAGCGGCGGTTCCTCCAAGGAGGTGGCACGTCCATGCCGTCCATGCCCGGTCACGTCCACGAGGCGATGAGCACCGTGGTCCTCACCATCGGCCCCGCACACACCCTCCGCCAGGCCGCCCGGCTCATGTCGGCGCGCCGGGTCGGCGCCGCCGTCGTCCTCGACCCGGACACCAGCGGCCTGGGGATCCTCACGGAACGGGACATCCTCAACTCGCTGGGCGAGGGCCAGGACCCGGACCTGGAACGCGCGCACGACCACACCACCACGGACGTGGTCTTCGCGGCCCCGTCCTGGACGCTCGACGAGGCCGCGCAGGCCATGACGCACGGGGGCTTCCGGCACCTGATCGTCCTGGACGAGCGCGAGCCGGTCGGGGTGGTCTCGGTGCGCGACATCGTCCGGAGCTGGTCGGACGCGGACGCGGCCATGTCCGCGACCGCCGACACGGACACAGACGCGGACGCCGACGCCGATGCCGACGTGGCGCTGACGCGGACGTAGCGCTGACGCGGACGTGCCGGAGGGACCGGAGCCCAATGGCGTCCGGCCCCTCCGGGTGGGTTCGGCGAGCTGGCCGGTCGTTCAGCCGCGGAGGGCCTGGACCGCGGCCTCCAGCCGCTTGCCGAAGTCGTCGTCCGCCTTGCGGAAGTTCTCGATGGCGCGCTGGGCGATGTCGTCACGCGAGACACCCGCGATGTTGCCCGCGAGATTGTCGACGAGGCGCTGCTTCTCGCCCTCCGACATGAGGCGGTAGAGGTTGCCCGCCTGGACGAAGTCGTCGTCCTCCGCGTGGGACGGGGCCTCGTGGTCGCCCGTGACGCCGCTGACGGCGGTGGGCTCCCAGAGCGGGCGGCCGGTCTGGGCCGGGCCGCCGAAGCTGTTCGGCTCGTAGTTCTTCGCGCCGCCGTGCCGGCCGTCGTACATCACGCCGTCACGGCCGTACGAACGGGCCTGGGCCGCCTTCGGCTCGTTGACCGGAAGCAGGTCGGCGTTGATGCCCACCCGGTAGCGGTGCGCGTCCCCGTAGGCGAACAGGCGGCCCTGGAGCATCTTGTCCGGCGAGGGGCCTATGCCCGGCACGAAGTGGTGCGGGGAGAAGACCGACTGCTCGACCTCGGCGAAGATGTTCCTCGGGTTGCGGTTCAGCTCCAGCTTGCCGAACTCGATCGGCGGGTAGTCCTCGTGCGGCCAGACCTTGGTCAGGTCGAACGGGTTGAAGCGGTACGTCGCGGCGTCCTTCGCGGGCATGACCTGCACCTGCACGGTCCAGCTCGGGTACTCGCCGCGCTCGATGGCCTCGCGCAGGTCGCGCTGGTGGCTGTCGGGGTCTTTGCCCGCCAGCTCCTCGGCCTCGGCCGCCGTCAGGTTCTTGATGCCCTGGTCGGTCTTGAAGTGGTACTTCACCCAGAAGACCTCGCCCTGCTCATTGGTCCACTGGAAGGTGTGGGAGCCGAAGCCGTCCATGTGGCGGTAGCTGGCGGGGATGCCGCGGTCGCCGAAGAGCCAGGTCACCTGGTGCGTGGTCTCGGGCGACAGGCCCCAGAAGTCCCACACGTTGTCCGCCTCCTGGGAGCCGGTGTACGGGTCGCGCTTCTGGGTGTGGATGAAGTCGGGGAACTTGATGGCGTCCTTGATGAAGAAGACCGGGGTGTTGTTCCCCACCAGGTCGTAATTGCCCTCTTCGGTGTAGAACTTCAGGGCGAAGCCGCGGGGGTCGCGCACGGCGTCGGCCGCGCCGAGATTGCCCGCCACCGTCGAGAAGCGGAGGAAGACCTCGGTCTCCTTGCCGATCTCGGAGAGGAACTTCGCGCGGGTGTACGGGGTGACGTCGCCGGTCACCGTGAACGTCCCGTACGCCCCCGCGCCGCGGGCGTGCACGATGCGCTCCGGGATCCGCTCGCGGTTGAAGTGCGCGAGCTTCTCCAGCAGGAGCTGGTCCTGGATGAGCCCGGGACCGCCGACACCCGCGGTCTCGCTGTTCTGGTTGTCCGCGACCGGCGCACCGGCTTCCGTCGTCATGGGTCCGGTGGTCTCGTCCTGCACGGTCACGTGCGCCTCCTGTGCCTCAGTCCTGTCTTTGTCCAACGCCGATGTCGATCCTACATTGGACAAAGTCCAAGTCAAGATGAAGCCGAAACTCGTACGGGTTCTTCCCATGGACATGGCGCTGCTAGTCTGGACGCATGAGTGACCTGCTGGAACGGCTCCGTGATCGCGGCTGGCGGCTCACCGCGCAGCGGCGGGTCGTCGCCGAGGTGCTCGACGGCGACCACGTGCACTACACGGCGGACGAAGTCCACGCCCGCGCGGCCGACCGTCTGCCCGAGATCGCCCGCGCGACCGTCTACAACACCTTGAGCGAGCTGGTCGCCATCGGCGAGATCCTCGAGGTGAGCACCGACGGCCGGGCGAAGCGGTACGACCCGAACGCGCGCCACAGCCATCAGCACCTCGTGTGCTCGAAGTGCGGCACCATCCGGGACGTCCACCCGCAGGGCGACCCCATAGCGGCCCTCCCCGAGGCCGAGCGGTACGGCTTCTCGGTCGTGGACGCCACCGTCACCTACCGGGGCACCTGCCCGAGCTGCGCTTCCTCTTAGGCGGCCCCCTTGGGCGCCTCCTTGGCGCCCTCCCCCTGAGCACGGCTTCCTCTTCACGGCGGCCCGCACCCCGCGCCGGGGTGCGGGCCGCCGTGCGTTGCGGCACGACCCTTGCCGCTATCTGACGACCCGTCATATCGTCGCTGGACGGATTCACTTCCCCCACTCCACGACGGGGAGTCACCATGCCGAAAATCCGCGCCAGCGGCCTCACCCGTACCTTCGGGCGGGGCTCCTCCCGGCTCACCGCCCTCGGCCCTGTCGAACTCGACGTCGAGAAGGGCGAATTCGTCTGCGTCGTCGGCCCCTCCGGCTGCGGCAAGTCGACCCTTCTGCGCATCGCCGCGGGCCTCCTGCGCCCCTCCGAGGGCGAACTGGAGCTGCGTACCGACGCCCGCCATCCCGCCGCCATGATCTTCCAGGACTACGGGATCTACGACTGGAAGACCGTCCTCGCCAACGTCCGCTTCGGCCTCGACATCCAGCGCGTCCCCCGCAAGGAGGCCGACGACCGGGCCCGCTCCTGGCTGTCCCGCCTGGGCCTGGCCGAGTTCGCCGGCGCCTATCCCGCCGCGCTCTCCGGCGGCATGCGGCAGCGCGTGGCCATCGCCCGCGCACTCGCGGTCGAGCCCGAGATCCTGCTCATGGACGAGCCGTTCGCGGCGCTCGACGCACAGCTCCGCACCCTCCTCCAGGACGAGCTGCTCGCGCTCACCCAGTCGGCCAGCACCACCACCCTGTTCATCACCCACAGCCTGGAGGAGGCCCTGGTGCTCGGGGACCGCGTACTGGTCATGTCCGCCAGGCCCGGCCGGATCATCGCCGAACGCCGCCCTCCCTTCGGCCGCCCGCGCACCGGTGACGTCCGCTCCGACCCCCGCTTCACCACGCTCAAGGACGAGCTGTGGGAACTGCTGCGCGACGAGGTACGGCAGGAGGTCCGGGAGGTGACCGTGCCATGAGCACCCTGGAACGCCCCCGCTCCGGCGACGGCCGCGTCATACGGCGCCCCGGCCCCCAGGAGGCCGACCCGGCCGCGGCGCACCGGCGCCGCCGCGCGCTGGAGCTGGCGCTCGCCGTCGCCGTCCCCGTCGTGCTCGTCCTGCTGTGGCAGCTCGCCGCGACCCAGCAGTGGATCGACGAACGCGTCTACCCCGCACCCACCTCGATCCTCTCCGACGGCTGGGACCGTGCCGTCGAGGGGGAGCTGTGGCCGGACGTGTGGGCGACCCTCAAGCGCGTCCTGGCGGGCTACGCCATCGGCACCGTCTCCGGCTACCTGCTCGGCCTCCTGATGGGCGCCCTGCCGCTCGTACGGGCCGCCCTGGAGCCGACCATGGACGCGCTGTACGTGGTGCCGAAGCTGGCGCTGCTGCCGATCTTCCTGAATATGTTCGGTCTCGGCGAGGGCCCGCAGATCGCGCTCGTCGCCGCCACGGTCTTCTTCTTCGTATGGATCTCGACCATGGCCGCCGTCCTGGCCGTTCCCGAGGGGCACCGCGACGCGGGCCGCGTCTTCGGCGCGGGCGCCTGGCAGATGTTCCGGCACGTGCTGCTGCCCGCCTCGCTCCCGGCCGTCCTGGTCGGCGCCCGTATCGCCGCCGGGGTGGCGGTGCTGGTGATCGTCGCCTCCGAGTCCATCGCCGCCTCCGACGGTCTCGGCCACCTCATCTTCGACTCCCGCGCGCTCTTCCAGAACGACGTGATGTTCGTGGGCATCGTCTGCGTCGCCGTCCTCGGCGTCGTCTTCTCCGAACTCGTACGGATCGCCGGGCGGTTCCTCACCCCCTGGGCCCCGCGCGACCGGGGACGCGGCCAGTCCTGAACGACGGTCCTGAACGGAGGTCCCATGCGCCCCCTCGGTACGGCACTCACCCTGACCGCCCTCGCCGCACTGGCGCTCACCGGCTGCTCCGCGCAGCGCGGCGGCGCCCTGAACACCGAGCCCCGCGACATCGAACCCGTGGCAGGCTGCGGCAAGAAAGCCTGGAGCGACCCGGCGAAGCTCGGCCGGGACCGCGCCCCCGCCCGCTGCGACAAGGGCGCGCCCGCGCCGGAGAAGCTCAAGAAGAAGCGCAAGCTGACTATCGCGACGGGAACGCTCAGTGCCGAATACGTCGCTCCGCTCCAGATCGCCCTGGAGAAGGGCGAGTTCGCGAAGGAAGGGCTGGACGTCGACCTGAAGGTCCTGCCGACGCCCGAGGCCCTGCCGCTGCTCGCCAAGGGAGAGGTCGACGCCCTCTGGGCCGCCCCCGAGGCCGCGGTCATCAACGGCATCAACAGCGGTTTCGACATCCGCTGGGTCGCGGGCAACTTCTCCCCCGCCCCGTCCTCCAAGAGCGGCCTGTGGGTCAAGCTCCACAAGGGGGAGAGCGCGAAGTCCGCGAAGCTGGAGGACCGCAAGGTCGGCACGATGATCGGCAAGGGCTCCGTGATCTCGTACCCCCTGGACAAGGTCATCGCCCAGCACGGCACCACCATGGACGCGATGTCCTTCCAGCAACTGGGCTCCGCCGACGTGCTCACCGCGCTGACGAGCGGCGGCGTGGACGCGGCCTGGCTGCTGGATCCGGTCTGGCGCAAGGTCGACGGGAACGGGCGCTACGCCTTCCTGGGCGGCCAGCCCGTCGGCGAGCCCCTGGGCGGCGCGCTGTTCGGCCCCAACCTGCTGAGCGACGACGTGGACGCCGGGGTCGCGCTGCTGAGGGCGTACATCCGCACGATCAACACGTATTTCGCCGGCGACTACAAGAAGGACCCCGCCTTCGTGCGCGACCTGGCGAAGGCCCTCAAGCAGGACCCGAAGGTCATCACGTCCGTTCCGTCGCTCCGTATGGACTGGGAAATACGGAAGGGGACGACCGACCGGCTGCAGAAGGCGTACAGCGACGCGGGCGTCACCGAGGGCGACCGGCTGCCGGAGGAGCGGCTGGTGGACCGCAAGCTGTACGCGGAGGTGGTCGGCCACAAGCCCTGATGCCCCCGTGGGACAAAAAGAAGGCCCGGATCCGAAGATCCGGGCCTTCTCACAGTAGCGGGGACAGGATTTGAACCTGCGACCTCTGGGTTATGAGCCCAGCGAGCTACCGAGCTGCTCCACCCCGCGTCGTTGTGATGTCTTAACTCTAACCCCACCTCGACGACCAGCGCAAATCACGTGCCCCACGGCCTCCCCGGGCCCCGCACGGCACGGGCCCGGTCCGGGAGCCGGAGCCCCCGGGCCGGGCCCTACGCCGTCAGCTCGGCCCGCAGCGCGTCCCGCAGCTTGGCCGCGCGCTCGGCGACCTCGGCCGGGCCGAGCTCGACCGCGCGGGCGCACCAGAACTGCCCCTCGGCCAGCTCGCCCCGGCGCGCGTTGATCAGCGCGAGCCGCAGCGCGGCCCGGCCGTGCCCGGCCTCCGCCGCGCGCATCCACCACAGCGCCGCCTCCGGCTCGCTGCCCTCGCGGGCCAGCAGCAGCCCGAGGTTGAACGCGCCGTTCGGGCTGCCCGCCTCGGCCGCCGCGCGGTACCAGCGGGCCGCGTCGACGACCTCGCCGCGCGCCGCGGCGCACATGCCGAGCCGGACCTGCGCGCGCCGGTGACCGCGCCCCGCCGCCCGCTCGTACCACTCCTCGTACTCGGGCCGCGACGCACCGTCGGCACCGGCACCGAGGCCGTCCGTACGGTGGCTGCCCGTGGTGTCGGCATCGGCCGCGCCGACGGAGCCGGGGCCTCCGGTGGCTCTCCGCCGGGAGCGCCGCTCCAGGAGCGCGGCGAGCCGGAAGGCGCCCTCGACGCTGCCGCCGCCCGCGGCGCACCGCAGATGGCGCTCGGCCGCGTGCAGCTCGCCCTCGCGCAGCAGCGCGATGCCGACCTGGAGCGCGGCCTCGGCGTGCCCGGAGGCCGCAGCGCGCTCGTACCACCCGCGCGCCGTGCGCTCGTCGCCCCGGCCCGCGTGCAGGATGCCGAGGTTGAAGGCGGCGTCGACGCTGCCCGCCTCGGCGGCCTTGGAGAACCACGGCTCCGCGCCGTCCCCGTCCCCGCGCTGGAGGAGCAGGACGGCCAGGGCGTTGGCGGCCTCGCGATGGCCCGCGTAGGCCGCTCTGCGGTACCACTGCTCGGCCTGCGCCGTACGCCCCTGGGCCGCGCAGAGCAGCCCGAGGTTGAACGCGCCGTTGTCGCAGCCCGCGTCGAGCGCCACGCGGTACCAGCGCTCGGCGGCCTGGCGCTCGCCGCGGTCGGCGTGCAGGGCCCCCAGTGCGTTGGCCGCGTTCCCGTCGCCGTCCTCGGCTGCGCGGCGCCACCAGACGGCGGCGCTCTCCTCGTCGCCCGCGTCGCGCAGCAGGAAGCCCAGCGCGCAGGCGGCGCGCGCCTCACCGTCCTTGGCGGACGTCAGGTACCAGCGCCCGGCCTCCTTCAGCTCGCCTCGGCGCTCCAGGATGGCCCCGAGCCGGAGCGCGGCCCTGCGGTGGCCGCGCGCGGCCGCCTGGCGGAACCACTGCTCCGCCTCGCGCTCCGCGCCCTTGGCCGAAGCGCGCCCCCCGGCGCCCCCCTCGGCCTCGCCCGTCTCCTCCTCGGCGCGCGCGGCCACGAGCTGGGCGACGCGGTACGCCGCCTCCCTGTGCCCGCACTCGGCCGCCGCGCGGAACCATTCCTCCGCGCCGCTCTCCCCCCGGTGCTCCAGCAGATCCGCGAGGGCGTACGCCCCGAGCGCGTGGCCGGACTCGGCGGACTGACGCAGCCAGTAGTGCGCCGCCGGCTCGTCGCCGCGCTCCCTGTGGTGCCGGCCGAGCGCGTGCGCGGCGGCCGCGGAGCCCGCCACGGCGGCGGTGCGCCACCAGGCCGCGGCCTCCTCCGGGTATCCCCGCTGGTGCAGGAGCACGCCCAGGTTGTTGGCCGCGGCGCGGTCGCCGGACGCGGTGGCGGCGCGCAGCAGCGGCTCCGCGCCGTCCAGGTCGCCCCGGCGCAGCAGTTGGGCACCGAGGACACTGGACGTCGCTGCGGTGTCGGTCTTCTCAGCGTGGTCAGTGTTCTTCTCGGTGTCTTCCTTCACGGTCAGGCCCTGCCCGCTCCTTCCGGGACCGGGAAGCCTTGCCTTGTCCCCCATAAGCTCCATCGTCGCACCACCTGCAACCCGCGTACACCTGGTATACCGCAGCCAGTGAGGTCACTTCAGCGGTTTGTCGACTTCCCGACAGAGAGATACCTCAAACGCGAATCCTCGTGGTCCCCCCGCACAAGCGAAGGGCCCGGAGTCTGTTGACTCCGGGCCCTTCGTCTTTTCGTAGCGGGGACAGGATTTGAACCTGCGACCTCTGGGTTATGAGCCCAGCGAGCTACCGAGCTGCTCCACCCCGCGCCGTTGTGTTCACAACCCTACACCACCCGCAGGGGTGAGTCGGACCGGGGCGGGCGGTCCCGCCAGGATGATCTTCCCGGCGGGACCGCCCAGGGGGACTAGTTCTTCGGGTCCCCTCCCTTGTCGCCTCCGCCCTTGCCGTCGCCCGGGCCCTTCTTCTCGGCCGAGGCGGCGTCCTTCAGGGCGTCCTCCAGCAGCTTCTGCTGCTTGCCGTACTCCTCCCAGTCGCCCCTCTCCAGGGCCTTCTGGCCGGCGTCGTAGGCATCCTGGGCGTCCTTCAGGGACTCCTGGACCTCACCCGAGGGTGGCGGATCCTGGTCCCCGCCGCCGGGCCCGGTGTCGTCGTCGCCCTCGTCGGTTCTGCCCTCGGTGTCGAAGACCTTGTCGAGCGCCTTCTCCAGGGTGTCCTCGAAGGCGATCTGTTCCCCGTAGGTGACCAGGACCTTCCGCATACGTGGGTAGTTGGTGTCCGCGCCCCGGACGTACACGGGCTCGGCGTAGAGCAGTCCGCCCTCCAGCGGCACGGTCAGCAGATTGCCGTACTCCACCTCGGAGTCACCGCGTTTGAGAAGGTTGATCTTCTCCGCGATCGCCGGATCGGAGTTGAACTTGCTCTGCACCTGGGACGGCCCGGAGACCGTGGTGTTCGGTGGCAGTCTCAGGATTCTGATCTTGCCGTACTCGTTGCTTCTGGCGTCCGCGTCGATGGCCATGAAGGCGCCCAGCGTCTCGCGTTTGTTGGGGTTGAACGTCGTCGTCAGCGAGAACTGCTGCTTCTGCTGGTCCGGCATCTTCATGCTCAGGTAGTACGGCGGGACCGCGTTGCCCTTGTGCGTCGGGTCGTCCGGGATCTGCCAGCGCTCCGAGCCGCTGTAGAACTGGGACGGCGACGTCACGTGGTAGGTCTGGAGCAGGTCGCGCTGCACCTTGAACAGGTCCTGCGGGTACCGCAGGTGGTCCATCAGGTCGTCGCTGATCGCGCTCTTCGGCTTCACCGTGTCCGGGAAGGCCTTCATCCACGTCTTCAGCACCGGGTCCTTGCTGTCCCACTGGTACATGTCGACGTCGCCGGAGTAGGCGTCCACGGTCGCCTTGACCGAGTTGCGGATGTAGTTCACCCGGTTCTGCTGGGCGACGACGGAACGCTGGCCGTCGGTCAGCGAGTCCTGGGTCGTGTCGCCCAGGGTCGTCCGCGACGAGTACGGATAGCCGTTCGTGGTCGTGTAGGCGTCGACGATCCACTTGATGCGGCCGTCCACCACCGCCGGGTACGGGTCGCCGTCGATCGTCAGCCAGGGGGCGACCGCCTCGACGCGCTCCTTGGGCGTGCGGTTGTAGAGGATCCGCGAGCCCTCACCGATCGCCCCGGAGTAGAGGATCTGCGGCTCGTTGAAGTTCACGGCGTAGGCGGCACGGTTGACCGGGTTGGAGAGGTTGACCCCGCTCTTGCCCTTGTACGTGTACGTCTTCTCGCCCTTGTCGTCCGCGTAGTCCAGCTCCTTCTGGGGACCACCGACGATGGAGTACTGGGTCGTCTTCTCGCCGTAGTAGACCCGGCCCTCGTACTCCCCCTTGTCGCCCTTGGGCGGCAGGTCCTTCTCCGTGAAGGCGGGGGCGCCGTCCTTGTCGACGGTCGTGCCCTTGGCGGCGACCATCCCGTAGCCGTGGGTGTACTTGAAGTGCTCGTTGATCCAGTTCTTCTCCGGGATGCCGTTCGTGTTGATCTCCCGGAGGCCCACGACGGTGTCCTGGTCCTTGCCGTTCTTCTTGTAACGGTCCACGTCGAGCGTCGCGGGGAACTGGTAGTACCCACGGACCTGCTGCTTCTGCTGGAACGTCGGCGAGACGACGTTCGGGTCCAGCAGGCGCATGCTCGCGGTCGTGTCGGCGGCGTCGCGCAGCTTGTCGTTGCTCGCCTTGCTGGTGCCCGTGTAGTCACGCACCTGCGAGTCGTCGATGTCGTACGCCTGGCGCGTCGCGTCGATGTTCTTCTTGATGTACGGCGCTTCCTTGGCCTGCTCGTTCGGCTGGACCTGGAACTTCTGGACGATCGCCGGGTAGAGCCCGCCGATGAGGATCGCCGAGAGCACCATCAGGCCGAAGCCGATGACCGGGAGCTGCCAGGTGCGGCGCCAGATGGTCGCGAAGAACAGCAGGGCGCAGATGATCGCGATGATGAAGAGGATCGTCTTCGCGGGCAGATACGCGTTCGCGTCGACGTACTTCAGGCCCGTCCAGTTGTCCGTCGACTTGAAGTCGCCGGACTTGACCGCCAGCCCGTACCGGTCCAGCCAGTACGCGATGGCCTTCAGCGCGACGAAGACGCCCAGCAGCACCGACAGATGGCCGGTCGCCTGCCCGGTCGCGCGGGCGCCCGGAGTCGTGATCCGCAGCCCGCCGTACAGGTAGTGCACCAGGGCCGCGGCGATCAGCGACAGCACCGCTGCGGCGAAGCCGAAGCTCAGCAGGAAGCGGTAGAAGGGCAGGTCGAACGCGTAGAACGACACGTCCATGTGGAACTGCGGGTCCTTGGTGCCGAACGAGACTCCGTTCACCCACATCAGCCAGGTGCGCCACTGGCCTGCCGCGGAGGCTCCGGAGATCAGCCCGACGAGCGCGGTGATACCGAGCAGCACCCACTTCTTGTACGGGGCGAGACCCATGCGATACCGGTCGAGGCTCTGCTGCTCCAGCGACATCGCGCTGAGCGGCGGACGCAGCCGGTGTGCCAGCCAGATGTTGAACCCGACGGCCACGGCCATCAGCAGTCCGAACACGGCGAACAGGCCGATCTTGGTCCACAGGGTCTTGGTGAAGACCGAGCTGTAATCGACAGAGCGATACCACAGCCAGTCGGTCCAGAACCCGGCGAACATGACAAAGAGCATCGCCAGAACGGCCAGCACGCCCGCTGTCATCAGCAGCGTCCGCGCACGCCGGGAAGGCCGGCCCACTCTTATACGTGGTCCGGAGGGGCCTCCTGAGCCCCGGTCCGGCATCTGGAAAGCCAAGGTGCGCACCTCGAAGATTCGCAGTGGATGGAACTTTGACAAGCAGGTCGAGCTGGTTTGGCAGGGCCCCGCATCGTAAGGCCCACTTAGGCAACTTACTCAAGCTTTACTCAGTTCCCGTTTCCGGGGTCGGAGGCGGCACGATATGCGCATGAACAACCTCCCCAATGACGGCACACCTCTCGCCTCCAACCCCCTGACCCGCGCGGTGCTCGAAATCGACGAGTACGCCTCCGGCCTGGGCTGGGACCAGCCCGCACGCCTCTTCGCCCTGGTCGACACGGCCAAGCTGCGCGCCCAGGAGCCCGCGCTCGCGGGCCAGCTCGGCCTGGACGAGGCGGACGAGAAGGACGGGAGCGACGCCCAGGCGGCCTCCCTCACCCCCGTGGAGCAGGACGAGCTGCCGTCCGGCGTGCCCCTGGACGAGTTCCTGGGCACCATCGGATGGCCCGACGCCGTCGCGGGCTGCGCGATGACCGTGGAGCGCCTGATGCTGCCACCGTCCGCCGAGGCGGCCGTCCCGGAGGACCTGGACGAGGAGGGGCTCACCAAATGGGTCGCCCAGCACCCCGAGCGCCAGGAGGTCCGCATGACCGTTGCGGTGCTGCGCGACGGGGCGCGCGAATCGGCCGTACGGCTGCGTGAGAAGGACGCGACGACGGAGGTACTGACCGGTTCCGATCTGGTGCCGGGCCTCGCCGAGGCACTGTCGGCGACGTTCGAGGGCTAACCGGGACTACGGCCAGGGGCCGGGCGTACGGCGGAGGGGGCCGGCGTCCGGCGGATCCGACGGAGGGGCGGGCCTTCCAGGAGGGGCCGGCGTCCGGCGTCAGTTCCCCTTGCAGGTGGGCAGGGAGTCCGCGTGGCCGGTCCTGATCTTCTTCAGCGCGTCCATGGCGTCGTCCATGGTGCCGGTCTTCACCAGGGTCAGGCCGTCGGGCTTGTCCTTGGCCGCGGTCGGGCAGTTGCCCTTGGGCGTCAGGAAGTACTCCGCGCCCTGGGCACGCGCCGCGACGGTCTTCATCTGGATGCCGCCGATCTCGCCGACCTTGCCCGCGTCGTCGATCGTGCCGGTGCCCGCGACGAACTTGCCGCCCGTGAGGTCGTCCTTGGTGAGCTTGTCCACGATGCCGAGCGCGAACATCAGCCCGGCGCTGGGCCCGCCGACGTCGGCCAGCTTGATGTCCACCTGGAACGGGAAGGTGTGGCCGGCCGTGGGCTGGATGCCGACGATGGCCCGGCCGTCCTCCTGCGCCTTCTTGGTCGTCACCGTGACCTCGCGGCGGTCGCCGGGGAACTTCTTCCCGGCCTCCTTCGCCTTCGTCGCCTTGGCGGCGGGGATAACCGTGAAGGTGACCTTCTCGCCCGGCTTGTGCTCGGTGACCAGTTCGCCGACCCGCAGCGGGTCCTTCGTGACCTTCTGGCCGTCCACCGCGGTGATCACGTCGCCCGCGTGGAGCTTGCCCTGCGCCGGGCTGCCCTTCTCGACGGAGCCGACGATCGTGTACGAGCGGAAGGGGACGTCCAGCTCGCGGAGGGCCGCTACCTTGGCGCTCTCCTGGGAGGCGCTGAAC
This sequence comes from Streptomyces albiaxialis, assembly GCF_039530985.1. Classification (NCBI taxonomy): domain Bacteria; kingdom Bacillati; phylum Actinomycetota; class Actinomycetes; order Kitasatosporales; family Streptomycetaceae; genus Streptomyces; species Streptomyces albiaxialis. The sequence continues at coordinate 265,518 of NZ_BAAAPE010000007.1, forward strand.
TCCTCCGCGTTCTCCTGGTCGACCTCCTTGGCCGACTTGTCGTCCGGATAGAGCGTCTCGTGGGGGACGACCAGACTGTCGTGCCGCATCCAGCCCCAGGCCGCCTCGATGAGGTTCATCCGGTAGTCCGCGCCGGTCACGCGGACGGTCGTCATGTTGAGGTGGCCCGAGGTCTTGTACTGCCGGGGTCCTTTGCCGATGTCCAGTACCGGCTCTCCGTCATGCGTGCCCAGCGTGTTCACGGTCGGGCCCGGGGACATCTCCGCGTACGGCACCTTGATGAGCACACCGGCGCAGAGCAGCGCTATGAGCATCAGGGTGGAGGCAAGCATGGTCGCGGTGCGGCGTGGCATGGCACGACAGTACGGGACCGGTCCGTCAGTCGGCCGCCCGGGCCGGTCCGTCCGGGGCGGAGTGCGCACCTACCCGCTCACGGACGGCCGTACCGGTTCCGTGCGTGACCGTACCGGTCTCCTGTGCGCCCGTATCGGCGCTGGAGCGCTCCATGGCCGCACGGAACCGCTCGTAGCCCGCGACCCCGGCGGCGTCGGGGGTGGTGGTGCGGCGGCGGTTGGCCCAGCTTCCCCAGACACTCGCCACGACAGCGGCGGCGACCGGAATCAGCAGCCAGGTGAGAGCCGCCATCGAGACCTCCCGACCCCTCGTGTGTGCCCCCGGCCGGAGAGTCCGAAATCCGGCCGATGAGCAGATTAACCGTCGGAGACACAACGGTCCGACCCGGGGCCGGGTTACGCAACCGGAATCCACCGGACCACACTGGCCAGTTGAGACACAGCCGTAAGGGTGGTCGGGCCCTACGGGCGGCCGCTCGACGACGCTAGACGCCCACCCATTCCTCGGTGCCGTCCCCGAAGGTCTGGTGCTTCCAGATGGGGACCTCGTGCTTGAGGTCGTCGATCAGCCTGCGGCAGGCCTCGAACGCCTCCGCGCGGTGCGGGCAGGAGACGGCCACCACGACGGCCAGGTCGCCCACCTCCAGGTCGCCGACCCGGTGGACGGCGGCGAGGGCACGTACCGGATGGTCGGCGGCGATCTTCTCCGCGACGCGGCGCAGCTCGGCCTCGGCGGAGGGATGCGAGGAGTAGCCCAGACGGGCGACGTCGGCGCCTCCGTCGTGATCGCGGACCGTCCCGACGAAGAGCGCGGTGCCGCCCGCCGCGTGGTCGCCGACGGCCGCGAAGACCTCGTCGACCGACAGCGGCGTCTCACGGATCCCCAGCAGCCTGATGGGATCGTCCACGCCCTTCTCCCCGGGGTGGTCGGGCCGCCCTGCTGCGTCGTACGTCTGTGCCATGCCGGTCATGCTGCCGTACAGGGCGCGAATCCGGAACCTCTCACAGCCCGCGCCGCTTGCGTGCCCTGCGGACGAGGGCGGCCGTGCCCAGCAGCGCCACGGTCGCACCGGCGGCGCCGGCGGCCGTGGCCGCCTCGGTACGGCCCAGACGGCGCCCCGCGACCGTACGGCGCCCGGCGACCTCTTCCAGGAGGGCGGCGAGGACCTCCTCGTTGGTCCAGCGGGGGCGCCAGCCCGCGTCGTGCAGCCTGCTGCCGCTGACGACCCAGGGATGCATCGTGTACGCCAGGTCGCCCGCCGGGGAAGGCGTCAGCCCCAGCCGGTGCAGCCGGGAGGCGGCGCCCAGGGCGACGCTGGAGGGCAGCTCCATGCGGCGGATGCCCGTCAGCTCCTCGACCTCCTCCTGCTCCAGCCATCCGTCGCACCCCACGGCCAGCTCGCCCTCGGCCTTCTCCAGCGCCGCGTATTCCAGGGCGCTCACCAGGTCCTCGACGTGGCAGAACTGCCAGCAGGGGCGCGAGTCCGCGACGACCAGCAGCCGCGGGGACTCGAAGTGGCGGGTCAGCGCGGTGTCCGTACCGGCGCCGACGAGGACGGCGGGGCGTACGACCGTGACGTTCAGCCCGGGGTGGGCACGGGGCGCGCGGCGCGCGAGCCGTTCGATCTCCAGCAGGTCGCCGACGCCCGTCGCGTCGGCCGTCGCGCGCAGCTCGGCGTCCTCGGACAGGGGCACGTCGTTGTCCTGGAGCGCCCCGTAGACCATCGCGGAGGTGCACAGCACCACGCGCCGCACCCCGGCCGCCGCGGCGGCGGTGAGCACGGTCTGGGTGCCCCGTACGTTGTACGCGGTACGGGCGGCCGGGTCGCTGCCCAGGTCGAGGTCGAGGGCGAGATGGACGACGACGTCCACGGGGTCGCCCTCGCCGCGCAGCCGGTCGGCGAGGGCGGGGTCCCGCACGTCCAGCGTGTGCCACTGGGCCTCGCTGACGTCTCCCCTGCGCTCGTCCAGCGCGATGACCTGCTTGATCTCGTCCGAGGCCGCGAGCCGCTCCGTGAGCAGCGCGCCGACCCCCGAGGCAGCGCCAGTGACGGCGACGGTTGGGGTTCGCGCTGCGCGAACGTGGGTCTCGGAGGAACTCACCGGGCGTCTCCAGTGGTTGTTTCTGGTACGAGGTGCGCAGGCTCCATCCTGCCTGACAGGTGTCTAGGCTGGAGGCAGAGCCCACCAGATCGCATCCAGGACAGCCAGATCGTTCAGGATCTCCACCCGACCGTCCACGAGACAGAGCCGAGGAAACCCGTGAGTGACACCCCATTCGGATTCGGCGTACCTCCCGAGGAGCCCGAGGACGGGGACGAGGGCAAGAAGAACCAGGGCGGCGGCCGGCCCAACCCCTTCGGGTTCGGCGGAGCCCCCGGCTCCGGCTCCGGTTCCGGCGCCGGTGACAACCCGCTGGCGGCGATGTTCGGTTCGCTCGGCGGCGGCCAGGGCGGCTTCGACCCGAGCGACCTGGGAGCCGCATTCCAGAAGCTCGGCCAGATGCTCTCGTACGAGGGCGGGCCGGTGAACTGGGACATGGCCAAGGACATCGCCCGCCAGACGGTCGCGGCAGGCGCGCAGGACGGCTCGAAGGACGCGTCGGTCGGCCCCCAGGAGCGGGCCGCCGTCGAGGAGGCGGTGCGCCTGGCGGACCTGTGGCTGGACGGCGTGACCTCGCTGCCCTCCGGCTCCGCCGCGGCGGTGGCCTGGAGCCGCGCGGAGTGGATCGAGGAGACGCTGCCGGTCTGGAAGGACCTGGTCGACCCCGTGGCCGAGCGGGTCGGCGCGGCCATGGGCGGCGTGCTGCCCGAGGAGATGCAGGCCATGGCGGGCCCGCTGCTCGGGATGATGCGCTCCATGGGCGGTGCCATGTTCGGCACCCAGATCGGGCAGGCCCTCGGCGTCCTCGCGGGCGAGGTCGTCGGCTCGACGGACATCGGGCTGCCCCTGGGCCCGTCCGGCAAGGCCGCCCTGCTGCCGAACAATGTGGAGCAGTTCGGCAAGGGCCTGGGCGTCCCCCAGGAGGAGGTCCGGCTCTACCTGGCGCTGCGGGAGGCCGCCCACCAGCGGCTCTTCGCCCACGTGCCGTGGCTGCGCTCGCACCTCTTCGGCGCGGTCGAGGGTTACGCACGCGGGATCAAGGTCGACACCTCCAAGCTGGAGGATGTCGTCGGCCAGCTCGACCCGCAGCACCCCGAGGAGCTTCAGGAGGCGCTCCAGCAGGGCATGTTCCAGCCCGAGGACACCCCGGAGCAGAAGGCGGCGCTGGCCCGTCTGGAGACGGCTCTCGCCCTGGTCGAGGGCTGGGTCGACGCGGTCGTGCACGCCGCCGCCGAGCCGCACCTGCCGTCCGCCTCGGCCCTGCGCGAGACGCTCCGGCGCCGCCGCGCGACGGGCGGTCCTGCGGAGCAGACGTTCGCGACGCTGATCGGCCTGGAGCTGCGTCCGCGCAGGCTCCGGGACGCGGCCCGGCTGTGGGCGTCCCTGGCGGACGCGCGCGGCGCGGAGGGGCGCGACGGCCTGTGGGCCCACCCGGACATGCTGCCGACCGCCGCCGACCTGGACGACCCGGACGGGTTCGTGCACGGCGAGCAGCAGCTCGACTTCTCCGAGCTGGACAAGATGCTCGGCGACGCGGCCGCGGGCGGCACGGACACCGGTTCCGGACAGGGCCCGAAGTTCGAGAAGGACACGGACGAGGGCGGCAAGGGCAGCACGGACAGCACAGACGGCGAGGGCAGCCAGGACGGCGAGGGCGACGAGAAGAGGTGAGCCCGGCCGGAACGAGCCTTCATGAGGACGCGACGCTGGTCCTGAAGGAGTGGCAGGCGCCCGACGCCGCCCAGGACCGGCTCCGCCTGGACTATCTCGACCATCTCGCCGCGCATCCGGACGGCATGTGGAAGGCGTGCGCCGACGGGCATGTCACCGCGAGTGCCCTGGTCGTCGATCCGTCACGCGGAACGGCGCTGCTGACGCTGCACCGCAAGCTCGGCATGTGGCTCCAGATGGGCGGCCACTGCGAGCCGGGGGACGCGTCCCTGGCGGACGCGGCGCTGCGCGAGGCCTCCGAGGAGTCGGGCATCACGGGCCTCCGACTCCTGCCCGGCGGCCCTGTCCGGCTGGACCGCCACCACACGCCCTGCGCCTGGCACCTGGACGTGCAGTACGCGGCGCTCGCGCCCGAGGGCGCGACGGAGACGATCAGCGACGAGTCGCTGGACCTGCGCTGGGTCGGTCACGAGGCCGTGGGCGAGGTCGCCGACGAGTCGGTCGTCCGGCTCACTCGCCGGACCTGGGAGCTGCTGGCCGCGCGCCGCTGACCGGGCGCTCCCCGACGGAACGCTCCCCGTCCGGGCACTCCTCGCCGGGGCACTCCTCGCCGGGACAGTCACCGGCGTCCGGGCAGTCCGCCGTACCGGAGCCGTCGTGCGCGGCGGTGGCATCGTCCGCGCCGGAGCCGTTCCCGGCGTCGGGACCGCCGCCCCTGACGGGCAGGTGCGGCAGCCGTTCGGCCGCGACGACGCCTTCCAGGAAGCCCCGTGCCTTCTCGGTGCGCGGATAGACGTCCAGGAGCCGCCAGAAGCGGGGGCCGTGACCCGGGACGAGCAGGTGGGCCAGCTCGTGCAGGAGCACGTAGTCCACGACGTACTCGGGCATGCCCTGCAGCCGGTGGGACAGACGGATGCTGCCCTCGGCGGGCGTGCAGGATCCCCAGCGGGTGTTCTGGTTGGTGACCCAGCGGACGGACGCAGGGCGGGCGCGGCCGTCGAGATACTGCTCGGACAGGTGCGCGGCCCGTTCCGCCAGCTCGCGGTCGCCCAGCATGCGCCTGCTCTCCTGGGCCGCGAGCTTGTTCAGCATCACGTTCACCCAGCGGGCCTCTTCGTCCGCCGACATCCGCGCCGGGATCAGCACGATGGTGCGGTCGCCCTCGCGATAGGCGGACACCGTCCGCCGTCGGCGCGCGCTGCGGCGCACCTCGACCGCGCTCTGGCTGGTGCTGTTCAGCGGGTCGGCAGGCACGCCCCGACGTTACCCGTTGCCGCCGGGTGAAGTCCCGCCCACGGCTGGTTCGCCGGGAAACACCACCGGCGGGCACGGTTTGTATGACTAATTCCCCAGCCTGTGGATAACTCACGGCGGGGTGCGTACGGGCTCCCGCAAGCTGTCTGCAGTGATCCCGGCCGATGCCCGGGACGAGCGACACAGGGGTAGGGGGGGAGAGGAATGCATCCGATGATCAAGCCCGCGCTGCGGCGCGGCTGGCGCGACCGGCAGACGGTGCAGTACGGGGTGACGCCCGCGCACGCGGTGGTGCTCGGCCCGGTGAGCGACACCACGGCCGCCTTCATGGAGCTGATGGACGGCACCCGGAGCCTGGACCAGCTCCGCGGAGAGGCCGGCAGGCTCGGGCTGGGGCCGGAGATCCCGGAGAGACTCACGGAGCGGCTCGCCGAGGCGGGCGTGCTCGACGACGCCACCGCTGACCGTGCGGCGGCAGCGAGCGTCGGCGACCGACTGCGGCCCGACCTGGCCTCGCTCACCGCCGTGCACCGGGAGCCGGGCGGCGGACTGCGCAGGCTCGCGGCGCGGCGCTCGGCCCGGGTGCGCGTGCGGGGCGCCGGCCGGGTGGGCGCGATGATCGCCGCCACGCTCTCGGCTGCGGGGGTGGGCCAGGTCGATGTGACCGACGGGGGCGAGGTCGCCCCGTGGGACACCGCGCCGGGCGGCATCCCGGCGGAGTGCGCGGGCAAGCGGCGGGAGTCCGCGGCGCGGGGCGTGGTGCACCGTGCCCGTGCCTGGCGGGGCAGAGCGGAGGGAGAGGTGGCGCTGACGGTCGTCGCGCCGCGCGACGGGCTGGACGCCTATGCCCCGGATCTGGAGACGTCCGAGCACTTCGTCCGCGCGGGCACCCCGCATCTGTACGGAGGAGTGGTCGAGGGGACGGGCGTAGTGGGGCCTCTGGTGCTGCCGGGGACGACGCCGTGCGCGGGGTGCGCGTTGCGGAGCCGGGCAGAGCGCGAGCCGAGCTGGCCGCTGCTGGTGGGCCAGTGGCGCACCTCGGGCAGACGGCGATCGGGCATCCCGGCCTGCGACCTCGCGCTGGCGACGGTGGTGGCGGGCGCCACCGCGTCGTACGCGTTGAGCTTCCTCGACGGGGACGGCGGCTGCGCCGCGGGGTACCGGCTGCGGTTCTCGCTGCCCCATCTGCTGCCGGGGACCGAGCAGTTCACACCGCACGCGGAGTGTCCGTGCGGTGCCGCTTCGGTGAGTGAGGCACCCGCGCCCTCGGGGAATCATCGAGCACAGGCCACAATGACCGGGTAGCGGCCGTCTTCGGTGCTGTCGTCGGTTGAGCTGTCTGGGAGTTGGAGGGACGCATGACTGATCTTCCCCGCAAGGCGGTTACGCGCACGGCCAAGCTGGCCGCACTGCCGCTCGGCTTCGCGGGCCGTTCCGCATGGGGGCTGGGGAAGCGCCTGGGCGGCTATTCGGCCGACCTGGTGGGCCATGAGCTCCAACAGCGCACGGCGGAGCAGCTCTTCAAGGTGCTCGGCGAGCTGAAGGGGGGCGCGATGAAGTTCGGGCAGGCGCTCTCGGTCTTCGAGTCCGCGCTGCCCGACGAGATGGCCGGTCCCTACCGGGCCACGCTCACCAAGCTCCAGGAGGCGGCCCCACCCCTCCCTGCCCGTACGGTGCACGCGGTGCTGGAGGAGCGGCTGGGCCCGGACTGGCGCGAGCTGTTCGAGGAGTTCGACGACCGGCCCGCGGCGGCCGCCTCCATCGGCCAGGTCCACCGGGCGGTCTGGCACGACGGGCGGGACGTCGCGGTGAAGGTGCAGTATCCCGGCGCGGGCGAGGCCCTGATCTCCGACCTGGCCCAACTCAGCAGGTTCGCCCGCCTGCTGGGCCCCCTGATCCCCGGCATGGACATCAAACCGCTCATCACCGAGCTGCACGACCGCGTCACCGAGGAGCTGGACTACGCCTTGGAGGCCCAGGCCCAGCGGACCTACGCGGAGGGGTACGCGGACAGTCCCGACGTCCTCGTCCCCGGCGTCGTGCACCAGGCCGACGAGGTGCTGGTCACGGAGTGGATGGACGGCACCCCGCTGGCCGAGGTCATAGCGGAGGGAGCCCAGGAGGAGCGCGACAGGGCGGGACAGTTGCTGACCCGTTTCCTCTTCTCCGGCACAGCGCGCACGGGCCTGCTCCACGCGGACCCGCACCCGGGCAATTTCCGCCTCGTCACCGACGGGCACGAGGACCCGGAGCGCTGGCGCCTGGGCGTCATGGACTTCGGCACCGTGGACCGGCTGCCCGACGGCCTGCCGCCGATCATCGGCACAGCCCTGAGGATGACGCTCGACGGCGAGGCGGAGGCCGTCTATGAGCTGCTGCGCGAGGAGGGCTTCGTCAAGGAGACCATCGATCTGGACCCCGAGATGGTCCGGGACTATCTCCTCCCGATCATCGAGCCCGCCGACGCCGAGGAGTTCACCTTCAGCCGGGACTGGATGCGCAAGCAGGCGGCCCGGATAGCCGACCCCCGCTCCCCCGCGCACCAGTTGGGCAGGCAGCTCAATCTGCCGCCCGCGTATCTGCTCATCCACCGGGTGACGTTGAGCACATTCGGGGTGCTCTGCCAGCTCGGGGCCACGGTGCGGATGCGGGAGGAGCTGGAGAGCTGGCTCCCGGGCTTCGGCCTGACCGACCCGGAGCTGATGCCAGAGGAGGCCGAGACTCCTCAGGAAAGCTCAGCCTGATTCCCCGGGCCTCGCCCTGGCCCGGCGGGGCCCCGACGCGATCCCGGCCCCGCCCCTGGTCCGGCCACGTCCGGCTCGGTCCCGGCCCTGGTCCGGCGCGGCCCCGACCTCGCCCCTGGTCCGGCGCGACCCGCGCGGCCCCGGTCCCGGCCGTAGACCGGCGCGGTCCGGAACGGTCCGGGCGCGGCCGACCCCGCCCGGCGCCCCGAGGTCCGGCTCACCTCGCAGGCCCCTGATGGACCTGGCAGACAGGACGGACGGGCAGGGCGGGCAGGGCGGGCAGGGCGGGCAGGGGCACTCGGCCACTCAGGGGCAGTCAGATCGGTCAGAGTGGTCAGGCCACTCAGGCGCCCGGCGGTCCCATCCGACTGGATGCCCGGATGCCCGGGGTGCCTGGGTGCCCGGGTGTCCGGGCCGCCCGACGCGGGGGGGGCCGAAGCGCTTGCCGTCCGGGTTGCGGAAACGGCGGAGGGCCGGGGCTGAAAGCCCCGGCCCTCCGGATCGGTCACTGCATCACGGCCATGGCGAGCGCGCGGCGGGCGCGCAGGGTCGCCCTCTCCGCACGGCGCTGGAGGCGGCGGGCCGCCACCACGCGCAGCGCCCTGCGTTCGGAGTCCGCCTCGTGCAGCCGTTGCTGCAGATGGGCTCGCGCCAGGGTTTCTGGCAAGAGTTGCATGTCCCGGTTCCTGTTCTGACGCATGGTCGTCGCGTCGGATGCCGCGTGTGCGGAAGTGTCGAGTGTGGATGTCATCGTCTGGACCTGCTTCTGAAGGTGGCGCGTCCATGGGTCGAGCGCCGACGGGTTGTCGATGGTTCCGGCTGCCGGGCGGGCGGCGGCCGTCCCTTGCGGGTGCGGGCTCATGCCGTCACCGGGTTCTTGCGGGGACGGCCACGCGGCCGCTTGCGCGGTACGACTACGCCCTGGACGAACAGCTCGCCGCCCCAGACGCCCCAGGGCTCACGGCGGTCCTTCGCGCCGGCGAGGCAGGCCTCGCGCAACGGGCAGGTCTGGCAGAGCGACTTCGCGTACTCGACGTCGGCCGGGGACTCCGCGAAGAAGACCTCCGGGTCGTAGGAACGGCAGGGAACGTCGACGCCGAGACGCTCGATGGCGTCGTCGAGCTCGGTGAGGGTGGTCAGCGGGGCAGTCAAGGAGTCCTCCGTGGTGGCATCGGGCGGCAGAGAAGGCGCGGGGCGCAGCGTCTGGGTGTGCGTCTCGGGGTGCACTGTCGGTTCTTCCTCGTCTGTCGGTGTCTGTTGTCTTGTCGGTCCGGCTGGTGGCCGGTCGGGGCAAACAGAAGGGCCGCGGATCCCGGTGTGGGTTCCGCGGCCCTGGAAGGTGCCGACCTGATCTCGCCGATCAGGCTGGATCTCTCCAGGGTTCGAGCCCACGGAAGGCCCACATCGTGTGGCGCTGCGTCTTCTGGCGTCCTTCGCCGGCACCCGTGGCCGCGGAAGCAAAGGCATAGGCAGACACCTGTGCCCTCGCTGCTGCTACCGCGAGTGCCTTGGTCGGTCGCTCATTGCCGCCGAGGTTGGCGCCGGACACACCGGTGCCACGGAGGCTGGCGCCGAGCAGGCAGGCGGAAATGACCGAGTGATCGGTCATTTTGATCTTGGTGATGATTGCGCTCACTGGTCTCCGCCTCCTCTCGGCGTCTCAGGGGACCGGCCGAAGCCAGTCCGGGGATGTTCAGGACTTAGTACAGCATGGAAGTGGGTGAGGCGAAAAGGCCCGCCCTCTCCATGTTCCGAGAGGCTATGAGGCTCCGGACGGCGGGCGCAAACTATTTTTCTCAGGTCTCTGTCACAGCTTCTTCACCGAGCTGCTCTCCCGCGCACAGAGCGAGGACATCTGCCCCGAAACGCTCCAGTTTGCGGCTTCCCACGCCGGAGATTCGGGCGAGGGCGGCGTCGTCCCCCGGCACGTTCTCCGCGATGGCGAGCAGGGTCTTGTCGGTGAAGACGCAGTACGGCGGCTGGCCGAGCTCTCTCGCCTGCTCGGCGCGCCAGTCGCGGAGCCGCTCGAAGAGCGCCTCGTCCAGGTCCGAGGGGCAGTCCTCGCAGCGCATCAGCTTCAGCTCGCCCGGGTCGGTCATCGTGCGCCCGCAGACCCTGCACCGCGCCGGGCCCCTGGGCTTGCGCGTGCGCGGCCTGACGGCGCCGCGCTCGATGCCTCCGCCGCCGCCCCGTGCCCGGGCCCCGACGGCGGCCGAGCCGGGCCGCAGCCCGTCCAGGAAGCGGCTCGGACGGCGCCCCGCCCGGCCGCCCGGCGAGCGCGCGAGCGCCCAGGAGAGCGTGAGGACGCGCCGGGCGCGGGTCACTCCGACGTAGAGCAGCCGACGCTCCTCCTCGATCTGCTCGTCCGTCTTCGCGTATGTGATAGGCATCACGCCCTCGGTGAGGCCGACGAGGAAGACGGCGTCCCACTCCAGGCCTTTCGCGGCGTGGAGAGAGGCGAGGGTGACGCCCTCGACGGTGGGGGCGTGCTGGGCGTTGGCCCGCTCGTCCAGCTCGGCGACGAGATCCCGCAGGGTCGCCTCGCCGCGCGCGGCCGCGAAGTCGCCCGCGAGCCGGACCAGCGCGGCGAGGGACTCCCAGCGGTCCCGCACGGCCCCCGAGCCCGACGGGGGCTCCGGCGTCCAGCCCTTGGTCGCGAGGACGGCACGGACCTGGGAGGGCAGGTCCACGGCGTCGTCGAGCAGCGAGTCGTTCCCCCCCGCGCGGGCAGCGCCGCGCAGGGCGACACCGGCCTCGCGGACCTCGGGGCGCTCGAAGAAGCGCTCGGCGCCGCGGAGCTGATAGGGCACACCGGCGTCGGCCAGCGCCTGCTCGTACACCTCCGACTGGGCGTTGATGCGGTAGAGCACGGCGATGCCGCTGGCGGGAACACCCGCGTCGATCAGCTCGCGGATGCGGCGGGCGGTGCCCTCGGCCTCGGCGGGCTCGTCCACATACTCCGCGTAGGCCGGGTCGGGGCCCGGGTCGCGCTGGGAGACCAGCTCCAGTCGGTGCTCGGCGGCGCGGCCGCGGGCCTGGGACAGGAGCCCGTTCGCGAGGTGGACGACCTGGGGCGTCGAACGGTAGTCCCGCACGAGCTTGACGACGGTGGCCCGTGGGTAGCGGGCGCGGAAGTTGAGCAGGTGGTCGGGGGTGGCTCCGGTGAACGAATAGATCGTCTGGCTCGCGTCGCCCACCACGCAGAGGCTGTCGCGGTCGCCGAGCCACAGCTCCAGCAGGCGCTGCTGGAGGGGGCTGACGTCCTGGTACTCGTCGACGACGAAGTGCTGGTACTGCCCGCGGACCGTGTCGGCGATGTCCGGGCGGTCCTGGAGGACGCCGACCGTGAGCAGCAGCACGTCCTCGAAGTCGATCACCGAGCGCTCGCGCTTCATCTGCTCGTACAGCCCGTAGATCCTGCTGGTCTCGGCCGGGTCGCGCGGAGCCTCGCGGGAGGACTTGGCCACGGCGGCCGGATAGTCCTCGGGCACGGTCTGGGTGACCTTGGCCCACTCGATCTCGCTGGTGACGTCCCGCAGCTCGTTCCGGTCGAGGCGGACGCGGCAGCGGGCTGCGGCCTCGGCGACGACCTGGACCTTGCGCTCCAGGAGCTGCGGCAGCTCACCGCCGACCGCGCGGGGCCAGAAGAACTGGAGCTGGCGCAAGGCCGCCGAGTGGAACGTCCTGGCCTGGACGCCCGTGGCGCCGAGCTGGCGGAGCCTGCCCCGCATCTCGCCCGCGGCACGGTTGGTGAACGTGACAGCCAGCACACTCGCGGGCGGCAGGATCCCGGCCCGCACGCCATAGGCGATCCGGTGGGTGATCGCTCTCGTCTTGCCCGTGCCCGCGCCCGCGAGGACGCACACCGGCCCGTGCAGGGCGGTCGCCACCTCGCGCTGCTCGGGGTCGAGGCCTTCGAGCACGGCGTCGGCCGAGTCGGGAACCCGGGGGAAGAGAGTGGAGTCCGTTGCTGCTGTCACCCCGCCATGCTGCCAGTTCACCCGGGACGGCCGAGTACGTTGTCCACAGCCGGTCCGGGATTGTCATATCAATGCTCCTGGGGCCGGGGAGAGACGGCCGGGAGCGGCGGGAATGATGCGGTGGGAATGGTACGCCGCTGACGGGCGTTCACCCGAGGCAGTCACCGAGCATGAAGGAGCAGGAGACAGATGGCGGGCACCGTGACGATGTACAGCACCACGTGGTGCGGCTACTGCCGCCGCCTCAAGGGCCAGATGGATCGCGAGGGAATCGCGTACACGGAGATCAACATCGAGCATGACCCCGAGTCGGCGGCGTTCGTGGAGAAGGCGAACGGTGGCAACCAGACTGTCCCCACCGTCCTCTTCGAGGACGGCTCCACGCTGACCAACCCCTCCCTGGCCCAGGTCAAGGAGAAGGTCGGCGTCAGCGCGTAAGCAGGCGTCAGCGCGTAAGCCTGGCGGGAGACCGCGGAGCCGAGGTCAGGCGCGGCCTGGCTGCGGCAGCGGTTCTCCGTACCAGCGCTCGACCAGACGGGCCGCGATCGAGATGCCCGCGGGAGGGAGCACCTCCCCGGTCTCGAACGCGGCCCGTAGTTCGTCGCGCGAGAACCAGCGGGCCTCCTCGATCTCGTCCCCGTCGACGTGGATCTCCGGCGACGTCGCCCGCGCCATGAAGCCGAGCATCAGGCTGGACGGGAACGGCCAGGGCTGGCTCGCGACGTACTCGACGGGCCCGACCGCGACGCCCGCCTCCTCGGCGACCTCGCGGCGGACGGCGGCCTCCAGCGACTCGCCCGGCTCCACGAAGCCGGCGAGCGTCGAGAAGCGCCCCTCCGGCCAGTGCACCTGGCGGCCCAGGAGGGCGCGGTCCTGGCCGTCGGTGACGAGCATGATCACGGCCGGGTCGGTCCGCGGGTAGTGCTCGGCGCCGCAGGCGGGGCAGCGGCGGATGTGCCCGGCGGCGGCGATGACCGTACGTTCGCCGCAGCGGGAGCAGAAGCGGTGGGTGCGCTGCCAGTTCTCCAGGCCGATGGCGTGGACCATCAGTTCGCTGTCGCGGTCGGACAGCAGTACGCCCGCCTCGCGCAGGCCCGCCGCGCGCGCGATGTCGTCCATGCGTCCGGGCAGCGAGTCCTTCTGGAGCGCGAAGTAGCGCACGCCGTCCTCGTCGATGCCCAGGAAGTAGCGGTGGGCCTCGGTGAAGGGGGCGTCGAAGGAGGGCATCATCACCAGCTCGGTGGTGCCGTCCTCCTTGTCCTCGATCATCGCCTGCCCGCCGGAGACCACGAAGACGCGCGTCGTCGGGTGGCTCCATGCCGCCGCGAGCCACGCCTCGTCCAGCCGGTGGTGGGAGGCGCGGTCGATACCGCCGGTGCTGGTGAGGGTGATGGGACGGTCCGCGGCGATGCTGCCGGTGGTGCCGGTGGTGCCCGCGGCGGCGGTGCCGGTGGCGCCGGTGGTGCGTTCGGTCGAGGTGGTCACTTCGGCTTCCTACTCCCCCTGTGGTCAGGTGTGTCAGGACTCGGCATGCTCGCTCGGCCCCGCGTCGCTCAGGGCCGGCTCCGCGGGCTTCCAGTGCTCCGCGAGGTCTCCCCACAGGTACGCCGCGGTCTCGACGCCCTTGAACAGCAGGTCCAGTTCGACTTTCTCGTTCGGCGCGTGCCAGCCGTCCGACGGGACCGAGATGCCCAGGAACAGCACGGGCACCTCCAGAACGTCCTGGAGGTCGGCGGCGGGCCCGGAACCGCCCTCCCGCGTGAAACGGATCCGCTCGCCGAAGGCGCGGCCCATGGCGCGTGCGACCGACTGGAGCGCCGGATGGTCCAGGGGCGTCAGACAGGGGCGGGTGGCGCCCCAGAAGGTGATCTCGTGCCGGATCCCGGCGGGCAGGGAATCGGCGACCCATTCGCGGACGGACTGCTGGATCTTCTCCGCGTCCTGTCCGGCGACCGTACGGAACGAGAGTTTGAGCTGTGCGGCCGACGGCACGATGGTCTTGCCGCCCGGTCCCTGATAGCCGCCGCCGATGCCGTTCACCTCGGCGGTGGGGCGGGCCCAGACGCGCTCCAGGGTGGTGTGGCCCCGCTCGCCGAGGGCGGCGTGCGAGTGCGCCGTACGGAGCCACGCTTCCTCGTCGAAGGGCAGCTCGGCGAAGAGGGTGCGCTCCTCGTCCGTCAGCTCGGCCACGCCGTCGTAGAAGCCGGGAAGGGTGACGCGGCGGTCCTCGTCGTGCAGCGAGGCGGCCAGCCGGGCCGCCTCCATGGCCGGGTTGGGCACGGCGCCGCCGAAGGAGCCGGAGTGGATGTCCTGGTCCGGGCCGTACAGGTCGATCTGGCAGTCGGTGAGGCCGCGCATCCCCGTGCAGACGGTCGGGGTGCCGGCCGCCCACATGCCGGTGTCGGAGACGATCGCCGCGTCGCAGGCGAGACGGTCCGCGTGCGCCCGTACGAGCGCGGGGAAGTGCGGCGAACCGGACTCCTCCTCGCCCTCGATCAGCAGCTTCAGGTTGACGGCGGGCGCGCTGCGGCCCGTGGCGGCCAGATGCGCGCTGACGCCCAGGGTGTGGAAGAACACCTGCCCCTTGTCGTCGGCGGCACCCCGCGCGTACAGCTTCCCGTCGCGCTCCTCCGGCTCGAACGGGTCGGTGTGCCAGCCGTCCTCGCGGGCGGCGGGCTGCACGTCGTGGTGCCCGTAGACGAGCACGGTGGGGGCTCCGGGGTCCCCGGAGGGCCACTCGGCGAAGACGGCGGGCGCGCCGTCCGTCTCCCAGACCTCGGCGACGGGAAAGCCCGTCCCCTTGAGCTTCCCGGCGAGCCATTCGGCGCTGCGCCGCACGTCAGGGGCGCGTTCGGGGTCGGCGGACACGGAGGGGATGCGCAGCCATTCCGCAAGGTCCGAGAGGAATCCGGAACGCCGCTCGTCTATGAAGGCCCGGACAACGCTGTCCGGGGCCGCCGGGGTGATGCTCATGCCGTCGAGCCTATCGGGCGGAGAAAACTCCCTCCGCATCCGGCCGCTCGCCCGACAGGAGCCGTTCCAGCTCAGCGCGGTCCGGCAGCGCCTCGGGGCGCACCAGTTCGCCGCTGCGGACGTAGAGGAATCCGGCGCTCACCGCGCTCAGCGGGACGCCCTCCCGTTCGGCCCAGGCCAGCCGGTAGACGGCGAGCTGGAGCGGGTCGGCGTCCCGGCCCCGGCCGGTCTTCCAGTCGACGATCTCGTACGTCACACCGTCCGGTCCCTCCTCCCGGTAGACCGCGTCGATACGGCCGCGGACGATCCGTCCGGCGAGATGGAGCTGGAAGGGCGCTTCGATGCGGTAGGGGGTGCGACGGGCGTACGGGGTGCGCTCGAACGCCTCCTTGAGCGCCGTCAGGTCCCGCTCGTCCGCGATCCGCGGCGGCTCGCTGCCGTCCGGGCCCTCGCCGTCGGCGCCCGGCAGCTCGTCGGGGCCGAGCAGCGGCAGCGTCGCCTCCTCGAAGCGGGACTCGACCCACGCGTGGAAGCGCGTTCCCCTGCGGGCGGCCTCGGGGCGCGGCGGGCGCGGCATGGGGCGGGCCAGTTCGCGCGCGAAGCCCTCCGGATCGGCGGCGACCCGCAGGAGCTGCGAGGCCGTCAGCGAGGCGGGCAGCGGCACGTCCCGTACGGTCGCGCGGGAGCGGCGCAGCTCCCCCGCGAGCGCGTCGAGGTCCCGGTCCCAGGCGGCGGCCGTCCTGGCCTCCTCGGGGGTGAGCCCGTCGGCCGGATCGTCCGCCGCTTCCTCTCCTCGGGCACCCTCTCCCCGGGTCTCCTCTCCCCCGGCCTCCTCTCCCTGGCCCCCTTCCCCCTGGGCCTCACCGTCCGCAGGGGCGGACCCCAGATGGGCGAGCACCCGGGACGCCGCCTCGCGGCGCAGGGCGAACGCGTCCGGGTCCAGCGGCAGCGGCCAGACGCGCTCTTCCTCCGCCTCCTCCAGCGCGGGGTTCAGCGCGTCCTCGGCGGGCGGCTCCGTCCAGTGCTCGACCTCTCCGTGCGCCGGGTCGGCCTCGCAGTGGGCGCGCAGCGCCTCCAGGAACGCGGAGGGGCCGCGCGGGCGCTTCTGCGAGGGGCCCCACCAGTGGCCGGAGCCGAGCAGCAGCGTGCGGGGGCGGGTGAAGGTGACGTATCCCAGGCGCAGTTCCTCGGTGGCCTGGTGGTCGCGCAGGGCCGTGTCGTGGTCCTTGAGTCCCTTGGCGCTCCATCCGGGCACCTCCGGGAGGGTCGCCGCGTCGCCCCGCAGGTCCGTGGGGAGCACCTTCGCCTGGGTGAGCCAGCTCTCGCGGGCCTGCTCGCTGGGGAACTGCTTGGCGACCAGTCCCGGCACGGCCACGACGTCCCATTCGAGGCCCTTGGACTTGTGCGCGGTGAGCACCTTCACCGTGTTCTCCCCGCCGGGGAGGGAACTGTCGAGCCCCTTCTCGTACTGCGCGGCGGTGCGCAGGAAGCCCAGGAACGCCAGCAGGGTCGCCTCGCCGTCCAGGGAGGCGAACCCGGCGGCGATGTCCAGGAAATTGCCGAGAGTCTCGCGGCGGCGCGCGGCGACCGCGTGCGGGGAGGCGGACAGCTCGACCTCCAGCCCGGTCACGACGAGCACCCGGTGCAGGACGTCCATGAGCGGGTCGGCGAGCGAACGGCGCAGATCGCGCAGTTCGGCGGCGAGCCGCGCGAAGCGCACCCGGGCCTCGGGGGAGAACGGCAGCTCGTCCTCGTACCCGTCGGCGTCCAGGAAGGTGTCCAGGGCGTCGGCCAGGGAGCTGATCTCGGCCGGGTCGGCGCCCTCGACGGCGGCGGCGAGGCGGCGGTCGGGGTCGTCGTCCGTCTCGCCCCTCTGGTGCCGCACGAGCAGCCTGGCGCGGCGTCCGAGGAGCGCGAGGTCCCGTGGCCCCGTGCGCCAGCGGGGGCCCGTCAGGACGCGGACCAGCGCCGCGTTGGCCGTCGGGTCCTGGAGGACCTCGCAGACGGCGACGAGGTCGGCGATCTCGGGCAGGTGCAGCAGCCCGGAGAGGCCGACGACCTCGACGGGGACGTCCCGCTCGACGAGCGCGCCCTGGATCTCGGCGAAGTCGGCGGCGCCCCTGCACAGCACGGCGATCTCGCCGGGCGGTGTGCCCGTGCGGACGAGATGCGCGAGGGAGTCGGCGAGCCAGGTGATCTCCTCCGCGTGGGTCTCCAGCAGCGCGCAGCGCACCAGCCCCTCCCGCTCGGCGCCGGGGCCCGGGCGCAGCGCCTCGACGCCCTCGTGGCGGGCGCGGAGGGGCTCCGCGAGGCCGTTGGCGAGGCGGAGGAGCCTGCCTCCGCTGCGGCGGTTCTCGCTGAGGGAGAAGCGGCGGGCCGGGGCGCCGCCGGCGTGCGGGAAGTGACGGGGGAAGTCGTCCAGGTTGGCCACGGAGGCGCCGCGCCATCCGTAGATGGCCTGGCAGGGGTCGCCGACGGCCGTGACGGCGTGGCCCGTGCCCTCGCCGAAGAGCCCGGCGAGCATGACCCGCTGGGCGACGGACGTGTCCTGGTACTCGTCGAGGAGGACGACGGAGAACTGCTCGCGCAGGGCCCGTCCGACCTCGGGGAGGCGGGCCAGCCGGGCGGCCAGGGCGATCTGGTCGCCGAAGTCGATGCGCTCGTGGGCGCGCTTACGGGCGCGGTACTCCTCGACCAGGCCCGTCAGCTCGTCCCGCGCGAGGGCGGCCTGCGGGATCTTGCGCAGCTTCTCGTTGGTGAGCCGGACGCCGTCCAGCTCGTCCAGCAGCCGCGCGGTGTGGGCGCGCAGCTCGTCGGGGTCCACCATGTGCTCGGCCAGCTCGGCGTCGAGAGCGAGCAGGTCCTCGACGAGGGCGCTGACGGACTTGGTGAGCGCCTCGAACGGGCCGGGCGCGGCACGCAGCACGCTCGCCGCGAGCTGGAAGCGGGTGGCGTCGGCGAGGAGCCGGACGGTGGGTTCGAGGCCGAGGCGCAGCCCGTGCTCGGTCAGGAGGCGGCCCGCAAACGCGTGGTACGTCGAGATCTGCGGCTCGCCCGGGGCGTGGTCCGGGTCGGCCGGATCGGGGTCCGTGAGGCCCGCGCGGGCGAGCGCCTTGCGCACCCGCTCGGCCAGCTCGCCCGCCGCCTTGTTGGTGAACGTCAGGCCGAGGACCCGCTCGGGCGCGACCTGTCCGGTGCCGACCAGCCAGACGACGCGGGCCGCCATCACCGTCGTCTTGCCGGAGCCCGCGCCCGCCACGATGACCTGCGGGGCGGGCGGTGCGGTGATGCAGTCCGTCTGCTCCGGGGTGAACGGGATGCCGAGGAGCTCCTTGAGCTGCTCGGGGTCGGTGAGCTGTGCGGGCACCCGAGAGACGTTAGCCCCCGCGTCTGACAGCGGGGGCCCGGGGAGCCGTTCTCGTCGGGGCGGATCGTCCGGGCGACGGACGGGACGGTCATTCGACGATGTGACGCCCTTCCGGTCGCGCCGAGCAGACACGGCGGAAGGAGCACCGGTCGCAGTGCTGGCCGGGCGAGGGCGTGAAGCGCTCGTCCAGGACGCGTCCCGCGGCCGTCGCGAGCAGCTCGCCGACCCAGTCGCCCTTGTCGCCCCGGGGCGACTCCTCCAGAGGCTCCTGCTGCTGGACGACGGGCAGGGTGTCGCCCCCGTCGCGTTTGGGCGCTCCCTGGCGCAGGTGCACCAGCTCCGCGCCCCCCGCCTCGGGGCGCCGCCCGGCGAACAGGGAGTCGGCGGCGCCCTCCCTGATGGCGAGCTGGTAGACGGCGAGCTGCGGGTGCTCGGCGACCTCGGCGGCGGTGGGACGGGAGCGGCCCGTCTTGAAGTCGACGACATAGGCACGCCCCTGGGCGTCGGTCTCGACGCGGTCCATGCTGCCGCGGATACGGACGGTGTGTTCGCCCGCCTCCAGGGTGACGTCGAAGTCGTGTTCGCTGCCCACCGTCCCGCGCCCCTCGTCGCGCTCCCTGACGTGCCAGCGCAGGAAGCGCTCCAGTGCCGCGCGGGCGTTCTCCTTCTCCTGGAGCGACTTCCAGGGCGCGTCGAAGGCGAGTCCCTCCCAGACGGAGTCGAGGCGCTCCATGAGGACGGACAGGTCGGCGGGGGTGGTGCCGGAGGCGACCTCGTCGGCCAGGACATGGACGACGTTCCCGAAGCCCTGTGCCGCCGTCGCGGGCTCGTCGGCCTTGACCTCGCGGCCCAGGAACCACTGGAGCGAGCAGGTGTGCGCGAGCTGTTCCAGCGCGCTGCCGGAGAGCGCCACCGGGCGGTCCCTGTCGCGCAGGGGGACCTCGGAGCGCGTCGGCTCGTACAGGCCCCACCAGCGGTCCGGGTGCGCGGCGGGGACGAGTTCGTGCCCCTCGTCGTCCTGGAGCGCGGCGAGCCGGGCCAGGCGGCTGGCTGCTGCCTCGCGCAGCGCGGGCGAGGCAGCCGGATCGACCGTCGTGGCCCGAAGCTCGGCGACGAGCGCGGGGACGGACAGCGGGCGGCGGGGCCTGCTGGCCACCGCGCGGGGCTCGACGCCGAGTTCGGCCAGGAAGCGGGAGGGCTGGTCGCCGTCCTCGGCCTGGGCGCGGACGGCGGTGACGACCAGGCGCTCCTTGGCGCGGGTGGCCGCGACGTAGAAGAGCCTGCGTTCCTCGGCCAGCAGGGCGCCCGGCGGGAGCGGTTCGGCCAGGCCGTCACGTCCGATGCGGTCGGCCTCCAGCAGGGAGCCACGGCGCCGCAGATCCGGCCACAGCCCGTCCTGCACTCCCGCGACGACGACCAGCCGCCACTCCAGGCCCTTGGAACGGTGCGCGGTCATCAGCCGTACGGAGTCGGGCCGTACGGCGCGTCCCGCCAGAGTGTCGCCCGCGATGTCCTGGGCCTCCAGCTCCTCCAGGAAGTTGAGGGCGCCCCGGCCGCCGGTGCGCTCCTCCGCGCGCGCCGCGACCTCGAACAGGGTGCACACGGCGTCCAGGTCGCGGTCCGCGTTGCGCCCTCCGGGGCCGCCGCGCCGGGCGGCGCGCTCCAGGCGGCCCGGCCACGAGGTGCCCTCCCACAGCAGCCACAGGGCCTCCTCCGCCGTCCCTCCCCCGGCGAGCAGCTCGCGGGCCTTGCGCAGCAGCATCCCGAGCAGGTGGGCGCCGCGCGCGTGGCTGCCGCCCCCCGGCGAGCCGGGCGGCGGCACGTGCGCGACGAGCCGCTCGGGCTGGGCGAGCGCCTCGGCCAGCAGGACGTCGGAGGGGCGGGGCACGGCGGCGCCCGCCGCGCGCTCCTCCTCACGCAGGGCCCGCCCGAGCCGCCTCAGGTCGGCCGCGTCCATGCCGCCCAGGGGCGAGGTGAGGAGCGTCAGCGCCGTCTCGGTGCCGACGGTGCTCTCCTCGCCCTCGGCGGTCTCCGCCGCGGCCCTGAGCGCGGTCAGCAGCGGCGCGACGGCGGGCTCGTGACGCAGCGGTACGTCGTCACCGTCCACGTCGACGGGGACGCCCGCCGAGGTCAGCGCGCGGCGCGTGGACGGGAGGCTGCGCCCGCCCGCGCGGACCAGCACGGCCATCTCGCTCCAGGGGACGCCCTCTTCGAGGTGGGCGCGGCGGAGCAGGTCCGCGATGTTGTCCAGCTCGGCGCCGGCCGTCGGGTAGGTGAAGACCTCCACCCGGCCGCCGGGACGGGCGGGGGTGAGGGCGCGGTGCGCCCGTACGGCGTCGGCGGGCAGCCGGGTCAGCGGCATACGGCCGGTCAGCTCGCGGCTGGCGGCCAGCAGGCGCGCGCCGGAGCGCCGCGCGGTGCGCAGCACCCGCACGGGCGCGGGGGCGCCCGTGGCGCGCGGGAAGGCGCTCGGGAAGTCGAGGATGCCGTTGACGTCGGCGCCCCGGAACGCGTAGATCGACTGGTCGGGGTCGCCGAAGGCCACCAGGGTGCCGCCGCCCCCCGCGAGGGCCCGCAGCAGGCGCACCTGGGAGGGGTCGGTGTCCTGGTACTCGTCGACGAACACCGCGTCGTACGCGCCGCGCAGCTCCGCGGCGACGTCCTCGCGCTCGGCGAGCAGCACCGCGCGGTGGACGAGTTCGGCGTAGTCGAGCACCCCCTGGGCGTCCAGCACGTCCAGGTACTCGGCGAGGAATCCGGCCGCCGCGCCCCAGTCCGGACGGCCCGTACGGCGGGCGAAGTCCGCGAGCGCGTCGGGCCCCAGGCCCAGTTCCCTGCTGCGGGCGAGCACCGCGCGGACCTCGTCGGCGAAGCCCCGTGTCGTCAGGCAGGCCCGCAGCTCGTCCGGCCAGCGCACGGAGGCGCGCCCCCGCTCCTCCAGGTCGCGCTGCCCCTCGAGCAGGTCGCGGATGTAGAGGTCCTGCTCGGGGCCGGTCAACAGCCGGACGGGGTCGGCGTACAGGTCGGCCTCCTGGTGCGCGCGCACCAGCCCGTAGCAGTACGAGTGAAAAGTCGTCGCCCTGGGGGCGCTCGCGCGGGGAGGCGCGGACAGGCGCGCCGCCATCCGGTCGCGCAGCTCGACGGCGGCCTTGCGGCTGAAGGTGAGCACCAGGATGCGCTCCGGGTCCTCGCCCGCGCGCACCCGTGCGGCGACGGCCTCGACGAGCGTCGTCGTCTTGCCCGTGCCGGGTCCCGCCAGCACGAGGAGAGGCCCCGCGGAATGGTCAACCACGGCGCGCTGAGCTGCGTCCAACGCAGGGAGACCGACCGGCTCCGGGGGAGTGCGCACCAGTCGGTACGCACCCGGCTCAGGGGCCTGCCGCCGCGTGTCGGACGGGATGGAGGAACTCACGTGGATCGCCTAGGGGAGGGTCTGTGCAAGGTGGTACAGACGCTACGCCCGCGAGCACACGAGTCGCAGCGCCTCGCTCCTGTACTCCGTACGGACGGCTCAGCGCATGCGGTCGTACGGCATGACGGAAGCTGGTCTCTGTGAGCTGCCGCAGCGGGGGATCACCCGCCGTCCCCGCCCCCGTCCCACCGGGCGCGCCGCATGTCGACGCGCGGTATGTGACCGGCGGAGCGGGTGGTCGGGCCCTTGGGCTCGCGCAGCGGGGTGCCCTCCGCGTGATACTCCTCCAGGGCGCGCTGCTCCTCCCCCGGCAGCAGCACGCCGTCGGAGCGCACCACGCGCCACCACGGGACCGCCCCTCCGTACAGCGCCATCACCCGGCCCACCTGGCGCGGACCGCCCTCCTCCAGCCACTCGGCCACGTCGCCGTACGTCATCACGCGGCCGGGCGGGATCCGCTCGGTGACGTCCAGCACACGCTCCGCGTAGTCGGGGAGCTCCCCGGGGTCTGCTGCCATGAGGGCCATGGTGCCCTACGGCACCGACAGCGCTCCCCGGTTTCTGTTGCGTATCTCGCTCCTCCCGAATGCCCCCTCGTGCCACCAGGAGCCGCCCCCTCGTGCCACCATCTTCCGGGCGGTGGCGAGCACTGCGCACTCCCGGGGGGCGACTCCCGGATCATCAGCCGGACAAGCGGGCCAGTCGGGGGAAGCCGGCGGGTGCCGCGGGACGAGCCTCAGTGATACGGGACCAGGACGAGACGACAGACGGGCAGCGGCAGGGTGAACAGCCCCTCCAGGAGGGGGCTCCCGCCGCTGAGGAGCCTGCCGGGAAGAGGAACGTCCTGCGCGAGAATGGGGAGAGCCCGGAGGGCGTCACGCACGCGGACCGGGTCGAGATCGAGAGCGACGAGCCGCTGCTGTCGGCCCGCGTCCACCGGCCGTCGGATCTGCTGCGCATGGCCCTGGGCCTGCTCGGCATCGTCCTGGTGCTCACCATCGCGAACTTCGCGCACGGCACCACCGCGGGCCTGGAGCAGGACATCGACAAGGGCACCAAGGAGGCGCCCGATCTCCTGATCAGCCTGACCGGGCTGGCGTCGAGCATCGCCGTGCTGCTGGTGCCCGTCGCCTTCGCGATCGAGCGGCTGGTCAAACGCGACGGCCTGCGGATCGCGGACGGCGTTCTCGCCGCCGTGCTCGCCCACGGCGCCTCGCTCGCCGTGGACCTGTGGGTGGCGCGGGCGGCCCCGGACTCGATCCGGGACGCGCTGACCAAATCGTTCTCCGAGAGCGACGCCAGTACGCCCATCCACAGCTATCTGGCGCCCGTGATCGCCTATATGACGGCCGTCGGAATGGCGCGCCGTCCGCGGTGGCGGGTCCTGCTGTGGGCCGTGCTGCTGCTGAACGCGTTCGCCGTACTGGTCCCCGGCTACACGACGGCCTTCTCGATCGTCATCACCATCCTGATCGGCTGGACGGTCGCCTACGGCACGCTGTACGCCGTCGGCACCCCGAACGTCAGGCCGACCGGACAGACGCTGCTCGCCGGGCTGCGCAGGGTGGGTTTCAAACCGGTCAGCGCGCTGAGGGTCGAGGATCCCAGCGACGCCGACCGCCGCGACCACAACGACCGGGGACGCCGCTACCGCGTCACGCTGGAGGACGGCCCGCCCCTCGACGTCACGGTGGTCGACAGGGAGCAGCAGGCGCAGGGCTTCTTCTACCGGGTGTGGCGCAGGCTCGCGCTGCGCGGGATCACCCAGCGGCGCAGCCTCCAGTCCCTGCGGCAGGCCCTGGAGCAGGAGGCCCTGCTGGCCTACGCGGCCATCTCGGCGGGCGCCAACGCGCCCCGCCTGATCGCCACCTCCGAGCTGGGCCCGGACGCGGTGATGCTCGTCTACGAGCACATCGGGGGCCGCAGCCTCGACTCGCTGCCCGACGAGGAGATCACCGACGAACTGCTGCGCACCGCCTGGCACCAGGTGAAGGCGCTCCAGTCGCGCCGTATCGCGCACCGCCGTCTGGTCGGCGACGCGCTCCTGGTGGATCGTTCCGGCGCGGTCTACCTGACGGACCTGCGGGGCGGTGAGATCGCCGCCGGCGACCTCGTGCTGCTCATGGACATCGCGCAGCTCCTGACGACCCTGGGGCTGCGGGTCGGAGCGGAACGGGCGGTGGCCACGGCCGTCGAGGTCATGGGCCCCGACACCGTCGCGGACAGCCTTCCGCTGCTCCAGCCGATCGCGCTCAGCCGCAGTACGCGCACCACGCTGCGCCGTCTCGCCAAGGAGCGCGCGCAGCGCGAGCGCGAGGCGGTCATCGAGGCGTCCAGGGCCAACAAGGAGGCGAAGGCCAAGGAACACGAGGAGGCGGGCGGCGAGCCCGGCTCGCGGGCCGAACGCAAGACCCTCCGCGCGGCCAAGCACGCGGAGAAGAAGGCCATAGACGAGGCCCTGGAGGAGGCGCGCGAGGAGGACCTGCTCGCGCAGATCCGCCAGCAGGTGCTGCTGATGCGCCCCCAGGCGCCCATAGAGCCCGCCCGTCTGGAGCGCATCAGGCCGCGCACCCTGGTCAGCTTCATCGCCGGGACCCTGGCCGCGTACTTCCTGCTCACCCAGCTCAGCCAGGTGCCCCTCGACAAGGTCCTCAAGGCGAACTGGGCGTGGGTCGGCGGCGCCGTCGCGTTCTCCTCCCTGACCTACCTGTGCGCGGCGATGTCCCTCCTGGGCTTCGTCCCGGAGAAGGTCTCCTTCTGGCGCACCGTGCAGGCACAGATCGCGGGCTCCTTCGTGAAACTGGTCGCCCCCGCCGCCGTCGGCGGTGTCGCGCTCAACGCGCGCTTCCTCCAGCGCTCCGGGGTCCGTCCCGGCCACGCGGTGGCCAGCGTCGGCGCCTCGCAGCTCTTCGGGCTCGGCAGCCACATCACCCTGCTGCTCCTGTTCGGCTACATCACCGGCACCGAGCACACGCCCACCCTGTCGCCCTCGCGCACCGTCATCGCGGGCCTGCTGACGGCCGCGGTGCTGGTGCTGATCGTGACGGCCGTACCGGCGCTGCGGCGGTTCGTCTCGGAGCGGGTGCGCTCCCTGTTCGCCGGGGTCGTGCCGCGGATGCTGGACGTGGTGCAGCGCCCGCAGAAGCTGCTGACCGGCGTGCTCGGGATGCTGCTGCTGACGCTGATGTTCGTGATGTGCCTGGACGCGTGCGTACGCGCGTTCGGCTACCAGGCGAGCTACGCCAGCCTCGCGGTCGTCTTCCTCACGGCCAACGCGCTGGGTTCGGCGGCCCCCACCCCCGGCGGTCTGGGCGCGGTCGAGGCGGCCCTCATCGGTGCGCTGATCGCCTTCGGGGTACCGAAGGAGGTCGCGACGCCGGCGGTGCTGCTGTTCCGGCTGATGACCCTGTGGCTTCCGGTGCTGCCGGGCTGGCTGTCGTTCACCCACCTCACCCGCAAGGGCGCGCTGTAGCTTCTGCCGACAGCGGCCGCACATGCAAGTCTGATCAAACAATCTTCCTTGCACTTGCGAGCCGAGGCGCCTTAACGTGCCGCACATGCGCTCGTACTCCATCGGCCGTGCCGCGCGGCTGCTCGGCGTCAGTCCCGACACGGTCCGCCGCTGGGCCGACGCCGGGAAGCTGCCCACCCACCGGGACTCCGGCGGCAAGCGGCTGATCGCGGGCACCGACCTGGCCGCCTTCGCGACGGCGCTCGCGGCCGACTCGGGCGCCGCCGACGAGGGCGGCGAGCCGTACACCTCCGCGCGGAACGCCTTCCCGGGGATCATCACCGCCGTGAAGCTCGGCGACGTGGCCGCCCAGGTCGAGATCCAGGCAGGCCCGCACCGGCTCGTCTCCCTGCTCACCCGCGAGGCCGTCGAGGAGCTGGGACTGGCCGTCGGCATGGAGGCCGTGGCCCGCGTGAAGTCCACGAACGTGCACATCGACCGCACCTGAGCGCTGGAGAGCCGCTGATGCCGACCGAACCGAGCCGTCCCCTCCCCCGCCGCCGCGCGCCCCGCTGCGGGACGCTCAGGGCCGCCCTGACGGCCTCCGCGGCCCTCGCCGTCGCCGCGCCCCTCCTCGCGGGCTGCGGGGACGACGCCGCGGGCTCCGAGGGCAAGGGCGGCGCGACGCTGCGCGTGCTCGCCGCCTCCTCGCTCACGGACGTGTTCAAGGCCGCGGGCAAGGCGTACGAGAAGGAGCACCCGGGGACCACCGTGAAGTTCTCCTTCGCCGGGTCCCAGGAACTGGCCGCGCAGGTGCGCGAGGGCGTGCCCGCCGACGTCCTGGTCACCGCCGACACCAAGACCATGAAGGGGCTGAGCGGCGAGACCGCCGCCGAACCGTCCGTCATCGCGAAGAACCGGCTCACCATCGCGACCGCCCCCGGGAACCCGCACCACGTCCGCTCCCTGAAGGATCTGTCCAAGAAGGACCTCAAGGTCGTGCTCGCCGCCTCCGAGGTGCCCGTCGGACGGTACGGGCAGCAGATCCTGGACGAGCAGCACGTCAAGGTGGACCCCGTCTCCCGCGAGGTCAACGTCCGTTCGGTGCTCACCAAGGTCGAGATGGGCGAGGCCGACGCCGGGCTCGTCTACGTCACGGACGCGACGGTCGCCGGGGACAAGGTCGGCACCGTACGGATCCCGGACGCGCGGAACGCCGTCGCCAGCTATCCGGCGGCGCCGCTCAAGAGCTCGAAGCATGCCAAGGACGCAGCCGCCTTCAGCAAGTGGCTCGGTTCCCCCGAGGCGCAGAAGCTGCTGCGCGAGGCGGGCTTCGGCAAGCCATGAGCGACGGCACGCGCCTCGCGCCCCCGCGCGGCCCCGGACGTGAGGACGACGACCGGGGCCGGGAGCCCGTACGCGCGTCCGTCCGCGCCCGTACGGGCGCCCGCCGGGGCCCGGCGCGCCGGTACGGGAGGCGTGGACGGCGGGGCCGAACGCAGGGCGCGCCCCCCGTGCTCACGGCGCCCGCGCTGCTCGCCGTCGCGTTCCTGCTGATCCCCCTGCTCGGGATCGTCACCGAGTCGCCCTGGAAGGGGCTCGGTTCCCGGCTCGGCTCGCCGGAGGTCGGGCAGGCGCTCGGCCTCTCGCTGCTCGTCTCCGGCTGGGCGCTGCTGCTGGCCCTCCTGCTGGGCCTCCCCCTGGCCTGGCTGCTGGCCCGGGTCGACTTCCCCGGCAAGGCCCTCGTGCGCTCCCTGGTGCTGCTGCCGATGGTGCTGCCCCCGACCGTGGCGGGCGTCGCCCTGCTGCGCGGCTTCGGCCGCAGGGGCCTGCTGGGCGGCCCGCTGGAGGCGCTCGGGATCAGCCTGCCGTTCAGCACGGCCGGGGCGGTGGTGGCGGCGGCCTTCGTCTCCATGCCGTTCCTGGTCATCACCATGGAGGGCGCGCTGCTGGGGCTGCATCCCCGGTACGAGGAGGCGGCGGCGACCATGGGCGCCTCGACCTTCCAGACGCTCCGGTACGTCACGCTGCCGATGGTGATGCCCTCGCTCGCCGCGGGAGCGGCCCTGTGCTGGGCCCGCGCGCTGGGCGAGTTCGGCGCGACCATCACGTTCGCGGGCAATCTGCCGGGCAGCACGCAGACGCTGCCCCTCCAGGTGTATCTGCTGCTCCAGGACGACCCGGAGGGCGCCACCGCCATCTCGCTGCTGCTGCTGGCGACGGCGGCACTGGTGCTGTGCGCGCTGCGGGGACGGTGGCTGGGACGGGGGTCCACGGAGTAACGGGACGCCAGGGGGTAACGGGCACCACGGGGTAACGGGGCGCCACGGGGCAGGGGCGCGCCCCGGAGCTTCCCCGGCCCGCCCCCCGCGTCACCGTACGCAGCCACCCGTACGCCCCGTACAGCGCGCCGCCACCGCACCCCCGTACGCACGATGGCCTCCCATCGTCTGCCGGGAGGACGCCCCATGCCGAGCTCCCTGTCCGTACGGTCCGGTGCGGCACTGGCCGTCGCCCTGGTGCTGGCCGCGACGGCCGCCACAGGGTGCGGCGGAGGCGACGACGGGGGCGGGAGGAGCGAGGCGACCGGGAGCGCGGACGCGTCCTCCTCGGGCTCCCCCTCCGACACGGGCGATCCCTCCGGCCGTCCGGACCGGGACACGGGCACCGGGGCCGGCGAGGACGACGGGGACACCGACGGGCCTACCCGCCGCCGGACGGCCGACCTCCCGGACTCCCTCACCCGGCAGAAGCTGGACTGGTCGCGCTGTCCCGCGCCCGACTCCGCGCAGGGCGACCAGGGCGGCTCCCCCTCCCCCATGCCGGACGGAACGGTGTGGGAGTGCGCCACCCTCAAGGCACCCGTCGACTACAGCAAGCCGAACGGCAGGACCCTGGGCATCGAGATGATCCGGGCCCAACGGCACGAAGGGAAGAAGAAGAGCCGCCGTATCGGTTCCCTGGTCTTCAACTTCGGTGGCCCGGGCGGCTCCGGAGTCGCCGCCCTCCCCTCGTTCGGACAGGACTACACGGCCCTTCAGCGCGGCTACGACCTGGTGAGCTTCGATCCGCGCGGCGTGGGACGCAGCGAGGGCGTCCGCTGTGCGAGCGGCAAGAGGATGGACGCGTACTTCGCCGCCGACTGGACGCCCGACACGGACGGCGAGGAGAAGCGGCTCTTCCGGCGGCAGGACCGCTTCGCCAAGGCCTGCGGCGAGAAGGCCGGCACTCTGCTGCGCCATCTGACCACCGCGAACACGGCCCGCGACATGGACCTCATGCGCGAGGTCCTGGGCGACAGGAAGCTGCACTACTTCGGTATCTCCTACGGCACCGAACTCGGCGGCGTCTACGCGCACCTCTTCCCGGAGAAGGTCGGCCGCGCCGTCTTCGACGCGGTCGTCGATCCGACGGCCACGCCCCAACAGGGCGCGCTCAGCCAGGCAGCCGGGTTCCAGCTCGCCCTGGACAACTATCTGTCCCAGTGCGCGGAACAGGGCCCGGACTGCCCCGTGGGCGACGACCCCGAGGAGGCCAAGCGCCGGATCACGGACCTGCTCGCACAGTTGGACGCCGAACCGCTGCCCACCGACGGGCCACGCAAGCTGACCGAGTCGCTCGCCGAGGGCGGCATCGCGCAGGCCCTGTACTCCGAGGAGATGTGGGACCTGCTGTCCCAAGGGCTGGACGAGGCCCTCCACGACGACAACGGAAGCACTCTGCTGCTCCTCTCCGACTCCCTCAACGGCCGCAACCAGGACGGCAGCTACAGCACCCTCCAGGCCTCGCTGACGGCCATCAGTTGCGCCGACGCGAAGGAGCGGTACTCGGCGGACGACATCAAGGCCGGGCTGCCCTCGTTCGCCGAGGCGTCCGGGGTCTTCGGTCCGATGTCGGCGTGGGGCATGGCCCAGTGCCACGGCTGGCCCGTCAAGGGCCGCTGGAAGACGCCCTCCGTGAACGCGAAGGGCTCGGCGCCCATCCTGCTCGTCGGTACGACGGGCGACCCGGCCACGCCGTACGCGGGGACCCGGCACATGAAGGAGCGGCTCGGTCCCGGCGTCGGGGTCGAACTCACCTACAGGGGCGAGGGCCACGGGGCCTACGACAGCAAGGACAAGTGCGTCAGGGCCAACGTCAACGGCTATCTGCTCAAGGGCAGGGTCCCCGCCGACGGGACGTCCTGCGGCTGACCGGAGGCGGTACGTAGGGTGGCGCTCCAGGAGACGAGCGAGGGGGAGGGCCACGATGGCGCGAGGGAAGTCCACCGGGATATGGCGGGCGGGGGCGCTGGCGCTGGCCGCCGCCGTCCTCGCCGGAGCGTGCAGCGGGGGCTCGGACGACGGGGGCGGGGACGGGACGAAGGACTCCGCGGGAAAGGAGTCCCCGTCGGCCCAGGGCGGCGGGAAGCTCGGCTGGAAGAAGTGCGCGGCGCCCACATCCCGCCAGTACCAGCTCAGAACGCCGCCCAAGAAGATGCCCGACGGGGCGGAATGGCAGTGCGGAAAACTCCGCGTCCCTCTCGACCACGCGAAGCCGGACGGCGAGAAGATCGACCTCGCCCTCGTGCGCGTACGGGCGAAGGAAAAGACGGAGAAGAAGCACCAGGGCTCCCTGGTCTTCAATTTCGGCGGCCCCGGCGCCTCCGGCGTCGCCCTGCTCCCCTTGGCCGCGCCGGAGAGCTACGACAAGCTCCGTGAGGGATACGACCTGGTGAGCTTCGACCCGCGTGGCGTGGGCGAGAGCGCCGGAGTGGTCTGCCAGGACGGCAAGCGGAACGACGCCGACTACGCCGTGGAGAGCACCCCCGACGACGCCGAGGAGGTGCGGACGGTCAAGGACGTCCAGAAACGGCGCGTCCAGGGCTGCGAGAAGCGCGCCGGAAAGCTGCTGCCCCACCTGACGACCGAGAACACGGCCCGCGACATGGACCTCCTGCGCGCGGCCCTGGGCGACAAGAAGCTCGGCTACTTCGGCATCTCCTACGGCACCCAGCTCGGCGGGGTCTACGCCCGCCTCTTCCCCGAGCGCGTGGGCCGCATGGTCCTCGACGCGCCCATAGACCCCACCCTGGGAACGCGGGAGGCGGCGCTGAGCCAGATCAAGGGCTTCGAGCTGGCGCTGAACAACTACCTCAAGGACTGCGTGAAGTCCGCCACCTGCCCGCTGGGGACGAGCGCGCCGGAGGCCGGGGAGAAGCTGGCGGCGCTGCTCGAGAAGATCGACAAGAAGCCGCTGGCCACCCGCGGGAAGCGCGAGGTGACCGAGGCGATGGCGACGACGGGCATAGGCGCCGCGCTCTACTCCAAGGAGACCTGGGCACCGCTCTCGATGGCGCTCCAGGAGGCGAAGTCCGGGCAGGGCGACACCCTGCTCGCCCTGTCCGACGCCTACTCGGGACGCGGCCAGGACGGCCAGTACACGAACATGCTGGACGCGAGCGTGGCCGTGAACTGCGCCGACCACAGCGCCCGTACGTCCTACGAGGACGCCGAGAAGGAGGTCGCCGCCTTCCGCGAGGCCTCCGCCGTCTTCGGGCCCTCGCAGGCGTGGGCGCTGACGTCGTGCGAGGGCTGGCCCGTGCGCGGGAAGAGCGACACGGTAGACGTCCGTACGGACAGCGACGCGCCCGTCGTGGTCGTGGGCAACACAGGCGACCCGGCGACGCCCTACAAGGGCGCGCGGAAGATGACGGACGCGCTGGGCGGCGGTGCCAGGCTGCTCACCTTCAAGGGCGAGGGGCACGGCTCGTACGACACCGGCGACGCGTGCGTCCAGAAGAACGTCAACGGCTATCTGCTGGACGGGAAAGCGCCGAAGGACGGCACGGTCTGTCCGTGACCGTGCCGTCCGTGCGGTCCGTACCGTCCGTTCCGTCCTCCGGGGACGCGTCCGTATGGGCCGTATGGGCGTAAGGGGTGGACCGGGCGGGCCCGGTCAGTAGACCGGCTTCTCGGGCTCGATCTGGTTCACCCAGCCGATGACGCCGCCGCCGACGTGGACGGCGTCGGCGAAGCCCGCGTTCTTCAGGACGGCGAGGACTTCCGCGGACCGGACACCCGTCTTGCAATGCAAGACGATCTTCTTGTCCTGCGGAAGGTCCTGGAGCGCGCTGCCCATCAGGAAGTCGTTCTTGGGGATCAGGCGGGCGCCCGGGATCGAGACGATCTCGTACTCGTTGGGCTCGCGGACATCGATCACGTCGATGCTCTCGCCGTCGTCCATCCACTCCTTGAGCTGCTTGGGAGTGATGGTCGAGCCGGCGGCGGCCTCCTGGGCCTCCTCGGAGACGACGCCGCAGAACGCCTCGTAGTCGATCAGCTCGGTGACCGTGGGGTTCTCGCCGCAGATCGCGCAGTCGGGGTCCTTGCGGACCTTCACCTGGCGGTAGGTCATCTCCAGCGCGTCGTAGATCATCAGGCGGCCGACGAGGGGCTCGCCGATGCCCGCGAGAAGCTTGATCGCCTCGTTGACCTGGATGGAGCCGACCGAGGCGCAGAGCACGCCCAGGACGCCGCCCTCGGCGCAGCTCGGCACCATGCCGGGCGGCGGGGGCTCGGGGTACAGGCAGCGGTAGCAGGGGCCGTGCTCGCTCCAGAAGACGGACGCCTGGCCGTCGAAGCGGTAGATGGAACCCCACACGTACGGCTTGTTGAGCAGCACGCACGCGTCGTTGACCAGATAGCGGGTGGCGAAGTTGTCCGTGCCGTCCACGATCAGGTCGTACCCGGCGAAGATCTCCATCACGTTCGAGGAGTCGAGGCGCTCCTCGTGGAGATTGACCGTCGTGTACGGATTGATCCCGAGGACCGTGTCCTTGGCCGACTCGGCCTTGGAGCGGCCGATGTCCGCCTGGCTGTGGATGATCTGCCGCTGCAGGTTCGACTCGTCGACCTCGTCGAACTCGATGATGCCGAGCGTGCCGACACCCGCGGCCGCGAGATACATCAGTGCGGGCGAGCCCAGCCCGCCCGCGCCCACACAGAGCACCTTTGCGTTCTTGAGCCGCTTCTGCCCGTCCATCCCGACATCCGGAATGATCAGGTGGCGCGAGTACCTGCGGACCTCGTCGACGGTGAGCTCACTGGCTGGCTCGACCAGGGGTGGCAGTGACACGGAGACTCCGTTGGTCGGTGGGACGTACGGGGAACCGCCCGCACGAGGGCGGGTATTCCTCTCGTAACACTGCCACGCCCTATCTCATTCCGAGACACCAGGTCCGATGCGCGAGACGATGTCGTCCCAGTACCCGGGCAGGGTCTCCCAGGGGTCCTGACCTCCTCTTGCCGTCCTGTCGGTGAAGCAGACCGTGCCCGCGCCCTGCCAGCGCGCGATCCGCAGGGCCTCCTCCAGGTGCGTGCGCGGCAGTCCGTGGACCAGGTGGCAGAACCGCTCGGGCGGATGGTCCGCCGTCCACTCCGCCGCCTGGGACCAGCGGTAGTCGGACCAGCTCCCCGCGAAGGTCACGAGCTGGTCGGCGCAGTCCGCGTACCCGGGGTGCGGATACGTTCCGTGCTCCAGGACGACATGGCCGCCGCCGCACAGGGCACGCACGGTCGTCGCCGTACGGTGCGCCTCCATGAGCCGCTCGGAGACGGCGGGACAGCGCGCCATGTAGAAGCCGTCCACGCCGTACCAGTCGAGGAAGCGGTGCGCGTCGGAGACGAGTTCGCCGAACGGCCGCGAGCCGTACCGCATGTCGAGATGGCCGAGCACCGCGACCCCGGACTGGCGCAGCGCCGCGGCGGCGGGCGCGCAGTACGGATCGGGGCGCGCGCCCGGCCCCGCGTTCACGTCGAGCACGGCCCACTGGAGCGGCCCGCAGGCGCCCGAGGGGCCGGGGAGCGCTCCTACGCCGGGGCGTGCCAGCTCCGCCCACTCCATGGGCGCCACCATGGGATGCGCGCATCCCGGCACGGCCAGGCCGAGACCGCCGCCCCGCCCGTCGGCCGCCGGGCGCGCCCGCCCGGGTCTGATCAGATACGGCATGCCGCCTCCATCCAGATGTCGGCCAGGGACTCCTCCAGACCGATGCGGGGACGCCAGCCCAGCCGGTCCCGTGCCGTACGGACGTCCGCCTGCTGCCAGCTCCCGCAGCCGTCCGGATACGGGTAGGCCGACGGCTGGGGCGCGCTCCCCTGATGCGCGGGCCCGCCCGGGTGCCCGGGCCCTCCGGCGTGCGCCGGCCCGCCCTGGTGCCCAGGGCTGCCAGGTCCACCCGGACCGCCCGGGTGGCCAGGGTGACCCGGATGGCCCGGTCCACCGGCGTGCACCGCGGTCCCCGCGCCCACGGCGTGCGCGGAGGGCGGGCCGCCCGCGGGCGAGGGCACCACGGCGCTCGGGCCCGTCACGCCCGCCGGACCCGCCGGGCCGTCGGCGGACCCCGGCGCTCCGGGGGCGACGCCGTGCTCGTGGACCGCGCCCGTGTACCCGGCGACGCGCGCGAGCAGCGAGGCGACGTCCCGCAGCCGCACCGCGCGGCCCGTGCCGATGTTGACGATGCCCTGCGCGGCGGAGAGCGACGCGGCGTGCACGGCGCGCGCGATGTCCCGTACGTCCACGAAGTCCCGCTGGACGCCGAGGCCGTTCAGCCGCAGCTCGCTGTCCCCCTGCTGCATGGTGCGCCGCATCGCCTCGGCGAGCCGTCCGAGGGGCGAGCCCGCGGGGGTGCCGGGCCCGATGGGTGAGAACACCCGCAGCACCACGGCGTCCAGCCCGGAGGCGGTCACCAGCTCCGTACCGGCGAGCTTGCTCACGCCGTACGGCCCGCCCGGGCGCGGCACGGCGTCCTCGCCGGTGGACGAACCGGCCTGCGAGGGGCCGTACTCGGCGGCGCAGCCCAGATGGACGAGGCGCGCGCCACAGCCGCTGCGGCGCAGCGACTCGCACACGGTGGCGGTGGCCACGACGTTGTGCCGGATCAGCTCCCGCCCGCCGCCGCGCGTGGCACCGGCGCAGTTGATGACGACGCCCGGGTGGACCGCGTCGAGGAAGCGGGTCAGGGCGCCGGGGCTGCCCGTGGACAGGTCGAAGCGGACGTCCGCCTCGTCGCTCCTGCCGAGTGCCGTGAGCTGCACGGCGGGGTCGGCCAGGAGTCTGTCGGCGACGAACCTGCCGAGATAGCCGGAGGCTCCCAGAAGCAGCACTCTCATCGCACGTCCTCCCGCTGTCCGCACACGGCGGTGCACGGCGGTGTCAACTGATCGGTGGTCATCGGGTCTTGCTCCTTCTCGGTGTGACGAGGTCGCGTACGGCGTCCCGCGCGGGGCGCCGTACGGAGGGCGGGGCGGCGGTCATGCGGGCTCCGCCGCCCTGTGGTGGGCGGAGGCGCCGGTCAGCGCGCGGGCGGCGTACGCCAGCAGGCCGAGCGCCGCGCAGGCGCAGGCCGTGACGGTGACGGCGTACGTGCCGCAGGCGGCGACGGCTGTCTCCACGGGACGGCCCAGCACGCCGAGGCCCGGCAGCCGGGCGGCGAGGACGGCCGTGAGGGCGAGGGCCTGTCCGGCGCAGGCGGCCCCGAGCCCCGCCGAGGCGGCGGGCCCGAAGCCGTGCGCGGTCAGCAGCAGCCCCGCGAACAGCAGGAGGCCCAGCGCCGTCGAGACGCCCAGCGGCCCGGCGAGGTCCGGCCGCGGAAGGGCGTGCACAGCATCGTCCAGCGCGCCCGCGTACGCGTATCCGGTACGGGCGAGGGCGTGCGCGGCGCCCTGTACGGCCAGCAGCGTCACGGCGAAGAGGACGACGACCCCGGCGAGCAGCGGGCGCACCCCGGCGGCGAACTCCTCCAGGCTGGCGCTGACGGCGAGCCTCCGCCGCGCCCGCAGGGCGAACCAGCGGGCGCACCAGACGGCGGGCGCGACACCCAACGCGAGCCCCAGTGCCGTGCCGGGCACCTCCGGCATCTCCCGCACACCCGAGGTCAGCAGGGCGTGCCCCAGGTCCGGCAGGTCGGGGCCGCCCGCCAGGACGGACGCCAGCAACCGGTCGCCGTAGAGGGCGAACCCGGCCAGCCAGCAGACCCAGAGGGCCGTGCCGCGCGGCAGGGGAACGGCGCGCACCGCGCACCGCGCGCCCATCAGCACCGCGACCGCCCCCACGAGCGCCACCGTCAGCCGCGCGAACGGCGGCACGGAGGGCACCAGCGCGAGCGCGCCGAGCGTCAGCACGCACACTCCGCCGGGGAGCAGCGGTAGCGCCGCCCTGCCGGACGGCGCGCCGCGCCGGTGCGGAAGGGCCCCGGCCCCGGATTCCGTGGCGGCACCGGACGGGACCGGTGCGCCCGCGTCGCCCTCCAGCCGGGCACGGGCATCCGCGCGGGGGACGCGCGCGTACAGCTCCTCCGCGAGCGAGAAGACGTCCCGGTGCTTGAAACGGGCGGCCGTACGGTCGGTGACGCCGTGGGCCTCCAGCCCGGCGGCGATCTCCAGCGGATCGACGGCGTGCTCACACAGCTCGCGGTGCTGGTGCATCAGCCCGCGTACGGGATCGGCGGGGGCGCTCATCCGGCCTCGCCCTCCCCCGCGTCCGCGCCCACACCCACCGGCGCGCTCCCGCCACCGGCGCCGCGGCCGGTATCGCCACCGCCCCCGGCACCCGAGGCGCCACTCGCGGCGCTCACGCCACTCGCGCCACTCGCGCCACTCGCACCGCTCACCTTGCTGCCGCCGCCCGCCCCGTCGGCCCCCGTCGCCCAGCTCGGCGTCGGGACCGCCGCAGAGGCGGGCGCGGAAATCGAAGCCGAAGCCGAAGCGGAAGCCGAGGAAAGGTCGGAGGCGGCGGTGCGGCGTGCGCCCGTGGCGGCCCAGCGGCCCGGCAGATGTGCCTCGGCGGGGCGCGCGAAAGGATGCGGCGCGCCCTCCGTCCCCGGCTGCCCGGCCCCGCTCCCGGACGCGCCCGGTACCGGGCAGTGCGACATCAGCTCCAGATAGATGCCGCGGAACGCCTCGACGTTCTGCTCGACGGTGAACAGCTCCAGCGCGCGCGACCGCGCGGCGGCGCCCAGCCGCGCGCCGCGCGCCGGGTCACGCAGCAGGTCCGCGCAGGCGTCGGCCAGCGCGCGGGGGTTGCGCGGCGGGACGACGAGCCCCGTGCCGCCGATGACCTCGCACACGGCACCGACGTCCGTCGAGACGGTCGCGCGCCCGCAGAACATCGCCTCGACCAGCGAGACCGGGAAACCTTCCACCACGCTCGACAGCACGACGACATCGCCCGCCCCGTAGGCCTCGGCGAGGCTCGGCGCCGTCGGGCCGCCCAGCTCCTCGAAGGAGACCGGGCATTCGCCGACCGAACGCGCGTCGGACGCCTCATCGGGGAAGAGCTGCGCGGCCAGCGCGCGGCAGCGCGTCCCGTAGTCCGCGTCCTCCGCCTCCGCCTCGCCGCGCGCGACGACGCGCAGCCGCGCGCCGGGGACCCTCTCGCGGACCTGGGCGAAGGCGTGCAGGAGCCCGAGCAGGTCCTTCTCGGGCTCCACGCTCCCGACCCAGACCAGGGTCGGCGCGCGGTCGCGGCCCGTGTCCGACGGGCGGGCGCGGACGGTCTGTTCGCCGATCTCGGCGAACGGGGACGCGTCCATGCCGGGGTAGACGGTGCGCAGCTTCTCGGGGCGCGCGCCGCAGCGTTCCTGCCAGCGCCGCGCGTGGGTGTTGCCCGGAGTGATCAACTGCGCCCGCGCGTAAGCCTCCCGCGCGAGCCGCCCCTGGAACGAGGCCAGCATGGCGCGTACGGGGGCACCCGCCGCCACGGGTGCCACGGCGCCGGCGGCGCTCGCGAGATAGTGCTCGCGCAGCCGTACGCCGTACTCGGAGATCAGCAGGGGCGTGCCGAAGGTGCGCTGGGCCAGCAGTCCCGGCAGCGCGGCGAGGCCGCCGCCCACCGCGTGGCACAGGTCGGCGGAGGCGAGGCCGGGGTCGCCTCCCCGCTCGCCGTACCAGTCGAGGGAGAGCGGGCGCAGGGCGCGCTCCAGGCGCTCGGTGACCGCCAGGAGATCGGAGACCTGCGCCGACTGGACCGCGCGGAGCGCGCCGGGGGCGCGGCAGGCCGACTCCAGGATGCGGACGGCCTGTTCGGAGCGGAGGGCCGGGGAGAGCCCGCCCCGCTCGGACGCGAGTTCGGCCAGCCCGTACAGGCCGGTGGCGAAACGGTCCGCCTGCTCGGTGGTGCGCCCTTCCCGTGCGCCGGGCCACGCGCCCTCGGAGCCCTCTTCCGTGTCGGCCGCGCAGACGGTCTCGGCCAGGTCTCTGAAGTGCTCGGCGAAGCGGCGCCGTTCACGACGCCCGTACGAGAGCGGGGCCGCGCCGGTCGTGGGGTCCTCGCCCGCGGGGCCGTCGCCCCACAGGGGCGCGGTGCGCACCCGCGCGACGTTGCGCGGGAGGTCGCACCAGCCCGCCTCCTCCTGGCGTGCGCCGCGGCTCAGGGCGTAGACATCGAACTCGTGACCGTCCAGGCCGCGCAGCAGACGGTCGCACCACACCAACGATTCACCCCGCGCGTAGGGGTAACCACCCTCCGTAAGCAGTGCGACGCGCACGCACGCACCCCCGATCGTTTCTCCGTGTGCGGGCCACCGGCCGGACGCGGCCCAGGTGGCGTGACGCGGAAGACGGTATGCGCGCGCCCCACCCACGCGATGGACGGTTGTCCATCGCGCCACCGGAAGGGGTGAACGCCCGTGACTTTCCCGGGCGTCAGGCGTTGGGGGCCCCGCGGCGGGGGCCGGGGGCGGCTACCCGCGGGGGTGCGGCCAGGCGTTCGGACGGCATGTCGCGCCGTCCGTCGTCAGGTACTTGGTCTGCTGCATCATGACGGGCGCGATCGCGCCGTCCTTCCCGCAGCCGACATGCCCGTGACCGAGCCGGTGCCCGACCTCGTGGTTGATGAGCATCTGGCGGTAGCTGTGCAGATGGTCGTCGCCGTACGTCTTCGCGCCGCGCGCCCACCGATAGGCGTTGATCATGACGCGCTCGGTGGCGGCGGAGTCGCAGGAGACCTTCTCCTGACTGGTGTCCAGCCCGGACTTCGCGCACCACACATCGGTCGTCCGCGGGCTGGCGAGGGTGATCACGAAGTCGGGCTTCCCCTTGGAGATCCGCTCGAAGCTGCGTTCGCCGCCGTGTGCCCAACTGCGCTTGTCGTTCAGCGTCTTGTGCACGGCCTCGGCGAACAGCGCCCCTTCCAGCGGGAGCCCCTTCTCGACATCCACGCGGTATCGCAGCACCTTCTTGCCGCGTGGCCCCTTCTCATGGCCGCCGACGGTCGCGAACGTGCCCTTCCCCTCGAAATCGTCCTCCAGGGGGAAGAGCGCGGCCATCTTGTCGTCGTACGAATCCCTGACCTCGCCGGGCTTCGTCGAGCGTCCCGCCCGCTCGTCGTCCCCGGTGTCCGTGTGCGAACCGTCCGAGGCGGGGCCCGCATTGTCCGCGCTCTGTCCGGCCTTCACGCCGGACCCCCCGCCGTCGCCCTCGCGGTGCTCGCCCGTCGCGACCTGACCGGCGATGACGACGGCCAGCACGGTGGTCACGGCAGCCGCCGCGATCCCGGTGTACGCCCGTCCCTTGCTGCCCTTCTCGTCCGGGGGCGCGATGGGCGCGAGCGGGGCGTACGGCTCGTCCGGCGGGGGCTCGCCCGGACCGCCGCGCCGCACGCCGCGCCCGGAGCCCGCTCCCTGCGTCCCGGGCCGTGACCGGGGCTGGGGCCGGGACTGGGACTGGGACTGGGCCTGAGGATCCCCGGAGGCGCGCCGCTGTCCGGGCAGCACGGGAGCACCCGTGCCCCCGGCGGCGGTCCCCGGCGTGCCGATGGAGCCCATGGCCCCCGTGGCACCCATGGCGGCGGCCGCCGCGCCTCCGGTACGCCCGGCGGCTCCCGGCGCGCCGGGCACGCCGCGCGTCCCCGGCGCGCCCGGCCCACCTCGCCCATCCGGCGCGCCCGGTCCGCCCGGCGCGCCTTGCGTGCCCGGCCCGCCCGGTCCGCCTCGCGTACCGGGCGCACCCGCGCCGCGGCGGGCGCCCGGGGCGCCCGCCGCGAAGACGTCTTCGTCGAATGCGTCCAGATAGTCCTGCCGCGGACCCCCGGCCGCTCTTCGCGCGCTCAGCCCCGAGGGCCCGCGCCCCGGCCCTTGCCCCGGACCCGGCACGGGACCGCCGCCGGGGTGCCCGTACGGACGCTGCCCGCCCGGCCCGGACGGCGGAGCGTAGCCCCGCCCCGCCTCGGGCTGCTCGGGGTGCCCGGAGGGGGCCTCGGGGACCCTGGGCACGCCGCCGGGCGGTGTCGGTCCGCCGTACACGGGCGAACCGTGCGCGGGGGTCACGGGACCCGGCGCACCCGCCGGACCCGGCCCTCCCACGCGCGGAACTCCGCCGGGCGGGGTGACGGCGGCACGCGGCACCCCGTGCGCGGGGGTGCCGTAACCGGCCTGTCCGTACGGGTCGCCCTGCGGGCCGGGCCCCTGGCGGGGACGCCGTCGCTCGCGCGGCGCGGCACCCTGCGACGCCGCGGGTATCGCGGACGTCTCCTCGGGGCCGGGCTTGCCTCTGCGGCTATGGCGTCCCACTAGTCACCTTTCGGGGTTGCCGGAGTTGCCGAAGTCGTCCCCGCAGCGTCGCGGCCGTTCTGCCGCTCCGTCAACCGAGCCGACTCGACAACGAGTTCACGTACGGCCGGGGCGACGATCTCGGGATACTCCATCATGGCCACGTGCCCCGCGTTCGGCAGCGCGAGCATCCGTGAGTCGCGGAAGGCGGTGGCGGCACGGCGTGCCATCCGGAACGAGACCAGTTGGTCCCGTCCGCCGTACACGAGCAGCGCGGGGGCGAGGACGCGCTCGGCCTGCCGCCACAGGGCGTGCTGACCGCCGAGCGTGTAGGCGTCGACGAGGCCCCGGGCCGAGCGGGTCATGACGTCCCAGAAATAGGGCAGCGCGAGCCTGCGCTCGTACTCCTCCACCGCCAGCGCGAAGTCGTCGGGGGCGACGCGGCGCGGGTCGCCGTAGCAGAGGGAGAGCACGTCCGACGTACGGCGCTCCGGCGGCCAGTCCTTGGTCAGCCGGGCGAACAGCCGCGCCACGCCGGGGACGGCCACCAGCACCGTCGGGATGGTGCCGCGCTGCGGAGGGATCTCCGGCAGCGCGGGGGAGATCAGGGTGAGCGTCCGCACCAGATCGGGGCGGACGGCCGCGACGCGCGTCGAGACCGAGCCGCCCAGCGAGTTGCCGATCAGGTGCACGGGGCCGCGGCCGGCGGCGTCGAGATAGCGGATGACCGCCCGGGCGTGCCCGGAGATCGAATAGTCCCCGCTGTCGGGCGGCGGGGAGTCGCCGAACCCGGGCAGGTCGACGGCCTCTCCGTCCACATCGCCGGCCAACTCGCGCATCAGCGCCGACCAGTTCTGCGAGGAGCCGCCCAGCCCGTGCACGTACAGCGCCGGGGGACGCTCGGGCCCCGCTCCCGCGGCCTGACCCGCGGCGGCGCCCTCACGGTCCGCGCCGTGCTCGCGCGGCGCGCGCACGGCGAGGGAGAGGCCGGGCAGGGGGACCGTCCGGAGCGTCTCCCCCTCCCCGACTCGCGAACCGGACAGCGGAGCCATGGAACGGGAGGCCGCCGCGGGGCGAATTCCCGGCTGCTCGGTGGACGACATGGGGCAATGTTACGAGACGATCACATGCCCCCACGCGTGTTCACCCTCACAAGGGGAAACACACAACCCCGGCGCCCTGCCGCGGCTCCGCACGGACGCGGTATGCGCCGTAAGACAGTGGCTTCTACGCTCGAATGAAGGGCGCTCGCCCTGGAAAGGGGAGCTGACATGCCTGTGGATCCGACGGACCCCGAGACCTTCGAGGACGTGTACGAGGACGAGCCCGAGGAACCCGCCGGGTTCGAGACCCCGGAGGAGGACGCCGCCGAACAGCAGAAGGACCTGCTTCAGCACCGCGACGCCCCGATGACAGACCGCGGTCTGGACGAAGTGGATCCCGCAGACGCCGCCGAACAGTCACGGGTGGTGGAGGAAAACGAGGACGAGTACCGATAAAGCCCCCATCACGGGGCCTCTCGGCATCCCGGCCCGTGAAATTCTCGGCCCACACCGCGCGCGCTCCTGTTACCCAAAAGTACGATGGCGACGCAGCGCAGTTCGCGCTCAGAACAACAGGGAGGCGGCGTGACAGCCATCGAGCAGACCGAAGCAGCGCGCCCGCGTGGCACGCGTCTGCCCCGCCGGGCGCGACGCAATCAACTGCTGGGCGCGGCTCAGGAGGTCTTCGTCGCGCAGGGCTACCACGCGGCGGCCATGGATGACATCGCCGACCGCGCCGGCGTCAGCAAGCCCGTGCTCTACCAGCACTTCCCGGGCAAGCTCGACCTCTACCTCGCCCTGCTGGACCAGCACTGCGAGGCGCTGCTCCAGGCGGTGCGCGCGGCGCTGGCCTCGACGACCGACAACAAGCAGCGCGTCGCGGCGACCATGGACGCCTACTTCGGCTTCGTCGAGGACGAGGGCGGCGCCTTCCGCCTGGTCTTCGAGTCCGACCTCACCAACGAGCCCGCCGTGCGCGAGCGCGTCGACAAGGTGAGCCTGGACTGCGCCGAGGCCGTCAGCGAGGTCATCTCCGAGGACACCAAGCTGCCCGCCGAGCAGGCGATGCTCCTCGCGGTCGGCCTGTGCGGCATGGCCCAGATCACCGCGCGTTACTGGCTGGGGGCGGGCCAGAAGATCCCGAGGGACGCGGCGGCGAAGCTGATCGCCTCGCTCTCCTGGCGCGGCATCGCGGGCTTCCCGATGCAGTGACCGGCGGCGACCGGTCGTGACCGGGGGCGGACGCGCGCGGCGCGCCCGCCCCCGGTTGTTCGCTCCGGGCGTGGAGCACGGCCGCCGCCTCGCGCGTACGCCGGGCTAGTGTTGCTCCCGTACGGCGCGGCTGGCCGCGCACCACGCCCCGGGCTTCGCCATGGGGAAGTCAGGGAAGTCAGGGGAAACCCGGACCGTCGGAGGGACATAGCCGTGGAGGTCAAGATCGGCGTGCAGCACGCGCCGCGCGAGATCGTCATCGAGAGCAAGCAGGCTCCCGAAGAGGTCGAGAGCGCGGTGTCGGCGGCACTGGGCAGCGGCTCCAGCCTGCTGAGCCTGACGGACGAGCACGGTCGCAAGATCCTCGTTCCGTCGGACCGTATCGCGTACGTCGAGATCGGCGAGCCGGCCGCCCGGAAGGTCGGCTTCGGCGCGATCTGACGTGCCGGTCCCGGGAGCGCCCGGGATGTCGGTCCCGGACGCGCCCGTAGCGTCCGGAACGTTCGAATGCCCCACGGCGGCCCCGGGATTGACCCCGGGGCCGCCGTTTCAGTGGCGCCCTCGCGGGGGAGTACCGGAACGACCGATTTGCACCGCGGCCACCGCACCGGCCGACACCCCGAGGAGGCCCTCGTGATCTGGGAGGCACTCGGCTCCGCAGCCATCGGGCTCGCACTGGCGCATCTCGCGTCGAAGCGGATTCCCGGGCGGCTTCCGCACCGCCGTCTCGTCCTCGCGACCGGCCTGGTGGCGGGCCTGCTGGGCGGGCTCGTGAGCGGCGTCGTCCTCGGCCCCGGCCAGTTCCCCGTCACGCTGCTGTGCGCGGCGGGCGTGGCGGCGGCCATGCTCTCGCTCCTGCTCCGGGTGGACGCCGGTGCGCCGGAGTCCCGCCGCGCGCGCCCCTCGGGAGCCTCTTCGGGCGCCTCCGCCGGCCCTCGGGAGCGGCGGCACGCGCCCCGGCAGCGCCCCGCGAGGGCGTCCGGCGCGGCCAGCCCGTCGGGCGCCGCGCGCTCGTAGGCGGCCCGCGAGACGCCCGTAGACCCGCGAGTCCGGACGCGAGCCTGGACGCGGGCCCTGAGGAGGCCACGCGCGCGGCACGGTCAGGGCGGGCGCCGTACGCCCGCCCCCGGTGGCCGGAGGCCTCAGGCGGCCAGGCCGAGCGCCGCCATCCGCTTCGTGTGGGCCTCGGTGATGCGGGAGAACATCTTGCCGACCTCGGCCAGGTCGAAGCCGTCGGCGACCCCGCCCACCAGCATCGTCGAGAGCGCGTCGCGGTCCGCGACCACGCGCTGCGCCTGCGAGAGCGCCTCGCCCATCAGCCGCCGCGCCCACAGCGCGAGCCGTCCGCCCACGCGCGGGTCTGCCTCGATCGCGGCCCGCACCTTCTCGACGGCGAAGCTGGAGTGGCCCGTGTCGTCGAGGACGCTCAGCACCAGGTCACGGGTGTCCGAGTCGAGCCGCGCCGCCACCTCGCGGTAGAAGTCGGAGGCGATCGAGTCCCCGACGTACGCCTTGATCAGGCCCTCCAGCCAGTCCGAGGGCGCGGTCTGGCGGTGGAACTCGTCCAGCGCCGCCGCGAACGGCTCCATGGCCGCCGTGGGCTCCGCGTCGATCGCCGCGAGCCGCTCGCTGAGCTTCTCGAAGTGGTGGAACTCGGCGGAGGCCATCGACGCCAGCTCCGCCTTGTCCGCGAGCGACGGCGCCAGCTTGGCGTCCTCCGCGAGCCGCTCGAAGGCGGCCAGCTCGCCGTACGCGAGGGCGCCCAGCAGGTCGATCACCGCCGCCCGGTACGTGGGATCGGCGGATGCCCGCTCCCAGTCCTGGGTGGCGATCCCGGTGCGCTCGGGCTCCGCGGGGGCCTCGGCGCCGTCGGCGGCGTCCGGGGCGGGGGTCTTGTCAGGCGTCTCCATACTCCGCACGATAGCCGTCCCCACCAGGCCCGGAAGCCCCCAGGGCGGGGCGTGAGGGGCCGCACAGGGGCCCCGGGAAACTCGTACACAACAATCGCCCCGGTACACATGCGCGTATCCGGGGTACAGTGATATTGGGTCCACTGGAACAGGTGGGCTCGACG
Source organism: Streptomyces albiaxialis (assembly GCF_039530985.1). NCBI lineage: Bacteria > Bacillati > Actinomycetota > Actinomycetes > Kitasatosporales > Streptomycetaceae > Streptomyces > Streptomyces albiaxialis. The sequence continues at coordinate 309,682 of NZ_BAAAPE010000007.1, forward strand.
CATGCAATGCGGATGCCCGGTCGGTGGCCCGATCGGCTCCGACCAGACAGCCCTCTGCCTGGACCGTGCTCCCCGGCCCGGTCCGCGCTGAGAGGGACCGCTCGCGCGAGAAGGGCGCTTGAGCGAGAGCCAGTGGTCCCGCACCACAGAGCGGGCCGACAGCGGCCGCTTCGGTGCGGTACGACCCTCTCCTCGCTCCGCTGGGCCGCCCCAACGCCCAGTGCGCCGCTCAGGCTCGCGCGTCACACAGAAGAGGCAAGCATCCTGTCCACGACGTTTCGAGATCTCGGAATCCTCTCCGAGACAGCCGAGGCCCTTGAGGCCGTCGGCATCACTTCCCCGTTCCCCATCCAGGAGATGACGCTTCCGGTGGCCCTCGCGGGCACCGACGTCATCGGCCAGGCCAAGACCGGCACCGGCAAGACGCTGGGCTTCGGTCTCCCGCTGCTGGAGTCGGTCACCGTCCCCGCCGACGTCGAGCTGGGCCGCGCCAAGCCGGAGGAGCTGACGGACGCGCCGCAGGCGCTGGTCGTCGTTCCCACGCGCGAGCTGTGCCAGCAGGTCACCAACGATCTGCTGACCGCCGGCAAGGTCCGTAACGTGCGCGTGCTGTCGATCTACGGCGGCCGGGCCTACGAGCCCCAGGTCGAGGCCCTCAAGAAGGGCGTCGACGTCGTCGTCGGCACCCCGGGGCGGCTGCTCGACCTGGCGGGCCAGAAGAAGCTGCGGCTCTCCTCCGTCAAGGCCCTCGTGCTGGACGAGGCCGACGAGATGCTCGACCTGGGCTTCCTGCCCGATGTCGAGAAGATCATCGAGATGCTGCCGACGCGCCGCCAGACGATGCTGTTCTCGGCGACCATGCCGGGCCAGGTCATCTCGCTCGCCAGGCGTTACATGAGCCAGCCCACGCACATCCGCGCCACCGCGCCGGACGACGAGGGCCAGACCGTGGCGAACACCGCGCAGCACGTCTTCCGGGCCCACTCGATGGACAAGCCCGAGATGGTCTCGCGCATCCTCCAGGCGGAGGGCCGCGGGCTCGCGATGATCTTCTGCCGGACGAAGCGGACGGCGGCCGACGTCTCCGACCAGCTCTCGCGGCGCGGTTTCGCGGCGGGCGCGGTCCACGGCGACCTCGGCCAGGGCGCGCGCGAGCAGGCGCTCCGCGCGTTCCGCAACGGCAAGGTCGACGTGCTGGTCTGCACCGACGTCGCCGCGCGCGGCATCGATGTCGACGACGTGACGCACGTCATCAATTACCAGACGCCGGAGGACGAGAAGACCTACCTGCACCGCATCGGCCGCACCGGCCGCGCGGGCAAGTCGGGCATCGCCGTCACCCTGGTCGACTGGGACGACATCCCGCGCTGGCAGCTCATCAACAAGGCGCTGGACCTCGACTTCAACGATCCCGAGGAGACGTACTCCACGTCCCCGCACCTCTACGAGGCGCTGGGCATCCCCGAGGGCTGCAAGGGCGTGCTGCCGCGCGCCGAGCGCACCCGCGCGGGGCTGGCCGCGGAGGAGATCGAGGACCTGGGCGAGACCGGCGGGCGTTCGCGCGGCGGCAAGCAGCAGACCCAGACCGAGGAGCGCCCCGCGCGCACCCGTACCCCGCGCCAGCGCCGCCGTACGCGCGGCGGCCTGCGGGACGGGAGCACCGCTGCGGACTCCGCCGCTCCGGAAGGGGTGAGCGAGGACGCGAAGGCCGACGCGGGCTCCGTCTCCGGCTCCGGTTCGGGTGAGGACGCCCCGGCGCGCAAGCCGCGGCGCCGCCGCCGTACGCGCGCGGGTGCGCCCTCCGCCGAGGACGGCGCGAAGGCGACGCCCGCCGCGACGCCCTCGGAGTCCGGCGACGCCAAGGCCGCCGAGGCGTCCGTGGAGTCCGGTGACAGCGCCGCGACGGGCTCGGACGAGCCCCGCAAGCCGCGGCGCCGTCGTACGCGCTCCGGCAGCAGGTCGGGCGCGGCCAAGCCGCGCGCGGCCGAGGCCACGGAGGCGTCCGGGGACTGACCCCCCGGCGCATCCGGCGCCCTGGCGCACGTGTATTGACGCGGCCCGGTACCCCTTCGGGGGTGCCGGGCCGCGTGCCGTGTGCTGCGGGTAGCGTCCTGGCATGAGCAAGCCCCCCTTCCTCGAACTCCCGGCGGGCGCGCGGGCGTACCGGCTGGAGACCGCACGCGGCGCGTTCGCCGTGCACGACTGCGGCACGCCGGAGCGGGGCACGGCGCTGCTGCTGCCCGGGTTCACGGGCAGCAAGGAGGACTTCATCGGGCTGCTGGAGCCGCTGGCCTCCGCCGGGTTCCGGGCCGTGGCGGCCGACGGGCGCGGGCAGTACGAGACGGGCGGGCCGCCCGACGAGGGCGCGTACGCCCAGGACGAGCTGGCGCGCGACGCCCTCGCGCTGGCGGGCGCGCTCGCCGCGGAGGGGCCACAGCCGCAGGCGAGCCCTCGTCCCCGGGCGAGCCCGCTCCCGCATCTCCTCGGGCACTCGCTCGGCGGCCTGGTGGCGCGCGCCGCCGCGCTGCGCGCCCCCTCCCGTTTCGCCTCGCTCACCGTGATGAGCTGCGGCCCCGGCGCCGTCTCCCCCTCGCAGCGGCGCCGGGTGGAGCTGCTGCTGGGGGCGCTGCCCGTGCTGGGGATGGAGGAGATCTGGCAGGCGATGCGCGAGCTGGACCAGTCGCCCGGCGCGGCGGGGCAGGCGCCCTACTCGGCGGCCGAGGAGGCGGCGACGCCTCCGGATGTGGAGGAGTTCCTGCACCGCCGCTGGCTCACGAACGTTCCCGCGCAGCTCGCCGTCACCGCGCGCCAGCTCCTGACCGAGCCGGACAGGACCGAGGAGCTGGCGGCGCTGGACCTGCCGCTCCATCTGGTCTCCGGCAGCGTGGACGACGCCTGGCCCGTGCCGTCGCTGGACGCGATGGCGGAACGGCTGGGCGCGCGCCGTACGACGATCGCGGGCACCGGGCACTCGCCGAACGCCGAGCGCCCGGACGAGACGGCGCGCGCCCTCGCCGCGTTCTGGACCTCGCTCGGCTCCTGCCCCCGATGATCGGCCCCTGCCCCGGCTGATCAGCCCTTGCCCTGGATGAACTGCGTGATGCCGTTGGCGACCTGCTGCACGGCGATGGCCGACAGCAGCATCCCGGAGAGCCGGGTGACAAGGACGACGCCGCCGTCCTTGATGACGCGGATGATCAGCAGCGAATAGCGCATCACCAGCCACAGCACGACGTGCATGGCGACGATCGCCGACCAGACGGAGACCTGCCCGCCCCAGCCGTCGGCGTGCTGGACGGCGAGGATCACCGAGACGATGGCGCCGGGCCCGGCCAGCAGGGGCATGCCCAGCGGTACGAGCGCGACGTTCACGTCCTTCGTCTGGGTCGGCTCGTCGGTCTTGCCGGTGAGCAGGTCCAGCGCGACGAGCAGCAGGAGCAGCCCGCCCGCGACCATCAGCGCCGGGACGGAGACGTGCAGGTAGTCGAGGATCTGCTTGCCGCAGATGCCGAACAGGGTGATGACCCCGAAGGCCACGGTGGCGGCCTGGAACGCCATGCGGCGCTGCACCTTGACGGGCCGGCCCGAGGTCAGGCCGAGAAAGATGGGAGTGATCCCGGGCGGATCCATGATCACGAAAAGCGTGACAAATACCGACCCGAAGAGGGCGAAGTCGAACACAGCGGTGCCTAGGGGTGTGCGAAGTGATGAGGGGAGGTGGGGCGGGAGAAACGGGCGGGCGCGGTGAGCCGGACCTGTCAGTCCGCCGCGGGGCCCGTGACCGGCGTCGCGCCTGAGCCGCGCGCGGCGATCTCGGCGTAGACGTCGGGAGCCGTGGTGAAGGCGCCGAGGCCGATGGACTTGCGGCTGCCGTGGTAGTCGGAGGAGCCGGTCGCCAGGAGGCCCAGCTCCCGGGCGAGGCCGTGCAGCCGCTCGCGGGTCTCCGGGGTGTGGTCGGCGTGGTCGGCCTCGACGCCGTCGAGCCCGGCCGCCGCGAGATCGGTTATCGCGCTCTCGGGCACCGTCTGGCCGCGCTTGGCGGCGAGCGGGTGCGCGAAGACGGCGACGCCGCCCGCGCCCTTGATCAGCCGCAGCGCGTCGAAGGGGTTCAGCTCGTGCTTGCCGACGTACGCCCGCCCGTCGTTGGCGATCCACTCCTCGGTGAAGGCGTCGGAGACGGTCGGGACGACGCCCGCCTCGACCATGGCGGCGGCGATGTGCGGACGGCCCACGGAGCCGTCGCCCGCGATGCGCGCGACCTGCTCCCAGGTGACGGGGACGTCCAGCTCGCGCAGCTTCTCCACGATGGCGCGGGCGCGCGGCACGCGGTCGTCACGGACCAGCTCGCGCTCGCGGGCCAGCTCCGGCTCGGCGGGGTCGAAGAGATAGGCCAGCATGTGCAGGCTGATGTCGCCCAGGCGGCAGGACAGCTCGGCCCCGGTGACGAGGGTGAGGCCCGCGGGCAGCGCGCGGAGCGCCTCCGGGTGCCCGGCGACCGTGTCGTGATCGGTCAGCGCCACCACGTCCAGGCCCGCCGCCGCGGCGTTCCTGACCAGCTCCGTCGGCGAGTCCGTGCCGTCCGAGGCGGTCGAGTGGGTGTGCAGGTCGATGCGCACGGGAACGGGGCTCTCTCTTCGGACGGTGACGCGCGGGCGTTCCCAGAATAGCCGCCGGGCGTCGTGTCCCCGTCAGGGCGGCCCGGCGGGGGCCCGGCCACGGGGCCACGGGGGCCCGGCCACGGGGCCCCGGAACCCCGGCGTCAGGAGATGAGGCGGGGCGAGAGCGCGCCGCAGGGCAGCAGATCGACCTCGGCACCGGCGTCGCGGAGGTCGGTGAGCACCAGCTCGTCGTAGAGCAGCAGCCCCGACTGCTCGGGCCAGACGATCGCCCACAGCCACAGGCCGCGGGCCTCCCCCGCGAAGACGGCGCGGTCGTCCGGGGTACCCGTCACATGCCAGAGGGGGGTGGGACGGCCCGCGGCGAGGACCTTGACGTGCGGGGGCTTGTCGACGCGGATGCCGGGGCCGGGGTCGGGGCCCTCGATGCCCGCGTACCGCGCGCCGAGACCCACGCCCAGCTCCTCGGCGACCAGCAGCAGCTCGCCGGGGCCTCCCAGCGGCCCCGGGCCCGAGCAGGCGACGACGGTGGCGCGGCCGCCGCTGCGGTCGTCGCCCGCGCTGGCGACGCCGGTGAAGAGCCAGCCGACGGGCAGCGGCCAGGGCATCCAGACGGGGACCTGAGTGCGTCCGACGACGACCGCGAGCGCCTCCACGCTGGGCGGGATGACCGGCTGGAGCGGGTGCACCGTGCCGTGCACGCCGCACTGCCAGGTGTCGGCGAAGAGACCGGGCGCCCGGACCCGGCTACCGCACTTCGGGCAACTGGGTTCGCCCCTCATGAGCCTTAACGGTCCTACCAGCCCGGCGTCGCGTCAAGGACGATCACTCGGCTGGACGGCCGCGGGAGGTTGCGGGGGAGGTTGCGCACTTCATATAGGTGTAGCTTGCATTAGTTAGCCAAGCTAATTTATTGTCTGTATACGTCAACTACTTCCGGAGTTCGCATCGAAGGAGCGGCAAGGCATGAGTGGTGATCCGTTCGACGAGGGCGGCGGCAGTATCCTGCGCCAGCCGAAGGCCGTCTGGGCGACGGCCGGCGCGTCCGTCGTCGCGTTCATGGGAATCGGGCTGGTCGACCCGATCCTCCCCTCCATCGCCAAGGGGCTCGACGCGGGCCCGAGCCAGGTCTCGCTGCTGTTCACCTCGTACTTCCTGATCACCGCCATCGCGATGCTGGTGACCGGATTCGTCTCCAGCCGGATCGGCGGCCGGAAGACCCTGCTCGCCGGGCTCGCGCTCGTCGTGGTCTTCGCGGCCCTCTCCGGCACCTCGGGCTCCGTCGGCGAACTCGTCGGCTTCCGCGCGGGCTGGGGCCTGGGCAACGCGCTCTTCGTCTCGACCTCGCTCGCCGTGATCGTCGGCGCCGCCGCCGGTGGCAGCGCGGCGGCGATCCTGCTCTACGAGTCGGCGCTCGGCCTCGGCATGGCCTGCGGCCCCCTGGTGGGCGCCGTGCTGGGCGACGCGAGCTGGCGCTTCCCCTTCTTCGGCACGGCCGTCCTGATGGCCATCGGCTTCCTCGCGATCACGGCCTTCCTCAAGGAACAGCCCAAGCCCGCGCGGAAGACCTCGCTGCTCGACCCCGTCAAGGCGCTCGGCCACGGCGGGCTGGCCTCCGCCGCCGTCTCCGCCTTCTTCTACAACTACGCGTTCTTCACGGTGCTGGCCTTCACGCCCTTCGTGCTGAACATGTCGCCGTACCGCTCGGGCGCCGTCTTCTTCGCCTGGGGCGTGCTGCTCGCCGTCTTCTCCGTGCTCGTCGCACCCCGGCTCCAGGAGCGGTTCGGCTCGCTGAAGGTGCTGGGCGGCTCGCTGGTCCTGATGGCCGCCGACCTGCTGATCCTCGGGTACGGCAACCACACGGTGGCCATCGTCGGCACGATCGTCTCCGGCGCCTTCATCGGCCTCAACAACACCGTCTACACGGAGCTGGCGCTCGGCGTCTCCGACGCGCCCCGGCCGGTGGCGAGCGCGGGGTACAACTTCGTGCGCTGGTTCGCCGCGGCGGCGGCGCCGTTCCTGGCGCCGAAGATCGAGGAGTGGACCGACATCCACATCCCGTTCGTGGTCGCGGCGGCCACCGCCGTGATCGGCGCGGTGATCGTGGGCGTACGGCGCAGGGCGCTCACGATGGAGGCCGAGGAGCTGCTGCCCGAGCACGAGGCCCAGGACGCCGCCGCCTCCGGCGAGGCCCAGCCCGCTACGGCCTGAACCCTCTGACGGGTCCGCGCCTGGACAGAAGCTGCCCCCTGCCGCTTCGTCGCAAGCCGCGGGCCCGTTGTGGTCGCTCGCGCAGTTCCCCGCGCCCCTGGCTCTAATCGGCCAGCCGCACGCTTTCCCGTTGCGGGGCCCTCAGGTCCGTCCCATGGCGGAGCCAGCGTTCCTGGAGGGCCTCGGCGCCGTGGACGCGCTTCCATGCCGCCTCGTTCGGCGTCATCGGCAGCAGCGGAAGGAAGCGGACCGGATCCATCGGCGGGTCCAGCTCCAGGTCCTCGACCAGCCCGCCCGGCTCGGCGGCCAGGACCGAGGTGAAGGGAGCGCCGGGCCACAGTGGTTCGCCGACGTCGAGGGAGTTGCCGGGCGCCACCACGACGCCCTCGACCTGCGGCGAGGCCGCGAGGACGGCGAGGGGGCGCAGGACCTTGTCGGTGTCGGTGCCCGGCTGGGCCCGTACGGACAGGAGGAGCTCCGCACGGGGCCCCTTCTCCGGGTCGGCCAGCGCGGCCGCCGGGTCCGTCATCGGGGCGGCCGACATTCCGAGCGTGGCGTACCGCACGATTCCGGACGTGGCGTCGAGGAAGCGGAGAACCTCGATCCGGTCGGTGCCGAGGAAGGTCACCGCGGCCCGCGCGTCGGGTTCGCCCAGCGCAGAGCGCAGCCGGGCCTCGACGAGAGTGAGAACGTCAGCCATCCCGCGAGCATAGATCGCGTAAGAACGCGGCAAAGACGCAGCCGCGTTGGGGGAAAGCGGCGAGTGAACGGTTCTGCGAGTGCTACCGTTGACTGCCGGTCAAGGCATGCATACGTCGTCCCCCACGGGGGACCGGCCGGAGGAGGTGGGACTGACATGGATCCTAGTCGACCGTGCAGTACCAACCGCTCTTCCGACCAGGCTGCGTCCCCGCTCCCCTGAGGCCCTACCTCCCCGGTGGCCGCACGGTGAAACCTCCTCAGTGAGCTTTTTCCGTCCGAGGGTTCGCACGACGGAAGGGCGTCCGAGTTCGCTTGATTCCGTCCGACAGCGAATGTCGTCACCGCGGCCACGTCGCGCGTGGTGCCCGCTTTGCGGACCTCCGGCTGGACGCTCCCGGCGCCGGTCGTAGGCCCCCGTTCCGGGCAGCGCTGCGCTCACCGGCCCCGGCCGGCGGCATGCACGGCACCGTGAAGGAGCCCCACATGTCGATGATCCGAGAGCTGCGCGCGGCCGTACGTCCCGCGCTCCGCAAGGACACCCGTTCCCCGTACGCGTCGAGCGGCGCGGGACCCGTGTCGTGCAGCGCCGTGGTGGACTGCGCCGTCTACCGCGAAGGGCGCCGCGACACCGATCACTTGGGACCGGCAGAGGCGCTGCGCCGCGTCCGTTCCGCCGACGGCCAGGCCCACGGCGACTTCGTCTGGATCGGCCTGCACGAGCCGACGGAGGAGGAGTTCTCCGGCATCGCGCAGGAGTACGGGCTGCACCCGCTCGCCGTCGAGGACGCGGTCCACGCGCACCAGCGCCCGAAGCTGGAGCGGTACGACGAGAGCCTGTTCACCGTCTTCAAGACCATCCACTACGTGGAGCACGCCGAACTCACCGCCAGCAGCGAGGTGGTGGAGACCGGCGAGGTCATGTGCTTCACCGGCAGGGACTACATCATCACCGTCCGGCACGGCGGCCAGGGCTCGCTGCGGGCGCTGCGCCACCGGCTGGAGGACGACCCCGTGCTGCTGGCCAAGGGCCCCTCGGCCGTGCTGCACGCCATCGCCGACCAGACCGTGGACGGGTACCTCGCGGTCGCCGACGCCGTCCAGGACGACATCGACGAGGTCGAGATCGACGTCTTCTCCGAGCGCTCGGGCGGCGGCCGCCGGGGCGGCGACGCCGGGCGGATCTACCAGCTCAAGCGCGAGGTACTGGAGTTCAAGCGCGCCGTCTCGCCGCTGCTGCGGCCGATGCAGATGCTCAGCGAGCGGCCCGTACGGCTGATCGACCCGGACATCCAGAAGTACTTCCGCGACGTCGCCGACCATCTCACCCGCGTCAACGAGCAGGTGCTCTCCTTCGACGACCTGCTCAACTCGATCCTCCAGGCCAACCTCGCGCAGGCGACCGTCGCGCAGAACGAGGACATGCGCAAGATCACCGCCTGGGCGGCGATCTTCGCGGTGCCGACGATGATCGCGGGCATCTACGGCATGAACTTCGACTACATGCCCGAGACCGAATGGAAGTACGGCTACCCGTCGGTTCTCATCGTCATCGCGGGGATTTGTTATGCGATCCACCGCGGCTTCAAGCGCAACGGCTGGCTGTAGCCTGCCGTCATGACGGAGACGCCCCAGACCCTGCCGCTGGACCGGGCCCTGGTCGAGGAGGCCGCCAAGAAATCGGGCCTCGTCTGGGTGCGCGGCCCCGAGGGACCGGCACGCGCGCTGTGGCACGTATGGCACGAGGGCGCGGTCTGCCTCGTCGGCTCGGCCGACGGTACGGGCACCGCGGCGGGCGAGCAGCCGCTCGGCGGCATGGGCCTCGCCGACGGCGGCACCGCGACCGTCACCGTGCGCAGCAAGGACAAGGGCGGCCGGCTGGTCGCCTGGTCCGCGCGCGTCGGCGAGCTGGCCCCGGGCGGCGAGGCGTGGGAGGCCGCCGTCTCCGAGCTGAAGGGCAAGCGGCTGAACGCGCCCGACGCCGACACGATCACCGAGCGCTGGGCCCGCGAGTGCCGCGTGCTGCGCCTGGAGCCGACGGGCGAGGTGCGGGAGAAGCCTGGCGTCATGCCGGACGGTTCGCACGCGGCGCCGCCCCTGGAGACGGGGGCCACCACGCGGCATCCGATTCCGGCGGGCCTCCCCCGGCTGCTGTTCCGCCGCAAGCGCCGCTGAGCCCCGTCCGGGGCCGGGGAGGGGCTGCCCCTTGGCGGGCTTCGCGGGCCGCGGGCGCGGGGTGGCCGGGCGCGCCGTTCCTCGCGCCCCTTCGGGGCGCTCCCCTCGGTAGGGCTCGCTCCCCTCAGTCGGCTCAGTTCGCGGAAATGCTCCTGCCGTAGTCCACGACCTGGTCCTTGGCCGGGGGCTCCAGGGCGAACTCGGCGTTCCAGCCGCTCAGCCGGACCGTGCCCGCGTCGCCGCCGCGCTGCAGGCGGAGGGGGTAGGGGGAGCCCTTGAGCGAGACGTCCATCATGCCGCCGCGGCCCTTGCCCGCCTGGACGCGGATCGTCTTCACGCCCGCGACCGTGCCGCGCTCCCCCGTCGCGCGCTTGCCGTCCATCGCGAGCAGCCCGTCGAGCAGCACGCTCATGTCGGTGAAGCCGCTCAACTGGCGGTAGGCGGGGTCGCCGTGCGGGACCTTGACGTACTTGCCCTCCAGCTTGCCCGCCGCCGCGACGTCGCTCTTGGAGGGGGTGCCGCCGCCCTTCTCCTGCTTGGCCCAGAAGTCGGCGCCCGCCTTGAGGTAGAGGTCCTTGCGGACGCGCAGGAGCTGGAAGGTGGAGCCGCCCTCCGCCGAGACCTCGCCCATGCCGCCGTCGCGCTTGAGCTTCATGCTCAGCCGGTAGGTGTCGCCCTTGCTGACCACGCTGCCCGCCACCCGTACCGCGTCGGCGCGCTGCGCCGCCTTGCGGGCCTTCATCTCGATCTTGGCCGGGGAGAGCTTGCCCACGCCGTTGGTGCCCTTGTCGGGGTCCTCGCCGCCCCCTCCTCCTCCGCCGCCGCCGCAGGCGGTGAGCACGGTCAGTCCCGCGCAGACGACCCCGATCAGCGCTGCACTCCGCGGTGCGCGAGCGCGTCCTGTCACGGCGGCATCCTCCTGAAGGTCGGCGGCTGGGCCGCACCCTACCCGTGCACCCGCCCGGTGTCGGAAGGCAGCCGTCCGGACCACCACACGGCGGCCGGGCAGCGCCGGTCACGCTAGCCTGAATCCGGCATACCTCTGAAAAGAGGCAAACAGCCCCGATTCACCGGAACGGGGAACGAGGGACGAGGAGGCGGGCAGCACATGGCCGCAGGCGCTCCCCGGGTCTTCGTCTCGCACCTGTCCGGAGTCGCCGTCTTCGACCCGAACGGCGACCAGGTGGGCCGCGTCCGGGACGTCGTCGCGCTGCTGAGCGTACGGCGGCGGCTGCCCGCCGTCCTGGGGCTCGTCGTCGAGGTCGTCAGCAGGCGCCGGGTCTTCCTGCCCATGACCCGGGTGACCGGCGTCGAGTCCGGCCAGGTCATCACGACCGGCGTCGTCAACATGCGCCGCTTCGAGCAGCGCCCGAACGAACATCTCGTCCTCGGCGAGCTGCTGGACCGCCGCGTGACGCTCGTCGAGACCGACGAGCAGGTGACCGTGCTGGACGTCGGCATGCAGCAGCTCCCGGCCCGCCGCGACTGGGAGATCGACCGGCTGTTCGTCCGCAAGGGCAGGGCCAGGGGTGGGGCGCTGCGCCGGAAGGGCGGCGAGACGCTCACCGTCGAGTGGGAGGCCGTGACCGGCTTCGCGCTGGAGGAGCCGCAGCAGGGCGCCGCGAACCTGCTGGCCGCCTTCGAGCAGTCCCGCCCCGCCGACCTCGCCAACGTGCTGCACCACCTCTCCGAGAAGCGCCGCGCCGAGGTCGCCGCCGCGCTGGACGACGACCGGCTCGCGGACGTCCTGGAGGAGCTGCCCGACGACGACCAGGTCGAGATCCTCGGCAAGCTCCAGGACGAGCGCGCGGCCGACGTCCTGGAGGCGATGGACCCCGACGACGCCGCCGACCTGCTCTCCGAGCTGCCGGAGGACGAGAAGGAGCGGCTGCTGGACCTGATGGAGCCCACCGAGGCGGACCCCCTGCGGCGGCTGCTCTCGTACGAGGAGGGCACGGCGGGCGGCATGATGACCACCGAGCCGATCGTGCTGCGGCCCGACGCGAGCGTCGCCGAGGCGCTGGCCCGCGTCCGCAACGAGGACCTGCCCGCGCCCCTCGCCGCCCAGGTCTACGTCTGCCGCCCGCCCGACGAGACGCCGACCGGCAAGTACCTGGGGCTGATCCACTTCCAGCGGCTGCTGCGCGAGCCCCCGTTCACGCTCGTCAGCTCGATCGTGGACACCGATCTGCTGCCGCTGCCGCCCGACACCTCGCTGCCCGCGCTCTCCGGCTATCTGGCGGCCTACAACATCGTCTCGGTGCCCGTCGTCGACGAGGACGGGCACCTGCTCGGCGCGGTCACGGTCGACGACGTCCTCGACCACCTGCTCCCCGACGACTGGCGCGAGGCACGGAGCGCCGGCCATGGCTGACCGGGAGCACCGGGAGCACCGGGGGAAGCACGAGAAGCGGGAGAAGCGGCACACGAGGCTCGACGTACCGCGGACGCCGCGGCGCAGCCTGTTCCCCGACTACGACCCGGACGCGTTCGGGCGAACCTCGGAGCGGATCGCCCGGTTCCTGGGCACGGGGCGGTTCCTCGTCTGGATGACCGTCGTCATCATCGCCTGGATCGCCTGGAACGTGCTGGCGCCCGCCTCGCTCAAGTTCGACCCCTACCCCTTCATCTTCCTGACCCTCGCCCTGTCGCTCCAGGCCTCGTACGCGGCGCCGCTGATCCTCCTGGCGCAGAACCGGCAGGACGACCGGGACCGCGTCAACCTGGAGCAGGACCGCACGCGCAACGAGCGCAGCATCGCCGACACCGAGTTCCTCACCCGCGAGATCGCCTCGCTGCGGATGGGGCTGGGCGAGGTCGCCACCCGGGACTGGATCCGCTCGGAGCTCCAGGAGATGGCCAAGGAGCTGGAGCGCCGCGAGCCCCCTCACGCGGAGCGTGACATAGACCGCTGACCCAGCCCTACGGGCGTACTCCCGGTCGGACTCACCGCCCTCCCGTCGCCCCACCACCGCCCCCTGATTGACGCGCTTCGCGCGGCCGTACCATTCAGGTATGGCTACCGAGACCCACGACACCACCCCCACCGAAGACGCGGTCCGCGCCGCGCTCGCGACGGTGAACGACCCGGAGATCCACCGGCCGATCACCGACCTGGGGATGGTCAAATCCATCGGCATCGCGCCGGACGGGGCCGTCGACGTCGGGGTCTATCTGACGGTGGCCGGCTGTCCGATGCGCGACACCATCACCACGAACGTGACCAAGGCCGTGCAGGGTGTCCCCGGCGTGACGCGCGTCAGCGTCGAGCTGGACGTGATGAGCGACGAGCAGCGCCGCGAGCTGGCCTCCTCACTCCGCGGCGGTCAGGCCGAGCGCGAGGTGCCCTTCGCCCAGCCCGGCTCGCTGACCAGGGTGTACTGCGTGGCCTCCGGCAAGGGCGGCGTCGGCAAGTCCTCCGTGACCGTGAACCTCGCGGCGGCGCTGGCGGCCGACGGGCTGAAGGTCGGCGTCGTGGACGCGGACATCTACGGCCACTCCGTGCCCCGCATGCTGGGCGCCGAGGGCAGCCCCACGCAGGTCGAGGACATGATCATGCCGCCGTCGGCGTACGGCGTGAAGGTGATCTCGATCGGGATGTTCACGCCCGGGAACACGCCGGTCGTCTGGCGCGGCCCGATGCTGCACCGCGCCCTCCAGCAGTTCCTGGCGGACGTCTACTGGGGCGATCTCGACGTGCTCCTGCTCGACCTGCCGCCCGGCACGGGCGACATCGCCATCTCGGTCGCCCAGCTCATCCCGAACGCCGAGATCCTGGTCATCACCACGCCGCAGCAGGCCGCCGCCGAGGTCGCCGAGCGGGCGGGCTCCATCGCCGTGCAGACGCACCAGAAGATCGTCGGCGTCATCGAGAACATGTCGGGCATGCCCTGCCCGCACTGCGACGAGATGATCGACGTCTTCGGCACGGGCGGCGGCAAGAACGTCGCCGAGGGCCTGACCCGGACGACCGGCGCCGAGGTGCCCGTCCTGGGCGGCATCCCGATCGACATCCGCATGCGCGAGGGCGGCGACGAGGGCAAGCCCGTCGTGCTGAGCGACCCCGACTCCCCCGCGGGCTCCGCGCTGCGCGCCATCGCGGGCAAGCTGAGCAGCCGCCAGCGCGGCCTGTCGGGCATGTCGCTGGGCCTGACGCCGAGCAACAAGTTCTGACCGTAGAGCATGTGTAAGGGGCGCCCACCCACGGTGAGCGCCCCTTACCGGTTCCGGTACGTCAGGCGTCGTACTCGGTGATGTCCTTCACGACCCCGAAACCCAGCCCGTACGCGCTCATACCGCGCCCGTACGCGCCGATGTGCACGCCCTCCTGCGCCGACCCCGCGAGCACCCAGCCGTACTCGGACTCGCGGTAGTGGAAGTCGGTCGGCACGCCGTCGACCGGCAGCGAGAGGGTGTTCCAGCCGGAGCCACCCAGGTCGTCGGCCAGCTCCCAGGCCACGCCCGTCTGCTGGTCGAGCCAGTCCTGGCGCAGGGCCAGCTCCATCTCCAGGGGCCAACTGCACGAGAGCAGGCCCGAACCCGCCAGCCACGCGGCCGTCGAGACCGAGGTCGCCTCCAGCACCCCCGTGCCGTCGGCGCTCCGCCGCACGGGGCGGCTGGCCACGGTCACCACGACCGCGAAGCTCTGGCCGTCGGGGCCGGTCTCGCCCCGGAGCGAGGGCTCCACCCCGTGACCGGTCGAGCCGTGCTCGACCGTGCCGTCGGCGGCGGTGCCCACCTGCATCAGCCAGCGCGGCCCCGTGAAAGCCGCATCGAGGCCGTACCACGGAAAGGCGGCCATCAGAAAGCCGTCCACCGCCCGCCGCGCGCCGGGTACGCCCTGCGCGGCGGGCCCGGTTTCACCGGCTACCCGACTCGTCGTCTCCATCTGTGCGACGCCTCCTCATTGGCCTGTGCCATGGGCTGCCAGTTCCCCGTTCGGATGGCGACCCCGGACACAGGGAGGATAGCCACATGGGTCCGCCGTGTCGGGCATGCCCGGGGGACCGGACGGCTGCATGAGGGGCGAGATGGGCCTCTAAGCCCTCAGATGTCCCACTCCTGGACGCCTCCGCGCGAGTGGAGACCGGCGCCTCGGGACGGTCAGGTGGCGTCCGCGTCGAAGGGCGGGGGGTCGCTCTTGCTCAGCGCGTCGCCGCCGCGCGCGTCGCGCTGGGCCGGGGGCGTGTCGGCGGCCGCCGTGGAGGAGGCCGAGGAGGACGCCGCCGGGGAGGCGTCGCTGTCCTTGCGGAGGCTGGGACGGCTCCCGTTCGCGCTCTCCTTCGCGCCACCACTGCCGTTGGCACCGCCGGTGCCGTCCGCCGAGCCGTTCGCCCGGTCGTTCTCCTTGCCGTTGACCGCGTCGGTGACCTCGGCGAGGTCCTTGCGCAGGTCGAAGCCGTTCCGGATCTCCTTGATGCCCAGGTCGTCGTTGTCCAGCAGGTGCTTGCGCGCGAAGTTCTTCGGGTTCAGGTCCTCGAACTCGAAGTCCTTGAACTCGGGGCCCAGTTCGGACCGGATGTCCTCCTTGGCGTTGTCCGAGAACTGGCGCACCTTGCGGATGAACGACGAGACGTCCTGGATCACCTTGGGCAGCTTGTCGGGACCGAAGATGAGCACGGCGAGGACGATGAGCGCCACCAGTTCCAGGGGTCCTATGTCGAAGAACACCGTGCAGCTCCCTCAGTACGTCCACGGCCGGTGCGGCCAGATGTCACGGTACCCGCACTCGCCCCCGCCGCGGGAGCCCGCCCTCCCACTCCCGCCGGTCTCTCCCGGCCCCTCCCGGTCCTCTCAGTTCCCGCCGCCGGCGGAGCCGAGGGTGACCTTCACCTCGCGCGTGTCGCCGTCGCGACGGACGGTGAGCGCGAGCTTGTCGCCGGGACGGTGGCTGCGGATGCGCACGATCAGCTCCTCGCCGCCGTGCACCGGGGTGCCGTCCGCCTCCGTGACGACGTCGCCCTCCTTGAGTCCGGCCTTGTCGGCCGGTCCGTCGCGCGTGACGGCCTTCTCGCCGCTGTCGGGGTCCCCGATGCGGGCGCCGTCGCCCTCGTACTCCATGTCGACCGTGATGCCGATCACTGGGTGGGTCGCCCGGCCGTCGTTGATCAGCTCCTCGGCGACCCGGCGGGCCTGGTTGACGGGGATGGCGAAGCCGAGCCCGATGCTGCCGCCGCCGGTGCCCTCGGGGATCCGGGACCCGGCGTCGGCGGGCTTCAGCGCGCTGTTGATCCCCACGACACGGCCCTTGGTGTCCACGAGCGGGCCGCCGGAGTTGCCGGGATTGATGGGGGCGTCGGTCTGGAGCGCGTCGACGTAGCTCGTCTCGCTGCCGCTCTCCGCGCCGCCCGCGGTGATGGGACGGCGGGTGGCGCTGATGATGCCGGTGGTCACGGTGCCGTCGAGGTCGAACGGGGAGCCGATCGCGACCACGGGGTCGCCCACCCTGACCGAGTCCGAGTTGCCCAGCGGCAGCGGCTTGAGCCCGGAGATCCCCGAGACCTTCACCACGGCCAGGTCGTACCCGCTGTCCTTCCCGACGACCTCGCCGCGCGCGGACTGGCCGCCGTGGAACCGCACCTGGACGGTGTCCCCGTTCCGCGCCGAGTCGACCACGTGCTCGTTCGTGAGGATGTGGCCGCGCCGGTCGAGCACGAAGCCGGTGCCCGTACCCCGCTCCTCCCGGTCTCCTCCGCGCGTGTGGAGGGTGACGACGCCCGGCAGCGCCTGCCGGGCGATGCCCGCGATGGTGCCGGGCGCGCGGTCGCTCTTGCCGTCCCTGCGCTCCTCGGGGGCCTGCGGCAGCTCGACGTCGCTGACATTGCCGTTCCGCTCGACGTACGCGCCGATCAGGCCGCCCGTGCCGCCCGCGACCAGCGCCAGCGCGAGGGCCCCGACGACGGCCCCGCCACGCCTGCGACGGCGCGGCGCGGGGACGGGCGCGGACGGAGACACGGGAACGGGACCGGATGAGGGCGCCGGGCCGTGCGCGGGGCCGCTCGGCACCGGGGCCGGAGCGGGGGCCGGGGCCGGCCCGCCGGGGGCCGCGGCCGGCGCCTGCGCGGATGCGGGGTGCGGGGTCTGGCGGGGCACCGTCGGGACCCCGTACGGCGGGGTGGTCGCGGGCGAGTACGCCTGGACGCCGTGCGGCGGGGTCGCCGACGGGAGCTGCACGAGAGGGGCGGGCGCCCAGGGACCGGGTCCCCCGTACGGGGGTGTCGCGTAGGGGTCCTCGCCGTGCAGCGGCTTGGGCGGGCCCGGGGGAACGGTCCCGGGCTCGGGGACCCGCCCCGCGCCCGTACGCCCGGACGCGGGCCCCTGGGACGTCTCCGGCACCGCGTCCCGGGGCTCCGTGCCGGGACCGGCCGCGGCGGGCGGCGCCGGGGACGGCGCCGTGCCCTGGCCGGTGTCGTCGGCGGGTGCGGGCTGCCCGGCGGATGCCCCGCGCGGGCGGCTCCACCACTGCGGCCTGGGCCTGGCGGCCTTCCCCTCGTCCATGCTCTCCCCACTGTTCACCGCGCGACCGGCTTGCCGGAAGGCGATTCAACCAGGTACGGGGAGCCCCGCACAGCGGCGCGAGGCGTCAGCGGCCCGGCGGGGCGGCCGTGACGGCGGGGGCCGAGGGCGCCGTCGTCACCGGGGTGCGCCCCGGGATGGCGGCGAGCGGCACGGCGTCCGCCACCGACCCGGACCCGGACGTGGCGCTCGCGCTGTGCCTCGGCGCGGGCGCGGGGTGCGACAGCCGGGGGGTGAGCGGGCTGAGGGCGGGATACGCGGAGTAGGCGGAGAGGGAGGGCCCGGTGCCGAGCCGCGGCGACCAGCCGCCGACGCCCGTGGCGGGCGAGGTCACACCGGAGCCCGGGGCCGCGCCGGAGCGCAGCAGAGAGCCGGAGGAGCCCGCGAGGGAGAACAGCGGCGCCTGCGAGGAGGAGGGCGCGGGCGGGCCCGCAGCGGTCCTGTCCCCGCCCTGCGCGGCGGAACCGGCCCGCGCGGAGGCGGGGGCGCTTCCGGCCGCGAACGTCGAGGCGGAGAGGGATGCGGCGGCGCTGGCGCTCAGCACGCCCGCGCGCACCCGGTGCTCGCCGCCCGCGCGGCGCCTGCTGTCCCGGGCCGTGGCGCCCGACCCGGAGGTCGCGGAGCGCACGGGGCTGGCCGAGGTGCCCGAGCCATCACCGGAGGCGGCCGGGGAGCCCCCGGAGGCGCCGGAGGTCAGCGCCCCGCCGATGGCGAGGGCAGCCAGGGAGAACGCCCCCGCGGCGGCGAAGGCGAAGCGCCGCCCGCGCGAGGCGGCGCGCTCGGCACGGTCACGGTCCACTCGGTGGACCTCGTGTATCCGGAAGCCGCGGTGCGGGGTGAGGGGGCTGCGCGCGCCGGTCCGGCCGACGGGCAGATACTCGAACGTCCAGGGCGAGCGGCCGCCCGGACGGACCGTGGGCAGCCCGCTTCGTTCACCCGCGTGCGGTCCCACCTCCGCGCCGGGGCCGCCGCCCGCGCCCCGGTCGATGTCGTCCCGGTCGTCCCGGTCGGCGTCGCGGTCTTCGGAGGGGCCGGGGCCGAAGAGGCCGCCGGGACCGCCGAGGCCGTCGGCCCCCGGACGCATGGCGTCGCCGCCCGCGGGCAGCCCCTGGAGGCGCGCGAGCAGGCCGTCGGAGGGCGGGGGCGGTGCGGTGTCCGCGAAGACGTTCTTCAGCCGGCGCTGGGCGTCGGCCTCCGCCTTGCAGCTCCAACAGGTCGCGAGATGCGAGAGCACCCGCTCCCGTGCGTCATGACCCAGCTCTCCGTCCACGAGGGCGGCGAGCCGGTCGCCAAGATGGTGCTCAGCGGGCGTCACTCAACCCCCACCTCCCCGGAACGGGCGGCAGGCACCACCGCGCTCAGCGCGCGCTGCTGCTCGGCCCGCGCCGCGGGGGAACGGTGCTGGAGGGCCTTGCGCAGGTGCGAGCGGCCACGGTGGATCCGGCTGCGGACGGTGCCGAGCTTCACGCCGAGGGTGGCGGCGATCTCCTCGTACGACAAACCCTCGATGTCGCAGAGCACCACGGCGGCGCGGAACTCGGGCGCGAGGGTGTCCAGGGCCTGCTGGACGTCGGCGTCGAAATGCGTGTCGTTGAAGTGCTGTTGCGGGGTGGGCTCGCGGCTGGGCAGGCGCTCGGCCGCGTCGTCCGCGAGGGCGTCGAAGCGGATGCGCTGCTTGCGCCGCACCGTGTCCAGGAACAGGTTCGTGGTGATGCGGTGCAGCCAGCCCTCGAAGGTGCCCGGCGTGTAGGTCGAGAGGGAGCGGAAGACACGGACGAAGACCTCCTGGGTGAGGTCCTCGGCATCGTGCTGGTTCCCGGTCAGGCGGTAGGCGAGGCGGTAGACCCGGGTGCTGTGCGTGCTGACGATCTCCTCCCACGAGGGAGGGGTCCACGCCTGCGTGTCCGCATCGGTGTCGAAAGTCGCCGTGGTCGCGGAGTCGGCGGTGCGGGACTGGTCAGCATTGTTGGTCACGGATTTCGGCTGGCCCGCCGGCCTGATGAATCGCCTGAGCAATCCCCGGTCACGAGCGGCAGCCGCACCTCCCCTGTCGGCTCTGGTGGTGTCCAGTGGAGCCCCTACCATAGCCACATCTCCCGTTAGCTCCGGATAAGCATTTTTGCCCGGCTTTTGCGAAGGCTGCCGGGCTCAGCTCTGCTTGCCAGCTTCCGTTCTTCTCTGTGCTCCACAACGTCCGGTCCCATCAGCAGGTTCCCGGACCAACGGATACAGTCACGATTGCGTGAAGGACGGGGACAGGAGAGGGCCATTACCGGCAACCGGCAGACGAGCTGGGCGTTCGCCGACGCGTACGGCGCCGAGCTGGTCGAGACCGCCGAGAGCGAAGCGCTGCGCTGGGCCAGTGAACGGGCCCGGGAGGCAGGGCTCCGTTCGGTGTCCCCGGGCACGGGCGCGGCGCTGCGGATGCTGGCGGCGACGGCGGAGGCCAAGTCCGTCGCGGAGATCGGTACGGGCACCGGCGTCTCCGGTATTCACCTGCTGCACGGCATGCGCGCGGACGGCGTGCTGACGACCGTCGATATCGAGCCGGAGCGGCAGCAGTTCGCGCGCGAGGCATTCCGCGCTGCCGGATTCGCGGGAAACAGGGCGCGATTCATCCCCGGTCGCGCACTGGACGTACTTCCCCGTCTCGCCGACGGCGGATACGACCTCGTCTTCTGTGACGGGGATCGCATGGAGTGCCTGGACTATCTCGGCGAATCGTTGCGGCTGTTGCGCCCCGGTGGGCTCATCTGTTTCGCGGGGGTCTTCGCCGACGGGCGCACGGTGGACTCCGCCGCGCAGCCCGCCGAGGTCATCCGCCTCCGTGAACTGCTGCGCACGGTGCGCGAGAGCACCACGCTGGTCCCCTCGCTGCTGCCGGTCGGCGACGGCCTGCTGTGCGCGGTCAAACGCGGAGAGTGAGAAGGAGTTCGAAGGCCCCGGAAAGCGAAGGCCCAGGGCACGAAGGCCCGGAAAACAGAGCCGCCCCGGAGCGTACGTACGCTCCGGGGCGGAAACGAGACGGGCTCAGCCGCAGACCTTCTTCAGCTCTTCGCCGAGAGCCGTCGCCTCGTCCGGGGTCAGCTCGACGACGAGTCGCCCACCGCCTTCGAGCGGAACGCGCATGACGATGCCCCGCCCCTCTTTGGTCACCTCGAGCGGACCATCGCCCGTCCGCGGCTTCATAGCCGCCATGCTCGTTCCCCTTCCTGGCCGTCCATCCATCCGTCCGTCCGCAACGGTTCCACGCCCGAAAGAGGGCAAGGTGTCACCGGCATCGAACACATTGCTTCCCGGCCATTATCCCGCATGGCACGACCCAATGACCAACATCAGTCCGCATCTCTTCTGCCATGGCCGCACACAAAACCCCCCAATGTGGCGATGAGACTGCGATACTGCCCCGCTTCATACGCCGTACGGACCGCTCCGGGTTTGACGCACCTCACACCCCGAGGACCCGCCGGGCGCCCGAGGACCTCTGTCCGGGGCCGGTGATCTACGCCATGCTTGAGCCCATGTCCGACACCGTGCTCTACGAAGTGACCGACGGCCTCGCGACGATCACGCTCAACCGGCCCGAGGCGATGAACGCGCTGAACAACGCGGCCAAGGTCGCGCTCCGCGACACCCTGCGGCAGGCCGCGGACGACGACGGGGTCCGTGCCGTGCTGCTCACCGGCAGCGGCCGTGCCTTCTGCGTGGGCCAGGACCTCAAGGAGCACACCGAGTCGCTCCAGGAGCGCGGCGGCAGCGCGCTGAACACGGTCGAGGAGCACTACAACCCGATCACGCTCACCCTCGCCACCATGGCCAAGCCCGTGGTCGCGGGCGTGAACGGGGTCGCGGCGGGCGCGGGCGCCGGGTTCGCCTTCGCCGCCGACCACCGGATCATGGCGGACACCGCGGCGTTCAACACCTCCTTCGCGGGGGTGGCGCTGACCGCCGACTCGGGCGTCTCCTGGACGCTGCCCCGGCTCGTCGGCCCCGGCCGGGCCGCCGATCTGCTGCTCTTCCCGCGCAGCGTGAAGGCGCCCGAGGCGCTGGAGCTGGGCCTGGCCAGCCGCGTCGTCCCCGCGGACGAACTCGCGGAGGCGGCGGCCGAGACGGCCCGCCGCCTCGCGGACGGGCCGACCGTGGCCTACGCGGCGCTCAAGGAGTCCCTCGCCTACGGCGCCTCGCACTCGCTGGCCGAGACCCTGGAGAAAGAGTCCGAACTCCAGCTCAGGGCCGGGGCCTCGGAGGACCACAGGACCGCCGTCGAGGCGTTCGTGAAGAAGGAGCAGCCGCGCTTCACCGGGCGCTGACGGTGTCCCTGGCCCAGCAGTCGGCCAAGTGATCGTTGACGAGGCCGCACGCCTGCATCAGCGCGTACGCCGTGGTGGGGCCGACGAAGCGGAAGCCGCGCTTCTTCAACTCCTTGGACAGCGCCGTGGATTCCGGCGTGATCGCCGGGACCTCGCCGAGGGTGCGGGGCGCGGGACGGGCACTGTGATCCGGTGCGTACGACCAGATCAGCCGGTCCAGCTCGCCCGGGCTCCACTCGGCGGCCACGCGCGCGTTGGCGAGCGCGGCGGTGATCTTGGCGCGGTTGCGGACGATGGCGGCGTCGGCCAGCAGGCGGGCCTCGTCCTCCTCCGTGAAGGCGGCGACCTCGGCGATGCGGAAGCCGGCGAAGGCGCGGCGGAAGCCCTCGCGCTTGCGGAGGATCGTCAGCCAGGACAGGCCCGACTGGAACGCCTCCAGGCAGAGCCGCTCGTACAGCGCGTCGTCCCCGTGGACCGGGTGGCCCCACTCGGTGTCGTGATACGCCGCGTAATCCTCCGCCGTGGTGCCCCAGGGGCAGCGCGGGCGGCCGTCGGGGCCCGCCACCGGGCCGCCGTCCTGTCCCTGACCCGCCCCGGGCGCGGCCTCCGTCCCCGTCCCCGTCTCCGTGCTCATCGCTCCGCTCCTCCCTCACCGGCCGCCTCCGGGCCGTCCTGCGGTCCCGCCGGGCGCCCGGACCCTCCGGGGGCGCTGTCGCGCGGCTCCGCGGCCTCGCCGCGCCCCATGGCGACGGCCTGGGCGCCCGCGAGCGCGGACTCCAGCTCGGCGATACGGGCGTCGCGCTCGGCCAGCTCGGCGCCGAGCCTGTCCAGCACGTCGTCGACCTGATCCATCCGGTATCCCCGCGCGGCGACCGGCAGGCGCAGCCCGGCCACGTCCGCGTGGCCGACGGGGCGGTCGGGCGGCAGCGGCTCGTCCAGCAGATCGGGCGGGGCGTCGGCGAGCCCGCCCGCGGCGGCCCGGCCCGTCCCGTCACCGCTCCCGACGACGGCGAGCGTGACCGCGGCGACGACCACGACGAGCGTGATCAGCAGGAACCAGTACACCGAGAACTCCCGAAGCGCTTCCGGACGTCAATGAACCCCGATCGTGCCATGGCCCACCGACAGTTATGGTCGGCGGCGGGGGACCGAGACCGAGAGGATGGCTGATGCTGCGCCTGGGCACGCGTGAGTTCGGCGAGAACGAGCCGGTGATCATGGCGATCGTGAACCGGACGCCGGACTCCTTCTACGACCGCGGCGCCACCTTCCGGGACGAGCCCGCGCTCGACCGGGTCGAGCAGGCGGTCTCGGAGGGCGCCGCGATCATCGACATCGGCGGCGTCAAGGCCGGTCCCGGCGACGAGGTCACCGCGGAGGAGGAAGCGCGCCGCACGGTCGGTTTCGTCGCCGAGGTCCGGCGGAGCTGGCCGGACGTCGTGATCAGCGTGGACACCTGGCGGCACGAGGTCGCCGGAGCCGTCTGCGAGGCGGGCGCCGACCTGCTGAACGACGCGTGGGGCGGCGTGGACTCCCGGCTGGCCGAGGTCGCCGCGCGCCATGGCGCGGGGCTCGTGTGCACGCACGCGGGCGGCGCCGAGCCGCGCACGCGCCCCCACCGGGTGGCGTACGAGGACGAGGGCGGGGTCGTCGCCGACATCCTCCGCGTCACGACCGGGCTCGCCGAGCGGGCCGCCGCACTGGGCGTACGGCGCGACGGCATCATGATCGATCCCGGTCACGACTTCGGGAAGTCGACGCGGCACTCGCTGGAGGCCACGCGGGAGCTGGGCCGGATGACGGAGACGGGGTGGCCGGTGCTGGTCTCGCTCTCGAACAAGGACTTCGTCGGCGAGACGCTCGACAAGCCCCTCAAGGAGCGGCTGATCGGCACCCTGGCGACCACCGCGGTCTCGGCCTGGCTCGGCGCCCGGGTGTACCGGGTGCACGAGGTGGCCGAGACCCGTCAGGTCCTGGAGATGGTCTCCTCCATCGCCGGCCACCGCCCGCCCGCCGTCGCCCGGCGCGGGCTGGCCTGACCCGGTCCGGCGGATCCCCCTGGACTAGACGCCCGCTTCCTTCGTCACCAGGTCGATCGCCTCGTCCATGTCGTCCGTGACGTGGAGGAGGTCCATGTCGCGGGGCGAGGCCTTGCCGGTGGCGATCACCGAGTCTCGGACCCAGTCGATCAGGCCCTTCCAGTACTCCGTGCCGCACAGCACGATCGGGAAGCGCGTGACCTTCTTCGTCTGGGTGAGGGTCAGCGCCTCGAACAGCTCGTCCAGCGTGCCGAGGCCGCCCGGCAGGACCACGAAGCCGCTGGCGTACTTGACGAACATCGTCTTCCGCACGAAGAAATAGCGGAAGTTCACGCCGATGTCGACGTACTTGTTCATCCCCTGCTCGAAGGGCAGCTCGATACCGAGGCCGACGGAGGTGCCGCCCGCCTCCAGCGCGCCCTTGTTCGCGGCCTCCATCGCGCCGGGGCCGCCGCCGGTGATCACCGCGAACCCGGCCTCCGCGAGGGCCTGCCCGATACGGACACCCTTCTCGTACTCCGGGGATTCCACCGGCGTACGGGCCGAGCCGAAGACGCTGACCGCCGGGCCCAGCTCGGCGAGGGCGCCGAAGCCCTCCACGAACTCGGACTGGATGCGCATCACGCGCCACGGGTCCTGGTGGATGAAGTCGGAGGGCCCCGCGGTGTCGAGCAGCCGCTGGTCGGTGGTGCCCGGCTGGACCTGGGTACGGCGGCGCACCACCGGGCCCAGGCGCTGCTCCTTGGGCTCTCCGGGCTCCTTGTACGCCCGCTGCCCCCGCCGGTCCGCGTTCTCCCGGCCTTCCGAGCTGTCCGCGCTGGTCATGTAGCGCTCCCTCCGCCTGCGATCTTTCCGGTTCAGGGTACGCACGCGGAGGTGGACTCCGACGAAAAACCGGACAAAGGAGCGGGGGTCTCAGGCTGTCAGCCAGGCACGGAGACGCTCCGCGCAGGCGGCGATAAGAGGCGTTTCGACCCTTTCGTCCCGCTTGTGCGCGAGATTCGGGTCACCCGGGCCGTAGTTCACGGCGGGCACCCCGAGGGCGCTGAAGCGCGAGACGTCCGTCCAGCCGTACTTCGGCCGGGGCTCGCCGCCGACCGCCTCGATGAAGGCGCGGGCCGCCGGGTGCGAGAGGCCCGGGAGCGCGCCCGGCGAGGAGTCGTCCAGGACGATCTCCTCGACGCCGCAGCCCTCGAAGACCTCGCGGACGTGCGCGAGCGCCTCCTCCGGACCGCGGTCGGGCGCGAAGCGGTAGTTGACGGTGACGGTGCACGCGTCCGGGATCACGTTGCCCGCGACGCCGCCCTCGATACGGACCGCGTTCAGCCCCTCGTGGTACTCCAGCCCGTCGATCACGGGCCTGCGCGGCTCGTACGCGGCCAGCCGGGCCAGGACCGGGCCCGCCGCGTGGATCGCGTTCTCGCCCATCCAGCCGCGCGCCGAGTGCGCCCGGACGCCGCCCGTGCGCAGCAGGACCCGCAGGGTGCCCTGGCAGCCGCCCTCGACCTGTGCGTACGACGGCTCCAGCAGCACGGCGAAGTCGCCCGCGAGCCAGTCGGGGTGGGCGTCGGCGACATGGCCGAGGCCGTTGAGGTGGGCGGCGACCTCCTCGTTGTCGTAGAAGACGAACGTGAGGTCGCGGTTGGGCTCCGGGACCGTCGCGGCGACGTGGAGCTGGAGGGCGACGCCGGACTTCATGTCGCTCGCGCCGCAGCCCCACAGCACGCCGTCCTCGTCGAGCCGGGACGGCACGTTGTCCGCGATCGGCACCGTGTCGATGTGCCCGGCGAGGATCACGCGCTCCGCGCGGCCGAGTCCGGTGCGGGCCACGACGTTGTTGCCGTGGCGGTCGACGCGGAGGTGGGGCAGCTCGCGCAGCGCCGCCTCGACGGCGTCGGCGAGCGCCTTCTCGTCGCCGCTCTCGGACGGGAAGTCGATGAGCTGCGCGGTGAGCCGCGCGGGATCCTGTCGCAGGTCGAGTGCGCTGTGGGGCATGGGACCACCCTACGGGCAGCGCCCGTGGCGCAGCCCGCCCCCGGGCCCGTCCCCGGCCCGGGGAGGGGCACCCCCGCGCAGCGGCTACCTTGGTGCGCGTGCCCCTCTCAGGACCCGTTCGCGCACTCCTCCCGACCGGCCGCGGCAGGCTGATCCGCGCCGCCGTGGCCTGCGTCGCCGTGCTCGGACTCACGGCCTATCTGGCCGTGTCGGGGATCTTCGGCCTCGGGGACGGCGGGCGCTGCACGGTGCGCGCCACCGACGGCGGCGGGGGGAGCTACTCGCTCGCCGCCGAGGCCGCGTCCAACGCCGCGGCCATCGCCGCCGTCGCCTCCCGCCGCGGACTGCCCGAACGGGCCGTGACGATAGCCCTGGCGACCGCCATGCAGGAGTCCGGGCTGCGCAACATCACCCACGGGGACCGCGATTCGGTCGGCCTCTTCCAGCAACGCCCCTCGCAGGGCTGGGGCACCGCGCGGCAGATCCAGGACCCGGTCTACTCGGCGGGGAAGTTCTACGACTACCTGGTGAAGGTCCCGGGCTACTCCCGGCTGCCCCTGACCGCCGCCGCGCAGCGCGTCCAGCGCAGCGGCTTCCCGCAGGCGTACGCGAAGCACGAGGCCGACGCCACGCTGCTCACCGCCGCGCTCACCGGGCGCAACGCAGCGGCGCTGACGTGCACCACGGGGCGCGGCGACGGCAAGAACGCGCCGGGCGACCCGGAGCGCGTACGGGCGCAGCTCGTACGGGAGTTCGGCAAGGACGTGTTCTCGGCGCGGCGGAACGGCGAGGAGCTGACCCCGACGACACCGACGACACCGGCGGACCCGGCGGACCCGGCGGACCCGGCGGACCCGGCGGACCCGGCGCCGACGGTGACCTCGGCGGGCGTACCGGCGGACGTACCGGCGGGCGGCGCGGAGTCCCGCGCGGCGGCGCGCGGCGGCGCGGGCGCACGGGCCGCGCACCCCTCCGTGACCGTCCCCGCGCACGAGCGGCGGCGGGGCTGGGAGCTGGCGCACTGGGCGGTGGCGAACGCCACCGGACTGCGCATCGAACGGATCGCGTTCCAGGGCCGCGTGTGGAGCGCGGACCGCGCGGGCGACGGCTGGCGCACGACGGGCGGCGCACGCTCCGGGGACAGCGCCGTCGCACTGCGGCTCGCCTCCGGCGGATAGCGCCGGAGCGTCCCCCGTACGAGCGAGGCGGGCGGGACGCGGGATGACGCCGTCCCCCGAGGGGCGGACACGCGAACGGGGAACCGAACTGCCCTGGAAGCGTGGCCTTCCGCTGCTCCGGGTTGATCAACGCATCGCACGGAATGCCCAGTTTGCGGCCACACTCGCCCACGGCGCATTACCAATCCTTTACCCGCGCGGGCCGCAACCTCAGCCCGGTTCCACGCGATAGGCACAGCGTCCGACCGGGCGACTCCCGGTCCGGCACCTGTGCACCACCTCCGCACCACCCGCACCACCGAAGAAGCCGAAGAACTCTCTCCGTCAAAGGAGCACCATGTCTCTCCCCCTCACGCGCAGGATTGCCCAGACCGCGCTGCTGGCCGCCGCCGGCGCCGCGTCCGTGGTCGGCGCCGCCGGTTCGGCGAGCGCTGTCGACCTGCCCGCGAGCCCCACCACCTCCGGCCTGACGAACCTGGACGGCAAGGGCACCGGCGAGACCGTGGACACGGCTGCGCGCGACACCACCGACCTCGCGGGCAAGACCGGCGGCAAGACCGTCGAGAAGGCCGTCCCCGCGACGGGCAAGACCGTCGGCAGCGCGGGCAAGACCCTCGCCCCGGCGGCCCAGAACCTCGCGGGCGAGGCCGCGGGCGAGGGCGGCGGCCTGGTCGGCCAGGCCACCAAGGACGGCCTGCCCACCGGCGGCCTCGGCCTGCCGGTCAGTAGCTGACCCACCCGCGCGGGAGCGCACAGTACGACGGTGAGGGGCCCGGATCCACCGGGCCCCTCACCGTTTTTCACACCGTTCTCACACGTCCGCCTCCGCGTACGGACGGGCTCACGCCCGCAGGCGCCGTACCGCCGCCTCGACCCGCTCGTCCGTCGCCGTGAGCGCGACCCGGACGAAACGGTCGCCCGCCGGGCCGTAGAAGTCGCCCGGCGCGACCAGGATCCCGCGCTTGGCCAGGTCGCCGACGGTGTCCCAGCAGGGCTCGTCGCGCGTCGCCCACAGGTACAGCGAGGCCTCGCTGTGCTCGATACGGAAGCCCTCGGCCTCCAGCGCGCCGCGCAGCACCGTGCGCCGTGCCGCGTACCGCGCGCGCTGCTCCTCGACGTGCGCGTCGTCGCCGAGCGCGGCCACCGTCGCCGCCTGCACCGGCGCGGGCACCATCATCCCGCCGTGCTTGCGGATCTGGAGCAGCTCGCCCAGGACCGCGGCGTCACCGGCCGCGAACGCGGCGCGGTAGCCCGCCAGATTGGAGCGCTTGGAGAGCGAGTGGACGGCCACCAGGCCCTCGAACGAGCCGCCGCTCACGTCCGGGTGGAGCACCGAGACGGGGTCGGCCTCCCAGCCCAGTTCGAGGTAGCACTCGTCGCTGAGCACCAGCACGCCGTGCTCGCGGGCCCATGCCACGATCCGGCGCAGCGTGTCCGCGTCGAGCACCCGCCCGGTGGGGTTCGAGGGGGAGTTGAGCCACAGCAGCCTGAGCCCTTCCGGGTCCAGCTCCGTCGGCTCGTCGTAGGCCACGGGCTCGGCGCCCGCGAGGCGCGCGCCCACCTCGTACGTCGGGTACGCCAGCCGCGGGAAGGCCACCCGGTCCCCCGGGCCGAGCCCGAGCTGGGTCGGCAGCCAGGCCACCAGCTCCTTCGAGCCGACGACGGGCAGCACGTTGGTGTGCTCGACGCCGCGCGCGCCGAGGCGGCGCTCGCACCAGCCGGTGAGCGCGTCACGGAGCGCGGCGGTGCCCCAGACGGTCGGATAGCCGGGGCTGTCGCTCGCGCCGGACAGCGCGCGCTGGATCAGCTCGGGCACCGGGTCGACGGGGGTGCCGACGGAGAGGTCCACGATGCCGTCGGCGTGCGCGGCGGCGGTGGTCTTGTACGGCTCCAGCCTGTCCCAGGGGAAGACGGGCAGCCGGTCGGAGACGGGAGGCACGGTGGCTCACTTTCTGGTGCGGGAAACGCCGCAGTCCCGTACGGCGCGGGCGGCGCCGTACGGGACTGCGGACTCACGCCGACGGAGGCGGGAAGGCCTTAGGCGTCAGGGCTCACTCGTCGTGTTCCTGCGGCGGGAGCGCGGCGATCAGCGGGTGGTCCCGCTCGATCAGGCCGAGCTTGCTCGCGCCGCCGGGCGAACCCAGCTCGTCGAAGAACTCCACATTCGCCTTGTAGTAGTCCTTCCACTCGTCGGGGGTGTCATCCTCGTAGAAGATGGCCTCGACCGGGCAGACCGGTTCGCAGGCTCCGCAGTCGACGCATTCGTCCGGGTGGATGTACAAGGACCGTTGGCCCTCGTAGATGCAGTCGACGGGGCACTCCTCGATGCAGGCCTTGTCCTTCAGGTCGACACAAGGCTCCGCGATGACGTAAGTCACGCTGTCGTTCCTCCTCGATAGGGCTGGCGGGCCGGTGTCCGGCTCCGCCGCGGGCGCGCGGGAGCGCTGCTTCGTTCGGACGGCGGCCGATGCCCACACCTAGTATCTCCGTTCCCGGGCACAAGACGAACAGGAGGGGCGGATAGAGCTGTGGAATTCACCACGGGCGGACGCCTTGAAGTCCGCATCACCTCTTCCGACGTGGGAAAACGCGTCTCGGTACGGTCATCGACGAACGCTCGGGAACGGCTCGGGCGGTTCACCGACACGGTCGGAGTTCTCACATCGTGGACGGACGGCGTGCTGACCGTCACGCGCAAGGACGGTACGCACGTACGGATCGAGGAGGCCTCGATGGTCGCGGGCAAGGTCGTGCCGCCCACGCCCGCGCGGCGCCGCGGGATACCCGTGGCGAGCGTGCGCGAGCTGGTCACCACGGCGGCGCGCGGCTGGCCCTGCCTGGAGTCCGAGCAGCTCGGCGCGTGGACGCTGCGCGCCTCCGGCGGCTTCACCGCGCGCGCGAACTCCGTGCTGCCGCTGGGCGATCCGGGGCCGAAGGCGGGGTCTGAGCCGGGGCCCGGGCCGGGGCCCGAGCTGGACGCGGCGCTGGAGCGCGTGGCGCGCTGGTACGGCGCGCGCGGGCTGGACGCGCGCTTCCAGGTCACGGCCGAGGACGACGCGCCGCTGGCACGGGAGTTGGACGAGCGCGGCTGGACCGCCGAACGGCACGCCCTGATGCGGGTCGGTGCCCTCGCGCCGCTCGCCGACCGGGAGCCGGACGGGCGCGTGGAGCTGTCCCGCGAGCCGGGCGACTCCTGGTTCGCGCTCTACAACCGCGCGGGCGACGGCGTCACGGACGCCGCGCGCAAGGTGCTGACCGGCGGCCCGTCCGTATGGTTCGCGACCGTGCCCGGGCGGGAGGAGGGCTCCGGCCCCGCGGCGATCGGGCGGTGCGTGGTGGACGGCCGCTGGGCGGGCTTCGCGGCCGTCGAGGTCGCGCCGGAGCGGCGCCGCGAGGGGCTGGCCGTCGCGGTGATGGCCGAGCTGGCGCGCCGCGCGCTGCACGAGGGCGCCTCGGCGGCGTACCTCCAGGTGGAGACCGGTAACGCGGCGGCACGCGCGCTCTACGACCGGCTCGGTTTCGCCGACCACCACACGTACTTCTATCTGCGTGCCCCGCGGGACTGAGGCATGGACAGTGAGGAGAACAGGCGCCGTTTCGCCGAGGAGGCCCGCGAGGAGCGGCCGGACCTGGCGCTGCTGTGCCTGCTGATCGGCGTCGAGGCCGCCGCGCACGCGCCCGCGCCGGGCACGGGCGCCGGCGTCGGCGGGGACGGCACCGGCGAGGTGCAGGGCGGGATGTCCGGCGAGGCGGGCATCGACGCGGCCCAGATCGAACTCGACCGGCTGGCCGGACTGCTGCCGTACGTGCCGTCCCGTACGCCCGCGCAGTGGGCGGCCGCACTGGAGCGGCTGCTCGGCGAGGAGCACGGCTTCCGGGGCGCGCCCGGCGACTACCGGCGGCTGGAGTCGTCCCTGCTGCACGCCGTGCTGCGGCGGCGGCGCGGGCTGCCGATCCTGCTGTCGGTGGTGTGGATCGAGGTCGCGCGGCGGGCGGGCGCGCCGGTGTACGGGGTGGCGCTGCCCGGGCACTTCGTCGTCGGCTTCGGCGACCCCACCGGCGACCACGTCCTCGCCGACCCCTTCGGGGGCGGGCGCGCGCTAGGGGAGGGCGACCTGGACCTGCTGGTGGCGGGCGCGACCGGCGGGCGCGCGCCGCTGTCGGCGGCGATGCTGCAGCCGGCGGGGCCGCTGGAGACGGTGCTGCGGATCCTCAACAACGTCCGCGCCTGGGCGGGCGCCCGCCCCGAGCAGTCCGCGGTGCAGCTCTGGGCCGTCGAGCTGTCCCTGCTCCTCCCCCACCACCCGGCCCGGCTCCGCTACGAGCGGGCGGAACTCCTGGTGGAACGCGGCGAGTTCGCGCGAGGGGCGCGGGAGATGGAGGAGTACGCGGACGTGGTCGCCGCGATGGAGCCGAATGCGGCGGATCACATGCGCAGAGCGGCTCGCGCCGCAAGAGCCCGCCTCAACTAGCCCCTGTCCACGCTTGCCCCCGCAACCCCCGTGCCCAGCACGGGCCAAGGGGGCTTGCGCCTTCAGGGGCGCGGGCCTGTGTTCAATTTGCGGCTCCGCCGCGCGGGCCCGACCGGGTCACGACACCACGGGGCTTGCCCCTTAAGGGGCGCGGGGAACTGCGCGACAAGCCACGACGCGGGCGCGCTCCGCGAAGCACAGCCCGGGGCACCCCGAACCCGGCCCAATCACCGGAGCACCCGGCCAGGGGGCTGCGCTTGCCAGCCCTGCTCCCCCAAGCTCTTCGAGCAGGGGGTACCCCCAGTGGCAGACCTCCCGAGCACAGCGGGAGGGAGAAGCAAGGGCTTCCTCCGGCAGGGGCGCAGACCTCCCAAGCACAGACGGGAGAAGTGGGGCCCGCCCCCCATCGGCGCGGGCCCAAGCACAGTGGGGTGAGGGAGAAGTGGGGTCAGAGCCAGCCTTTGTTGCGGGCTGTTTGGGCGGCTTCGGCGCGGTTTCGGGCGCCCGTTTTCTGGATCGCCGTAGAGAGATAGTTGCGCACGGTCCCATGCGAGAGGTGGAGCGCGGCGGCGATCTCCGCGTTGCTCTTACCGCCGCCCGCCGCACTCAAGACGTCCCGCTCCCGAGCGGTCAGCGGACTCGCGCCCTCCGCGAGCGCGGCGGCGGCGAGGGCGGGGTCGATGACGCGCTCACCGGCGAGCACCCGGCGCACGGCGGCGGCGAGTTCGGCCGCGGGCGCGTCCTTGACCAGGAACGCGTCGGCGCCGGACTCCATGGCCCGGCGCAGATAGCCGGGGCGCCCGAACGTCGTGAGGATGACGACCTTGAGCGCCGGGTGGCTCACGCGGAGCGCGGCGCCCACGTCGAGCCCCGAGGCGCCCGGCATCTCGATGTCGAGGAGCGCCACGTCGGGCGCGTGCGCGTCGACGGCGGCGGCCACCTCGTCGCCCCGGCCCACCTGGGCGACGACCTCCAGGTCGGGTTCGAGGCCGAGCAGCGCGGCGAGCGCCTCGCGGACCATGGCCTGGTCCTCGGCCAGCAGCAGTCTGATCACGGGCCCAGGCTACTGAGCGGGCGCCTCGGCCCGTACGGGCACCGTCGCGCGGAGCGTGAAGCCTCCCCGTACGCCGGGGGCGGTCTCCAGCACGCCCTCGACGAGGGCGAGGCGCTCCCTGAGTCCCGTCAGCCCGTTGCCCTCGGCGGAGTCGGAGGGACCGGCTCCGTTGTCCGTGACGGTGAGGCAGGCCGTGGCGTCCGCCTGGAGCGTGAGGACGACGGCGCAGCGGGACGCGTCGCTGTGCCGGACGACGTTGGTGACGGCCTCGCGCAGCGCCCAGGCGAGGGCGGCCTCCGGTTCGGGATCGAGGCGTACGCCCGCGACCGTCCCGTCGAGCCCTCCGTGCCCGTCCTGCCCGTCCTCCCCCGGCTGCGGCACGTCGGCGGCGATCCCGGCCGCCATGAGCGCCGTACGGGCGCCCGCCAGCTCGGCGGCGAGGGTGGGGCGGCGGTAGCCGCCGACGGCCTCGCGCACGTCCACGAGGGCCTGCCTGCTGACGCGTTCGATGTCGGCGACCTGGGCCGCCGCCTGCTCGGGCCGCCCGGGGAGCATCCGTCCGGCCAGCTCGCTCTTGAGCGTGATGAGGGAGAGCGAGTGGCCGAGGAGGTCGTGCAGGTCGCGGGCGAGCCGCAGCCGCTCCTCGTTCGCCGCGAGCTGGGCGACCGTGGCCCGCGCCGCGCGCAGCTCGCGCATGGCCCGCGCGGTCTTGCGCGCGGAGATCATCGCCGTTCCGGCCAGCGCGGCGGGGATGACGAAGGAGACCCAGACGTCGCTCTCCAGGTGCCGTCCGAAGTCGGTGCCGATGACCGCGATGGCCAGCACGAGCGCGGCGACAGTCCCGGTCGCGGCCCGCTCGGGCAGCACGGCGCCCGCGGCGACCGTGACGTAGACGAACAGGACGATCCAGACGTCGCCCATGGTCGCCGACAGCACGCAGGCGAGCCCGAACATCACCCCGACCATGGCCCGCACGGCCCCGGCGGGCAGCGGAAAGGTGGTGTGGCGGAAGATCAGCACGACGTACACCGCGCCGAAGAGCGCGAACGCCGTGGCCGCGGCGGCGGTCACCGCGGCGGAGTGGCCGCCGCTCGTCAGGTCCTGTACGGGCCCGCCGAGGAAGACCATCCACACCGCGATCCACACCATCTTCCGCACCCGCTGCCTGCGGGTCGCGGGGAGGACCCCGATCGCGGGCAGGATCCGGGAGTCGGCCGCCGCCCTCTCCGTGCGGCCCGTCCCCTCGCTGCTCATCCCCTCATGCCTTCCGGGTGTCCTTCCGGTAGAACCACGCCGCCGCCGTGGCGAAGACCACGAGGTAGGCGGCGAGCAGGACGGCGTCCCGCAGATGCGGCGCCTCTCCGGCCTCGACGGCCTGGCCGAGTCCCGTGTACGCCTTGGTCGGCAGCCACGCGCCGATGTCCTGCACCCAGCCGGGCAGGCTGGAGGACGGCAGCCACAGGCCGCCGAGGAACGCGAGCCCGAAGTAGACGAACATCGTGATCGGCCGTACGGCGTCGCCCGTCGCAAGGTAACCGATCGCCACGCCGAGCGCCGCGAACACGAAGCTCCCCGCCCATGAGCTAAGCGCGAGGGCCGCCCACTGCCACGCGTCGAGCCGTACGCCCTTGACGGCGGCCCCGGTGAGCAGCACGAGCACGATCGAGGGGAGGCTCACGGTGGCCGCGGCGGCGATCTTGGCGGTGACGTAGCCGCGCCCCGGCAGCGCCGTCAGCCGCAACTGGCGCACCCAGCCCTGCTCGCGCTCCTTGGCGATGCGTTCGCTGTTGCCCATCAGCACGGCGGTCATGGCGCCGAACGCGGCCATCGCGACCATGTAGTACAGCGCCATGTCGATCTTCATGCCCGGCATCGGGCTGTCGTCCGCGCGCCCGGCGATCAGGAGGTAGAGCACGGGCGGGTAGACGACCGAGAAGAACATGAACTTCCGGTTGCGCAGCGACTTCACGATCTCCAGCTTGACCAGGGTCCTCATGCCGCCGCCTCCCGCGCTTCCCGTGCGTCCTTTCCGTCCCGTGCGTCCTCCGCGTCCCGCGTCTCGGCCTGCTGGGTGAGGGTGAGGAACGCCTGTTCAAGGCCGAGCCCGGTGACCTCCAGACCGCGCGGGTAGAGCCCGAGGCCGTACAGCGCGTGCACGGTGGCGTCGGCGTCGGCGGAGCGCAGCCGTACGGTCGTCCCGGACGCCGTCGCCTCGGTCACGCCCGGCAGCCCGCGCAGCGTGCCCACGGTCGCGGACGTGAGGTCCGGCAGCGCGAAGCTGATACGGCGTACGCCCGCGCGGGCCTTGATCTCGGCGGCCGAGCCGTCCGCGAGCAGCCGCCCCCGGTGCAGGACGAGCACGCGGTCGGCGACCTCGTCGGCCTCCTCCAGGTAGTGGGTGGCGAACAGCACGGTGCGGCCGCGCGCCGCCTCGGCGCGCATCGACGCCCAGAACGCCTGCCGCGAGGAGACGTCCATGCCGGTGGTGGGCTCGTCGAGGACGATCAGGTCGTTCGCCCCGGCCGTCGCGAGCGCGAAGCGGACGCGCTGCTCCTGGCCGCCGGAGAGCTTGTCGACCAGGCGGTCGGCGATGTCGCTGATCCCGGCGCCCGCCAGCACCCGGTCCACGTCGTGGGCGCGCGGGTGCAGATCGCAGGCGAGGGCGACCAGTTCGTGGACCTTGACCCCCTCCATCAGCCCGCCGGACTGGAGCATCGCGCCGACGCGGCCGTCCGTGACGGCCTTGCGCGGGGTGCCGCCGAAGAGCCGGACGGAGCCGCCGGGGTCAGGGTTGCGGAGCCCGAGCAGCAGGTCGAGCGTGGTGGACTTGCCCGCGCCGTTGGGGCCGAGCAGGGCGACGGTCTCGCCCGGGCCGATGCTGACGGTGAGCCCGGTCAGGGCCCGGACCTCGCCGTACGTCTTGCTCGCGTCGGCGAACTCGACCGCGGGCGGAGCCGGAGTGGTTGTGCGTGTCATGGGAAGAGCCTCGCCGCGCCGGGCCGTCCGGCGGCAGAGCATCGCGTCCTGACTCCGGCCTGACAGATGTCATGGGTGGGGACATGGGCACGGGCACGGACATGGGTGGGGCGTACCGCGCGGTACGCCCCCACCCATGCCGGTGCCCTGCGGCCGGCTACTGGCTCTTGGCCCCCGGAACGACCGCCAGCCGCTCGGCGGGCTTCGGCGGGGCCTTCTTCTTCAGCGCCTGGACCATCGCCGCGGCGGCGTGCTGGGGCGTCATCTTGACGTTGCCCGTGCCGCCCTCGATCACGACGTTGTCGAACGCCGTGCCGTAGGTCGCCTTCAGCGCCTTCGGGTCGACGACCGGCTGGAGCTTCCCGCCGCCCGCCCGCATGGTCAGGAACTTGCCGATGGTCTTCTCGCTGAACGGGACCTTCACGTCGCCCGCCTTCAGCCAGACCCAGCCCGACATGGCGGTCTTGCCGAAGCCGTTGACCGCCTCGTTCAGCTCCTTCTCGCCTATCGTCGGCTGCTGCGTGCCGACCGGCAGCTTCACGGTGCTGTTCTTGCCGGAGGCGGCCCGGTCCCGGTACGCCTGCTCCAGCGCCTCGGAGGACTTCGCGGTGTCGATGCCCTTGTGCGGCTTGCCCTTGACCGCGACGGCCTTGCCGTTCACGAACTTGACCATGCCGTCCGTGGCGCCGCCGCCCGAACCGCCGCCCGTCGTCATCGCGACCCGGCCGAGGGCGGACTCCATCTTCTCGTCGTCCACCTTGATCGCCGGCTCGGCCTCGCGCTCGCCGCCGAAGAGGGAGCCGATGACGGACACCGGGTTGTAGTCCCGGCCCGCGGCGTCGCGGACGGTGGCCTCGGTGTCGAGGGTCAGCCCGGCCACGCTCGGCTTGAGCGAGGTCTGCCGGCCGCCCGCGTCGACCTTGAGCGGCGCGTTCGTCCGGCCGTCCATGGCCTCGTCCAGCTTGTTGACCGCCTCGTGCTTGGTCATGCCGCCGATGTCCACGCCGAGCACGGTGGTGCCCTTGGGCACGTCCGCGTGGTCGAGCAGCAGCCCGGCGCCGTACGCGACACCGACCACGCCGACGACCGCGACCCCCGCGAGCACCAGCTTGTTACGGCCGCCGCCCTTGCCCTTCTTCGCGGCGGGCGGGGGCGCGGGAGCGGCCGCGCCCGGCGCGGGCGCGGTCTGCACAGGACCGGGCGGCGGCGGCACGACGGGCCCGCCGGGACCGCCAGGGCCACCGGGGCCGCCAGGGCCGGGACCGCCGGGGCCGACCGGGCCCGGCGCGACGGGGCCCGCACCGGCGGGACCTCCGAGTCCGGGAGCGCCGGGAGCGCCGGGTACGCCGGGACCACCGGGGCCGGGACCGGCGGGACCGCCGGGGCCGGTCGGGCC
Source organism: Streptomyces albiaxialis (assembly GCF_039530985.1). Lineage (NCBI taxonomy): Bacteria > Bacillati > Actinomycetota > Actinomycetes > Kitasatosporales > Streptomycetaceae > Streptomyces > Streptomyces albiaxialis. Next base: position 346,318 of record NZ_BAAAPE010000007.1, read on the forward strand.
GCCGTCGGGGCCCGCGGGGCTGCCCTGGGGCATGCCGCTGACGACCGGGTCGCCCGCGAGGTGCTGATCGTCGCCGGTCATGTCCCCGTAGAGCGCGGTGCCCGCGCCGTCCGGTGCGAAGGGCGCGGGGCCCGTGCCGAGCCCCAGCGTGGAACTGGCGGGCGGCTCACCGGGCGCGCCCGGACCGGGCCGGGCGCCGGGCGGAGTTCCGGGCGGGGCGCCGGCGGCGGGCGGGGTGCCGGGCATGCCGGGCACCGGCATCTCGCCCGTGGCGGGGCCGGTCGTCGGGCCGTCGGGGCCGCCGGGGGCTCCGCCGGCGCGCCCCAGCGAGGGGTCGAGCAGCGGCAGGCCCTCAGCCGGGGTCTCCGGGTGGCCGTCGGGCCCGGGGAAGGCGGGGGTGGGGCCGGTGGCCGGTCCCGCGTCGGGCGGTCCGTCCGGCAGCTCCGTTTCGCCCGTGTCGCCCGACACGTCCGCGTCGCCGCGCGGGCGCGTGTCCGTGAAGTACGGAAGGTCAGGACGCCCGTCGCCGCCTCCCGAGGACGGGGAGGGCGCGGGCGGCGGCGGTGAAGAAGCGTTGCTCTTCGGCATTTTGCGGGGCGCGAACCAGTCACTGGTCTGCTGCGTGAACTCCCCGTCCGAGCCGGACGAACCGGACGCACCGGACCCGCCGGACGCACCGGAGGGACCGGCCCCCTCGCCCTGGTCGCCGGAGGCGGAAGCCGCGGCGGAAGCGGAAGCCGCGGCGGAAGCGGGGGCGGAGACCGCGTCGGCGGGAGCCGGTGCGCCCACCGGCGCGCCGTTGCTCGCGCCGCCCGGGGCGGTGTCCGCGGGCGCGGAGGCCGCCCCGGCGGACCCGGGCCCGGCGCCTTCGGAGGCCCCGGAGGCGCCCTTCTCGGTGTCCTCGCTCACCGGCGTCCGCATCACCACGGGCGGGATCGGCCGGGACCCGGGGATGTTGATCCGGATGCGGGTGGTGAGCGTCGTCTCGGTCTTCGGTTCGCCCGTCTTCGCGCCCTCGCCGGGCTCGCCGGTCTCGGTCCCCGGCGGGTACGACGAACCGCCGCGCCCGTTGGGGCCGGAGGACGAACTGTCAGTTTCACGACTCAAAACAGGTACTCCCGGATGGATTCGCCGTCTTCATGATTGCCCGAAGGCGGCTCGCCGGCGCGCACCACAATACTTGGGGCGCACGATACGGGCCCCGGGACCACTGAAACGGCCCGGCAACAGCCCTCTCAGCGGTATTTGTTCGCTGGCACGGGCGGCGCGGGGAGCGCGATCGTGGTACACATCACAGCCGCGAGGATCCCGCCGAACAGATAGACATAGGACCCGATTCCGGCGGCGAACAGGAAGTCGCCCTCCGGGCGCGAGGCGGTCATCAGCAGCACCGCGATCGCCCAGCCGCCGCCGGGGGCCGCCGCCCCGACCTTCGTACGGCACAGCTTCGCGCCGCCCCAGAAGAGCCCGACCGCCCCCGCGAGCGCGAGCAGCAGCCCCGCAGGTGCCCAGGCCGACTGGACGAGCGTGCCCGCGGCACCGGTCAGCACGCCGAGCACCGCCAGCGCCACGTAGACCAGCACGCGCGGCCCGAGCGCCACGGGCCAGGCGCCCCAGCCCTCGCCCCCGCCCGTCGCGGAGCCGCCCGTCGCGGAGCCACCCGCGGCGGAACCGGCCGCCTTCGGCGACTTCGCCGCGGTCCCGGCCGCCGCGCGCGGCGCGGGTCCCCGCCGGGGCCCACCGCCCGTACCGCCGCCCGTACCGCCGGAGCCTGCCGTCCCCTTCTTCTTCCCGGCCTTCTGGCCCGCCTGTTCGCTCACCGCGCCCATCCTCACTCCTCCAGGCCCGCGAAGAGGTCGTCGCCCTTCACCGGGCCCCGACCGTCGTGCCGCTCCGCGAGCTGGAAGTACTCCGTCCCGAGCAGAGGCTGCCCGAGTCCGTTCGACAGGGCGAAGAAGTCGCCCCGCGCGGTGGAGCGTACAGAGACCTGCGTCTCGTGCGCCGCCATGGCGGACGCCTTGGCCTTCGCGTAGGCACTCGCGTCGACCGTGACGTCGACGGCCGTCATGTCCGGGACGAGGCCCGGCACGTCCTCCGGGTGGGCCAGGCCCGTTTCGCCCGGGAAGCCCGGAAAGGGGAAGACGTCCCCTCCCTCGGCGGCGGTGCGCAGCCGGGCGAAGCCCTCCTCGACGACGGGGCGGGGCGCACGGTTCCAGTAGACGCGGGCCACCTGGTGGCGGTCGGCGGCGATCTCGACGGCGCGGGTGGCGACGCGGTGGGCCTGGATGTGGTCCGGATGGCCGTAACCCCCGTTGGGGTCGTACGTGACCACGACCTGGGGGCGCACCTCGGCGATCACCTCGGCGAGGTGCCCCGCGGCCTCGTCCAGGGGGGCCTGCCAGAAGCAGCCCGGACGCTCGTTCTGCGGGGCGCCCCACATGCCGGAGTCGCGGTAGCGGCCCTGGCCGCCGAGGAAGCGGTGGTCGGTGACGCCCAGCTCGCGCATGGCGGCGGCCAGTTCGCCCGCGCGGTACGGCCCGAGCGCGTCGTCCCTGTCGGGCGCGAGGTGCGCGAGGCGGGCCGGGATCACCTCGCCCTCCTCACCGAGGGTGCAGGTGACGAGGGTGACGTGGGCGCCCTCGGCCGCGTACTTGGCCATGGTGGCGCCGGTGGTGATCGACTCGTCGTCCGGGTGCGCGTGCACCAGGAGCAGGCGGCGCGCACGCGAAAGGCGCTCAGGGGCGGACGCGGTACTCATGCCCCTGAGCCTACGACGAGGGTGCTCAGAACTTGATGTCGCCGATCATGCCCGCGACGTTGGTGGTCAGCTCATTGATGGTCGGCGCGATCGACGAACTGGCCAGGTAGAAGCCCAACAGGATGCAGACCACCGCGTGTCCGCCCTTCAGCCCGGATTTCTTCACGAGCAGGAAGACGATGACAGCCAGCAGCACCACCGCCGAAATCGAGAGTGCCACGGCGGTTCACCTCCAAGTACGCGCGGTCGGTACGGGATCGATTCGGTCTAGCGGACAGCGGGCAGCTCCACATCCGGCATGGAGGAGCCACCGGCTTCATACCCAGCACCCACCATGCGCAACGGATCATAATTATCCGCGCGACCGCACGGGTCGGTGCACAGGTGCAGACGAGGGGCGCATATTCAGTTCCAGCCAGCCGCGCACGCGGGAGCGCGGGAGCCCTGGCCCGCCAGGAGCGCGCCACAGGTCGGCTCGGGCACAGTACGGTCTGCCGCATGGCTACGACTTTCCCGCGCCAGCACGCGCGTACCCACCGGTTCACACTTGGGGCCCCGCGCGCGTTCACCGTCGCCCCGGACGGCTCACGAGTCGTCTTCCTCCGCTCCCGTCACGGCACTGACCTGGCAAATCTCCTCTGGGTCCATGAGGTGGCGACCGGCCGGGAGTACGAGGCGGCCGACCCCGCCGTCCTGCTCGGGGGCGCGCCGGAGGAGCTCTCGCCGGAGGAGCGGGCGCGCCGGGAGCGCAGCCGGGAGGGGACCGCGGGCGTCGTCGGATATGCCACGGACAGTTCCGTGGAATTGGCCGCTTTCGCTCTGTCGGGCCGCCTCTTCGTCGCTGAGCTGCGGGCGGGCTCGGCCCGCGAACTCCCCACCCCCACCCCCGTCGTGGACCCCCGCCCGTCCCCGGACGGCCGTCTCGTGGCGTACGTCAGCGGAGGCGCCCTGCGGGTGATCGCGAGCGACGGCGGCGCGGAGGCCGGTGCGGAGGGCGGCGGCACGGACCGCGCGCTGGCCGAACCGGAATCGGGGACGGTCACCTACGGAATGGCTGAATTTATCGCCGCCGAAGAGATGTCGCGGAGCCGTGGCTACTGGTGGTCGCCCGACAGCGACCGGCTCCTGGTGGCCCGTGCCGACGACGCCCCGGTGGCCCGCTGGTGGATCGCGGACCCCGCGCGGCCCGAGGCGGAGCCCACCCGAGTGGCCTATCCCGCGGCGGGCACGGCGAACGCCGAGGTGACCCTCCATCTGGTCGACGTGACGGGCGGCGGCCGTACCGAGGTGGCCTGGGACCGGGAGCGATACCCGTACCTCGCGCGCGTCCACTGGTCGGACGGCGGTGCTCCGCTTCTCCTGGTGCAGACCCGCGACCAGCGCGAGGCCCTGTGCCTCACCGTCGACACGGAGTCCGGCCGTACGTCCGTGGCGCGGCGGCTGGAGGACCCCGTCTGGATCGAGCTGTTCGGCGGCGTACCCGCCTGGACGCCGGGCGGTGAGCTGGTCACCGTCGAGGACGTCCAGGGCGCACGGGTGCTCATGGCGGGCGCACGGGCGCTCACCACGGCACGCCTGCACGTACGGGCCGTGCTCGACATCGGCGAGGACGACATCCTCTTCTCCGCCTCCGAGGGCGGCGACACGGGCCGGAGCACGCCGGGCGAGGCGCGGGTCTACCGGGTGCCGCTCGACGGCGGCGCCGAGCCCTCCCCCGTGGCCCCCGACGCCGCGGACGGGGCCCCGCACTTCGCGTCGGCCGTGCGGGGCGGGGACACGCTCGTGCACGTCGTCGCCGCGCTGGACGCGCCGGGGTCCACCGCCACGGTGCGCACCGCCTCCGCCGCCGGGGTCATCCCCTCGTACGCCGAGACGCCCGTGCTCTCCACCGCGCCCCGGCTCGTCCACACGGGCAAGCGCGAGATCCCCGCAGCCGTCGTGCTGCCCACCGGCTACCGGGAGAGCGACGGGCCGCTGCCCGTCCTCATGGACCCCTACGGCGGGCCGCACGGGCAGCGCGTGGTCGCCGCGCACAACGCGCATCTGACGGCCCAGTGGTTCGCGGACCAGGGCTTCGCCGTGGTCGCCGCCGACGGGCGCGGCACACCCGGCTACTCGCCCGGCTGGGAGAAGGCCGTCTCACGCGACCTCGCGGCCGTCACGCTGGACGACCAGGCGGAGGCGCTCACATCGCTCGCCGGGACGTTTCCCCTCGACCTGACGCGGGTCGGCATCCGCGGCTGGTCGTACGGCGGCTATCTCGCGGCGCTCGCCGTGCTGCGGCGGCCGGACGTCTTCCACGCGGCGGTCGCGGGCGCGCCCCCCACGGACTGGCGGCTGTACGACACCCACTACACGGAGCGGTACCTGGGTACGCCGGAGGCGGATCCGGAGTCGTACGCCGCGAACTCCCTGATCACCGACGAGGGCCTGTCCGGCGCGGCAGCCCCGGCACGGCCGCTCCTGCTGATCCACGGGCTGGCCGACGACAATGTGGTCGTCGCCCATTCACTGCGGCTCTCCTCCGCGCTGCTCGCTTCTGGGCGGGCGCATGAGGTGCTGCCTCTCAGTGGGGTCACGCACATGGCCTCTGACGAGACGGTCGCGGAGAATCTGCTGCTGGCGCAGGTCGCCTTTCTGAAGAGGTCCCTCGGCGTGCGGTGACGGTTCCGACTTCCCCTGCCCGTGCGTCGCGGGCCTCGCGTGCGAGGTGGCTTGGCGCGCAGTTCCCCGCGCCCCTGACGGGGCGCACTCGTACGCCCCGAAGCAGGCCCCGGAGGGGCCGCTTCAGGGGCGCGGGGAACTGCGCGGCCAGCCACGACGCAGCGGCAGCCCGCGACGCACGGCACGGGGCAGCCCCTCATCGGCCCCCCCCGTCAGGGGATCACGCCTCTTCGAGGGCGCGAAGGGCCTTGTCCATGACCACGTCTTCCTCGCGGGCCGCCGCGGACGTCGTGCCCTCCTCAGGGAAGTGGCAGGCCGTCAGGTGCCCGGCGGTGTTGCCGGGGATCTGGACCAGCGGCGGTTCCTCGGTGGCGCACTTGTCCTGGGCCTTCCAGCAGCGGGTGCGGAACCGGCAGCCGGACGGCGGGTTGATCGGGGACGGCACGTCGCCGGCGAGCCGGATGCGCTCGCGGTCGGCCGTGGCCGCGGCCTCCTCGGCCGCGTCGTCCTCGCCCATCAGCACCGCCTCGGGCACGGCGGAGAGCAGCGCGTGGGTGTACGGGTGGCGGGGGCGGTTGTAGATCGCCTCGCGCTCGCCGACCTCGACGATCTTGCCGAGGTACATCACCGCGACCCGCTCCGAGAAGTGCCGCACGATCGCGAGGTCGTGGGCGATGAAGACGAACGCGATGCCCAGCTCGCGCTGCACCTTCTGGAGCAGGTTGACGACCTGGGCCTGGATGGAGACGTCCAGCGCGGAGACCGGCTCGTCCGCCACGATCAGCTTGGGCTCCAGGGCCAGGGCGCGGGCGACGCCGATGCGCTGGCGCTGGCCGCCGGAGAACTCGTGCGGGAACCGGTTGTAGTGCTCGGGGTTGAGGCCGACCGTCTCCAGCAGCTCGCGGATCCGGTTCTCGCGCCCGCCGGGCGGGTTGATCCCGTTGACCTCCATGGGGCCGCCGATGATGCTGCCCACCGTCTGCCGGGGGTTCAGCGAGGAGTACGGGTCCTGGAAGATCATCTGGATCTCGGAGCGCACCGGCGCGAGCTGCTTGCGCGTGGAGTGCGTGATGTCCTTGCCCGCGTACTCGATCTTCCCGCCCGTGGGCTCCAGCAGCCGGGTCAGCAGGCGCCCCGTGGTCGACTTGCCGCAGCCGGACTCGCCGACCAGGCCGAAGCTCTCCCCGGGGTAGACCTCCAGGTCGATGCCGGAGACGGCCTGGACCTCGCCGACCTTCCGCTTGAAGGGGAAGCCCCCCATGATCGGGAAGTGCTTGCTGAGGTTGTCGGCCTTGAGCAGCGGCTCTCCCGTACGCCCGCCGCCCGGGGTCTCGCCGCCCGGGCTCGCGTCCTCCGGCTCGGGCTTGGTCAGGGTGACGTCATCGGTCATCGCTTCACTATCTCCCTGTTCCTAACCCAGCCTGGGCTTGATCTGCTCGATGAAGAACGTGCGCTTCTGCTCCGGCGTGAGGTGGCAGGCGGCGCCCCGTCCCGGGGGCAGCAGCGGCCGGTCGGCGGTGCAGGACTTGTCCCCCGCGACCTCGTCCACGAAGGAGCAGCGCGGGTGGAACGGGCAGCCGGGCGGCGGCGCGAGCAGGCTCGGCGGCGTGCCCTTGATGGGGGTCAGCTCCTCGCTCACGTCGCCGCTGAGCCGCGGCATCGAGCTGAGCAGGCCCCAGGTGTACGGGTGCTGGGGCGCGCGCAGCACCTCCTTCACCGTGCCGCGCTCGACCGCGCGCCCGCCGTACATCACGAGGATGTCGTCGGCGATGTTCGCGATCACGCCGAGGTCGTGGGTGATGAAGATGATCGCGGAGCCGAACTCCTGCTGGAGGTCCTTGAGCAGGTCGAGGATCTGCGCCTGGACCGTCACGTCGAGGGCCGTGGTCGGCTCGTCCGCGATCAGCAGGTCGGGGTTGCAGACGAGCGCCATGGCGATCATCGCGCGCTGCCGCATCCCGCCGCTGAACTGGTGCGGATAGTCGTCGACCCGCTGCTTGGGGTTGGGGATGCCGACCTTGTCCAGCATCTCGATGGCCCGCAGGTGCGCCTCGCGCTTGGAGACGCCGAGGTGCTTGCGGTACGGCTCGCCGATCTGGCGGCCGACCGTGTAGTACGGCGAGAGCGCGGTCAGCGGATCCTGGAAGATCATCGCCATCTTGTTGCCGCGCAGCGACTCCAGGGTCTTCTCCCGGGCGCCGGTCAGCTCCTGGCCGTCGAGCAGGATCTCCCCGGAGACCTCGGTCGTCCTGGGGTTGTGCAGCCCCAGGATCGACAGGTTGGTCACCGACTTGCCGGATCCCGACTCGCCGACGATGCCGAGCGTCTGACCGCGTTCGAGGTCGAAGGAGAGCCCGTCGACGGCCTTGACGGTGCCGTCCTCGGTGTCGAAGTGGACGTACAGGTCGCGCACCGAGAGAAAGGCGCCCGCGTTGCCCTCGTCACGCGGCGCCGGGACGTCCGCTTCTTTGGTCACGGTGGTCATGGTGCGGGTTCTCCTAGGACAGACGCACGCGCGGGTCGATGAACGCGTAGGCGGCGTCCACGATGATGTTGAACAGGATGATGAAGGTCGCGGCGAACAGCATCACGCCCATCACCATGGGCAGGTCGGTGTTCTGCACGGAGTTCACGGCCAGCGTGCCCAGCCCCGGCAGCGAGAACGTCCACTCGGTGATCATCGCGCCGCCGAACAGCGAGCCCAGGTCGACGCCGAAGATGGTGACGATCGGGATCAGCGAGCCGCGCCAGGCGTAGCGGAAGAAGACGAACTTCCCCGACATGCCCTTGGCCCGCGCCGTCCGTACGTGGTCCTCCTGCAACTGCTCGATCATGGAGGATCTCGACAGACGGGTGTAGTTCGCCGTGAAGATGATCTGGACGACCATCCAGGGGATCAGCAGGCCCATGAACCAGCCGCCGGGATCCTCGGTGAGAGGCACGTACTTCGGCTGGTCCAGCAGCTCCATGTTGTAGACGACCACCGCCAGCACGAGCGGGCCGATGAAGTAGATCTGCATCGAACTGAGCACCAGTGAGAAGGAGCTGAACGCCTTGTCGATCAGCGTCCCCTTCTTCCACGCGGCGATCATGCCCGCGCCGAGTCCGATCGTCAGGAAGACGACGGCGCCGCCGGCGGTGAGCGAGACCGTGGTCGGGAAGCGGTCGAGGATGGTCTCCCAGACCGGGTCCTGGTTGGCGAACGAGTAGCCGAAGCACGGTGCGGGGCAGTCCCCGACGGCGAAGCTCCGCCCGGCGAAGATGCCGACCATGAAGTGCCAGTACTGCATCGGGACGGGCTCGTCCAGACCCATGTTCTTGCGGATGATGGCGAGCGCGTCCGGCGTGCAGTCCTTGCCGCACGCCTGCATCGCCGGGTCCCGGGGGACCGCGTAGAAGAGGAAGAAGGTGACAGCACTGATGATCAGCAGGATCACCAGGGCGCCGAGTGTCCGGCGGAAGAGAAATCGCAGCATGACGGGAACGCAGCTCTCGTGCGAAGCGGGTTGCAGTCGGATACGGCAGGGGCCGGGGGCCAGGTGAGCCGCCCTTCCGGCGGCTCACCTGGCCCTGGCACGGGCGTGCGTTACTTCTTGACGTACAGCGAGTTCGGCGAGATGTCGTGCAGGGTCTCGTCGAAGTACGCCCCGCCGATGTTCGATCCGAAGAGCTGGATCGTCTTGTAGTAGTGCATCGGGATCGAGGGCGTGTCCTCCTTGAGGATCTTGTCGGCGAGCTTCTGCCACTCACCGGCGGCCTCGTTCGGGTTGGTGATGGCCCGGATGCGGTCCATCTCCTTGTCCCACTTCGGGTTCTTCAGGTGGGAGTAGTTCGCCGCACCGTCCTGGACCTGACGGCCCTCGAACAGGTTCGGGATCACGGTCGACGCGCTCGGCCAGTCGGCACCCCACGAGTTGTGGTAGATGTCGTAGTTGTTGTCCTTGACCTTGCCGATCTGGTCGTAGTACGTGTCGGCGATGACGTCCTTGCGCTGGACGTTGAAGCCGGCCTTCTTCAGGTTGTCCGCCGCCGCGACCGAGAAGTTCTGCCACTCGGGAGCGTTCTGGTAGGCGAAGGTGAGCTTCATGCCCTTCTTGCCGGACTCCTTGAGCAGCTTCTTGGCCTTCGCCACGTCGCCCTGGGGCTTCTTGAGCTTGCCGAAGGGGTCGGTCGGCTTGTGGCCCACCAGCGTCGGGCTGATGTAGTTGCCCGCCAGCTCACCGCCGCCGGCGCCGCCGAAGGCGGTGACGATCGACTGCGAGGGCATCGCGTAGGCGATGGCCTGACGGACCTTCTTGTTCTTGATCCGGTCCGTGTTGATGTTCAGGTAGCTGACGTACGACTGGAAGCCGGAGATCGAGCGCTTCTTGACCTCGGGGTCGGTCCGCACCTTCTGCATGCTGGACGCGTCGACGCTGTTGGTGAGGCTCGTCGCGGTCTTGTTCTCACCCGCGTCGGACATCAGGCGCTTGGTCGAGTCCTCGAAGGACACGCCGAACTGGATGTCGAAGCCGTCCGGGTACTGGTTGCGCATCGGGTCCGTCTTCGGGTCCCATTCCTTGTTCCGCACGAGCTTCATGCTCTTGCCGGACTTGAAGGACGCGATCTTGTACGGACCGCTGGTGAGCGGCTTCTTGTCGTACTTCTGCTTGGTGTCGGCCTTCTCGGACACCACCGCGTAGCCCGCCATCGCCAGCGCGTAGGGCAGCTCGCCCTGCGGCTCCTTGAAGTGGAAGACGATGGTCTTGTCGTCCGGCGTCTCCAGCATGCTCTTCGGCAGGTGCTTGCCCTTGTACGGGCCGTCCGGCAGTTCCTTGCGGGACTCGACGCTGCCCTTGCCCGTCATCCAGGACTCGATGAACGTCGGGCCCTCGGTCATGAACGAGGCGAACTTGCGCTCGATGGTGTGGCGGAAGTCCTTCGAGGTGATCGGCGAGCCGTCCTCGAACTTGATGCCGTCCTTGAGCTTGTACGTCCAGGTCTTGCCGCCGTCCGACTTCTTGCCGCTGTCGGTGGCGAGGTCGCCGACGACCTCGTACTTGTTGTCGCTGACCTTCTTGTACGTGGTCAGACCGCGGTGGATCAGCTTGGCGAGGGCGCCCTCGTCGCTGACGTAGATCTGGCCGGGGTCGAGGTGCGCGAAGCTGTCCCGCTGGAGCAGCTTGATCGTGCCGCCCTCCTTGGCCCCCTTGACCTGCGCGGCCGGGCCGGTGGACGCCTTCTCGTCGCCGAAGGAGTACGCGACGTCCTCGCCCTGCTTCTTGGCCTTGGTGTCACTGCCCTCGTCGCTGCCCCCGCCGCCGCTGCTGCAGCCGGTGAGGAACAGCGCCCCTGCGGCAAGCGCCGCGAAGGCAGCGCGGGCTGGTTTGATGCTCGCTCTGCTCATGGTGATCTCTGCACCTGCCTGTCGATTGTCCGTCGCTGCCTGACTGATGCCGTCCGGGGTGGCAGCACCCCCCACCACTCGGTCATGCCGCGCGGCCGTCATCGGCCCGCCTTCGGGTCGAACGCGTCCCTGACCGAGTCTCCGAGCAGGTTGAAGGCGAGGATGAAGATCACCATCGCGCCGCCCGGGAAGAACATGTACGTGAGGTCGCTCTGGTAGACCTCGGCGCCCTTGGCGAACATCCGTCCCCAGTCGGGGACCGGTTCGGGCATGCCGACGCCGAGGAAGGACAGGCCCGCGATGGCCGTCACGTTGTTCGGCAGCATGTAGGTGGACTGCACCAGGATCGGTGTGACCAGGTTGGGCAGCAGCTCCTTGCGGACGATACGGGCCGGAGGAGTGCCCGCCACCTTCGCGGCCTCGACGAACTCGCGTTCACGCAGTGAGAGCGTCTGGCCGCGCAGCAGACGGGCCAGCGTCATCCAGCCGAGCAGCCACATCACGTAGATGAGCACGCAGGCGCGCATCCAGGTGGGCATCTCGTCCTGCTTGTCCACGAACACGGCCGTGACGACCGGCGTGAACGCCACGAAGAAGAGCTGGTTGGGGAAGGACATCATCAGGTCGGTGAGCCGGCCGAGGAAGTAGTCGGCCCGGCCGCCGAGATATCCGCCCGCCACCCCGATCACGATGGCTGTCAGCACCGAGAGCAGGGTGATGGCGATCGCCAGCGAGAGCGAGGTCCGGATCCCGTAGACGAGCTGCATGAACACATCGCGGCCCAGGCCCGGTTCGATGCCGAACCAGAAGTCGCTGCTGATGCCGCCGTTGGGCTTGACCGGGTACCCGTTGTCGTTGAGCAGCTCGCCGATCGGCGCCTCCGCGCCGTACCGCGTGTAGGCGTCCTTGCCGTACAGCTTGGAGATCAACGGGGCCAGCGCCGCGATGGCGAAGAACGCCAGCACGATGCAGGCCGAGATGACCCCCGTGCGGTCGCGCTTGAAGCGCATCCACATGAGCTGGCCCGGTGACCTGCCCACAAGATCGTTGGGCGTCTTAGCCACTCGCGTAGAACTCAGGCCGCCGTCTTCGGGACCAGGGGTGTCGGCCCCGGCTGTCGCAGCAGCCTGGGAAGGACTCGTCATCGCGTATGTGCTCCCGCGCTCAATTCTCGCCGGAACCCGAATCGTTGGCCTGGATGCGGGCTGGGTTGAGCGGACTTTCGCAAGCCAATTAAGGCGGAGTCAAGGGGTGTTGTGCCCACCGCACGCCCGTCCGGGTTTTCTTGAGCGAACATTGTGCAGATCGAGGTCAGTACGTGCTTGACACCCGGGGTGCCCGAGGGGACATAGCGCCATAAGAGCGCCTCAAGCGCCTTAACAGGCCCGCAACTTGGCCGTCGTCTGACCGATATCCGGCACGTCCACCCTGAAGTGCGTACGTCCCGGGGGCCCTCCGGCCCGGTCGCATGTTCGTAACTCCCGCACGAGAATGCTTGTTGCCCGTGTCCCACCGCGGGTAAATCTGGGTGACCGCGACCACACACCACGGGGGGCCGGGCGGCATGGGCCAGGACAGAACACTCGCACGGGGCGCGCGGATCTTCGGGGCGCTGCTCCTGGCCGCCCTCGCGCTCCTCAGCCTCGGCTGGATCATCCGTGATTTCACCAAGGCCAGCGAGGTCACGGATGTCTGGTGGAACTGGTCGGGCGCGCCCTCCCGCGCGGAGAACGGCGACATGTGGACGACCTCGTTCACCGAGCCGACCCTGATGCTGATGTACGCGGTCGCCGCGGTGACCGCCGCGCGCTCGTCCGCCGCCGCCGGAATACTCGCCTCCGCCGGCGTGCTGACCGTGCTCCTGCGCGTCCCCGGCCTGTGGAACCTCAACGCCGACTGGCTCCAGGGGATATCCGACGGCCTGAAGAGCAAGGTGCTTTTCAGCACGATCGCGATGGTCGTCATCGGCGTGATCCTGGTGATCACCGCAATAGCCGGACGCCGCTCGCCGGAGGCCGCGGGCGGATACGGATACGGGCTCGCCCCGGCGTACGGCCCGGCGGACGAGCCCCCCGCGGCCCCCACCCGGGGTGGCGCCGTGGCGGCCTTCCTGCTGCTGACGGCCTCGGCCGTGGCGCTCGGCGGCTGGGAGATCTACTGGTGGCAGGACCGCGGCTGGGACTTCTACGAGCGCACGCTCACCGGCGAGCGCAGCATCGTCGCGCTGCTCGCCGTGCCCGGCGGCTGGCAGGCCTGGGCGGTGGCCCTCTTCGCGCTCGTCGCGGGCGTCGCGGCCCTCGTGGGCGCCCCCTTCTCCCGCCCGATGGGCCTGCTGGTGAGCGCCCCGCTGGCGGGGGCCGGGCTCTTCGCGACCTCGTTCGCCGTGAAGATGAAGCTCATCGAGAATTTCGGCGACCTCAGCACCCGCGAACAGTTCAACATCGCCACCGGCGTCCTCGAACTCGTCGCCGGACTCGCCGTGCTCCTCGCCCTCGCCCCACGCGGCGACCGCGACGCCGCCCTCGTACCGGGCTTCCAGGACCGTCCGCGGGCCTCTTACGGCGACTCGCCAGTCACCCCACCGAGGAACCGGTGATCACTCCGTAGGGCGCGCGGGAGCTGGCGAGTTGGCCGTGACGCGCGGAGTGGGCAGCAATTGATCGCTTGCTGCCCATCACTGTCACCGCTGTTGAGCGCACGATCAAGGGGCAGTCGCATAAGACTGCCCCTGACCAGCCGCCGTCCCACCGGACACCAGTCGCCCGGCGTCATCTCAAGCAGGACACCAGTTCCGTACCGGGGCCGAATGCGTGCCCCAGGAATCCCCGCCTACCGAGCAGTTCAGCTATTCACTGTCACGGTCCGGCCAGCATACTTAAGGTCGTTCCCCTTGTATGCCAGGGCGTTGATGTTGATCCTCCGGTTCTCCTTCATCTGCCTGGAGAACTTGCAGACCGTCCAGCCCGCGCGCTTCCCCTTGTAGTCCCTGCAATCAAATTTTGTCTGCGGGTTCCCGCTGTACATGGCACGCATCACGATGTGCATCCCATCGGACCGGTAGTCCTTGACCCAGAACTTATCCCCCTTGGCCCGAAAGCACACCTTACCAAGGGTCACACTCCCGCCGTTCTTCCGAACCCATATGCAGTTTCTATTGGTACTCGGCCCTCCCCGAACATTCTTGGCGTTCTTGATGTGCCAGCCTTGGATTTGGACGTCATCCGGGCCGTTCCCCTTCGCCGAGGAGGCAGAGGCAGCGGACGTCGGGGCGACTGGCGCCGCCGATGCCGGTGCAGACGTCAGGCCGAAGACGACACCGCCGACCACGACGAATGCTCCGGCCGACGTGAGAGTGCGCTGGAGCGGGCGTGGAATATCCATAGAGATCCTCTCTCCGAAAATTTACCTCGGCCGCATGAGAGGATACGAAGAGCTCTTTTCCGCCGGTATTGCATCTTTGGACCCTGCCCTTTAGGGACCCCCGGCTCACGGCCTCCGGGGTAACATCATGCGGCGAGTACAACCGTGGTGCACTTGGGCGCGAGCCTTCATGAGCAGGTGGTCTTCGCACCGTACTTGCCCCGATCGATACGGTTCCGCCCATCAGGCCTCCGTACTCAAGGCCGACATGTGCGCCAAGTCGACTGCGCACTTTGGCCAGTTCGACTCACCTCAAGGGTCAAGCTCGTCGAGGCAGTCCGGACAACATCGCCTGCATCTGATTGCCACGTGCGCCCGAAGGTCACAATGGCACGAGGCGGCCGGCGCCTCGCAGTCGCCATGCCGCCAACCATTAGCCAGGCCAATCGAGTTGGACTCTGAGCCCGCCCCAGCTCGCGCACCAAGCCACCCCACCCCCTCTTCTCTGTCATGACCCAGACACGTTAAGTTAACGTGTCTGTAGAACGAGAACTAGGGGGAAGGGGACTTGAAGATGACAATCACGCAGGCCAGAGCCCTGGAAGGGAAACATGAGGGGGCTGCGGGACCGCCTGCGGCAACGTGCACATGCCATGCAGCGCTCATCGCACAACACGACTACGTGTCATTGCATGTACTCACACCGCGGGAACGTGAAGTGCTACTGCTCCTCGGGAACGGTACAACCACCCGGGCTCTGGCCCATCAACTCGGCATAGCCGAACGTACCGTCAAGGCACACATCAACCGCATCATCAACAAGCTCGGGGTCCGGACCCGAGTAGAAGCCGCGATCATCTCCGTTCTGCACCACGATCAAATGTGTGGTGCGGTTCCTCAGATGGGCTAAAAGTGCGACGCCGTGGTAGGTGTCCGGCCTGCCGCAGCGGTGCCGTGTAGCAGTGGTTCCCGCGACCTCCCCCGCGGGATGCCCCTCCGCCCGTCAGCCCTCCCGAGAGCCGGGGGAGCTGGTGACCGGCGCCGCGTAGAGCGCCTCGATGCGGTCCGCGTAGTGTTCGGCGACGCGGGCTCTGCGGACCTTCAGGGTGGGGGTGAGCGTGCCCCGTTCGATCGAGAAGTCCTCGTCCAGCACGGCGAACGCGCGGATCCGTGCGGGCCGGGCGACCCGGGCGTTGGCCGCGGCGACGGCCTCTCCGACGCGGGCGTGGATTCCGGCCATGTCCAGACCTTCCGTTCCGGCCGGATCGACGGTGACGAGCGCGACCGGGTACGGGCGCCGGTCGCCGAGCATCACCGCGTGCGAGACACACTCGGCCTCCTCGATCAGCCCCTCGACCTCGGCGGGGCTGAGGTTCTTGCCGGACGAGGTGATCACCAGGTCTTTCTTGCGGCCGGTGAGGACGAGGTAGCCGTCCTCGTCGAGCCGTCCCAGGTCGCCGGTGTGCAGCCAGCCGTCCTCGTCGAGGGCCTCGCGGGTGGCCGCCTCGTTCGCGTGGTAGCCGGGGAAGACGCCCGCGCTGCGCGCCAGGATCTCGCCGTCCTCCGCGATCCGGACCTCGCAGCCGGGGATGGGCCTGCCGACCGTGCCGGGCCGGTACGCGCCCGGGTGGTTGAGCGAGATCACGCCACCGGACTCGGTCATTCCGTACCCCTCGTAGACGGTCACGCCGCAGGCGCGCAGGAAGCGCCGGGTGCCGGCGGAGAGCGGGGCCGCGCCGGAGACGGCCCAGGACAGCCGGCCGCCGAAGATGCCGCGCACCGGCCCGTACAGCCGCGCGTCGGCCGCCTCGTACCGCTCGCGCAGCGCGCCCTCGGGCTCCTGTCCGCGCTCGCGCAGGTCGGCGACCTCGTTGCCGAGGCGTATCGCCTCCGCGAACCGCCCGGGTCCGTCCGGACCGGTGGACTCCGCGGCGCGCCGCACCGTCGCGTACACCTTCTCGAACAGCCGTGGCACCGACGGCAGATGGGTGGGCCGGGCCTCCGCCAGCTCCGCGACGATGTTGTCGATCTTCCCGCCGAAGAACCACAGTTCACCGCCCTGCACCACCGAGCGGAACTCCACGAGCTGCGCGAGGAGATGGGCGAGCGGGAGATAGAGGTACGTGCGCGCGCCCGTGCCGCTCGCGACGAGCTGCCCCGTCGAGTCGTGCAGGTAGGAGAGGTTGCCATGGGTGAGCACGCAGCCCTTGGGCGGTCCCGTCGTGCCCGAGGTGTAGACGATCGTGCACCGGTCGTCGTCCGTGACGGAGGCCGCGCGCCGGAGCAGTTCCTCCTCCGTGCAGACGCGGTCCGGGGCGCTCATTCCGGCCATCAGCAGCACGTGCCGCAGCGCCGGGAGCCGCCCGGCCTCGCGCAGCGCGCCGACGCGCGCGGCCTGGGCCTCGTTCTCGCAGATCACGACCGAGGTGCCGGAGTCGGACAGCACCCATGCCGTCTCCTCCTCGCCCGCCGTCGGGTAGACGGGCACCACCACGGCGCCCGCCTCGAACGCCGCCAGGTGCGCGACGGTCCACTCGGGCCGCGTCTCGGAGAGGAGCGCGACCCGGTCGCCCTTCGCCACGCCGAGCGCGCCGATGAGCCCCCGCGCCACCGTGCGTACGGCCTCGCGGAGCGCCTCGTACGTCATCACCCCGTCCTTGCCGCTCAGCGCGGGTGCCGGGCCGTGGTGGTCGGCGGCCCACTCGGCGAGCAGGGCGAGGGTCGCGGGACGGTCGGACATGCGGGGCCTCCCGGGTGCGGTCGCGCCGTCGGAACGGGCGTCGTGCTTTCCGGACACTGGCCTGGCGCACGGTAGCGAGCGGCACGTGAGGGGGGAATGCCCCGTGCGGCGCCTCCTCGTTCTAGGCGTTCCCCTCCTGGGAGTCCCGGGACTCCTGGGACTCCTGGGCCCCCTGAGACTCCTCGGACTCCTGGGAGTCCCGGGACTCCTGAGAGGGCAGCACCTCTTCCTTCTCGGCCGCGAAGTGGCAGGCCGAAGGGTGGTGCGCGGGATCGTCCGGCGGGGTCTGCTCCAGCGTCTCCGGCACGGCCAGCAGCGGCTCCTCCACCGTGCACCGCTCCTGCGCCTTCCAGCAGCGCGTCCGGAAATGGCAGCCCGAGGGCGGGTTCGCGGGCGAGGGCACGTCTCCTTCGAGGACGATGCGCTCGCGCCCCTCGCGGGCCTCGGGGTCCGGCACGGGCACGGCCGAGAGCAGGGCCTGGGTATAGGGGTGCGTCGGGTGCTCGTAGATCTGTTCGTCCGTGCCCAGCTCCACCATCTTGCCGAGGTACATCACGCCGACGCGGTCGGAGATGTGGCGCACGACGGAGAGGTCGTGGGCGATGAAGATGTAGGAGAGGTCGAACTCGTTCTGGAGCTTCTCCATCAGGTTGACGACCTGGGCCTGCACGGAGACGTCGAGCGCGGACACCGGCTCGTCCGCGACGATGATCTCGGGGCGCAGGGCAAGGCCCCGCGCGATCCCGATCCGCTGCCGCTGACCGCCGCTGAACTGGTGCGGATACCGGTTGATGTACTCCGGGTTGAGCCCCACCACGTCCAGGAGTTCGCGGACCTTCGCCCTCCGGTCCCCCTTCGGCGCGACCTCGGGGTGGATGTCGAAGGGCTCCCCGATGATGTCGCCCACCGTCATCCTCGGGTTCAGGGACGTATAGGGGTCCTGGAAGACCATCTGGATGTTGCGGCGTACGGCCTTGAGCGCGCGGCCCGAGAGGTGGGTGATGTCCTCGCCCTTGTAGCGGATCGTCCCCGCCGTCGGCCGTTCCAGGTGCGTGATCATCTTCGCGACCGTGGACTTGCCGCAGCCGGACTCGCCGACGATGCCCAGGGTCTCGCCCCGGTGCAGGTCGAAGGAGACCCCGTCGACGGCCTTGACCGCGCCGACCTGGCGGCGCAGCAGGATGCCCTGGGTCAGCGGGAAGTGCTTGGCCAGGTCCCGCACTTCGAGGATCGGCTCGCCCGCCGCGTACGCGGTCTCCGCGCGGGACTTGGCGAGCAGCTTGCGCGCGGTCCAGCCCTCCTCGCGCGCCTCCTTCCGGCCCGAGTGGTCAGCGTGCATCGAGCATCTCCTCCCAGAAGTGGCACGCGCTGGCGCGGTGCTCGCCGACCTCGTAGAGCGGGGGCTCGTCCGTACGGCAGACGTCCCGGGCCATCGGGCAGCGGGGGTTGAAGGCACAGCCCGGCGGGATGGCGAGCAGGCTGGGCGGCAGGCCCTTGATCGCGTTCAGCTCGTGCCCCTTCTGGTCGAGGCGCGGGATCGAGTCGAGCAGGCCCTTGGTGTACGGGTGGGCGGGGGCGCGGTAGAGGTCGTGGACGGGCGCCGTCTCGACGATGCGGCCCGCGTACATCACCGCGATCTTGTCGGCGACGTCCGCGACGACGCCGAGGTCGTGGGTGATGAGGATGAGCCCCATGTTGAACTCGTCCTGCAGCTCGGCCAGCAGCTCCATGACCTGCGCCTGGACCGTCACGTCCAGCGCCGTCGTCGGCTCGTCCGCGATGATCAGCTCGGGGCCGAGCGCGAGAGCCATCGCGATCATGATGCGCTGGCGCATGCCGCCGGAGAACTGGTGCGGATAGTCGTTCACCCGCTCCTTGGCCGCCGGGATCCGCACCCTGTCCATCAGCTCGACGGCCTTCGCCCTGGCCTCTTTCCGGGAGAGCCCCCGGTGCACGCGGAACATCTCGCCGAGCTGGTATCCCACGCTCAGCACGGGGTTCAGCGAGGAGAGCGCGTCCTGGAAGATCATGGCCATCTTGCGGCCGCGGATCTTCCGCCGCTCCTCCCGGGGGAGCTTCAGCAGGTCCTGGTCCTGGAAGAGGACCTCGCCACCGGTGATCTTCCCCGGCGGCATGTCGAGGATGCCCATGATCGCCTGCGCGGTCACGGACTTGCCGGAGCCGGACTCGCCGAGCACCGCCAGCGTCTCGCCCGCGTCCACGGTGTAGCTGACGCCGTTGACGGCCTTGGCCACGCCGTCCCTGGTGTGGAACTCGACGTGCAGGTCGTTGACTTCGAGCAGGCTCACGGCGCACTCACCTCAGCTTCGGGTCGAGGGCGTCGCGCACCGCGTCGCCGAGCATGATGAACGCGAGCACGGTGAGGCTCAGCGCGGCGGCCGGATAGAGCAGGATGTGCGGCGCGTTGCGGAACTGCATGCCTTCGGAGGCCGCCGAGATGTCCGCGCCCCAGGAGACGGTCGGCGGCTGGAGCCCGACGCCGAGATAGCTGAGCGTCGCCTCCAGCGCGATGTACGTGCCGAGCGCGATGGTCGCCGTCACGATCACCGGCGCGACGGCGTTCGGCAGGATGTGCCGCACCATCATCCGGGTGTTGCTCGCGCCGAGGGCCCGCGCGGCCTGCACGTAGTCGTTCTGCTTGGCGGTGATCACCGAGCCGCGCGCGATACGGGCGACCTGCGGCCAGCCGAGCAGCACGATGAAGGAGACCACCGTCCACACCGAGCGGCTGCCGGTCATCGAGAGGAAGACCAGGCCGCCGAGGACGATGGGGATGCCGAAGAAGATGTCGGTGACGCGGGAGAGGATCGCGTCCCAGACCCCGCCGAAGAACCCGGCGAGCCCGCCGAGCAGGCTGCCGAGGAGCGCGACGCCGAGCGTGGAGCAGACGCCGACGGTCACGGACGTACGGGCGCCGTAGACGACCCGGGTGTAGACGTCACAGCCCTGGGTGTCGAAGCCGAACCAGTGGCCGTCGGTCGAGGAGTTCAGCGATCTGCCGAGGCCGCAGGAGAGGGGGTCGCGGGAGGCGATCAGGCCGGGCCAGAGCGAGATGAGCACGAGGAAGAGGATCAGCAGCCCCGCGATGATGAAGACGGGGTTGCGGCTCAGGTCGTGCCAGGCGTCGGACCAGAGGCTGCGGGCCCGTTCGGTGGGGCCCTTGCCGGGCGGGCGCTCGCCGGGTCCCTCCAGCGTGCCGCCCTCGTTGGCGGCCAGCTCCATGGCGCCGCCGGGTCCTCCGATGGCGGGGCCCGACATGCCGGGTGGCTCAGTCATAACGGATCCTCGGGTCGAGCACGGCGTACAGGAGGTCGACGAGCAGGTTCGCGAGCAGGAAGACGATCACGAGGATGGTCACGAAGCCGACGACGGTCGGGGAGTTCTGCCGCACGATGCCCTGCCAGAGCTGGAAGCCGACCCCCTGGATGTTGAAGATCCGCTCGGTCACCAGCGCCCCCGCCATGAGGTTGCCGACGTCGGTGCCGAGGAAGGTGACGACGGGGATCAGCGAGTTGCGCAGCAGGTGCCGCACGGTCACCCGGCGCCGCGGGAGGCCCTTGGCGACGGCCGTACGGACGTAGTCGGCGCGGGCGTTCTCCGCGATGGACGTCCTCGTGAGCCGGGTGACGTACGCGAGGGAGACCAGCGCCAGCACCAGGCCGGGGAAGATCAGCTCGCCGACCGGGGCCTCGGGGGAGACCGCGGGCCGGATCCAGCCCCACTTCACCCCGAACAGGTACTGGCCGACGGTGCCGGTCACGAAGGTGGGGATCGAGATCACGACGAGCGAGAGCATCAGCACGCCGGTGTCGATCGGCCTGCCGCGGCGCAGGCCGGTGATGACGCCCAGCGTGAGGCCGATGACGATCTCGAAGACGATCGCGACGATCGCCAGCCGGACGGTGATGGGGAACGCGTTGCCGATCAGCTCGATGACCGGCTGGCCGTTGAACGCGTTGCCGAAGTCACCGGTGAAGATCTTGCCCATGTAGAGCAGGTATTGCTGCCACACGGGCTTGTCGAGGTTGAACTCGTGGCGCAACTGGGCCGCCGTGGCGGGGTCGGGGGCCCGGTCGCCGAACATCGCGTTGACCGGGTCCCCGACGGCGTACACCATCACGAAGATGAGAAAGGTGGTCCCGATGAAGACCGGGATCATCTGGAGCAGTCGTCTGATGACGTAGCGCCCCACCGCAGGTCACTTGACCTTGATGTCGGTGAAGACCGGGACGGAGAAGGGGTTGAGCTTCACTCCGCTGACGCGGTCGGAGTACCCGGCGTTCCCGTTCTGGTACCAGAGGGGAATGGCGGGCATCTCGTCGAGGATGATTTTCTGCGCCTGCTGGAATTTCGCGATGGCGGCGCCCTCCTCCGACTCGTTCGCCTCGTCCATGAGCTTGTCGACCTGCTTGTTGGAGTAGTGCGAGTCGTTGGAGGAGGCGTCCGTGTAGTACAGCGGCTGGAGGAAGTTCTGGATCAGCGGGTAGTCCATCTGCCAGCCGGTCCGGAAGAGCCCCTTCATCTTCTTGTTGGTGACGTCGCTGCGGAACTCGCCGAAGGTGGGGACGGGGTTGACGCTGCACGCGCTGTTCTTGCCGAGCGTGTCGTTGATGCTGTTGCAGACGGCTTCCATCCACTGGCGGTGCGAGCCCGTGTCCACGTTCGAGGTGATGGTGATCTTGCCGCCGGGCAGCCCGCCGGCGTCCTCGATCATCTTCTTGGCCTTCTTCGGGTCGTACTCGCAGGTCTCGCCGCACAGCCCCTGCTTGTAGCCGCCGGCCGGGCCCAGGACGGGCGAGGTGAGGTCGGTCGCGGGCTCGCGGGTGCCGTGGTAGATCTTCTCGGTGACCTTCTCGCGGTCGATCGCCATCGACAGGCCGCGCCTGATCTGCTCGGCCTTCTCGCCCTTCCAGTCCTTGTCGTAGAGCGGGAAGGAGATGGTCTGCAGGATTCCGGCGGGCTGGTTGATGTAGCGCCCGTCGAGGTCCTTCTTCGCGTTCTTGAGCTGCCCGGCGGGGAGTTCGTCGACGACGTCGAGGTTTCCGGCCTGGAGGTCGGTGTAGCCGGTGTTCTGGTCGGTGTAGACCTTCAGCTCGACGCCCTTGTTCTTCGGCTTGTCGGGGCCCGCGTAGTGCTTGTTCCGCGACAGCTTCATGGACTGGCCCTTGGTGTACGAGTCCACCTTGTACGGGCCGTTGCCGATGGGCTTCTTCAGCCAGGCGTCGCGGTCCTTGAAGAACGCCTTGGGGAGCGGCGCGTAGGCGCTGTAGCCGAGGGTCTCGGGCCAGAGCGAGAACTTCTGGTTGAGCTTCACGGTGAAGGTGTTCTTGTCCTTCACCTTCAGCCCGGAGAGCTTCTTCGCCTTCGGCTTGCCCTTCTCGGGGTGGACCTTGTCGTAGCCCTCGATGTACTCGAAGAAATAGGAGTTGATCTGCTTGTTGGTGAGCAGCGCGCCGTAATTCCACGCGTCCACGAAGGAGTTGGCGGTGACCGGCGTGCCGTCGGAGAACTTCCAGCCCGGCTTGAGCTTCACGGTGAAGTTCTGCTGGTCGGTCGTGTCGATCGACTGGGCCATGGCGTTCTCGGCCTTGGCGGTCTCCGGGTTGTAGCGCTTGAGGCCGCGGAAGGTCATGTCGAGGACCTTGCCGCCCTGCACCTCGTTGGTGTTCGCGGGCTCGACGGGGTTCTGCGGGTCGGTCCAGAAGGCGCGGACGACGCCCTCGTCGGAGCCGCCTCCCCCGCCTCCGCCGCCGTCGCCCCCGCCGCCGCAGCCGGTGGCCGTCAGTGCGACCGCCACGGCGCTGGCGACGGCCCATGTGGCGCGCGTGGCTCCGCGCATGAGGTGCCTCCCTGGTCCCGAGATTGTGACTCGGAACCAGATAACACCCTTTTGCCCTCATATGCCCGGTTCACCGGGCCGCCGCTCCTCCCAATGGGGGCCATGGCGGCCGGGAACGCCGGTCTACGGGCCCGGGCGTGTCCCCCGCGCGAGCGCCGCCGCCTCCCCGCGCGAGGAAACGCCCAGCTTCCCCAGGATGTTGGTGACGTGGAACTTCACCGTCGACTCGCTGATGTGCAGCTCCCCCGCGATCTCCCGGTTGCGGCGGCCCAGCGCGAGCTGCTCCAGGACCTCCAGCTCACGCGGATGCAGCCCCGCCAGGGGCTGTTCGGCCGCCGACGCCGCCAGAGCCAGCGGCAGCGTGACCCGCACCGTCGTCCCCCAGTCCGGCACCGCGTCCACCGCCACCCCGCCGCCCAGCGCCGCGACCCGCTCGGCGTGGTGGCGGCTCAGCAGCGCCCCGCGGCCGAGCCGCCCCGGTCCGTCGTCCCGCACGGCCGCGCACAGCTCGTCCTCCTCCACCCACCAGCCGACATGCATCCTGGCGAGCCCCTCCTGCTCCCGCATCGCCAGCACCGCAGCGCGCACGGCGGCCCGCGCCGCGTGCGCCACGTCCGACGGCAGCGCGCGGTCCGTGCCCGGCGAGCGCAGCGAGAGCCGCACGGGGCCGTGCCGGAAGAGGGGACGCAGCTCGCGGACGAGCCGCTGGAAGGCGTCGTCGGCGCCCTCCTCGCTCCATACGCCGTCCCAGTACGGCCGCTGACGGAGCTGGGCCAGCGCGTCCACCGCCCGCTCTACGGCCACGCGGCGCGCCGTCGCGTCGTCCAGCGAGGAGGAGCGCAGCGCGGTGAGGACCCCGCCGAGCGCCGCGGCGTGCAGGTCCGTCAGCTCCGCGACGAGCTGTGCCCGCGCCGCGGCGGCGGCCCCGGACAGCGCGGTGCGCTCCGGGTATCCCTCGGCGGCCAGCCGGTACGCGTACACGGTCACCAGGTCCCACACCCGCTGCACGGTCCGCAGCACCGGGGCCGGGAGCGGGGTCTCGCCCACATCGGCGAGGGCCAGCAGGGCGCTGCCGGTCCCGCGCGAGGTGGAGCCGACGACGAGCACCCGGCGGCGCTCCCCGCCGAGCACCGCCTCGCCCTGCCAGGGCGCGCCGGCCCGCAGCCGCACGCTGAGTTCGCCCAGCTCGCGGCCGGTGATCCGGGCGGCCAGCGCGCGGTCGGTGCCGGCGGTCTGCTGCGGGGCGTACGCGCTCAGCTCGCTGAGCTGCCCGGCCGCGGTGTGCGGCACCAGGCCGCGCAGCACCTGCGAGGTCCGCTCCAGCAGCTCCTGCGGCGGCGCGTCCACCAGCTCCGCCGCGCGCGCCAGCGCCTCCTCGGGGCTCGTCCAGGCTCGGTCCACCCCGCCACCGTACGGCCGACCGGCCGGGCCCGTACTCGACCAACGGCCAGGTGGAACCCGCCGTACGGCGGGGCGGGCGGGCCGTACGGCGGGGAGAGGGTGAAGGGGCGCACCGACTCACCGACCGCGTCCGGAGGAAGCTCCCCGCCATGCCGAGCAACGCACGTATGACCGAACCCCGCACCGTCAAGGCCATCGCCTTCGACCGCCACGGCGGCCCCGACGTCCTCGCGCCCGCCGCCGTCGAGGTGCCCGCGCCCGGCCCCGGACAGATCCGGATCGCCGTCCGTACGGCCGGGGTCAACCCGCTCGACCACAAGATCCGGCGCGACGAGGTGCGGGAGCACTTCGTGGTGGCGCTCCCCCATGTGCCCGGCATCGAGGCGGCGGGGGTCGTGACGGCCACCGGGCCCGGGGTCACGGACCTCGCGGCCGGGGACGAGGTCTTCGGCCGGACCGTCACCGGCTCCTACGCCGAGGAGGCGCTGGCCGAGGCCCGCCATGTGGCCCGGCGCCCGGCCACCCTCGGCTGGGCGGAGGCCGCCGCCGTCCCCACGGCCGCCGAGACCGCCCACCGCTGCCTGCGCGAACTGGGGATGCGCGAGGGCGAGACCCTGCTGCTGCACGCCGCCGCCGGAGGGGTGGGCGTCCTCGCGGTCCAGTTCGCGGTGGCGCGCGGCATCCGCGTGATCGGCACCGCGAGCGAGGCCAACCATGGGCTGCTGCGGGAGCTGGGCGCCGAGCCGGTGGCGTACGGGGAGGGCCTGGCCGCG
Source organism: Streptomyces albiaxialis (assembly GCF_039530985.1). Lineage (NCBI taxonomy): Bacteria > Bacillati > Actinomycetota > Actinomycetes > Kitasatosporales > Streptomycetaceae > Streptomyces > Streptomyces albiaxialis. The sequence continues at coordinate 371,260 of NZ_BAAAPE010000007.1, forward strand.
CGCGTACGCGCACTCGCGCCCGAGGGCGTGCACGCGGCGCTCGACGGGGCGCAGCGAGGGGGTTCGCTGGCCCTCTCCGTCGAACTGACGGGCGGTACGGAGCGGGTCCTGGCCATCGCCGAGTACGGGGACGCCGTACGGCACGGCGTCCGCTTCTCCGGAGGCAGCGACCTGGACCTGATGCCGCCGGCGCTCGCCGAGGCGCTGGCCCTGCACCGCGCGGGCACCCTCCGCTTGCCGGTCCACCGCCTCCACCCCCTGGCCGACGCGGCCCTCGCCCACGAGGAGAGCGAGCGGGGGCATGCGCGGGGCAAGCGAGTGCTGGTGATCCACTAGACCGGGCCTCGCGCCTTCGGGCCCGTGTCCGCTGTGCGGCCCCACCGCGACTTCGGGGCTTGCCCCCTCTAGGGGCGCGGGGAACTGCGCGACAAGCCACGACGCAGCCGCGTCCCGCGAAGCACAGCCCGGGGCACCCCGAACCCGGCCCTTGCACGCGCGCACCCGGCGAAGAGGGCTGCGCTTGCCGGCCCTGCTCCCCCAAGCTCTTCGAGCAGGGGGTACCCCCAGTGGCAGACCTCCCAAGCTTCGCGGGAGCGAGAAGCAGACGTGCCCCGCGGAGGGGGTGCGGGGTATCCCTTATCCGGCGGCGGTCAGCGGCTCGCGCTCTTGGGCGAAGTGGCAGGCCGACTCGTGGGCCGCACCGCCCGTCGCCCGGGCCGGAATCGCGAGGAGCGGGGTCTCCGTGGCGCAGCGGTCCTCGGCCTTCCAGCATCGCGTGCGGAACCGGCACCCGGAGGGCGGGTTGGCCGGCGAGGGCACGTCTCCTTCGAGGACGATGCGCTCGCGCCCCTCGCGGGCCTCGGGGTCCGGCACGGGCACGGCCGAGAGCAGGGCCTGGGTATAGGGGTGCGTCGGGTGCTCGTAGATCTGCTCGTCGGTGCCGATCTCGGCCATCTTGCCGAGGTACATGACACCGACCCGGTCGGAGATGTGCCGGACGATGGACAGGTCGTGCGCGATGAACATGTACGACAGGCCGAACTCGTCCTGGAGCTTCTCCATCAGGTTGACGACCTGGGCCTGCACGGAGACGTCGAGCGCGGACACCGGCTCGTCCGCGACGATGATCTCGGGGCGCAGGGCAAGACCTCGCGCGATCCCGATCCGCTGCCGCTGACCGCCGGAGAACTGGTGCGGGTACCGGTTGATGTACTCCGGGTTGAGCCCCACCACGTCCAGGAGTTCGCGGACCTTCGCCTTCCGGTCCCCCTTCGGCGCGACCTCGGGGTGGATGTCGAAGGGCTCCCCGATGATGTCCCCGACCGTCATGCGCGGGTTCAGAGATGTGTACGGGTCCTGGAACACCATCTGGATGTTCCGCCGGACGGCCTTCAGCGCGCGGCCCGACAGGCGCGAGATGTCCTCGCCCTTGTAGCGGATCGTCCCCGCGGTGGGCCGTTCCAGATTCATCAGCAGCTTGGCGACCGTGGACTTGCCGCAGCCGGACTCGCCGACGATGCCCAGGGTCTCGCCCGGGTAGAGGTCGAAGGAGACCCCGTCGACGGCCTTGACCGCGCCGACCTGCCGCTTGATCACGACGCCGCTCGTCAGCGGGAAGTGCTTGACCAGGTCCCGCACTTCCAGGATGGGCTCGGGGCGCTCAGCCATTGATGGTCTCCTTCCAGAAGTGGCAGGCGCTGCCGCGCTCCTCGCCGGCCCCGGCGAGCACGGGCAGGTCCGTGGTGCAGATGTCCTTCGCGACGGGGCAGCGCGGGTGGAAGGCGCAGCCGGCGGGCACGTGCGCCATGTTCGGCGGCAGGCCCTGGATCGCGTAGAGCTCCTTGCCCTTCTGGTCCAGGCGCGGGATCGAGTCGAGCAGGCCCCTGGTGTACGGGTGGGCCGGGGAGCGGTACAGCTCCTTGACGGGCGCGGTCTCCACGATGCGGCCCGCGTACATCACCGCGATCTTGTCGGCGACGTCCGCGACGACGCCGAGGTCGTGGGTGATGAGGATGAGCCCCATGTTGAACTCGCGCTGAAGATCCGCGAGCAGCTCCATGACCTGGGCCTGGACCGTCACGTCCAGCGCCGTCGTCGGCTCGTCCGCGATGATCAGCTCGGGCTCCAGGGCGAGGGCCATCGCGATCATGATGCGCTGGCGCATGCCGCCGGAGAACTGGTGCGGATAGTCGTTCACCCGCTCCTTGGCCGCCGGGATCCGCACTCTGTCCATCAGTTCGATCGCCTTGGCCTTGGCGGCCCTGCGGGACATGCCCTGGTGGACGCGGAACATCTCGCCGAGCTGGTAGCCGACGCTCAGCACCGGGTTCAGCGAGGAGAGCGCGTCCTGGAAGATCATGGCGATCTTGGCGCCGCGCAGCTTCCTGCGCTCCTCCTTGGACATCTTCAGCATGTCCCGGCCCTGGAAGAGGATCTCGCCCTGCGGGATGCGGCCGGGCGGCATGTCGAGGATGCCCATGATCGCCTGCGCGGTCACGGACTTGCCGGAGCCGGACTCGCCGAGCACCGCCAGGGTCTCGCCCGCGCGGACGTCGTAGCTGACGCCGTTGACGGCGTGCACCACGCCGTCCCGGGTGTGGAAGTCGACGTGCAGGTCACGCACGTCGAGCAAGGGCTTGGCCTCGGTCTTGTCGTCACTCATGGTGTTCGCGCCTCCCTCAACGGCTCTTGGGATCGAGGGCGTTGCGCACCGCATCGCCGAGCATGATGAACGCCAGGACGGTGATCGACACCATGATGGCGGGGGAAATCAGGATGTGCGGGGCCGTGCGCAGGGCGTCCTTGCCCGCCGCGACGTCGATGCCCCACGAGATCGCGGGCTCCGAGAGGCCGATGCCGAGGTACGACAGGGTGGCCTCGGCCCCGATGTAGCCGCCGAGCGCGGTGGTGGCGACGACGATGACGGGGGCCAGCGCGTTGGGCACGATGTGCCGCAGCAGGATGCGGCTGGTGCTCGCGCCGAGCGACCGCGCCGCCTGCACGTAGTCCTGCTGCTTGACGGTGATCACGGCGCCGCGCGCGATACGGGCGACCTGTGTCCAGCCGAGGAAGAGCAGCGCCGCGATGACGACGTAGACCTTGCGCTCGGCGAAGGTGGTCAGCACGACCATCGCGCCGAGCATGAAGGGGATGCCCTGGAAGATGTCGGTGATCCGGGACAGGACGCTGTCGAGCCAGCCGCCGAAGTATCCGGCGAGCATGCCGATCGTGCCGCCGACGAGCGTGACCAGCACGGTCACGGAGATGCCGACGACGACGGAGGCGCGGGCACCGTGGACCATGCGGGCCCACACGGAGCGGCCCTGGCCGTCGTAGCCGAACCAGTCGGCGGCGAAGAGGTGGCCGTAGTTCGGGTCGCCCTGGAAGTGCTTGGTCAGGTCGCCGTCGCGGGGCGAGGCGGAGGTGAACAGGCCGGGGAAGGCCACCATCACCAGCAGCACGACGATGAGCACGGCCGAGATCAGGAAGAGCGGGTTGCGCCGCAGGTCGCGCCAGGCGTCGGACCAGAGGCTGCGGCCCTTGACGGGCGCGTCCTGCTGCGCGCCGGCGGGCTCCGGGGAGGCGGGCGCGTTCTTGGTCAGCGTTGCGGTCTCAGGCATAACGGATCCTCGGGTCCAGGACCGCGTAGAGCAGGTCGACGATCAGGCTGGCGACGAGGTAGACGATGACGATCAGCGTGACGATGCCGACGACCGTCGAGCCCTCGCGGCGGTTGAGGGCCTCGAAGACCGCGTTGCCGATGCCGTGGACGTTGAAGATGCCCTCGGTCACGACCGCGCCCGCCATCAGCGAGCCGACGTCGGTCCCGAGGAAGGTGACCACGGGGATCAGCGAGTTGCGCATCAGGTGGACGCCCACGACGCGGCGGCGCGGCAGGCCCTTGGCGATCGCGGTGCGGATGTAGTCCGCGCGCATGTTCTCGGCCACGGACGTCCGGGTCAGCCGGGTGACGTACGCGAGGGAGAGCGCGGCGAGCACGATCGCGGGGAGGAAGAGCTGGCCCCAGGCCTCGGAGTCCTGCACGGTCGGGGTGACCCAGCCGAGCTGGAAGGCGAAGACGTACTGGAAGAGGAAGCCGAGCACGAAGCTCGGGACCGAGATCAGCAGCAGGGTGACGAAGAGGACGACGCGGTCGAGGGCCTTCTCCGCGCGGAGCCCGGCGACGAGGCCGAGCAGGATGCCCGCGACGACGGTGAAGACGAAGGCGAACAGCGTCAGCCGGACGGTCACGGGGAACGCCTGCGCGATGACATCGGCGACGGGCCGCTGGCTGGCGATCTGGGTGCCGAAGTCGCCCTGGAAGAGCCCGGAGAGGTAGTTCCAGTACTGCTGCCACAGCGGAAGGTCGAGGCCGAGCTGGTGCTTGAGGGCCGCCATCTGCGCCGGGTCGGCCGACTGCTCGCCCCACAGGGCCTTCACCGGGTCGCCGGGCAGCGCGTACATCATGCAGAAGATCAGCAGGGTTGACCCGATGAAGACCGGGATCATCTGGAGCAGTCGCCGCGCGACATAGCGCCCCATGGTGCCTCCGTAGGGGGTTAAGGCGTGCGCCCCGTGGCCGCGCGCGGTGCGCGGCCACGGGGACGTACGGGTGCGCGCGGACTTACTTGACGGTGACGTCCGTCATGACGACGTCGCCGCGGTAGTTGACCTTGACGTTGTCGACACCGTCGGTGTGCACGACGTTGGCGGCGTAGTCCCACAGCGGGATCGCCGGCATCTTCTCGACGATCCGGCGCTCGGCGGCCTGGTAGTCCTTGACCGTCTCCTTCAGGCTGCTGGCGTTGTCGCCCTTCTTGAACATGGCGTCGACCTCCGGGTCGGAGAACTTGCCGTAGTTCGTCTGGGCCTTGGTGCCGTACAGCTCCTTGAGGAAGTTGACGTTCAGCGGGTAGTCGGCCACCCAGCCGCCGCGGTAGAAGGACTTGACCTTGTCGGCGTCACGGTCGTCCAGGTCGGTCTGGAAGTCCGGCTTGGAGTCGCCGACGCACTCGATGCCGGTGGCCTTGCGGATGGACTCGCACACGGCGGTCACCCACTCCTTGTGGCCGCCGTCGGCGTTGAACTGGATCCAGAGCTTGTTGCCCGGGACCCCGCCGCCCTCCTTGATGAGCTTCTTCGCCTTCTTGGGGTTGTAGGTGAAGATGTCGGTGTCCAGCTTCTGGTAGCCCTGGACGAGGTCGGGCATGAAGCCGGTGGCCGGGACGCGGGTGCCCTGGAGCACGGTCTTGGTGATCGTCTTGCGGTCGATCGCCATGGACAGGCCCTGGAGGACCTTCGGGTCCACGTCCTTGAAGGTCTTGGAGTAGAAGGCCGGCGTGATGGACTGCGTCGCCGCGAAGGGCTTGTCGATGGCGCGGTTGCCGAAGTCGGCCTTGCGCTTGGGCAGGTCCTTGGGCGCGACCTGGGGGCTGATGTCCAGGTTGCCGGAGAGCACGTCCTGGTAGGACGCCTCGTAGCCGGAGTACGCCTTGAACTGGATGCCCTTGTTCTTGGCCTTGTTGTCGCCCTTGTAGCCCTTCCACGCCTTGACCTGGATGAGCTTCTTGTGCGTCCACTTCTGGAAGGTGTACGGGCCGTTGCCGACCGGCTTCTGGCCGAAGCCCTTCGGGTCCTTGAAGAAGGCCTTGGGCAGCGGGGCCCAGGTGTAGTAGCCGAGCTTCTGCTTGAAGTAGGAGACCGGGTGGGTCAGCTCGACGGTGAAGGTGTGGTCGTCGACGACCTTGAGGCCGGACATCTTGTCCTTCTTGGCCTTGCCCTTCTCCGGGTGGACGTCGTCGTAGCCCTTGATGTCCTCGAACCAGAAGCTGTTCTGCTGGTTGTTGGCGAGGTTGGCGTTCCAGTTCCAGGCGTCGACGTAGGAGTCGGCCGTGACGTCCTCGCCGTTGTGGAACTTCCAGCCCTTCTTGAGCTTGATCGTCCAGGTCTTGGAGTCCTTGGTGGTGACGGACTCCGCGTTGGCGTTCTTGAGCTTGCCGTCGGCGTCGTACTTCACCGGGCCGGTGAAGAGCGACTCGATCGCGTAGGCACCCTGGGTCTCGTTGGTGCTGGCCGGGATGAGCGGCTTCTGCGGCTCGTTGACGTTGATCGAGACATAGCCCTCGGGCTTGCCCGAGGCGGAGGACCCGCCGCTGCCGGACCCGCCGCCGCACGCCGTGGCGGCCACGGCCACCGCTGCCGCCAACGCCGACAGCTTGACCGGCGTCATCGTCTTCGCACCACGCATGGAGCCTCCTCCTCAGGAGTCGTTCACCAAGGGAGAGGGGGCGGTGCGACAGGACCGACGACCTCGTCGGCATCGCAACTCGCCCCCGTGCTCGCGGAGTCGGCGCCGTCTACGGTGCGTGACCCATTAACCCGAGCTTTATGCGCCCACTATTGGCCAATACACCCAGGTTGAACCAGGGATTCCGGATCACGTTTTGGTGAAGCGTCCGATAAACGGTGAACAAACTACCCTCAACCCGGACATTAAGCGGAGATAAATTTGAACTCCGTCCGGTATGCGGACACTCCGCGCACGCAACAGGGGCCGCACCCGGAGTGGGTACGGCCCCTGAGGAAGCCCGGAGAAGACCGAGAAGCTAGCGGAGCGTCACCGCTTGGCGCGCGCGGCGGCGCGGGCGCGCTCCTTCATGTCGAGGTTCACCTTGCGGATACGGACCGTCTCCGGGGTCACCTCGATGCACTCGTCCTCGCGGCAGAACTCCAGCGACTGCTCCAGCGAGAGCTTGCGCGGCGGCACCAGGTTCTCCGTCGTGTCGGCGGAGGCCGCGCGCATGTTGGTCATCTTCTTTTCCTTGGTGATGTTGACATCCATGTCGTCGGCGCGGGAGTTCTCGCCGACCAGCATGCCCTCGTACACCTCGGTGCCCGGCTCGATGAAGATCGTGCCGCGCTCCTGGAGATTCATCATCGCGAACGGCGTCGCCTTGCCCGCGCGGTCCGCGACCAGCGAGCCGCTGTGGCGCGTGCGCAGCTCGCCGAACCACGGCTCGTGCCCCTCGAAGATCGAGTGCGCGATGCCGGTGCCGCGCGTCTCGGTCAGGAACTCCGTACGGAAACCGATCAGGCCCCGCGACGGCACGATCCACTCCATGCGGACCCAGCCGGAGCCGTGGTTCGTCATGGTCTCCATACGGCCCTTGCGGCTGGCCATGAGCTGCGTGATGGCGCCCAGGTGCTCCTCCGGGGCGTCGATCGTCATCCGCTCGATCGGCTCGTGCAGCTTGCCGTCGATCTCCCGCGTGACGACCTCCGGCTTGCCGACGGTCAGCTCGAAGCCCTCGCGGCGCATCGTCTCGACGAGGATGGCCAGGGCCAGCTCGCCGCGCCCCTGCACCTCCCACGCGTCCGGCCGCTCGGTCGGCAGCACGCGGAGGGACACGTTGCCGATCAGCTCCCGGTCGAGCCGGTCCTTGACCAGCCGGGCCGTGACCTTGTGGCCCTTGCCGCCCTTGCCGACCAGCGGCGAGGTGTTCGTCCCGATCGTCATCGAGATCGCGGGCTCGTCCACGGTGATCAGCGGAAGCGCGACCGGGTTCTCCGGGTCGGCGAGCGTCTCGCCGATCATGATCTCCGGGATACCGGCCACGGCGCAGATGTCGCCGGGCCCGGCCTTCTCGGCGGGCTTGCGGGTCAGCGCGTCCGTCATCATCAGCTCGGTGATGCGCACGTTCTGCACGGAGCCGTCGCGCTTCATCCAGGCCACGCTCTGGCCCTTCTTCAGCTCGCCGGCCTCGACGCGCAGCAGCGCGATACGGCCGAGGAAGTTGTCCGCGTCGAGGTTGGTGACGTGCGCCTGGAGCGGCGCGCCCTCCTCGTAGACCGGCGCGGGGACCGTCTCCAGCAGCGTGGTGAAGAACGGCTCCAGGTTCTCGCTGTCGCCCGGCACCGCGCCGTCGGCGGGCTGGGTCAGCGAGGCGATGCCGTCACGCGCGCAGGCGTAGACGATCGGGAACTCGATCTGGTCCTCGTCCGCGTCCAGGTCCAGGAACAGGTCGTACGTCTCGTCCACGACCTCGGAGATACGGGCGTCGGGGCGGTCCGTCTTGTTGATGCACAGGATGACGGGCAGCCGGGCCTCCAGCGCCTTGCGCAGCACGAAGCGGGTCTGCGGCAGCGGGCCCTCGGAGGAGTCCACCAGCAGCACGACCGCGTCGACCATCGACAGGCCCCGCTCGACCTCGCCGCCGAAGTCGGCGTGGCCGGGGGTGTCGATGATGTTGATCGTGACGGGCTCGCCGCCGTCCTTGGGGTGGTACTTGACGGCCGTGTTCTTCGCGAGAATGGTGATGCCCTTCTCGCGCTCCAGGTCGTTCGAGTCCATCACCCGGTCGTCGACCGACTCGAGCTGGTGGGCTGCGAAGGCTCCCGCCTGCTTGAGCATGGCGTCGACCAGAGTCGTCTTGCCGTGGTCGACGTGGGCGACGATGGCGACGTTACGGATGTCGTTGCGCGTGGGCACTGCGGCGCTTCTCCCGGGTTGATGGGGTGGGGGTACGCCCCCTCGCCGGGCTGATTCTCGCCGCGGCCTCGTCAACCATGGTACGGGCCCGCTCGGGACCAAGCCTCCGCGGGCATTCCGGGCCCCTGAGGCGCCCGCCCCCCTTCCGGTCCCGCACCCCGGGGCGCACCCCTCCCTCCGCGCTCGGGAGGCCCGCCCCCCTTCCGCTCGCTGTGCTTGGGAGGTCTGCCATTGGGGATACCCCCTGCTCGAAGAGCTTGGGGGGCAGGGCCGGCAAGCGCAGCCCTCTGCGCCGGGCGCGCGGACATGAGGGCTGGGTACGGGCTGCCCCGGGCTGTGCATTGCAGGCTGCGGCTGCGCCGTGGCCGGGCGCGCAGTTCCCCGCGCCCCTGAAGGGGCAAGCCCCGACGTGTTGTGACCGGGCGCGCCCACGCGGCGGAGCCGCACATCGAAACAGCCCCGCGCCCCTTAACGGGCAAACCCCGACGTCTTGAGACGCAGAACAAACGCAGCCCCCGTGCCCCTGGAAGGGGCTGGCCTCTTATGTGGGGTTCAGCCTTGTGAAGGCCTCTGTCAGGAGTTCCGGGCGGCTCTTTTGGCCGTTCGAGCGGAGCCACTCCCGGGTCGCGGATTCGAGCGCCGCCCCGGCGGCAGAGGTGAGCAGGTCAGCGGAGAAGGCGTCCAGCCCGGCACCGGCACCCGCACCGGCCCGCTCCCGCAGCACCGCGGCGATCTCCCGCCGCGCTTCCTCCCGGCGCTGAACCCAGCGCGCGTGCAACGCCGGCGACTCCTCGACCAGCCGCAGCCGCGCGAGCCGCTCGGCGGAGGAGGAGATCCGCTCCTCCCACCCGCACAGCACCACGCGCAGGCTCTCCCACGGTGCCTCGCCCTCCGGCCGGGCCCGCAGCTCCGCCGCGACAGCCTCGCCCATGGCCTCGGCGGAGCCCAGGACCATGTCCTCCTTCGTCGGGAAGTAGCGGAACAGGCTGCGCTTGGACATCCCCGCGGCGCGGGCCACCTCGTCGACGGTCGTCTCCTCGAAGCCGCGCTCGGCGAACATCTCCAGCGCGAGCGCGGCCAGTTCGGCACGGACGGCGGCACGGGTGCGCTCACGGAGGCTCATGGCGCGCAGTCTACTTCCCATCACCCGTTGCCTAATCTGTCACCAGGTGACATATTCGGATCCCCTATAACGGCAAGGAGCGTGACGGCATGCGCGACGGCGACAGGACGGTCCTGGTGACCGGCAGCACCGGCGGCATCGGCAAGGAGACGGCACGGATCCTCGCGGCGCGCGGCACGCGCGTCGTCCTCACCGGCCGGGACCCGGCCCGCGCGGACGAGGCCGCCGAGGAGCTGCGCGCCGCCACCGGCAACCCGTACGTGGAGGCCCTCACCGCCGACGTGACCAGCGCCGCCGCGCTCCGCTCCCTGGCCCGCACCGTGACCGAGCGCCACGGCACGCTGCACGCCCTGGTGAACAACGCGGGCGTCAATCCGCCCCGCCGCCTGCTGACCGAGGACGGCGTCGAGTCGGCGTTCGCCGGGAACGTACTGGCGCCGTATCTGCTGACCCGGCTGCTCCTCGGCCCGCTGCGGCACGGCGCGCGGGAGAGCGGGGAGCCCTCCCGTGTCGTCAACGTCACAGGGGGAATCCCGCGCGGCACGCTCGATCCCGGCAATCTCCAGGCCGAGAAGCGCTTCTCGGGCTGGCTCACCGACACCCAGTACAACCGCTCGAAACTCGCCCTGACGGCCATGAGCCGTACGCTCGCCGAGCACTGCGCGGAGGAGGGCGGGGGCGTCGCGGTCACGGTCGTCTATCCGGGCCACGCCGACACCCCGATGAACCGCTCGCTGCCGGTCCGTACCTACCCCCGGCTCGTGCGCCCGCTCGTGCCGCTGGTGCGCGCGCTGATGCCGGTGCTGTGGGGCGACACGAGCGGGCCCGCGCGGAACGTGGCGCGCGCGGTGACCGGGCCGTACGCCGGGGACGGCGGCGTCTATGTCGATATGAAGGGCCGCCGGTCCCGCTGGCCCGCGGGCACCGGCGACCCTGTCGTCCGTGCGGCGATATGGGAGATGTGCGAGCGGCTCGCGCCGCTCGACGGCCCCGTCCCGTCAGGAGCCCCGGCGGCTCAGGAGCCCGAGCGGCGGAAGCCGATGTCCTGGTAGCGGGGGGTCTGGAAGCCGAAGGCCCCGGCGTTCACGACGCGGTCCTTGGCCGCGACGAGCTGGGGCCGCTGGTAGAGGGGCAGCGAACCGGCGGCGGCCCAGATGCGGGCATCCGCCTTCTTCATCAGGTCCTTGCGCCGCCCGTCGTCCAGCTCGCCCGCCGCCTGCTCGAAGAGCTGGTCGATCTGGTCGGTGCCGACGCGGGAGTAGTTCTGCTCGACGAGCAGCGAACCGTCGGCCGCGGGCTGCGGCTTGGCGAAGATCGGCCGGGCGTCCGTGGCCGGGTAGGCCGTGGCGGGCCAGGAGTAGAGCGCGAGGTCGTACTCGCCCGCGGCGATGTGGTCCTTGAAGTAGCTCGCGTCGGGCACCTCCTTGATCTGGGTGCGGATCCCGACCCCGTTGAGCATGTCGGCGATCCGCTCGCCCGTCGCCCGGATCTGCTCCGAGCCGGGCCCGGCCGGGAGGACGAATCGCAGCGCGAGGGGCTTGCCGTCCTTCGTGCGTACGGCCGTGGCCGAACCGACCGACAGCAGGTTCAGCTCGTGGGCCCTGGCGCCGATGGCCCGGGCCCGGGCGAGCGCGGCACGGGCACGCTTCATACCGGCGTGCGAGCCCTCCGCGCGCGCCTGGGTCATATCCGCGCGCGCGGCCTGTTCGAGGACCGCGGCGCGCTGCGCGGTGGCGGAGGGCATGAGGCTGAGGGGCCTGCCGGTCACCCGGCGGGCGACCTCCGCGCTGATCGGCACGGCGGCCGCCTCGGCCTCCAGCCGGTGCGGGGCGGGCGCGGCGGCACCGGCCGCCGGGGCCTCGGCGCCCGGCTCGGCGGGACCGCCGGGCGCCCCCTCCCTCTTCTCCTTCCCGTCCCGCCCGCCCGCGTGGCCCGCCTTGTCGGCACCGGCCGCGGCGGGATTGTCGTGGCCGCCGCGGGAGATCCGGCCGCCGCCCTTCCATCCGGCGTCGGCGAGCAGCGACTGCGCGGACTCCAGGTCCCGCCCGCCGACGGCCTCGCTGTTGTCCTCGTATCCGTCCTGGTTCGTCATCCGCAGATGGCTGCCGAGCGGCTCGGACGGGAGACCGGACGCGCCGAGCGCCTGCTTCGCCAGCGCCTCACGGTCGAGGGCGCGGGCGACGGCACGGCGGACGCGTTCGTCGGCGAGCGGGCCGCTCGCACCGTTCAGGGAGAGCTGGGTGTACGCGGGATCGAGGGCCTTGCGCAGGGCGTACGTCCGCAGCGCGCGGTCGTCGCGCTTCTCGGCCGGTGTCCGCTGCCGGGCCCGCTCCTTGCTCCGCCCCTTGTCGCTGGTGCCCTTGCCGCTGGTGCCCTTGGCGTGGTCGCCGAGGTCCGACTTGTTGGCCTCGGCGATGCGGCGGGCGGCCTTGCCGTCGATGTCCGCGAGATCGACGGTGCCGGTCCGCAGCGCGGCTCCGCGCTTCCCGCGCGGCACGGCCTTCAGCTCGATCCGGTCCAGCTTGGCGCGCTCGCCCCACCAGTGCGGGTTCCGCTCCAGCACCGTGGTGCGCGCGGCCTTCCTCCTCTCCCCTTCCCTCTCCTTCCCCGCCCTCGCGGGACGGAAGGGCCCGGCCGAAGCGGGCAGCGACGTACGGGCGCCGTCGTTGAACTTCTTCGGGTCGCCCATCACCTCGCGCGGGTAGAGCGGGGTGAACAGCGACTTCCAGTCGGCGTACGGGCGGGCGAAGACGACCTTCACCTCGTGTGCCCCCTCGCCCCTGGTGACCTTGCCGATGCGGTCGTACCCGGCGTTGCGCGCCGTCCAGTACGCGCTGTTCTTGCCGCGCAGCGCCCGCCACTGGGCCCTGAAGTCGGCCACGCCGATGGCACGGCCGTCGCTCCAGCGGGCCTTGGGGTTCAGCTTGTAGACGACGGTCTGGCGGGGCTCGGTCTTCGTGACCTCGGCCTCGCGCAGATAGTCGGGGTTCGGCTCGGGCTTCGCCTTCTCGTCCAGCGAGAAGAGGGCGGGCAGGGTGGCGCCGGCGACGCGGTCGGTGGCCTCGTCGGCGTCGGGCTGGAAGGCGTTCAGCGTCGAGGGCGCCCTGTCGACGGCCCAGCGCAGCGTGCCGCCGGACGCCACCTCGCCGCGCGCCGCCGACGGCACGTCCCGAACGGCCTCGCCGCTCGCCCCGCTCCCCCCGCCGCCCGTGTCCCCCTCGGCGGAGCTGCACCCGGCGAGGGGCAGGGGCAGCAGGACGCCCGCGGTGAGCAGGGCGACGGTACGGCGCCGGAGCGCGGCGGAACCGGCGAAGGAACCGGCGAGGGAGCCGGTGGCGGGGTCGGGGGCTGTTCTTTCGGGGACGGCTCGCATGGCTGAAACCTCCGGGGCTGGCCGCTCCCCGCTCACGTCCACGATCGGCGGCTTTGGCGGCTCATCACATCTTTGGCCCCACTGAATGCGAGCCCGCCCCGCGCATGGCGCAGACACGGCGCGGACCCCACCCCGCGCCACCCGTGCGGAGCACGCGCCCCGCCGGCGTCTCTCCGGACGCGCCCTCGGGGTGCGCTCGGCGAGCGTGCTCACACGGCGCCGACTCGAACGGGTGAACCTCGCACGAAGCCGCCCCACGCCCCGGGGCGCCCCGGGGCGCCCCGAAGGATCTCCCGGGATGTCCGGCCCCGGCGCAGCCGGGGAAACCGAGCGAGGAGGACCCGTCCACGTGCTCATCCACCGCGGCGGAGGCGAGGCCTTCGCCTTCTCCGATCCGGTGCCCCACGACGAGCCGGGCAAGACGTACTACAAGACCAAGGTCGAGGTCACGCTCGGCGACCCGCTGCCGCTGCCCGACCCCCTCCCCGCCCTGCGCACTCCGGCGCCGCCCGCCGGGGCCTGATCCCCTGCCCCGGCCCTCACCGGCTCCCTACAGCACCTCCGTGTACGGCAGCCGCCAGGCGGGCGGCTGCTCGGCGCCGACATCCGTCCAGTACTCCCGCGCGGCGGTGACGCGGCCCTCGCGGACCGTCCAGAAGGACGCGGCGCGGAAGACGCCCAGCTCGGCGTGGGGAACCTCGACCTCGGAGACGACCTGGTCGCTGCCGGGGGCTCCGGCGACCACTCGCAGCACCCGTATCGACCAGCCCTCGGGATACTCGCTGTTCACCGCGACGTAGTTCGCCCGGCCGACGATCCGCTCCCCCGTCACCGGCCACTCCACGACCGCGTCCTCGGCCAGCAGCTCGCCCACGCCCGCCCAGTCGCGGGCCTCCACGCGCTTCCACAACTCCTCGATCACGCCTGTCGGTTCCATGCCCGTAGTCTTCCAGCCAGCACTGACAACGACCGGCGAGGAGAAGCACATGAACGGGGACTGGGAGCGGCGTTCCGCCCAGGCGTGGGAGTCGATCGACGCGTACGGCGAGGAGGAGTTCCGGGCGCTGATCGACGGGCTCGCGGCCGAACTGCCGCCCGGCAGTCCCGTCGCGGCCTTCGAGCGGGCCTGCGCCTTCGACTCGACCGGCCATCCGGACCGCGCCATTCCGCTCTACCGTGAGGCGCTGGAGGGCACCCTGCCCGGCGAGCGCCGCCGCCGCGCGGTGATCCAACTGGCCAGTTCGCTCAGGAACCTCGGCCATCAGGACGAGAGCATCGCCCTGCTGACCGCCGAACTGGACGCGGGCTCCGACCACCTGGACGACGCCGTACGGGCGGTGCTCGCGCTGGCGCTGACCGACGTGGGCCGCGAGCGCGAGGCCGTCTCCCTCGCGGTCGGCGCCCTGGCCCGGCACCTCCCCCGCTACCAGCGCTCGATGGCGAACTACGCGCGCCTCCTGGTGGAACCCCCGCCGCGCACCTGAGCGGTACCAATTCCCGGAATCACGTTCCGCGTGAATTGGGAAGCGGCCGAACCGGTGAACTCGGAGCACCTGGCGCGTATTTCACTCATTCGAGCCTGAAGGGGGAAATCCGTGGACTCTGGGCAGCCTTCTCGTAGATGCTCGCAGCAGGTCGCATTCGGGGCCTGCCGGGGGTCAAAGGAGGGGCATGATGACACTCGTCCTCGTATTCTCGCAAGCCATAGAGACGCCCGGATCCGCTAACCGGCCACGGGCGCACGGGAATTCGCGCCGCATCTCATGAAACAGACGCCTCGTGAGCGCGGCATGATCGCGCTGATGACGGCCGCCGTGCTCGGATACGTGCTGCTGGTCTCGGCCGTGACGCCCGCCGACCCGCATGCGCTGCCGCCCCTGAAGGTCGGCATTCTCTATTCCCACACCGGCCGCCTCGCCGACTCCGAGAAGCCGCTGAACGACGCGACGGTCATGGCCGTCGAGGAGATCAACGAGCACGGCGGGCTGCTGGGCCGGGAGGTCGTGCCGGTGCTGGCCGACGGGCAGTCGGAGGGCCGGCGGTTCGCGCGCGCCGCCGAGAAGCTGCTGACCAGGGAGGGTGTCCGCACGGTCTTCGGGGGGTACGCCTCGGCCGCGCGGCGCAGCATGATCCCCGTCTTCGAGCGCCACGGCGGCCTGCTCTTCTACCCCGCGGTCTACGAGGGCGGCGAGACCTCGCGCCGCGTCGTCTACACGGGCGCGACCCCCAACCAGTACATCACCCCGGCCGTGCAGTGGTTCCTGGACAACGGGGACCGCCGCTTCTTTCTCGTCGGCTCCGATTATATCTATCCCCGGGTGTCCCTGGCACTCGTGCATTCCCAACTCACCGCTGCGGGCGGCAAGGTGGTCGGCGAGGACTATCTCCCTCCCGACTCCAAGAAGGTGTCCGACACGGTGCGGAGAATCCGCGAACTCAAACCCGACCTCATCGTCTCAGCACTCGCTGGAGACACAAACGCACCGTTTTTCACACGGCTTCGCAAGAAGGGAGCCGACGGCGGCTCCGTGCGTATTCCGGCGCTGAATCTGGTGGCCGACGAATGGGAGCTGCGTTCCCAGGACACCCGCAGCAAGGCGGGGGCCTACGTCGCGGGCGACTATGTCGCGGCGAACTATTTCGAGGAGCTGCCCGACGCGGCCAACACCCGCTTCGTGGCGAAGTTCAAGAAGCGCTACGGCGCCGCGCACGTCTCGGACACCGTCGCCGCCGCGTACGCACAGGTCCATCTGTGGGCGCGCGCCGTCCGCGCGGCCGGGAGCGTCGAACCACAGGAGGTGCTGCGCTCGGTGCGCGGCGCCTCGTTCCGCGCGCCGGGCGGCACGGTCTACGCCGACCGGGAGAACCGCCACCTGTGGAAGCGGGCCCGCCTGGGCCGTATCGGGCTCGACGGGAGGATCGAGCAGGTCTGGTCCTCGGAGGCCGTGATCCGCCCCGCGCCGTACAGCCCGTACCGCAGCAAGCAGGACTGGGACCGCCTGGTCAGCCACCTCTACCACGGCTGGGGCGAGCGCTGGGAGCGCCCGCCCGGCGGCCCCGAACTCTCCCAGGAATCCCGGCCCGGATCACCGTGAAACACCACCGTCTGTGGATCCACTGGATCCTCTTCCTCGGTTCGGGCGCGGCACTGGTCGTGATCCGGACCGCGGACCTCCCCGCCGTGGTGGCCGGCGTGCTGCTGGTCGCCGCGGCGGTCGTGCTGGTCAACGCGGGCCTGCCGCTGGCCAGGCACGGCGTGCGCCATGTCGTCGCCGAGCAGAACAGCGCCGTGCAGGCCGCGGTCTTCGCGATCGTCGGCTCGCTCTACGCGACGCTCGTGCACTTCTCGGTGGTGGTCGTCTACGACGGCTACACCCGCGCCGACGCGACCGTCGCGCAGGAGGCCAACGCGCTCGCCGACCTGGAGCGCATGTCCAAGGGCTTCTCCGGGCCCGTGCACCGGCAGGTGCAGGAAGCTTCCCTCACCTACGCGAGCATCGTCGTCAACGACGAATGGCACACCATGACCCGGCGCGGCTCCGACCCGCAGGCGCAGGCCGCGCTCGCCGAGCTGTGGACCATTTACACGAGCATGGGCCCCAGGGACCGCGAGAACGCGCTGTACGCGCCCTCCATCGAGCGCCTCAACCAGCTCGACGACAGCCGCCGGGTGCGGCTGCGCGCGAGCGTGCGCGACGTGCCCTCGGTCGTCTGGCTGATGTTCTACTGCGGCGGGGTGCTGGCCGTCGTGATGGTCTTCTTCTTCGGCGTGCGGCGGGACTGGGTGCAGCGGGTCATCGTCTCCGTGCTGGCCGCCGTCGTGGCGCTCTCCGTCTTCCTCGTCACCTCCTTCGAGCAGCCGTTCAGCGGCAACTCCGCGATCACGCCCGATGCCTTCGAGACCGTCCTGATCCATCTGAGATCACGCGAAAGGTGAGCCGCCCGTGTCTCCCCCGTCCGTCTGGCCCTTCGGCCGCCGTCACCGTCCGCCGCACGCCCGGGGCGACCTGCCCCCGGCACGGGTGGACGCGCTGCTGCGGTGGAAGATGAACCGCTGGTTCGACTGCCTGGACGCGGATGGGGACGGCCGGATGACGTTCCACGACTACGAACTGGCGGCGCTGCGCGCGGCACGCGCCTTCAGCCACCGCCCCGGCAGCCGCGAACAGCGGCGGCTGCACGCCTGCTTCCGCAAGCTGTGGCGGCGCCACGAGCGCCGCGCGGGCGCGGAGGAGGGTGTTCCGCTCACCCGTGAGGCCTTCGTGACGCACATGGCGCACGCCCTCGCGGAGGAGCGCCGTTCGCTGCTGTCGGCCGTGAACTCGCTGTGCTGCGCGATGGTCGACGTCGCCGACGAGGACGGCGACAACCAGGTCTCCGAGCGGGAGTACCGGGTGCTGCTCGCCGCCGCGTTCCGTCTCGTCTCCGAGCGCGATCTGCGGACGGCGTACCGCACGCTGGACCGCGACGCGAGCGGCACGCTGGAACACAACGAGATCCATGAGGCGTTCGTCGAGTTCTTCAGCAGCACCGATCCCGCGGCCCAGGGCAACTGGCTGCTCGGCGCTCCCCCGCCGACCCCGCGCCACCACCGGGCCCGGTATTAGGCGCGGCTGCCTATCCTGAGGCCATGACGTCCCAGCCCCCGGATCCCGCCTCGCACTCCACCCCCGCGGGCCGGCTCCGCGCCTCCCACGACGACCGGGAAGCCGTGGTGGAGCGGCTGCGCGACGCGGCGGCCGAGGGCCGCCTCGACCTCGACGAGCTGGACGAGCGCCTGGAGCGGGCTCTGAAGGCCAAGACCCACGGCGAACTGGCCGCCCTGACCGCCGACCTGCCGCAGCCGCCCTCCGCCGCGGACATGCCGCCCCTGGTGCTCAAGGGCGGCATGCACGGCGCGTCCCGGGGCCCCGGGCGCTGGGAGGTGCCCGGCCGGGTGATCGCCCGCGGCGGCATGGGCAGCGTCAAGCTCGACTTCAGCCGGGCCGAGTGCCGCCTCGCGGAGATCGCGGTGGAGGCGTACGGGGAGATGGGCGGGGTCACGATCGTGATCCCCGACTCCTGGGCCGCGGACACCGGCGGCATGGACCCCGGCACGGGCGGCCTGACGGACAGGACGACCCCCGACCGGCTCCCGGGCACCCCGCTGATCCGGCTCACCGGATCCGGCGGCATGGGCGGCGTGTCCATCCGCCACCCCAACCGCTGGGAACGCCGCAAACTCCGCACCAACCCGGCACTCGGCTAGGCCCTCCACCGGGCCCCGCCCGCCGGCCGGATGCGCGGGCCCTGACGTGCTCGTAGACCAGTGACGCCCGGACGTCAGCGCGTCGCGAGGTCCACCAGGCGCTGGATCAGCTCCGGGTACGTCCATCCGGCACCGGCCGCCGCGCACGGCAGCAGGCTCCCCGAGGTCAGCCCCGGGAGCGCGTTGACCTCCAGGCACATCGGCTCGCCCGAGGCGTCGCAGCGGAAGTCGGTGCGTGAGTAGGTCCCGGCGCCGAACCCCAGCGCGCGGTGGGCGCGCAGCGCGAATTCCCGCAGGCGGGCGGCGAACTCGTCCGGGACGCGCGCCGGGCACACCTCGTTCACCGCGCCCGGCTGGTACTTGGCCGTGTAGTCGAACAGCGGCGTCGTCAGCTCGATCTCGACGACCGGGAGCGCCTCGTCGCCCAGCACGGCCACGGTGAACTCGCGCCCCGGCAGGAACGGTTCGACCATCAGTTCCCCGCCGCTCGCGTGCGCCTCGGCGGCCACCCGTTCCAGCAGCGGCAGCGAGTCGACCCGGTGGACCGCCACGCTGGACCCGTCGGCGACCGGCTTGGCCACCACGGGGCCCGCCTCCACGAGCCGCCGTACGTCCGGCGGCGTCTCCTCCGCGCCGGGCCGCCACAGGACGCGCTCGGGGACCGGGAGACCGGCGGCGCCGAGGACCGCCTGGGCGCGTCCCTTGTGCCAGGCCGCCGCGCAGGCCGCGCCGTCCGCGCCGGTGAACCGCACCCCGGCCGTCTCCAGCAGAGCCTGCACATGGCCGTCCTCGCCCCAGCCGCCGTGCAGCGCCAGGAAGACCAGGTCGGCGCCGCGCAGCAGTTCCAGGACCGGGCCGCCGGTCAGCGCCGCGTGCACCCGCTCGCGCGCCCGGGCGCGCCCCGCGAGCGACGGGGGCTCCTTGCCGACCTGGGTGCCGTCCACCACGTCGCCCGGACGCAGCGGCCCGGCGAGGACCGGCGGCTCGGCGGCCGGGTCGACGAGCACCACCTCGTGCCCGCGCTCCAACAGGGCTCCGGCCACCGCCCGGCCGGAGGCCAGCGAGACATCACGTTCGGCGCTCTCGCCGCCGCACAGGACCACCACGCGCATTCCGTTCATGCGAGGGCAGCATAGTGAGCGCGCTTGGCTTTTCCAAGCACCGACTTGGGAAAGCCAAGCAGGGAGCCGAGCGGGAAGCCGAGCACGAAGCCGTTCAGGAAGCCCAGCAGGGTCCGTACGTCAGCGCTTGATGCCGACCCCGCCGTAGCCCACGTACTGCGCCAGCTCGCGGCCCTCGGGCGGCGCCTCGTCCGGGCGCCAGAGCGGCATCTGCACCAGGCCGGGCTCCAGGAGCTCGAAGCCGTCGAAGAACGGCATGATCGCGTCGTACGGGCGCAGCACGAGCTTGGCCGTGGCGTTGTCGTAGACCTTCATCGACTCGCCGAGCGCGCCCTGCGAGCGGAAGTCGGCGGTGATGTGGGTGAGCGCGAGATAGCTGCCGCCGGGCAGTGCGTCGGTGAGCGTGGAGACGATGCGGCCCGGGTCCTCGGAGTCCTCGACGAAGTGCATAACGGCCATGAGCATCAGCGCGACGGGCTCGTCGAAGTCGATGACCTCGCGCAGCACCGGGTGGGCGAGGATGCCCTCGGGGTCGCGCAGGTCGGCGAGGACGAAGCCCGCGTTGCCGGTGTTGGTCAGCTTGGCGTCCGCGTACCGCGCGACGATGGGGTCGTTGTCGACATACGCGACCCGGACGTCCGGGTCGATCTCGCGGGCGACCTCGTGGGTGTTCGGCGAGGTCGGGATGCCGGTGCCGATGTCGATGATCTGCCGGATGCCCGCGCGGACGACGGCACGCGTCGCGCGGTGCAGCAGGGCGCGGTTGCCGCGCGCGCTGACGCCGACCTCGGGCGCCAGGTCGAGGACCTGCTGGGCCGCTTCCCTGTCGACCTCGTAGTTGTCCTTGCCCCCGAGGTAGTAGTCGTACATCCGGGCCGGGTGCGGTGTGGTCGTGTCGATCTGGTCGACCGCGAAGCCCGTCTCCTTGATCCCCCGTCGAGCCTCCACGGCATCCTCCGCCTCACGTCTCACGGCATTCACTCGCTTCCCAACTCAAGCTCGGTCAACCGAAGTTTGACACGTCATACGAGACGATCACCCGGCACCCCGCGGCAACTGGGCGCCTTCCGGCAGCCCGTATGGGCGGAAAGGCGTGCGGGGCTCTTCACAAGTGGGAGTGTGACGCGTAACACTCGCCACGCGCATGGACCTAGCCAGCCGCCACCACCCATGGAGGTGGGCACGTCGTGTCTCAAGTTACGTCTCTGCACGAGGAACTGACGGTCGCTCAGCGCTGCCTGGACGATCTCGCGCGCAGCGTGAGCAGACTGGAGGAGCGGGTCGGCAGCGGGCTGGAGATCCGCCGGGTGCGCAGCGACACCGAGCACCTGCGCGAGTCGCTGTCCCTCCTCAGGGACGCCACCCCGAAGGCCGTGCCCGAGCAGCACCAGGAGATGGTGACGATCCCGGACGCGCCGTACGACAGCGGGCTGTGGACCGATGTCGACGACGAGGGGCTGGGGGCACAGGACCGGCATGCGCCGTAGCGGCGAGGGGGCCCCGTCCACGGGGCCCGGACTCCTCGACCGAAGTCGCCTTCTCCGGAGAAACCGTTGGCCACTGGCACCGAACCACAACCCAAGCTGAGGGACGAAACCCGCGGCGGCGTGCGCGAGGGGACGCGCGCCGCCATCGCAGAGCCGCATCTGCGCAAGGACCGCTGGTGGCTGGCGCCCGCCGCCACCGCGTTCGGGCTTCTCGCCTTCGTCGTCTACTCGACCTGGCGCGCGTTCGCGAACGCGGACTATTACGCCGCGCCCTATGTCTCACCGTTCTACTCGCCCTGTCTCGCGGACAACTGCGAGACGATGAAGGGCGGTCCCAACTGGGGCCTCCTGGGCGACTGGTGGGGCCTGTCCCCCGCGCTGATCATCCTCATCTTCCCGCTGGGCTTCCGCCTCACCTGCTACTACTACCGCAAGGCGTACTACCGCGGATTCTGGGCCTCGCCCCCGGCCTGCGCCGTCGCCGAGCCGCACAAGAAGTACACGGGCGAGACCCGCTTCCCGCTCATCCTCCAGAACATCCACCGGTACTTCTTCTACGCGGCGCTGCTGGTCGCGGGCGTCCTGACGTTCGACACCGTTCTCGCCTTCCGCGACGAGCACTACGCGTGGGGCCACATGGGCCTGGGCACGCTGGTCTTCCTGGTCAACATCGTCCTGATCTGGGCGTACACCCTCTCCTGCCACTCCTGCCGCCACATCGTCGGCGGCCGGCTGAAGCACTTCTCCAAGCACCCCGTGCGCTACCGCATGTGGGGCTGGGTCGGAAGGCTCAACGAGCGGCACATGCTGCTCGCCTGGGCCTCGTTGATCAGCGTGGCGCTCGCGGACTTCTACGTGTACCTGCTGGCGTCCGGCGCCTTCGACGATCCGCGGTTCTTCTGAGAGGGATGCAAGCGACATGACGCAAGTCGAACGCCATCAGTGGGACGTCGTCATCATCGGCGCGGGCGGCGCGGGTCTGCGCGCCGCGATCGAGGCCCGCGAGCAGGGCCTCCGTACGGCCGTGATCTGCAAGTCCCTCTTCGGCAAGGCCCATACGGTGATGGCCGAGGGCGGCATCGCCGCCAGCATGGGCAATGTCAACGAGGGCGACAACTGGCAGGTCCACTTCCGCGACACCATGCGCGGCGGCAAGTTCCTCAACCAGTGGCGCATGGCCGAGCTGCACGCCCGCGAGGCCCCGGACCGGGTGTGGGAGCTGGAGACGTGGGGCGCGCTGTTCGACCGTACGAAGGACGGCCGGATCTCGCAGCGTAACTTCGGCGGACACGAGTACCCCCGCCTCGCTCACGTCGGCGACAGGACCGGTCTTGAACTGATCAGGACCTTGCAGCAGAAGGTCGTCGCCCTGCAGCAGGAGGACTTCAAGGAGCACGGCGACTACGAGGCCCGCATCAAGGTCTTCCAGGAGTGCACGGTCACCCGCATCCTCAAGGACGGCGACCAGGTCTCGGGCGCGTTCTGCTACGAGCGCGAGTCCGGCCGCTTCTTCGTGCTGGAGTCCCCCTCCGTCGTCCTCGCGACCGGCGGCATCGGCAAGTCCTTCAAGGTCACATCGAACTCGTGGGAGTACACCGGCGACGGGCACGCGCTGGCGCTGCTCGCCGGGGCCTCGCTGATCAACATGGAGTTCGTGCAGTTCCACCCGACCGGCATGGTCTGGCCGCCGTCGGTCAAGGGCATCCTCGTCACCGAGTCCGTCCGCGGCGACGGCGGGGTGCTGCGCAACTCCGAGGGCAAGCGCTTCATGTTCGACTACGTGCCGGACGTCTTCAAGGAGAAGTACGCCGAGTCCGAGCAGGAGGCCGACGGCTGGTACGAGGACCCGGACAACAACCGGCGCCCGCCCGAGCTGCTCCCCCGCGACGAGGTCGCCCGCGCCATCAACGCCGAGGTCAAGGCCGGTCGCGGCACCCCGCACGGCGGCGTCTACCTCGACGTCTCCACCCGTATGCCCGCCGAAGTGATCAAGCGGCGGCTGCCCTCCATGCACCACCAGTTCCGCGAGCTGGCCGACGTGGACATCACGGCCGAGCCCATGGAGGTCGGCCCCACCTGCCACTACGTGATGGGCGGCGTGGACGTCGACTCGGACACGGCGGCGGCCGTCGGCGTCCCCGGGCTCTTCGCCGCGGGCGAGGTCGCGGGCGGCATGCACGGCTCCAACCGGCTCGGCGGCAACTCGCTCTCCGACCTGCTGGTCTTCGGCCGCCGCGCGGGGCTGTACGCGGCGGAGTACGCGAAGGAGCGGGCGGACGCACGTCCCGCCGTCAGCGACGAGCAGATCGAGGAGGCGTCGGCGGAGGCCCTGCGTCCGTTCAGCGCCTCCGAGGACGCCGGGGACGACGGGCCCGCGGAGAACCCGTACACCCTGCACCAGGAGCTGCAGCAGTCCATGAACGACCTCGTCGGGATCATCCGGCGCGAGGACGAGATGGCGCGGGCCCTGGAGAAGCTCGCCGAGCTGCGCGGGCGCGCGCGGCGGGCCGGGGTCGAGGGGCACCGCCAGTTCAACCCGGGCTGGCACCTCTCGCTCGACCTGCGCAACATGCTGCTGGTCAGCGAGTGCGTGGCCCGGGCCGCGCTCAACCGTACGGAGTCGCGCGGCGGCCACACCCGCGACGACTACCCGGAGATGGACCGCGAGTGGCGCCGGGCGAACCTCGTCTGCACCCTCGCGGAGCCCGGCCCCGAGAGCGGCGGACGCATCAGTCTGCGCCGCCGCGAGATGCCCGCGATCCGCACGGATCTGCTCGAACTCTTCGAGAAAGAGGAGCTGATCAAGTACCTGACCGACGAGGAGCTGACGGCAGAGTGACCACGGCTGAGGACACGAGCACCCCGGACACCACGAGCTACGACGCGCACTTCCGCGTCTGGCGCGGCGACCAGGAAGGCGGCGGCCTGGAGGACTTCACGGTCGAGGTGAACGAGGGCGAGGTCGTCCTCGACATCATCCACCGCCTCCAGGCGACCCAGGCCCCCGATCTGGCCGTGCGCTGGAACTGCAAGGCGGGCAAGTGCGGCTCGTGCAGCGCCGAGATCAACGGCCGCCCGAGGCTGCTCTGCATGACGCGGATGTCGGTCTTCGCGCGTACGGACGTCATCACGGTCACTCCGCTGCGGGCGTTCCCCGTGGTCCGCGACCTGGTCACGGACGTGGGCTTCAACTACGAGAAGGCCCGCGAGGTCCCCGCGTTCGTCCCGCCGCAGGGGCTCGGGCCGGGCGAGTACCGGATGCAGCAGGAGGACGTGGGGCGCTCGCAGGAGTTCCGCAAGTGCATCGAGTGCTTCCTGTGCCAGGACACCTGCCATGTGGTGCGGGACCACGAGGAGAACAAGACCGCGTTCGCGGGCCCGCGCTTCCTCATGCGCGTCGCCGAGCTGGACATGCACCCGCTCGACGGCGCGGCCGAGGACGGGCTCGACCGCAAGACCACGGCGCAGGACGAGCACGGGCTCGGCTACTGCAACATCACCAAGTGCTGCACCGAGGTCTGCCCCGAGGGCATCAAGATCACGGACAACGCCCTGATCCCCCTCAAGGAGCGCGCGGCCGACCGCAAGTACGACCCGCTGGTGTGGCTCGGGAACAAGATCCGCCGCAGGTCGTGACCCTGCCCTAGCCGCCCTGGATTCTTCGGGCCCCGCCACGGTTCCTCCGCGCCCCGACCCGGTTCCGTCGCACCTCGGAACCTTCGCGGGACCTGAACCGTCATACGCCCGGTACCCCGGAGGGGATACCCCTTCCGGGTGCCGGGCGTGCCGTGGATCACTTTGCCTGGGAACGTTCCCACCCGTAGAGTGAATGCGCTTACATTCGACGGCGAAGGACGTAGAGGGACGAGGCGAACGGAACAGGATGGGCACTCCCAGCACTCCGACGGTCTACGACGTCGCCGAACGGGCGGGGGTCTCCATCGCCACCGTCTCCCGGGTCTACCGCAACCCCGACTCGGTGCGCGCCACCACCCGCGACAAGGTGCTGGAGGCCGCCCGCGCCCTCGGATACGTGCCGAGCGGCAGCGCGCGCGGGCTCGCCAGCCGGGCCACCGGCGTCCTGGGCCTCTGCTTCCCCGACTACTCCGACCCGGACGCGGAGACCGAGGCGCTCGCGGCCGACGCCGACGACGACCACGCGTTCATGCTCTACTCCGACCAGATCATCCGCGGCATGGAGCGCGCCTCGCGCCGCCACGGGTACGCGCTGCTGATCGCCGCCTCGCTCAAGGGCGGCCCGGAGAGCCTGGTCGCGAAGGTCGCGGGCCGCGTCGACGGCTTCGCCGTCATGGCGGGGACCGTGCCGACCGACGATCTTGAGGTCATATCGCGGCGGCTGCCCGTCGTGATGCTCGCCGGGCCCCGCGGGATCGACCACCTCGACCACGTCGAGGTCGCCAACGCGGACGGGCAGCGCGAGCTGACCCGCCATCTGATCGAGGACCACGGTCTGCGGCGACTGGCCTTCGTCAGCGGCCCCCCGAACTCCCCCGACGCCGAGGCCCGCTTCCACGGCTACGCCGAGGCGTGCCGCGCCGCCGGCCTGCCGGTCCCGGCCGAGCCGGACGTCCGTACGGTGATGATGACCCAGGCCGAGGGCGCGCAGGCCGCGGAGGAACTGCTGGCGCGGACGGGGACGGTTGCGGGGGCGGGTACTCACGAGAGGCCCGAGGCGATGGTGTTCGCGAACGACCAGATGGCCGTGGGCGCGCTGCACACCCTCGAACGGAGCGGGGTGCGGGTCCCGCAGGACGTGGCCGTGACCGGCTTCGACGGCATCCCCCTCAGCCGACTCGTGCGCCCCACGCTCACCACGGTCCGCCAGCCCATGCGGGACATGGGCGAACGCGCGGTCGAGCTGCTGCTCCGGCGCATCGACGCCACGGAGCCGGGCCACGAGGAGCCGCAGTCGGTGGTCCTGCCGGTGACGCTGGCCTACCGGCAGAGCTGCGGGTGCGGCTGAGGGGCCGTGTTCCCCGGTCCCCTCCCAGTCCCCCCGTCCCCCCACCCCCAGTCCCCCAAGTCCCCCAGAGGGACCAGGGGCGTCTCCTTCTCAGGTCTGGCCGGGTGGCCGGGGGAATTGGACTTTCGGCAGTGTCGAGTGGCCAGTTGGCGTCCGTAGCGTTTCTGGGGTGAACAGCACTGTGATCGGTGGTTACGGGCTCTTGGTGGGGGCGGTGGCGGCGTCGCTGCTCGCCGGGGCCGCCGGGCCCAGGTGGGCCGTGCTGACGGCGTGTCTGACGGCGGTCTGCGCCTTCCTGGCGGGGCGATGGCCCACGGAAGGGCGGGGCGGCCGGGGCACGGGGCGCGCGGCGGCGCTCGTGCTGGTGGGCGCGCTGGCGCTGGACATGGCGGCGGTCGCCCTGGTGCCCGGCTGGCTGGTGCCGGGGACGAGATTCGTCGCGGTCTTCGTCGCGGCCGGGGTCCTGCCATGGTTCGCGGGGCGGGTCTGGCGGCTGTACCGCGAGTTGACGAGAGCGGGCTGGGAGCGTGCCGAACAGCTTGAGCGGGAGCGCCGGCTGGTCGCCGAGCAGGCCCGGCTGCGCGAGCGCTCGCGCATAGCGCAGGACATGCACGACGTGCTGGGACACGACTTGAGCCTGATAGCCCTCTCGGCGGGAGCCCTCAAGCTCTCCCCCGGCCTCGCCGAGGGCCAGCGCAGGGCGGCCGATGACATACGGGCCCGGGCGGGCACAGCCGTCGAGCGCCTGGGCGAGGTGATCGGGGTGCTGAGGGAGGGCGCGGACGTGCCGCCGACGGGCCCTTCGGAGGAGAGCGTCACGCGGCTGGTCTCCGAGGCCTCGGCCTCGGGGCTCGATGTCACGGCACAGATCGAGGGGGACCAGGAGGAGATACCGGCGGCCGTGCGGCGCGCGGTGCACCGCGTCGTGCAGGAGGGCCTGACCAACGTCGCCAAGCACGCGCCCGGCGCCCGGGCGACGGTGACGGTCGTACGTGGGGAGACGGAGACGACGGTGACGGTGGCGAACGGGCCGGGCCCCCGGGAGGGCGCCACCCGCACCCCGGCCCTCGCCGCCGCCCCCGGAGGACACGGGCTGGTCGGGCTGGACGAGCGCGTGCGGCTGGCGGGCGGCACGTTCGCCAGTGGCCCGGAGGAGGACGAGGGCTTCGCGATACGCGCCCGACTGCCCCACGTTCCCCCGGACCCGTGGACCCGGGCCGTCGGGGAGACGGCGCCCGTCGAGGAAGCGGTGCCCGTCGGGGCCACGGGAGCGGAAGGCTTCGGCGGGGACGGAACGGTTGGAGGGGACAGAGGGGAGGCACGGAGCGAGCAGTCGTACGCGCGGCGGCGGTTGCGGCGGACACTGCTGGCCTCGCTGACGGTGCCGCTGGCGGCGACGGCCCTCGCGGGCGGCGGGCTCACGCTGTGGGACACGGTGCTGGCCGAGCGCGCGGTGCTGGAGCCGGACGACTTCGCCCATCTGCGGGTCGGGCAGGACAGATCGGAGGTCGCGCCGTATCTGCCCGACAGGCAGACGCCCGAGCGCCCGGCGGAGAACCCGAGGGCGGGACGCGGAGACGAGTGCGAGTTCTACGCGATGACGGCCGACCGCTTCGCCGACCGCTCCGGCGATGTCTACCGCCTGTGCTTCGAGGGGGACACCCTGGTCTCCGCCCGGGCTCTGGCGGGGAGATGAGCGGCACGGGATGAGCGGCACCGGATGAGCGGCACCGGATGAGCGGATCGGAATGAGCGGAGTGGGCGGAGCGAGCGGGAGGAGCGGGGCGGACTCGATGGACGGAACGGTGGACGAGCTGATGTTCGGAACGCCGGAGGGGGCGTTGGGGCGACCGGCGGACGGGGCGGTGGACGGAACGGCGGGCCCGGCGGCGGATAGTGCGGGGACCGAGCCGGTCGACGGAGCGGCGGATGCGGCGTCGGACGGAACGGCGGGCGCAACGGCTGGTGCGACGTCGGACGGACCGGTGGTTCGGTTGGTGGACGGGGCCGGGGTGGGGGCGCGGCGGGTGAGGGTGCTGATCGCCGACGACGAGCCGATGGTCCGTGCGGGTGTGCGCGCGATCCTCGGCACCGCGGACGACCTGGAGATCGTCGCGGAGGCCGGGGACGGCCGGGAGGCCGTCGAGCTGGTCCGGCGCCACCGCCCCGACGTGGCCGTGCTCGACATCCGGATGCCGGAGGTCAACGGGATCGAGGCGGCGGCGCGGATACGGGACGCCGTGCCGGGGACGAAGGCGGTGATGCTCACGACGTTCGGTGAGGACGACTACATCCTCCAGGCGCTCGGGCGCGGCGCCTCGGGCTTCCTGATCAAGTCGGGCGAGCCCGAGGAGCTGGTGACGGGGGTGCGCGCCGTGGCCGACGGTGCCGCGTATCTGTCACCGAAGGTGGCCGCCCGGGTCGTGGCCCATCTCGCCGCCTCCGGGGCCGGGACCGTGGCCGGGCGCCGTACCTCGGCGCGCGAGCGGGTCGAGGCGCTCACCGTCCGCGAGCGGGAGGTGCTGTCCTACCTGGGCGCCGGGTTCTCCAACGGGCAGATCGCCCGGCGGCTGCGTGTGGTGGAGGGCACCGTGAAGGCCCATGTCAGCTCGGTCCTGGCGCGGTTGGGGGTCGACAACCGGGCGGCGGCGGCCGTCGTGGCGCACGAGGCGGGCGTCGTCTCGCCGGGGCCCGCCGGCCCCCGGCAGTAGCGGTAGCAGCCGGGCCACCCCGCGTGCGGCGAGCGGGGTTCCGGCGAGGACCGTGACGGCGGCGAGGGCGGCGCCCAGCAGGGCACCGGCCAGGACGTCGTGCGGGTAGTGCACGCCCACCAGGACCCGCAGCAGCGCGGCGGCACCGGCGAGCGGGAGCGTGACGGCGGCGAGGCGGGGGCGCAGGACGGCGAGGCCGACGGCCAGTCCGGCGGCGAGGGTGGCGTGGTTGCTGGGGAAGGACCAGTCGCCGGGTTCGGGGCACTCGGCGACGGGGTCGGCGCCGCGCACGGCGCGGCAGGGGCGTTCCTCGTCGACGACGAGCTTCAGCGCCTCGCTGACGGCGTAGGCGGCGACGGTGCCGACGCCGGTGAGCACGGTCGCGGCGACGCGGTGCGCGTCGCCCGCACGGAAGGAGGTCCACCAGGTCCACAGGAGGAGGGCGCCGAGGAGCACCAGGGTTCCCTCGGTGGCGAGTTCGAGGAAGCCGCCGAGCCAGGAGGGGCCGTCCGCCACGGCTTCGGTGAGGGCGCGGTAGAGGGAGACGGAGGTGCCGTCCGTGACCCGCGCGGGGCCCGGGTCGCCGGGTCCGCCGGGGGCCAGCAGCCAGAGGGCCAGGGCCGCGAGGGCCACCAGGACCGTGGCGAGGGCCGTCGCGGCGACCGCCGGGAGGGTGGCGGGCGGTCCACCTCCGGCGGGGGTTGCCTGTCGTGTTTCTCGTCGCATGACGGGAACGTAGAGCGGCGTGCGGCGGGATCCCCGTCCCGAAGGTCGGGGTGCGGCTATGACGAAGGTCAGGCTTGACGGCCGCTCCGGGGCTTGGCGCGTACGTGCATGCGTTCGCCCTGGCGGCCGAAGAGGCTGAGGATCTCGACCGGCCCCTCGCCGGTGCTGCCGAACCAGTGGGGCAGCCGGGTGTCGAACTCGGCGACCTCGCCCGGGCCCATCACCAGGTCGTGGTCGGCGAGGACGAGGCGGAGGCGTCCGGCGAGGACGTACAGCCACTCGTAGCCCTCGTGGGTGGTGGGGTCGGGGGTGGTCTTGGTGGCCGGGATGACCAGCTTGTAGCTCTGGAGGGGGCCGGGCTGGCGGGTCAGGGGCACCACCGTCCGGCCGCGTGCGCGGCGCGGGGTGAGGCGGACGCGGGGGTCGCCGACCTCCGGGGCGCCGACGAGTTCGTCCAGCGGCACCTGGTGTGCCTGGGAGAGGGGAAGGAGCAGTTCGAGGCTCGGGCGGCGCTGTCCCGACTCCAGGCGGGAGAGGGTGCTCTTGGAGATGCCGGTGGCCTCCGAGAGCGCGGCGAGGGTGATGCCGCGTTCGGTGCGCAGGTGCTTGAGGCGGGGGCCGACGGCGGTGAGGGCGTCGTTGAGCGCCTCGTTGGGCGCGCCGTTGAGGGCGGAGGAGGTGTCCACGGGGCCATTGCACCGCACCCGTCCCGGAAACGGCAACAATGTTTGCCGCAACTGGGCGGGGGTCGCAGAGTACGGGCATGGACGAGACAGCGAGCAGCACAGTGGACATGACCGCCGGGCAGAACGGCGGTTCGGGCAACGGGAACCGTGGGGGCGACGGGCGGTACGACGTCGTGGTGATCGGAGGGGGCGCGGGCGGGCTCAATGCCGCGCTGGTGCTGGCCCGGGCCCGTCGGCGGGTCGCGGTCGTCGACGCCGGGGAGCCGCGCAACGCTCCGGCGGCGCGTATGCAGGGCTTCCTCTCCCGGGACGGCATGCCTCCGGCCGCGCTCCTGGAGGTCGGGCGGAGCGAGGTCGCGGCGTACGGCGTGGATCTGATCGACGGTTCGGTCGATGAGGTCCTCCAGGAGCCGCGGGAGGGCGGCGGCCCGGGCGGGTTCTCCGTGGGGCTGGCGGGCGGGGCCGTGCTGCGGGGACGTCATGTCCTCCTCGCCACGGGGCTGCGCGACGAGTTGCCCGGCCTTCCCGGGGTGCGGGAGCAGTGGGGCAAGGACGTGCTGTTCTGCCCGTACTGCCACGGTTACGAGCTCCGGGACCGGCCGATCGGGGTGCTGGGGACGCACCCGGGGGCGGTGGGGCACGCGTTGCTGCTGCGTCAGTGGTCGGCGGACATCGTCCTGTTCGCGCACACCCTGGAGCCGTCCGAGGACGAGCGGGCCCGGCTCGCGGCGCGCGGGGTGCGGGTCGAGGAGGGCGAGGTCAAGCGGCTGGCCGTGGAGGACGGCACGGTGCGCGGGGTGGAGCTGGCAGACGGGCGGGTCGTGCCGCGCGAGGCGGCGTTCGTCTTCCCGCGGATGGTGCCGCGCGACGGGATGCTGGCCGGTCTCGGGTGCGCGCGGGACGAGATGGGCTGGCCGGCCACCGACCGCGCGGGCCGCACCAGCGTGCCCGGCGTGTGGGCGGTGGGCAATGCCGCCGACCCCCGCGCGCAGGTCGTCACCGCGGCGGGCATGGGAGCGGCGGCGGCCTTCGCCCTCAACCTCGACCTGGTGGACGAGGACGTGGAGCGCGCCCTCCTCGCCCCCGTCGGACAGGGCTGAGGGCAACCCCGCCCGCCCGTTCGCCCCCGCCCGTCCATCCGCCTCCCGCCCTCGCCTCCTGCCCCGGACGCCACTCGGCATCCGTCCCCCGCGGCACGCACGGCGGCCGTCGGCCCCGGCCGACGGGGCCCGACCGACTGTCCCCGGCCGACGGGGCCCGGCCGACGGGCCCGGCCGACAGGGCCCGCCTCCTCACGGGACGACGGTGTCGAAGACCGTGTCGAAGCGGGCCTCGATACGGGAGGCGAGGCGTTCTCGGAGCATTGTCAGCCGTGCGATGCGGGCGTCGAGTTCGGCCAGGCGGCGCAGGCTGACCCGGCCGACGGCGCAGCTCTCCGTCCCGTGCGCGGACTCCCCGTCCAGGATGTGGGCGAAGGAGCGGACGTCGGCGATCGTGAG
Organism: Streptomyces albiaxialis; assembly: GCF_039530985.1. NCBI lineage: Bacteria > Bacillati > Actinomycetota > Actinomycetes > Kitasatosporales > Streptomycetaceae > Streptomyces > Streptomyces albiaxialis. The sequence continues at coordinate 402,706 of NZ_BAAAPE010000007.1, forward strand.
GCCCGCGTCGAGCAGTTCGCGGATGACGCGGAGGCGGCGGACGTCCGCCTCGCCGTACTCCCGGTGGCCTGAGGGGGCGCGCCGGGGCCTGAGCAGGCCCTCTTCCTCGTAGTACCGCAGCGCCCGCGGGGTGAGTCCCGCTGACGCCGCCGCGTCTCCGATGCGCATGCGTGCCCCTCCCGAAGGTCGGCGACCGTCGTCACAGCTCCACGAGCACCGCGCCGAGATGGCGGCCCGCGAGCAGTTCGCACAGCGCTCGCGGCGCCTCGTCGATTCCCTTGAGGAGCGCGTGCGGCACGGAGAGCGTGCCCTCGCGCAGGCCGCGCGCGAACTCCTCGCGCCAGCGCGGCAGTTCGTCCAGGTGGTGGGCTCCCGCGATGCCGCGCAGGGTGACGCTCCGCGCGATCAGCGCCAGCGTGTCGATCTCCGTGGGCGAGCCCGCGCCCCCGCCGATCTGGCCGGACAGGCCGCCGACCAGGGCGATACGGGCGCCGGGGCGGGCGAGGGCGAGGGAGGCGCGGAGCTGTTCCCCGCCGACGTTGTCGAAGACGGCGTCGAGGCCCTCGGGGGCCGCCGCCCGGAGCTGTGCCTCCAGGTCGCCCTCGGTGCGCAGGACGACCGCGTCGTAGCCGAGTTCCTCGACCAGGTACGCGGCCTTGCGGTGGCTGCTCGTGCTGCCGATGACCCGGCCCGCGCCGCGCAGCCGCGCGAACTGGCCCGCCAGCGAGCCGACCCCGCCCGCCGCTCCGGTCACGAAGACGGTGTCCCCCTCGCGCACCTCGGCGGCCCGTACGACGCCGAGCCACGCGGTGAAGCCCTGGGAGAGGTGGGCGGCCGGGCCGGGCAGCGCTTCCAGGTCGGCGCGTTCCAGGCCGTCCACGCCGACGGCCGCGTACTCGCGCCAGCCCCCGCGCTGCGACAGCACCGGCGTGCCGGGCTCCAGCCCGCTGCCCTCGGGAGCCGTCACGACCTCTCCGAGCGCCGGGCCCCACAGGGGCTCGCCCGGCGCGTAGGGCGGCATGGGCAGATCGGCGTCGGCGCGCATGAGCGTCCGCATCACGGCCGTGACGCTCATCGTCCGGTTCCGTATCAGCGCCTCGCCCGGACCGGGCACGGGGACCGGCGCCTCGACCACCTCCAGGTGCTCCTCCCTCAGCTCGCCCTCGGGCCGGGCGGCGAGACGTACTTCCCGGTGGGTTGCGGGTACGCGGTGAGTCATGGACGGTCTCCTCCTCGGGACGGCTGCTCCGGCCGCCCGACGCTAGAACCTTCCGCGAACGTCAAGTTCAAGTCCGCGGGGACGCACGAGGGGAAGCCGGACGGGGAACGCAAGTGGCTTGCGGCGCTTGCGTTAGACTTGCGTGTATGACGCGACGACTTGCGCAGGTGGCGAAAAAGGTGGGCGTCTCCGAGGCGACCGTCAGCCGGGTGCTGAACGGCAAGCCCGGGGTCTCGGAGGGCACCCGGCAGGCGGTCCTCACGGCGCTGGACGTGCTGGGGTACGAGCGGCCGACCCAGTTGCGCGGGGAGCGCGGCAAGCTGATCGGGCTCGTGGTGCCCGAGCTGTCGAACCCGATCTTCCCCGCCTTCGCGGAGGTCGTCGGCGGCGCCCTCGCCCAGCGCGGCCTGACCCCCGTCCTGTGCACGCAGACGCCGGGCGGCATCCAGGAGACGGACTACGTGGAGCTGCTGCTCCAGCAGCAGGTCTCCGGCGTGGTCTTCGCGGGCGGGCTGTACGCGCAGGCCGAAGCGCCGCACGGGCACTACCGGCTGCTGCACGAGCGGAACCTGCCGGTCGTGCTGGTCAACGCGCCGATCGCGGGGCTCGACTTCCCCTGCGTCTCCACCGACGACGCGGTCGCGGTGCAGCAGGCCTGGCGCCATCTGGCCTCCCTCGGGCACGAGCGGATCGGCCTCGCCCTCGGGCCCTCCGACCACGTGCCCTCGCGGCGCAAGCTGGAGGCCGCGCACGCGGCGGCGCGGGCCGCGGGCGCCGGGCTGCCGGCCGAGCGCGTGGTGCGGGGGATGTACTCGATGGAGGGCGGGCACGCGGCGGCCTCGCGGCTGCTGGACACCGGGGTGACCGGCATCGTCTGCGCCAGCGACATCATCGCGCTGGGCGCCGTGCGCGCCGCGCGGCGGCGGGGGCTGCGGGTGCCGGAGGACGTGTCGGTGGTGGGGTACGACGACTCGCCGCTGATGACCGTGACGGACCCGCCGCTGTCGACCGTGCGGCAGCCGATCGACGCGATGGGCCGCGCGGCGATCCAGCTCCTGACCGCGCAGATCGACGGCAAGGAAGTCGTCCGCGACGAGATCATGTTCGAGCCGGAGCTGGTGGTGCGGGGCTCCACGGGCCCGGCGCCCTCGTGACGCGGGCGTCCTCGTGAAGCGAACACCCTCGTGACGCGGGCACCCCCCCCCGTGACGCGGGCGTCCTCGTGGGCGCGGGCACCCCCGCAGCGCTCTGTCAATCTTTTGCAAGTTCTGCTCGCTATATTGCGCTCCCCTGACCCCGGTGCAAAGGTATGGGCCATCGTTCCCGCCCAGGACGCCCAGAGGGGTCACCGATGCCATCCTCCAGAAAGCGCCTCACGCTCGCCCTCGCCGCCGCCCTCTCCCTGACCTCGCTCGCCGCCTGCGGCACGAGCAGCGAGGGCGACGGCTCCGACAGCGGACCCGGCGGCAAGGTCACGCTCGACGTCAACGGGCAGCCGCCGAAGACGCAGGCCTTCGAGCGCAAGCTCTTCGACAAGCACGTCAGGCAGTTCGAGAAGGCCAACCCGGACATCGACGTCGTCCCCCATGAGGGCTTCATGGACCCGAAGACGTTCAACGCCAAGCTGGCGGGCGGGAAGCTGGAGGACGTCTTCTACGTCTACTTCACCGACGCGCGCGGCCTCATCGCCAAGAAGCAGGCCGCCGACATCACCGGCCCCGTCAAGGACATGCCGCACCGGGGCGACGTCCAGGACGAGCTGATGAAGGTGTTCCAGGACGAGGAGGGCCGCCAGTACGGGCTGCCCACCGCCAACTACTCGATGGGCCTGCTCTACAACCGCACGCTGTTCGAGAAGGCCGGGCTCGATCCCGACAAGCCGCCCAAGACATGGGCCGAGGTCAGGACCGCCGCCAAGAAGATCGCGGACCTCGGCGACAACACCGTGGGGTACGCGGACTTCTCCAAGAACAACCAGGGCGGCTGGCACTTCGCCGCCGAGCTGTACTCGCGCGGCGGGCGGATGGCCGCCAAGGACGACGACGGCAAGTGGAAGGCCACGTTCGACTCGCCCGAGGGCAAGGCCACCCTCCAGGCCCTGCACGACATGCGGTGGAAGGACGACTCCATGGGGAGCAAGCAGCTCCTCCAGGCCGAGGACGTCCAGCGGATGATGGGCAGCGGCAAGCTCGGGATGTACATATCCGCCGCCGACAACATCACCGTCATCGCCAAGCAGTTCGGCGGCAAGTACAAGGACTACGGCCTCGCGCCCGTCCCCGAGGCCAAGTCCACGCTCATCGGCGGCGAGGGCTACATGATCAACCCCAAGGCCGACCCGGAGACCGCCAGGGCCGGGGTCAAGTGGCTCCAGTGGAAGTTCCTCAACCCCGGTCTCATCGAGCGCAACATCCAGGACAACCTCGACGCGAAGCTCCCCATCGGCCTGCCCATGCCGCCCACCCCCGACATCTGGAAGGGCTCCGTCCGCGACCGCGTGGAGAAGGCCAAGCGCACGCACGCGAACGTCCCCGTCGACAACTACCAGCCCTTCATGGACGCCGCGCCCCGCGTCCCCGGCGTCATCGAACCGCCCGAGGCCCAGAAGGTCTACGCGGCGCTCGACACCGCGATGCAGGCGGTCCTCACCAAGGAGAACGCCGACATCGACGCCCTTCTCGCCTCCGCCGAGAAGAAGGCCGACCAGATCTACCGCGCGTCCTGATGGCCGCCGCGCCCCTGCTGGAGAAGCCGGTGCCGTCGCCCGCACCCCCGCCGCGGGCCGTACGGGAGCGGCGCGCGGCGCGCCGCCGCCGCGCCGTCCGCGAGCATCTGACGGCGTACGGGTTCCTGTGCGCGGCCGTGGCCGTCTTCGCGCTCTTCTCGTGGTGGCCGATCGTCCGCAACGTGCTGCTCGCCTTCCAGGACGTCGACTTCGCCCGCGGCAGCACCTGGACCGGGCTCGCCAACTTCGAGAAGCTCTTCGGCGATCCCCTGCTGGCGACCGCGTGGAAGAACACCGCGCTGTTCTCCGCGTACGCGGTGGTGCTGGGCTTCCTCGTGCCGTTCCTGACCGCCGTGCTGCTCAACGAGTTCCGGCACGCCCGCGCGTACTTCCGGGTGCTGGTCTATCTGCCGGTGATGCTGCCGCCGGTGGTCGTCGCGCTGATGTGGAAGTGGTTCTACGACCCGGGCCCCGGCCTCATCAACGAGATCCTGCGCACCCTCCACCTGCCGACCTCCGCCTGGCTGGACTCCTCCTCGACCTCGCTGGTCTCCCTGGTGATCGTCTCGACCTGGGCCAACATGGGCACCGCCACCCTGATCTACCTCGCGGCGCTCCAGACCGTCCCCGGCGAGCTGTACGAGGCGGCGGAGCTGGACGGCGCGAACCTGTGGCAGCGGCTGCGCCATGTCACCGTCCCGCAGACCCGGTTCGTGCTGCTGGTGCTGCTCCTGCTGCAGATCGTCGCGACGATGCAGGTCTTCACCGAGCCGTACGTGATGACCGGCGGCGGGCCGGAGGACTCGACGGTGACCGTGATGTTCCTCGTCTACCGCTACGCGTTCGTCTACAACGACTTCGGCACCGCGAGCGCCCTGAGCCTGCTCCTGCTCGTCGTGCTCGCCGCGTTCTCCGCCCTCTATCTGCGCGCCACGCGCGGCTCCAAGGAGGACTGATGGCCGCCTCGACCCGCACCGCCTCGACCCGCACCGCCTCGACCCGCACCCTCGTCCGCCCCGCCGTGCTCCGCACCCGCAAGGGGAAGCTGATCTACTGGTCGGTGCTGGCCCTGGCCCTGGCGCTGTTCACCGTCGCGTTCCTCGTGCCGCTGTACTGGGCGGCAACGGGTGCCATGAAGTCCTCGACCGAGCTGGCGCAGAACCCGCCCACGTACGTCCCCTCCGAGTGGCACCCGGAGAACTACTCCCGCGCCTGGCGCGAGATGGACCTGACCCGCTACTTCCTCAACACCGTCCTGCTCGCGGGCGGCGCCTGGCTGATCCAGCTCGCCGTGCAGGTCCCCGCCGCCTACGCGCTGTCCAAGCTGCGGCCCCGGTTCGGGAACGCGGTGCTGGGGCTGATGCTCGTCACGCTGATGATGCCCGCGACCGCGCTGCTGGTGCCGGTCTATCTGACGGTGACCGACGTCCCGCTGTTCGACCGGAACCTGATCAACAGCCCGAGCGCGGTGTGGCTGCCCGCCGCCGCGAACGCCTTCAACATCTACATCCTCAAGAACTTCTTCGACCGCGTCCCCGACGAGCTGCTGGACGCCGCGCGGATCGACGGCGCGGGCCCGTTCGGCACGATGTGGCGGATCGTGCTGCCGCTGTCCCGGCCGATCCTCGCCGTGGTGTCGATCCTCTCCGTCGTCACCGCCTGGAAGGACTTCCTCTGGCCGCTGCTGGTGCTGCCCGACCCGGCGAAGCAGCCGCTGAGCGTCTTCCTCCAGCGCGTCGCCCAGGACACCCCGCTCAACAGCCTCGTCGCGGGCCTGGTCATGGCCTCGCTGCCGCTGATCGCGCTGTTCCTCGTCTTCCAGCGGCAGATCGTCGCCGGTCTCGGCGCGGGCAGCCTCAAGGGCTGACCGGCCGCCCGTACACACCCCGTACGCACCCGCCCGTACACACCTGTACGCACCCGTACGAAAGGACCCCTCCTTTGTCCCGCACGGAGTGGTGGCGCAGTGCTGCCATCTACCAGGTGTACGTCCGTTCGTTCGCCGACGGGAACGGCGACGGCACCGGCGATCTCGCCGGGGTCCGCGCCAGGCTGCCCTACCTCGCCGAACTCGGCGTCGACGCCCTCTGGTTCACGCCCTGGTACCTCTCGCCGCTCGCCGACGGCGGCTACGACGTCGCCGACTACCGCGCCATCGACCCCGCGTTCGGCACGCTCGCCGAGGCCGAGAAGCTGCTGGCCGAGGCCCGTGAGCTGGGGCTGCGCACGATCGTGGACATCGTCCCGAACCATGTCTCCGACCAGCACCCCTGGTTCAAGGCCGCGCTCGCGGCCGGGCCCGGCTCGCCCGAGCAGGAGCTGTTCCACTTCCGGCCGCCCTCCCCCGGGCCGCCGAACGACTGGACCGGCGAGTTCGGCGGCGTCCCCTGGTCCCGCACCGAGGGCGGCCAGTGGTACCTGCACCTGTTCACCCCCGAGCAGCCGGACCTCAACTGGGCCCATCCGGCGGTGCGCGAGGAGCACGAGGACGTGCTGCGCTTCTGGTTCGAGCGCGGCGCCGCGGGCGTACGCATCGACTCCGCGGCGCTGCTCGCCAAGGCCGAGGGGCTGCCCGACATGCCCCGCGACGGCGGCCCTCACCCCTTCCACGACCAGCCGGACCTGCACGACATCTACCGCTCCTGGCGGCGCGTCGCCGACGCGCACGACGCCGTGCTGATCGGCGAGATCTGGCTGCCGGACGCCGAGCGCTTCGCCCGCTATCTGCGCCCCGACGAGCTGCACACCGCCTTCAACTTCGATTTCCTGGCCCGCCCCTGGGACGCCGCCGAGCTGCGCGCCTCCATCGACCTCACCCTCGCCGCGCACGCCCCCGTCGGCGCCCCCGCCACCTGGGTGCTGGCCAACCACGACGTGACCCGTACGGTCACCCGTTACGGGCGGGCCGAGGACACCGGCTTCGCCTTCGAGCGCAAGCGCTACGGGGTCCCCACCGACCTCGCGCTCGGCACCCGCAGGGCCCGCGCCGCCGCGCTGCTCACCCTCGCGCTGCCCGGCTCCGTCTACCTCTACCAGGGCGAGGAGCTGGGCCTGCCCGAGGCGGAGGTCCCGCCCGAGCGCGTGCAGGACCCGATGCACGCCCGTTCCGGCGGCGTGGACCCGGGCCGCGACGGCTGCCGGGTGCCGCTGCCGTGGCGTACGGACGGCGACGGGCCCTCCTGGCTGCCGCGCCCCGAAGGCTGGGAGCGGTACGCGGCCGAACGGCAGGCCAGCGACCCCGATTCGATGCTCGCCCTCTACCGCACCGCGCTGCGGCTGCGCCGTACGTTCCGCGAAGCGGGGCCGCTGCGCTGGCTGCGCACGGACGCCCCGGACGTGCTCGCCTTCGCGCGGGGCGTGCCGGGGGACGCGTACGGGGACGGCACCCGCGACGTCCTGTGCGTGGTCAATCTCGGCGCGGCGGACGTGATGCTCCCCGCGCACTCCGGACTCCTGCTGGCCAGCGGTCCGCTGACCCCGGTCGGCACCCTGCCGCAGGACACGGCGGTCTGGCTCCGGGCCTGATCCGGGGCCCGGGCACGGCCCGGCCGCCGCCCTCCCTCCCCCACAGAAGGGAATGTCATGGGCACAACACAACGCACGAAGCCCTCACGGAGAAGGGCCTGGCGACCCGCACTGGCCGCCGTGCTCAGCACCGGGCTGCTGGCCACGGGCTGGCAGGCCTTCTCCGCCGACGCCGCGCCCGAATCCGCCGGCCCCCTCACGGTGCGGCTGAGCGGCGAGGACGCGTCCCGCGCGCACGACGGCGACCCGGACACGTACGCGAAGGGCACCTCCTCCCGCTGGGTACGGGCCGACCTCGGCGCGACCCGGCGCTTGGACCGCGTCACGCTCGCGCTGCCCGGCAAGGCCCAGCGCGTCCAGCTCCAGGGCTCGGCCAACGGCCGCGACTGGAACGAGCTGTCCGACACCCGCGCCCGCAGGGGCGAGGTGACGGTGCGGCTCGGCGGGGCGCCCGTACGGTACGTCCGCGCGGCGGGCGCCCGCCGCGTCGGCGAACTCGCCGTCCACGGCGCGGAGTCGGGCGACAGCACGCCGCCGAGGGCACCGGCCGGGGCCCGCCTGGACGGCGCGACGCTGCGCTGGGAGCGCACGCCGGGCGCGGCCGGGTACGACGTCTACGCGAACGGCCGCCTGCGCGCCGCGCTGCCCGCGAAGGCGGCGCGCTGGAAGGACACGGCGGCCCCGGGCGGCGCACGGCAGAGGATCACATACACCGTGCGCGCCCGGGACGCCGCGGGCAACCAGTCCCCCGACAGCCGCGAGGCCACCCGCACCGTGGCGGCGGGGAAGAGCGCCGGGCGCGCGGCGTTCGAGCCGCGGCTCGCGAAGCCCCGGCCCGAGCGCGCCGGGAAGCCCGAGCGCGCCGGGAAGAAGGCCGCGGCCGGTGCCGACATGCCGTACACCACCGTCGAGGCCGAGACCGGCACCACGGGCGGCGGCGCGCAGGTCGTCGGGCCCAACCGGAAGATCGGCGACCTGGCGGGCGAGGCCTCGGGCCGCAAGGCCGTGACGCTCAAGGAGACCGGCCAGTACGTCGAGTTCAGGACGACCGCCGAGACGAACACCCTCGTCACCCGCTTCTCCATCCCCGACGCGCCGGGCGGCGGGGGAACGGACGCCACGCTGAACGTCTACGTGGACGGCGAGAAGGCGAAGCCGCTGAGCCTCACCTCCAAGTACGCCTGGCTCTACGGCCCCGAGGCGTCGCCCGTCAACGACCCGGGCGCGGGCCCCGCGCGGCACATCTACGACGAGGCACACCTCAACCTCGGCCGCACGGTCCCCGCCGGATCCACGGTCCGGCTCCAGAAGGACGCGGACAACTCCTCGTCGTACGCGATCGACTTCGTCGACTTCGAGAAGGCCGAGGCGGCACCGAACCCGGACCCGGCCGCGTTCGTGGAGCCCGCCGGGACCGGTCACCAGGACGTGCAGAACGCCCTGGACAAGGCCCGTATGGACACCACCGGCACGATCCAGGGCGTCTATCTGCCGCCGGGCGACTACGAGACGTCCAGCAAGTTCCAGGTCTACGGCAAGCCTGTGAAGGTGATCGGCGCCGGGCCCTGGTTCACCCGCTTCCACGCGCCGTCCGGGCAGCAGAACACCGACGTCGGCTTCCGCGCCGACAACGGCGCGAACGGCTCGGTGTTCTCCGGCTTCGCGTACTTCGGGAACTACACCTCGCGGATCGACGGGCCCGGCAAGGTGTTCGACTTCCAGAACGTCTCCGGTATCACCATCGAGAACACATGGGCCGAGCACATGGTGTGCCTCTACTGGGGCGCGAACACCGACAAGATGACGCTCAAGGACAACCGCATCCGCGACACCTTCGCCGACGGCCTGAACATGACCAACGGCTCCAGCGACAACCTGGTGACCAACAACGAGACGCGGTCCACGGGCGACGACTCCTTCGCCCTGTTCTCCGCCCTCGACTCGGGCGGCGGCGAGCAGACGGGCAACGTCTACGAGCACCTCACCTCGAAGCTGACCTGGCGCGCCGCGGGCCTGGCCGTCTACGGCGGCCAGCTCAACACCTTCCGCGACATCCGTGTGGCCGACACCCTGGTCTACTCCGGAGTGACCGTCTCCTCGCTGGACTTCGGCTTCCCGATGAACGGCTTCGGGCCCGGCGAGACGACGCTGGAGAACCTCTCGGTCGAACGCGCGGGCGGCCACTTCTGGAACGGGCAGACCTTCCCCGGCATCTGGATGTTCTCGGCCTCCAAGCCGTTCCGGGCGATCCGGGTGAAGGGCGCCGAGATCACCGACCCCACGTACCACGGGATCATGTTCCAGACGAACTACGTCGGCGGTCAGCCGCAGAACCCCGTCCAGGACACGGAGCTGAGCGACGTCACGGTCTCCGGCGCGAAGAAGAGCGGTGACGAGTACGACGAGAAGTCGGGCTTCGGCATCTGGGCCAACGAGATGCCGGAGGCGGGCCAGGGCCCGGCCGTCGGCAAGGCCACCTTCCGCAACCTGACCCTCCGCGACAACGCGGAGGACATCCGCAACACGACGTCCACGTTCACGGTGGACGTGCAGTAGCGGCGAGCGGCCTCCTGGCCCGGTCTTCTCACCGGGCCAGGAGGCACGGCCGTTCCCCGCCCCGCGCTCCGTCCTACGCGGGCTTCTCCGTGAGCCCGGCGAAGAACCGGACGAGGTCACCGGCGAGCGGGTCGGGGGCGTCGTGCGCGGCCCAGTGGCTGCCGCGGTCGAACCGCGACCAGGAGACGATGTTGGGTCCACGGAGCCGAGGAGCTGCCCGATCCAGGCGAGCTGGCCCGCCGGGGAGTCCGCCAGCGCGTGCGCGAGCGTCTGCGGCTGCGCCTGCTGGGCCCGGTCGTGGACGGCGTGCTCGGTGAAGGCCCCCACGAACGACAGGTACTCGCGCTCCTCGTCGGTCAGCGACTCCAGCTCGGCCGGATCGCCCGAGGGGAAGGAGAAGACCTGGTTGAGTGTCGGCGGTGGGGCCGGAGAACCCGAAGCCGGGCAGGTCGGGGATGACCAGGTGGAACCGGTCCGACAGCGGCTCGATCAGGCCGAGGTACTCCACGTGGGTGTTGGGCCAGCCGTGGGTGAGGATCAGCGGCGTCGCGTCCGGGTTGTCCGAGCGGACGTGCACGAAGTGGATGTTCTGGCCGTCGATCTCGGTGGTGAAGTGCGGGTGGGCGTTCAGCCGCCTCTCCCACGCGCGCGCCAGTCGTAGGAGTCCAGCCAGCGCTCCACCAGACGGATCGGGCATGGTCCGATCACCACGACTGATGCGACGGTGCAGAGTAGGGGCATGGCCACCTACGAGACGATGCCCTTCCATCTGGAGACCGAGCGGCTCAGGCTGCGGCCGTGGGACGAGGGGGACGCCGAGCAGTTCAGCGCGCTCCTCGCCGAGCGGGGCGGCGAGAGACCCCCGGTGGAGCGCATCCGTACGTCCATCGGGGAGCTGCTCGCGGCGACGGCGACAACGGGCATCGCCCTGCTGCCCATCGAGCGCCGGGACGAGGGTGACTTCATCGGCTACTGCGGGCTGATCATCGGCCGTACCACTCTGGAGGAGCCCGAGATCGCGTACGAGCTGTTCCGGCACGCGCACGGGCGTGGCTACGCCACGGAGGCGGCCCGCGCGGTGCTCGGCGCCGCCGCCGCGACGGGCCGCGAGCGGCTCTGGTCGACCGTCGGGACGTGGAACGCCCCGTCGCTCCGCGTCCTGGAGAAGCTCGGGTTCGAACGGGACCATGTCTCCATGGAGGAGAACGGCGAAGTCGCCTGGCTCACCCGCGCGCTGCCGTGACGGACGAACCGGGGCCGGCGTCGTCCCCGGAGGCGGCGGGGGCGTCGTCGTCCCCGGAGGCGCCGCGGTCGGCGCCGTCCCCGGCAGCGGGGCGCCGCGTCAGGCGGGGCCGCACCACGCGCAGCCACAGCGCCAGCAGGAGCGCCGCCGCGCCCGCGAACGGCAGCAGCGCGCCGAGTGCCATCGCCACCCAGCGGAGCATCGTCACGAAGGCGTCCCAGCCGCCGCCGAGCGCGTCCGCGAATCCCGGGCCGTCGTCGCCGTCGTCCCCGCCCGACGGGCTCGCGGACAGGGAGAGGGTGATGGTCGCCAGATCCGTACGGTCCTTGAGGGAGTCCCGGCGCGAGAGCAGGGACTCCAGGTCGGCCTGGCGGGAGCCGAGTTCGCTCTCCAGCTTGACCACGTCGCCGATCTCGGTGGCGTCGTCCATCAGTTCGCGGACCCGGGCCACGCTGGCCCGCTGCGTCCTGATGCGGCTCTCGACGTCGACGACCTGCTCGGTCACGTCCCGCGCCCGCACCTCCCGGTCCAGGAGCCTTCCGGCGCCCTCCAGCCCGTCGAGCACCTTCCCGTACTTCTTCACGGGGACGCGCAGCACGACGCGCGTACGCTCGCGGCCCTCCTTGTCGCGAGTGGTGTTCTCCTTGCCGACGTAGCCGCCGGCGGCCTCGGTGGTGCGCCTGGCTCTGTCCAGCGCCTCCGGAACGTCCTTGACCCGTACGGACAGTGAGGCGGTACGGATGATGTGGCTCGCGGCGGCCCGCGCGGGCGTGGCCTTCCCGGAGCCGCGCGGAGCGCCGTCCCGGCTCTTCGACTTCGTCTCCGCCCTGGCGGCGCCGTCCCCCGAACTGTCACCGCCCGTACAGCCGGTGAGCAGGAGAGCCGTGGCGAGCAGAACGCAGGCCACGGCGTGAACACGTAACGCGGAACGATGTGCGCGCATGGGAGTCCGCCCCTCTGGAACCGTCCGGATGCCCGGATGACACCCTTTCGACGCGCGAGGGGCGGCGGACGACGGCACGGAACGGTCCCGAACGCATCACGGTCGGAACTCGCGCCTCACATGTGCGCCCCGGCGAACTCCCCCACCGCCGCCGCCAGTTCCACGCGCTCCCGCTCCTCCCCCGGGTACTCCATGTGCCCGGCGGTCAGCGGGTGGAGGGTGCGCAGGTCCTCGCGCAGCGCGTTGTGCACGGCGTACTGGCCCGGCGGCGGCACGGACGGGTCGGCGTCCGCCGCGGCGACCAGGACCGGGACCCGGATCCGCCGCGCCGCTGCCGCCGCGTCGAAGTACGGGAGGACGTCCGTGATTTCGGGATGTGTGGCGCGGTACGCCCGTACGGACTCGCCGCTGCCGACGCAGGGCAGGGTCAGGCGCAGCGGATGGTTGCCGAACGTCGGCACCGTCAGCGCCGCGCACACGAACCGGTCGTCCCAGGGCAGGGCCAGCGCGCCCAGCCCGCCGCCCAGGCTCTCGCCGAGATACGCGAGGGGCGCCGCCTCCGGGACCAGGGCCCGCAGCGCGCTCGCCGCGCACCACAGGTCGGCGACGCACTCGCCCAGGACGTAGGTGTCCCGGGAACGGATCCCGTGCAGCACGTGCGACGCCGCGTCCGCGGGAATGCCGGGGACGTGGCCTCTGGTCCCCATTCCGCGCACGCAGGGGAGGATCGCGGCGGAATCCGGTAGCGGGAGCGGCACGTCGGGCCCCGGTGCGTCCCGCCCTCCGTAACCGTGCCCGACGACGAAGCCGCGCCTCGCTCTTCCCTCGGCGGGGAGCGCGAGCCATCCGCCGAGCCGTACGCCGCCGAGCGAGGTGAACGTCACCTCGTGGATCCGTACGCCGTCCCGCGTCTCCTCCACGGGGCCGACCTCGGGGTCGGGCTCGACGTTCCGCGCGGCGTCGTACCGCCCCCGCCAGAACCCGACGAACCCTTCCGGTTCGTCCGGCACCGACACGGAGAGCAGGTCACTACGGGCATACCCGTACGCGGGATCAACGGGATCAAGGGGAAAGCCAGACACCCCTGGCACCTTACGGCTCCGCCCGCCGCCGAGTGCGGGGGCGCCCTCACGACCTCGCGCGGACGCGTGTCCGGGCGCCCCGTGACAGACGGCTCCGCCGGTTCCCTCCAGGGGCGGCAAAGAGGCAGGGGGCGACCACGGCGGGCGCCCTTATCAAGGCGTGACCTAAGTCTCCTTGCGGATTCCACCGCGCCTGTGCAGAGTTATGTATGCGCTTACAGACAGCGCATACATCAGGACGCTCAAGGAGGAGCCGCCCATGCGTCGCGCCGCCAGAACCACGTCGGTCGCCCTCGCGCTCGCAACCGCATTCGGGATCACCGCGTGCGGCAGCTCGGGCGGCGCGGGAGTCGCCGCCGACGAGAAGCAGACGCTCACCGTCTGGGCCATGGGCACCGAGGGCGAGAAGCTCGGTGACGTGGCCGGGGAGTACGAGAAGGCCCACAAGAACATCACCGTCAAGGTGACCCCGATCGGTTGGGACGTGGCACACCAGAAGCTCGTCTCGGCGGCGGCAGCGGGCAAGCTGCCCGACGTCATGCAGATCGGCACGGGGTACATGGGCGAGTTCTCGGCGCTCGGCGCGCTGGAGCCGGTCGACACCGGGACCTTCGACAAGAAGGACTTCTTCCCGGCGTCCTGGAGCGAGTACGACGGCGAGGCGTACGGCGTGCCCTGGTACGTCGAGACCCGCGCCCTCTTCTACCGCACCGACCTCGCGAAGAAGGCCGGGATCAAGAAGGCGCCCGGCACCTGGAAGGAGCTGCGCGCCGCGGCGAAAGCGTACCAGGACAAGGCCGGCACCCGCTGGGGCATCTACAACCAGCCGGGCGGCCTGGACACCGTGCAGACCTGGTGGCCGTACTTCTACTCCGCGGGCGGCAGCGTCGTGAAGGACGGCAAGACCGCGCTCGACAGCCCGGCGGCCGTCAAGGCCCTGGACATGTACGGCTCGTTCGTGAAGGACGGCCTCTCCCGCAAGGCGAGCCCGCCCGGGTACGACGTCGTGAAGGACTTCGGCAACGGCAAGGTGCCGATGTTCCTCGGCGGCCCCTGGCAGACGAACCTGATCGCCGAGGACCAGCCGGGCCTCAAGGGCAAGTGGGCCGTGGCGCCCGTCCCGAAGGAGAAGTCGTCCACGGCGCAGATCGGCGGCTCGTCGCTCGCGATCTCCAAGGAGAGCGAGCACAAGGCGGCGGCGAAGAAGTTCATCAAGTACCTGACGGACGCCAAGGGCCAGGCCGACTGGTTCGAGCGGACGAAGGACCTGCCCGCCAACACCGCGGCGTGGGAGTCGGGCCCGCTGTCCACCGAGGAGAACTGGAAGGTCTTCCGCAAGCAGTTGGAGACCGCCCACCAGGACCCGGTGCAGCCCAAGTGGACCGAGATCACCTCGAAGGTCGACGCGGCGATCGAGTCGGTCACACAGGGCAAGGCCACCCCCGAGGAGGCCGCCGAGAAGATGCAGGACCAGGCGTCCGGGCTCGTGGAGTAGGCGGGCCCAGCGGATGACCACCCCCTCCCCCGCCCTCGACCCCGTGGCGAAGGTCCCGCCGTCCGGCGGGAAGCCGCCCGCCGGGAAGCCCGGCGGGAAGAAGCCCGGCGGCAAGAAGCCGCGGCGCTCGATGTCCGCCCAGCACCTCGCGGGCTGGCTGTTCTCGACGCCGTTCCTGGTGCTGTTCGCCGTCTTCATGGCGTTCCCGATCATCGCCACGCTGCTGATGAGCTTCACGGACTTCGGGCTGCGGAACGTCACGGACCCGCTGTCCGCCGAGTTCATCGGCGTCGAGAACTACACGAAGCTCTTCGGCGACGAGAAGTTCCTCAAGGCGCTGACGAACACCGCCGTCTTCGTCGTCATCGGCGTCCCGCTGACGATCGGCGCCGGTCTCGTCGTCGCCGTGCTGCTGAACTCGGGCATCGACCGCGCCCGTACGTTCTTCCGGGTCGGGTTCTACGCGCCCGTCGTCACCAGCATCGTGGCCGTCGCCGTCGTCTGGCGGTTCGTGCTCGATCCGGAGGACGGGCTGATCTCGGGGCTCGCGGCCGAGGTGGGGCTGACCGGGCCCGACTTCCTCGGCGACGAGAGGCTGGCCCTGCCCTCGATCATCGTGATGGCCGTCTGGCGGAACCTCGGCACCGTGATGGTGCTGTTCATCGCCGGTCTCCAGGCCATCCCGACGGAGGTGCGGGAGGCGGCGCGGCTGGACGGGGCCGGGGTGTTCCAGGAGTTCCGCCGCGTCACGGTGCCGCTGCTGCGGCCGACGATGCTCTACGCGACCGTCATCACGACGATCGGCTATCTGAACGTCTTCGAGGAGCCGTTCGTGATGACGCAGGGCGGGCCGTCGGACAGCACACTCACGGTCTCCCTCGACATGTACAAGGAAGGCTTCAGCTTCTTCCACATGGGCTACGCCAGCGCGATGGCCTACGTCCTCTTCGTGATCATCATGGCCGTCACGGTGCTCCAGCTCCGCCTGCTGAAGGACAACACCAAATGAGCGCCCCGTCCTCCGCCCCCGCCCGCCCCCGGCGGAAGTTCAGCAAGCCGCTGACGTACGCCGCGCTCTCGCTCGGGCTGCTCGTCATGGCGGCGCCGTTCCTGTGGATGGCGCTGTCGGCGTTCAAGACGAAGAGCGAGCTGCTGGCCAGCCCGCCCGTGTGGATCCCCACCGAGTGGACCCTGGAGAGCTTCGACAAGCTCCTCAAGGAGCTGGACCTCCCGCTCTACTTCCTCAACTCGGCCGTCGTCGCCGTCCTGGTGACCGTCAGCAACCTGCTCTTCTGCTCGATGCTCGGCTACGCGCTGGCCAAGCTGAACTTCGCGGGCCGCGGCAAGGTCTTCGCCGTCGTGCTCGGCGCGCTGATGGTGCCCGGCAATCTGATGCTGCTGCCGCTGTTCGTGCTGATGAGCAAGCTGGAGCTGCTCGACTCGTACGCGGCGCTCGTCCTGCCCTTCGCGGCGCAGGCCATCGGGGTCTTCCTGATGCGGCAGTTCACCCAGTCCATCCCGGACGAGCTGCTGGAGGCGGCCCGGATGGACGGCGCGAGCGAGTGGTACATCTACTGGCGCATCGTGCTGCCGCTGGTCAAGCCGGGTCTGGCGACGCTGACGATCCTCACGTTCCTCGGCTCGTGGAACAACTTCGTCTGGCCGCTGATCGCCACCAACGACCCCGGCAAGTACACCCTCCCGGTCGCGCTGGCCACCTTCGCCACCGACCCGAACCGCGCGGGCGGCTCCAACGGCGTGCTGATGGCGGGCTCGTTCCTCGTCGTCCTGCCGGTCCTGATCGTCTTCGCCGTCCTCCAGCGCCACTTCACGCAGGGCATCGCCACCGCGGGCATGAAGTAGCCCCTCCCGCACGCCCCCGCATATGCACCAGAAAGGCATCGTCACGCCCATGACCACCGCACGGACCCCCTTCCCCGACGGCTTCCTGTGGGGCGCCTCCACCGCCGCCCACCAGATCGAGGGAAACAACGTCAACAGCGACTGGTGGCGCAAGGAGCACGACGGCACGGGCCGGATAGCGGAGCCCAGCCTCGACGCCGCCGACAGCTACCACCGCTGGCGCGAGGACATGGACCTGCTCGCGGAGCTGGGCTTCACCGACTACCGCTTCAGCGTCGAGTGGGCCCGCATCGAGCCCGTCGAGGGCCGCTTCTCGCGCGCCGAGATCGCCCACTACCGGCGGATGGTCGAGGGCGCCGTCGAGCGCGGGCTGCGCCCGATCGTCACGCTGCACCACTTCACCGTGCCGCAGTGGTTCGAGGACCTCGGCGGCTGGACCTCGGAGCGCGCGCCCGAGCTGTTCGCGCGGTACGTGGAGGCGTGCGCGCCGGTCATCGCCGACAGCGTCCCGTACGTCTGCACGATCAACGAGCCCAACATGATCGCCGTCATGGCGGGCCAGGCGAAGCGCGGCGACACCAGTTTTCCGCCGGCCGGGCTGCCGACGCCCGACGACGAGACGACCGACGCCGTCATCGCCGTCCACCACCGGGCCACGGCCGTCGTGCGCGCCATCAACCCGGAGATCAACGTCGGCTGGACGGTCGCCAACCAGGTCTACCAGGCCCTCCCCGGCGCCGAGGACGTCACCGCCGCCTACCGCTGGCCGCGCGAGGACGTCTTCCTGGAGGCCGCGAAGGGCGACGACTGGATCGGCGTCCAGTCCTACACCCGTACGAAGATCGGCGCCGACGGTCCGGTCCCGGCGCCCGACGAGGCCGAGCGGACCCTGACGGACTGGGAGTTCTACCCCCGCGCCGTCGGCCACGCGATCCGGCACACGGCCTCTGTCGTGGGCGATGTGCCGATCGTCGTGACGGAGAACGGCGTCGCCACCAGCGACGACGAGCGCCGCTCCGCCTATCTCGCGGGCGCCGTCGACGAGCTGGCCGCCTGCCTGGAAGAGGGCATCGACCTGCGCGGCTACCTCTACTGGAGCGCCCTCGACAACTACGAGTGGGGCTCCTTCCGGCCCACGTTCGGGCTGATCGGCATCGACTGGGAGACCTTCGAGCGCACGCCCCGCGCGTCCGCGCACTGGCTCGGCAACCTCGGCCGCACCCGCGAACTGCCGCGCACCGCCGCCTAGCCCAGGCCCGGGCTAGGGCCACACAGCCAGGGGGCCGACCGGTCCATACCCCGCCCAGGTCGGCCCTCTTTCCCTGTCCGCAGAGGTATCCGCAGAGGAGAACGCACGTATGAGACGCCGTACCTTCCTCACCGCCACCGCCGCCACAGCGGGCGCCGCCGCGCTCACCACGGGGCTCGGCACCGGGACCGCCGGAGCCGCATCCCGCGATTCCCGGCTGCTGACCTGGTTCCGGGACACCCACCGCTCCATCGAGGCGATGACCACCGGCTTCGGGCTCACCGCCGACAACCTCGACCTGAGCGGACCCGCGCCCGTCCTCTCCCGGGTCACCTCGCCCACCAACATCGGCTGCGGCCTGTGGACGACGGTCGCCGCCGCCGGGCTCGGCGTACTGGAGCGGGGCGAGGCGACGGACCGCCTGGAGCGCACCGTCGCCGCCGTCGAGAAGCTGGAGCGGCACCACGGCTTCTGGCTCAACTGGTACGACCCGCGCGACGGCTCCACCGTCACGGTCTGGCCCGGCAACGGCGAGAAGGTCCGCCCGTTCCTCTCCTCCGTCGACAACGCCTGGCTGGTCACGGGCCTGCGTATCGCGGCCGACGCGGCGCCCTCGCTGCGCGCCCGGATCAGCGCGCTGCTCGACGGCGCCGACTGGTCGTTCTTCCACACGCCCTACGACCCGCAGGACCCCGTCAAAAGCCCGGGCCAGCTCCGCGGCGGCTTCTGGACCGACAAGGACGAGTGGACCGGCCACCACTACGGCGCGCTCAACACCGAGCCGCGCATGGCCAGTTACCTCGGCATCGCCGACGGCTCGCTGCCCACGGACCACTACTGGCACGTCTTCCGCACACTGCTGCCCGACGCCGAGCAGTCGCAGAAGCCGGAGGGCCGCTACGTCACCGTCGACGGCGTGAAGGTCTGGCAGGGCCACTACACCTACCGGGGCCGCAAGCTCGTGCCCACGTGGGGCGGCTCGATGTTCGAGGCGCTGATGGTGCCGCTGTTCGTGCCCGAGGCCGAGTGGTCCCCGCGCTCCTGGGGCCGCACCCACGCCCGTTACGTCCGCAGCCAGATCGAGCACGGCCTGGACGAGGCCGGGTACGGCTACTGGGGCTTCTCCCCCGCCAACATCCCCGAGGGCGGCTACAGCGAGTACGGCGTCGACCCCATCGGCATGCTCAAGGACGGCTACACCTCGAAGGGCGTCGTCACCCCGCACGCCTCGTTCCTCACCCTGCCGTTCGCCGAGCGGGAGGCGCTCGCGAACCTCCGCGCACTGGAGGAGGACTTCGGCGCCTACGACGAGGGGTACGGCTTCCGCGACTCGGTGAACGTCCGCACGGGCCGCGTCAGCGACTTCGTCCTCGCCCTCGACCAGGGCATGATCGCCGCGGCGCTCGCCCAGCGGCTGAGCCCCGGGCTGCTGCGCCGCCCGTTCCGCACGGGCGGCTTCGCGTCCCGCGTACGGCCACTGCTGCGCAAGGAGGCGTTCAGCATCTGACGACGCGATCAGCGTCTGACTACGGACGGGCGCCGGGCGGGCACTCCCGTACCGGCGCCGGCGCCGGCTCCCGTCCGCGTGCCCGTCACGGCCGCGCGGGCCGCCGTCGCCAGGGTGCGGCGGTCGGCGCCCGCGACCGGCGGGTGCGCGGTGACGCGCACCGTCAGGTCGCGCGCCCGCGCGACGCGGCGCAGCGAGGCCGGGAAGGGCTCGTCGCCGAAGAAGCCCGGGGCCGTGCTCGTGCGGCCGTGCTGGGCGTACTCCACGGTGACGGGGCGCACCGGTGCTCCCGCGTCGACGGCGGCCTGGAAGGTGGCGCGCGCGAACCGGCCGCCGTCCGCCCCGCACCAGGTCGTGGCCTGCGGGAAGACCAGCACGGAGCGGCCCGCGCGCAGCTCGCGCGTCAGCTCCGCGACGGCGCGCGGGAGTTCGCGGAGTCCGTCGCGGTCGAGGAAGCGGGTGCCCGCGCGGCGGACCAGCGTACCGATCACGGGCCACGTCCCGACCTCCCGTTTGGCGACGAACGGGACCGGTTCGACGGCGAGCAGCGCTATCACGTCCAGCCAGGAGATGTGGTTCGCGACGACCAGGGTTCCCGTTCCCGGGACCGTGAGCGACCCGGGGTCCGCGTTCAGCCGTACGTCCAGCGCCGCGAGCACCCGGCGGGCCTCGGTGCGCAGCGTCTCCGGTTCCGCGAGCCCCTCGCCCCGTGCGAGGGCGCGGGCGAGGACGCGCGCGAGCCCGGCGCAGCGGCGGACGGCCGCGCCCGGCGGCACGCGGGGCGCGGCGTGCGCGGCGCAGGCCGGGGTGCAGAGCGGCTCGACGCCCCAGGGGCTCACCGGTCCTCCCCTGTCCCGAGGAAGTAGCGGCGGTACCGGTCGTTCATCCGCTCGGTGTCGAGCAGCACGAAGAAGTCCGCGACATCGAACTCGGGGTCGTGCGCGGGCGCCCCGCACAGCCACGCGCCGAGCCGCAGATAGCCGCGCAGCAGCGGCGGCAGCCCGGCGTACGAGGCGCGTTCCGGCGCGGGGCCCGGCGGGGTCCACGGGGTGCGGGGGTGGACGCGCAGCGCGGGCGGCGCGGCGTGCCGCGTCGTGCCGAGCAGCCAGGCGCCCGAGGCCGCCGCGCCCCCGTCGCCGAGCGGCACGGAGGCGCAGCCCGCGAGGTAGCGGTGGCCGGAGAGCAGCACGTAGCGGGCGAGGGCCGTCCACATGAGGTGGATGACGGCGCCGGAACGGTGGTCCGGGTGCACGCACGAACGCCCCGCCTCCACCAGCGAGTCCCGGATCCCGCCGAGCCCCCGCAGATCGAACTCCCCGTCCGCGTACGAGCGCTCCGCGCGCCCCGGCGGCAGCAGCCGGTAGGTGCCCACGACCTCGCCGGTCGCGGTGTCGGTGACGACGAGATGGTCGGCGATCCCGTCGTACGGATCGATGTCGTGCCCGGGCACGGGCGTGCTCAGCGCCGCGCCCATCTCCTCCCCGAACACCAGGTACCGCAGCCGCTGCGCCGCCCGCACCTGCGCGGGGGTGTGGGCGATCGAGGTGACGTAGGAGGAACGGCTGGCGGTGACGGCCTCTGTCTCTGCCGCTGTCGCTGTCTCTGTCTGTGTCTCTGCACCGGTCGTCATGGGCATGCTCCGGACGCTACGGAGCGCGACGGCGCCGGACAGGAGCCCTTCGGCAAAGCTTGGACTGCACTTTCGTGCCGGTCATTCCGCCGGAGGTAGCGTGCACGTCATGATCCGAGTGCTGCTGGCCGACGACGAGACGATGATCCGGGCCGGGGTGCGGGCGATCCTCTCCACGGCCGAGGACGTGGAGGTGGTCGCGGAGGCCGGGGACGGTCACCAGGCCGTGGAGCTGACGCGCCGGCACCGCCCCGACGTCTGTCTCCTCGACATCCGCATGCCCCGGCTGGACGGGCTCCAGGCCGCGGCCGAACTCGCGCGGACGGCGCCGGAAACGGCGGTCGTCATGCTGACGACGTTCTCCGAGGACGAGTACATCGCGGGCGCCCTCGGCTCCGGCGCCGCCGGCTTCCTGCTGAAGGCGGGCGACCCGCGCGAGCTGATCGCGGGCGTACGGGCGGTCGCCGAGGGCGGCGCGTACCTCTCCCCGGCCGTCGCACGCCGCGTCATCACGCACCTGGACTCCGGCACGCTCGGCAAGCGGGCCACGGCCCGCGCCCGTACCGACGAGCTGACCGACCGCGAACGCGAGGTCCTCGCCCTGGTCGGCGCGGGCCTCCCGAACGCGGAGATCGCCGCCCGCCTCCACGTGGTCGAGGGCACGGTGAAGACGTACGTCAGCCAGATCCTCGCGCGCCTGGGCCTCAAGAACCGGGTGCAGGCCGCGATCCTCGCGTACGAGGCGGGGCTGGTGCGCGACGGGGAGTGAATCCCTGACTTTCGTCGGGTCCGCCGCCCTGTCCCGGTCGGGGATGCTGGGGGCATGCGCAACGTGCACCACGGGCTCTTCCGGATACGGGACCGGCTCCGGAACCGGCTCCGGCCTTACGACGGCGGGCCGTGGCCCGTATACGGGCTGGCCGTGACGGTCGCGCTGGGGCTGGTCCAGAGCGTCGAGCTGTTCGCGCCGCTGTGCTGGCCCGCGCTGGTACTGCTCGCGTACGCCGCCGGGCGGCGGATGCGGAACCCGCTGCCCCTGGTGTGGTTCTTCGGCGCCCTCGCCGTGGCCGGGCTGCCGCTGTGCGCGGTGGTCGGCCGGGAGCTGTGGGCCTGGCCCACGCTGCTGCTGACCGCGCTGCTCACCATGGGGCTGCCGTGGCTCGTGGGACGGTACCGCCGTCAGCGCGCCGAACTGGCCGACGCGGGCTGGCGCATCGCGGACCGGCTGGAGCGCGAGCAGCGGGCCGTCGCGGACCGGGCCCGTATCCGCGAACGCGCGCGGATCGCGGGCGACATGCACGACTCGCTCGGCCACGAGCTGGCGCTGCTCGCGGTGCGCGCCGGGGCGCTGGAGCTGGACCCGGCGCTCGACGACCGGCAGCGGACCGCCGCGGGCGAGCTGCGGGAGAGCGCCGCCGGGGCCACGGAACGGCTGCGGGAGATCATCGGCGTCCTCCGCACCGACGACGAACAGCCGCCGGTCGCTCCCGCCGAGGAGACCGTCGAGGAACTGGTGGAGCGGGCGAGGGCGTCCGGCGTCGCGGTCACGCTGGAGCGGGACGGCGCGGACGCGCCGTTGCCGCCGATGGTCGGGCATGCCGTGCACAGGGTGGTGCAGGAGGGCGTGACGAACGCCGCGAAGCACGCGCCCGGCGCGGAGGTCCGGGTCCGGGTTCAGGTCCGGGCCCGGCTCGCGCGTGAGGATGATGGTTCCGGCGACACCGTCGAGGTCACCGTCCGCAACGGGCCCGTCCCGCACGGGGCCCGCGCGCCGGGCCTCGCCTCCGGCGGCACCGGGCTGGTGGGCCTGGACGAACGCGTACGGCTCACCGGCGGCACGCTGCGCGGCGGCGCCACGCCGGACGGCGGTTTCGAACTCGCCGCCCGGCTGCCCGCGCACGGCGCGACGCCCCGTGCGGCCGGGACCGGGCGGGACACGGACTCGGCCCGCGAACTGGAGCACGCCCGCGCCCAGGTGCGGCGTCGGCTGCGCCAGACCGTGCTCTTTCCGCTGGCCGCGCTGGCCGGGATCCTCGTGCTGATGCTGCCGGTGAGCCTGGTGAGTTCCGCGCTGTCCGTACTGGGCCGGGACGACTACGGGCGCCTTCAGCCCGGCATGTCGCGGGCCGAGGTCGAGGAATTCCTCCCCGCCTTCACCCGCGACGGCCCCCCGGACCGGGCCCCGCGCCCTCCCCGCGGGCAGGACTGCGCGTACTACAGCACGAGCGTCAACTCCTCCTCCGCCTACCGCCTCTGCTTCGCAGAAGGCCACCTCACCACCAAATCCCTCGTGGGCCCTTGAGGCCTGGTGAGTGCCGCATACGGGGTGCCCCGCACACTGCTTCGCAGGGCGCGCCTGCACCGTGGCTCGCCGCGCAGTTCCCCGCGCCCCTGACGGGGCACGTCTGCTGCTCCGCCCACTGCGCTTGCGAGGCGCGCGCCTTGGAGAGGCAAGCCCCTGCTCCTCCCTCCCGCTGCGCTTGGGAAGTCTGCGCTGGGGGCACCCCCTGCTCGAAGAGCTTGGGGGAGCAGGGTCGGCAAGCGCAGCTCCCTTGCCGGGTGCTCCGGTGAGAGGGCCGGGTTCGGGGTGCCCCGGGCTGTGGTTCGCGGGGCGCGCCCGCATCGTGGCTGGGTGCGCAGTTCCCCGCGCCCCTGAAGGGGCAAGCCCCGCTTCTTCCAAGCGCTCGGAAACCCGCGCCCCTGGAGGGGCGAGCCCTGGAGCAGAGGGGTTGTCAGGGGAGAGTGGGGGGCTTAGTTTCGCGTCGACGCCGTCGTGGCGCGCGTGCGCGCCTCCCCCACCGGCCGGAGCCCCCCATGTCGGAAGCCCCCCTTCTGATCGGCAGGGCAAAGGAGCTGCGCGCCCTGGTGGACGCGATGGCCCAGCCTCCCTCCGTGGCGCTCGTGGAGGGGGAGCCCGGAGTCGGCAAGACGCGGCTGATACGCGAGGCCCTGCGCGATCCCGCCGTACGCGGCCGCCGCGTGCTGGCCGGGAGTTGTCGCCCCCTGCGCGAACCGTTCCCGTACGGCCCGGTCCTCGACCTGCTGCGTCATTCCGCGGGCGCGCTGCCCGCCGCGCTCAGCCCGGTCTGCGGCGCGCTGCGCCCGTATCTGCCGGAGATCGCGCACCGGTTGCCGCCGGGCCCCGAGCCGTTGCGGGACGCGCGGGCGGCGCGCCACCGGCTGTTCCGCGCCGTGCGGGCGCTGCTGGACGCGCTGGGCGGCGCCGTGATGGTCGTCGAGGACCTGCACTGGGCGGACGACGGCACCCGGGACCTGCTCCGGTTCCTGGTGGACGATCCGCCGCGGGGGCTGTCGGCGGTGGTGAGCTACCGCCGCGAGGAACTCCCGGGCACGGGCCTGCCGTTCGGCCGCGCGTACCGCCGTCCGCCCGGCACGAGCACCGTCACGCTGCCCCTGCGCCCGCTGGACGCGGACGGCGTACAGGCCCTGTGCGGCGCGCTCACCGGCGCGCCGGAGCCCCCGGCGCCGTTCGCGGCGGAGCTGCACCGGCGTACCGCGGGGATTCCGTTCGTCGTGGAGGAGGTCGTCCGCGCGCTGCCCCGCGAAGGACGGCTCGGGCCGGAGGCGCTGGAGGCGATGGCCGTGCCCGCGCCGCTGCGCGAGGCGGTCACCGACCGGATGAGCGCGCTCTCGCCCCCGACGGTCGCCGTCGTGCACGCCGCCGCCGTGCTCGGCGCCCCCGCGGGCGAGGCGCTCCTCGCCGCCGTCGCGCGGGGAACGGACCGTACGGACGGGACGGAGTGCGCCGCGCCCGTACGCGAGGCCCTGCGCGCCGGAGTGCTGCACGAGTGGGGCGACGACCGGTACGGATTCCGGCACGTTCTCGCGCAGCAGGCCGTCTACGCCGCGCTGCCGGGCCCCGACCGGCACCGGCTGCACCGCGGCGCGATGCGCGCCCTGGCGGCGCAGCACCCGCAGCCGCTGGTGCAGCTCGCGTACCACGCGCGCCGCGCGGGCGAGTTCGCGCGGTGGCGGGCGTACGGCGAGGCGGCGGCGTCCTCGGCGCGGGAGGTGTGCGATCTCGCGCTCGCCGTGGGGATGCTGGAGGAGCTGCTGTCCGACGGCCGCCTGGGCCGCCGGGAGTGCGCCCGGCTCGCGGTCGAGCTGAGCCGGGACGCGGTGCTCGGGCTCACCCACCGCCGGGCCACGGAGCTGCTGCGCGGCATCGTGCGCGACAGCCGCCTGCCCCGGGACGTACGCGGCGAGATCCGCCTCAACCTGGGCCTGCTGCTCTACAACCAGGCCGGGCGGTACGAGGAGGGCCGGGCCGCGACCGCCCTCGCCGTCGAGGAGCTGCGCGACCGCCCGGCGCTCGCCGCACGCGGCATGGCGGCGCTGGCCATGCCCGCCTGGGGCGATCACCCGTACGCCGTCCACGCGCGCTGGATCGAACGGGCCGAGGAGCTGGCGGCCCGCGAGCCCGAGCCGTCGGTGTCCACCGCCGTACGCGCCAACCGGCTGGCCCTGGCGATGTACGGGGGCGACCCGGAGGTCTGGGGCCCCGCCGAACGGTTCACCGGCGCCGCCGGGCCCGGCACCGACCGCCGCCAGGCGGCCCGCGCCTGCGGCAACTTCGCGGACGCCGCCACCTGCGTCGGCCGCTTCGGCGCCGCGCACCGCTTCCGCAGGGAGGGGCGGCGACTGGCCGCGGAGTGCGGGGCGGCGTTCTACGGCGGCATCGTGGAGGGCACCGCGCTGCGCCTGGACTGGTACGAGGGCCGCTGGCAGGGCCTCGCGGAACGGGCCCGGCACGTCCTCGACACGGTGCGGGACGTCCCGGGCATCGCGGCCGACGCGCATCTCGTCCTGGGCCTGCTCGCCTGCACGCGCGGCGAGTGGGACGAGGCGGCGGAAGCGCTGCGCGCGGCCGGCCTCGCCGACCCGGCGAACGCGCCCGCGCCGATACTGGCCAGCGCCTCCGGCGCCATGGCGCGCCTGCTGCGGGCGCGCGGCGAGCCCGTGGCGGCGCGGGCCGAGGCCGAACGCGGCATCGCCAGGATCCGCCGCAAGGGCCTGTGGTCCTGGGCGGGCGACCTGGCCCCGCAGGCGGTGACGGCCCTGGTGCGCGACGGCCGCCTGCCCGAAGCGGAGCGGACCGCCGCCGAACTGGCCGAGGGCATCGAGGGCCGGGACGCGCCCCTGGCCTCGGCGGCGCTCCGGGCCTGCCGCGGCACGCTGGCGGCGGGCGGCGGACGTACGGCGGAGGCCGCCGCGCTCTTCGACGCGGCCCGAACGGCGTACGCCGCCCTGCCGCACCCCTACGCCGCGGCCCGGGCCGGGGAGGCCGCCGCGCGCTGCCGCCTCGGCGAGGGGGACGAGGGGACGGCTCAGCTCCTCGCGGTCTCCGAGGAGTTCGCGGCACTGGGCGCCACCCGGGACGCGGCGCGCTGCCGCCGGGTGCTGCGCGGCAACGATGTCGTCCTGCCGTCCCGCCGGGGGCGCCGCGGCTACGGCGACCAGCTCTCGCCCCGCGAGCAGGACGTCGCGCGGCTCGTCGCGCTCGGGCACACCAACCGGGAGATCGCCGACGTGCTGTTCCTCTCGCCGCGCACCGTCGAGCACCACGTCGCCCAGGTGCTGCGCAAGCTGAACCTGGGCTCGCGCGCCGAGGTCGCCGCCGCCCCGCTGTGAGCGATACCTAGCGAATCCCGGATTG
This sequence comes from Streptomyces albiaxialis, assembly GCF_039530985.1. Lineage (NCBI taxonomy): Bacteria > Bacillati > Actinomycetota > Actinomycetes > Kitasatosporales > Streptomycetaceae > Streptomyces > Streptomyces albiaxialis. The sequence continues at coordinate 429,420 of NZ_BAAAPE010000007.1, forward strand.
TTTCCGGGTCCCCTTCTGCGAACTGTAGGAGCGCAAGGTGCCGTTGGCCCGTACCAACGGGTCCGCGGCGTCCCCCCGCACATCCCCCACAGCAGGAGGAGAGGCATGCGAGGAAGACTGCTCCTCAGATCCGTCCTGGTAGCGGTCCTGGCCGTGATCGCCGGAATGCTCGGCACCGGCGCCCAGGCCGCGGCCCCGCCGCAGGATGCTTCGCAGATGAAGGGCGAGGGCATCACGGCCGCGGAGTTCAAGGAGATGACGACCCCCAAGACCATTCTCGCGGCGGCCAAGCTCCAACAGGCGATGGAGCCCCCGCCGGGCGGCTGGGACGTGCCCAGTGACCGCGCCTACCACCTCGAGGCCTCGTGCCAGGGGCAGGGCGGCGTCATCGGCCAGGGCGCGGCGGCCTGGAAGGGCATGAACGAGACGGCGAACGAGGACACGCCGGTCGAGTGCCGCAACAGCTACATCACCGACTGCGGAGGCGGCGGCAACATCGTCGGCTGCAACTGGGGCCAGGGGCAGCGCATCGCGCTCTTCCTCGGCGGAGTGGGCGATCAGGCGCTCCTCGCCGCGCATGAGTTCGGCCACGACTGGTACGGGCACTCCGGGTACCAGTGTGCGGGCTGGGGCAGCCCCGAAGAGGTCATGGCCCCGTCCATATGCACCCTCGACAAGAAGAAGGAGCGCATCGACTAACCCGCGCCCCTCCCCGCGCCCCTGGTCCGCACGCGCGCCCAGGGGCGCGGGCCTGTGTCTGATGTGCGGCTCCGCCGCGCGGGCGCGCCCGGTCACAACACCACAGGGCTTGCCCCTCCAGGGGCGCGGGGAACTGCGCGCTCAGCCACGGCGCAGTCGCACCCGGCGAAGCACGGCGAGAGGCAGCCCCTGCTCAGCCGACAGCTCAGAAGAGGCTGAGGAGGGCTTCGGTGGGGTCGGCCGAAGGGGCACCCGCCTCGGGGCGGGCCATCTCGAACCAGACGGTCTTACCACGGGGGGTACGCCGACTCCCCCACCCAGCACTCAGCAGGTCCACCAACTGCAGCCCGCGCCCACCCTCGTCCGTATCGTGCGCCCGACGGCGCCGAGGCTGCACGGGACCGGCGTCCCAGACCTCGCACACCAGCGTGCGGTCCAGCAGCAGGCGGAGCCTGATGTCACCCTCCCCGTACCGCATCGCGTTCGTCACCAGCTCGCTCACCAGGAGTTCCGCCGTGTCGCCGAGGGCGTCGAGCTGCCAGGCGGCGAGCTGTTCGCGGGCGAGTTCGCGGGCACGGGAGACGGAGCGGGGCTCGGCCGGGAGCCACCAGTCGCCGACGTACGCCGGGTCGAGGCCGTGCACGCGCGCGACGAGCAGCGCGATGTCGTCCTCGCCGTGGTGCACGTTCAACGTACGGAGCACGCGGTCGGCGGTGTCCTCCAGCGGCTCGCTCGCGTCGGTGAGGACCGAACGGAACGCGTCCAGGCCCTCGTCGAGCGGGTGGTCGCGGGATTCGACGAGCCCGTCGGTGTAGAGCGCGAGCATCGCGCCGTCCGGCAGCTCGACCTCGATCTCCTCGAAGGGCTCGCCGCCGACGCCGAGGGGCACGCCCTTGGGGACCTCCAGGAGCAGCGCGGGCTCGGCCGGTTCGACGAGGACGGGCGGGAGATGGCCCGCGTTGGCGAAGGTGCAGCGGCGCGAGACCGGGTCGTAGACGGCGTAGATGCAGGTGGCCAGGTAGACCTCGGACAGATCCGTTTCGGCGGCGCCGGGCCGCTGGGAGCGGGAGCGCTGCGAGCGCGGGGTGCCGCCGAGGCCGCGGGCGATCTCGTCGAGGGCGCCGAGGACCTCGGCGGGTTCCATGTCGGTGAGGGCCAGGGTGCGCACGGCGCTGCGGAGTTCGCCCATGGCGACGGCGGAGCGCAGGCCGCGGCCCATCACGTCGCCGATGACGATCGCGGTGCGGTGCCCGGGGAGTTCGATGACGTCGAACCAGTCGCCGCCGACCTCGGTGGCCGGGTTGCCCGGGAGGTAGCGGCAGGCGATGTCGAGACCGGCGGCCTCGGGGTCGTCCGGCGGGAGCAGGCTGCGCTGGAGGATGAGGGCGCGCTCGTGCTCCCTGCGGTAGAGGCGGGCGTTGTCGATGCAGACGGCGGCGCGCGCGGCCAGCTCGGCGGCGAGCGCCCCGTCCCTTTCCCCGAACGGCTCACTGCCCTTCGCGCGGGAGAACTGGCACAGGCCCAGCACCCGGTCCCTGGCCACCATCGGCACGGCCAGCGTGGACTGGACGACGGCGCCGAACTGCGCGGGCACCCCGCCGTCCTGCCCGGGGATGTTCTGCACGCGCCCGGTGCGCAGGGCCGCGGCGAACGGCGAACTGTCCGCGTAGCAGTGCGTCGAGCCGACCGTCACGGGCCCGGCCCCGGCGCCCTGCTCGCCCGCGGCGCTCTGCGCGGCGGGCGACGAGGCGGGGGCGGGCGCGGGCGCGAAGGGGCCGTCCGAGACCGCGCTCGCGTAGGCGACCCGGCGCAGCTCGCCGTGGGGCGCGGACACGGGCCCGCCCCGCCCGCCGCCGGGCAGCCCGGGGCCTACGGTGCGGGGTTCCTCGCCCGAGAGCACGTCCTCGTACAGATCGACGGAGGCCAGGTCGCAGAACTGCGGCACGGCGACGCCGAGCAGCTCGCGTGCCGTGGTCTCCAGGTCCAGCGAGTTCCCGATACGGGCACCCGCGGCGTTGAGGAGGGCGAGGGCACGGCGAACATCGTCCGGTTTTCCCGCAGCCTCCACTGGCATGTCACTCAACGCCGCCCCTTCCCATGCCCGGTGTGCCCCCGGTCCGAGCAGTGTGACAGCCCCGGAGGGGCCGTGACCTGCTCTTCCCGATCGCCGCATGTTTTCCTGCCGCGTACGGCAAAATGCGCGCTTCCCCCGACGTCCACGGGGGTCACCTCTCTCTCCTAACCAGCGAACGCGGTGTCGAACCCCTGCGGAATGTCCCCTCCTCAGCCGCACTCACACCCCCTTCCCCACGGGCCACGGCACGCCTCCCCGCGCCACCCCGCCACGCGGCGCGCAACGCCGTTCAGGGAAGCGGAAGTTCGAACCAGACGGTCTTTCCCGCGTGCCCGTGGCGGGTGCCCCAGCGGCGGGCCTCGCGGGCGACGAGCTGGATGCCGCGCCCGCCCTCGTGCTCCTCGGTGACCACGCGCTCACGCGGCGGATCGCGCAGCGGGTCGGACACCTCGACGGTCAGCGTCCCCTCGCGCACCATCCGGACGCCGATCGGCCCGTGCGCGTACCGCAGCGCGTTGGTGACCAGTTCGCTGACCAGCAGCACGGCGGTGTCCTCCAGCGCGTCGAGCCGCCAGTCGCGCAGGGTGGCCCGTACGGCCTCGCGGGCCCGGCGCACGGCGTAGCGCTCGGTGGAGAACGACCAGGCCACGGCGGTGTCGCGGGGCAGCGGGCCCAGCTCGGCCATGAGCAGTGCCACGTCGTCGGCGGTTCCGGCGTGCTCGGTGACGGGGTTGTCGACGAGCGCGTCGCACTCCTCCTCCAGCGAGCCGAAGCCGCCGGAGGCGTCGTGGCTGAGCCGGGCGCACAGCCGGTCGATGCCCTCGCTGATGTCCTCGTCCCGGTTCTCGACCAGCCCGTCGGTGTAGAGGACGAGGACGCTGTCCTCCGGGATGTCGATCTCGGCGGAGGCGAAGCCGACGCCGCCGACGCCGAGCGGGGCGCCGGAGGGCAGGTCGATCGTGCGGGCGCGGCAGGTGCCGCCGGGCTCGCGGGTGACCAGCAGCGGCGGCATGTGCCCGGCGCGGGCGACGGTGAGCGTGCCGCTGGCGCTGTCGTCGCCCCCGCAGCTCGGCGCGGGCTCGTAGACGGCGTACACGCAGGTGGCCATCAGCGGGTCCTCGAACCCCTGCGCGAGGTCGTCGCCGAGGTCGCTGACGCGGTCGAGCAGCTCGGCGGGCGGCAGATCGAGCCCGGCCAGCGTCCGTACGGCCGTGCGGAGCCGTCCCATGGTCACGGCGGAGTGCAGCCCGTGCCCCATCACGTCCCCGACGACGAACGCGACCCGGCCGCCCGGCAGCGGGATCACGTCGAACCAGTCGCCGCCCGCCTCGTTGCCGCTGCTGCCCGGCACGTAGCGGGAGGCGACGCGGACGCCGGGCGGCTCGGTGAGGTGCTGGGGCAGCAGGCTGCGCTGGAGCATCAGCGCGCCCTCGCGCTCGCGGGCGTAGAGCCGGGCGTTGTCGAGGGAGGTGCCCGCGCGGTCGGCCAGCTCCATGGCGAGCGCGAGGTCGTCGGGGTCGAGCGGGGCGCGGCCACCGGACCTGCTGACGACGAGGAGCCCGAGGACGATGCCCCGGGCCCGCAGCGGCACGGCCAGCATGGACCGCATGTCCAGGTCCACCGCGGTCCTGGCGCGGGGGTCGCTGGGGCGGATGGAGGAGACGATCTCGGACTGCGAGGTGGCGAGGTGCGGCGTGCCGGAGTCCAGCGCCATCCCGAAGAAGGAGCCGGGCTCGTACGTGGTCGTATGGCTGAGCGCGAACATCCGCTCGACGGCCTCGCCCTCGTACCGCGCGGCGATGCCGACCTGGTGCAGCGGCGTGCCGGGCAGCGGGCCGTGCCCGGGGAGGTCGCCGCCGCGCAGCACCTGGCCGAGCAGCAGGACGCCGGAGTAGTCGGCGAAGCGCGGGACGAGCGCCGAGGCGAGGGCCTGGGAGATGGCGCGCACGTCGAGCAGGTCGCCGAGCGCGACACCGACGTCGTCCAACAGCGCGAGGCGCTCCCGCGCGGTCTCGACCTTGTTCAGCGCCTCCAGCCGCTCGGTGATGTCCATGACCGTGCAGCTCACCCCGAGCACCTGCCCGCCCCGGTCGGTGAGCCTGCCGAACGAGACGGAGCGCGCCCCCTCCCCGTCGGGAGAGGGCAGCACGAGGTCCACGACGGAACGGCCCGTCTCCAGCACGACGGACTGGACCCGCGAGATCTCCTCGGACATCGAGGCCGGCAGCACATCGCGCACGGTCTTGCCGACCAGCGCCTCGGGGCTGGAGCCGTGCAGCCGCGCGAGCGCCTCGTTGATCCGGACGAAGCGGCGGTCGCTGTCGAAGAGGGCGATGCCCAGCGGGGAGTACGCGAAGAGCGCGTCCAGCGCGGCGAGGTCGTGCTCGACGGCGCGCAGCCTGCTGGTCTCGACGATGTTCGCGAGCACGAAGGGGTGCCGCTCGGTGTCCTCCAGCAGCGTGGCGCGGCCCTCGACCTCGACGAGGTGCCCCTCGCGGTGCCGGATGTGGAGGATGCCCCGCCAGTGGTGCTCCTCGCGCAGCGCGGTCCTGACCCGCTCGTCGGTGCCGCCGCCGTCCTCGATGAACTCCTGGATGGGGCGGCCGGCGATCTCGTCGGTGGTCCAGCCGAGGATCTCCTCCGTCATGGGGCTCCACAGGAGGACATCGCCCCGGCCGTCGAGCATGACGATGCCGATGCGCAGGGTGTCGAGGAGCGACTCGGGCCCCGCACGCCCCTCGCGCGCCGCACCGGCTTCCCCGGCGTCACCGGTTCCGCCGGTGTCACCGGCTTCTGTGCTCGTCACGCTGCCCACGCCCCCAGCTCGCGTAGCGGTCTCACCGGGCTTTTCCGGGCAAGATGGACTAATTATCCCTCTTGGCGTGACGCGGGCCCCGGCAACGAGGCGGTGGAGTGAGAGCGGGGGCCAGGTGGCTGCCGGGTGACTAGTGCTAGTGCTGGTGCTCCATGTGCTCCACGACGTACCCGTCGGGCTCGGCGGGCTCCCCCTCCTTGCCCAGACGCTCCGCGAGGTGCTGGGCCTCGGCCCGGGTGGCGTAGCTGCCGACGCGATAGCGGTTGCCGTTGCCGTCCTGGCGTATCAGGAGCCAGGGAAGCACCACGTTGCTGTCGCCGCTCACACTTCGCATATGCCGGAGCTTACGCCCGACCCTCACGCAGCGCATTCAACTTTGCACAATGGGCCAACATTTTCGGCCACACGTTCGCCCCCGGTGACCACGAGGGCCGCCGGGGGCGTGAGAGGCGTGCGAGCGAACGTACGTCCGGACGACCGTCCGGACGACCGGCTACTTCACCGGCAGGTGGTACGAGATCCGGAAGCGGTCCGCCGGGACCACCACGTCGGCGGTCTCCACGGCCCGGCCGCCCGCGAAATACGTCCGCGAGATCACCAGCACCGAGTGCCCCGGGACGCCGCCCAGGGCGACGGTCTCCTCGGCGCGGCCGGGGCGGGAGGCGACCTCCTCCGCCACGTTGTCCACCACCACGTCGATGGCGGCCATCCGCTCGACCACGCCGCGCCCGCCCAGCGGGCCCTCCTCGGGGAGCATCACCGGGGTCCGCCCGGTGAGCCGCAGCGGCTCCCAGGACGTCGAGAGCATCGCGGGGTCGCCCTCCATCCGGAAGAGATACCGGGTGCGCATCACCCGCTCCCCCGTGTCGATGCCGAGCCGCTCGGCGATCAGCGGCGAGGCGTCCTCCTGCTCGCTGTGCGACTCCCAGGTGCCCTTCACCCGCTCGTCGGACTGCTCCTGACGGAAGGGCGTCGAGTCGCCGATCGCCCGGTACCCCGTCCGGGAGATGCGGCGCGGGACCGGCATCTCCCGCACATACGTCCCCGAGCCGGAGCGGCCCTCGACCAGCCCCTCGGCCATCAGCACCTTGCGGGCCTCCAGCGCGACGGTGTCCGAGACCCCGTACTCCTCGCGGATGCGGGCCTGGGAGGGGAGGCGGGCGTGCGGCGGCAGCGAGCCGTCAGCGATCTTCTTCCGCAGGTCTCCGGCGACGCGCAGATATGCGGGCTGCTCACCGAATGGCACGTGCGCCCTCCCCGTCCTTGCACTTCTCTCGGCAGGTTGACAGTGAGCAACAGCTTGGCAACTCACGGTTGTTGGCCGCAACAATCGGCCAAAGTTTCACCCGATGTGATGAGTTGCTGCTCAGGGAGCGCACAAGCCTCACGCGAGGCGCACAACTGACGCTGCGGAAACGATCCCGCTCCCCCCTACGTCACGGTCCGTGCCCGAAGGGCCGGTCCGGGCCCGCGACCGCCCGGAGCAGCTCCGCCACGGACCCCGACAGCCGCCGCGGCGTGAACGTCCCGGGCCGGGCGAGCAGCAGACGGGCGAGGCTCTCGGCGTTGTCCCGCACGAGGTGCGAGAGCAGCTCCGTGTCGAGGCCGGTCACGCCCCCGCGGGCCACGTGCTCCTCGACGGCGGCGAGGATCTGGCGCCGCACGCGCTCACGCCCCTCGGCCACGGCCTCGCGCACCCCCTCCGGCGCCCCGGCGATCGGGAGCAGGACGAGCCGGGAGATCTCCGGCTCGCGCGCGACGCTTTCGAGGTACGAGGCCAGACCCGCGCCGAGCGCCGCCCCGATCCCGCGCGCCCCGGTCCCGCGCGCCTCCACGCCGTCCGCCCCGGCCGCGTCCGCCTCGCGCGCGGCCGCGAGCGCCCTGGCGACGCGCTCGCCCGTGACCTCCTGGGCCCGCCGCATCACGGCCCGCTGGAGTCGCTCCCGGGACTCGAAGATCGCGTAACTGACGGACTTGGCCACCCCCGCCCCTGCGGCGACCCGCTCCATCGTCATGCCCTGCCAGCCGTGCTCGGCGATCGCGCGCGCCGCGGCGTCGAGGATCTGGGCGCGGCGGACCTCGCGCGGCTGCCGCGCGGCGTAACGGCGGCGCCCCGTACGGCCGTCGGCGCCGGTCGGAGAAGTCACCTCCCGATTGTACTCAGGCGAATATTCCCGGTGGTACATTCGGCCCATGAGCGGGCCGGGGCTCAACTCCCTCGCCGGGCGCCGGGTGTTCCTCACCGGCGCCGCCGGCGGCATCGGCAGGGCGACCGCCGAACGCGCGGCGGACGAGGGCGCCGTGCTGCTCCTGACCGACCGCGACGCCGAGGGGCTGGCGGCCACCGCCGGGTCCGTGCGCGACCGGGGCGGCACCGTCGCGTACGCCGGGGCGGCCGACGTCTCCTCGTACGAGCAGGTGCGGGCCATGGCCGACGAGATCCACGGGGCCGGCGGCCCGGTCGACGTCGTGATGAACATCGCCGGGATCTCCACCTGGGGCACCGTCCGGACCCTGGAGCACCGGCACTGGCGGGACGTCGTGGAGGTGGACCTCATGGGCCCCGTCCACGTCATCGAGTCGTTCCTGCCGCCGATGATCGACGCGGGCCGGGGCGGCCACCTGGTCAACGTCTCGTCGGCCGCCGGGCTGATCGGACTGCCGTGGCACGCGCCGTACAGCGCCGCGAAGTTCGGCCTGCGCGGGATCTCCGAGGTGCTCCGCTTCGACCTGCGCCGCCACCGCATCGGCGTGACCCTCGTGTGCCCGGGGGCCGTCGCCACGCCGCTCGCGGACACCGTCGAGATCGTCGGCGTGGACCGGGACAGCCCGGCGATGCGGCGGCTGCGCGCGGGCTTCCTCAAGCGCGCCGCCTCGCCCGGGCGGGCGGCGGAAGCGATCCTCGACGGGGTGCGCCGCGGCCGCTACCTCGTCCACACCTCGCGCGGCGTCCGCCTCCTCCACGGGCTCCAGCGGTACGCGCCCCCGCTGTACGTCCTCGCGATGCGCGCCGCGAACGCGGCGGCCGGGCGGCTGCTCGGGCACGCCGAGGCGCGTGGACGATGAGCGCGACGAGCGGGCCCGCGCGCGGCGGACTCCCGGACGGCGACGGACTCCCGGACGGCGGGCCCGCGTCGCCCGGCGGGCCCCGGATCGCGCCCGGGCCCCGGATCGCGCCCGGTTCGCGGCACGAGGTCGGGGGCGCCGTCTGGCTGCTGAGCCGGGCCGCCGGGATCGTCGCGGGCACCCGGCCGCCCGCGCTGTTCCTGGTCCTGGGGCGTCACCGGCGGCTCTTCCGGGGCTGGCTCCGGTTCGCAGGGCGGCTGATGCCCGGCGGCACGCTGCCGCGCAGGGAGACCGAGCTGGTCATCCTGCGCACCGCCCATCTGCGCGCGTGCGCCTACGAGTTCGCGCACCACCGGCGCCTCGGGCGCCGCGCGGGGGTGGCGCGGGACGACCTCGACCGCCTCGTCGCCGGGCCCGCGGCGCCGTCCTGGGCGTCCTGGAGCCCGCGCGAGCGGGCGCTCCTCGCGGCGACCGACATGCTGCACGAGCGCCAGGACCTCGACGACGCGACCTGGAACGGGCTGCGGGAACATCTCGACGAGCGTGCGGCGATCGAGTTCCTGCTGCTCGTCGGCCACTACCAGATGCTCGCGACCGCCCTCACCGCTCTGCGTCTGGAGCCCGATCCCCCTCGCCGTCGGCGAGCATCGCGAAGAGCATCAGGGTCGCGCTGACGCGGACGGCGCCCTCCGTGCCCGGGGGCAGGGCCCGGGCGTGGATCTCCGTGCCCAGGTCCACGGCCCGCCGGCGGATCTCCTCCCACGCCTCGGGGGCCACCCAGACCTCCGCGTCCGTCATCTCGCCCCGTACGCCGGTGTCGCGCTGGGCCGTGCGGCGGCGCAGCTCGTCGGCGAGGGCCGCCGCGAGGACCGCGTACTCCTCCGCGCTGCCCGCCGCGAGGCGGTCGCCGCTCTCGGGGTCGTGCCGGTACCGCTTCGCCGTGCCGCCCCGCACCGTCACCTCGCCCACCGCGTCCACGAGCCCGGCGGCGTGCAGCCTGCGCAGGTGATAGCTGACGTTCGCCTGGGACTGGCCGAGGGCACGTGCGGCCTCCGCCGCGCTGTACGCCTGGCCGGTGAGCAGGGACAGGAGCCGCAGCCGCAGCGGATGCGCGAGCACCCGCAGGCCGCCGATCTCCTCGCGGGACGGGGCGGAGTCGGACACGCGCCCAGTCTGCCTCACGCGACGGGAACGACGCCGTCCGCACGGTCGGCGCCCCCCTCGGCGTCCCTTTCGGCACTCCCCCCGGCATCCGCGTCGGCGCCTCCGTCGGCGCCCGGGCCCCGCGTCGTCAGCCCCCGCACCTCCCGGCTGCACAGCGCCGCGACCGTCACCAGCGTGACGAGCACGACCCCGGCCAGCAGCGTCGGCCGTACGCCGAACCGCTCGGCGAGCGGGCCCGCGGCCATCTCGCCGACGGGCAGCGCGAGGGTCGAGCCGAGTGCGTCGTACGAGTAGACGCGGGCCAGTTTCTCCTGGGGGACGTTCTCCTGGAGCGAGAGGTCCCAGGCGACGCCGAACTGCTCGATGGCCACGCCGTTCACGAACATCGCGACCAGCATCAGCATCAGCGTGGCCGACTCCGCGAGCGCCAGCAGCGGCAGCGCGTCCAGCGCGACGACGGCCACGCCGATCCGCAGCGCGTGCCGGGAGCGCGAGCGCGCCACCAGGAAGCCGCCCGCGAGCGCCCCCGCCATCTGCGTGGCCAGGACGAAGCCCCACGCCGTACGCCCGATCGTGCCGTCCGCGACCGTCGGGCCCAGCACCTGGATGCCGCCCGCGGCCACCGCGTTCACCACGAAGAACTGCAGCACCACGACCCACACCCAGGTGCGCGAGACGAACTCGCGCCAGCCCTCGCGCAGTTCGCGCAGCGGACGCGCCCGCTCCACCGGCGCGTCCGGGCGGGCGGGCAGGCGGCGCCCCGCGAGCCCGTACGCGGCCGAGGCGCCGAGGAAGGCCGCCCCGTTCAGCACCATCCCCCAGCCCGGTCCGGCGAGCGCGGCGAGCAGGCCGCCGAGCGAGGTCCCGGCGATCATGCCGGTGTTCACGCCCATCCGCGCGTACGCGTTCGCCGGGCGCAGTTCCTCGGGCGGCACGGTCAGCGGCAGCAGCGCCGCCGAGGCCGGGACGGAGACGGCCGCGACCGCGCCCTGCACGACGCTGAGCACGAGCAGCACGGCGAGCGGCGCGCGGTCGGCGAGGACCGCGAGGCCCACCGCCGCCTGCGTCGACGCGGCGGCGAACGCGGCCCCTTGCAGGACCAGCGTGCGCGGCAGCCGGTCGGCGAGCAGGCCGCCGAAGAGCAGCAGGGCCACGTTGCTCACCGAGCGGGCGCCCACCACCACGCCCACGTCCACGGCCGAACCGCCGAGGTCGAGCACGGCGAAGGCCAGCACCACGGGCGCCATCGCGTTCCCGAAGAACGTCAGGGCCCGTCCCGTCGCGAGCCGCCGGAAGGCCGGTCGGCGCAGTGTCGTCGTCTCCACGGAAGGAGTGTGCGCCGGGACGCTCTCCACTGTCAAACACTTCTTTGGGGGTTCTTTGGGGGCCGCCCGGGACCACGGGCCTTGCGCTCAACCGCGGTTGAGCGGCGACGCTGCCGCACACGCCCGTATGTAAGGGCCCGAACGGGAGGTCACCCCTTGCCGGAAGAACAGCCCCGTACCGTCGCCGACGCCGCCCGCGCGCTGCGCGCGGGCACGGTCAGCAGCGTCGCGCTCACCGAGGCGGCGCTCGCCGCCGCCGACGCGCTCGACGCACGCCTCGGCGTCCACCTGGCCCGCTTCGACGCCCGGGCCCTCGCCGCCGCGCGCCGCGCCGACCGCGAACTCGCCACGGGCCGCGACCGGGGCCCCCTGCACGGCATACCGCTGGGCGTCAAGGACGTCCTCGCGACCGCCGAGGGCCGGACGACCGCGCAGAGCCTCGTCCCCACGGGGGCCGCCGTCGACGACGCCGTCGCCGTCGCGCGGCTCCGGGCCGCCGGTGCCGTGATCACCGGCAAGACGACGACCATGGAGTACGGCTGCGGGATGCCGGACCCCGCGAAGCCGTTCCCCGTGCCGCGCAACCCCTGGAATCCGGACCGCTGGACGGGTGGGTCGAGTTCGGGGACGGCCGCGGGGATCGCCGCCGGGATGTTCCTCGCCGGGCTCGGCAGCGACACGGCGGGGAGCATCCGGATGCCCGCCGCCTTCTGCGGGGTGACGGGCCTGGTGCCGACCTACGGCCTCGTGCCGCGCACCGGCTGCGTGCCCCTCGCCTACAGCTTCGACCGCGTCGGCCCCCTGGCCCGCACCGCCCACGACTGCGGCCTGCTGCTGGACGTCCTCGCCGGGCCCGACGCGGGGGACCCGGAGTCCGCGTACGTACGGACGCCGCCCCCGGACACGGGCCCGCCGGCGGGCCTGGAAGGGCTGCGCGTCGGCGTCGTACGGGAGGGGCACGCGCCCGAGGGAGCGGACCCGGCGGTCGCGGGCGCGTTCGACGCGGCCGTGCGCGTGCTGGAGGACCTGGGCGCCCGGACCCGCGCGGTCGTACTCCCGTACCTCACAGAGATGATCACCGCCACTCTCGTGATCACGACCAGCGAGGGCCTGGCCCACCACCGCGCCGGACTCGCCCGCCGCTGGGACGACTTCGCCGCCGGGACGCGCGGACTGCTCGCGCACGGCGCGCTGTTCTCCGGCGCCGACTACGTACAGGCGCAGCGGGCCCGGCGTACGGCGCGCGAGGCCCTGCGCGCGCTCTTCCGCACGGTCGACGTGCTCGTCACCCCCACGGCCTCCCTCGGCGCCCCGCGCCTGGAGGAGCTGACGACGCCAGAGGGGCACCAGGACAACGAGGCGCTGTTCAGCAAGGTCCACACGCCCTACTGGAACGCGGTCGGCCTCCCCGTCCTCGCCCTCCCCATGGGCCTCACCGGCGAGGGCCTGCCGCTCTCGCTCCAGATCGCGGGCCCGCCGTCCGAGGACAGGACGGTGCTGCGCGTCGGCGAGGCGTACCAGGGCCGTACGTCATGGCACCGGCGCACACCCGCGCGCCTCCACGCCGAGGAGGCCGCGCGATGAGCGTCGGCGACGCGCTCGACGCGGCCGGACTGCCCGCCTCCCCCTCCGAACGGCGCGCGCTCGCCCTCGCGCTCCATGCCCTGCGCCCGGCGCTCGACGCGCTGCACGCGGTGCCGATGGCCCGGACGGTGCCACCCGCGCCCCTCTTCCACGCCGGGTTCGCCGATCCCGGCGACGACGGCGACGACGGCGGGGACGGCGGGGACGGCGGGGAAGGGGCGGACCGGTGAGCGGCCGGGAGGGCGGCGGGCCGGGGAGCGTGCTCGCGCTGGCGTGCACCGGGTCGTTCGTCGTGGTCATGGACGCCACGATCGTGTCCGTGGCGCTCCCCGACATCCGTACGGGCCTCGGCTTCGGCCCGTCCGGACTGGCCTGGGTGGTCAACGCGTACACGCTCGCCTTCGCCGGATTCCTGCTGCTGGGCGGGCGGCTGGCCGACGTGTTCGGACAGCGCCGGATGTTCGCCGTGGGCATGGGCGTCTTCACCGTCGCGCGGCTGGCGGCCGGGCTCGCCGCCACGGACGGGCAGTTGCTGGCGGCACGCGCCGTGCAGGGGCTCGGCGGGGCGCTGCTGATGCCGGTGACGCTCTCGCTGGTGACGACGGCGTTCCCCGAACCCGCAGGCCGGGCACGGGCGTTGGGGACCTGGAGCGCGGTCGGCGCGGTCGGCGCCTCGTCGGGGCCGGTGCTCGGCGGTCTGCTGACCGAGTGGGCGGGATGGCGGTGGGTGTTCTTCGTGACGGTCCCGGTCGGAGCGGCGGCCGTCGCGGCGGCGGTACGGGTCCTTCCCCCACGCGTCCTTCCCGCCCGCGCCCCGTCGGCGCGTGCCCCGGAGCGCGGCGGGCGTACGCGCCCCCGCCTGGACGTCACCGGCGCCGTCACCGCGACCGCCGGGCTCGTCGCCGTCGTCCACGGGGTGATGCGCGCGCCCGACACCGGCTGGGCCGGTGCCCCGTTCCTCGGCTCCGTGGGCGGCGGTGCCCTGCTCCTCGTCCTCTTCGCCGTGCACCAGGGACGCTGGGCACGCGAACCGCTCGTGCCCCTGGGCCTCTTCCGGCTGCGCGCGGTCAGCGGCGGCAACGCGGTGATGTTCCTGCTCGGCCTCGGCTTCTTCGCGAGCCCCGTGCTGCTGTCGCTCTACCTCCAGGACGTGCACGGGTACGCGCCCCTGGACGCCGGGCTCGCGTATCTGCCGGTCGGCGCCGCGATGTTCGCGGGCGCGACCGCCGCGAGCCGGGTCTCGCTCCGGCTGGGCCCGCGCCGGGCGGCCGTCGCCGCGTGTCTGCTGGGCGCCGCGGGATACGGCGCCATGGCCGCGCTCGCGGGTACGGACGCCTCGTACGCGGTGTCGGTGATGCTGCCCGGCGCGGTGTTCGGCCTCGGCACGGCCGCCGCGTTCACACCGATCACCGTGTCGGCGACCAGCGGCGTGCCCGCCCACCAGAACGGGCTGGCCGCGGGCGTGCTGAACACCGTCCGGCAGACCAGCGGCGCCGTCGGCCTGGCCGCGCTGAGCACGCTGTCCGCCGCGGTCACGACGGCGGCGGACGGCGACGCCTCCTCGGACGCCTCCTCAACGGGAGGCACGTCCATGGCGACCGCGTCCCGCGCCGCCCTCGCCGAGGGCTACGCGGCGGCGTTCGGCGCCTCCGCCTGTCTCCTGGGCGTCGCCGCGCTCGTGGCGTGGGTGGCGATGCCGCGCGAGCGGGGCCCGGAGGCGGCCACCGAGCGCCCGTTCCCCCGGCTCACGGTCGCGCGACGGGAACGTCGACTCGTTCCCGGAAGCCGGGACAGTCCTCGGGGCTCGTCTCGTGGGGGCAGGCGAGGAGGTGCGTGAGATACGCGTGCGCCGCGTCCAGCGCCGCGCGCCGCCGCTCGATCTCCGCGAGCCGCTCCGTGACGGCTTCCTGCCAGCCGGGGCCCGTCGCGAGAAGGGCGGCCACGTCCTCGATGCCCATCAGCCCCGTCTCCCGCCAGTGCTTGATCAGCGCGATGCGGTAGAGCTGGTCGGTGTCGTACCAGCGCTGGCCGCCCGCGCGCCGCAACGGGGCGATCAGGCCGCGCCGTTCCCAGTAGTGCAGCGTCGAGAGGGGCAGCCCGAAGTGGTCGGCGACCGCGCGTATGGGAGTGAGCGCCTCAGCCATGCCGTCAGCGTAACCAGCGGGCGGGCCGGCCCGGTCGTAGGACGGAGGTCGGACCCCGCTCCGCCCTCGGCCGGAGGAGCCGGGGGCGGCGCGGATGCCAGGGTGGCCCCATGACGACGACGCAACCGCCGCACACGCCGCCCGCCTGGCCCGACCATCTCGCCGTGGGCGCCGTACGGTTCGCGCGGCCGACCGCCCGCTACGACGCGATCGTGTCCTTCTACCGCGACGACCTGGGCCTCCCCGTCCTCGCGAGCTGGCGCGGCCACGCGGGATACGACGGCGTGGTCCTCGGCCTGCCCGGCACGCCGGTCCAGATGGAGATCACCCAGCACGGCACGTCACCCCGCATCCCCGAACCCGACCCGGAGAACCAGCTCGTCCTCTACCTGCGCGGCCCCGAGGCCCGCGACAAGGCCGTGGCCCACATGGAGGCACGCGGCCACACGCCCGTACCGGCCACGAACCCGTACTGGCCGCAGCACGGCGCCGTCCTCTTCGAGGACCCCGACGGCTGGCTCGTGGTCCTGGCCCCCTGGGTCTTCGGCGAGGAGCCCCCGCCGGGTGCCGACTGAGCGACCAAAGTCGACGGGTCAGCGACTTTCGGCGACTGCGCGGCGGGCGGGCCGGTTCCTACGCTTCCGGCATGGTCAACGAGCAGCCCGGCAAGGACATCCCCCACCCCGAACTCCCCGAGCGCCCCTCCCCGGACGGGGCGGCGACCAAGCTCGGGCACCCGCGTTCCGAGCGGGCCCTGCTGCTCGGCGGTCTGCCCCTGGTGGGCGCGGCCCTCGGGGTGGCGCTGCCCTTCCTGGCCCGGCAGCTCGTCAAGCTGCCGACGCTGCCGATGGAGAAGCTGGTCGAGTTCGTGGCGACGCTCGGCGAGGCGTGGCACTACCTCGCCCTGGCAGGCGCCGGCCTGGTCCTGGGGGTGGTGTGCGGCCTCATCGCGCTCACCGAGTCCTTGGAGATCACGCTCACCGACGCCCGTGTCGAGGCCGAGGGGGACGGCACGGAGGAGAGCCTGGCCCGGGAGGACGTCGCGGCCGTCTTCGTCGACGGCAAGCAACTCGTCGTCCTCGGGCGGGACTCGGGCCAGCTTCTCCGCGCCGAGCACGCGGCCCCCGCGGCCGCGCTCGCCGCCGCGTTCCGGGCCCACGGCTACCCCTGGTACGAGGCCGACCCGTACGCGGCCCTCTACCGGCGCTGGATCCCCCACTCCCCCGACACGGGCCCGGAGCTGAACGCCCTCCTCACGGCCCGCAAGGACGCCCGTAAGCGGAAGGACGCGGACGACGTACGCGATCTGACCCGCGCCGCCGAGCGCCTCGGCTACGCCGTCCGCGACAAGGACACCGACCAGTTCTGGCGCCCCCTCGTCCCCGTCACCGAGCAGGAGCATCGGCCCCGGCCGCCTCGGCCACCCGGGGACTGAGCCGTACGGACAGCCGGTGGCCGAACTCCGAGAGCGCGAGGGCGAGGAGCGCGAGGACGGCGGCGAGGTAGCCGAGGCTCGTCGCGCCCGCGGCGGCGAAACCGAGGCCGCCGAGCGCTCCGGCCAGGGCGATGACGAGGCAGAGGATCGAGGCGTTTAGCGAGACGAGCACGGGGGGCGAGGCCCGGGTTGAGGGCGATCAGCCGGTGCTGCTGGGGCGCGCTCATGCTGAACCCGGCGACGGCGAGCACCCCGACATAGCCGACCGCCGGGCCGAACGAGCCTGAGAACAGCGGGAGGACGAACAGGCACAGCGCCATCGCGCCGCGCCTACCGATCCGGTCCGCGAGCGGCGCGAGGCGGTGCCGCAGGCTCTCCGGCGGCGGGGTCACGATGGTGCGCGGCACCAGGCCGAGCAACGCGAGGATGCCGACGACAGCGAGCCCGGCGACGAACCACATCGTCGCCCGCCACCCGAACTGGCTGCCGAACGCGGTGCCGAGGGGCGCCCCGAACGCCGTCGCCGCCGTGAACCCGGTGAGGACGACCGCGATCGCCCGCCCGCGCCGCTCGGACGGCACCAGCGCGGCGCCGGACGCGGCGGCCACCGGCACGAACAGCCCCGTGCCCGCCGCCGCGACGGCGTGCGCGACCAGCAGCAGCCCGAACGTGGGCGCGAGCGCGGCGCCGACCGTACCGACGAGGTAGACGAGCGCGGCGCAGACGAGCGTCACCCGCCGCGACCACCCCGCGGTGACCGTCGCCAGCACGGACCCGAGCAGGGCGCAGGCCAGCGCGTAGACGGTCACGACCTGGCCCGCGGTCGCGAGCGAGACGTCCAGGGGGACCGCAGATGCGGCAGCATTCCAGCCAGCACGAATTCATTCGTGGCGACGGCGAAAACCCCGAAACCCAGAATGGGAACGCTCCACCAGGACGCTTTCCCCGCCGTTATCGATTCCGCCAGGACACCGGCACGCCTCTCCCGAATCCACGCTCTCCGCAAACACGTACATGCTCGATCGGTGAACCCGGCAAGTCCAATAGCGAGATGATCTGATTGCTATACTCGCCGCTTATGGAGATACGGCAGTTGGAGTAATTCGTGGCTGTCGCGGAGGAGCGGAGCTTCACCCGGGCCGCCGCCAGACTGCATGTCGCCCGGCCGGGTGTGAGCACCCAGATCCGCCTGCGGGAGCGGGAGTTGAAGCAGGAGTTGCTCGACCGCTCGGCCCGGACCGTGCGCCTGACGGACGTCGGCGCCACTGTCCTCCCGTACGCCCGCGAGGCCCTCGCCGCCCTCTCCCGCATCCGCGAGGCCGTGGCCGAACACACGGGCCTGCTGCGCGGCCGTGTTTCCCTCGGCATGGTGACTTCGTCCGCCACGGCGTACGATCTGCCGCACCTTCTCGCCGAATTCCACAAAGAGCACCCGGCAATCGAGGTCACCCTCGCCGAGGCGGCCTCCGACGAACTCCTGAATTCCCTGCGCGCGGGCCGTTTCGACGCGGTCACCATTTCCTCGCCGACCTCGCCACGACGGGCCTGGGCGTGGCGATCCTCCCCGCCTCCTACGCCCGCGCCCGCCCCGATTCCCTCCGCGCGACCCCGCTCACCCACCCCCCGCTGCGCGCGCACATCCTCGTCGCCTGGCGCACGACGGCCCCCATGACACCTGCTACGCGCGCACTCGTGGGGCACCTGCGGGAGGCGGTGGATACCTCGGAGCCGGCCCGCTGACGCCCCTTCGGGAATAACTTCTTGCCGGACCAGCCCTGTTGTGAGCTAGCGTTGTCCTGCACCGCATGTCCTCTTGGAGGATGTACGTGACGTGGCCTGGGGACGCACAGGCCCGTTCGGTCCGGTGACATGCCTCTTGATGCGCTCCCGGCGGGAGTCATCCGGCGCTCGTCACCGATCACGACCGAAGGGGACGCATCCGCATGACCGCTGTCGAGTACACGCCCAAGCACCGTAGTTGGGTCCGTGACGTCCTTGTCGGTCTCACGGCGAGCCTCGGCTCGAACCTGATGTGGGAGCTGGCGCAGGCTGTGGTGCACCGCCTCGGCTGAGCCGAGCGGTGGGCGGGCCTTTCGGGGCCCGCCCACACCCTCGTTGGCCCCGAGTTACGCTACGAGTCGTCATCGCGGCCCGACGGGCTTCCGCTCCGCTGCTGTGGAGTTCCGCAGGACATGCCCCCACCCGCGCGAGTCACCTCGTGCCTGGGGATCCTTCGTGCTCCTGCAATTGTCCGCGGCCGAGATCGGGCGGCTCACCGTGGCCCGTGACGGATCAGCGCGTCTTCCGCTCACCGAGCGCCTGATGGCCGCTCATGAAGTGGCCACTGGGCGACCAGCCCCCAGAGGCGAGGTCGTTTCCTGGAACAACAGCATCCCCGTTGTGGCCCAGACTCTGCTCGAATGCGGCCTCGACGAGGTCGAAGTACAGGTCGAGGTCGGCCTGCCACACACCAACTGTGCCGTCGACCTGGTGCTCTGCGGCAAGCACCCCGCCACCGGAACCGACACGTATCTGGCAGTCGAGCTGAAGCAGGTACGGCACGCGACGGTCGACCCCCGCTGCCCGGTCGCCGTCGACCTGGGTTTCGGCGACGGAAAGAACAAGCTGCATCCGGTACGGCAGATTCAACGCTACTGCGAATACATGGTGCGCTACCTGCCCCATCTTCGGGAGGACGAGGACCGGCTGCGGGGAGTGGCGTTCCTCCACAACGCGCGGGACGCCGACGTGGAAGCGCTGTTCGATCTGCCCGAGTCCAACCACGGCTTCCTCTACACCCTGGACGACCTGGACCGGTTCCGCCGGCTCCTCACCGCGCGGTTCGCCCGGGCGTCAGGCAGGCGTGCGGCGCTCGCGCTGGTCCAGGACCGCAGCGATCCGCTCCTGAAGGTCACCGACGTGGCACGGCAGCGGTCCACCACCGGCGGCGGTCTCGCTCTCCTCGATGAGCAGTGCCTCGCGTTCGACCTGATCGCCCGCCATCTGGAGAAGACCGCACCTCATACGGGATACGACGTAGGCCTGTTCCAGCCCGACGAGGCCGAGATCCAGGCGGTGGCGGCACCCGGTCCTGACAGGAAGCGCGTCTACATTCTCCGGGGCGGCCCCGGCAGCGGAAAGAGCGCCGTGGCACTGGAACTGCTGCGCGAACTCGGCGGCCAGGGACGCGAGGCGGTGCTGGCGAGTGGATCCCACGCCTACACGGAGACGCTGCGTGAGATCCACAGAGGCACGGCGCGCCCGGGGCAGAAGAGGGACAAGGACCAGTCGGCGCAGAAGCTCTACCGGTACTTCAACAGCTTCACCGAGGTCCCTGCCGACAGCATTGACGTCCTGATCTGCGACGAGGCCCATCGGTTGCGGCGCAGTTCGACGCACCGGTGGACCGCGAAGGAGTTCAGGGACGACAGCCGGCCACAGGCCGTCGAGCTGATCAATGCCGCCAAGGTGCCGATCTTCCTGCTCGACGACCATCAGTCCATCCGTCCGGACGAGGTGGGCGCTGCCGCCTACCTCAAGAATCTCGCCCAAGAACACGGCTGCCTGGTCGAAGTGATCGATCTCGAGGGAACGTTCCGTGCCGGAGGCAGCAAGCAGTATCAGGGTTGGGTCCAGCAGTTGCTGGGGCTGGGCACTTCCGACCCGGTGCCGTGGCGGCCGGACGGACGTATGACGCTCACGGTCGCCGATTCCCCTGAGCAACTGGAGCAGTTCATCCGCGCCCGTCACCTCGAAGGAGCCACGGCACGGATCACCGCGGGCTTCTGCTGGCCGTGGAGCGCCCCGGACGGGGAACGTCTCGTCGATGACGTGCAGATCGGCTGCTGGCACCGGCCCTGGAACGTCAAGCCGGAGCACAGCGTTCCCGACGCGCCCAGGTCGGACCTGTGGTCGACGGACCGCCGGGGCGTGGGCCAGATCGGCTGCGTCTACACGGCTCAGACCTTCGAATACGACTGGAACGGCGTCATCATCGGGCCCGACCTGCTGTTCCGCGACGGCACGTTCCAGGTCAACCGGGAGGCGTCCCGCGATCCGGCCTTCACCAGCAAGATCGAGGACGAAGCCGTTCGGAGGTGCGTTCTCAACGCCTACCACGTGCTCCTCACACGAGGTGTGGTCGGCACAGTGCTCTACGCGGTAGACCCGGATACGCACAACGAACTGCGCAGGCTCATCGCAGGCACCATCGGCATGCAGCAACGCGACGGCGCCGCGCCTCAGCTCACCGCCGAGGGAGCACATGTACCACCGGACTACCGTTGGCACCACGGGTAGCCTGGGCTGCGTCGTAGCTGCGGCCCGCCGGGCTTCCGCTCCGCCTCGCGGAGTCATCGAGGACATGCCCCCACCCGCACGGGTTCCTTCGTGCTGCCTGGGGGCGTCCCTTGCTGTTCCGCGACTCCGCCGCCGCGGTCGCCGCCGAGTGCCTGTCCGGTGCTCTCTTCTTCCGCCTGACGGAGCAGTTCGTGCATGTGCACGGCCACAAACCGAGTGCGTCCGAGGTCCGCTCGTGGGAGCGGAGCATCCCGGCGCTCGCCAACGCGCTCAACGACGCGGGACTCGGACAGGTGGAAGTGCTCCTCGAGTACGGGCTGCCGCTGAACAGCAAGCGGGCCGACGCCGTCCTGGCCGGGGTACACCCCGGGTCCGGGATGCCCTCGTACGTCGTCGTGGAACTGAAGCAGTGGAGCAGCGCCGAGCCGGATGACGACGACCCGGCGCTGTGCCGCGTAGACGCGTACACCCGAGCGGTGCTGAACCCCGTGCACCAGGTGCGCGGCTACTGCGAGTACCTCATCTCGTTCAACGGGGCGCTGTCCGGGTGCCCAGAACGTGTCAGCGGCGCCGCATACCTTCACAACGCCACCCAGTTCGGGGTCAACGGACTCTTCGAAGCGGAGCGGGACCAGCACGGCCAGCTCTTCATCGGCGAGCGGCGCGGGGAGTTCATCGACTTTCTGCGCACGAGGCTGGCAGCCGAGTCCGGGGCTCCGGCCGCGGACGAGCTGCTCAAGGGGAAGATCAGCCCCTCCAAGCAGCTCATGGCCGTGGCGGCCCGCGAGGTGCGGGAGCGCGAGCAGTTCGTGCTGCTGGACGAACAGATGATCGCCTACCGCACGGTTCTCAACGCCGTCCGCCGAGCCAAGCGCGCCGACCACAAGGAGGTCGTGGTCGTCACCGGTGGCCCCGGCACGGGCAAGAGTGTCATCGCGCTGTCTCTCCTCGGCGAGCTGTACCGGCAGGACATCAGCGCGCTCCACGCGACGGGTTCCAGCTCGTTCACGACGACGATGAGGAAGGTGGCGGGCACCCGGAAGCGGGAGGTGAAGAACCTCTTCAAGTACTTCAACAGCTTCATGGCCGCCGAGCGCAACGGGCTCGATGTCCTCATCTGCGACGAGGCCCACCGTATCCGGGAGACCTCGGCCAACCGCTATACCCCGGCGGCGAACCGCACCGGCAAGGCCCAGGTCGAGGAACTCATCGACGCGGCACGTGTCCCGGTCTTCCTGCTGGACGAGCATCAGGTGGTCCGGCCCGGCGAGATGGGGACCGTGGAGGAGATCAAGGCGGCGGCCGCGAAGAAAGGTCTCCGCTGCGAGGTGGTGCCGTTGGACAGCCAGTTCCGGTGCGGCGGCAGCGATGCGTACCTGCGGTGGGTGGTGAGGCTGCTGGGCCTCGAGCCGGACGGCCCCGTGGTGTGGGAGCCCGACGGGAAGATGCAGCTCGTGGTCGCGGACAGTCCGCAGGAGATGGAAGAGTTTCTCGACGACCGCCGCTCCAAGGATTACAGCGCCCGCATGTCCGCGGGCTACTGCTGGAAGTGGACGAAGAAGGTGGCGCCCGGTCAAGCGCTGCCCGCGGACGTCGTCATCGGGGCGTGGGAACGGCCCTGGAACGTCTACGGTGACCGAGCCGTCGGAGGCGCACCACCGGCCGCCCTCTGGGCCACGGACCCGGCCGGCTTCGGCCAAGTGGGCTGCGTGTACACGGCGCAGGGCTTCGAGTACGACTGGAGTGGCGTCATCATCGGGCCCGACCTCGTGTGGCGGGGTGACCGCTGGATCACCGACCGTACGGCGTCCAAGGACCCTGTCTTCAAGAAGTCGACCCCCGCCGCGGACGTGGACCGGCTCATCCGGAACACGTACAAGGTGCTGCTGACGCGCGGCATGATCGGCACGGTGGTGTACTCCACGGACGCCGAGACGCGCGAGAAACTGCGCGAACTGTCCGGCACGACCGCGGACCTCGTGCCCGCGGCATCGTCCTAGCGGCCGGAACGGGGCGGCACGTCGGCGGGACGCCCGCCCACGTCATCCTCCTTCCTACGCCCGGCGGCCGCCGTCCACCGACAGGGCGATGCCCGTGACGTAGGACGCGGCGTCCGAGGCGAGCCAGACCGCCGCGGCGGCGGCCTCCGACGGGGCGGCCAGGCGGCCGAGCGGGGTGCCCGCCTCCTGGGCCGCGATCATGTGGGTGCCGACCGCCTGGTCGAAGCCGGGGGTGCGGGTGGGGCCGGGGCAGACGGCGTTGACGCGGATGCCCTCGCCCGCGTGGTCGACGGCGGCGACCTTGGTGAGGCCGACGACACCGTGCTTGGCGGCGACGTAGGCGGGGGCGGTCGGGATGGCGTACAGGCCGCCGTTGGAGGCGATGTTGACGAGGGCGCCGCCGCCGCGCTCGCGCAGGGCCGGCAGTTCGTGCTTCATGCAGAGGAACGTCCCGGACAGGTTGACGTGGACCACCCGTTCGAACTCGGCCAGGGGCATCGTGTCGATCCGGCGGCCGTGCGAGGCCATGCCCGCGTTGTTGACGGCGAAGTCGAGGCCGCCGAACTCCGTGACCGTACGCGCGACGGCGTCCCGTACGGAGGGCTCGTCGGCGATGTCGGCGGTGACGGCGAGCGCCTCGCCGCCGTCCTTCCGGATCGTCTCGGCGGTCTCGGCCGCCGCGTCCGCGTCGATGTCGCAGACGGCGACGGCGGCGCCGAGGCGCCCGAACTCCAGTGCCGCCGCACGGCCGATCCCGCTCCCGGCGCCGGTGACGAGCCCCGCCCTCACGCCAGGGCCTCGTGATTCGCCCAGGCGACCTTGTACGGGTGCCGGGCCTGCCAGCGCTGGATGAGGTCGTGCAGGCCGGGCGCCTCGAACGCCTTCGCCAGCGCGTCGGTGTCGGCCAGGCCGAGCCGTACGATCACGGTCGCGATGAACGCGGGAATGGCCTCCTCGCCGGGGACGGACAGATGCCGCCGGGCGGCCACGGACCGCACGTGACCGGAGTCGAGCATGACGCGTTCGATGTCTGCGAGGTATTGGTCCAGCTCGGCGTCGGGAACGGGCTGGTCGAAGGATACGAGCATCGTGTGGTAGATCATGCGGCAATTCTGGGCGTGGAACGCCACCGCCGTCCAAGACCCATTCGCCATCCGGCGATAACCTGTGGGCATGGTCGAACTGGAGACACGCGAGCTGGAGTACTTCCTCGCCCTCGCCGACGAGCTGCACTTCGGCCGGGCCGCCGTCCGCCTCTCGATCGCCCAGCCCGCGCTGTCGAAGGCGATCCGCAGGACCGAGTCCCGGCTGGGCGTATCGCTGTTCGTCCGCGACAGCCGCCATGTCGAACTCACCCCGGCCGGGGAGGCGTTGCGCGAGCACGGACGGCACGCGCTCAACGCGGTCGCCGCCGCCGTCCAGCGCACCCGGCGCGCCGCCGAGCCCCAGGACCACCTGCGCCTCGTCCTCAAACCGGGCGGCGACGCGGGCCTGCTCTCCGGCCTCCTCGCCGCCTACGCCGACCGGCCCGACGCCCGCCGGGTGGACCTCCTCTTCAGCGGCCCCGCCGACCGTACGGCCTTCCTCCGCGAGGGCCGCGCCGACGTCGGCCTCCTCTACGCCCCGTTCGACGATCTCGACGGGCTGGCCCACGCCACGCTCCACACCGAGGACCGCGTGGCCATCGTCCCCTCGGGCCACCGCCTGGCGGGACGCGCCTCGATCCGCATGTCCGACCTGGCGGGCGAGACTCTCCCCCGCTGGAAGGGCGTCCCGGGCGGCGACGGCGACGGCCCCGAGGTCGCCGACGTCGTCCAGCTCCTCCACATGGTCACCGCGAACCGCATGATCGCGGTCCTCCCCCGCTCCCTGGTGACCCCGACCCCCGACACCCTGACCACACTCCCGGTAACGGACGCCCCCGCCAGCCACCTGGTCCTGGCCTGGAACGCCCGGGACGACCGCCCCTTGGTCCGCGCCTTCGTGAGGGCGGCACTCGGAGAGAACGGGAGCGGGGCCGGAGCCGGGCCCGGGGCGGCCGAGTGATCAGACGTTGAAGCGGAACTCCACCACGTCCCCGTCCTGCATGACGTAGTCCTTGCCCTCCATGCGGGCCTTGCCCTTGGCTCGGGCCTCGGCTACCGAGCCGGTGGCCATGAGGTCGTCGAAGGAGATGATCTCGGCCTTGATGAAGCCCTTCTGGAAGTCGGTGTGGATGACTCCGGCGGCTTCGGGGGCCGTGGCGCCCTTCTTGATGGTCCAGGCGCGGGCCTCCTTGGGGCCTGCCGTGAGGTAGGTCTGGAGGCCGAGGGTGTCGAAGCCGACGCGGGCGAGGGTGGCGAGGCCCGGTTCGTCCTGGCCGACGGTCTGGAGGAGCTCCAGGGCCTCGTCCTCGTCCAGCTCGGCGAGGTCGGACTCCAGCTTGGCGTTGAGGAAGACCGCCTCGGCGGGGGCGATCAGCTCGCGCTGCTCCTGCTTGAAGGACTCGTCGGTCAGCTCGTCCTCGTCGACGTTGAAGACGTAGATGAAGGGCTTCGTCGTCAGGAGGTGCAGGTCGTGGAGGGGGGCGGCCTGCTCCGTGCCCTGGCGGATGCCCGCCGCGAAGAGGGTGCGGCCCTCCTCCAGGATGGCCTTCGCCTCCTGGACGGCCTTGACCTCGGGCTGCTTGTCCTTCTTGACCCGGGCCTCCTTCTCCAGCCGGGGCAGGACCTTCTCGATGGTCTGCAGGTCGGCGAGGATCAGCTCGGTGTTGATCGTCTCGATGTCGTCCTTGGGCGAGATCTTCCCGTCGACGTGCACGACGTTGTCGTCCTTGAACGCGCGGATGACCTGGCAGATCGCGTCGGACTCGCGGATGTTCGCCAGGAACTTGTTACCCAGGCCCTCGCCCTCGCTCGCGCCGCGCACGATGCCCGCGATGTCGACGAAGTCCACGGTGGCGGGCAGGACGCGCTGGGAGTCGAAGACCTCGGCGAGCTTGCCGAGGCGGGCGTCCGGGACGCCGACGACGCCGACGTTCGGCTCGATGGTGGCGAACGGATAGTTGGCCGCGAGCACGTCGTTCTTGGTCAGGGCGTTGAACATGGTCGACTTGCCGACATTCGGCAGGCCGACGATTCCGATCGTGAGCGACACGTGGCGACTACTTCCCGTTTTCCATGGCGAGGGGTGCTGAGTGGACGGCCACCCAGTCTACGGGCGGGCCGGCGGTGGCCGCGGGGCGACCGGTGAGGGGGCGTGCGGTGAAGACGCGGAGGCCTGACGGTGGCGCGATCGGGGACATCGCGTGTCCATGACGGCCGTACACCGCACGTACGGCCTACCGTGGCTTGGTGGAGCAACGCAGCGCGCGCACGACCCAGCACGATCCGCGAGAGCGGCGGCCCGCGGCCGCGCCCGGAGAGGGCCCGGAGGAGGGGCGCGCCCCGCGCAGGCCGTACCGAAAACCCCGGCTGCCCCGCCCCACCGACTCCGAGCGCGTACCGGGGGCCGCCGAGGCCGCGGCCGGGCCGCCCCCGGCCCGTTCCGGCCGCCCGCCCGCCCCGGGGAACGCCCGGAACGCCCACGCCGGACGCCCCGCGGGCGAGGCCGTCTCCGTGCACCGGGCGCGCGGCGCCTCGGCCGGCCCGGCCGCCTCGCCGCTGGCCGCGAAGGCCGCCGCCGTGCTCGCCAAGCTGCCCGCGCCGCGGCTCACGGGGCTCGGGACCGGGGTCTTCGCGGGGCTGCTGATGGCGCTGTGGGGATGGCTGGACAGCCTGCTGTTCGACGCCTCGCCCGACGTCTACGGCGTCTTCTTCGTGCTGGTCTGCGTCGCCGCCGCGCTCTGGGTGCGGCCCGCCGAGCTGTACGCGGCGCCCGTCGCGGCGCCGCTCGCGTTCACGCTCGGCCTCTTCTGCGTGGGCGGGCCCGGCGACGGGATCGCCGGGCAGCTCCAGAACGTCTTCACGAACCTCGCGCTGCACGCGGGGTGGCTGTACGGGGGAACGATCGTGGCGGCCGTGCTGATGGTGGTGCGTCGAGTGGTGCTGCTGAACACCACTCGCCGCAACCGCGCCGCCCGCCGACGCGGCCAGGGAGCATAGAAGGGGCCTCGAAGGGTCCCCGGGCCCCCGGCAGCGCCCAGGTAGCGCCCAGGTAGCGCCCCGGCGCCCTACGACAGCAGCGGCTGGGCCTCCGTCGTCCGGGCCGGGAGCTCGCCGTCCGGGGCCAGGGCGTGGGCCGCGACGAGGCGGCGGGCCTGGTCCCCGTTCCAGTTGAGCGCGGCGAGCTGCATCGCCTCGACATGGGGCGGCAGGCCGAGCCCCAGATCGTCCGCGAAGAGCCGCTGGCAGCGCTTGATCACGCTGAGCGCGCTCGCCGCGTCGCCGTGGATGCAGTGGACGGCGGCGAGCAGCTCCCACAGCCGCTGCCGGTAGGGCGCCTCGGCGATGGCGCTCTCGATGCGCAGGGACAGTAATTCGGTCCGGTCGGCGAGGATGCGGGCCGCGAAGAGGTCCTGGAGGGCGTCGAAGCGGGCGTTGTTCAGCCCGGCCACATGGGCGTTGAACCAGCGGGTGGGCGGCAGCTCCTGGCCGAAGGGGCCGCGCCAC
The DNA here is from genome assembly GCF_039530985.1 of Streptomyces albiaxialis. NCBI lineage: Bacteria > Bacillati > Actinomycetota > Actinomycetes > Kitasatosporales > Streptomycetaceae > Streptomyces > Streptomyces albiaxialis. The sequence continues at coordinate 456,614 of NZ_BAAAPE010000007.1, forward strand.
AGGGCCATGGCGTCCTCCAGCGTGGTGACGGCGCGGGCGGCCTCGCCGCGCAGCAGCATGTTCCGCCCGTGGCGCGCGGCCAGGGTGAAGCGGGGGAGGTCGAACTCGTCGGGGTCGACCTGGAGGCCGTATCCGCTCCGGCCGCCGCGGAAGGTCTTGAGACGGTGACTGAGGCCTGGTCCGGCCTCGTCGAGACTGCGGCGGAGTCCGGTGAGGTGGCTGCGGATGTTGGCGGTGGCGGACGCCGGGGGGTCGTCCCACAGCAGCTCGGAGAGTTCCGCGACGCCGATGGTCTGGCGGGGTCGCAGGAGGAAGGCGGTGAGGATCGCGCGCCTGACGGACGAACCCATCTCGTCGATTCCCCGGACTTGGAGCGGACCAAGAATCTTGAAGAGCATGTACCCGTCTCTTTCAGATCTCATCGGATCGTGGGGCGATGGCGCCCCCTCCGCGCGAGCGGGTGGGGCGGGGGAAGGCGACGTTCCGCGCCGCACGTACGCACGGCCGGCTCGGGGGAACGTCGGGACATCGCGCCGGGGGACGGAGATCCAGGGAAAGAGAGGTCCTGGTCTGCACGCGCGGTCCGGTGGCGCCGCGGGGGCGCCCTGGGTGGTGCTGGTGCCTGGTGGCCGTCAGGCGCTAGGAGGCCGGATCCTGGCCTCGGACGCGGCTCTCCGCGGGGACGGACCGGAACTCCCGCCCGGGGCCTTCGAGGCGCTCCCGGAACGGCGGACGATAGGGCTTCCGCACGGCTGTCTCCTGCTTGGTCAAGGCGTGGAGGGCGCGGCAGTTCCGCTTCTTCGCACTGTCCCCCCGTAGACAATGTTAACGGTTTCACGGAACACACATGTTGTCAACGGATACCTGTGGGGAATGCGTGAAGCATGCGCCGGAATTCCTTGTTCCGATTACCGGAACCACCCCCCGGGGGTACTACTTGAGAGTCAGCAATAACGAATCCCGCGAAAAGAACCCGTTATCCAGTAACAGTGTCGTCACGAAGAACGGCGCTGGTCCACGCGCTGATCCAGGTCTGTCCGAAGCGCGTCAGAGGGGTCGGCGCGGGAGTGCCACACTCCGCCGGGACCCGGCGGGGAATTACGCGCCCTTATCGGCGGTGTGAGCGCATTCACCGGAACCCGCCGGTAATTGAAAGAGGAAAACGGATTTCCCGCACCGGCGCGGGGTAATTCCACGGGTCAGGAAAGGGACGGCTCTTGCGCGGCGACCAGGCGCCGCGCCTCCGCGCCGTCCCAGTCCAGCGCCGCGCGCTGCATCGCCTCGACGCGGGGCGGCAGGCCGAGCCCGAGATCCTCGGCGAAGAGCCGCCGGCAGCGGCCGATCGCGCTCAGCGCGGACGGGGCGTCGCCCCGGACACAGTGGACGGCGGCGAGCAGCTCCCACAGCCGCTGCCGGTACGGCGCCTCGGCGACCGCCCGCTCGATGCGGTACGCGAGCAGCTCGGTCCGGTCGGCGAGCACGCGGGCGGCGAAGAGGTTCTGGTACGCGTCGAAACGGGCGTCGTTCACCCCGGCGACATGGGCGCTGAACCAGCGCGTGCGCGGCAGGTCCCGCCCGAAGGGCGCGCGCCACAGGTCCAGGGCCTCCTCCAGCACGGTGACGGCCCCGTCCGGCTCGCCGCGCAGCAGCAGGGTGCGGCCGTGCCGCGCGGCGCGCGCGAAGACGTGGAGGTCCAGCTCGCCCGCGCCGACGCACAGGCTGTACCCGCCGCGCCCGCCGCGGTACGTCCGCAGCCGGCTGCTCAGCCCCGGGACGGCCGCGTCCAGGCTGCGCCGTACGCCCGTCAGATGGCTGCGGATGTTCGCGGTCGCGGAGGCCGGGGGCTCGTCCCAGAGCAGCTCGGCCAGCTCCGCGGTGCCGACGGTCTCCTGGGAGCGGAGCAGCAGCGCGGTGAGCAGCGCCCGCCGCGTCGGCGAGCCGGTCTCGTCCGTGCCCCCGATCCCGAGCGGACCAAGAATGGTGAACAGCATGTTCCCGTCCCTCTCGTCTCTCCGGGAAAGCCCGGAGGAAAGAGCGCTCACGCCGCGGGCGGGACGAGGAACGCGGCGGCTCTCTTGACTGTCTCTTTACCGTTCCACCCGGGGCCCGGAACTGTCAACGGGCGATCACCGCACGGGAGTTACGGTCACGCGTCCCTGCGCCGTATCGCCGCGTACCCCGCGATCCCCGCGAGCAGCGCCCAGGCGGTCAGCACGGCCATGCCGCTCCAGGCGTTCAGGACGGTGCCCGAGGGCGGGTCCTGGTAGAGGGCGGCGTCACCGGCCGCGTCGGGGAGGAACTGGGCCGCCTTCTTCACGCCGGGGATGTTGTTGAGGATCGTCGAGAGCATGAAGAACAGGGGGATGAGGATCCCCAGCGTGAGCGCCGAGCTGCGCAGCACGGTCGCGAGGCCCATGGAGAACACGCACAGCAGCGTCGTGTAGAGCACCGCGCACACCAGGGAGCGCGGCACGCCCTCGCCGGAGAGCCCCACGTTCCCCTCGCCGCCCAGGGCGAGCTGGGTCGCAGAGAAGCTCACGCCCACGGTGACCAGGGAGGCGGCGAACGCCGTCGCCGTACCGGCCAGCAGCTTCGCGCCGAAGAAGACCGAGCGGCGCGGTACGGCCGTGAGGGAGCAGCGGATCGTGCCCGAGGTGTACTCGCTGCTGACGGTCAGCACGCCGAAGGCGACGAGCGCGAGCATGCCGAACCGCAGCCCGCTCAGGCCCGTCGAGACCGGGTCGAACCGCGCGCGTTCCCCGGCGCTCATCCCGTCCAGGGAGTTGCCCATGAAGAAGCCGGTCAGCAGCCCGATGGCCACGCTCAGCGCGGCGAAGAGCGCGAGGCACCACACGGTGGAGCGCAGGGTCCTGATCTTGACCCACTCCGCCGACACCGCCGCGGCCAGGTCCGCGCCGGGCGCCGGAACATCTGCCTCCGGAAGGCCCGCCGAACGCCCCTTCTGTTCCCGTACGTCCGCCGCCGTCATCGGTCCACCCCCGGCATCGCCGCCATGTCCCCCGCCGCGCGGAACTCCACCGCTCCGGCCGTCAGACGCATGAACGCCTCCTCCAGAGAGGCCGTCTGGGGACTGATCTCGTACACGGTCACCTGATGCGCGGCCACGAGCGCGCCCACCGTCTCCTGCGTCGTCCCGGAGGCCTCGACCGCGCCGTCGGGGCCGTCTTCGGTACGGATGCCCTCCCCGTCGAGGACCGCGCGCAGCCGCTCGGGCTCCGGTGTGCGGATCCGGATGAACGAGCGGGAGTTGCGGGCGACGAAGTCGTCCACGGAGCACTCCGCGAGGAGCCGCCCCTGCCCGATGACGACGAGGTGGTCGGCGGTCTGCGCCATCTCGCTCATCAGGTGGCTGGAGACCAGGACCGTACGGCCCTCGCCCGCGAGCCGCCGCGCCAGTTCGCGGAACCACACGATGCCCTCGGGGTCCAGGCCGTTGGCCGGTTCGTCGAAGAGCAGCACGCGGGGGTCGCCGAGCAGCGCGGCGGCGATGCCGAGGCGCTGGGACATGCCGAGCGAGAGCCCGCCCGCGCGCTTGCCCGCGACGCTCGCGAGGCCGACGGTCTCCAGGACCTCGCCGACCCGCGCGTCGGGGATCCGGTTGCTGCGCGCGAGGCTCAGCAGATGGGCCCGCGCGGTCCGCCCGCCGTGCGCCGAGCGGGAGTCGAGCAGGGCGCCGACCGTGGTCAGGGGGCGCGCGTGGCGCTCGTAGGGTCTGCCCTCGATCAGGACGCGTCCGGAGACCGGCCGGTCGAGGCCGAGCACGGCCCGCATGGTGGTCGTCTTGCCCGCGCCGTTGGGGCCGAGGAATCCGGTGACCCGGCCGGGCTCGACGCGGAAGGAGAGGTCGTCGACGGCGACGGTCGTGCCGTACCGCACCGTGAGTCGCTGGACCTCGATCATCACTGTTCACCCCCTGTGCCGCCCGGCTGGGGAGCGGCTTCCAGGATCTCTCCGAGATCGCGTTCGGCGGCGCGCACGCCCTTGGTCAGCGCGACGCCCGTGGCGTTCAGCACCACCTCGTCGACACCCAGCGCGCGGTACTCGTCGAGCCGCGCGTGGATCTCCTCGGCGGTGCCGTGGAGGAACACCCCGCCGTCCACCAGCTTCGCGGCGTCCTCCGTGCTCCCGTCGCCGTCCACGGCGATGCCGGAGCGGCGCAGCGCCTCCCGGTAGTGCGGGGCCCGGAGATGGGCGCCGCAGGCGGCGTGCGCGAGTTCGGCGGGCGTACGGCCGGGGCCCGAGAGCCCGACGGGGACGTACGCGGCGACGTGCGGCGGCCCGCCCCCGGCACGCCCCTCGGCTCCCTTGCGGAGCGCGGGCAGCAGCGTCTCCCCCAGGTACGAGGCGCTCGCGAGCCAGGTGACGGCAGTGTCGGCGGTCTCCCCGGCCAGCAGCGCCATCCGCTCCCTGAGCACGCCCAGGCCGACGAGGACGCGGGGCGCGGGCAGTTCGACAAGCCGGGCGCTCGTGGCGAACTCCGCGCCCGTCACGTCCGTCGGGGCGCCGCGGAGCAGTCCGCGCACGATACGGACGTACTCGCGCACGGCCCCGAGCTGGCTCGCGTACGGCCTGCCCAGGAACGCCCGCTGGCCCGCGATCCCGCCGGGCCCGAAGCCCGCGACGACCGACCGCCCGGTGGCCAGCGCGACGGAACGGGCCTCCACGGCCGCCTGGTACGGGGAGCGGAGCGGCATGAGGGACACGCCGAACCCGCTGCGGACCCTGATCCCCTGCCCGGCGAGCCAGGCCACGAGGTGGTGGCTGTCCACCGCGAGGCCCTGGCCCTGCCACAGGCGGTGGGCGCCGGGCCGCTGCGTCAGCAGCGCGAACGGCACGGCCTGTTCGGGCCGGGTGAGCTGGGGCGGGAGCTGGAGCGAGAACCGCATCGGCATCAGCCCTCCACGGTGAGGGCGACCGGCACGGGCAGCGCCGGGACCCCCTGCTCCGTGGCGGCGTGCAGCAGGAGATCCGTGTCGCCGACACCGGCCCAGCCGAGCATGTAGCCCAGCAGTGAGGAGCGGCCCCGGGCGCCGGTGAAGAAGCCCCGCGTACGGGCGGTTCCGAGGACGTCCTCCTGGTACGCCCGCGCCCGCTCCAGCAGCGCGGGCTCGCCGAGGAGCCCGGCCGCGGCGATCAGCGACTGGACGACGCCGCTGCTGCCGTGGCACACGGACAGGTCCACGGGCCGGTCGGCGGGCAGCCGGGTCGCCCTGGCGACCAGGGCCTCCAGCCGCCCGCCGGTGAGCTGGTCGCGGCGTCCGGCGGTGGTGAGGATCTCGGCGGCGGCCAGCAGTTCACCGGCGGCGCCCTTGCACCAGCCGTGGTGCGGGGTCTCCTCGCCGTCCTTCCAGCGGGCGAGCAGCCAGTCGGCCGCCTCCTCCGCCGCGGACGGGACGCCGAGGACCCGGCCCGCGCGGGCCGCCGCCCAGTGCAGGCCGAGGCCGCCGTGCGCGACGTCGTACCAGGCCTCCGTGCGGGGGACGTCCCGGTGCGCGAGGGCCAGGTCGGCGAGCGCGCCCAGCCGCCCGGAGCCGAGCGGCGGTTCGGCCCCGCCCCTCTCTCTGTGGGAGAGCAGCACCATCAGCGGCCCGGCGGGGCCGTTCGCGAGGTCGGTGACCAGGTCGCCGGAGGCGTCGCGCTCGGCGGTCCGCTCCAGGATCCGCTCCAGCCAGGCCGCGTCCAGCTCGCCGGGGCGGGTCAGCAGCCGGGAGGAGGCGCCGGTGAAGACGGACTCGGCGGTGTCCATGAGGAACGCCTCACGGAATCCGAGGAGTTCGCCCAGACCGCGTTCGGCGGCGTCGGCGGCGGGGCGCAGCCCGGCGTCGTGCCCGGCGGCCCGGGTGAGGAAGGTGGCGATCCCGCCGAAGTCGTGGAACGAGACGAACTCGCCCGCGCACACCGTGGGGACGCCCCGGTCGGGGCCGATGCCGCCGATCCAGCCGGACACCGCGCCGTCGGGTCCCTCGTGGACGACGCTGAGGTCGTCGAGCGTACGGGCGATTCCGCGCCACCACCCGCCCGGCCGTACGGCGTCGAGGGCGTCCCCGCCGAAGACGCCGTGCGCGGAGAGCCCGGCGGGGCGGTCGTCGCCGAACAGCTCGCTCAGGCACTCCTCCAGCAGGAACCGGTGGTAGCGGTCGGAGCGGGCGCCGTTGAGGGCGACGCCGAGGCGGGCGGCGTCGGCCGACGGCATCTCGAAGAAGCCGGGGAAGCGGGCGTGGTGGGTGGCCAGCTCGACCGCGTCGGAACGGGCGAGGAAGAGCGGCACGTTCCCGGTGCCCAGCGCCGCCCGCTCCTGCTCCATGACGAACGCGGAGGCGGCGGGCGGCACGGTGTCCGGGGACTTGGCGAGGATCCGCAGCAGCCGGTCGGCCTCCGCCTGGTCCGCCAGGTAGGAGGGGTGGGTGGCGGCGTCGAGGAAGCGGCCGTAGACCATCGTCGGCCGCAGCACGGTGCGGACGGGGAAACCGGCGTGGGCGTCGAGGATCTTGTCGACGGCGTCGCTGCGGACGAACGCGAGCGCGTCGGCGCAGCCCGCGGCCATCGCCTCGAAGTGGTCGCCGGCCGAGAGGCGGGCCTCGCCGAGGCGCGGCACGTTGTCGCTCTGCTCGATGAGGACGGGCTCCCAGCTCACCCCGATGCCGTCCGACTCGCGGTCGAGGACGACGGGCCGCTTGAGCTTGGCCGACTCGGTGGGCGTGACGCTCGCGCCGGACAGATCGACGTCGAAGTGCGACTGGGGGTTGGCGACCGGGAGGAGCATCGTGTGGACGACGGAGAGCTTGAACTGGTTCGTCAGGGTGGAGAGGAACGAGGGCTCCGGCGGGGCGATGTCGGCCCGCAGCATCGTCTCCGTGTCGAGCAGGCAGGGGTGCTCGCCGCGCGCCGTCAGGTTCTCGTGGTGGAGGTCGCAGGCGCCGATGGCGCTGAAGAGCGCGCAGAGCGCCCCGAACCGGTAGAAGTAGCGCTCCACCTGCTCGGGCTCCGTCATGGCGCCCGCGACAGCGAACTCCTGCCAGCCGTGCGAGCCGACGGTGACGGAGCGCGGTATGCACTGCTCCAGGGAGTGCGTGAGATACGGGCCGGCCGCCGCGTAGAGGTCCCGGACGAAGCGGTCCGCCTCCAGGGCGCGCGGCTTGAACGCCAGCCTGGTGCCGTCGGTCAGCTCGACGATGAGGACCTGGCGGTTGTCGTTGTGCGCGTCGGAGCCGGTGGCGGTGGCCCGCGCGATACGCGCCTCGCCCGCCGGTCCCGGGCCGCTGAGCAGGCCCGCGGCGCGCAGCTCCGCGCGGTCCTCGGCGAACGCCGTGAACATCTCGGCCCAGGCCTCGGTCATGTTGCGCAGGACGGTCGTGAAGCGCCGCTCGTAGACGGGGTACGTGTCGAGGATCCGGCGGCAGACGGCGGGGTCCGCGAGGTGCCGCTCGAATTCCCGCAGCGCGGTGTCACTCTCGGTGCTGAACGGCATTCCGCGCTCCTCGCGGAAGGCGTGGAACTCGCCGATGAGCATGCGGAACGAGCCCTCTTCGACGGTGAGGACCAGCGTCGCCCAGATGCCGTCCAGCATCTCCTCGACGCGCTCGGGCGCGGTGACCGCGGATATCCGCTCGCGCAGCGCGTCCTCGACAGTTCCGCGGGGGGCGAGATGGAGATAGAACGGCCGGAAGGCCGGTATCGAGACTTCTGGTCCTGTCATGTCGCCTCTCCTCCAACGAGAACGTCGACGGTCTTGTCGGGGTCCGTGTAGAGGTCCGCGTAGACCGCGCCCGTGGCGAGGAGTTCCGCGTGTCCTCCCTGCTCGACCACGCGGCCGCTCTCCAGCACGTAGATCTGGTCGGCGGACTTAATCGTGGAGAGCCGGTGCGCGATGATGATCTGGGTCGCGCCGATTCCCTGGATGATCTCCGAGACGCGCCGTTCGTTGACGGTGTCCAGCGAGGCGGTCGCCTCGTCCAGGAGCAGGATCGAGGGGCGCTTGAGCAGCGCGCGGACGATGGCGAGGCGCTGCCGCTGGCCGCCGGAGAAATTGGCGCCCATTTCCGAGACCACGGTGTTGAGCCCCATGGGCAGTTCCTCGACGAAATCGAGGATGCCGACGCTCTCGCAGTATTCCCGGACCTTCTCCACCGAGATGTCCTGGCCCAGCGTGAGGTTCTCCAGGATCGTCCTGTTGTGGAGGTGGACCTCCTGTGGGATGTAGCCGATCCGGCGGCGCAGCGCGTCCTTGTCGTACTCGTCCATCGCGTGCCCGCCGAACGACACGGAGCCGCGCGTCGGCTCGTAGAGGCCGCACATGACGCGGCCCAGGGTGCTCTTCCCCGAGCCCGAGGCGCCGACGAGCGCGATCTTCGCCCCGGGCTCGATGTCCAGCGAGACGTCGCGCACCACGAAGTCGCTGTGCTGCGTGTAGCGGAAGCTGACGTCCTGGAGCCGGACCGAGGTCGAGGGGAGCTTCGTGCGCGAGCCGCCGCGCGATTCCGAGGGGGTCTTGGCGATGTCGTTCAGCCGCGCCATGTAGCGGGTGACCTCGGCGACCTCGGTGAAGGTCTGGAATATCGAGTTCGACAGCGCGAAGTACGTGGCGGACACGGCCTGGACGGCGATTCCCGCGCCGAGCGAGATGTGTCCGTGGCTCACGAAATAGAGGCTGCACAGCAGCAGCAGCATCGGGCCGAACATCTGCGTCGTGGTCGTCACGCCCGAGATCCAGCCCTGCTGGAGCCGCATCCGGGACTTCATGGCGTCCAGCGACGAGGCGTAGCTCTCGCCCCAGCTCTCGATGAACTCCCGTGAATAGCCGCCCATCTTGATGTTCGGGATCGACACGATCGCGTCGAGCTGCGTGGACTGGCTCTTGCTGAGGTGCGCGATCTCGGAGTCGACGGCCTCGGCCACCCGCTGCCGGGTGCGCATCAGATGGAGGGCGTTCAGCAGGAACAGCACGGTCGCTATCAGGCCCAGCCGCCATTCGACGACGAGCAGATAGATGTTGACGCACACCAGGGTGCCGACGTCGAGGATTCCCTGGGCGACGCGCGAGGAGAGCAGGTCGCGGATGGAATTCACGCTGTTCAGCCGGAACAGCAGCTCGCCGGGTTGTCGCGTGGCGAAGAATCTGTAGGGCAGGGAGAGCAGTTTGGTGAAGACGTGCGTCATCAGGTGCTTGCCGAGCAGCGCGACGACCGACGACAGCACGAAGATCCGGACGATCTGCAGCAGGAAGTACGCGACCGCCACGCCCAGAACCGCGCCCAGCACGAGCATCAGCCCGTTCAGGTCGTCCCAGCGCCCGCTCTCGTCGACGGCCCACTCGGTGAGCATCGGGATGCCGAGCACCGCCCCGTAGCCGCTGAAGGACAGCAGCGCGACCAGGGCGATGCGCTTGCGGGCCCCGTCCGCGAAGAGCGGGATGGAGCGCCACTCGGCGAGCGGCTTCTGCTTGAGGCGCTCGAAGCGCGGGCCGGGTTCGGCGGAGACCACGATGCCGCTGAACCCGGCCTCCAGCTCCGCCCTGCTCAGCCGGCGCCGCCCCACGGCGGGGTCCATGACGACGGCCTTCCTGCCGTCGAACTTCTCCAGGACCAGGAAGTGGTAGTCCTCCCAGTAGAGGATCACCGGCGCGGTGAAGCGCTCCAGCGCGGCGACGCTCTTGGCGCGGAAGAGCCGGGTCTCCATGCCGCGGCTGCGCAGGAACCGCGAGAGCTGCCCGGCGCTGAGGCCGTCGCGCCCCGCCTCCATGTCGCGCCGGACGCTGGAGATGTCCTCGGCGCGTCCGTAGTACCGCAGGAGCGAGACGCAGCAGCACAGCCCGCACTCGGTCTGCGTGACCTGCGTGACGGTGGGCAGCCTGCGCGCGTGGGCCCGGCGGGTGAGGGTGGGACTCATATCCGGCGCTCCTCCACTGCGAGGGTGACGGGCGAGACGCGCAGGTCCGGGTCGAGCCGGTTGGCGAGGTGCAGCGCGACGCCGGACGAGCCGACCATGAGGCTGCTGGTGTGCGCGTAGCGGCTTCTCGGGTCGGCGAGCTTGCGGCGGAAGACCTCGGGGGTGAGCCAGGCGCGCTCGACCCGGGTGAGCGCCGCGCGCAGCCGCCCGCCGGGGTCGCCCGTGGCGCGGATCAGCTCGCGCAGGATGTCGTGGTTGCCCAGGTCGCCGTGGCACCAGGTGACGTTGCGGCCGAAGCCGTCCCGCAGCACGTTGCCGACGGCCGTCTCCCGGGCTCGCAGCGCCTTCTCGTCCCCGCTCAGCGCGGCGTACGCGGACAGTCCGAGGGCGATCCCGGCGGAGCCGTGGCACCAGCCGGTGGAGAACTTCGCGGTCGTCGCCATGTTGGTGAACCAGTCGCCCGCCTCCGCGTCGTAGAAGGCGCCGAGCCGCTCGTGGAGCCGCTCCAGCACGTCCTCGACGGCGGCCCGCCCGTCCGGCAGGTACGGGTAGGCGCGGCTCAGCACGGCGAGCAGGCCGCTGACGCCGTGCGCGTAGCCGGACTGGCCGAGTTCGGCCGGGTGGCGGTCCGGGCGCAGGGCCCCGGTCAGCAGCGCGGTCAGCTCGGCGACGGCGCCCTCGGCGTGCGGCCCGCCGATCGCCAGCACGCAGGAGAGCACGCCCGCGAGGCCGCTGATCACGTCCGGCGGCAGTTCCTCGGGCGGCTGGGCCCGCACCTGGTCGAGGACGAGGGGCAGGGCGCCCTGGGCGGCGCCGGTCCACTCGTCCTCGCCGAGCAGCCGTCCGGCGGCGGCGAGCGCGAAGAGCGTCCCGGACAGTCCCGTGTAGGCCGCGTATCCGGCCTGCCGCACGCTGCGCGCCTCGTACGTGTGGCCGGAGAGGATGTCGGCGACGGTGGCGAAGACCTGGCCCGCGAGGCCGCGGCAGGCGTCGTCGCCCCGCACCCGGGCGCCCGCCGCGAGGGCGAGCGCGGGTCCGGAGCGCCCGGTGTAGAGGTCGTAGCCGAGCACGGTCGGCGGCCAGGGCCGGTCGATCTCGGCGGACGCGCTCGGCCCGACCCACGTACGGGGCAGATGCCCGAACCGGTCGGGCAGCGAGGTGGCGAGGAGGTTCTCGCAGACGCTGTCGAGCAGCAGCGCGAGCCCGGCGTCGTCGGCACCGCCCGCGCGCCCGGACGGCTCGGCGGTCGGTCCGGCGGACGGCTCGGCGGACGGCCCTGACGGCCCTGACGGCCCGGACGTCCTGGCGCCCGCGAGGTGGTCGTCGGGGAAGCGGGAGGCGAACGCGGAGTGCAGGAGCCGGAGCTGCTCGCCCAGCCCGAACTCGGAGAGGCCCTCGGTCTTCGCCAGGGCCGTGGCCAGCGGTGACTCGTCGAACTCCGCGCCCGTCGGCGTCCCGTCGCCGTCCTCCACCGCGACGCCCGTTGCGGCGACGGTGAAGTACGGGACGTCGCGCCGCGCGAGCTGGCGCAGCTCGGACAGGACGAGGTGGCGCGAGGAGGTCTTGCTGGCGATGGCGATCCGCTTGAGCAGCGCGAGGTAGGGCGCGTAGCCGTCGAGGGCCCGGGGCCCCGAGGTCATGCGCAGCGTCTGCCCGTACAGCAGCGTCGGGTTGTGCACGTAGCGGACGCGGATGCCCGCGGCGGTCTCCCGCAGCAGCGTGCGCCAGCCCTCCTTGTCGGCGAGGACCGCGCGGTAGACGCGGCTGAACCCCTCGGCCATGCGCGCGCCGAGCGCGAAGGTCTCCTCCTCGGTCAGCGCGTCCACGACGGTCTGCCGCGACTGCCCCTGCGGCGCCTGGAAGGCGAGCCGCATGCGGTCGGTGTACGGGTCGAGGAAGCGGACGGTCTTGAACGGCGAGCTGCCGTGGCCCTGTCCGCCGAGGAAGCCGAGATCGACATGTCCCGCGGCCCCGTCGCCGTCGTTCTTGCCGACCATGACGAGGGGCAGGATGCCGATGCCGTAGATGGACTGCCCGAGCGTCTCGTACGCGTTGCCGGGCGTCTCCGGCGTCGGGCCCGCGTGCAGCCGCGAGGGGTGCAGGATCGTCTCCAGGTCGACGGGGACGGGGCCGCGCCGGGTGGGGACGATGTTCTCGAAGTGCATGTCGCGGGCGTTGAGCAGGTAGAGCACGGCGGCCAGTTCGCCGCTCGCGTGCAGGAACTCCCCCGCGGCGTCGGAGACGTCCTCGGAGGGGACGAACTCGACGTACCCGTACCCCTCCCGTTCCAGGACGGAGGCGGCGGCCAGCGCGGTGCCGTACCGCGCGTTGAGGCGGCCGGCGAGGGCGGCGTACGCGGCCTCGCAGGAGACGTCCCTGGGCTTGTAGACCAGCCGCTTGCCGGAGGAGAAGACGAGGACGGAGACGCTGCGCCCGCGGTTGTGGACGTCGCCCTCGGAGAAGCCGCAGGAGACGACGGGGTCGGTGGGCCCGATCCCGAAGGCCCGCGCGAGGTCGTCCCGGTCGGCGCGCAGCCGCTCGCACAGCTCCCGCACGCTCTCCGCCTCGTACCGCAGCACGGTCCGCGTCAGATCGCGCAGCACGGGGAACGACAGCCCGCTGACCTCCTCGACGGACGTACGGGCGACGCGCGCGGCGAAGTCGTCGTACCGCGCCTCGGAGCTGCCCCCCACGAGCAGTCCCTCGGCGCGCGCGTGGTTGAGGGCCGCGACGAGCGGGCGGGTCCACAGCTCCCGTATCCGGCCCTCGGCCCGGCCGAGCACCTGGCGCAGGGTCGCGCGCGGGTCGTGGAAGAGACCGTCGCCGGGCCCCAGCGGACGGGCGTCCGCGACGGACGCGGCCACGGTCCGCGTCACGTGCTGGAAGGGGTATTCCTCGGGCTCGGCGAGCCACTCGTCCACGACCGCGCGCGCCGCCGCGTCCGGCCCCGGGGGCGCCGGTGACGGCTCGTCGGCACGGAGGGCGCCGGTGATGTCCCCGTCCCACTCCGCCAACGGCGCGATGGTCTCCTCGACTTCCGCGCTGTCGAATTCCGGATAGTACGTGGCTGGAGATGTCACTGTGTTCTCGCTCTCCCTCTCCGCGCGAATTTTCCGGCATGGGCGGAACGGGAGCCCGAAGAATGCGGCGGCCCCCGTTCCGCCCGGCTGTGCTAAATGCCCGGTCCGCCGTGCGGCGTTGTCAGCACTTGCTGCTGCACGCCGACGACGGGCAGACCGTGACGGTCGCGGCGGTGATGCAGGTCCAGGACGACGTGGTGATCGTCGGGTGCGTACCGCCGTGCGCCTCCGAGTCGGCCAGCTCGGCCAGCTCGGTCTCGTCGTAGGCGCCGAGAAGGTCCTTGTTCTCCTTCATGGAGATCCCCTTTCCGGGAAAGTTACGGGTGGTCAGTTGCAGGAGCGCATGCATTCCTTGGTGAGCGTGCACCACCAGCCGTCGTTGCCCGCGGCGTCGCTCAGCGAGAACGTGTTGGTGCTGCAGGCGCCGTACGCGACACCGTCGAAGTCCTGCTCGGAGAATTCCTCCAGCAGGGAAATGTCGCCCTGGTACTCGTGAGCCATTGCTGCCTCCTTGACTACGGACATGGACCCGCCGGAACCGGCCCGTTCCGCACGTTCCGGACCGGCGGTACGTCCACCACCCTGGCGCCCCTCCGTTCGCCCCCGGCATCGCTTCCGCACGGGCGCCACACAGGACGGTGCACCCCTTTCGCACGCCCGCTGCACCCGCGCCGCACCCGCCGCGCACCCGTTCCGCATCCGCCGCGCATACGCGCCGCACACCCGCCGTGAACGGCCCGGAAGAGCGGCCGGAAAAGGGCCAGGAAAGGACCCGGAAAAGGGCACGAAAAAGTCGGGGCCGGTCCTCGAAGGACCGGCCCCGACGGGCCCGTGAGCGGGGTGGTGGCGCGGCGGCGTCAGGCCTGGAGCTTCTCCGCGGCCTCGGCGCGCAGGTCGCGCCGCAGCTCCTTGGGCAGCGAGAACTGCATGTGCTCGTCGACCGGCTTGACGATCTCGACGTCCTCCCAGCCGCGCTGGGCCAGCCACTCCAGGACGCCGTCGACCAGGACCTCGGGGACGGAGGCGCCGGAGGAGAGGCCGATCGTCTCCACGCCCTCCAGCCACGCCTCGTCGATCTCCTCGGCGCTGTCGACCAGATGGCCCGCCTTGGCGCCGTGCTGGAGCGCGGTCTCGACCAGCCGGACCGAGTTCGAGGAGTTCTTGGAGCCGACGACCAGCACCAGGTCGGAGTCGGCGGCGACCTGCTTGATGGCGGTCTGGCGGTTCTGCGTGGCGTAGCAGATGTCGTCGCTGGGCGGCGAGAGCAGGTTCGGGTAGCGGCCCTGGATGGCCTCCACCGTCTCCATCGTCTCGTCGACGGACAGCGTGGTCTGGGAGAGCCAGACGACCTTCTCCGGGTCGCGGACCTCGATGTTCTCCACATCGTCCGGACCGTCGACCAGGGTGATGTGCTCGGGGGCCTCGCCGCTGGTGCCGATGACCTCCTCGTGGCCCTCGTGGCCGATCAGGAGGATGTCGTAGTCCTCCTTCGCATAGCGCACCGCCTCCTTGTGGACCTTGGTGACCAGGGGGCAGGTCGCGTCGATGGTGGCGAGCTTGCCGCGCTGCGCCTCCTCGTGGACCACGGGGGCCACGCCGTGCGCGGAGAAGATGACGATCTCCCCCTCGGGCACTTCCTCCGTCTCCTCGACGAAGATCGCGCCCTTCTTCTCCAGGGTCTTGACCACGTACTTGTTGTGGACGATCTCGTGGCGCACGTAGACCGGTGCGCCGTACTGCTCAAGAGCTTGTTCGACGGCGATTACGGCTCGGTCCACGCCGGCGCAGTAGCCGCGGGGGGCGGCGAGCAGGACACGGCGCGAGGGCGTTGCAGTCATACAGCCATCGTACGGGCGTGAGCCCGACGCGTGGCCCGCCCTCCGTTCCACGGCGGACGGGGCGGAGTACGGCAAGCTGGGCCCATGCCTGGAGCCCGCAGCCGCACGGCGGCCCTCAACCGCATGAAACGCAGCCTGGGCGGCGACCTGCAGGGCAGCCTGCGCCGCACCCTCACCCTCCGCGACCTCATCGTCTACGGCCTGCTCTTCATCGCGCCCATGGCCCCGGTCGGGATCTACGGGGCGCTCGACGCGCGCAGCCACGGCGTGGTCCCGCTCGTCTACGTCGTCGCCACGATCGCGATGTCCTTCACCGCCTACTCGTACGCCCGTATGGTCCACGCCGTGCCCCAGGCCGGGTCCGTGTACGCCTACGCCCGCGCGGGGCTCGGCGAGGCGCCCGGCTTCATCGCCGGGTGGATGATGATGCTCGACTACCTGCTGATCCCCGCGGTGGCCTACCTCTTCTCCGGCATCGCGATGGAGCAGCTCGTGCCCTCCGTCGACCAGTGGGTGTGGACGGCGCTCGCGGTCGTCGTCTCGACGGCCCTGAACCTGTCCGGGGTGCACAGGGCGGCCGTCGTCGGCTTCGTGATCCTCGTCATGGAGATCGCGGTGCTGCTCGTCTTCTGCGCCGCCGCCGTGGTGGTGCTGGCCCAGGAGGGCCCGGCGCGCGGCTGGCTCACCCCGCTCACGGGCGACCGGGACTTCTCGATGGTCGCGGTCTTCAGCGCGGTCTCGGTCGCGGTCCTCTCCTTCCTCGGCTTCGACGCCATCGCGAACTTCGCGGAGGAGGCCACCGGCGGCAAGGGCCGCGAGGGGGACGGCCCGTCGCTCGTCGCGCGGGCGCTCGTATGGTGCCTGGTCCTGGCGGGTCTGCTGTTCATCGCGCAGACGTACCTGGCGGCGCTGCTGTCCGAGGACTCCTCGCGCAAGCTCGCCGACGACCCGGCCTCGCAGGGCGCGGCCTTCTACACGGCGGTCAACGCGTCGGTCGGCGAGTGGCTGGAGAAGACGATCGCGGTGAGCAAGGCGATCGGCGCCGCGTTCGCCGCGCTGGCCGGACAGGCGGCGGCGGGCCGCCTGCTGTACGCGATGGCGAGAGACGGGCGGCTGCCCAAGGCCCTCTCCCGCGTCCACCGGGGCACGGGCGTGCCGCGCCGCACGCTGCTGCTGAGCGCGGTGCTCACACTGTGCGCCGCGGTGTGGGCGGCACGGACAGCGGAGGGCCTGGACCGGCTCGTCTCGATCGTGGACATGGGCGCGCTGACCGCGTTCTGCCTGCTGCACCTGTCCGTCATCGGCTACTACGGGCTGCGCCGCGGCGGCACGGCCCTGGGCGACCGCGCCGTGAGCCCGCTGCGGGACTGGGCCGTGCCGCTCGTCGGGCTCGGCATCATGATCGCCGTGATCGTGACGGCCAACGAGGAGGCCCACTACGTCGGGCTGGTCTGGCTGGCGGCGGGCCTGATCGTGGCGTACGTGCTGCACCGCCGCGACAAGCTGCGCGGCGGGCTCGGCGACGGGCCGGGCGGGAATGTCGGCGGGACGCCCTAGCCTGCTCGTATGGCTCTCACCACATCAGCGGAGACTCCGGTCCCGGTCGCCGAGGTCTCGCGGCTGATCCGGGGATGGATCGACCGGCTCGGCGCCGTGTGGGTGGAGGGGCAGGTCATCCAGCTCTCGCCGCGCCCCGGCGCCGGGATGGTCTTCCTCACCCTGCGCGACCCCTCGCGGGACGTCTCGATCAGCGTCACCTGCTTCCGGCAGGTGTACGAGCAGGTGAAGGACGTCCTCACCGAGGGCGCCCGCGTGGTGGTCCACGCCAAGCCGGAGTGGTACGAGAAGACGGGCCGGCTCTCCCTGCGCGCCGCCGAGATCCGCCCGGTGGGCGTGGGCGAGCTGCTGGCCCGGCTGGAGCGGCTGAAGAAGGCGCTCGCGGCCGAGGGGCTGTTCGCGCCGGAGCGCAAGAAGCGGCTGCCGTTCCTGCCCGGCCGCATAGGGCTGATCACCGGCCGCGCCTCGGACGCCGAGCGGGACGTGCTGCACACCGCGCGCGAGCGCTGGCCCGCCGTCCGCTTCGAGGTCCGCAACACCGCGGTCCAGGGGGCGTACGCGGTCGCGCAGATCATCGACGCGCTCCAGGAGCTGGACGCGCGCGGGGACGTGGACGTCATCATCATCACGCGCGGGGGCGGCGGCATGGAGGACCTGCTGCCGTTCTCCGACGAGCGCCTGGTGCGGGCCGTGGCCGCGGCCCGTACGCCCGTGGTCTCCGCGATCGGGCACGAGGCGGACCAGCCCCTGCTCGACCTGGTCGCCGACCTGCGCTCGCGGACGCCGACGCACGCGGCGAAGGACACCGTGCCGGACGTGGGCGAGGAGCACGAGCGGGTGCGGGCGCTGCGCGAGCGGGCCTGGCGGGTGGTCACCGGCACGCTGGACCGCGAGGAGCGCGGGCTCGACGACGTGATGAGCCGCCCGGTGATGGCGGACCCGCACGCGATGGTGGAGCGCCGCGAGGACGAGATCGCCTCGGCCCTGGACCGCGCCCGGCGCGTGCTGGGCCACCGGCTGGACCGCGCGGAGGACGAGCTGGAGCACACCCGCGCCCGGGTCGTCGCGCTCTCCCCGGCCGCCACCCTCCAGCGGGGTTACGCGGTGCTGCAGCGCGGCGACGGCGCCGTCGTGCGGGACGCGGAGGACGTCGCCGAGGGCGACAAACTGCGGGCCCGGGTAGCGAGCGGCGAGTTCGGCGTGACCGTCGTACCCCGCGCATAGGGTGGCCCGCATGACGACGACGGAAACGGACGGGGCGGCGGGTTCCGCGCTGAGTTACGAGCAGGCGAGGGCCGAGCTGGTCGAGGTCGTGCGCAAGCTGGAGGCGGGCGGCTCCACGCTGGAGGAGTCGCTGGAGCTGTGGGAGCGCGGCGAGGAGCTGGCGGGCATCTGCCGCGAGTGGCTGGAGGGCGCCCGGGCCCGGCTGGACGCGGTGCTGGAGGCGGAGGACGAGGAGTCCGGCGAGGCCTCGGACAGCGAGGCCGATGACGAAGAAGAGGACGAAGACGACGAGGGTGATGAAGCGGACTAGAGGGCGGCATTCGTCACACTTGATTCAACCTTGAACTAGTGCTGGCTACACTCATAGACGTACACCGCATCCCCATGCGCCCCCGCAGGAAAAGGCACCGCTCCATGGCACTCGCCCTCGACCCCGCCGCCCAGGATCTGCTCTTCCGTGAGGCCCGGACGGCCAATACGTTCACCGACGAGCCGGTCACCGACGAGCAGGTCCAGGCGATCTACGACCTCGTGAAATACGGGCCGACGGCCTTCAACCAGTCCCCGCTGCGCGTCACCCTCGTCCGCTCCCCCGAGGCCCGCGCCCGCCTGGTCGCGCACATGGCCGAGGGCAACCGGCCGAAGACCAGCACCGCGCCGCTGACCGCGATCCTCTCCGTGGACATCGACTTCCACGAGCGCCTGCCCGAGCTGCTGCCGCAGGCCCCGCACCTCAAGGACGCCGTCTTCGGCGAGGAGGCGGTCCGCGAGTCGGCCGGGTCGTTCAACGCGGCGCTCCAGGCCGGGTACTTCATCGTCGGCGTCCGCGCCGCCGGGCTCGCCGCGGGCCCGATGACCGGCTTCGACGCCGACGGCGTCAACAAGGAGTTCTTCGGCGACGGCCGCCAGAAGGCGCTGATGGTGATCAACATCGGCAGGCCCGGCCCCGACGCCTTCAAGCCGCGCAACCCGCGCCTCGCCTACCAGGACGCGGTCGTCTCGGTCTGACCGCTCCTCCCCATGAACCGCCCCCCGCGCGACTTCCCCCCCTCGCGCGGGGGGCTTCCCCTTCCCGGCGGGCTACTTCCCGGTCGGCGACTGCGTCGGCGCGGGGACCTTCTCCTTACGGGCCTCCAGCGAGTCCGCGAGCCGCGACAGCTCCTTGAACGACGCCGTGCCGGTGACGACCGTCGTGGGCTCGCCCTCGCCGGACGCCTTCAGCACGAGCGCGTCGTACTTCCCGCCCGTGTAGCGCACCCACTCCTCGCCGCCCAGGCGTTCGGTCTTCCCGGTCTTCTTCGCGCTGTGCGTGACCCGGGAGATGTACCGGTCCGCGCGGGGCTCGTCGCTCTGCTCGACCGCCGCGTACTCGTCCCGGGGCGTGACGAAGCCCAGGTGCCAGGCGGAGCCGTCGGCGTCCTTGGCCCGGCCCGCCGCCTCGTACCGCACCGAGGTCGCGCGCCAGTCCTTGGACAGCCCCACGGGCCCGGCCACCGGATACGGGGCCGCACGGCGCGCCGACTTCAGCTCGATGCCGTAACTCACCGTCTTCACCGGGTCCTTGTCCTCGTCGTGCGGGACGAAGAGATAGATCACCCAGGCCGCGAGCACGATGACCGCCAGCGAGATCACCATGTCCCGGACGGTCTGCCTGCCGCGCTTCTTGTCTGCTGCCACGCCTCCATCGTCCCTTATGCCGGTCCGGCGCCCGGCGCCAGGGTGACCGCCCCACAAGCCGTCAATCCGCTCATACGTGGGCACCCCTGCTCACACTGCCGCCGCCCGGTATTGTCATAGGCACCCTCACCCAGCAAGGCACGGCCGTCGTCGCCGTACAGAAAGGTGTGTTCCGATGACCGAACACCACCATCTCCCCTCCTCGCTCGAAGTGGATCCGGAGGCTCCGGACCGCAACCTCGCGCTGGAGCTCGTCCGTGTCACCGAGGCCGGGGCGATGGCCTCGGGCCGCTGGGTCGGCCGCGGCGACAAGAACGGCGCGGACGGCGCCGCCGTCAAGGCCATGCGCACCCTCGTCTCCACCGTCTCGATGAACGGCGTCGTCGTCATCGGCGAGGGCGAGAAGGACGAGGCGCCGATGCTCTTCAACGGCGAGCGGGTCGGGGACGGGACGGGCGCCGAGTGCGACGTCGCCGTGGACCCGGTGGACGGCACGACGCTCACGGCCAAGGGCATGGCCAACGCGGTGTCGGTGCTGGCGGTCGCCGAGCGCGGCACGATGTTCGACCCCAGCGCGGTCTTCTACATGGACAAGCTGGTCACGGGCCCCGAGGCCGCCGAGTTCGTGGACATCACCGCGCCCCCGGCCGTCAACATCCGCCGCATCGCCAAGGCGAAGGGCTGCGCCAACGAGGACGTCACCGTCGTCGTCCTCGACCGCCCCCGGCACGACGGCCTGGTGAAGGAGATCCGGGAGGCGGGCGCCCGCATCAAGTTCATCTCCGACGGCGACGTCGCGGGCGCGATCATGACGGTGCGCGAGGGCACCGGCGTCGACCTGCTGCTCGGCGTCGGCGGCACCCCCGAGGGCATCATCGCGGCCTGCGCGATCAAGTGCCTCGGCGGGACGATACAGGGCAAGCTGTGGCCCAAGGACGACGAGGAGCGCCAGCGCGCGCTGGACGCGGGGCACGACCTGGACCGCGTGCTGACCACCGAGGACCTCGTCAGCGGCGAGAACGTCTTCTTCGTCGCGACCGGCATCACCGACGGCGACCTGCTGCGCGGCGTCCACTACCGGGGCCAGCGCGCGTACACCCAGTCGCTGGTGATGCGGTCCAAGTCCGGGACGATCCGGCAGATCGACTCCACGCACCAGCTCTCGAAGCTGCGTGCCTACAGCGCCGTGGACTTCGACAGGGCCCGCTGACGGGAGGCATGATCGCCTGATGCCCGCACAGCACACACGGCGCCTGCCGTTCTGGTACGGGCCGACGGCGGCCCTCGTCCTCGCGGGTTACGGCATCGGCATGGCCGCCCTCGACATCGGCGGCTCCTCCAGCGCCTGGGCGTGGGCCGCACCCGTGGCCCTCGCCCTGGCGGGCGGTCTCGTACTGGTGAGACGGCGCGTCCTGGGGCCGCGCCACCGCACGCCGGAACGCCGGCGCGCGGTGGCGCTGGCCGCCGTCGCGACGTTCTTCGGTGCGGCGGCGGTCTGCGTGGCCTTCGGCCTCGGCACGGACGTCGCGATCGCCGTCGGCGCCACGGTCCTAGGCCTCGCGGTCTGGGCCCACACCCTCCACCACAACCGCCGCTGACCGCTGATCGCTGACCGCCCACCAAAGGTCCCGATCCCGACACCTCGGGGCTTGCCCCCCAGGGGCGCGGGCCTGTATCCGATATGCGGCTCCGCCGCGCGGGCGCGCCCGGTCACAACACACCGGGGCTTGCCCCCTCAGGGGCGCGGGCCTGTATCCGATGTGCGGCTCCGCCGCGCGGGCGCGCCCGGTCACAACACACCGGGGCTTGCCCCTCAGGGGCGCGGGGAACTGCGCGACCGGCCACGGCGCAGCCGCAGCCTGCAATGCACAGTACGGGGCAGCCCGAACCCAGCCCTCAAGTCCGGCGCACCCGGCGAAGAGGGCTGCGCTTGCCGGCCCTGCTCCCCCAAGCTCTTCGAGCAGGGGGTACCCCCAATGGCAGACCGCCCAGGCTTCGCGGGACGGAGGGAGAAGCTGGGTCCCGTCCGGGTCAGGCGATTCGGGGGACTTCTGTGGGGGCTGAGGCCCCGTTGGCGATACGTCGGCGCCGCGTGAGGACCACGCGGCGCTCGGCCGCGGTCAGACCGCCCCACACCCCATAAGGCTCCGGCATGACGAGCGCATGCTCCCGGCATTCGAGGAGGACCGGACAGCGGGCGCACACCCGCTTCGCCGCCTGCTCCCTCGACAGCCGCGCGGCGGTGGGCTCCTTGGAGGGAGCGAAGAAGAGCCCGGCCTCGTCCCGGCGGCAGACCGCCTCCGCGTGCCAGGGGCCCGCCTGGTCATCGCGCGCGGGCGTTCGCTGGGCGGGGACGGTGGCGGCTGCCGGCAGGGACTGATGCGGCGTTTGCAGCACGGTCTGCTCCTGACAAGACGACGGAGTTTCCCCTTACATCCGTCTTGCTGCGCACGGCAGTTCGCGAGGCAGCCGTACGAGAGACGATGCCCGAGCCCTACCCGCTGTGCGCGGTGGTATGCATTCCGTGGCGCCTTGCGGAACGGATCGTGAGGGCCGTGTGAGCGGCGCGTGCGTGCGCGGGGAGGCGCTTCACAACTCCTTGCGGAAGCGCTCCCGCAGGTCCCTGATGATCTTCCCGCGCTTGGGCTTGGCGTCCACGCCGCCGAAGATCCCCGCGCCCTGCACCAGCACCACGGGCGCGTTCGGGTCCGGGGAGTCCATGACCTGGATGTCGAAGCCGCCGAAGATGCCCGAACCCTTCTGCTGGAGCGTGACGTTCTCCGGCACGCGGATCTCGATGCCGCCGAAGATCGCGGTCGCGTTGATCACCAGATGCGGGTGCTCGAAGACCGCCTCGGAGAGGTCGATCTCGATACCGCCGAACATCGCGAAGGCGTTGATCTTGCGCGGCACGCGCCAGCGCCCCTTGCGCACCGAGCCGCTGAAGATCGCGACGAGGTTCTCCTTCGGGCCGAACGCCGCGCCGTGCATCCCGTGCCCGTACGCCGCGGGACCCGAGGAGTACGAGGCCGAGAAGGAGGCCGACGGGCCCGAGGACGCCCCGCGCGCGGGCTCCGCCGGGCCGCGGGAGGCCGGCAGGTCCCGGACGACGGGCTCCAGTTCGCCGACGGTCTTCGCCGCGTAGACCGCGTCGAGCCGCTCGGCGTGCTCCTCCGCGTCGAGCCGCCCCTCGGCGAGCGCCTCGCGGAGGATGTCGGCGACCCGGTCGCGGTCGGCGTCCGAGGCGCGCACGTCGCCCTCGGCCACGGGCGCCGGGGCCGGCCGCTTCTCGGCGGCCTGCGCGGGCTTCTTCTCAAGCGGGGCGTCTTCAGTCACGGCGCCAGCGTACCCAAACGCGATAGATCGCGACTACCCCCACGGCCCTTCGGCGCCCCGGCGTTCTACGCTGTGAGGCGCGCTCCCACCGTCGAGAGCCGTAGCGAGAGGAAGAAGCAGCCCCATGTCGTCTGGTAAGCCCCAGCCGGAGTTCGCCTACACGGACCTCCTCCCCTCCGGCGAGGACCCCACCCCGTACCGCCTCGTCACCGCGGAGGGCGTGAGCACCTTCGAGGCCGACGGGCGGACGTTCCTCAAGGTCGAGCCCGAGGCGCTGCGCAAGCTCGCGGCGGAGGCGATCCACGACATCCAGCACTATCTGCGCCCCGAGCACCTCGCGCAGCTCCGCCGGATCCTCGACGACCCGGAGGCCAGCCCCAACGACCGCTTCGTCGCCCTCGACCTGCTCAAGAACGCCAACATCGCCGCCGCGGGCGTCCTCCCGATGTGCCAGGACACCGGCACCGCGATCGTCATGGGCAAGCGCGGCCAGCAGGTGCTGACGGCGGGCGGCGACGAGGAGGCCCTCTCGCGCGGCATCTTCGACGCCTACACCGAGCTGAATCTGCGCTATTCGCAGATGGCTCCGCTGACGATGTGGGACGAGAAGAACACCGGCTCCAACCTCCCGGCCCAGATCGAGCTGTACGCCACGGACGGCGACGCGTACAAGTTCCTCTTCATGGCCAAGGGCGGCGGCAGCGCCAACAAGTCCTTCCTCTACCAGGAGACGAAGGCCGTGCTCAACGAGGCGAGCATGATGAAGTTCCTGGAGCAGAAGATCCGTTCGCTGGGCACGGCCGCCTGCCCGCCGTACCACCTGGCGATCGTCGTCGGCGGTACGAGCGCCGAGTACGCGCTGAAGACCGCGAAGTACGCCTCCGCGCACTACCTCGACGAGCTGCCGACCGAGGGCTCGCCGACGGGCCACGGCTTCCGGGACACGGAGCTGGAGGAGAAGGTCTTCGAGCTGACGCAGAAGATCGGCATCGGCGCACAGTTCGGCGGCAAGTACTTCTGCCACGACGTCCGCGTCGTCCGCCTCCCCCGGCACGGCGCCTCCTGCCCCGTCGCCATCGCCGTCTCCTGCTCGGCCGACCGCCAGGCCAAGGCGAAGATCACCGCCGAGGGCGTCTTCCTGGAGCAGTTGGAGACCGACCCCGCGCGCTTCCTCCCGGAGACGACCGAGTCGGAGCTGACCGAGGGCGCGGGCCCCGACCTGGACGCGGTGAAGGTGGACCTGGCCCGTCCCATGGACGAGATCCTGGCCGAGCTGACCAAGCACCCGGTCAAGACCCGCCTCTCGCTGACCGGCACGCTCGTCGTCGCGCGCGACATCGCCCACGCCAAGATCAAGGAGCGGCTGGACGCGGGCGAGGAGATCCCCCAGTACCTCAAGGACCACCCCGTCTACTACGCGGGCCCGGCCAAGACCCCCGAGGGCTACGCCTCCGGCTCCTTCGGCCCGACGACGGCGGGCCGTATGGACGCCTACGTCGAGCAGTTCCAGGCCGCGGGCGGCTCCAAGGTCATGCTCGCCAAGGGCAACCGCAGCAAGCAGGTCACCGACGCGTGCGCCGCGCACGGCGGCTTCTACCTCGGCTCCATCGGCGGCCCGGCGGCCCGCCTCGCGCAGGACTGCATCAAGAAGGTGGAGGTCCTGGAGTACGAGGAGCTGGGCATGGAGGCCGTCTGGCGCATCGAGGTCGAGGACTTCCCCGCGTTCATCGTCGTCGACGACAAGGGCAACGACTTCTTCGCGGACCCGTCCCCGGAGCAGACCTTCGTGACCTCGATCCCGGTCCGCGCCGGGAACTGAGCGGCCCGGGGTCCGTTCCGTGAGCGCGTCGGGCGTCTGGGCCGTCGGGGCACTCCCCGGCCCGGACGTCGCACGCCTCGCGCCGGTGGCGGCCCCGGCGATACGGGCCGCGGCGGCGCGCCCCTCGGCGCGGGCCGCCTGGCGCCGCTGGGAGCGGGACGCCGCGCGGGGCGGCGGCGCCGTGCCCGTACTGCGGCCCGACGGATACAGCTCCGACGAGGCCCTGCGCCTGCTCGACCTGGTGAACGACTCCCCCGTCGAGGCGCTCGACGAGGCGGGCGAGCTGGACGTGATGACCTGGTGGGGGCGGCTCGAAGGGCCCGTCGAGCCGTTCGCCGCGGCCGCCCGCAAGGACAATCCGGTGGCCGCGCTCTTCCACGCCCTCGGCCCGGCCCGCGCCGCCGCGCTGCCCGGCTGGGCGGGCGACGCGGTGCTGACGCCCGCCGAACTGCGCGCCGCGCTCCCCCGTACGGAGGCGGCCCTCGCTTTCACGGCCCCCGAGCGCGCGACGGCGCTGGCCCGCGCGGCAGAGTGGCCGGAGACCGACGACCCCGCCGGGCTGCTCGACGGCCCCCTCCGCGTCGTACGGGAGGCGGCGGCGTCGGGCCACGGGCTCTTCGCGGCCCGCCTCTGGATCTGAGCCGGTCTCAGGCCTCCCCGGCGCCCTCCTTCAATCCCTCCGTCAGTCCCTCCGTCAGTCCCTCCGTCAGTCCCTCCGCGGTCAGGGTGAGGTGCTGGGCCAGCACCTCGGCCGCGGCGTCGGCGTCGCGCGAGAGCGCGGCCTCCTCCAGCAGGCGGTGCTCGCGGACGCCGTCCCTGCCGGGGTTGCGGCGCGCCGACCAGAGGCGGGCCAGCTCGCTCGCCGTCCACATCCGGTCGAAGGTCTCCAGCAGGACGTCGTTGCCGCAGCCCTCCAGCAGCGTGCGGTGGAAGGCCCGGTGGGCCTCGGCCCAGGCCGCGCTGTAGAACTCGCCGTCCTCCGGCTCGTACGCCGGGGTGCGGCTGAGGCGGTGGTGCGCGGCGCGGACCCGGGCCTCCCAGTCGACGTCGCCGCGCTCGACCGACATCCGCAGCATCACCGGCTCGACGGCCCGGCGCGCCTCCGCGATCTCCTGCCAGCGGCGGTCGGAACAGGCCGGCACGGCGAAGCCCCGGTTGGGCAGCCGGTCGGCGAGCCCCTCGCCCGCCAGCCGTACGAGCGCCTCGCGCACGACGGCCAGGCTCACCCCCCGCTCCTTGGCGAGGACCTGCGGTTTGAGGGCGTCACCGGGGGCGTGCTCGCCCCGCATGATCGCGTCCCGCAGTTGTGCGTGGACCCGCTCGGAAAGCATCTGCGTCATGAGGGCAGCATAGACGATCTCAGAGATAATCGATTATCTGTGTTACGGTCGATTTACTGGCGGGGCGTGGACACGGATCACGGACCCACCCCCCGCCCCGCCAATCCGCGGCACACGCTGAAAGGAACGACGCGATGAGCGCCAACGACCCCTTCGCCCGCCTCCCCGAGGCGGCCTCCTTCACCGTCACCAGCACCACCGTCGACGAGGGCGCCCCCTGGCCGCCCGAGCAGCACGCCTCCGGCGTCCCCGGCGGCAAGGACGTCTCCCCGCAGCTCTCCTGGAGCGGCGCGCCGGAGGGCACCCGGAGCTACGCCGTGACGGTCTACGACCCCGACGCGCCCACCGGCTCCGGCTTCTGGCACTGGGCCGTCGCCGACATCCCCGCCACCGTCACCGCGCTCCCCGAGGGCGCGGGCGACGACACGGGCTCGGGCCTGCCGGAGGGCGCGTTCCAACTGCCGAACGACGCCCGCGCGCCCCGCTACCTCGGTGCCGCCCCGCCCGCCGGGCACGGCCCGCACCGCTACGTCACGGTGGTGCACGCCCTCGACGTCGAGTCCATCGGCGTCCCGGCCGACGCCACCCCCGCGGTCCTCGGCTTCACCATGGCCGGGCACATACTGGGCCGCGCGGTGCTGACCACCAGCGCCGAGACCCCCGCGGCATGACCCACCTCATCGACACCGCGGAGATGTATCTCCGCACCGTCCTGGAGCTGGAGGAAGAGGGCGTGGTCCCGATGCGTGCCCGCATCGCCGAGCGCCTCGACCAGAGCGGCCCGACCGTGAGCCAGACCGTCGCCCGCATGGAACGCGACGGCCTGCTGCGGCTCGCCGACGACCGGCGTCTGGAACTGACGGACGGCGGGCGGCTCCTGGCGACCCGCGTGATGCGCAAGCACCGCCTCGCCGAGTGCCTGCTGGTCGACGTCGTCGGCCTGGAGTGGGAGCAGGTGCACGCCGAGGCGTGCCGCTGGGAGCACGTCATGAGCGAGGCGGTCGAGCGCCGCCTCCTGGAACTCCTCCACCACCCCACCGAGTCGCCGTACGGGAACCCGATCCCGGGCCTGGAGGAGCTGGGCGGCGACGGCACCGGAGGGGATGGCGCCCTCGACGACGGCCTGGTGAACCTGAGCGAACTGGAGCCGGGCGGCGAAGGCAGGACGGTCGTCGTCCGCAGGATCAGCGAACCGCTCCAGGCCGACGCCCGCCTGCTGCGCACCCTGCGGCACGCCGGGGTCCACCCCGGCGCGGTCGTCCACGTCACGAGGTCGCCCGACGGCGTACGGGTGGGCGGCGAGGAACCCGCCGAACTGCCGCTGCGGACCGCCGCGCACGTGCTGGTGTCCGCGAGCTGAGCGGCCGGGAGCCCCCTTCGCGTACGGGAGGGGGCTCCCACGGCGTGGTCACAGCGCGCTGAACGTCCCCGTGCCGAACAGCAGGGTGCCCGTGCCCCGTTCGACCATCCCGGGCAGCCCCGCGCCGACGGCGTCGAGCGCCGGATAGACCCAGCTCATCGCCGTCCACCCCCTCCCGACCCCACCCCTCACCCGAACCCAGCTCATAAAGATCACAGGCCGACCGGTGACCTGACCTCGGAGCGCCGGGGGCGGAATAGGGGGGATTCGCGCGACGCTGATCGTCATGGAGGTGCAGACAGAGATGACGGAGAACAGCGACAGCGGGGCGTACCGGGTCGAGCGTGACTCGATGGGGGAGGTGCGGGTGCCCGCGTATGCGAAGTGGCGGGCGCAGACGCAGCGGGCGGTGGAGAACTTCCCCGTGAGCGGGCAGCGCCTGGAGCGCGCGCACATCGAGGCGCTGGCGCGGATCAAGGCCGCGGCGGCGGTCGTGAACGGACGGCTCGGGGTGATCGACGAGGACATGGCCGAGGCCGTCCGGGAGGCCGCCGAGGAGGTGGCCTCGGGGAAGTGGGACGAGCACTTCCCCGTCGACGTCTTCCAGACCGGCTCCGGGACCTCGTCGAACATGAACATGAACGAGGTCGTGGCCACCCTCGCCACCGAACGGCTGGGCGGCGGTGACGGCGGTGACGGCAAGGGCGTTCACCCCAACGATCACGTCAACGCCTCGCAGTCGTCCAACGACGTCTTCCCGTCCTCGATCCACATCGCCGCCACCGCCGCCGTGACCGCGGACCTGATCCCGGCGCTGGAGCACCTCGCCGCCGCGCTGGAGCGCAAGGCGGAGGAGTTCGCCGAGGTCGTGAAGTCGGGGCGGACGCATCTGATGGACGCCACGCCGGTGACGCTGGGCCAGGAGTTCGGGGGATACGCGGCCCAGGTGCGGTACGGGGTGGAGAGGCTCTCCGCCTCCCTCCCCCGCCTCGCCGAACTCCCCCTCGGCGGCACGGCGGTCGGCACCGGGATCAACACCCCGCACGGCTTCTCCGCCGCCGTCATCGCGGAGGTGGCCCGGACGACCGGACTGCCGCTGACCGAGGCCCGCAACCACTTCGAGGCGCAGGGCGCGCGCGACGCGCTCGTGGAGACCAGCGGTCAGCTCCGCACGATCGGCACGGGACTGACGAAGATCGCGAACGATCTGCGGTGGATGGCCTCCGGCCCCCGCACCGGCCTCGCCGAGATCGCCCTGCCCGACCTCCAGCCGGGCTCCAGCATCATGCCCGGCAAGGTCAACCCGGTGATCCCCGAGGCCGTGCTGATGGTCGCCGCGCAGGTGACGGGGAACGACGCCACGGTCGCCGCCGCCGGCGCCGCCGGCAACTTCGAGCTGAACGTGATGCTGCCGGTCATGGCGAAGAACCTGCTGGAGTCCGTCCGGCTCCTCGCCAACGCCTCCCGCCTCCTCGCCGACCGCACGGTCGACGGCATCACCGCCAATGCCGAACGGGCCCGCGAGTACGCCGAGTCGTCCCCGTCCGTCGTGACGCCCCTCAACAAGTACATCGGGTACGAGAACGCGGCGGCGGTCGCCAAGAAGGCCCTCGCCGAACGCAAGACGATCCGCGCCGTGGTCCTGGAGAGCGGATACGTCGAACGGGGCGACCTCACCCTCGAACAGCTCGACGAGGCCCTCGATGTCCTGCGGATGACCCGTCCGTAGGGCGGCGCCCCGTCAGGGGCGCGGGGAACTGCGCGACCGGCCACGGCGCAGCCGCAGCCCGCGACGCGCCGCGCGCGGCAGCCCGTCCGCGGCAGCGGGAGAGACGCCGACATCGAGGTGCGGCGGGCCTACGGCAACCCCAGTTCGAACCAGACCACCTTGCCCGTCGAGAGGCGTGTGGCGCCCCAGCGGCGGGCGAGGCGGTTGACGAGGTAGAGGCCCCGGCCGCCCTCGTCCGTGGCGCGGGCCTGGCGGAGGCGGGGGAGCTGGGGGACGTCGTCGCCGACCTCGCAGCGGAGGGTGTCGGTGCGCAGCAGGCGGAGGGTGATGGGTCGTTCCGCGTACCGCACCGCGTTGGTGACGATCTCGCTCACCAGCAGCTCGACGGGCTCGGTCAGCTCCTCCAGGTCCCAGCGGGCCAGCGCGCGGCGCGCGAGGCGGCGGGCCTGCCCGGCGGTCTGGGCGCGCGGGTCGAGGAACCAGTACGCGACGTCGCTGGGCGCGATGCCGTCGAAGCGGGCGGCGAGCAGGGCGATGTCGTCGTCGCGGTCGCCGGGACCGAGGATGTCGAGGACCTCGTCGCAGAGCGGTTCGAGCGGTGCCGCCGCGCCCGGGCGGGTCAGGCGGGCCGTCGCCGCCAGGCGTTCGCGCAGGTGCTCGATGCCCGTCCAGACGTCGCGCTGCCGGGACTCGACCAGCCCGTCGGTGTAGAGGAGCAGCGTGGCGCCCGCCGGGGCGTCCAGTTCGACGGCCTCGAAGTCGACGCCGCCCACACCGATCGGGGCGCCCGCCGGTATGCGGAGCACCTCGGCGCGGCCGCCGCGGTGCAGCATCACGGGCGGCGGGTGGCCCGCGTTGGCGACGACGATGCGGTGGGCGACGGGGTCGTAGACCGCGTAGAGACAGGTGGCCATGCGGTCGCTGCCGAGGCGCTGGGCCTGCTCGTCGAGATGGTGCAGGACCTCCTGCGGCGGCAGGTCGAGCCCGGCCAGCGTCTGCGCGGTCGTACGGAGCTGGCCCATGATCGCCGCGGAGGTCATCGAGTGGCCCATGACGTCGCCGACGACGAGGGCGACGCGCGAGCCGGGCAGCGGGATCGCGTCGTACCAGTCGCCGCCCACCCGGGCCGTCTCGGCGGCGGGCAGATAGCGGCTGGCGAGCTGCACGCCCGTGGGCTGCGGGAGTTCGTCGGGCAGCATGGTGCGCTGCAGCTCGTCGGCGATGTACGCCTCACGGCCGTACAGCACGGCCTTGTCCACGCCCAGCGCGGTGTGCGTGGCGAGCTGGGCGGCGATCAAGAGGTCGTCCGGCTCGAACGCCGGGCGGTCGGGCCGCCGCAGGAAGACGGCGGCACCGATCACTCTTCGGCGCCCGCGCAGGGGCGCGAGGACCGCGCGGTGCCCGCCGGGCACGTCCCGGCCCGGGCCCAGGAGTTCGGGCAGGGCGGCGCTGGCCGCGGGCGAGTCGGCGAAGACGGGACGCACCCCGCGCAGCACCTCGGCGAGGGGCCCGCCGGGGCGCACCTCGGCCAGTTCGGAGGCGGCGGGGCCCGACTGCCCCTGGCCGCCCGCGGCGCCCGCGACCGCGCGCCCGGCGTCCTGGCCCGCGCCCGCGGCGCCGAGCAGCGGCAGCATCGGGACGGCGCCCAGGGCCCCGGCGGCCGGGTCGTCCGGCGCCGTCGCCCGCGCCTCGGGGATCTGCGGTTGCGTCTGCGTCTGCGTGAACTGCGGGTACTCGGGGATACGGTCGCTGCGCCGCAGCCGCAGCACGACGGGGCCCGTGGGCCGCTCGTCGCCGACGGGAAGCGGGTCGCGCAGATAGACGAGGATCGCGTCCGCGTACGCCGGAACGCTCGCCCGGCACAGCCCGAGCACCGTCTCGTCGAGGTCGACACCGCGCGCGATACGGCGGGTCGCGGCGCCCACGAAGCGCAGCCGGTCGCCGCCGCGCCGCTCGCGCTCGGCGCGCTCGCCCTCGGCGGGGTCCCGCTGCCCCGCGCCCTCGGGGAGCGGGGAGGAGGAGGCCATCGGCGTGACGGAACCGGAGGACGACTGACCAGAAGGCTGAGCCTGCGCCTGTACCTGCGACTGCGACTGCGGCTGCGGCTGCGGCGCGTGCTCATCGGCCGCCTCCGGCCGGGGGCGTCCCACGGCGTCATGGCCCAACGGGCCCAGCGGGCCCGCCGGGCCGCCGGACCCGGCAGGGCTCGCGCCCGGGGGCCCCGCCGGGTTCCCCTGGCCGCGCCGGGAGTTGCCCGCAGGCGGGGGCGGCGTCGGCTCGGTGGCGCTCGCCGCAGGCTTCTCGTGCTCCGTCACGCGTTCGGTTTCCATCCATCCGGGGCTGCGCGTCGGCGCACGCCCAGCGCTGGGTGCTCGCGGTCTATGGGCGTCGTCGGCAGTGCAGGAAGAGCTGGATCTCGGGGGGTACGTCGGTACTCGCCGGAGCGTACGCGTAGGCGTCCTCGCTCGCGATCTCGAAGCCCGCCTCGCTCACGATCCGCCGCAAATCGTCTCGCAGATAGCCGGATACCCGGATCGTGTTGCCCAGGAACGGAATGGAGAAGTCGTCCACGTCCGCCTCGACCATGGCGAGCGCCAGGGGGCCGTCGTCCCTGATCTGCTCGTGCAGCATCCGCAGAGCGAAGGGGATCTCCACCCGGGGCAGCATCAGCAGGGAGAAGAAGGCGACGGCTCCGTCGAAGGGCCCGAGGCCCGACGACTCCAGGTCCGCCATGTCGACGCGGAGGAACTCGCCTTCCGGAACGTTGTCGTGGCACAGCTTCAGCATCGCAGGTGACACGTCGATGCCGGTCACCCGGTGCCCCGCGTCCGCCAGTTGGCGCGCGGAGGGCAGGCCCGTGCCACAGCCGACGTCCAGCACCCGCGAGCCCGGCGGGAGCAGGTCCGCGAGCCACTGCCCGGCCGCGAGCTGTCCCTCCTTGTGCGGGAACGCCTCGTCGTAGCGGTCGCCGATGGCGTCGAACGCCTCGGCCTGGCCCGACCTGTCGATGCTGGCCCGGTCGAAGGCCCCGTAGGCCCCGTGGTACGCCCCGTGCCCGTCGCTGCCGCTCACGAGTGGGCTCCTCTCTGACCGTTCTGACCGTCTGCCAAGTCCTCGGGGAGCGAGGGAAGTTGTTGTGGCCATCCGCTTACGGATGTTGATCCTACGTTTGCAGTATGGGGGCCTATCAAGGGGCATTGGGAGGTCGGTGCAGGCACGTGTTGAACGATCCCCCGTGCGCCCCCGGCCCGGGGCCCGTTCAGGGCCCCGCCTGCTCGTGCTCGCGCACGGGGCGCCGGTCCCAGTCGGCGGGCAGCTCCGGCACAGGCCAGGAGGGGTCCGGGCGCCAGTCCTCCCAGCCGTCGGCGAAGGGCGTGCGCCACTCCCGGATCGCGGCGACGGCCTCGCGCCCCGCCGCGCGTACGCGCGCCGCCTGGTCCGCGCTCATCAGTCCCGCCCGCTGTGCCTCCGCGAACTCGTCCTCGTCGTGCCACTCGTAACGGCCGTCCGGGTGGACGGCGAGGTCGAGGAAGTGATCCTCCGAGTCCACGCCGCCGGCCCAGCGGCGCAGCGGCTCCTCCAGGTTCACGTAGTAGTTCTTGAAGACCCAGTCCCGCTCCCAGAACACCCACACCGACCACGGCTCGCCGGGCCGCGCGAGCTTCAGCACGCCGGTGCCGAACCAGCGCGAGAGCGTGGTGGTGCGGGGCTTGGTGTAGCGGGTGGCCAGCGGCTCGCGGTGAACCGGCGTGCCGTCGGCCAGCTCCGGCTTCACGCACAGCGTGCCGGGTGCCATCCATGCCGCGAGCAGCGCGTCGTCGTCCCTGACCACGGTGACAGGGCGGCAGATGTGGGGGTGCGGGGTGCCGTTGGCTCGATAGCGCCACAGGATGTGGGTGCCGGGGGGCCAGTGCGCCGTCATGAACGAATTCTAGGTGCACCCCCCACTTTCCCCCGCCATTTCCATGCCGAGCGCCCCGACTTCGCCGCCGAGCGCGGGGTCCCCGCACTGCGCTTCTCCCTCCGTCCCCCTGCGCGCCCCTGACGGGGCGAGCCCAGAAGTCTCGAACCCGGTGTGCCGGAGAGGGCAAGGTCGCTATTCCGGGGGCTGGATCAAGGTGATGTGGGATTGGGCGCAGTGGGTGGGGAGGGTGGGTGGGGCCTGGGCGTCCGTGACGAGGGTCCAGGTGCCGCCGGGCCAGGCCCACGCAGGCGCCGCCGGCGCCACAGGCACCAGCTTCGTCGCGTCGGCCAGCACCACAACGCGCCCCGCCCGCGCGGCGATCCGCTCCTTGACCGCCGTCTCCTCCAGCGTCGGCTCGCCCACACCCCGCGCCGGATCGACCGCGTCCGCGCCCAGGAACGCGACGGCGAAGGAGAGCCGATCCAGGGCGAGTTCCGTCAGCGGCCCCACGAGCCCGTGGCTCAGCGGGCGTACGCTGCCGCCGAGCATCACGACGTCGATCCCGGGCGCGTCGGCGAGCAGCGCCGCCGTCTCCAGGCCGCGGGTGACGACCAGTCCCTCGTGGCCGCCCTCCGCGAGCCGCCGGGCCAGCGCCGCGCACGTCGTGCCCGCGTCGATGAAGACCGCGCCGGATCTCGGCACGAGCGGTTCGGCCGCCGCCGCGATGGCCGCCTTCGCGGCGGGCCGTACGAGCGCGCTCTCGGCGACCGGCCGTTCCTGGAAGGCCTCGGGCACGACGGCCCCGCCGTACGTACGGGCCACCTTGCGGTCCTCGGTCAGGCGTCCGAGGTCGCGGCGGACCGTGGAGGGCGAGACGCCGACCGCGGCGGCGAGTTCGTCGACGTGCGTGGTGCCCTCGCGCAGCAGCCGGAGCAGCGCGTCGTGCCGCGCGCGGGTGCTCCGGCGGGCCTGGGGCGTACGGGGCTCGGGGTCAGTGGCCATAGGTCTCACGGATCAGCGGGGCGAACGGGGCGTAGTCGACGGCGGCGAGGTAGGCGGAGAGCATCGTCGCGTGGTCGGCCCTGCCGGTGCCCGCGATGTCGAACGCCGTGCCGTGGTCGACCGACGTACGGAGGATCGGCAGCCCGACCGTCACCGAGATGGTGCCGTCGAAGTCGTAGGTCTTGGCCGGGATGTGGCCCTGGTCGTGGAAGTGGGAGAGCACCCCGTCGTAGCGGCCGGTCAGGCCCTGGTGGAAGACGGAGTCGGCGGGGACCGGGCCTGTGACGTCGAGTCCCTCGGCGCGCGCGGCCTCCACCGCCGGGGCGAGGTGGACGATCTCCTCGTCGCCGAAGGCGCCGTTCTCCCCGCCGTGCGGGTTGATCGCGGCGACGGCGAGCCGCGGACGCTCGGTGCCGAAGACGCGCAGCGCGGTGACCGCCTCCCGGATCGAGTGCCCCACGCGCTCCTCGGTGATCTGGTCGAGGGCCCTGCGCAGCGACACATGCCTCGTGGTGAAGAAGATGCGCAGGTGGTGGCCCGGCGCGGCGGTGCCCCGCACCACGAACATGGTGTCCTGGCGCGTCACTCCGGTCAGCTCCCCCAGCATCTCGGTGTGCCCGAGGTGCTCCGAGCCAGTCTGCCAGATCGCCTCTTTGTTGATCGGGCCGGTGACGATGCCGCTGACGGCGCCGTCGAGGGCCGCGCGGGTGGCGGCCTCGATGGCGGTGAC
The DNA here is from genome assembly GCF_039530985.1 of Streptomyces albiaxialis. Classification (NCBI taxonomy): domain Bacteria; kingdom Bacillati; phylum Actinomycetota; class Actinomycetes; order Kitasatosporales; family Streptomycetaceae; genus Streptomyces; species Streptomyces albiaxialis. The sequence goes on from NZ_BAAAPE010000007.1 coordinate 491,116, forward strand.
GGCGGCACGCCCGGCGCGCGCGTCGACGGTGCCCCACTCCGGTACGTCCGTGCCGAGCACCCCCGTGTCGTACACGTCGATGACGCCGGGCCCGGCGGGCGCGGTGCCGAAGTCGCGCACTTCGCGCACCTCCACGTCGGCCCCGGCGGCGCGGGCGCCCCGGCGCAGGGCCTCCGCGTCGCCGACGGCGATCCCGTGGTGGCCCTCCTCGCCCGCGACCTGGGCGAGGGTACGGGCGGTGATCTCGGGGCCGATGCCTGCCGGGTCGCCGAGGGTGACGGCGAGGACGGGACGGTTCATGACGCTTCCTCCTGCGGGATGTGCGGGATGTGCGGGGCGTGCCGGGTATGCGCGGTGTGCGGGGCGCCGCCCGCTTCCGCGGCGCGTACGTGCCGGCGGGCCACGGCGGCGGCCCGCCGCAGATGGGAGACGCAGGCGACGGTCGTACCGGCGTCGCCGACGAGCCCGCCCTTGGTGACCACCGGCAGCCCTGCCCATGGTCCTCCCACGAACGTGCCCGCCACGGCGAGCGGCACCAGTTCCTCCTCGACGTCCAGGCCGCGCGCGGAGAGTTCGGCGAAGAGCGCGGCGGCGACGTCGCCGCCGGTGGCGAACAGCCCGTCGACCGTGTGCCGTTCGAGCGCCCGGCGCACGGTGCGGGCCAGCACGCGGGGGAGCCGTTCGGCGTCCTCGGGGCCGATCCGCTCGACGACGTCCGCGTCGTCGAGGACCGTGGCGAGCAGCACGACGTCCTCGGGGCCCGCCGCCGCCAGGGCCGCGTCGAGGGCGGCCTCCGTCTCGCCGGGCGCCGGAGCGGACGAGGGCGCGGCGGGCATCCGTACGACCGTGACCGGGAACTCGGCGCGCAGCCGGGCGAGCTGGAGGCGGGTGAGCCGGGTCGCCGAGCCGGAGACGGCGAGCACGGGCGCCCCGGCCGTGTGGCGGGTGAGGCCGAGCGCGCGGGCGAGCGCGACGGAGCCGGGGCCGGGGTCGACGCCGACCCAGACGAGGTCGTCGCCGCCCTCCCGTACGGCCGCCGCCGCGGCCCGGTCCAGGTGCTCGGTGGTCAGCGCGTCGGCGATCAGCACCTCGGCGCCGTCCGCGAGCGCGCGGGCGACGTGTGCGCGCGGGCCGCCGCCGTCGGTGCCGGTGACGGCGGCCAGCGGGAGGTGCGCCGTACGCAGCTCGGCCTGGCGCCGGAGCAGGGCCGCCACATCGGAGGTCGGCAGCGGCGAACGGGGGTCGCGGGCCAGCTCGGTCTCCTCCAGGCGTACGCCGTCGAGGAGTTGGCAGCCCTGGACGGTCAGCCGCCGCGCCTCGGGGTGCGCGGGGGCGCACAGCGCGACGGCCCGGCGCCCGGTCGTCTCCCGCACGGCTGCCAGCGCGGCGGCGGTCGTCGCGCCGAGGTTGCCGCGGAGGGTGGAGTCGACGCGGTTGCTGACGAGGGCCCGCGGCCCGGCCGCACGTACGAGGTCCCGCATCCGGGCCGCCGCGTGCTCCGGCGGGCTGTGCCGGGCGTCCGTGCTGACGACCACCACGTCGAAGCGGGAGGCGAACTCGGCGGCGGCGTCGGGCGGCTGGTCGGCGCCGAGCGTGACGGCCCGCAGGCCCGTACGGGCGAAGGCGGCGGCCGTCGCGTTGGCACCGGTCAGGTCGTCGGCGACGACGAGCACCCCGTGCCCCGCACGTCCCCCGCCGCTCACAGGACCGCGCTCCCGACCAGGAGCAGCGGCAGCGAGCCCAGCCAGACCGCGGTCGTGATGCCGGACCAGCCCTTGAGGGCCGCGACCCCGTCGAGGCCGGCGAAGCGGGTCACGACCCAGAAGTAGGAGTCGTTGAAGTAGCTGAAGACCATCGAGCCCGCGCAGCAGGCGAGGGCGGCGAGGAGCGGGGAGATCCCGAGCCCGGCGACGAGGGGCGCGGAGACCGAGGCCGCGGTGATCATCGCGACGGTGCCGGAGCCCTGCGCGAGCCGGACGAGCGACGCGATCAGGAACGGGACGAGCACGCCCGGCAGGCTCCAGGAGGCGATGGCCTCCGCCATCTCGTCGCCGACGCCGGAGGCGCGCAGCACCTCGCCGAGCGCGCCGCCCGCGCCGGTGATGAGGATGATCAGGCCCGCCGAGGCGGCGGCCTCCGAGAGCCAGCCGCCGACCTGCGTACGGGTCGTCCAGCGCGGCAGGAGCACATAGACGGCGAGGACGAGGCCGATGAGCAGCGCGACGACCGGGTTGCCGACGAAGGAGAGGGCCTCGGCGAGGGGCGAGGGGTCGTACTTCTTCTCGTCTCCGACCGCGTCCTGCGCGTTCTGGTCGACGGCGGTGGCGACGGTGTTCGCGATGATCAGCGCCAGCGGGACGAGGAGCGGGAGGAAGGCCGTCCAGGCCGACATCCGGTGCGGCTTCGCGCCCTCGGGCGCCGGGCCGAGCGCGGCGGCGGGGTCGCGCTCCTCCCCCTGCTGCTCCTCGCCCTCCTTCCCGTAGACCGCCTCGCGCACCTCGGGGAGGAGCCGGTCCTCCAGCCTGGGCCCGATCCAGCGGGCGTAGAGCACGACGACGGGGAGCAGGAGCAGTGCGAACACCAGCCCCGCGAGCACGAGTCCGCCCAGGTCGGCACCCAGGATGCCCGCGACGCCGAGCGGGCCGGGAGTGGGCGGGACGAGGTGGTGGGTCAGCGTCATGCCGCAGCCGAGGGCGAGCGCGAGGGTGACGTATCCGGCGCGCTTGCGGCGGGCGATGGAGCGGGCCAGCGGATTCATGATCACGTACCCCGAGTCGCAGAAGACGGGGATCGAGACGACCGCTCCGGTGCCGCCCATGGCCCAGGGCTCGCGGCCCTTGCCGAGGGCCTTCACAAAGGCCTTGGCCAGGGCGTCGGCGGCGCCGGAGACTTCGAGGATCTTGCCGAGCCCGACGCCGAGGCCGATCACGATGCCGATCGAGCCGAGGGTGTTGCCGAATCCGGTCGTGATCGCGTCGATGACCTTGGTGGCGGGTTCACCCGCGACGAAGCCGGTGACCAGGGCGGCCACGAGCAGGGCGAAGAACGCGTCCATCCGGGTGCGCAGCACGATCACGACGATCGTGGCTATCCCGAGGACGAGTGCGGCGAGCAATTGAAGATCCACGCTGACCTCCTCCGAGCGGTCCGCCCATCATGAGGGCGCCCAATTGCTCAGAACAAGCACTTGTGCAGATCTTTTTTGCGCACTCTGCGCAGCTTCGGCGGCGGGCACCCGGAAAGCGGAACGGCCCGTACCCGGCGCCGGAGCGTCGGACACGGGCCGTTCGCGGCCGCGCGGAGGTCAGGAGGCGAGCTGGGCCTCTGCCTCCAGGGTGGTGCCGACCGCCTGGACGACGGCGGCGATCTTGAAGGCCTCCTGGATCGTCTCGCGGTCGACCCCGGCCTTGCGCAGCACCTGCTCGTGCGAGTCGAGGCACTGGCCGCAGCCGTTGATCGCGGAGACCGCGAGGGACCACAGCTCGAAGTCGGTCTTCTCGACACCGGGGTTGCCGATGACGTTCATCCGCAGCCCGGCGCGCAGCGTGCCGTACTCCGGGTCCGACAGCAGGTGCCGGGTGCGGTAGAAGACGTTGTTCATCGCCATGACGGCGGCGGCGGACTTCGCCGCGGTGTACGCCTCGTCGCTCAGGTTCTCCTTCGCCTCGGGCTCCAGCGCGCGCAGCGCGATGCCCGAGCGGGAGGCGATGGCGCAGGCGAGCACCGTGCCCCAGAGCTGCTGCTTGGGCAGCTCCGAGTTGCCTATGACGGAACCGAGGTTGAGCTTGAGGTCCTTCGCGTAGTCCGGAAGGGCCTGCTTCAGGTCATCGAGCGCCATGGGGAATCACTCACCGGCCAGCAGCGCGACCGGGTCCAGGGTCTCCTCGCCCTGGGTCCAGTTGCACGGGCACAGCTCGTCGGTCTGGAGCGCGTCGAGGACCCGGAGGACCTCCTTCGGGTTACGGCCGACGGAGCCGGCGGTCACCATCGTGAACTGGATCTCGTTGTTCTGGTCCACGATGAAGACGGCGCGCTGCGCGAAGCCGTCCTCGCCCTCGATGCCCAGGTCGCGCATCAGCTCGTGCTTGGAGTCGGCCAGCATCGGGAAGGGCAGGTCGGTCAGGTCCGGGTGGTCCTTGCGCCAGGCGTGGTGCACGAACTCGCTGTCACCGGAGAAGCCGAGGATCTGCGCGTCACGGTCGGCGAACTCGTCGTTCAGCTTGCCGAAGGCGGCGATCTCCGTCGGGCAGACGAAGGTGAAGTCCTTGGGCCAGGCGAAGACGATCTTCCACTTGCCCTCGTAGGTCTTGTGGTTGATCTGCTCGAACTCCTTGCCCTTCTCCAGCGAGACACAGGCAGTCAGATCGAACTCGGGGAACTTGTCACCGACAGTGAGCAACACGCACTCCTTGCAGGGCGAAATGCCCTATACGCCAGACTAGCGGGGCATTTCAACGGGTTGGACCCGACCACCTAACCACAGGCGGCATTGATCGCGGAAATAGCTAAGCTGGGTCGGGTTGATCGGAACCCCTTATCAGCGAGCAGCGAGTATGAGTGCGAGGCGTCACAGTGAAGCCCAGCCTGTCCCAGTTGCGGGCGTTCTCCGCCGTCGCGGAGCATCTCCACTTCCGGGAGGCCGCTAGCGCGATCGGGATGAGCCAGCCCGCGCTCTCGGGCGCGGTGGCCGCGCTGGAGGAGACGCTGGGCGTCCGGCTGCTGGAGAGGACCACCCGAAAGGTACTCCTCTCCCCCGCCGGTGAACGCATGGCCGTCCGCGCACGGGCCGTGCTGCACGCCCTCGGCGATCTGCTGGAGGAGGCGGAGGCCGCGCGGGCCCCGTTCACCGGGGTGCTGCGGCTGGGCGTGATCCCCACGGTCGCCCCGTATCTGCTGCCCGCCGTGCTCGGCCTCGTCCAGGAGCGCTACCCGGAGCTGGACCTCCAGGTCCACGAGGAGCAGACGGCCTCGCTGCTCGACGGGCTCGGCGAGGGGCGGCTCGACCTGCTGCTGCTCGCGATGCCGCTGGGCGCCGCGGGCGTACGGGAGATCCCCCTGTTCGACGAGGACTTCGTGCTCGTCACGCCCGACGGCCACCCGCACGCGGGCCGCCGCGACCTGCCGCGCGCGCTGCTGCCCGAGCTGGACCTGCTGCTCCTGGACGAGGGGCACTGCCTGCGCGACCAGGCCCTCGACATCTGCCGCGAGGCCGGGCACACCCAGGGCACGCAGGTCTCCACGAGCGCGGCCGGGCTCTCCACGCTGGTCCAGCTCGTCGCGGGCGGCATGGGCGTCACGCTGCTGCCGCGCACCGCCGTCCGCGTGGAGACGGGCCGCAACGGCTCGCTGCGTACGGCGCACTTCGCCGATCCCGCGCCGTCACGCCGGGTCGGCCTCGCGATGCGGGCCGGGTCCGCGCGGGAGGACGAGTTCACCGCGTTCGCCGCCGCGCTGCGCTCGACGCTGCGCCACCTGCCGGTACGGGTCGCGGACGAGGGAACACCGTCACGAGCCGCTTGAGCCGCTTGAGCCGCTCGGGCCGCCGGAACCGCCGGAACCGCCGGAACCGCTGGAACCGCCTGAGCCGCTCGCGCCGCCGTGGCGCATCTCACGCGGGCTCACCCCGTAGCGCTGCCGGAACGCCGTGCTCAGGGCGCTGGCCGAGGAGAAGCCGGAGGAGTGGGCGAGGTCGGCGATGGTGAGGTGGTCGCATTCGGCGCAGCGCAGGCGGTCGCGGACCAGGCGGAGGCGCTCCTCGCGGATGAGTTCGCGCGGCGTGGTGCCCGCGCGCTGCAGGGCGAGCTGGACCTGGCGCAGGGACCAGCCCAGCGCGCGGGCCACCGTGTTGCCGGTGAGGCCGGGGTCGGCGGCGTGTTCGCGCACGTGCCGTCGGACGTGCTTCTCGACCTCCGCCAGATGCCCGGGCGCGTCCGGGCGGTCGTCGCCGGAGACGAGCATGCACAGCAGCTCGACGACACGGTCGGTGACCGCGTCGAAGTGCCCGGCCGTGAGGCTGTCGCGCTCGTCGTAGAGGGTGCCCAGCATGGTGCCGACGATCCGCCCGAGCCCCGTGCTGAGGTCCGGGAAGGCCGCGAGCGGGGACCGGCGGCCGAGCGGGCCGTCGATCTCGCGGGCGGGGACGGTGAGGAGGAGGGCACCCGAGTCGTCGGCCTGGCGGCACTCGAACGGCGCGCTGAAGGGGAACAGGAGGCCGCTGCCGGGGGCGAGGGCGGTCTCCTGGCCGTCCTGGCGCAGCAGCAGGCTGCCGCCGAGCGGCACCAGGAAGCGGTAGTCCTCGTCGGGGTCGGCGCGGATCTGCCGTGCCGTACGGGCGTAATCGATCTGGTCCGACCAGAAGCGGACGATCTGGTACGTGCCGGTGCGCTGGCAGACCGTACGGCCGTGGAAGTCGTCGGTGTGCGGATAGGCGTACGCCATCCTCGACTGGTAACCGCCGGTGCGCTCCAGCCAGTAGCGGGCACGCTCCGGGGGCGCGACGTCGCCGGTTCTCAGCTCTTCCACCGTGTACGTGCTCGTCGCGGACACCGAACTCCCTCCGGCCCTCTGCGCCTCTGCCTGATCGTTCTGCGCCCGAAGGGTAGTGCAGGGCGCGCTCCCCGCCGTCACATCGCTGCGTATGACGGAAACTTCCCTGCGCGCACGCTGAAGAGCGGGGCGGGGAGCCGGAGTTAGCATCCTCCGGCCCGTAGGTTCACATCTGCCTCTAGGACACCAATGACTTACGACACACCGGAGGCGGTGGTGCTGTGGTGCCTCGCCGCCGGCCTGCTCGCCGTCGCTGTTCTGCTGGTCCGGCAGAGCGGGATCACCGCGCGGACGCGGCGGCGGAACGCGGAGCTGACGGAGAGTCTGCGGGCACGTGACGAGGAGGTCCGGCACCTGGTGGCCGTACGGCTGCCCGCCGTGGAGAGCGCCCCGCCGGGCGGGGCGGGCCACCGCGTCCAGGGGGCCGGGCTGCTGGACGAGCGGCTGGCGTCCACCGAGTTCGCCCTCGGCCTCGAAGGCGTCCTGGAGCGCTTCACCGGCGCGGTCGCCCACGCGCAGGCCCGTGCCGACCGCTCGGCGAAGGCCGCGCTCAAGACCTCGATGCGCGCCGTCCAAGCGCTCGCCAACGAACAGCAGGTCGCCATCTCCGCCATGCAGGACCGGCACGACCACCCCGACGTGCTGCGGGACCTGCTGGAGATCGACCACACGAACGCGCAGTTCGGGCGGCGCGCCCAGGCCATCGCCGTGCTCAGCGGCTCCTGGCCCGGCAGGCAGCGCGCGGCCGCCCCCCTCACCGACGTCGTACGGGGCGCGAAGTCGCGCATCCGCGACTACCGGCGCGTGCGGATCCACGGCCAGGCCGATATCGCCCTGGAGAGCCGCGCGGTGGAGCCGGTGGTCCTCGCCGTCGCCGAGCTGCTCGACAACGCCGCGCGGCACTCGCAGCCCAACACCGGCGTCGAGGTCGATGTCCAGACGGTGCACAACGGCGCCTGCGTCGTCATCGACGACGCGGGGGTCGGCATGGACCGGCAGGCCACGCAGCGCGCCGCGCTGCTGCTGTCCGGGCGGAAGGCCGTGAACGTCACCCAGCTCGACGACCCCCCGCAGTTCGGCTTCGCGGCGATCGGCGTGCTCGCGGCGCGGTACGGCTTCGAGGTGTCCGTCGACACACGGTCCCCGTACGGGGGCGTACGTGCCGTGCTGTTCCTCCCCGCGTCCCTGCTCACCCATGTGACCGGAGACACCGTGCCCCCCACGCCTCCCGCTTCCCCCGCCGCTCCCGCTGCCCCCTCCCCCGTTGAGCCCGCTGAGCCCGCTGAGCCCGCTGAGCCCGCTGAGCCCGTTGGGCCCGTTGAGCCCGCCGCTCCCGCCGAGCCCGCCGCGTCCCTCGGGACCACAGCGGGCGGCCTCCCCAGACGGCGCCGAAGAACGCCCGCGCAGAGCGCCGCCGAGCAGCACGCACCCGAGCAGCACCCCGCTCGCGGCGCCGCGCAGCCGCAGGGCCGTACGGCCGCCGAAACCGCCCAGCGCATGGGGGCGTTCGCGCGCGGCACCCGTCATGGCCGGGCAGGCCGTGCCGCCGCCTCCCCCGACCACGAAAGGACCACAGAAGAATGATCGAGCCCACGACCAACGAGCTGGGTTGGATGCTCGACGAGGTCCTCAGGGTGCCGGAGGCGCTGCACGCGATCCTGCTCTCGGCGGACGGCATGCTCCGGGCACACTCCGCGGAGATCGGCAGGGACGACGCCGAGCGGCTCGCCGCCGGGCTCTCCGGCGTGCAGTCGATCAGCCGCAGCACCGCCGAGTTCTGCGGCAGCCCCGACACCCCCTGGCAGCAGACGCTGATCGAGTTCGCGCACGGCTACGTGTTCCTGGTGGCCGCCGGCCAGGGCGCCTACCTGGCGGTCTCCACCACGGAGAACGTGGACATGGAGGCCGTCACGTACCGCATGCACAAGCTGGTGGACCGGCTCGGACGCGAGCTGACCAGCCCGGTCCGGACGGACACCGGCAGCTTCCTGTGACACCGCCCCCGAGGGAACGGAAGGGGGAGCGGCTGGTACGTCCGTACGTCCTGACCGACGGGCGTTCCCAGCCCACCCGCAACACCCTGGACCTGGTCACGCTGCTGATCGCCACGGACGATCTGCCGCTGACCGGGCTGAGTCCGGAGAAGCGCGGGGTGATGGAGCTGTGCCGGCCGGGGGCGCTCTCGGTCGCCGAGGTGGCCGGGCATCTCGCACTGCCCGTCAGCGTCGCCAAGGTGCTGATCGCCGACCTGATGGACAGCGGTCACATCGTCACCCGCGCCCCCGTCCCCACCGCTCAGCCAACCGAAGTCCGCATCCTCCAGGAGGTGCTCGATGGGCTCCGCGCCCTCCTCTGACGGCTCCGGCGTCCATCTGCGACGTACGGTGCAGACCGCCGCGAAGCTGCTGGTCGTCGGCCACTTCGCCGTCGGCAAGACCACGTACGTCCGTACGCTGTCCGAGATCCGGCCGCTGCACACCGAGGAGGTGATGACGCAGGCCGGCGCCGTCGTCGACGACCTGGCCGGGGTCAGCGGCAAGACCACCACCACGGTCGCCATGGACTTCGGGCGGCTCACGCTCAGCGACACGCTCGTCCTCTATCTCTTCGGCACGCCCGGACAGCAGCGCTTCACGTCGCTGTGGCGGGACATGACCCGCGGCGCGCTCGGCGCGCTCGTCCTCGCCGACACCCGCCATCTCGGCGACTCCTTCGAGGTGATGGGGGTCCTGGAGGAGATGGACCTGCCGTACGCCGTGGCGGTCAACCAGTTCGAGGGCGCGCCCGCCTTCGCGCTCGAAGAGGTGCGGGACGCGCTCGACCTGCTGCCCGGCACCCCGCTCGTCCGCTGCGACGCGCGCGACCGCGTCTCCTCCACGCACGCGCTGATCTCGCTGGTCGAGCACCTCCAGTCCCGCAGAGCAGAACCCCGTCCCCTGGAGCAAGCGTGACCCCTCCCCCCGGCGCACACGGCGCCGCTGCCGCCCCGCCGCCCGGCTGCCCCGCGCACGCCGGGACGCCCGGGGCGCCCGCGGCGCCCGCGGCGCCCGCGGCATCGCTGTACGCCCCCGAGTTCGCCGCCGACCCCGCCGCCACCTACGCACGGCTGCGCGCGCTGGGTCCCGTCGTGCCGGTCGAACTCACCTCCGGCGTACGCGCCCGGCTCGTCGTCGGCTACGAAGCGGCCCTGCACGTGCTGCGCAGCCCGGAGACCTTCTCCAAGGACGCCCGGCTGTGGGCCGACTTCGCGAACGGCACGGTGCCCCCGGACTCCCCGGTCGTCCCGATGATGGCCTTCCGGCCGAACGCCCTGTTCACCCACGGCGAGGAGCACCGCAGGCTGCGCGAGGCGATCACCGACAGCCTCGCGCGCGTCGAATCGGACGCGCTGCGGCGCTACGTCGAGCACGCCGCGGAGATGCTCATCGACCGTTTCGCCCCGGCCGGGCGGGCCGATCTGCTCGGCCAGTACGCGCGTGTGCTGCCGCTGCTCGTCTTCAACCAGATGTTCGGCTGCCCGCCGGGGATCGGGGACAGGCTCGTCGAGGGCATGTCCGGCATCTTCGACGGCGTCGACCCCGAGCGCGCCAACGCGCTCCTGACCAGCTCCGTCCTCGAACTCATCGCCCTCAAGCGCGAGCGCCCGGGGCCGGACGTGACGTCCTGGCTCCTCGCCCACCCCGCCCGGCTCAGCGAGGAGGAGATGCTGCACACGCTCGTCGTCCTGCTGGGCGCGGGCACCGAGCCCGAGCAGAACCTCATCGCCAACAGCCTGCGGCTGCTGCTGTCCGACGACCGCTTCGCTGGCGACCTGGCCGGCGGCAGCATGCCCGTCGAGGACGCCCTCGACGAGGTCCTGTGGACCGACCCGCCGATGGCCAACTACGGCGTGCACTACCCCACGCACGACACCATGTACGAGGGCACCGTCCTGGAGCAGGGGGTGCCGCTGGTCATCAGCTTCGCCGCCGCCAACAACGACCCGGCCCTCGCGGCCGACCGGCGCGCGGGCAACCGCGCCCACCTGGCGTGGAGCGCGGGGCCGCACGTCTGCCCCGCGCAGGGACCGGCCCGGCTGATCGCCGGAGTGGCCATCGAGACGCTCCTGGACCGGCTGCCCGACCTGGAGCTGGCCGTACCGGCCGGGGAACTCCGGTGGCGGCCGGGGCCGTTCCACCGGGCACTCGCCACCCTGCCGGTGCGCTTCCCTCCGGCCTCCGGGGCGTCCGGGGCGTCCGCTCCCCTGTCTCCATCCCCCTCCACCCTCGACCTCGGCACAGGGCCCGCGGCGGGCATGCCCGTGCCCCCGCACCCCGCGCGCTCGCACGGGGTGTGGGGGAAGCTGCGGGCCTGGTGGCGCGGGGAGTGAGCGGCCGTCAGCCCAGCCGTACGGGGAGCGTGCGGTGGCCGTTGGAGATGAAGGACTCCACCGGCTCCAGCTCCTCCGGCGGGACCGCGAGCGCGAGGTCCGGGAACCGCTCGAAGAGCGCCGGGAGCGCCATGCGCGCCTCCAGGCGTGCCAGCGGGGCGCCGAGGCAGAAGTGCGCCCCGTGGCCGAAGGCCAGGTGCTCCTTCCCGACCCGGGTCACGTCGAAGTCGTCGGCGTCCGGGCCGTACCACCCCGGGTCCCGTCCGGCGGCGGCGTACGAGGCGAGAATCGCCTCCCCCGCGCGGATCACGGAGCCCTCGCCCGCGCCGCCCACGTCGATGTCCGTCACCGCGTACCGCAGCGGAATGCTGGCCACCGGGGAGTCGTAGCGGAGCGTCTCCTCGATCACGTCGTCCCAGCTCGCGCGGCCCTCCCGTACGTGCTCCAGCTCCCGGGGGCGGGTGAGCAGGGCGTGGACGGCGTTGTCGAGGAGGTTCACGGTGGTCTCGTGGCCCGCGCTGATCACCAGAAGCAGGGTGTCCACGAGTTCCTGTTCGCTCAGCCGGGAGCCGTCCTCGTCGCGGGCGGCGATCAGCCCGCTCGTGAGGTCGTCGCCGGGGGTCTCCCGCTTGAGCGCCACGAGTTCGCCGAGGACCGTGTGGAACCCGGCGAACGTGGCGGCGGCCTCCTCCGGGTCGGCGGAGGTGTGGAAGATGCCGTCCACGAGGGTCCGCAGCCGCGCGCCGCGCTCCTCGGGCAGTCCGAACAGCTCGGCGATCACCTGGATCGGCAGCGGATAGCACAGCGCTTCCCGCAGGTCCACCGGGTCGCCGCGGCGGCCGGACTCCGCGACGCCGTCGAGGAGTTCCCCGACGATCTGCCCGACACGGGGCCGCAGCGCGGCCGTTCTGCGGGCCGTGAACGCCTTGGCGACCAGCGTGCGCAGGCGCCTGTGATCGCCGCCGTACGCCGTGAACATGTTCCGCACCGCGACCCAGGTGAAGAGCGGCCACTCCGGGGAGATCTCCCCGTTGATCCATTTCGGCCAGTGCCGGCGCGGGTCCTTCGAGACGCGCGAGTCGGTCAGCAGCTTCCTGAGCAGCGCGGGGTCGGTGACCGCCCAGGCGACCACCCCGCCCGGGAGTTCGACGGGCGCCATCGGCCCGCCCTCCCGTATCCGTGCGGCTTCCGCGTGGATGTCCCGGCCGGTCGGGTCAATCACTACCGGGGATGCGGCTCCCATCGGCGTCTCCCATGCACTCGAACCCTCAACGACGAGTGATCACGCTATGGCGCCGCCCGGATCCGGAGGGAGACCGCCGGCCGTGCGCTGCGCGCGTTCGCAACTTCCCTACGCGCAGGCCAAAGTGGGTGCCGCCGCTCACTCCTCGGCCGGCGGGCGGCCCCGGGGCGGGTGCGGCTTGGCCTCCTTGGGGAGGCGGCCCGCGTCCCGCAGGGCCCGGCGCAGCAGGAAGTCGATCTGCGCGTTCGTGGAGCGCAGTTCGTCCGCGGCCCAGCGCGCCAGCGCGTCGTGCACCGCCGGGTCGAGGCGGAGCAGGACCTGCTTGCGCGGGGCGCGCCGGGGCCGCTGCGGGGGCTCGGTCACTGGTAGAGCGACCCGGTGTTCATGACGGGCTGCGGCGAACGGTCGCCGCACAGCACCACCAGCAGGTTGCTCACCATCGAAGCCCGCCGCTCTTCGTCCAGCTCGACGAAGTCCTGCGCGGTGATACGGGCGAGCGCGTCCTCGACCATCCCGCAGGCTCCCTCCACGATCTGCTTGCGCGCCGCGACCACGGCGCCGGCCTGCTGCCGCTGGAGCATGGCAGAGGCGATCTCCGGAGCGTACGCGAGATGCGTGAAGCGGGACTCGATGATCGTCACTCCGGCCGCCCGGACCCGCGCCGTCAGCTCGGCGGCGAGCTTCTCGGTGATCTCCTCCGCGTTGCCCCGCAGGGAGAGGCCCGTCTCCTCGTGCGCGTCGTACGGGTACTCGATCGCGATGTGGCGGACCGCGGCCTCGGTCTGGGTGGAGACGAACTCGATGTAGTCGTCGACGGAGAACGTGGCCTGCGCGGTGTCCTCGACCTGCCAGACGACGACGGCGGCCAGCTCGATCGGGTTCCCGTACGCGTCGTTGACCTTGAGGACCGCGGTCTCGTGGTTGCGGACGCGGGTGGAGATCTTGTGGCGGCTGGTGAGCGGGTTGACCCAGCGGAGGCCGTCGGTGCGGATCGTGCCCGTGTACCGCCCGAAGAGCTGGACGACGCGGGCCTCGCCCGGCGCCACCATGTTCAGCCCCGACATCGCGAAGACCGAGCCGATCAGCAGCAGCACGCCGAGCACGATGAGGGTCGCGCCCGCGGCCCCCGAGCCGCCGGAGGCGAGGGCCCCGCCGCCGACGACCATGCCGACCCCGGCCAGGAAGCCGACCAGGCCGAGGAGGAGCGCGAGCCCTCCCGGGATGCTGTGCGCCTGCACCTCGCGCACCTCGGGCGTCGGCATCTCCGGCCCACCTGGCTTCGCGTCGTTCACGGACATGAGCGGTCCCCCGTTTCTCGCTGCGGTCGCGGCCGTCTGTCACGGCCTAGCAAAGTGATATCACTTTAACGCAGAGGACCCGCTCCTGACGAGACCCCGCCGCGTGCGGCCCGAAGGATGAGGCCCCGGCCGGCACGGGGGACCGGCCGGGGCCTCGGTCCGTTCCGTACGGAGGCCGCTATTCCGTACGGAGGCCGTCGGGCCGCATCAGCCGCCACAGCGGCGGCAGGCTCACCAGCGTCACCGCGACGATCATCGCGGCGCCGCCCGCCACGATGGGCAGGAAGCCGAACCAGTCGACGACGGGCCTGCCGAGCATCCGCATCAGCACCCAGCCCAGCGCCGAGCCGAAGACCACCGCCAGGGCCAGGCCGAGCACCACGGGCACGGCGGTCTGCCACAGCACCGAGGCGCCCAGCGTCGTGCGGCGGGTGCCGAACGCGACGAGGACCGCGAGCTGCCGCCGCCGCTCGCGCAGTTGCTCCAGCATCGAGACGATCATGCTGAGGCCGATCAGCACCAGCACACCCGCGGCCCCGGCGAGGACCGCGCGCCTGATGTCCCCGAAGAAATCCTCCTCCGAGGAGTCCCCGGCACCGCCCACGTAGAGGGAGGGGTTGGCCTGGTAGAGGGCGGTACGGGCACGCTCCAGGGCCTCGGGGTCGTCCGGGTCGACGCGCATCCAGCCCTCCAGCGTGGGCCAGTCCGTCTTCTCCGCCGCCAGCGCGGCGGGCGTGGCGAGCACGCCCTCGATGGGCATCTCGTCGTTCAGCCGCCTGCCCCGGACGTCGCGCGCCGAGTCCGGGACCGTCCAGCCGAAGCTCTTCTCCCGGGCCCCCTCGCTCGCGTCGAACCGCACCTTCTCGCCCGGCTCGGGGATCCGCACGTCCTCCATGCGCTCCCCGGACCGCGGGGCCACGAACACGTCGCCGTCGCGGCAGGCGCCGACGGTCGCCATCTTGCGCAGCATCTCGCAGGTGCCCACCGAGACGGGGACGATGACGTCCTCGTCCTTCGGCGTGTACCCGTACACGTCGACGCGGGCCATCGCCGCCGTGACCCCGTCGACGCGCTCCAGCTCCCGCTGGAGCGCGTCGGCCTGCCGGACCGTGGTCGTCGCCCCGGAGATCATGTACTGGCCCTTCTCGGCCTCCGAGCCCGGCAGGGCGGCGTCCGCCCCCGTGAAGAGGATCTGCAGGGCCACCGCACCGGCCACCGCGATGGTGATGCCGCTGACCGCGCGGGTCGCCGAGCCGCTGCCGAGCTGGAGCCGCCGCACGGCGAGCTGCCAGGACGGGAAGCCGCCGCGCAGCTTCCCCACGATCCGCTCCACGACCCAGGGCAGCAGCAGCGCGACGCCGCCCAGCAGGAGCACCACGCCGACGACGACCCGGGGCTTGTTCACCCCGGTCGCCCCGCCCGGCGGGCCGCTCACGACCGTCCCCGCCAGCGGCAGGAGCAGCAGCATGCCGACCACCGGCGGCACCAGCCGCCACCACAGGCGGCGCGGGCGCGGCTCGCTCTCCCGCACCACGCCCAGCGGCTCCACGGCGATCGCGCGCATGGCGAACTGGGCGACGGTGACCGCCACCAGCGGCACGCCGAGGGTGATCAGCGCCACGATGGGCCCGCTGGGCACGACGTCGGCGGGGAAGACGCTCAGCCCGAACACCGTGAGGCCGCCGACGGCCGCGCGCAGCGCCAGGAACAGGCCGCCGCCGAGCAGCAGTCCGAGCGCGGCGCCGACCAGGGACTCGCCCGCGACCATCCGGTGCGCCATGGCGGTGTCGGCGCCGACCAGCCGCAGCGCGGCCAGCCGCTGGTCGCGCCGCTCGCCGCCGAACCGCGCCGCCGTGCCGATGAAGACCGCGACCGGCATCACCAGCACCGCGCACGCGACGACGACGAGCAGGAGCAGCACGGGGTCGAGGGGCTCCTCGTCGACCGTTCCGCCGAAGGCCCCGTACCGCTGCGCGTCCTGCGGGTCGAGCTGGTCGGCGCCCTGGTAGAAGGCGAGTTCGTGGGGACCGAGCAGGCCCTCGTCGCCGATGGTGCCGACGACGCGGCCGTCGAGCCGGCGGGTCAGCTCCTCGTTGCCCTCGTCGTCCAGCGCCTTCCGCAGCGCGGGCGAGACGAGCATCTCGCCGGGCGCGGGCAGGCGGTCGACGCCGGGCGGCGTGACGGGGTCGTCGCCCTCGGCCTCGACGAGTTTCCCGTTGATGTCCTTGCCGTGGAACGTCGTTCCCGCCTCGGCCATCAGCAGCGAGTGCGGGCCGCGGTGGGGTTCACCGGTCCCGCCGCTCGTACGGGCGTCCTCGCGGACGTCCCGCTCGTGCAGCACGCTGGGCACGGAGGCGGCGAACAGCAGCACCGCGACCCCGAGCCCGACGCCGACGGCCGTGAGCGCGGTGCGCACCCAGCCCTGGCGTCCGCCCGCGAGCGCGAACCGGCCACCCATGACCAGATCACGCGCCCAGGCCCGCGGCCCTCCCGGGCTCGCGTATGCGCTCATACGCCGGACCCGTGATCCTTCACCCGGCCGTCGCGGACGACGACCTCGCGGTCGGAATAGGCGGCGACGCGGGTCTCGTGGGTGACGAGGACCACCGCGGCGTCGGTGTCACGGGCCGCCCGGGTCAGGAGCTGCATGGCGCGCTCCCCGTTGAGGGAGTCGAGCGCGCCGGTCGGCTCGTCGGCGAAGAGGACCCGGGGCCTGCCCGCGAGCGCCCGCGCGATGGCCACGCGCTGGCCCTGGCCGCCGGAGAGCTGGCCGGGGCGGTGGTGACGCACGTCGTCGACCTCCAGCCGGTCCAGCCATTCGCGCGCGGTGGCCTCGGCCTTCTTGCGCCCGGCGCCCGCGAGGCGCAGCGGCAGCGCCGCGTTCTCCAGGCAGGTCAGCTCCGGCACGAGCTGGCCGAACTGGAAGACGAACCCGAACTCCGTGCGGCGCAGCGCGCTGCGCGCGGAGTCCGACATCGCGGAGACCTCGCGGTCCCGGTAATGGACCGTCCCGGCGTCCGGCGGCACGATGCCCGCGAGGCAGTGCAGCAGCGTGGACTTGCCCGAGCCCGAGGGGCCCATCACGGCGACGACCTCGCCGGCCCGGATGGAGAAGTCCGCGCCGTCGAGCGCGGGCGTCGAGCCGTACGTCTTGCGCAGGCCCTGGGCCGACAGCAGCGCGCCGCCCGGGCCCGGTCCGGTGCCGGAGGCGGCGGCCTCGGTGACGGGGGCCTGGTGCGTGGCCGTCATGCACCGACCTCCTTCGCGAGCCGGTCGAGCCGCGCCGCGGCCGTCTCCAGCCAGCGCAGGTCGGCCTCCAGGTGGAAGAGCGCGTGGTCGCAGATGAGCTGGTCGGCCAGGTCGCCCTCGGTCTTGCGGCGGGTCAGCTCACGCATCAGCCGCAGGTGCTCGGAGCGCTGGGTGTCCAGCAGCTCGGCCCCGTCGCGCTGGGTGAGCAGCGCGAGGACGAGCTTGGTGTAGAGCGTGCTCTGGAGGTACGGCTCGGGCTTCTCGGGGCGGGAGAGCCACTCCTCGACGTCGGTGACCCCGGCGTGCGTGATCGCGTACCGCTTCCGCTCGGGGCCGCCCCCGGGCTCGATCCCGTCGACCTCCACCAGGCCGTTCTTCAGGAGGCGGGACATGGTCGAGTAGACCTGCCCGTAGTGGAGCGGCCGGTCGTGGCCGAACTTCTCGTCGAAGGCCCGCTTGAGGTCGTACCCGTGCCGGGGTCCGGTCTCCAGGAGGCCGAGCAGGGTGTGGCTGATGGACATGGGCCCACTCTAGCCGAGGCGTATACACCATGTGTATACGCCTCGGGAAGAGAGGTCGGCGCAAGGGCCGGAATCAGCCGCCGCTGACCTTGGCGGCCACGCGGTCGCCGAGCGTCTTGTCGACGTTCCGCCAGTACTGCACCGCGCGCTCCAGCACCGGGGTGCTCACGCCGCCCAGCAGATGGCCGGAGATGTTGTTCACCAGCCGGTCGCGGGCCGCGTCGTCCAGGACCTCGCGCACCATCGTGCCCGCCTGGCCCCAGTCGTCGTCGTCCCGCCGCAGCGTGTACGCGTGCCGCACCATCTCGCTGTCCTCCACGCTCCAGCCGACCGGCGGGAAGCGCCGGGGGTCGGCCGCGGGACCGCCGTAGGAGTTCGGCGCGTACGGCCGGGCCACGTTCGGCGTCACGTACCGCATCGGCCCGTCCTTGGCGTACGAGGCGGGCTGGACGTGCGGCCGGTTGGGCGGGAGCTGCGCGTAGTTCGGCCCGATCCGGTGGCGGTGCGTGTCGGGGTACGAGAAGAGGCGGCCCAGCAGCATCTTGTCCGGCGACGGGGCGATGCCCGGCACCAGGTTCGAGGGCTCGAAGGCGGCCTGCTCGATGTGGATGAAGAAATCCTCGGGGTTCCGGTTCAGCGTCATCCGGCCGACGTCGATCAGGGGGTAGTCGCCGTGCGGCCACACCTTGGTCAGGTCGAAGGGGTTGAACCGGTAGTCCGGCGCGTCGTCGAACGGCATGATCTGGACCCTCAGCGTCCAGGACGGGTGGTCGCCGCCCTCGATCGCCTCCCACAGGTCCCTGCGGTGCAGGTCGGCGTCCTCGCCGGCGAGCCGGTCGGCGTCCTCCTGGGTGAGGAAGCCGATGCCCTGGTCGGTCTTGAAGTGGTACTTCACCCAGAACTTCTCGCCCGCCGCGTTGATCCACATGTAGGTGTGCGAGCTGTACCCGTTCATATGGCGGTACGAGCTGGGGAGGCCGCGGTCGCCCATCAGCCAGGTGACCTGGTGCGCGGACTCCGGCGAGAGGGTCCAGAAGTCCCACTGCATGTCGTTGTCGCGCAGGCCGCTGCCGATGTGGCGCTTCTGGCTGCGGATGAAGTCCTGGAACTTGATGGTGTCGCGCACGAAGAAGACGGGGGTGTTGTTCCCGACCATGTCGTAGTTGCCGTGGTCGGTGTAGAACTTCAGCGCGAAACCCCGCGGGTCGCGCCAGGTGTCCGGGCTGCCCTGCTCCCCCGCGACGGTCGAGAAGCGGGCCAGCATCTCCGTCCGCCTCCCCGGCTGGAACAGGTCGGCCTTGGTGAACTGGCTGACGTCGTTCGTGACCTCGAAGAACCCGTACGCCCCGCTGCCCTTCGCGTGCACCACGCGCTCGGGCACCCGCTCGCGGTTGAACTGGGCCATCTTCTCGATCAGATAGTGGTCCTGGAGCAGGATCGGCCCGTCGGCTCCGACGGTGAGCGAGTGCTCGTCGCTCTCCACCGGGATGCCCACGTTGTTGGTGGTGTAGTCGCTCATCGAGCGTCCTCCGCTGTACGAGGGTGAGGTGCGGGATCCGAGACCGCCTTCCTCAGGAAAACCCGCCGACGCACTGTCGGCAACCGCGTGCGGGCGCCGCCGCGGGCCGCCCGGGCGCCGCGGGGCAACCCGGCCACCCCCCGCTGCGTCCGCGATCACGGACGTCGATACTTACCCGGGGACGAAGAGCACCGAAGAGCACTGAAGAGCGAGAAAGCGAGCGATGCGGGACATGGCGGGCGCCACGCGCCAGGTGATCAGGCGTCTGCTGAGACGTCCGTACTGGGATCCCCCGCACCCCTCCTGGGTCGTGCGCCGCTGGCCCGGACTCGCCGGGATGTGGGGCGCGACCCTCTTCTTCTGGCTCTCACTGACGCCCTCGCTCGTGCCCCGCCCCTGGTACCTCCAGGGCGTGATCGGCGGCATCACCGCCGCGATCGGTTACGCCATCGGAGCGCTCGCCTGGTGGCTCGTCCGGCTGCTGCTGCGGTTCGCCACTCACAAGAGGTGGCAGCTCTCCCGGCGGCTGCGGGCCCGGGCATGGCTCGCGTACTACGTGCTCAGCACCGGGATGACCATCGCCGCGCTCTCCTGGAGCGCCGACGCGCAGCGCACGCTGCGGCGGCTCCAGGAGATGCCGGAGACGCTGACCTGGCACTCGATGATGATCGCGCTGATGGCGATCGCCATCTGCTGGGTCCTGGTCGCGCTCGCCCGCGCCGTCCGGCTCGCCACCCGCAAGCTGATCCGGCTGCTCGGCCGCTACGTCCCCCGGCCCGTCGCCATCGTCGCCGGGCTGCTGATCAGCGCGACCGCCGTCACGGTCGGCACCCGGGACGTGATCTTCGAGCGGGGCATCATCGACGTCGCCGCGCACTTCGCCGAGGCCACCGACGAGGGCACCAAGGACGGCATCGTCCAGTCCGGCTCCCGCTATGTCTCCGGCAGCCCGCACTCGCTCGTCCGCTGGGACGACCTGGGCTACGAGGGCCGCAACTTCACCGGCTCCTCCCTCTCCCCCGGCGAGATCACCGCCGTCACGCACCGCCCCGCCGAGCAGCCGATCCGGGTCTACGTCGGCCAGGAGTCCGCCGACGGCTTCAAGGCCCGCGCGAAGCTGGCGGTGCGCGAGCTGGAACGGACCGGCGCCTTCCGCCGCGACGTACTGGCCATCGCGGGCACGACGGGCCGGGGCTGGGTGAACTCCACGGACGCCGAGCCCCTGGAGTTCCTGCACGGCGGGAACACCGCGATCGTCGCGGTGCAGTACTCGTACCTGCCGAGCTGGGTCTCCTTCCTCGTCGACAAGGAGCAGGCGGGCCGCGCCAACCGCGCCCTCGTCCAGGCCGTACGGGAACGCTGGCTCCAGGAGCCCCCGTCCCGGCGCCCCAAGCTGCTCGTCTTCGGCGAGAGCCTGGGCGCGTACGGGATCGAGGCCGCGTTCGACGGCCCCGACGACCTGCTGGCCAAGGTCGACGGGGCGCTGCTCGCCGGGCCGCCGAACTTCTCCCCGATCCGCCGCGAGCTGACCCGCGAACGCGACCCCGGCAGTCCGGTCTGGCGCCCGGTGTACGCCGAGGGCCGCAACTTCCGCTTCGCGCAGTGGCCCCGCGAGGACCTCTCCCGGCCCGGGCCGTGGGCGAGGACCTGGAAGCACCCGCGTGTGGTCTACCTCCAGAACGCGTCCGACGCGATCGTCTGGTGGTCCCCCGACCTCGCCCTCCACCGCCCCGAGTGGCTCCGCGAACCCCTGGGCCCGGACATCACGGGCAACGTGGACTGGTTCCCCTTCGTCACCTTCTGGCAGACGACGGTCGACATGGCCGTCTCCTACGCGGTCGACGCCCCCCACGGCCACCGCTACGGCAACGGTTCCGTCGACGGCTGGCTGGCGGTGGCCCGCCCGAAGGACTGGACGAACGAGGACACGACCCGCCTCAGACAGCACATGGCCCTTCGGGAAGCACCGTACTAACCCGTGCCCCTCTTGCGGGTTCCGAGCACGGGGTGCCCCGTCCTGTGCTTCGCGGTCTGCGGACGCGCGTCGGCTGGGCGCGCAGTTCCCCGCGCCCCTTGAGCGGCACCTCCGATGTGCCCCGTCAGGGGCGCGGGGAACTGCGCGAGCGGCCACGACGCACCCGCAGACCGCATGGTGCGGGAAGGGGCAGCCCCTGCCCCCCCCCGAGAGGGGGTCAGCTCTCCGCTGGGGAGACGGGCTTGTCCGTGGGAGTGCCCGGAGGGGAAGGCGCGGCTTCCACCTCGCGGAGCGCCTGCTCGTGGGCGTAGGCCTTGAGGTAGCCGACGACCGTGTTCGCGACGGCGACCAGGGGGACGGCGACGACCGCGCCGGGGATGCCGGCGATGAGCCCGCCGCCGGTGACGGCGAGGACGACGGCCAGCGGATGCACCCGCACCAGCCGCCCCAGGATGAACGGCTGGAGGATGTGGCTCTCGATCTGCTGCACCGCGAGCACGACGGCCAGCGCGAGGACCGCGCTGAAGATGCCGTTGGTGACGAGCGCGACCACGACCGCCAGCGCCCCGGAGATCACCGCACCCACGATCGGGATGAAGGCGAACAGGAAGATGAAGACGGCGAGCGGCACCGCCATCGGCACATCGAGGAAGTAGAGGCCGACGCCGATGAAGACGGCGTCGATGAGGGCCACTATCACCGTGCCCCGCACATAGCCGGTCAGCGTCTTCCACGCGCGCGGGCCCGCGCCCGCGACGCCCTCGCGCGCGGTCGCCGGGACGAACTTGAGGGCCCAGCCCCAGATCCGCTTGCCGTCGTAGAGGAGGAAGAGCGTCACGAACATCGACAGCAGCGCGCCCGAGAGGAACTCGACGACGACGGTGACGCCCTCGATCCCGGCCGAGGTGACTTCCTTGCTGTTGTCGCCGAGCCAGTCGGAGAGATTCTTGGCGATGTCGTTGATCTGGGCCTCGGAGACATGGAACGGGCCGTTCAGCGCCCAGCTCTTCAGCTCCTGGATGCCGTCCTGCACCTTGTTCGTGAGGGTGTCCAGGTTCTCCATGACCTGCCACACCACGAACCAGCCGACGAGCCCCATGATCACGAAGCCGCCGATGAAGGTGATGGCCGTCGCGAACCCGCGTCCCAGCCCGAGGCGGCGCAGCCGCGCCACGGTCGGCTGGAGCAGCGCGGTGATCAGCAGACCCGCGGAGAAGGCGATGATCAGCAGGCTGATGGCGCTGACCACCTTCATCAGCACCCAGACGACACCGGCGAGCACCAGCAGCCGCCAGCCGGCCTCGGCGGCGACGCGGACGCCCCACGGCACGGCCGCCGCGGGTTCCGGTTTCGCCGCTATGGCCGGGGCGTACTGCGGCGGGGGCGGCACCAGGCCCTTGTCCCGCTCCTCCTCGGCCGCGGCGTCGGCGGCGGCCTTGCCCGCGGCGCGGTCGTCCTCGGCCGCCTCGCCCTGGGTCTCGGCGTCCACCTCGTCCCGCCGCTCGGCGGCACGCTCGGCCCAGCGCTGCACCGCCGACCTGAGCCTGTCCCGTCTGCTCGCCATTCCGGTTCCTCCGCCCCCCTTGCCAGCTCGTTCGCGTACGCGTGTGAGGGACGACGTTACCCGGGCCCATGGTTGCTTCCGTACGACGACGCCCCCCGTGGAACCTTCTCGGTCCACGAGGGGCGGTCGTACGAGGCTGTGTGGTGCCCGGCCCGGTACCTCAGTACCAGTTGTTCGCCTGCCAGAAGTCCCACGCGCCGCAGGGGCTGCCGTAGCGGTCGTTCATGTAGTTCAGGCCCCACTTGATCTGGGTCGCCGGGTTGGTGCGCCAGTCGGCACCGGCGGAGGCCATCTTGGAGCCGGGGAGGGCCTGGACGAGGCCGTAGGCACCGGAGGACGCGTTGGTCGCCCGGTAGTTCCAGCTCGACTCGTGGTCCACGATGTTGGAGAAGCACTGGTACTGACCGCTGCCGACGATCTGCTTCGCCATCGACTGGACTTCGGCGGTCGAGTAGGAGCTCTTGGAGGGGAAGCTGGCGTCCGAGTCGCCACCGCCGCCACCGCCCTTGTCGGAGCGGTCCGAGTCGCGGCTCGCGGCCTGCGTCTCCAGCTTCTCGCGCTTCTTGGCGTCGGCTTCCGCCTTCTTCTTGGCGGCCGCCTTCTGCGCCTTCTCCTTCTTGGCCGCCGCGTCCTTGGCGGCCTGCTTGCGAGCGGCCTCCTCGGCAGACCTCTTGGCCTTCGCCTCGGCAGCGTTGGACGCGGTGTCCGCCTGCTGGTTGAGGGAAGCGGTCTGCACCTGGGTCTGCTGATCCGCAGGTATGTCTGCGAGGAGCGTCGCCTCAGCGGCGGTGGCCTCGACGTCGTTGGACGACGAGCCCTGGTCGCTGCCCGAGGCCACACCGACGACGGCGCCGACGGTGGTGACCGCGGTGGCGGACGCCACGGCGAATCCCCGGACCGAGATCCGAGCAGTCACACGGTTTCCTTCCAACATGCCCGCTGGGGTGACCTCGCGGGCGCAATCGTGCCCCTGGCACTGACCTCCCTCGTACATGGCCACGAGAGGTACTGGCCCGGTTGGGTCCCCCGAGAGGAGAGCCCGCGTGGTACTTCGGGCGGCATACGGCGACTGCTGTTCAGTTCTGTACTGCTGTGCTGCGTCGCACCATTGGTGGTGCGGGTGTGCCGTATGCGGGGCCTGACAGAACCCACACCCTGCCGGACGCGGACGCACGGAGGCAATTCCGTGTTGAGTGGGAAAGCTCACACGGCGTTTGGGGCTGATGATTCGAGGAAATGCGGGCGCAGCCGGGCCCCGTGAGGCTAGGCTGCTGCGCCCTTTCCCACGGGGCCCGGCTTTCGCGCGGTTATACCCCTGTATCAAAAACCGCTATACGCGCCCTTCTTCGAGCATTTCGGTCACCAGAGCGGCGATCGGCGACCGCTCGGAGCGGTTCAGGGTGATGTGGGAGAAGAGGGGATGCCCCTTCAGCTTCTCCACGACGGCCACGACCCCGTCGTACCGTCCTACGCGCAGATTGTCGCGCTGCGCCACGTCGTGGGTGAGGACCACGCGCGAGCCCGTGCCGATGCGGGAGAGCACCGTCAGCAGCACGTTCCGCTCCAGGGACTGGGCCTCGTCCACGATGACGAACGCGTCGTGCAGCGAGCGGCCCCTGATGTGGGTCAGCGGCAGCACCTCCAGCATGCCGCGCCCCACGACCTCCTCGATGACCTCGCGGCTGGTGACGGCCGACAGCGTGTCGAAGACCGCCTGCCCCCACGGGTTCATCTTCTCGGCCTCGGTGCCCGGCAGATAGCCGAGGTCCTGCCCGCCCACCGCGTACAGCGGGCGGAACACCATCACCTTGCTGTGCTGGCGGCGCTCCAGGACGGACTCCAGCCCCGCGCAGAGCGCCAGCGCGCTCTTGCCGGTGCCCGCGCGCCCGCCCATCGAGAGGATGCCGATGTCCGGGTCGAGCAGGAGATCGAGCGCGATCCGCTGCTCGGCGCTGCGGCCCTTGATGCCGAACGCCTCCCGGTCGCCCCGCACCAGCTTGATCCGCCCGTCGGCGGTCACCCGGCCGAGCGCCTTGCCCTTCTCGGACTGCAGGACCAGTCCGGTGTGCACGGGCAGTTCGGGCGCGTCGAGAGGGAGGGGGACGCTCTCGGCGGCGAACAGCTCGTCGATCTCCTCGCCGGGCAGCGTGAGTTCCGCCATGCCCGTCCAGCCGGAGTCGGTGATGGCCAGCTCCGCGCGGTACTCCTCCGCGAGCAGGCCGACCGAGGACGCCTTGATGCGGAGGGGCAGGTCCTTGGAGACGACGGTGACGTCGAACCCCTCGGCCTGGAGGTTCCTGGCGACCGCGAGGATCCGCGAGTCGTTGTCCTCCAGCCGGAACCCTGCGGGGAGCACGGTGGTGTCCGAGTGGTTCAGCTCGACCCTGAGGGTGCCGCCCTGGTCGCTGAGGGGGATCGGCGCGTCGAGCCTGCCGTACCGGATCCGGTACTCGTCCAGCCGGCGGAGGGCCTGCCGGGCGAAGTACCCGAGCTCCGGATGGTGACGCTTGGCCTCCAGTTCGGTGACGACGACTAGGGGGAGCACGACCTCGTGTTCGTCGAAGCGGTCCATGGCCGCTGGATCGGCGAGCAGCACGCTGGTGTCGATGACATACGTGCGCCGGTCGGACTCGCTGCGCTTCTTGCTGGTCACCACGGTGGGACGTACCCCCTCGGATGAGGTCGGGGAGCGACGGCGTCGCGGGGGAAGAGACCGGACCTGGCCCGCGCGTGACGGGCCGGGAACCGGCCCTCCGCGTCCTCCGGCCGAACCGGGGTCCGGCCTCGCGGCCTCCCGGTCCGGGCGGCTGTCCGTGGTCTGCAAACGGGCCTCCCGGGGACCGGCCCGTGAGGGGCACGGTCTGGAATGGATATTCCCCTGGGAATGCCACCCCATGCAACGCCCTTTACGGGCCACCCAAAATGGGACATACCCGACCGAATTTCCCCTGGCATGTCCCCCCGTACAGAGGGATACGTGTCCCCTATATAGGGGGCAGCTTCCCGTCAGCTCCCGTAGCGGCGGTGGCGGGCGGCGTAGTCGCGGAGGGCGCGGAGGAAATCGACCTTGCGGAAACCGGGCCAGAAGACTTCGCAGAAGTAGTACTCGGAGTGCGCGCTCTGCCAGAGCATGAAGCCCGAGAGGCGCTGCTCGCCGCTGGTGCGGATGATGAGGTCGGGGTCGGGCTGGCCGCGCGTGTAGAGGTGCTCGGAGATGTCCTCGACCGTGAGCGACTCGGACAGCTCGTCGAGGCTCACGCCGTGCGAGGCCCGGTCGGAGAGGAGGGAGCGGACCGCGTCCGTGATCTCCTGGCGGCCGCCGTATCCCACGGCGACGTTCACGAGTATGCCCTGGTTCTCCCCGGCCTCCTGCTCGGCCTCCTTCAGGACGCGCTGCGTGCGCGCGGGGAGCAGGTCGAGCTGGCCGACGTGGTGGACGCGCCAGCGCCCGTCGGCGGCGATGTCGCGCACGACGCCCTCGATGATGCCGAGCAGCGGGACGAGTTCGTCCTTGGCGCGGTCGAGGTTGTCGGTGGACAGCAGCCAGAGCGTGACGACCTCGACGTCGGTCTCGGCGCACCAGCCGAGCAGCTCGCGCACCTTGTCGGCACCGGCCTTGTGCCCCTGCTCGGTGGTCCCGCCGGAGGCGCGGGCCCACCTTCTGTTGCCGTCGAGGATGACCCCGATGTGCTTCGGCACCTGTGCGTGGTCGAGACGGTCCTCCACCCGGCGCGCATAGAGCTTGTACACCAGGTCGCGCAGCTTCATGGGAATGGCCAGCCCCTCCGTGCCGAGTCGGGAATCCATGGAGCTTACTGCCGCTCGGCCGGGCGTACGAAGTCGGGCCGGTCAGAGGCCGATGAGAGGATTTGGCATATGACGCAGCACGTACCATTCCCCGCTTCCCTCTCGCCTTTCCCCTCTCTCCCGTCCACGAGCCTCCACCGGGCCGACGACGCGCGGTACGAGTCGATGGAGTACCGGCGCACCGGGCGGTCCGGCCTGAAGCTGCCCGCGATCTCGCTCGGGCTGTGGCACAACTTCGGCGACGACCGCGCGCTGGAGACCCAGCGGGCGATCCTGCGCCGCGCCTTCGACCTCGGCGTCACCCACTTCGACCTGGCCAACAACTACGGACCGCCGCCCGGCTCCGCCGAGCTGAACTTCGGCAAGCTGCTCCACCAGGACTTCCTGCCGTACCGGGACGAACTAGTCATCTCGACCAAGGCCGGGTACGACATGCATCCGGGCCCGTACGGCGAGTGGGGCTCGCGCAAGTACCTGCTGTCCTCGCTCGACGCCTCGCTGCGCCGGATGGGCCTCGACTACGTCGACATCTTCTACTCGCACCGCTTCGACCCGGACACCCCGCTGGAGGAGACGATGGGGGCCCTCGCCTCCGCCGTCCACCAGGGCAAGGCGCTCTACGCCGGGATCTCCTCGTACAACGCGGCCCGTACCCGCGAGGCGGCCGGGCTGCTGCGCGAGATGGGCGTGCCGCTGCTGATCCACCAGCCCTCCTACTCGATGATCAACCGCTGGACCGAGGAGGACGGGCTGCTCGACGCGCTGGAGGAGGCGGGCGCGGGCTGTATCGCGTTCGCGCCGCTGGCCCAGGGGATGCTCACCGACAAGTACCTGTCCGGCATCCCGGAGGGCTCGCGCGCCTCCCAGGGCAAGTCGCTGGACCCGGGCCTGCTGACCGACGAGGTCGTGCGCCGCCTGCGCGGGCTGAACGCGATCGCCGAGCGGCGCGGCCAGTCCCTGGCCCAGATGGCGCTCCGCTGGGTGCTGCGCGACCCGCGGATGACGTCCGCGCTGATCGGCGCGAGCAGCGTGCGGCAGTTGGAGGCGAACGTCGACGCGCTGCGCGCGGACCCGCTGGGCGACGACGAGCTGGCCGAGATCGACGCCCTCGCGGTGTCGGAGCCGGGCGCCAACATCTGGGCCGCCAGCAGCGACGGCTGAGCCCGGAGAACACCCCGCCGAACGAAAAGCGGGCCGGTCCGTGGGGGGATACGGACCGGCCCGAGGGGGGGTTTCCACCATAGCCCCTCGGGGGCGATGCTCAGCGCATCAACAACCGTGTCGCGCAAGCGGATCCGCCGCGGCTCAGGCGGCCAGTCCGCCCAGCGCGACCCCCGCCAGAGCCCCGAGCACCATGAAAGGCCCGAAGGCCAGGGCGGTGCCGCGGCCGGCGCGCCGGGTCAGTATCAGCGCGACGCCATAGACGGCCCCCACCAGAAAGCCCAGGAAGGCTCCAACAAACAACACATCCCAGCCGTACCACCCAAGAGCTACCCCGAGCGCGAGCGCCAGCTTGACGTCCCCGAAGCCGACAGCCCGGGGGCTGATGACAAAGAGGACGAAATACGCGCCGGCCAGCACGGCGCCCCCGCCCAGCGCCCGCCCCCAGCTCCCCTCGGCACCCGGCAGCAGCGCGGCCAGCCCCAGCAGGGCGGCCGCCCCGGCGGCGAGCGGCAGCGTCAGCACGTCGGGCAGCCGGTTCACGCGGCGGTCGACGGCGGAGAGCAGCAGTCCGCAGGGGACCATCAGCAGCCACACGGCGAGTTCGGGCCGCGGCCCGACGGCCGCCGCGAGCCCCGCGCAGACGAGTGCGCCCGGGACGGCGAAGGCCCGGCGCCCGCTTCCGTGCGCCCCTGCGCGCGTGGCGCGCTCCGCGCATGTGGCCGGTCCGAGCCATGCCCGTACGCGCCCCTGGTCCGCGTACGGGTGCCCGTCCGGGCAGGCCTCGCGCCACGCCTCGTCCGGCTCCACGGAGAGCCGGTAGGCGGGCCGCGGCAGCAGTGCGCCGGCGCCCGCGCCGTACGCGGCGGCCCCCGCGATCAGTACCCATGGCAGCAACACAGTGTGAGCCTACGTCCCCTCACCGCCCCGAAGGGGCCCCATACGTCGGGGCCTGCCCCTCAGGGGCGCGGGGAACTGCGCGAGCGGCCACGGCGCAGCCGCAGCCTGCGAAGCACAGCCCGGGGCAGCCCGTACCCAGCCCTCATGTCCGCGCGCCCGGCGAAGGGGGCTGCGCTTGCCGGCCCTGCTCCCCCAAGCTCTTCGAGCAGGGGGTACCCCCAATGGCAGACCTCCCAAGCGCAGCAGGGAGAAGTGGGGGCCTGCCCCCGTTGGGGGCGCCCCCTACTGCGTGGGGGCCGCGGCGGTGCCGCGGAAGGTTCGGCGGTAGGACTGGGGCGTGGTGTCGAGCCGCCGCAGAAAGTGGTGGCGGAGCGCCGCCGCGTTCCCGAACCCGGCCCGCACTGCGAGAGCGTCCACCGTGAGGTCGGTCTCCTCCAGCAGATGCTGCGCGTACAGCAGCCGCTGCCCCAGCACCCACTGGTACGGCGTGGTGCCCGTCTCCTGGAGGAAGCGGCGCGCGAACGTGCGGGGCGCCATGTGGGCGCGGGCGGCGAGGCGCTCGACGGTGACGTCCTCGTCGAGGTGCTCCTGCATCCAGCTCAGGGCCGCGCCGATCGCGTCGTCCTGCCGTACGGGCGGCAGCGGGTGCTCGATGTACTGCGCCTGGCCGCCCTCGCGGTGCGGCGGGACGACCATGCGGCGGGCTATGGCGTTGGCCACCCTGTTGCCCTGCTCCTTGCGGACCAGGTGCAGGCAGGCGTCGATGCCCGCGGCCGTACCGGCCGAGGTGATCACCGGGTCGTCGTCGACGTAGAGCACGCCGGGCTCGATGAGCGCCTCGGGGTGGCGGCGGGAGAGGGCGTCCGTGTACCGCCAGTGCGTGGTGCAGCGGCGCCCGTCGAGCAGCCCGGCCGCGCCGAGCACGAACGCGCCGGAGCAGACGCCGAGCACCCGCGCGCCCCGGCCGACGGCGGCGCGGAGCGCGTCGAGCAGGGCGGCGGGGAAGTCGCGCTCGGTGTACCGCTGGCCCGCGGGGACGGCGATGAGGTCGGCCTCCGCGAGCCGTTCGAGGCCGTGCGGGGTGTCCATGGTGAAGCCGGGGTGGGCCCGGATGGGCCGGGGTTCGGCGGCGGCGAGCGCGAAGTCGTACACCGGCAGGCCCTGTTCGCTGCGGTCCATGCCGAAGACCTCGCAGACGACGCCCAGTTCGAAGGCGTTCACGCCGTGCGTGAGGACGGTCACCACGTTCGTCAGCATGTTCCCAGTGTGGCAGTAATTCGATGCCGGGCGACAGCCCTGCCACTGCCGTACGCGGCCCGTGAGCGCGAGCCTTGAGTCATGCCGAACGCACTCGAAACCGCCCTCAACGTCCTCATCTCCCTGACCCTGTTGGCACTGCTGCTCGGACCCGAGATCGTCGGCCATCTCCGCGAGCGCCGCATCGACCGTCAACTCCGGGATGCGGAACGGGGAATCCGCCCCTCGGACGGAACACTCCCGGACAAGGCCGCGGAGAAGGAGATTGCGGTGCATCTCACACCGGTCGCGGACAGGCCCGCATGCCGCGGCGACGACACCTGCACCGCTGCCTGACCAGGGGAACCAACCACCCCGTAATGCCCCTGCCGTTGTCAGTGGAGGGCCGTACTGTAGGGGGCATGGAACCGACTTCCTCCGTGCCGCCCGTGTCCGCGTCCGCGGCGAACGAGGCCATTCGGGAGTTCGTCGCGGGCCGCACCGACTGGCCGAAGGACGCGCTCGCCGAGCTGGACCGCCTGCGCGCCGAGTGGCGCCGCGCCGTGCGCGCCGAGATCGTCCGGGCCGCCTGAGCCGCCCGCACCCTTCGCGAACGGGCAAGAGGCGTAGACCTTTTGGCCTGCAGGGGTCTCGTCAGCCGCCCCTTGATCCGGAAACATGTTCCTGGTGAAGAAGCTGCTGGAGCTGTGGCGGGGGCGGGAAGAGCGGAACGGGCAGGAAGAGCCCCCCGAGCAGGGCGATCCCGACGACCCCGAGGAGCGGGCGCGGCGCGGGCGCTGGCGCCTGCTGGTGGCCGGGGCGCTCTTCGCGACCCTCATCCTGCCCAAGGTCGTCAGCTCCGCGAGCTACACCGATCCGGCGCTCGCCCAGCCCTCGCCGAGCGGCTCGGCGTCCACCGTTCCGGCCTATCCGTCCTCGGGCCCGACGAGCGGCCCGACCGTCTCCCCCAGCTTCCCCTCCCTGCCGACGACCTCGCCCTCCTCCACGTCCTCGGACGCGTTCCCGGAGCCCGGCTCGGGGCCGTCGAGCCCGCCGACGAGCGGGGCGCCCTCCCCCACGCGTGCGGGCGGCGCCTCCGGCGACCCGGCGGCGGACGCCTTCCGCGCGGTCCGCGCGGGCCACTGTCTCACCGTGCACAGCACCGGCAAGGGCTGGAGCCGCGCGGCCCCGACGAAGGGCGCGCGGGTCGGCTGCGGCAGCGATCGGGCGTACGTCCGTGTCACCTCCGTCCGCGACGACCCCGGCTCCTGCCCGGACGGCAACGGGCGCGACGCGTGGTCCCACACCGCGAAGGGCCGTACGGTCGCGCTCTGCCTCACCCGGCAGTACCGCGTCGACGAGTGCCTGCTCGCCGACGGCGGGGGCGGCGAGATGCGGGCCGCGCTCATGTCGGCGCCCGCGTGCGGCGGCGAGCCCTCGAAGCCGTACGACCGGGTGCTGCGCATCAGCAGCATCCACGCCAAGGACGCCGGCTCGTCCAAGGGCCTGTGCGCCCGCGGCGACAAGGACCGCGAGCGGTACTGGACCTGGCGCGTGGACGGCGGCCGCTACACGCTCTGCGCGCGGGAGGCGTGAGCGAGCCCTCCGGGGCTCAACCGGGCGGCGTGTCCCGGGTTTCCGGGGGTTCCGGGGATTCCCGGGATTCCTGGGGTCCCCAGGGCTCCCGGGGTTCCCGCCGGGTGGCCGCCGCGACGGCCACGCCGCCCAGCACCAGCGCGAAGGGCAGCGCGAATCCCGCGAGCGCGAAGTAGGGGATCCCCGCGAGGGCGAGGACCACGCAGTACGCCGCGCCCAGCAACGAGAGCACGCACTGCGTCCGGGGCGGCCCCTCCCTGTTGAACCGCACGACCAGCGCCGCGCACACGGCCGCCCACAGCGCGGCGCGCGGCTCGTGGAGCGTCAGCGCGTCGCTCGCGTCCCGCGCCAGCCGGTACCAGCCCTGGTCGCCCAGGGAGTCCTGGAGGCGGGGGAAGTCCTCGGCGTACGAGGGCAGTCGGGCCCCCGCGCGGACCTTCTCGCCGAGCGCGGTCACGTCCTCCCGTACGAACTCGCTGATGAGCAGCAGCGCGGCGCCGAGCGCCTGGGCGACGCCCGCCGCCCAGCCGGTCGCCCACTTCCGCACCGCGGGAAGCGGTGCGGGGCCGTCCGATCCGGGTGCCGTTCCGGGTGCCGTCCCGCCCACCGTCTCCACGACCGTCGCCTCCGCCACGTCCCCATCCCTTGCCACGCCCGCCCGCCCCCAACCCCCTGAGCCTCACCCTCTGTTAATGATCACCCCAAATCCGTGCGGGGTCGAGGTGTCTGCGGCCTGTCGTCGCCCGCGCGCCGTCGAGGACAGCCGTTGACCGCGAGGGGTCGTAACGTCGTCCGCATGCCGACAGAATTCGCGTGGACCGACGCCAACGCCCGCCGTCTCGCCCGCAACGGGCTCACCGCGCCCGCGCGGGACGTGTCGCCCGCCGACGTCGCCGCCGACATGCTGGGCGCGCACGCGCAGGTGATGGCCGCCGGGGAGGTGTCGCTCGCGATGCGGATCGCGGGTGCGACGCGTACGGACGTACAGGACGCGCTCTGGGACGCGCACTCGCTCGTGAAGACGCACGGGCCGCGCGGCACCGTGCACCTGCTGGCCACGCGCGATCTGCCGATGTGGACGGGGGCCCTCTCCGGGATCCCGCGCCGGGCCGGGGCCCCGGCCAAGGGGAAGGACGGGCGTCCGCTGCTCACCCCCGAGCAGGAGACGGAGGTCGTGGCCGGGATCGGGAAGGCCCTGGCCGAGGACGAGTTGACGGTGGACGAGCTGACGGAGGCGCTGGGCGGGATCGTGGGGAGCTGGGCGGTGGACCCGGTGATGGACGCGTTCCAGACGCTCTGGCCGCGCTGGCGCGCCGCCACGCACATCGCGGCCCACGCGGGGACGCTCTGCTTCGGGCACAACCGGGGCCGCAAGGTCACGTACACCAACCCGCACCGCTGGCTGCCCGGGTTCCGGCCGCTGCCCGCCGCCGAGGCGCACACCGCGCTCGCCACCCGCTACCTGCGCGCGTACGGGCCCGCAGAGCCCGCGCACTTCGCCAAGTGGCTGGGTGCCCCCGGCGGCTGGGCGACGGAGCTGTTCGCCTCGCTGGAGGCCGCGGGGACGCTGGAGCGGGTGACGCTGGAGGGCGCGGACGCGTGGCGCGTGACCGGGGACGGGGACGGGGGCGAGCAGGAGTGGGCGCCGCCCGCTCCGCGCGTACGGCTGCTGCCGTACTTCGACGCGTTCGGCATCGCGAGCCACCCGCGCGCCCTGCTCTTCCCCGGCCGGGCCTACGAGCGTGCCCTCGCGGGCGGGCAGGCGGGCAACTATCCGCTGCTGCTCCTCGACGGCATCGTCGGCGGCGTCTGGCACCAGCGGCGGTCCGGGCGGCGGATCCAGGTGACCGTCGAGCCCCTGGAGCCGCTGGACGCGGCACGGCACGCGGCGCTGGAGGAGGAGGTCGCGCGGCTCGGGCGGATCCTGGACGGGCGGCCCGAGCTGACGGTCGGGACGGTGGCCGTGGGGCCGCACGCGTAAGAGCCCCGTTTTGCCTCAGAGGCAAAATTTTTGCCTCTGAGGTCAGGTGCGTGCCTTAATCGAGGGCATGAACCAGTACGCGCCGCAGATGCGGCGCCTGCGGCAGCGTGGCGGCCTCACCCTGGAGGCCGCGGCGCAGCGCGCCGGGCTCTCGCCCGCGCATCTGTCCCGCCTGGAGACGGGGAAGCGCCAGCCGTCGCTGCCGCTTCTGCTCACCCTCGCACGTGTCTACGGTACGACCGTCGGCGAGCTGCTCGGCGAGAGCCCTTCCGTCCCGAATCCGGTGGTGCGCGCGGAGGAGATGGAGGCGGCGGACGCGGGCGGCTGGCGCTACCGGCAGGCCGGGCTCGCGGGCCGGGCCATGCAGGCCCTCCACATCCACGTACCGCGCGGCCCGCAGCGCGATCTCGTACGGGTCCATCCCGGCGAGGAGTGGCTCTACGTCGAGAGCGGCGCTCTGCGCCTCACCCTGGGTGAGGACGAGGAGGTCCTGCACCCCGGGGACTCGGCGCACTTCGACTCGCTCACCCCGCATCGCCTGGAGTCCGCCTCGCCGCAGGGGACGGACCTGCTCTTCGTCCACACGCTGCTCCAGAGCCCCGCTTCCGATCTCTGCGTCCACACCGCCCCGAGGGGAGGCCGACACCCATGACCCCGGCCAAGGACGACACCGGCGCCGAGCGCGGCGACGGCCGCTTCCCGCGCGGCCTCGCGCTCCGCCTCTTCGCCTATCTGATCGCCGGCCACCTGCTGGCCGGCTTCCTCTACCTGCTCTTCGAGCTGGGCGGCGGGCAGTAGCCCCTCCCTGTTGCCGTCTCCCCCGGAAAAGCGATAGGTGCCGGACCGGGCGTCGTCCTACCGTGAGCCCATGCGACTGACGGTGCTGGGCGGGAGCGGCGCGTGGCCCACCGCCGACCAGGGGTGCGGGGGCTTCCTCGCCGAGCACGACGGCTTCCGCCTCCTGATCGACCCCGGGTACGCCACCTTCCCCCGCCTGCTGGCCTCCGGCCACCCGGCCGACGCGCTGGACGCCGTGCTCGTCAGCCATGGCCACCCGGACCACTGTGCCGACCTCAACCCGCTGCTGCGCGCACGCCGGTTGGCGGACGTCCCGGCCGCGCCGCTGCCCCTGCACGCCCCGCGCGGCGCCCTCGACGCGGTCCTGGCGCTGGACAAGCGGAGCATGCTGGCGGGGTCGTACCGGCTCCACGAGTTCTGGCCGACGGCGGAGAAGGGGGCCTTCTTCGAGATCGGCCCGTTCCGCGTGGAGGCCCGGCCGCTCCCCCACTTCGTCCCGAACGCGGGCCTCCGCCTCACCGCGCCGGACGGCACGGTCCTCGCCTACACGGGCGACACGGGGCCGAGTCCGCTCGTCCCGCACCTCGCCCGCGACGCCGACCTGTTCCTGTGCGAGGCGACGTACGTCCACGAGGTGCCGGACCCGTCGGACGCGCCGTACCTCCTCACGGCGGGGCTCGCGGGCACGTACGCGGAGCGCGCGGGCGCCCGCGCGCTCCTCCTCACCCACCTGTGGCCCGGCACGGACCCGGCCGCCTCGCTGGCGTCGGCCGCCGCCCGCTTCGGGGGCCCGACGCGGGTGACGGCGCCGGGCCTGACCGTGTCCCCCGGAACCGGAGACGAACGATGATCACCTGGCGCCGCCTCACGGAGAACGACTTCCCCCTGCTCAGAGACTGGCTGGAGCAGCCCCACGTGGCCCGCTGGTGGAACCACGAGACCTCCCCCGAGGCCGTCGCCCGCGACTTCGGGCCCGCCGCGCGGGGCGAGGAGCCCTCCGAGGATCTGCTGGCCCACCTCGACGGCGAGCCGGTCGGCCTGGTCCAGCGCTGCCGCCTGGCCGACTACCCCGACTATCTGGCAGAACTGGCCGCCGTCACGGACATCCCGGACGGCACGATGACCCTCGACTACCTGATCGGCTACCCCGCCCTGACCGGCCAGGGCCTCGGCCCCCGCCTCCTCGCCTCGGCCCTCGCGTCCCTCTGGACGGAACACCCCTCGGCCCCGTGCGTCCTCGTGCCGGTCGTCGTGGCCAACCGCCGCTCGTGGCGCGCCCTGGAGAAGACGGGCCTGCGCCGGGTCGCCGAGGGCGAGCTGGAACCGGACAACCCCGCCGACGGCCGCGCCCACTACGTCTACCGCGCGGACCGCCCCTGACCCGCAGCGCGCCGAACCCGTCGCTCCCGGCCCAGGGCGCCGCGCACCGTGATGCCGTATCCCGTACGCAGCCGCCGCAGCTCCCAGAGGGAGAGCGCCGTCACCGACAGCGGGGGCACGACGAGGAACACCGCGCGTACGGCCGCGGGCGCGACGACCGGCGGCTCGTCGAAGAGCTGGAAGACGAACATCGCCCAGACCAGGGCCGGCGACACCAGCGGCGGCAGCACCTCGTGCACGTCCGCCGTACGGAAGACGTAGTGCACGGCGAGGAGCGCCCCCGCGATGCCGAACGGGATCGAGAAGAGGAACACGGGCAGCGCGAGGAACACCCCCATGCCGACGCCGCTCACGCCCCCGGAGATCACGAACACGAACACGGCCCCGGTCCCGAAGAACGCCCCGATCGCGCGCAGCGGCTCGTGGACCCGCCCCCGGTAGACCCGCCGCAGCGGCGGCCGCGCGCACAGCACGAACACCGTCATCGCCACCGGGCCCGCCACGATCAGCACCCCGGCGCTGAGAATGACCTCCCCCAGCTTGCCGATGAACACGGCGCTCGGGTCCTCCCGCAACGGGTACGCGTAGAGCAGCCAGAGCGACGCCACCACGCCGATCGCCGTACGCCCGATCTGCGCCGCCTCGATCCCCGCGTCCACCACGCGGTCCTCCCGCGCGGGCCGGAACACCCGTGCCGCGAGAACGAACGGGAACGCGAGGCATCCGGCACAGCCGCGCGGGCGCGTACGGGGGCCACTGGGGTCAGCGCTCAACGTCTCTCCGGTCCACGGTGCCGGGGGAGGCGGGCGCGGTCGTCACCGTCCGGGCGTCAGTCTTCCTTCCGGGGGAACGAGACCTCGACGCGCCGGTTCTTCTTCCGCCCCTCCTCCGTCCTGTTGTCCGCGACAGGGTAATCCTCGCTGTAGCCCCGCACGTTGAAACTGACGTCCGAGCCGAGCGCGGTCGCCAGCTCCGACTGCACGGCGGACGCGCGCTTCTTCGACAGCGTCTTGCCGTGTGCGTACGAGCCGAGGTCGTCGGTGAACCCGAAGACGTTCACCTGGTCCGCCTCCTGCTTCTTGGCCTCGTCCGCGATGGTCTTGATCCGCGCCTTGGCCCCGCTGTTCAGCTTGGGGCTGTCCTTCGGGAAGAGGACCTCCGCCTGGAGCGTGAACTTCGTCTTCTCCGTGCTGTCCTCGCGGCGCTCCTCGCCCCCGAGGTCCTCGGTGACGAACTTGATGTCCAGCACCTTCGGCTCCGCGAGCTTCGCCCCGTCCGCGAGCTTCAGCCCTTCGGCGTCCGGATCCACCTTCGTCGGCGGCTTGGAGTCCCCGATGTTGTCCGGCGGCTCACTGAACCCCTTCTCCCCGGGCCCCGTCTCCCCCGGAAGGGAGGGGGCCGCGCCGGTGGGGATGGTGGTGGGGTCGTCCGTGGGGAGAGTGGAAGGCGTGGGCAGCGTGGACGGCCGCGAGAATGAGGGTCTCGGGGTGGGATCGTCCGCGTAGGCGACCTCGGCGGTCACACCGAGAACGAGCGCGGTCGACGCCGACGTGCACGCGACGGTGCGAAGCAGCCGCATCTCGTCACTCCCCCGAGATCGTGATGCTGGTGGCGGGGAGATCGGCCATCTGGAAGTCGACCTTGTCGTTCCCCTCGGGGGGCGCCGGGAACTGCGCGAACCAGGTCTTCGTCTTGCCGGGGAAGAGCCCGCCCTTGAACGAGGTGCACAGGCACCGGCCCTCGGTGTCGCGCAGCACGTAGTAGCGCTTCTTCCCGGCCTTGTCGACAAGGCGGGCAGCCGCCATGGACGAGGGGTTGGCCTTGGCCACCTCGGTCTCGTCCGACTTCCACTCGACGCCGCTCCAGGCACCGGTACCGGTGTTCTTCACCTCGCCGGAGAGCGTCACGAACCCTCCCTCGTCCCGCTTGGCCTGCGTGATCGTCAGCACGACCTTGTCGGCGCCCTTGAGTTCGGCCAACGGCTCGCCGTCGGAGGCGTCGTCCCCGGCCTGCTCGCCGCTTTTGTCCTCGTTCTCTTGCCCGGAGGGTGCCGAGGACTTCTCGTTGCCGTCACCGCCGCCGTCGTCACCACTGCTGCAACCGACGACCGTGAGGACGAGGCCCGCTGTGATCGCCACAGCGGCTATTGCCCTGCGGCCCGTCATGGTGCGCCGAATGCTCATCTGTCGCTCGTCCTCTGTCGTCGTTGGCTCATCAGTCGGCCAGCACCACATCGAAGAGATCCGCCGGCTTCAGGTCGATGTCCTCGTCGTCGGGGTCGATCGTGAAGTCCTCGTCCTCGCAGGTGATGTGGATCTCGTCCCCGCCGCCCTCGTCCTCGTCGGGCTCGCAGAGGGGCTGGATCACCGCGGTGGCCTCCGCCTTGGCCTTCTTGTTGTCCGTGCCGGGGACGA
This sequence comes from Streptomyces albiaxialis, assembly GCF_039530985.1. Classification (NCBI taxonomy): domain Bacteria; kingdom Bacillati; phylum Actinomycetota; class Actinomycetes; order Kitasatosporales; family Streptomycetaceae; genus Streptomyces; species Streptomyces albiaxialis. The sequence continues at coordinate 528,673 of NZ_BAAAPE010000007.1, forward strand.
TCGTGTCGCCGGTGTCGAAGCGCGTTTCGATCTCCACGGTGTAGCCGTCGTCCCCGTTGCGGGTGATCGCGTCGCAGCTCAGTACGTCCGAACGGTTCTGGCCCGCGAAGTGGTCGGCCTCGCCGCAGCCATCGCCCTCAAGGGGCCCGTCGCCCGCCAGCCACTCCTTCCACGCGTCTCCGTCGTCGAGCGCGTCCATGAAACCGTCGAAGAGTTCGTCCCGGTCGTCCTGGGCGGCGCCGAGCGCGGCCGAATCAGCCGCCGACTGGCCTCCGTTGCGCACCGTGCTGGCCTGGGCAACTGCAAAGAAGGCGAACGCGAGAAAGAGCAGACCCGCCATCACCACGGCGTACATGATGAGGGTCTGCCCCTTGTCCCCGTACGGGGTCCGACGACGGTTCAGCCGCCCAGAACCTGGTTGACGGCGTTGAGGATCGCCGTGGAGATCAGCGCGTCCAGTCCCAGCGCGCGGATCGCGATGATGATGCCCGCGACCAGGATCACGATGCCCGCGTATTCCGTCGCGCTCGCGCCGCGGTCCGCGTAACGGCCGCGCATGTGGGTCACCAGTCGGTCCCGCCAACTCCTGCGCCTGGAACTCGGCATCGCGATCTCCTCCGTACGTGGCTGAGAGGGTGTCCCCCACGGGGCCCGCGGCGCGGTGCGCGGTACCGGCCGCCGGTGGGGGGCCGCCGGTACCGCCCTCGCTGCTGACGGGGGGACCGTACTTCCGGTTCGTACGGGACCGCATGGGTCCACGGGCCCAACGGGAGGCCCAATCGTGCGGATCGTGCGGATCGTGCGGAATTCCGCGTCGGGGGTCAGCCACGGCCGCTCGCGCCCCCTCCCGGTGCCGTGCCGAGCCAGAGGGCGATGGCCTCGCTCCGGCTGGAGGCCCGCAGCTTGGTGAAGATGCGGTTGATGTGGTTCTTGACCGTCTTCTCGCTGATGAAACAGGTGGCGGCGATCTCGGAGTTGGTCATGCCGGAGGCGATGAGGTCCATGACTTCCACCTCCCTGTCGCTCAGACTGTCCGTCAGACCGTGCGCCACGCGGTGTTGCTGTCCGGATGCAGACTGTGCCACAACTCGTTGCGGCGGCGAAGAGGTACGCGAAATCCGGGACGGAATTACGGGGTTTGACGGCCGGAAATCATCCGTCGCCGTGCCGAGGGATTCCGGTAGGGGGTACGACGCGGTGCGGGCGCGCGCCTGGTCGAGGACGGCGCGGGAGGCGGTCGCGGAGAAGGGGGCACGGCCCGCCGCGACGTCGTGGACGGCGGTGGCCAACTGGTCCGCGTCGAACTCGCCGTGGACGAGATAGCCGCGGGCCCCCAGGCGTAAGGACTCGTGGACGATCGCGTCCTCGCGGCTGTACGTGAGCATCAGCACCGGCGCGAGCGCGACCAGGTGCGGCAGGGCCGAGATGCCGTCGACGCCGGGCATGCGGACGTCGAGGAGGACGACGTCGGGGCGGTGGGTCCGCGTCACCTCGTACGCCCGCGCGCCGTCGGCCGCCTCGGCGACGACCGCGAGGTCGGGGCGGCCCTCCAGCAGGACGCCGAGCCCGGCCCGGACGACGGGGTTGTCGTCGACGACCACGACGCGGAGCGCGGCGGACGTGCTCCGCGTGCTCTTCCGCATGGTGCGCCGCCTCCTCTCGTCCGCCGGGGTGGTGCGTGAGGGGAACGTGTGACCAAGCGGTCACGTACCGTCCCTCACCATAGCGACGGGCGGTGCGGGTGTCCCGGCCCGCGGCGGAACGGCGGGACGACGGACGGGTGAATAGGCGAATGGGCGGATGGGCGGAACCGGGGCTGGGAGACCCGGAGTTGGGCCGCACCGGCCGCATCGCTCGCCGCACCGTCCCCGCCCCGTTCCCCTCGTCTCTCGCTCCCCTCCCTCGCGCGCCCCGAAACGCTCCAACCAGCCATTTTCCGCTCCCGGTGGCGCGTTCGACGGTCTAGACACGAACGTCTGTTCGAGGTTCACTCGAAGCATGGGGGAACGGTCGAGCAGCTCAGCGGAAGTACTCGTGTCCGGGTCCGAGCGGCCCGGGGTCGAGGAGAGGTGGCGGGGATTACCGGGCCGGGTGCGGCGCGTGGTGGGCTGCGCGCTGGCCGTCGTCCTGCTGATGGCCCTGGGGAGTTACGCGTACGCGCAGCGGGCCGACCGGCCGCCGCCACCGCCGCCCGGCCCGCCGCGCCCCGCGCAGGCCGTGCAGATGTGGAGCACCGGCGTCGGGGACCTGACCTCGAACCCTTCCGGGACGTTCACGCTGGGCTTTGTCGCCAACTCCTCGTCCAAGGTCACCGTCGAGCGCGTCCGGCAGACGTACGGCGGGATCCAGCTCGATCTGTACGGGGACCGTCCCGTCCGGGTGCCGCGCGAGCGGCGGGTCACCGTCGACGCGCGGATCGTCTCGTGCTCCGGGCTGCCGCCGGACGCGCGGATGCCGGTCGTGGAGTTCACCGTCCGCAACGCGCGCGGCCGCCAGACCTTCCGCTTCTCCCCCGGCGAGCGTTACGCGCAGGCCCTCGCCGCGACCGTCCGTACGGCCTGTGCGCGCGAGGGGCGGGCCGTGCCGGGCAGCCGTTGACTTCGAGTGTGCTCCAAATGGTTCAGTCAGGGTCGGCCACGTCGGCTGCGTCAGCTACGTCGGCCACAACATCCTGACACTTCTGGGGAGTTCCGTATGAGCACATCGCCCGTCACCCTCATCACCGGCGGCAGCAGCGGGATCGGTGCGGCGGCGGCGCGGCGCCTGCTGGAGCGGGGGCACCGGGTCGCCGTCACCGGAAGGAGCGAGGAGCGGCTCGCGCGGTTCGCGGAGGAGGCCAAGGAGGTCGCGGAGCCCGGGCGGCTGCGGACGTTCGCGGGGGACGCGGCGGACTTCGCGCACGTGGAGGCGGCCGTGAACGGGACCGTGGAGGCCTTCGGGCGGCTCGACCACGCCGTCGCCAACGCCGGTTTCGCGACGGCCGGTTCGCTGGCCGACGGCGACCCGGAGGAGTGGCGCGCCATGGTCCTCACGAACGTGCTGGGGCCCGCGCTGCTCGTACGGGCCGCGCTGCCGGCGCTGCGGGAGTCGCGGGGGCGCCTCGTCATGGTGGGCAGCGTCGCGGGCTTCATCCACTCGCCGGGGAACCTGTACGGGGCCACGAAATGGGCCGTGACCGGACTCGCGGAGAACACCCGGCGCATGGTCACCGACGAGGGCGTCGGCGTCACGCTCGTCGCGCCGGGGCGGGTCGAGACCCCGTTCTGGGAGAACTCGGGCCGGGTCCCGGAGGGCAATGTCCTCAGCGCCGAGCAGATCGCGGACGCGCTGGTCTGGTCCCTGAGCCAGCCCCCGAACGTGGACGTCAACACCCTCACCGTCCGCCCGGTCGGCCAGCCGGTCTGAGGCGGTCCTCAGCTCTTCTTCCGGAGAACGTGACCGTCGGCTCGTCGCTGACGTGCAGGGTGACGGTCTCGGCCTCCGGGGCGGGCCGGGGCGCCCGCCGGGCTCGCGGCAGCACCGGAGGCGACGGCACCGGCAGCGCGTACAGGTCGAAGTCCTTGCGCACCGCGAGGAACGCGCCGGACAGGGCGAACGAGAAGGTCCCCAGAAGGTCCATCAGGTACTGGATCGTGCCGCTCAGGTCCTCGACGTGCATCGTGCTGGTCCCTCTCCCCCTCGCCCCGTCCGCCACTCGCGTCACGTACCGGCACGGACGCGGGGGCGGAACAGGTCACTCGCGCTGTTCCGCGGCGGGCAGGGGGAGTTCGAGGAGGACCTGGGTCCCCCTCGGGGCGGCGCCGCGGCCCACGCGGAGGCGGGCGCCGATCTCCGCGGCGCGCTCCACCATGCCGAGGAGCCCGAAGTGGCCCGCCTCGCGGAGGGTGTCGAGGGTGACGGCGGGCGGGAGGCCGTGGCCGTCGTCCGTGACCGTGACGCGGTACGTGCCGCCCACGCGGCCCGCGGTGACCTCGACCAGCGTCGGCGCCGCGTGACGGTAGGCGTTCTCCAGGGCCTCCTCGACGATCGTGAGGGCCTGCCGGGCCTCGTACGGCCGTACGTCCGCCTCGGGGCCGGTCTGGTCGAAGTCGGCGCGGATGCCCGTGCGGTTGGCGAAGTCCTTCACCCTGTGCCGGAGTTCGTCCGTGAGGTCCAGCCCGGTCGGGGCGCCGCGCAGCCCGGAGAGGATGTCGCGGGACTCGGCCGCGGCGCGGCGCGCGGCGGAGGCGACGACGCCCGCCTGGCGCCCCAGCGTCGCGGGGTCCGTGCGGTGCGCGGAGCGGGCAAGGCCCTCGGCGGCGAGGGCGAGGCCGTGCAGCGTCTTGGCGACCGAGTCGTGCATCTCGCGGGCGAGCCGGGTGCGTTCGGCCTCGACGGCGTCCGTCACGGCGAGCCGCGAGCGGGCCTCGGACAGCGCCTGCGTGGCCGCGCCGAAGCGGAACATCAGGTTGCGCAGCGTCACGCCGACGACCCCGGCGACCGCGCAGAACCCCGCCAGCAGCAGGGTGCTGGCGGCCAGGGACAGGTCCTGCCCCCAGGCGTTGTACGCCACGCACAGCAGCGCCATCTGCAGCCCCGTGAACAGCCCCGCGCGCCGCCACCCGTAGAGCAGGCCCGCGAGGAGCGAGGTGCTGACGGTGATGTAGCCGACCGGCGAGTTCGAGGTGGCCGTCACCAGCATCGGGGCCAGGCACGCGGCGTCGGCGGCGAGCAGCGCGGGGTGGCGCAGCAGCAGCGGCCCGAAGCGGTCCCAGTCGCGCAGCACGGCGTACGAGACGAGCACCGTCAGACAGATCGCGCCGCCCACCAGCCACACGGGCAGCGAGGCGCCCGAGAGCGCGAACGGCGTGCTGACGGCGGTGATGGCGATCCGGAAGGCGAAGACCTGGCGGCAGAGCGCCTGGAGGGCGTTGAGCTGGATGCCGGGTGCCGGAGCGTCGGAGCCCGCATCCAAGGGGCGCGAGGAACTGCGCGACAAGCCACGACGAAGCCGCAGCCTGCGAAGCACAGCAAGGGGCTCCCCCTGCCCGGCCCCCGGGAAGAGGGCACGGTCGACAGCCACGGTCAGCCGCCGTTCAGGACGGACCCGAAGTCCGTGTCGGACCCGAGGATGAACGTCGCCACGATCAGGATCAGCGTGCCGGGCAGGAGGAAGGCGATCGTCGTCATCGTCGCCTTCGGCACGGTCTTGGCCGCCTTGCGGCGCGCGTTCTGCGCGTCCGTGCGCCGCATGTCCGTGGCGATCTGGATGAGCGTCTCCGCGATGGGCGCGCCCAGCTCCTCGCCCTGCTGGAGGGCGGTGACGAACTGGTCGACCTGGTCGCTGGCGTTCCGCTTGCGCAGCTCGTCGAAGGCCTGGCGGCGGCTGACGCCCATGTCCATCTGGCGCAGGGTGATGCGGAGTTCGTCGGCCCAGGGACCGGTGTAGCGGTCGGCGACGCGTTCGAGCGCCTGCCGGAAGCCGAGCCCGGCCGAGACGACGACCGCGAGGACGTCCAGGAAGTCCGGGAGCGTCCGCTCGATGACGCGCTTGCGGTCCCGGATCGCCTGCCAGATGCCCAGGTCGGCGGCGAACCAGCCGAAGGCGAGAACGAGGACCAGGAAGAAGACGCTCCCGGCGGCGAGCCCGAGCAGGCCCATGACGATGCCGAACATCCCGTACGCGGCCCGCCGCGCGGCGTACCGCTGGATGGTGAGGCCGCCGGGGTTGCCCGCCTGGTCGATCTTCTTGCGCTTCTTGTCGACCAGGGCCGGGCCCATGAGCTGGAGGACGAGGGGCGCGAAGCGCATGCCTATCCGGTCGATGGCGCGCTGGCGCGGCGTCGCGCGGGTGGCGCCGACCTCCAGCGCGATCTCCAGGTCGGGCGGCAGCCGGGTCTCCGCGCGGTACATCCGTACGCCGGTGAAGGCGCCGTAGACCGCGAGGCCGAAGAGCGCGGCGAGCAGCAGGGCGGTCATCGCGTCAGACCTCGATCCTGCCGAGGCGGCGGATGACGAGGAACCCGGCGGCGAAGAGGCCGACCGCGATCAGCATCGCGACCTGCCCTATCGGCGAGCCGGTGACGCGGGCGAGGGCGCCCGGCATCATCGAGTTCATCATCAGCATCGCGCCCAGGCCGAGCAGGGGGATGGTGAACGCCGTGGCGTTGACCTCGGCGAGCATCGTGCGGACCTCGCGCCGGGTCTCCTTGCGCTCCTCCAGCGTGTTGGTGAGGTTGCGCAGCGAGCCGACGATGGTGCCGCCCGCCCGGTTGGAGAGGACGAGGGTGGTGACGAGGACGACGAGTTCGCGGGAGGGGAGGCGCTCGGCCAGCTCGTTGAGCGCGTCGTCGATCGAGCGGCCGACGGCGAGCTGGTTGGTGACGAGGCGCAGCTCGTCGCCCGCCGGGGCCTCCAGCTCCTCGGCGGCCATGCCCAGGGCCGTACGGAGCGCGAGCCCGGCCGAGGTCGCGTTGGCCAGGATGCGGGACAGCTCGGGGAGCTGGTTGATGAACTGCTCGGTACGCCGCTGCCGCTGGTAGTTGAGGAACGCGTTCGCGGCGAGCACCCCGAACAGGCCCGCGATCGGCCCGAAGAACGGCGCGAGGACCGAGGCGGCGCCCAGCCACAGCACGGCCACGAGCCCCGTCAGATAGACGAAGAACTCGCCGGGCGTCAGGTCGAGCCCGGTCGCGGCCAGCTTGAGCTGGAGCTTGCGGCCCACGCCCGTGGCGCGCAGCCGGCGGTCGAGCGCGGCGAAGTGGCGGCGCCTGCCGCCGCTGCCGGACGGCAGCTCCAGGCCGTGGCCGCCGCTCGCGGTCAGCCGTTCGATCAGCGCGCGGCGGCGGGCGCGCCCGGAGGCGTAGGTCAGGACGCCGAGGGTGGCGAAGGCGCCCGCGACGAGCGTGGCGCCGAGCGCGAACTGGGCGGTGGCGTCCAGCGCGAGGGGGAGCAGTGGGGCACGAGGGGGCGGGGTCGTCATGGCGGGGTCCTCAGACTGCCTCTCTGGTGTCGAGCTGGTCGGCGGAGCGGGCCACGCCGAAGGCCGGGGGGACGGGTTCGCTGGCCATGTAGAGGCGGTCGGCCACGCGTGCCGGTACGGGCAGGTGCTCGAAGGTGCCGTGCACGCGCCCGTCAGCGGACATGGGGCGGGCCGCGAAGCGCGAGACGGTGGCTATCTGGAAGGTCTCCCTGCCGTGCGAGGCGAGGATCGAGATCTCCACGATCTTCCGGGAGCCGTCGGCGAGCCGCGCGAGCTGGATGATCACGTCGACGGCGGAGTTGATCTGGTCCTGGAGCGCGGCGAACGGCACCTCGACCTCCGACATCGAGGCGAGGGTCTGCAGCCGCATCAGCGCGTCCTCCGCGCTGTTGGCGTGCACGGTCGCGAGGGAGCCGTCGTGGCCCGTGGACATGGCCTGGAGCATGTCCAGGGTCTCGCCGCCGCGGACCTCGCCGACGATGATCCGGTCCGGCCGCATGCGCAGCGAGTTCCGTACGAGGTCGCGGACGGTGACCTGGCCCTTGCCCTCGACGTTCGCGGGGCGCGTCTCCAGCCGGATCACGTGCTGCTGCTGGAGCTGCAGCTCGGCGGCGTCCTCGACCGTGATGATGCGCTCGTGGTCGGGGATCAGCGCGGACATCGCGTTGAGCAGCGTCGTCTTGCCGCTGCCCGTACCGCCCGAGACGATCAGGTTGAAACGGGCCCGGATGAAGCCGGAGAGCAGCGAGAGGATGTGCTCGTCGAGGGTGCCGAGCCCGATCAGCTCGTTGAGCGTGTACGCGCGGGGGAAGCGGCGGATCGTGAGCGTCGCGCCGGTGAGGGAGAGCGGCGGGATGATCACGTTGACGCGCTCGCCGGACGGCAGGCGCGCGTCCACCATCGGGTTCGACTCGTCCACACGCCTGTTGACGGTCGAGACGATGCGCTCGATCGTCTGCATGAGCTGCTCTTCGGAGGCGAAGCGGACGGGGACCTGCTCGACGCGTCCGCCGCGCTCCACGAAGATCTGGTCCGGGCCGTTGACCATGATCTCGGTGATCGAGCCGTCCTCCAGGAGCGGTTCGAGCACGCCGAGGCCGAGCGCCTCGTCCACGACACGGCGGATGAGCAGCGACCGGTCCTGCGTCGCGAGGACGGGGCCCTCGCGGCTGATGATGTGGCCCAGTACGCGTTCGAGGCGGGCGCGGCGCTCGGCGGGCGTCAGCGCCGACATCTCGGCGAGGTCGATCTCCTCCAGCAGCTTGGTGCGGTAGGCCGACACGAGGTGGCTCGTGCTGTCGGCGGCGGGCCGCCCCCCGTTCTGGGACAGGGCGCCATCGGGCGTGGTGATGCGCGAGCGCAGGCTCACCGTCGGCCTCCTCTCTCTTCTCCGGCTCAGTCGCGGGGCATGGTCGCGGAGCGGCTGGCCTCGCCGAGGTTGCCGAGGCCGGGGATGAGGGACGGGATGGTCACGGTCGTCGTCACCTTCACCTCCTCGCCACCGCCGGCCAGCGCGAAACTCGCCCTGTTCGCCGTCCAGTTGGACATCGCGGCGCGCCCGCTGGCCTCGTACTGGTCTTCCGTGTCCTCGTGGGTGGCGGTACGGGCCGCCGCGCGGGCGCCGGTCCCCGCCTGCTGGACGGCATAGCCGACGAGCCCCAACTGGATCGCGGCGACGGCAACGAGGAGGAGCAGGGGCAACATCCCGGCGAACTCGATAGAGCTGGCGCCTCTGTCGCCGGAGCAGCGTCGCCGTACGTCCCGCCATCGCCGGGTGCCGGTTCGCCTGCGGCGGGCCCGTTCCCCAATCCCGCCCCTTCCCGGAACCGGGGGCTCCGCCCCCGGACCCCCGGCATCCCGCCGTAGGGCTCCTCGCCGTTGCCGAATTCCGGCACGTCGTGGCTGGTCGCGCAGTTCCCCGCGCCCCTTCGGGGCGCGGGACAGTATCGGTCTGCGGCTCCGCCGCGCGGGCGCGAGCGCGCGCAGCGCAGCGGTTCCGGGCGCGGAACGTGCCCCGTCAGGGGCGCGGGGAACTGCGCGAGCGGGCACGACGCGCCCGCGGTCTGCAGCGCAGCGGAAGGGGCTGCTCCTGGGCAGCAAGGAGCGCGGGGCACCATTTAAGTGACGGCCCTTCATTCCGGTTCGCCCTCCTCTGCCGCGCCGGCCTCGCCGTTCACGGTGAAGGGCAGTCCCGCCCCGCCCGGGAAGAGGATCGGGGTCTTCAGGTCGACGTCGGCCTTCCAGAGGTTGTCCCCGCGCGAGCAGGTGATCGTCGCGCCCTCGGCCCACTTGGCCGGAAGATGCTCCCGCGCAGCGGACTCGCACGCCCCCTGGGGGTCCCCGTACGCCGCGGCCGAGGTCGCCGCGCGTGCCGCCTCGTCGGCGGCGTTGCCCGCGAGGGAGAAGGTGTAGCCGATCAGGACGCACTGCCACAGCAGGACCAGCGTGACGAGGACGATCGGGGCCATGCCCGCGAACTCGACGGTCAGCGAGCCCCGGTCGGAGCCGAGATCGCGGCCGGGCGGCAGGGCGCGCTGGGCCGGGATGCCCTTGCCGCGCGGGAGTCCGGGCCCGGGCGCGGAGGACGTGTCGGAGGACGCGGCGGACCCCGAGGGGGACTTGCGGTCGGCGCCGCGCGCCTTCGGCTTGCGGCGGGACCGGGGCCGCGAGGCCCGCTCCTCGTCGGCCACGAGGCCCAGTTCCCCGGCGAGCGCCCACAGCGCCTGCCGGACGCTGCCGCGGCTGTCGAGGTCCTGGACGCGGCCCGCGTCCACCGCGGACTGCAGCTCCTTGAAGTTCGAGGGGACGGTGGAGCCCGCGACCGGCGTGCCGATGATGCGGGCGATCAGCGGGGGCTGGATCTCGGTGTGCCGGGAGGCCCGGTTGACGAGGGTGAGGGTCTCCTCGGCCTTGCGGATCTGCAGCCGTTCCCAGAGGCGGACCATGCGCCGGGCCGCCCGTACGGACACGACGTCCGGGGTGGTGAGGAGGAGCGCGGTGTCGGCGGTCTCGACGGCGGCGGCGTTGGCGGCGTTCATCTGGGTGCCGCAGTCGATGACGACGAGGTCGTAGCGGGAGCGCATCGCGGCGACGATCTGGCGGGCCGCGCGGTCGTCGACGTCCTCGCCGCGCTCGCCCTCGCCGGGGGCGAGGAGGAGGCCGAGCCCGGACTCGTGGGTGTAGACGGCGTCCTGGAGGACGCGGGGCGAGATGTCCTTGATGCCCGCGAGGTCGGCGACGGAGCGGCGGAACTGGACGTCGAGGTAGGAGCCGACGTCGCCCGCCTGGAGGTCCATGTCCACGAGCGCGGCGTTGCGCCCGGAGGCACGCGCGGCGAGCGCGAGCTGGGTGGCGGCGAGGGTGGTGCCGACGCCGCCCTTCGCGCCGGTGACCGTGACGACGGTGCCGCCCTGGCCGCCGGGCCCGCCGGGACCGCCGAGGGCCGCCATGCCCTCGGGTCCGGCGGCGGCGCCCAGATGGCGGCGTACGCCCGTCGCCCAGGCCGAGGCGGCGCCGACGCGCGCGGCCAGCTCGTCGTAGACGAGGGGCAGCCCGAGGACGCCGCGGGCGCCCGCGTCCATGGCGGCCGAGTAGAGGCCGGGGCTGGTGTCCTGGGTGATGAGGATGACGCCGACGGCCGGAAACCGGAGGGCCACCTCCCGGATCAGCTCCAGCGCGGGCAGCGGGCCGATCAGCTCGTGGACGAGGACGACTTCGGGCAGGTCGCCCAGGGACGGCGGCTCGCCGGGCCCGGCCTGCTGCGCGAGGGTGTCCAGGAGCTGCGTGGAGTCGATGGCGGGCGGGACGGGCTCGCTGTCCGGGAGCTGGCTGAGCAGGGTGACGACCGAACGGGCCGCGTCGGGATCGCTGACGGCGGGCTGGATACGAGTGACCATGGGCTGCCTCACGTGTCCTCACTCACCCTCACTTGTCGCCGGGGAGGGTGTAGGTGCGGTCGTCCTCGGGGACCTCGGCGTCATCGCCGGGAGCGACGAGGGCGAGACGGACGTTCTCGGCGAACGACTCGGCGTAGGCGACGCGCTGCGCGTCCACCGTGCTGAGGGCGAAGGTGATCGGGACGCCTTCGCGCTCGCGCTGACGGGCGCGCTGCTCGTCGGCGTCGTCGCCCTCCTTCTTCAGCGGGGTCAGCTCGCCCACGTCGATGACCTTGGCCCGGCTGACGATGACCTTGGACTGGGCGGGGGTCTTGTTCGCCCCGCCCTTGGAGCTGTCGCGCTGCTCGCCCTCGAACGTCGCGTAGATGTTGACGCGGCTGCCGGGGTTGATCTTTCCGGCGACGCCGGTCTCGGCGTCGATCATGATGGCGATCTCCTGCTCGCCCGGGGCGAGTTCGGGGCGCTCGGCCATCATGTCGGACTGGAGCAGCGAGCCCTTCTTCAGCGGGTTGATGGCGATCCGGTGCCGGAGGTCGTCGAGATCGGTGACGGCGGTCTCCGGCAGCCAGCGCTTCGGCATCGAGACCTTCTTGACGTGCGAGGCGTCCAGCGACCGGTACGCGGGCACGTCCTCCTTCAGCTCGTACGCCGTCGTCTCGTTACCGACCTTGGACTCGACGTTCCTGATCACGGCGAGCACCCCGGCGAACGCCGCGAGGGCGCACAGGAGCGAGACGACCAGGAGTATGACGCCGCGGCGCTGGCGTGAGTTCATCGACGGATTCCTCGGGGGTCGGCGACGACGGCCTGGGCGGCCGGATCGGGGGAGGGCGGAGCGGCCGTGTCCTCCGGCTGCCGGTCCGGGGCGCGGTCCGGGGCGTGGGAGGGGGGCGGGGGCGGCGGCGCCGGGGCGGCGCAGAACGCGCAGCGGTCACCGATGAGTTCGAGCCCGCACCAGTGGCACTCGTCCCTGCGCACCGACGACACGAGCTGGTAGAGCACCGACACGTCGGCGATGGCGGCGGTGAACTCGACGAGCTTGCCCGTCCCCCACCACCGCGCCGAGTCCCCCGGCAGCCGCTCCTCGGCGACCTCGCCGACCCGCCACTCGCCCGCCAGCTCGGTGTGCGCCCAGTCCGAGGTGAGCCCTCCGCGCGCGACGGTGAGCTGCGTGGCGAACTGCGGCCCGGTGAGCGTGGTGCCGCGGCCGATGTCGCCGGTGTCGCCCACCCGTACGAGCTGCGGCTGGGGCGCCGCGAGGCACGCGAACTGGGCGCCGGGCATCCAGGACTTGGTGTGCGAGGAGAGCGTGACCGGCACCCGGTCGAGCTTGGCGACGGAGCCCAGCACGGCGCCCGCGTACAGGTAGTGGGTGAGCAGCCGGGCCGCCGCGCCCAGCACTCCGGGGGTGAAGTCGCAGAGGGAGAGCTGCCGCAACTGCCGGACGAGCACGCCCGTGGCGAGCGGCGGGAGAGCGACGGGCAGCAGCGCGACGCGGTGGCTGTCGAGCAGGGAGCGGAGGGTGTGCAGCCGGTGCACATAGGCCCGGGGCAGGGTGGCCGGGTAGACGGCGATCAGATACCCGTGCTGCTCCAGCAGCGTGTGGGTCTCGGCCAGCGCCGCCTCCAGCGGCTGCTCATCGGGCGGCGTGAAGACGTGGGCGCGGGGGGTGTGGCGGTCGGGCGGGGACAGCATGTGGTCCTGGCTGGTGACCGCTAACGCCGTAGACACATCCGCCTCCGCACTCTGCGCCGTCCGGTCTGTCCCGCCTTGTTGATCTCGTTGTGTACCTGACGACATAACACCTTATCTGGGGGGCTCCTGCCAGAGAACCGTTCTTCTCACACAGGGCTCCGCCGCCAGCACTACCCGCGTAGGTGCCCCGCCGAATCCCCGAACGGGCAGAGGCTTCCGTCGGCTTCAGGAGCCGCCGGCCATCTTCGGCGGCGTCTTGTAGTCGCGGGCGCTGCCCCGCTCGGGCAGGGCGTACGCGGTCAGGGACTTCTCGTTCGCCTCGCGGTCGGTGTCCTGGACGTAGAGGTGGCGGGAGTCCCAGGCGAGCACCTCTTCGAAGGCCCGGCCCGGGACGCGTCCCAGCGTGCGCGGCGCTCCGGTGCGCAGGTCGCGGTCGCGCACCCAGGTCTCGGGTCCGGCGTAGCGATGGGTGGTCAGGAGCGCGCCGCCGCGGACGCCTTCGAGGTTCTCCCGCTCCGAAAGCCCGCGCTGCCACACCGGCTTGCCGGTGCGCAGGTCGTACGCGTAGGCGCCGTGGTCGCCCGGGAACCGGGCCACGAGGACGCCGCGCCCGGTCAGCGGGGTGTTGAGCGCCTTCTTGTCCAGCTCCTTGCCGATCCGGTCCCGCACGCCCGGCTGGTCCTGCCGGTACGTGCGGTAGTACCGGCGTCCCTTCTCGATCGTGTCCAGGACCACGGGGTCGGCCGAGACCAGGCCGTCCAGAGCGGCGTCCCGGGACCGGGCCGGGCGGTGCCACAGGCGGGTGCCCTCGTCCGCGTCGTACAGCGCGAACCCGCTCCGGGTCTCCACGGCGATGTGCCGCCCGTCGTGGTCCACGGGACCGGGGTTGGCCCCGCCGTCCCGGAAGTGCGGGAGGCCCGGGAGCTCGCGCCCCTTGCCGTCCCCGTCGAGGCGGAACCGGGCCAGGTCGTTCCAGCCGACGGTGGCGGTGAGGGTCTTCCCGCTGACGCTCACGGACGCCTTGCTGCCCGAGGGTTCGCTCTTGCGGCCCAGCGGCTCCGTCCACAGCACCGTGCCCCGCCGGATGTCGACGGCGGCGGCGACGGTGCAGCGTTCGTCGCCGTCGCCCGCGTCGAGCAGGACCCCGCCGATGCCCTCCTTGTTGACCTGCCCCGAGAGCGCGCACACGCCCGTGGTGCCCTTGGGGAGGGGAAGATTCCAGCGCTGCTCGCCCGAGGCCGCCGAGTGGCCGACGAGCCGGCTGTTCGTGTCCCCGGTGCGCAGCGCGAGCACGCCCTTGCCGAGCCAGGCGTCCTCGTCCGGCGACGGCATGGCGGGCCTGTCCGCCGCCGGAACGCTCCACAGCTTCTTCAGCCGCGGCGGCTTCGACGGCTCCCGCCCGCCCTCTCCCCCGCCGCCCCCGCCGCCGGTGCAGGCCGTGGCGGCGAGCAGGGCGAGGACGGGAAGCAGCGCTCTCCCCGCGTCAGTCCTCCGCATCTGCGCTGTACTCCTTCCCGAGCCGGTCCGGTGGCTTGGGTGCCGGTCCGGCGTCGAGGGTACGCAGCACGTCCGCCGCCGCGCGCAGCGCGCCGCGCTCCGACTCGCGCAGGTCCGGCGCGTCGCGGGAGGACGGTTGGCCGCCGGAGGACTCCGTGTGCGTCTCCACCGCGAGCGTGCGGGTGCCCGTACGGACGAGGAGACGGACGCTGTTGTACTCGCGCGAGCCGCCGAACGTGATCGCCCTGGCCTGGTCGCCGAGGCCCCGCACGGGGCGGGCCCGGCCGAGGCTCTCGTTGCTCCGCAGATGCGTGGGATCCCGGTAGGCCTTCTCGGCCTCCTTGCGTGTGCCGTGCTCCTCGACGGTGACGTCCAGCTCGCGGGACACGTCGTCCGGCTCGTACTCCTCCTTCCACCAGCAGCTCTCCGGCGGCGGTCGGTCCTCGTTCAGCCGCAGGGTGCGCAGCGCCGTGTCCGAGACCTTCTCGCACTTCACGGCGAGGGGGTTCTCCCCTCCCGTGCCCGGCGTTCGGGGCGCGGCGTAGCGGCGGTCGGTCCCGGTGCGCGGCAGCGCGTACGCGAAGAGGGCCTCGGTGCCGTCGCGGCGCTGCCCGGTGGCGTACAGCCGCCGGGAGTCCGCGGCGACCGGGGCGAACCGGGACGCCGTGCCAGTCAGCCGGCCCAGGGTCCGCTGTTCACCGCCGCGCAGGTCGCGGGAGACCAGCCACTGTTCCGCGAGGTAGGGGCGTGAGAAGAGCACGCCGCCGCCGCGGACGAACAGGGGCTTCTGGGCGGGCGTCCGCTTCCGTGCCCACAGTTGCTCGCCGGTGCGCATGTCGTACGCGTACGTGCGCGGGTCGTCGGCGAAGTCGGTCACGAGGACGCCGCGCCCCGTCAGCGGCTCCGCCCGCACGCCGACCCGGCTCAGCTCCTTGCCCAGCAGGCCCTTGTTCCCCGGGCCCGCACCGTACGCGCGGAAGAAACGGTGCCCCTTCTCCGTGGCGTCGAGGACAACGGGGTCGGCGGAGACCAGGCCCTCCAGCGCGCCGCCCCGGCGCTCGGCCGGGCGGTGCCACAGGCGGGTGCCCTTGTCCGCGTCGTACAGCGCGAAGCCGCTCCGGGTCTGCAGGGCGATGTGCGTGCCGTCGTGGTCGATCCCGTCGACCGCGCTCTCGCCCTCGGGCACGTGCGGCAGGCGCGGGAGCGCGCGCCTCTTCGCGTCGCCCTCCAGCCGGAACCGGGCCACCTTGTGGTAGCGGACGGTGACGGTGAGGGTCTTCCCGCTGACGCTCACGGGCGGCTCGTCGCCCATGTCCTCGATCGTGTCGCCCACCCGTTCCGTCCACAGCACCTTTCCCGCGCGGATGTCGACGGCGGCGGCGACGGAGCAGCGCCTCTCCCCCCGCGTCGCGTTGAGGACGACGCCGCCGATCCCCGCGCTGTTGACCGTCTCCGAGATGCCGCAGACGGCGTCCGTGCCCTCGGGGAGACGCAGCGTCCAGCGCCGGTCGCCGGAGGAGGTGGCGTAGCCGCTGAGGCTCCGGTCGTCGGTGCCGACGCGCGTGGCGAGGATGCCGTGGCCGAGCCAGGGCCCGCCCGCCCTGGCGTCGCTCACCGGCGCAGACACGCTCCAGAGCTGCTTCAGCCGCGGCGGCTTCGCCCGGTTCTTCCCGTGCTCCTCCCCGTCTTCCCCGCCGCCCTCTCCACCGCCGCCGGTGCAGGCCGCCGCGGTGAGCAGCGCGAGCCCCGCCGCGAGTGCGGCACGCATTCGGTACATGCGGGGAGCCTAGGAAGCCCGGACCCGCCCGCCACCCTGTTTCGTTCCTCCCCGAAACACCGCCTCACCAGGGAAGGTCCCGGATCTCCTCGACGCACAGCACCACGAAGAGGACGGCGGAGGCGGCCAGCAGGCCGTTGCTGAGCCAGCCGTTGCGCCATTCCTCAGGTGTGCGGGAGGTGTTGAGGAGCCAGAGCAGGGTGACGGCGAGGAACGGCATGAAGAAGGCGCCGAGCACGCCGTACGCGATCACGAGGCCGAACGGCTGGTCGAGCCAGAGCAGCGCCATCGGCGGGAACGTCAGCCAGAGCAGGTAGAGCCGGAAGGGGAGCGAGCGCTCGCGCGCGCCGCGCGCGATCTCCACGACCTCCGTCTCCGCGGGGTCCTTGCCCGCGCGGTGCGCCCGTACGTGCTCGACGAAGTCGGCGAACATCAGGCCCACGCCGTGCCACACGCCGATCAGCGAGGAGAAGGACGCGGCGAGGAAGCCGATCAGGAAGAGGTTCGCGGTGAACGCGCCGAAGCGGTTCTCCAGTACCTCGTCCAGGTCGAGCAGCCCCTTGTCGCCCTCGGCGAGCGCGATCTGCGTGGAGTGCAGCAGCTCGGCGCCGACGATGAGCATGGCGACGACGAAGATGCCGGTGGTGACGTACGCGACGCGGTTGTCGAGCCGCATCATGCGCAGCCAGCTCACGTCGGTCCAGCCCTTGGCGTTGATCCAGTAGCCGTAGGCGGCCATGGTGATGGTGCCGCCGACGCCGCCGATGAGGCCCAGGGTGTAGATCATCGAGCCGGACGGGAGGGTGGGGGCCAGCCCGGCGAAGGCGTCGCCGAGGTCGGGGGAGACGCGGATCGCGCAGTAGACGACGACCACGAACATCACGCCGACGAAGACCATCATGATCTTCTCGACGATCGCGTAGCGGTTGCCCCAGACGAAGGCGAGGCCGAGGAGCCCGGTGATGATCGCCCACGCCTTGAGCGGCATGACGTCGGGGAAGAGGGCCTGGAGCGGCAGTGCCGAGGACGACATCGCGGTGGCCCCGTAGACGAAGCCCCACACGACGACGTACACGGCGAAGTAGACCGTGGTCCAGGGGCCGAGGCTGCGCCAGCCGTCGAAGATGGTGCGGCCGGTGGCCAGGTGCCATCTGCCGGTGGCCTCGGCCAGGGCGATCTTGACGACGCAGCCGATGACCGCGGCCCACAGCAGCGTGTAGCCGAACTTGCTGCCCGCGATCAGCGTGGCGACGAGGTCGCCCGCGCCGACGCCGGTCGCGGCCACGACCATGCCGGGGCCGATCATCTTCCAGCTCGGCTTGCGGACGGGCAGGCGGGTCTCCCCGTGGATCTCCTCTGCTGGCATGCCGCGCATGAAACCGCCGGAAGTCGATCAGCACAAGGGGAACGGACGTACCGGGTGCCCCGTCAGAGGTCTTGACAAGCCCATTGGTCTGGACCACGTTGTACGGCAAGCGCCGGGCCCAGCGCAGCACCACCCACCCCCCATGTCCCCCCACATCGGAGGAAGTTGTGGCACGCGCAAAAAGACGCAGCAACCGGGTTCGCATGATCGTCGGGCTCGCGGCGGGGGCGCTCGCCGCCGGTGGGCTGTTCGCGTTCGGGACGGCGAACGCGAACGCCGATGAGACCGCGGCGAGTTCTCCCCGCGTCGGCGCCTCGGCCGTACCGAAGCACGCGGTCACCGGTTACTGGCAGAACTTCGACAACGGCGCCAAGGTCCAGACGATCGCCGACGTCCAGGACGAGTACGACATCATCGCGGTCGCCTTCGCGGACGCGACGACCACTCCGGGCCAGGTCGACTTCAAGCTCGACCCGGCGCTGAACTACGACGAGGCGAAGTTCAAGGAGGATGTCGCCGCCAAGCAGAAGGCCGGCAAGTCCGTGATCGTCTCGGTCGGCGGCGAGAAGGGCGCCGTCCAGGTCAGCGACGACGCGTCCGCGGACGCCTTCGCCAAGTCGATCACCGGCCTGATGGACGAGTACGGCTTCGACGGCGTCGACATCGACCTGGAGAACGGGCTCAACTCGACCTACATGACCAAGGCGCTCAAGGCGATCCACTCCGCCAAGCCCGACGTCGTGGTCACGATGGCGCCGCAGACCGTGGACATGCAGTCCCCGGAGAACGAGTACTTCAAGACGGCGCTCAACATCAAGGACTTCCTGACCGTCGTCAACATGCAGTACTACAACAGCGGTTCGATGAACGGCTGCGACGGCAAGGTCTACTCCTCCGGCACCGTCGACTTCCTCACGGCCCTGGCCTGTACGCAGATCAAGGGCGGCCTCGACCCCTCGCAGGTCGGCATCGGCACCCCGGCCTCCTCGAAGGCCGCGGGCTCGGGCTACGTCGAGCCGAGTGTCGTGAACAACGCCCTGGACTGCCTGGCCAAGGGCGAGAACTGCGGCAGCTTCAAGCCCGACGAGAAGTGGCCGGGGATCCGGGGCGCCATGACCTGGTCCACGGCCTGGGACGCCGCCGACGGCGACAAGTGGTCCTCCACCGTCGGACCGCACGTCCACGCGCTGCCGTAACGGCCACTGGTAAGGACCCGCGTGCGGGGTCACACCCCACCGCCTCGCACGTGCGCGCGACGCCCCCGGGCAGTCTCCGGCCCGGGGGCGTCGTCATGCGCTGTCCTGCGGGAAGCCCGTGACTACGGCTTGGGCAGCACGCAGCGCGGGTTGTCCAGGTCGAGCTTGTTCCCCTTGCCGAAGCACGGCGTGATCAGGTACGTCTGCTGCCCGTAGGCGTTCAGGTGGCGGACGGTGACCTCGCCGTTCTTGTCCACCTCACAGGGGTTGTTGAGGGTGCACTCCTCGCCGTCCTCGTTGTGGGTGTTGTTCACGCCCACGACCTTGCCGGTCTTGTTGTCGACGACCGGGGAGCCGGAGGTGCCGCCCTTGGTCTGGCAGTCCATCGTGTAGCGGATGGAGTCCTTCCAGGTCCAGTCGGCCTCCTTCAGGCGGTACGCGAAGCCGTCCACCGCGCAGCCGAAGGTCTCCTTCCAGTACCCGGAGACGACCGTGATCGCCCGGCCCTGGCGGGGGTGCTGGGGGTCGAGCTTGAGCGCGTCGATCCCGTACTTCTTCTTGATGTCCTTGTACGTGGACGTGGTCTCGTACAGCGAGATGTCGGTGTCCGTCATCGTCGCGTACGCGATCTTGTCCGAGTGGATCTTCCCGGCGTCGCTGCCGTCGGCCTTGAGCAGGGTGAAGTCCCGGCTCGTCTTCTTGTTGACGACGACCTCGCCGGCCCCCGGCATGCCCTCCTGGAGGCAGTGCCCGTTGGAGAGCACGAGCGCCTTGTCGGTGGCCTTCGAGCCCTTGAGCTTGACGACCGAGCCCGAGCAGTTGCTGAGCGCGACCGTGCCCTCGAAGGTCGGCGTCTTGGCCTTGGCCTTCGCCGGGGCCTCCTGGGCGGCGGCGGGCGAGGTGGCTATGCCCGCCAGCGCCGCCGCGCCGAACAGCGCGGCGGCGAGCGTACTGACGAGGGATCTCTTCATTTCTGCCTACTCCCTGTAGAGATACAGCGTGACGGAACTGCGGCGCCGCAGCGCTGCATCTCTACAGCGCACCCCTGCCGTTCAGGCTCAGGGCTTGGGAAGAGCGCAACCCTCCCGACCGAGGTCGATCTTGTTGCCCTCCGCCACGCACGGCGCGATGAGGTAGGTCTGCTGGCCGTAGCCGATCCCCTGGCGGACGGTGGTCTCGCCGTTCTCGTCCACCTCGCAGGGGTTGTTCATCGTGCACTCCTCGCCGCTCTCGTTCATCGTGTTGTTGACGCCCACGACCTTGCCCGAGGCGTCGTCGATGACCGGCGAGCCGGAGGTACCGCCCTTGATCTTGCAGTCGGCGGTGTAGCGGATCGAGTCCTTCCAGGTCCAGTCGCCCTCCTTGAGCTGGTGGACGAAGTCCTCGGCCGCGCAGGAGTACGTCTCCTTCCAGTACCCGGAGACGACCGTGATCTTGTTGCCCTTGGCGGGGTGCTCCGCGTCCAGCTCCAGGGCCTTGAGGCCGTACTTGTCCTCGATCTCCTTGTACGTGGACGTGGCCTCGTACAGCGAGACGTCGGTGTCGGTCATCGTCGCGTACGCGATCTTCTCGGAGCTGATCTGCCCCGCGTCGCTGCCGTCGGCCTTCAGCAGCGTGAAGTCGCGGTTGGTGGGCTTGTCGACGATCACCTCGCCCGCGCCCGGCATGCCCTCCTCCAGGCAGTGCCCGTTGGACATGACCAGGGCCTTGTCCTCGGGCTTGGAGTTGGGCATCTTCACGACCGAGCCCGAGCAGTTGCTGAGCGCGACCGTGCCCTCGAAGGTCGGGGCCTTCGGAGCCTTGGCCTGCGCCTCGGCGCCCGTCGCGCCCGCGGGTGACGCGGCCAGGCCCGTGAGCGCCACGGCGCCGAAGAAGGCGGCGGCGCAGGTGCCTATGAGCGGCTTCTTACGCATGGGAGCCTCCTACGGCTTGGGGAGTTCGCAGCCTTCGCGACCGAGGTCGATCTTGTTGCCCTCACCCACGCAGGGCGCGATGAGGTAGGTCTGCTGGCCGTAGTTGATGCCCTTGCGAACGGTCACCTCGCCGTTCTCGTCCACCTCGCACGGGTTGTTCATCGTGCACTCCTCGCCGTCCTCGTTGCCCGTGTTGTTGACGCCGACGACCTTGCCGGTGGCGTCGTCGACGATCGGGGAGCCCGAGGTGCCGCCCTTGGTCTTGCAGTCGGCGGTGTAGCGGATCGAGTCCTTCTGCGTCCAGCCGCCCTCCTTGAGCTGGTGCACGAAGTCGTCGATCTGGCAGGAGTACGTCTCCTTCCAGTACCCGGAGACGACGGTGATGGCCGAGCCCTTCTCCGGGTGCTCGGCGTTGAGTTCGAGCGCCTTGACGCCGTACTTCGACTCGATGTCCTTGTACGTGGAGTCGGTCTCGTACAGGGATATGTCCGTGTCGGTCATCGTCGCGTACGCGAGCTTCGTCGCCTTGATCTGGCCCGCGTCGCTGCCGTCCGCCTTCAGCACGGTGAAGCCGCGGCTGGAGGGCTGGTCGGTGACGACCGTGCCCGGGTCGGGCATGCCCTCTTCCAGGCAGTGGCCGTTGGAGAGGACGAGCGCCTTGTCGTCGGGCTGCGAGTTCGGCATCTTCACGACCGAGCCCGAACAGTTGCTGAGCGCCACGGTGCCCTCGAAGCTGGGCGCCTTGGCCTTCTGGGCCTTCTGTGTGGGGGCCGGCGCCTCCTGTGCCGCGGCGGGTGACGTGGCGAGGCCGGTGAGCGCGCCCGCGCCGAACAGCGCGAGGGCGAACGAGCCGACGAGAGGTCTTTTCATGTGGGGGTTCCTCTCTTGGTACCGAAGGTCTATTCGGTGTGACGCCGTGCATTCTTGGGCCAGGAGAGGTTCACCCACAAGAGTGCCCCCGGAAATGATCAATCCAATTCCGGGGGCAAAACTCTGAGTTGGGCTGTTTTCGGCCGGAAGATCCCTAGACGACGATGCTCACGAGCGCCGCGACGACGAATCCCGCGACCGACAGGACCGACTCCAGCACCGTCCACGACTTGAGGGTGTCGCGCTCGGAGATGCCGAAGTACTTCGCGACCATCCAGAACCCGCCGTCGTTCACGTGCGAGGCGAAGATCGAACCGGCCGAGATCGCCATGATGACCAGCGCGACGTGCGCCTGCGAGGGATCGCTCTCGGCGAGCAGCGGCGCCACGATGCCCGCCGTCGTGACGATGGCGACGGTGGCCGACCCCTGCGCGACACGCAGCACCACCGAGATCAGATACGCGAGCACGATCACCGGCAGCCCCGCGTCCCCGAACACATCGGCGAGGGCCTGCGCGACGCCCGACCCCTGGAGCACGGCGCCGAAGATCCCGCCCGCGCCGACGACGAGAAGGATGTTGCCGACCGGCTTGAGCGAGGCGGTGGACACGGTCTCCAGCGACTTGCGGCTCCAGCCGCGCCGCAGCCCCAGCAGGTAGTACGCCAGCAGCAGGGCCACCGTCAGCGCGACGAAGGGGTGCCCGATGAACTCGATGACGGACCGCGCGGTGGACGGGTCCAGGGCGATGGAGGAGAACGTCGCGGCGAGGATCAGCACCAGCGGCGTCCCGATGATCGCCAGCACGGTCCCGACGGAGACGGGCTTCTCGGCCGCGTCGATCCCGCTGGCCCGCTGCTCGTCGGCGACGGCCTTCTTCGACTCCTCGGCCGCCTCGACCATCTCCTGCGGCACCGGCACGAAGACCTTGTTGCCGATCCACGCGGAGTACGCCCACCCGGCGAGCACGGCGGGGACACCGCAGACGACGCCCATGAGGATGACCCACCCGAGGTCCACCTTGAGCAGCCCGGCGGCGGCGACGGGCCCCGGGTGCGGCGGCAGGAAGGCGTGCGTCATGGACAGGCCCGCCAGCATCGGCATGCAGTACAGCAGCACGGACTTGCCGCTGCGCTTGGCCGCCGCGTAGACGATCGGCGCGAGGACGAAGATGCCGACGTCGAAGAAGACGGGGATGCCGAAGATGAGCCCCGTCAGCCCCATCGCGAGCGGCGCCCGCTTCTCCCCGAACATGCCCAGGAGCCGCGCGGACAGGGCCTCGGCCCCGCCGCTGACCTCCAGGATCGCGCCGAGCATGGTGCCCAGGCCGATGATGATCGCGACGTGCCCGAGGATGCCGCCCATCCCGGACTCGATCATCGAGACGGCGTCGGACTTCTGGACGGTGCCGAAGAGTTCGGTGACGGAGAGCCCGGCGCCGAGCCCCACCGCGATGGACACGGCGAGCAGCGCGACGAACGGCTGGATGCGGACCTTGATGATGAGGAAGAGCAGCAGCGCGATCCCGAGCGCGGCGACGGTCAGCAGCCCGCCGGTCCCGGATATGAGCGCGAGCAACCCGCCGGTGTGCGGGGGCGCCTTCGGCGCCTGTTCGGCCAGAAGCATGGTTGAACCTCGTTGTTCAAGGGGGGGAGGGCGCCCGTGCCGCGGCAGGGTGGGGGTGCGCGTGGTCGGGCGGGTGCGGGTGCTGCGCTTGCCCACCCTGCGCCCCTGGCGCAGACTGCCCAAGCGCATCCGGGGGTGCAGGGGGCGGAGCCCCCGCGGGGGTCCGGGGGCGAAGCCCCCGGTTTCGGGAAGGGGCGGGCTTGGGGAAGGAACCCGTCCCCGGCTCAGCCCAATACGGCGAGGGCGTCGATCTCGACGAGGAGCCCGGCGGGGAGGCCGACGTACACGGTCGTACGGGCGGCCGGCGCCTCGCCCAGCCCCGCGAAATACTCGTTGTAGATCTCGTTGAACTCGGCGAAGTGGGACGTGTCCGTCAGGTAGACGCGCAGCATCATCGCGTCCTCCCAGCTCGCGCCGCCCTCCTTGAGGATGGCCTCGACGTTCGCGAACGTCTGGAGCGTCTGCTCCCGCAGCTCCGGGCCCACCGGCGTCGGCGCCTGGCCCTCGACGGCCGGGCCGAAGCCGACCTGCCCGGCGACCTGGAGGATGTTGCCCTTCTTCACGCCGTGCGAGAACTTCGCGGGCGGGGTGGTGTGCGTGGACGGCGTGAGGGCGGTCTTCGTCAGCTTCTCGCTGTGCTCGCTCATGGTGCTGCTCTCTCGGTTCGGGGAGGAGTGGACGCCCTCCCGGCGTACTCCGCGCTGATGGCCTCAGCGGTACGGCGTACGCGCGGGAGGAGGGTGAGGAGTTCGTCGGCGGAGACGACGACGTTCGGCGCGGACACCGACATCGCCGCGGCCACCCGCCCCGAGGCGTCCCTGATGGGCGCCGCGACGCAGTTGATGGACTCCTCGTGGCCACCGAGGTCGGTGGCCCAGCCCTGCTCGCGCACCTTGGCCAGCTCCGTGAGGAAGGCGGCGGCGTCGGTGGTCGAACGGGCGGTGTACCGGGGGTAGTCGAGCCGCTCGGCGACGGCGCGCCGCTCGGGCTCGGGCAGGTCGGAGAGCAGCAGCTTCGCCACGGCCGCGACGGTGATCGCGACGGGCTTGCCGATGCGGGAGTACATCCGCACCGGATAGCGGCTCTCGACCTTGTCGATGTAGAGAACCTCGTCCTCCTCGTACACGGCGAGATGGACCGTGTGCCCGCAGGCCGCGTTGAGTTCGGCCAGGTGGGGGTGGGCGATCCCGCGGATGTCGAGGTTCTCCATGGCCTCCTGCGCGAGCGCGAACAGCCGCGCGCCGAGCCGGTAGCGCTGGTCGGGCTGGCGGTAGACGATCCCGTGCTCGTGCAGGGTGCGCAGCAGCCGCAGCGCGGTGGACTTGTGCACGTCGAGCCGCTGCGCGACCTGTTCGAGGTTCGCGGGGCCCTCCGCGAGCAGGGGCAGGATGCTGAGCGCCCTGTCTACGGTCTGGCTCATGCGCTGCGTACCTCCGGCGTCCGTTCCTCCGGCCCGGCCTGTGTCCAGCCGGGCCCGAGTCGCAGTCTCCCCCACGCCGCGTCGTCGAGGGCCACGAGCCCGTCGGCGTGCGCGCGGGACGGCGGTACGCCCAGATCGCCGGGCTCGACGAGGGCCGCGGCGGCCATCAGGTGGCCGTGCCGCAGCCGGTCGCGCGCCGGCAGTCCGCGCAGCGCTCCCGAGAGGTACCCGGCGGCGAACGCGTCCCCGGCGCCTACCGGCGAGGCGACCTCGACGCGCGGCGCGGGCACCCGCACGGGCGCCTCGCCGGTGACGAACGCGACGGCCCCGGCCGCGCCCTGCTTGACGACGAGCGCGGACGGCTCGGGCAGCGCCTCCCGCACGGCCTCGGGCCCGCCCCGTACGCCCCAGGCCGCGGCGGCCTCGTCCTCGCCGACGAACACCAGGTCGCTGCGGCGCGCGAGGTCGAGCAGCACGCGCGGGCCCTCGTCGGGGGCGGGGTCGCGCCACAGGCCGACGCGGTAGTTGACGTCGAAGGAGACCGGGGGCCGGCCGGGGGCGCCGACCAGGGCGCGGGTCAGCGCGAGGCAGTCGGCGGAGAGCGCGGGGGTGATGCCGGTCAGGTGCAGGAAGCGGCCGGCGGTGACGGCCTCGCGGTCCACGGTGGCGGGGGACATCGCGGAGGCGGCGGACCCGGCGCGGTAGTAGACGACCTCGGACAGCGGGCCGTCCGCCGCCGCGTCCTCACCGGTGGCGCGCTCGCCGTCGGTGCGGAAGTAGATCCCCGTGGGGCGCGCGGGGTCGCGCTGGACGGCGGAGACGTCGACGCCCTGGCCGGCGATCGTCCGGACGAGGTGCTCGCCGAAGCCGTCGGCGCCCAC
Source organism: Streptomyces albiaxialis (assembly GCF_039530985.1). Classification (NCBI taxonomy): domain Bacteria; kingdom Bacillati; phylum Actinomycetota; class Actinomycetes; order Kitasatosporales; family Streptomycetaceae; genus Streptomyces; species Streptomyces albiaxialis. Next base: position 553,769 of record NZ_BAAAPE010000007.1, read on the forward strand.
CCGGCTCACCCAGCGGGCGCGGTGCCCGGCGCCCGCGAGGGCGCAGGCGACGTTCGACTCGGCGCCGCCGATGACGCGGTCGAAGGACGGCACGTCGGCCAGGGGCCCCGGTCGGGAGGGCAGGAACGTGACCATCGACTCGCCCAGGCAGACGACGTCCATGTGCGGGGTGGTGGTCACGATGCGTACCGCTCCTCGTCTGTCGATCTCTGTTGCTTCCATTGACCGGCCGTTCGGCGGGATGCTAGACAGCATCAAGCGTTATACGCAATGGTCATTGCAAAATATGCAACGATCACCGTCACGGAGCTATGGAGTCCGCATGGCCGCCGCCCCCGTTCCCGCCCTCGACGCCGCCGCCCTCGCCCGCCTCGCCGACGAGACCGTGGACCACCGCTTCAAGGGCCTGCCGCCGGACGCGGCGGGCACCACGGTGGGCGCCCTCGCGGCCGAGCACCGGAACCTGTTCACCGGCGGCTTCACCACGCCCGTCCTCGCGCTCTCCGCCGAGCGCCTGGAGCACAACCTGGCGGCCATGGAGACGTACACCGCGCGGCACGGGCTGGCCTTCGCGCCGCACGGCAAGACGCCGATGGCGCCCCAGCTCTTCGCCCGCCAGCTCGACCGCGGCGCCTGGGGCATCACGTTCGCCGTCCCGCACCAGGTCCGGGTGGCCCGCGCCTTCGGCGTCCCCCGGATCTTCCTCGCGAACGAGCTGGTCGACGCCCCGGCGCTGCGCTGGCTCGCGCGCGAGCTGGACGCCGACCCGGACTTCCGCTTCGTCTGCTACGTCGACTCGGTGCGCGGCGCCGGGCTCATGGACGAGGCCCTGCGCGCCGCGGGCGCCCGCCGCCCCGTGGACGTCGTGGTCGAGCTGGGCGCGGGCGACGGCGCCCGCACCGGCGTCCGTACGGAGGCCGAGTGCGCGGAGGTCGCCGACGCGGTCGCCGCGGCCCCGACGCTGCGCCTCGTGGGCGTCGCCGGGTACGAGGGCGAGGTGCCGGACGCCGACTACGGGAGGGTGACGGCCTGGCTGCGCCGGCTGACCGCGCTGGCCGCGGACTTCGACGCCGCCGGACGCTTCGCGGACGCCGGCGAGATCGTGCTGAGCGCGGGCGGCAGCGCCTGGTTCGACGCGGTGGCCGAGGTCTTCGCCGAGCTGCCGGACCTCTCCTCCCCCGTGCTGAAGCTGCTGCGCTCCGGCGCGTACGTCTCGCACGACGACGGCCACTACCGGGAGATCACCCCCTTCAACCGCGTCCCCGGCGAGGGCGGACTCCAGCCCGCCTTCACGCTCTGGGCCCAGGTCGTCTCCCGCCCCGCGCCGGACCAGGCGTTCCTCAACGCGGGCAAGCGCGACGCGGCCTACGACCTGCACCTGCCCATGCCGCACACGGTGCGCGACCGCGCCGGGGAGGTCCGCGACGCGAAGGGCGTCACCGTGACCGGGCTGAGCGACCAGCACGCCTGGCTCCGTACGGACGAGGGCGTCGGCCTGGAGGTCGGCGAGTGGGTGGGCCTGGGCCTCTCCCACCCCTGCACGATCTTCGACAAGTGGCAGCTCATCCCTGTCGCGGAGGCGGACGGCACGGTCGTCGACTACATCCGCACGTTCTTCTAGGAGAGGCCCGCACCCATGGATCTGGTCATCAGAGACGCCCGAGTCATCGACGGCACAGGCGGGACAAGGGCCTACCGGGCGGACGTCGGCATCACAGCGAACCGCATCTCGCACATCGCCCGGGAGGGCGAACCGCGCCTCTCCGGCGCCAGGACCATCGAGGCCGACGGCCGGGCGCTGGCGCCCGGCTTCATCGACATGCACGCCCACAGCGACCTGGCCCTCCTGCGCGACCCGGACCACTCGGCGAAGGCCGCGCAGGGCGTGACCCTCGAAGTCGTCGGCCAGGACGGCCTGTCGTACGCGCCCGTGGACGACGAGACGCTCACCGCGATCCGCAGCGCCATCACCGGCTGGAACGGCGACGGCTCGGACATCGACTTCGACTGGCGCACCGTCGGCGGCTACCTGGACCGCATCGACCGCCAGGGCACCGCCGTCAACGCCGCCTACCTCATCCCGCAGGGCACCGTCCGCATGCTCGCGATGGGCTGGGACGACCGCCCCGCGACCCCCGAAGAGCTGGACCGGATGCGCACGCTCGTCGCCGAGGGCATGGAGCAGGGCGCCGTCGGCATGTCGTCCGGGCTCACCTACACCCCCGGCATGTACGCCTCGGACTCCGAACTGGCCGAGCTGTGCCGCGTCGTCGCCCGGTACGGCGGCTACTACTGCCCGCACCACCGCTCGTACGGCGCGGGTGCCCTCCAGGCGTACGCGGAGATGGTCGAGCTGACCCGCGACGCGGGCTGCGCGCTCCATCTCGCGCACGCCACCATGAACTTCGGGGTCAACAAGGGCAAGGCGCCCGAGCTGCTCGCGCTGCTCGACAAGGCACTCGCCGAGGGCGCCGACATCACCCTCGACACCTACCCGTACACCCCCGGCTGCACGACGCTCGCCGCGATGCTCCCGAGCTGGGCCAACGAGGGCGGCCCGCAGGCCACCCTGGCCCGCCTCGCCGACCCGGACACGACCGCGCGCATCCGGCACGTCATGGAGGTCGAGGGCGCCGACGGCTGCCACGGCGTGCCGATCGAGTGGGACACGATCGAGATCTCCGGCGTCAGCAACCCGGAGCTGCACGCGTACGTGGGCCGTACGGTCGCGGAGTCCGCCGCCGCGCGCGGCGAGGAGCCGTTCGCCACCGCGCACCGGCTGCTGACCGAGGACCGGCTCGGGTCCACGATCCTCCAGCACGTGGGCCACGAGGAGAACGTCCGGCAGATCATGCGGCACCCCGCGCACACCGGCGGGAGCGACGGCATCCTCCAGGGCGACAAGCCCCACCCCCGCGCGTACGGCACGTTCCCCCAGTACCTGGGGCGGTACGTGCGCGAGCTGGGCGTCCTCTCGCTGGAGGAGTGCGTGGCCCATCTGACCTCGCGCGCCGCGGCGCGGCTGCGCCTGGCCGACCGGGGGCTGGTCCGCGAGGGGTACATGGCGGACCTCGTCGTCTTCGACCCGGAGACGGTCGCGGCGGGCTCGACCTTCGAGAAGCCGCGCACCCTGCCCGTCGGCATCCCCCACGTGCTGGTCGCGGGCACGCCCGTGATCGAGGACGGGCGCCGCACCGAGGCCCTGCCGGGACGGGCGGTGCGCCGCCGCTAGCGGACGACGTCGAAGACGTTCTTCTGGATGCCGTTGGCGTAGGCCTCGTGCTCGACGAGCCTGAGGTGCTGGGTGTCCTTGTCGGTGGCGGAGAAGAGCCGCTTGCCCGCGCCGAGCAGCAGCGGGAAGACGAGCAGGTGATAGCGGTCGATGAGGCCCGCGTCGGACAGCTCGCGGTTGAGGGTGGCGCTGCCGTGCATGATGATCGGGCCGCCCTCGGTCTCCTTGAGCGCCGCCACCTCGTCCAGCGAGCGCAGGATGGTGGTGGGGCCCCAGCCCTCGATCAGGGCGTCCTCGCCGAGCGTGGTGGAGACGACGTACTTCGGCATCGGCTTGTACTCGGCGAACTCCTCCATGTCCGGCCACACGGGGCTGAACGCCTCGTAGCTGACCCGGCCGAAGAGCATCGCCGAGGCCTCCTGCTGCTCGCGGCCCTTGATCTCGTACGCCTCGGGGAGGAAGTCGATGTCCTTGAACGTCCACCCCGAGTTGCGGTAGCCGGGCTCGCCGCCGGGGGCCTCCACGACGCCGTCGAGCGAGACGAAAGCGGTGCTGATCAGGGTGCGCATCTGAGGTCTCCTGGAAGTGTCGTGCCTGTCGCGTGGTGACAGAGGAGACCGCCGCGCGGCCCGGAAGTCATCGCCCGTGCCGAAAGTTTTTCCGTAGTACCCGGGTACCAGGGCCCGCCCGCCCCTCACACCCGTGGTCCGACGTGCCGCCCCGGCGCCGTCCCTAGCGTCGTGAGCATGCTCACCGTCGAATCACTCACGAAGCGCTACGGCAACAGGACCGCCGTGGACGGCCTCTCCTTCACGGTCAGGCCGGGCACGGTCACCGGCTTCCTCGGCCCCAACGGCGCCGGGAAGTCCACCACGATGCGCCTCCTCGTCGGCCTGGACGCGCCCACCAGCGGCCGGGCCCTGATCGACGGCCGCCGCTACGCCGACCTCCCCGCGCCGCTGCGCGAGGTCGGCGTGCTGCTGGAGGCCCGCTCGGTGCACCCGGGCCGTACCGCGTTCCGGCACCTCATGGCCCTCGCCCACACCCACGGCATCCCCCGCCGCCGCGTCGAGGAGGTGATCGGCACGGTGGGGCTCCAGGACGTCGCCGGGAAGCGGGCCGGAAGCTTCTCCCTCGGCATGGGCCAGCGGCTCGGCATCGCCGCCGCGCTGCTCGCCGACCCGGCGGTGATCCTGCTGGACGAGCCGGTCAACGGGCTCGACCCGGAGGGCGTGCGCTGGGTGCGCACCCTCCTCACGTCCCTGGCCGCCGAGGGCCGCACGGTCTTCCTCTCCTCGCACCTGATGAGCGAGATGGCGCAGACCGCCGACCACCTCGTGATCGTGGGCCGGGGCAGGCTGCTCGCCGACACCACGGTGGAGCGGTTCGTGCGGGAGGCGGGGCTCGGCAGGGTCCGGGTCGTGACGCCGGAGGCGGACCGCCTCGCCGGGCTGCTCGGCGACGGGGCCGTGCGCGAGGCCCCGGACACCCTGCGGGTCACGGGCACGGACGCCGCGCACATCGGCCGTACGGCTGCCGCGCACGGCATCCCCCTGACGGAACTCAGCCCGCACACCGCGTCATTGGAGGACGCGTTCATGGAACTCACCCGCGACACTGTCGAGTACGAGGGGAGGGCGGCGGCCGCATGACGACGTACGGGACGCACGAGACGTACGGGGTGACGTTCCCCCGTGTGCTGCGCGCGGAGTGGAGCAAGCTGTGGTCGCTGCGCTCGACCTGGTGGACGCTGGGCGGCACCGTCGCGCTCGTCCTCGCGCTCGCCGTGGGCGCGGGGATCGCGACGGACACCACGGGCAACGGGCCCGCCGGTGACCCCATGGACGTCAGCCTGTTCGGGGTGAACTTCGCGCAGCTCATCCTGCCCGCCCTGGGCGCGCTGATCACGGCGGGCGAGTACGCGAACAGGTCGGTCCGCTCCACCATGACGGCCGTGCCGCGGCGGCTGCCCGTCCTGTGGGCGAAGAGCGCCGTGTTCGGCGCCGTGGTCCTCGCCCTCCTCCTCGCCACCGCCTTCGCGGCGTTCGCGCTGGCGCAGGTCTTCCTGGCCGACACCCGGCTCGCCACCTCGTTCGGCGACCGGGGCGTGGTGCGGGCGCTGTGCGGGGCCGCGGTGTCCACCGCGCTGCTCGGGGTGCTGGGCCTCGCGCTGGGCGCGCTGCTGCGCAGCGCCCCGGCCGCGATCGGCGTCTTCGTGGTCGTCCTCACGGCACTGCCGCAGTTCGCGAGCGCGCTGCCGTACGCCTGGGTGGACACGGCGGTGCACCACACCCCGCTGCCCGCCGGTCAGGGGCTGATGGCGGTCGTACCGCAGCCGGACCTCCCGGGCCCGCTGGCCGGGCTGGTCACGCTGGCGGTCTGGGCGGCGGTCACGCTGATCGCCGCGGCCGTCCTGCTGAGGCGCCGGGACGTATGAGCACCGGCGCCGGAAGCGGCGGGGACAGCGGGAGCGGCGGGAGCACCAGGGGCCTCCACCACGCGTTCCAGCGCGTACGGGAGTTCGACGCACGGCACCCGTGGCTGTGGAACGTCCTGCTGCCCCTGCTCGTCGCCCTGCCCGGGCTGAGCGTGCTCATCGACGGCACCTGGCGGGACGGCCCGGAGAACGTACGGGCCGGCCCGCCGCCGGACGGCATCCCGCCGTCCTGGCCGTGGCTGCTGTCGGCGGGGCTCGTGGTGCCGCTGCTGTGGCGCAGGCGCTGGCCCTTCGCGGTGTTCCTCGTGATCTCCGGCTTCCTCTTCGTCTCCAGCCAACTGGGCCTCAGCCTGCCCGTCTCCCTCGCGGTGGTCCTCGCGCTGTACGGGGTCGCGCTGCGCTCGCCGCTGTCCCGGCTCGGCTGGGCGGGCGCCTCGATCCTGGTCACGGTGGCGGCCGAGGCGCTCTTCCGGGCGCCGGAGGACGCCGGCCGTACGTACGTCCCGGTCTTCGCCATCGCCGCGGCGGTCGTCGCCGCGGGCATCGCCGTGCGCACCCGGCGCGAGTACCTGGCCTCGCTGCTGGAGCGGGCCGCGCGGCTGGAGATCGAGCGCGACCAGCGGGCCCGGCTCGCCGCCGCGGCCGAACGGGCGCGCATCGCGCGGGAGATGCACGACGTCCTCGCGCACAACCTCTCGGTGATCACGGGGCTCGCGGACGGCGGCTCGTACGCCGGGCGGCGCTCCCCCGAGCGCGCCCGGCAGGCGCTCGACGCGATCGCCGCGACCAGCCGCGAGGCCCTGGACGACCTGCGCGGGCTGCTCGGCGTCCTCAAGGACACCGAGAGCGAACTCGCCCCGCAGCCGGGCCTGCTGGAGCTGGACCCGCTGCTGGACCGGGTGCGGGCCGCCGGGCTGCCCGTACGGGCGTCCCGCGAGGGCGCGGCGGCGGACGCCGAGTCGCCCGGCCGCCAGCTCGCCGTCTACCGGGTGGTGCAGGAGGCGCTGACCAACACCCTGAAGCACGGCGGGAGCGGGGCGACGGCGACGGTGACCGTGACGTACGGGCCCGACGGCCTCACCGTCACCGTCACCGACACGGGAACGGGCACCGGCGACCGGGGCCCGGGAGGCGGCCAGGGCATCGGCGGAATGCGCGACCGCGCCCGCGCGTACGGCGGCACACTGGAGGCGGGCCCCGCGCCGGGCGGCTGGCGGGTCCGCCTGTGGCTGCCCCGGACTACGACGGACAGGACCATTGACGACAGTTCTGATCGCGGACGACCAGGCGATGCAGCGGTTCGGGTTCCGGATGCTGCTGGAGAGCCAGGACGACCTGACGCCCCTGGGTGAGGCGGCGAACGGCTCGGAGGCCGTACGGATGGCGGCCGAACTCCAGCCGGACGTCGTGCTGATGGACGTGCGGATGCCCGGCCTGGACGGGATCGAGGCCACCCGGCGCATCGTCGCGGGCGGCGGCCGTACGCGGGTGCTCATCCTGACGACGTTCGACCTGGACGAGTACGCCTACGCGGGACTGCGGGCCGGGGCCAGCGGCTTCCTGGTCAAGGACGCGCAGCCCGCGGAACTGCTCGCGGGGATACGGGCGGTGGCGGGCGGCGACGCGGTGGTGGCCCCGGCGATGACGCGCCGGCTGCTGGACGCCTTCGCCGACCGGCTCCCCGGCCCGGACCGGAACGGGCCCGGGCCGGGCGCCGATCCCCGGCTCGCGGCCCTCACCGAGCGTGAACGCGAGGTGCTGACCGCGATCGGCCGGGGCTGGAACAACACGGAGATCGCCGAACGGCTGACGCTCGCGGAGTCCACGGTCAAGACGCACGTGGGGCGCGTGCTCGCCAAGACCGGGACCCGCGACCGCGTCCAGGCGGTGATCCTCGCGTACAACACGGGCCTGGTGAGCCCGGAATGACTCCGTCAGCCACGGGGGAGGTCACCGCCGTCCCGGCGGAAGACACTCCGCCGCGCAGGCGCGCGACCGCGAACGGCAGGGTGCGGCGGAATCACGGACGGCCGGTGCCACCGCGGTGCCCGGCGCCGATACGACGCCCGGCTGATCCGCCGGAGGCTCACGTGTGCTGGTAGGCCACCAGCGAGATGCCGACGTAGTGCACGACGAAGGCGGCGAGCGTGAACGAGTGGAAGACCTCGTGGAAGCCGAACCACCGCGGGGACGGGTTCGGCCGCTTGATCCCGTAGACGACGCCGCCCGCGCTGTAGAGCAGCCCGCCGACGATCACGAGGACGAGGACGGCGATGCCGCCCGTGCGCAGGAAGTCGGGCAGGAAGAAGACGGCGGCCCATCCCATGGCGATGTAGCACGGGGTGTAGAGCCAGCGGGGGGCGCCGACCCAGAAGACGCGGAAGGCGATGCCGCACGCGGCGGCGGCCCAGATCCCCCACAGCAGCCACTCGCGGCGGCCGTCGGGGAGCAGCAGGATCGTCAGGGGTGTGTAGGTGCCCGCGATGATCAGGAAGATGTTGGCGTGGTCCAGGCGCCGTAGCACCGCGTTGACACGGGGACTCCAGTCACCGCGGTGGTAGAGCGCGCTGATCCCGAAGAGCAGGCACGCCGTGAGGGTGTAGATGGCGCAGGCGACACGCCCGCGGGTGCTGCCCGCGAGCGCGGTGAGGAACATGCCGGACACCAGGACGGCGGGGAACATGCCCAGGTGGAGCCAGCCACGAAGCTTGGGCTTGATCACCTGAGCTGCGGCGGAAGCGGCCTTGGAGGCGGCAGCGGAGGCGGGGGCTGTCATCGCCCCATCGTATCTACGGACCCGTAGGTTCCCCGTATACCGGGGGAACGAAGGCATGACGTGACGTGGTGACGGACACACCGTTCCCATCTGGACAGACAACCTCTAGGCTCGCATGATCAGATGAGCACAAGCGGCACCGGATGAGCGAACCGCAGGGCAGCCACGAAAGCATCCGGGTCGCGGCCCCCAAGGGGCACAGAGAGTCACCACAGACACACATAAAACCCTCAACCGTCTGGAGCGATCGTGGCGCGCAGTTCTGCGGCTCCCTCTCCCGTTTCGACCCCTTCCACCCCGTCCGCCCCGCCCACCCGTCACCGTGAGCTGATCGCCTGGGTGGACGAGATCGCCGCCCTCACCGAGCCGGACCGGATCGTGTGGTGCGACGGCTCCGAGGCGGAGTACGAGCGCCTCGCCGAGGAGCTGGTGGCCAAGGGCACGTTCAAGAAGCTCGACCCGGTCAAGCGCCCGAACTCGTACTACGCCGCCTCGGACCCCACCGACGTCGCGCGCGTCGAGGACCGCACCTTCATCTGCTCCGAGAAGGAGGAGGACGCGGGCCCGACGAACCACTGGAAGGACCCGGCGGAGATGCGCGAGATCTTCGCGGGAGACCAGGGCATCTTCCGCGGCTCGATGCGCGGCCGGACGATGTACGTCGTGCCGTTCTGCATGGGCCCGCTCGGCTCCCCGCTCTCCGCTCTCGGCGTCGAGATCACCGATTCGGCGTACGTGGCGGTCGCGATGCGCACGATGACCCGGATGGGGCAGCCCGTCCTGGAGGAGCTGGGCGAGGACGGCTTCTTCGTCAAGGCCGTGCACAGCGTGGGCGCCCCGCTGGCCGAGGGCGAGAAGGACGTGCCCTGGCCGTGCAGTTCGACGAAGTACATCTCGCACTTCCCCGAGTCCCGCGAGATCTGGTCGTACGGCTCGGGGTACGGCGGCAACGCGCTGCTCGGCAAGAAGTGCTACGCGCTGCGCATCGCCTCCGTCATGGCCCGCGACGAGGGCTGGCTCGCCGAGCACATGCTCATCCTGAAGCTGACCCCGCCGCGCGGGGGGTCCGAGGCCATCAAATACATCGCGGCGGCGTTCCCTTCGGCCTGCGGCAAGACCAACCTGGCGATGCTCCAGCCGACGGTCCCGGGCTGGACGGTCGAGACGATCGGCGACGACATCGCCTGGATGCGCTTCGGCGAGGACGGGCGGCTCTACGCGATCAATCCGGAGGCGGGCTTCTTCGGCGTCGCGCCGGGCACCGGCGAGGACACCAACGCCAACGCGATGAAGACCCTGTGGGGCAACTCGGTCTTCACCAACGTCGCCCTCACCGAGGACGGCGACGTGTGGTGGGAGGGCATGACCGAGGAGAAGCCCGCGCGCCTGACGGACTGGAAGGGCAACGAGTGGACCCCGGAGTCGGGGACCCCGGCGGCACACCCGAACGCCCGCTTCACGGTGCCGGCCGGACAGTGCCCGATCATCGCCCCGGAGTGGGAGGACCCGCGCGGCGTCCCGATCTCCGCGATCCTCTTCGGCGGACGCCGCGCCACGGCCGTACCGCTGGTGACCGAGTCCTTCGACTGGCAGCACGGCGTCTTCCTGGGCGCCAACGTGGCGTCCGAGAAGACCGCCGCGGCCGAGGGCAAGGTCGGCGAGCTGCGCCGCGACCCGTTCGCGATGCTGCCCTTCTGCGGCTACAACATGGGTGACTACTTCGCCCACTGGCTGGAGGTCGGCGCGAACGCGGCGGACGCCTCGAAGCTGCCGAAGATCTACTACGTCAACTGGTTCAAGAAGAACGACGAGGGCAAGTTCGTCTGGCCCGGCTTCGGCGAGAACAGCCGCGTGCTGAAGTGGATCGTCGAGCGGCTCAACGGCGAGACCGAGGCCGTCGAGACGCCCATCGGCCTGCTCCCGAAGAAGGAGGACCTCTACACGGAGGGCCTCGGTCTCTCGGACGAGGAGCTGGACTTCATCCTCGCCGTCGACAAGGACGTCTGGCGCGACGAGGCCGCCCTCGTCCCCGAGCACCTCAACACCTTCGGGGAGCACACCCCGAAGGAGCTGTGGGACGAGTACCGGGCCCTGGTCAAGCGCCTGGGCTGACCCGGACGGTTACGCGGGCACCAGCTCGCCGTGGGCGGACATCCGCTCGGCGGCGAGCTGGGCCGCCTCCTCGTCACCGCGCGAGGTCGCGACGGACAGCGCGTTCCCCGCGAGCATGCGCGCCCGCTGGTGCAGGGAGGCGAGGTGTGCGGCGTCCGCACGCTGCGCGGACGGTGCCACGCGGAACGGCGCGCGCCCGCTGAGCCGGGCCACGACGGCGGCCAGCTCCGAGGCGGCCGCATCCAGCGAGGCGTCGGGCGTGAGCACCCGCAGCTCGTCCGTCACGGTGAGCAGCGCCGTCAGATGCCCGGCGAGCCGGATGTCCAGCTCCTCCTCGCGCGTGCGCCGCGGGAGATCCCGCAGAGCGTCGTCGGCCAGGGTGTGGACCGACTTGGTGCGGATCGGTTCGTACATGGATGGCCTCCTGGCTGTGCGTTCAGGAAGCCATCCTAACTTAGACAGAGTCTAAAATTGTCCCGGAACAAAGATCCGGGATCGACGACCCGGCCCTTACGGCTGCCCGTAGCCGTCCAGGAAGCGCCCGATCCGGGTCACGGCGTCGGTCAGCTCGGTCACGGACGGCAGATTGACGATCCGGAAGTGGTCGGGCTCCGGCCAGTTGAACCCCGTGCCGTGCACGATCATGATCTTCTCCGCGCGGAGGAGGTCGATCACCATCTGCCGGTCGTCCTTGATCTTGAAGACCTTGGGGTCGAGCTTCGGGAACGCGTAGATCGCGCCCTTCGGCTTCACGCAGCTCACCCCGGGGATCTGCGTCAGCAGCTCGTATGCCGTGTCGCGCTGCTCGCGCAGGCGTCCGCCCGGCAGCACCAGGTCCTCGATCGTCTGCCGCCCGCCGAGGGCCGCGGCCACCGCGTGCTGCGCGGGCATGTTGGCGCACAGTCGCATGTTCGCCAGGATCGTGAGGCCCTCGATGTAGCTGTCCGCGTGCCCCTTCGGGCCGCAGACCGCGAGCCAGCCGCTGCGGTAACCGGCGACGCGATAGGACTTCGACAGGCCGTTGAAGGTGAGGGTCAGCAGGTCCGGCGCGATGACCGTGGTCGGGGTGTGCGTCGCGCCGTCGTAGAGGATCTTGTCGTAGATCTCGTCGGAGCAGACGACCAGGTTGTGGCGGCGGGCGATGTCGGTCAGGCCGCGCAGCATCTCCTCGTCGTAGACCGCGCCCGTCGGATTGTTCGGGTTGATGATCACGAGCGCCTTGGTGCGGTCGGTGACCTTGCGCTCGACGTCCGCGAGGTCGGGCATCCAGTCGGCCTGCTCGTCGCACCGGTAGTGCACGGCGGTGCCGCCCGCGAGGGAGACGGAGGCCGTCCACAGCGGATAGTCCGGCGCGGGGACCAGCACCTCGTCGCCGTCGTCCAGCAGGGCCTGCATGGACATCTGGATCAGCTCCGAGACCCCGTTGCCCAGATAGATGTCCTCGACGGACAGCTCGACGCCCTGCGTCTGGTAATGCTGCATGACCGCGCGGCGGGCGGAGAGCAGGCCCTTCGCGTCGCCGTAGCCGTGCGCCGAGCCGACGTTGCGGAGCATGTCCTCCAGGATCTCCGGCGGGCAGTCGAAGCCGAACGCCGCGGGATTGCCGGTGTTGAGCTTCAGGATGCGGTGCCCTGCCGCCTCCAGCCGCATCGCCTCCTCCAGGACCGGGCCCCGGATCTCGTAACAGACATTGGCGAGCTTCGTCGACTGGATCACCTGCATATCGCCACCTTACGGGCGAGTTACGCGCCGCGCCCCGTGTTTTCCCTCACCTCGGAGGCCCCTCGTCCGAGGTATTGACAGTGACTCTCTTTTGAGAGTTACTGTCATTATGGAGATGAAGGAGCAGGACCCGCGGCGCTGGTGGGCGCTGGTCGCGCTGGGCGCGTGCATGCTCGTCCTCGGCTTCGACCTCACGATCCTGAACGTGGCGCTGCCCGAGATGGCCGACCAACTCCACGCGGACACCCGGGACATGCAGTGGATCGTCGATGCGTACGTGGTGGTGTTCGCCGCCACGATGCTTCCGGCGGGCCTGCTCGGCGACCGGTTCGGGCGGCGCCGGATGCTCCTCGCCGGGCTCGGCGTCTTCCTCGTCGGCTCGCTGCTGGGCACCCTCACGGACAGCCCGGAGTGGGTGATCGTCGCCCGCGCGGGCATGGGCCTGGGCGCCGCGCTGATCTCCCCGCTGGTCCTCGCCGTGCTGCCCTCCCTCTTCACCGACCCGAAGGAGCGCACGAAGGCGATCGGCGCCGTCACCGCCGCCGTGGCCGGGGGCATGCCCCTCGGCCCGATCGTCGGCGGCTGGCTCCTCGATCACTACTGGTGGGGATCGATCTTCCTGATCAACGTGCCGCTGGCCGCCCTCGGCATGGCCGCCTGCCTGCTGCTCCTGCCCGAGAGCCGCGACCCGGGCTCGCCCCGCGTGGACCCGCTGAGCACGCTGGTGAGCGTGCTGGGGCTCAGCATCCTCGTCTTCGCGATCATCGAGGGCCCCGAGCGCGGCTGGAGCGATCCGGTGGTGCTCGTCTCCTTCCCGCTCGCCGCGCTGCTGCTGGCGGCACTGGTGGTCAGGGAGCGGCGCGCGGGCGGGGAGAACGGGAGGAAGGGGAAGCGGACGAGGCCGATGCTCGATCTCGACCTGCTGAGGCACCCCGGGTTCCGCTGGAATTGCGCGGTGGTCACGCTCGTCACGCTGGTGCTGTCGGGGCTGCTGTTCATCGTTCCGCAGTACCTCCAGGCGGTGCTGGGGAACGATGCGCTGGGCACGGGCCTGCGGCTCCTCCCCCTCATGGCCGGGATCGTGGTCGCGGCCCGCGCCGCCGCGCCGCTCGTCACCTGGCTGGGGACCAGGATGGTGGTGAGCGGCGGGCTGGTGCTGCTGGCGTTCGCCGCCTTCCTCGGAGCCCGCACGGACCCCGGCAGCGGGTACGGGCTGGCGGCCACCTGGCTGACGCTCACCGGCGTCGGCACCGGCCTCGCGATGGTGCCCGCGATGGACGGGGCGGTGGACTCGCTGCCGGACACGCGGACCGGGAGCGGCTCGGGCCTGCTGATGACGGTGCGCCAGGTCGGCACGGCCCTCGGTATCGCGCTGCTCGGCAGTCTGCTGTCCGGGACGTACACGGCGCGGCTCGACCTCGGGGGCAGCGGCCTCCCCCCGGCCGCCCGGGACGCCGCGGGCGACTCGGTGGTCGCCGCCCACCTGGTGGCCGAGCAGAGCGGCTCGCAGCGGCTGGCCGGAGCGGCGGACAAGGCGTTCATCGACGGGATGGGCCAGGTGCTGGCGATATGCGGGATCCTCGCCCTCCTCACCGCCGTCATAGCCGGCACCCTTCTGCCCGACAGAAGGCCGAAGGGTGGGGAAGGGACGCAGAAGGAGAGGAAGGGCGAAAAGGGAGAGAAGGGAGAGAAGGAAGAGAAGGGGGCGAAGGGGGAGAGCGAGGGGGCGCGGGCCGCCGATTCGCAAGACAGCTCCGGCCGGGGCATGGCCCAGCCCGAGGCGGATGGCCGACAATGAGATCCATGGCCCCCGCACCTACAGAATCCGCTACGACGGTTCCCCCGGCCCCGGCAGCGAAGCTCGGGCTGCGCGAGCGGAAGAAGATCCAGACAAGCCAGGCCATCCGGCACGCCGCCTACCGGCTCTTCGAGGAGCAGGGATACGACGCGACGCCTGTCGACCAGATCGCCGAGGAGGCCGAGGTCTCCCCCAGCACCGTCTTCCGCTATTTCCCCACCAAGGAAGACATCGTGCTCACCGACGAGTACGACCCGATGATCGAGGAGACCCTGCGCGCCCGCCCCGCGAGCGAGCCCCCGGTCGCCGCGCTGCGCGAGGCGCTCAGCGACTCGCTCGCCCGGGTCTTCGACAAGGACGCCACCGAGACCTGGCAGCGGATCCGGCTGATCCGCGAGGTGCCCGCGCTGCGGGCCCGGATGAGCGAGCAGTCGGCCGAGACGTGCCGCCTGCTCGCCCGCGCGCTCGCCGAGCGCGCGGACAGACCCGTCGACGACCTCGAAGTGCGCATCGTGACGGGCGCGATGCTCGGCGCGCTGACCGAGGCGATGTTCAGTTGGATCGACAGCGGCGGGTCCAAGACGCTCACCGATCTGGAGCGTCTCGTCGCCCGCGCGCTCAACGTCCTGGAGCGCGGTCTCACGCTCTGATGCCCCCACCGGTGCGCGCGGGTACGCACCATCCCGGTGCGCACCGGTGGTATGTCTGCTACTTCTAAGAAGGCGCGGAAACGCGGCGCGGAAACGCGGCGCAGAAGTGCGACACAGCCGGGGAACCGGGGGGTGAGGCTGTGAGCGATCCGCACGGCGGCCACGGCGGGGGTTTCCTGCACAGGTCCGCGGCGTTCTGGACCATGATCGGCGGTCTCTGTGCCGTCATCGGCCTGGTCGTCTCGCTCGTGGTGGCCACGAAGGCCCCGTCCTCCGAACCGTCCGCCGACGGCGGGGGCGGAGGAGGCGGCGGAGGGAACGGCGGGGGCGGCGCGACGTCCGCTCCCCCGGCGACCAGCGCGTCCCCCACCTCGGCCGCTCCCCCGTCCTCGGCGCCGCCCCCGTCCTCCCCGCTGTCCTCACCGCCCTCGCCGTCCGCCTCCGCGTCCACGTCCGCGGCGGCGCGGGCCGAGCGCCGCTGGCAGTGGTACTACAACGGCGCGGTGAACAACCCCTGTTCGGCCCGCCAGAGCGCCCGTTCGTCCCCGGTGGGCGTGCCGGTCGTATACCGGTTCGCGAACACCTCGCCCGCCGAGACGTTCCGCGTCGCCTGGATCGACCCGAGCGGCGAGGAACGCCCGTACGCGACGGTCGCGCCCGGGCAGAGCTGGTCCACGAACTCCCACACCGGGCACGTATGGATGCTCACGGACGCCGACGAGGAGTGCCTGACCCTCTTCGTACTCCAGAGCAGCGGCCAGACGATCGTGTCCGAGCCGGGCAGGTGACCGGGGGGGGTGACCGGGGGGGGTGACCGGGGGGGGGTGACCGGGGGGGGTGACCGGGGGGGGTGACCGGGGGGGGTGACCGGGGGGGGTGACCGGGGGGGGTGACCGGGGGGAGGTGCCCTCACACCGCCCGCAGGAGGCTCTCCAGCACGCTCGCGTCCACAGTCGGCGCGTCGCAGACGAAGCCCCGGCACACGTACGCGGCGGCCCGGCCCTCCACCAGGTCCCGCCCGCGCAGCAGCGGTACGTCCGTCTCGCCGGGCCCGCCCAGGGCCACCACCGCGCCCGGCGCGGTCGAGAGCAGCGCGGTGCGGTGCAGTTCGTCCGTCCCCGCGTGCGAGGAGTCGCCGACGATCGCGACCTCGCGCGGCCCGTCGAGCAGCGCCTCGGCCACGGAGAGCCCCCAGCCGACGAACCGGGGGACCCTGCCCGCGAGTTCGCGCACGATGCCGAGGGCCCGCTCGGCGGCCTCGCGGTGCCGGGCGCTGCCGGTGTAGGCGGCGTACGAGAGCAGGGCGCCGGTCGCGGCGCTCCAGCCGGAGGGCACCGCGTTGTCCGTCGGGTCCTGGGGGCGGCGGATGAGCCGTTCCGCGTCGTCCGCCGTGTCGAACAGCGTGCCGTCCTCGCCCACGAACCGCGTCAGCACCGTCTCCAGCAGCGCCCCGGCCCGCTCCAGCCACTCGGGCGCGCCGGTGACCGCGTAGAGCGTCAGATATCCCTCGGCCGCGTCGCCGTAGTCCTCCAGCACCCCCGCGCTGCCGCCGGCGGCGCCGTCCCGCGAGGTCCGCACGAGCCGCGCGGCGCCCGCGCGCTCCCCTTCACCCGCGGTGTCCGTGCCGTCGGCGTTCTCCGTGTGCACGGAGGCGAGGAGCCCGGCGGCCGCGGTGGCGGCGGCCACGAGGTCGGGGCGTGCGAAATACGCGCCGGTCTCGGCGAGCGCGGCGACCGCGAGGCCGTTCCAGGCCGTGACGACCTTCTCGTCGCGCGCGGGGCGGGGCCGCAGCTCCCGCGCCGCGAGGAGCCGTTCGCGTACGGACGCGAGGCGATCGGCGTCGGTCAGCTCCCCGTCCGGGTCCGGCAGCCGCAGCACCGAGGCGCCGCGCTCGAAGGTGCCCTCCTCGGTGACGCCGAAGACGCGCGCGGCCAGTTCCCCGTCCTCCTCGCCGAGCACCTCGGCGAGTTGCGCGGGCGTCCACACGTAGTAGGCGCCCTCGTGCGGGGTGCCGGTGCCGTCGTCGCTGTCCGCGTCGAGCGCGGAGGCGAACCCGCCCTGCTCCGTGCCCAGTTCGCGCACCATGAAGTCGGCGGTCTCCAGCGCGACCCGGCGGGCGGCCTCCGAGCCGGTGGCCCGCCACAGGTGCGCGTAGACGCGGCAGAGCAGCGCGTTGTCGTAGAGCATCTTCTCGAAGTGCGGCACGATCCACTCCGCGTCGACCGAGTACCGCGCGAAGCCGCCGCCCAACTGGTCGTAGATCCCGCCGCGCGCCATCGCCTCGCACGTGGCCTCGGCCATCTGCAGCGCGCCCTGCGAGCCCGTGCGCGCGTGGTGGCGCAGCAGGAACTCCAGCACCATCGACGGCGGGAACTTCGGCGCCCCGCCGAATCCGCCGCGCACCGCGTCGAATTCCCGCGTCAGCCCGAGCAGCGCCGCGCCCATCTCCTCACCGCCGGGCACGCGCGGCGCGTCGTAACGCAGCCCCCGCCCCGCCAGGTCCCGGGTGATCCGCGCCGCGACGTCCGCGACCTCTTCCCGCCGGTCCTCCCACGCGACCCGCACCCCCTCCAGCACCTGCCGGAACGAGGGCATCCCGTGCCGGGGCGCGGGCGGGAAATAGGTCCCGAAGTAGAACGGCTCGGCGTCCGGCGTGAGGAAGACGGTCATGGGCCATCCCCCCTGCCCCGTCGCCGCCTGCACGGCCTCCATATAGACGGCGTCCACATCGGGCCGCTCCTCGCGGTCCACCTTGACGCACACGAAGTGCGCGTTGAGAAACGCGGCGGTCCCCTCGTCCTCGAAGCTCTCGTGAGCCATCACATGGCACCAGTGACACGCCGCGTACCCCACGCTCAGCAGCACAGGTACGCCCCGCTCCTTCGCCTCCGCGAACGCCTCCGGCGTCCAGGGCCACCAGTCGACGGGGTTGTCGGCGTGCTGAAGCAGATACGGCGACTGGGAGGTGGCCAGGCGATTCATAACGGCATCGTCGCACGCCCCGGATCCCCCGGCACATCACGCAGGGGTACGCCCGTAGCTGCCACCGACTCCACCCCGCCGACGTGACGGCCCATCGCTCCGGCTCTGCGGAGCAAGCCGCCAGCCTGAGGCCCGAGCAACCCGACCTGATCAACGCCCCCGTACGGACCCCCGCCCTGGAGCGGGTCTCGTGGCTCGCCGACGAAGATGTCCGCGACCACTACTGGGAGAAGAACCGCCGCGCACCTCACCGAGGGCCTGGGCTGCCCCATGCCAGCCCACCTCGTGAACCTGGCCCGCTGCCAACCATCGCAGCGGCTTCCAAGCGTTCAGACGTTGGCTTTATCCACGAGATACGTGGTCCCCGCGAGGGCGGGGGTGGTCCGATGCTTCGCGGCGTCCGCGAGGATCTTGGTCGGGGGCAGCATCGTCGGGACGGTGACGTCTTCGTCGAGGGTGGGCTGCCAGGGGAGCCGTACGACGGGGAACCGGTGGCGGTCCGTGGCTGTCAGCAGGAGCGCTTGGTCTTCGTCGGCCGCGATCTGGATTCCGGTCAGTTCGGTGATCGTGTCGTCCCGCCCGGCGGCCGGGGAGACCTTGCTGACGGGGGCCGCGAGCGCGGCTCCGGACACGGTGCCGATCTCGGCCGGGACAGCGGGGAGGGCGGGGTAGTCCTCCAGCGGCAGGGCGTGCAGGGTGAAGCGGGCGCTGCCAGCCGTGACGATGAGACGGGTGCCGTCGAGAACCAGGCCGACGGGCTCGCTCTTGGGCAGAGCCGCGGTGATGTCCGCCAGGAGGCGCCCGGAGACGAGGGCCTCGCCTTCGTCGGACTTCGCACGTCGCGAACCCCCGTAGGTTCGCACTTCTGATGTCCTCTTCCCGTGGCACGTGGCCTCTGTCCGGCCCAGAGGACGGTAGAGCGAGACGAAGCCCGCACGATGCTTCTCAGGCATCAGCGGTGAGGCGTGTTCCGTTTCCGCTCCTGCGGACCGGTCTTGTTACCTTCTCCCGTCGGCACTCGTCATGAGAGCGACGACCGCATACGAACGGTCGCATCAACGAGTGATTCGAGAGCAGGATGCTGAACAAGATCATGTACGTGACGATCTACGTCACCGATCAGGACCGCGCACTGGAGTTCTACACCGAGGGGCTGGGCCTGGAAAAGCGGCTCGACTTCCCGGGGCCCGAAGGGCGGTTCCTCACTGTCGGGGTTCCCGAGAGCCCGGTGCAGATCATCCTGTGGTCGCATGCGGCGGCTGCGGGGCAGCCTGGGGAAGCGGGCGCGCCCGGTCCGCTGATCCTCGAATCCGACGATCTGCGAAAGGATTTTGAGATCATGCGTCAGCGCGGCGTCGTCTTCGAGGAGACCGAGCCCGAGGACTATCCGTTCGGGGTCCGCATCGAGGCGGTGGACCCGGACGGCAACCGGGTCTCGCTCCGTCAGCAGCGGAAGCCGTGACCGCCCACCCGTCCGGCCTTGTGACCGAGGCGTTCGAAGCCCAGCGCGATCGGCTGCGCGCCGTCGCGTACCGCGTGCTGGGCTCGCACGCCGACGCCGAGGACGTGGTCCAGGAAGCCTGGATGCGCCTCGTCCGTCAGGACGCGGCGACCATCGGCAACCTGGCGGGCTGGCTGACCACGGTGGTCGGCCGAATCAGCCTGGACCTCCTGAGAGCCCGCCGAGTCCACCCCGAAATCGCCTACGAGCAGGAGTTCGCGAACCTCGTGGTGATACCCGACGATGACCCCGCGCCGGACGAGCAGGCGGCGCTGGCCGATTCGGTCGGCCTCGCCCTGCTCGTCGTGCTCGACTCGCTCACCCCGAGCGAGCGCCTGGCGTTCGTCCTGCACGACATGTTCGCAGTCCCGTTCCACGAAATCGGCCGGATCCTGGGCAAGTCCACCGCCGCCACCAAGATGATCGCCAGCCGCGCCCGCCGCAAGGTCCACGCCACGGACCGACCGGCGGGCTCCGGCCGCGAGCACCGAGAGGTCGTCCGGGCATTCGGCGCCGCCGCCCGCAGCGGCGACTTCGAAGCACTTTTGCGTGTCCTCGACCCGAACGTGGAGCTGACCGTCGACACTTCCGACGGCGTGGTCGTCACCCTCGGCGCCACCAAGGTCGCCTCCGGGGCCCGCATGTTCTCCGGCGAGGTCGCCCGCCAACGGCCCGTGCTGGTCAACGGCATCCCCGGCCACATGTCCTGGCGCCCCGACGGAACCCCTCTCTCCCTCATCGCCTTCACCGTCACCGAAGGCCGGATCACCGGCATCCACATCGTCGTCGACCCGGCCAGACTCGCCTCGATCCATCTGCCCGCCGAGACCTGAGCCGGTGTCGTCACCTCGCACACCGACAGGACGGTGTCCGGTGCGATGGCGGAAGCACGCTCCTCCGGCATCGAGTCCACACGTCATCCGCCGTGGCCAGCCGCGCGGGCTGTGCCCCGGCGCCATGCCTCCGAGACAGCACACTCGTCCGCAGCGGGCCGCGGGAGACAGGATCGTGAGGCCGAAATGCACTGGCCTCACCATGCGGAGGAACATTCCGAATCCAGACCTGCAATTCCGCGAGTCCGAATAGCCGCAGTTGCCAGCATCGTCGAAGGGGATACTCGGGACGAGCGCGGTAAGCCCAGCGGCGATTCCCCTCGTGGTCTCCTCGGTTCGCTCCTTTCGGTATGGGTGGACGCAGCCTGTCCGGTCCCCCGCACCGTCCCGGCCTCGATGTTCGGGGGCCGGGACGGCGCGGAGATCCGTCAGATCAGAACGGTGGTTCGTCCGGCCAGGCCGGGGCGGGGCGGGGCGGGGCTGGCCAGCATCGGTACGCGGTCGGCGCCGGTCACTGCGCGGACTCCTCTTCGCCGTCCTTGGCGAGCACGGCGGGGAAGCGCGCGGGGATCCGTCCGGATATCGCGGGCGATCTGTGCGATCTGCAGGGCGCGCTGCCGGCCGACCGGGGTGGAGGCGTCGCGGCGATGTGCTCGTAGTGCTCGGCGAGCGTCGTGATCGCGACGGCGATGTCCACCGGGTCGGCGAGGACGGCTTCGCACGTCGGGTCGGTGAGGCGGAGGCGGAGGCGGAGGCGGCCTACGAGGGCGGCACCCACGGAGTCCGCGAGCAGCGCCGCGAGCAGCGCGGTCAGCCCGGCCCAGATGGCCATCCGCGTGGAGGACACAGAGCCGCCGAGCATGCTCGGCGCGACGATAGCCCCGGCGGCGCCTGCCGCGATTACGAAGAGCGCGTGCAGGCCGTCGATGATCTGGTTCAGTGCGCGGTGCTGAGGGGCGGCCATGAAGGGGCCCTCCTTGGGGAGTTCGGACGGTGGGGCCGCTGGCGTGGAGTGGCGGCTCTCCTTGCCGCCCGTCTACGGCGCCGCCCTCGCCAAGGTCACCAAGCAGGACGACGGCACCGCGACCGGTCGGTACGTGGCCGGAGCCGACTTCATGCTGATGCGCTCTCACCGCACCGACAGTGCCGGGATCTCCGCCGACGCGCAGGGCTGGAAGAGCCCGACGGATCTCGACACCCGGCTCGTTGCCGACCTCGGCTTCCTGATCTATGCGTATGCGGTGCTGCCCGGCGTGCGTCTTACCGGCAAGCAGGCGGAGAGCGGCTACCAGGCGTGGGCCGTTGACGACGCCAGCTCGGGAGCGGTCGCCGTCGGCGCCGGGACGGTGACCGAGTACGGCCCCCGGGCCCTGTGGGAGGAGCTGGAGAAGGCCGCGGCCTCGTGGCGGCAGCAGGGCAGTCCGGGCCTCGCGCGGTACGGCCTCACCGTCACCCGGGATGCGCAGTACACCTGGCTCGATGAGCCGGGAACGTACTCGGGTAGCTCAGGCTGCGTCCCGGTTCTCCTCGCGCGGGCCCCAGACGTAGGCCCCCACGCCACTCGCTCAAGGGCCCGCCCAAGTTCACGTCATCAGGAGCCTGCGGCCTTCGGAGCCGTTCCGGAGGTAGAGGTCTCTCTTCCCGACACCTAGGTTTCTGTCTCTTTGGTCAGCGTCGGGTCCAGATGAGGATGCCCGCGAGGTGAAGTGCTGCCTGGTAGGCGATCACGAGTCTGTCGGTTCGTGTGGCCAGGCCGCACCGCTGTTTGAGGCGGTTGATGCACCGTTCGGCGGTGTTCCGCTGTTTGTACGCCCTCGGCGACATGTCAATGCCCGCGCGTCCGGCGTCCCGCCGGAGTACCCGATCAACGCTCTCGCAGATCATTCACCTTTCCCGGGCCGTGCCGATCGTCCTGCGTGTCGTTGGTACAGAGTGCTCCGGCCGACAGGGCCGGCGACCGATCCGGCGGAAGGAGAGGGGGCACGATGTCGTCGACGTCCCTGTGCGTGGGCGTAGTTGCGCCGTTGACGGGTCGGCTGGCCCCTCTCGGGGCGCCGTTGTCGTACACCCTGCGCAGACTCGCACCCCGGCTCGCGTACGTCCGCAACGGTGGCCGCCGCCACGACGTGACCATCGCCGTGCGCGACAGCCGTTCAGATCCTGACGTGGCCCGGCAGGCCGTCCGGGACCTGGCCGACACCGACCGCGCGAACGTCGTGCTCACCATGGCGGGCACCCGAGTCCTGCCCGCCGTCACCGACACCTGCGAAACGGCCGGGATCCCCTGCGTGTCGACCACGTTCCCCTGGCAGGCGTACCTCCACACCCGCGGCGCCGGGCCCGGACACCGCTTCCGGTGGACGTACCACTTCGCGTGGGGGCTGGACGACATCGCGGCCGTCTTCGCCGACCTCTGGGAACTTGTCGACGGGCGGGGCGCCGTCGGGTGTCTCTGGAACGACGGCCTGCAAGGCGGCCTGCTGCGGCACGAGCGGTACGGCTTCGCCCCGGTGACGTCCCCCCGCGGGCACACCCTGGTCGACCTGGGCGCCTACCGGGAACCCGCCGACGACTTCCACGCACAGGTCCACCGCATGCGCGCACACGGCGCCGATCTCATCACCAGCGCCGCCACCGCCACCGACCTCGCCCTCTTCCACCGACAGGCCCGCGAAGCGGGGCTGCGCCCGCGGCTGATCACCTGCTCACGCTGGCTGACCTACCCGCACACCCCCACCTCCCCCGCCCCCGGCGTCCGGGGTGAACTCGCGGACGCGGGCGTGGCCACCCTGGTCTACTGGAGTCCCGGCCACCCCTACCGCTCCAGCCTGGACGACACCACGTGTGCCGCACTCGCCCACGCCTACCAGCAGGACACCGGAGCGGCCTGGCTCCAGCCGCTCGGCCTGGCTCACGCGCTCCTGGAGACGGCGCACCACGCTCTCGCCGTCGCGGACGACCCCACGGAACGGGCCTCCGTCGCGGCGGCACTCGACGGCGCCGCCCTCGACACCATCGCCGGGCGCCTCGACTGGAGCCGGGGGCCGGCGCCCAATATCGCCCTGCTCCCCCTGGCCGGCGGGCAGTGGCAGCACGGCGCGGAGGGCCCCCGCCTCGCCCTCGTCAGCAACCACGCGCACACGGGCGTACCGCTCACCGGGCAGCTCACGCCGGCACGGTGACGCCCACCGAACCGCCGGTCGCCCCCGGGCCCCGGCCACCGGCCCCCGGCAGCAACACACACCCGAGGGCGTGAGGCGCTGTTCGATTCTCCGATGGCCACTCCGGAGCCGCTGTCAGTTGATCTTGGATCCAGGCGTCGATGCCCTCGCTGAGCCGCTCATCGTAGGCGTCCACACGCCGCGTACCCCACGCTCAGCAGCACAGGTACGCCCCGCTCCTTCGCTCCGCGAACGCCTCCGGCGTCCAGGGCCACCGGTTCATGCGACCCAGCCTGCTCGTACTCAGCGTCCTGACCGGGAGGGACAGTACGGCTCCTGGTCCGCGGAACAGTGCCACCGCGGAAGCCGGCCGGAGGGCCGATATTAGGATCCTGTCTCATGTCGAAGCCTGACGCGCTGCTCGTTGACATCGCCGCTCTGGTGGAGTCCGGGCACAGCAATCAGATGTCTCTGACCGTGGTCGCCTGTGGTGCTGTCATCACGGGTCGTCTGGCTCCCCAAGCCGTCTGGAGGCAGCGGGTGTCGGAGGTTCTGGCGGACTCGGCCAGCCTGAGCGAATTCTCCGGCGTGTTCACCGCTGCGAGGCGTGAGGAGGGGCCGCCCACGCATCTGCATTTTCATGTGGCGCGGATTCTGCAGGGCACCGTGGGGATCCCGGAGACGGGCGGGATGTACCGCGTGGCGATCGAGGACGTCAGTGCCTGGACCATGGGCGACTTCAGCTACTCCGACCATTGATCCATGTCGCGTCGAGAAGCCGCGGCACGCGGCGAGGGCCCGGCCGGTGTGTCCCGGTCGGGCCCTCGCCGCTGCTTTGACGGCGGCTCGCGCCTGTCCACCGGTCAGACGGCCGCGGGAGCGCCGAGCATCGCGGAGGCCTCTTGCACGGGGGTGAGCACGCGCGTCGGTGCTGCGGTCACGGGAAGGCCGCGGCAGGTGAAGCCGAGCCGGGTCATGGCCCGGATGATTTCGGCGGCGGTGAAATCGCGGCGGTCCTGGCGTGTGACGACCTGGCCGACCTGCTTGACGGGGTAGGTGCGGCGGCCGATGATCACGGACTCGCCGAGAACCTCCTCGGGCTTGACGCCCTTCATCGATTCCAGGACGCCACTCTTGGTGAGGTCGAAGGGGAAGCGGGCGATGATACAGCGCATGATGCCTCACGGGGAGAGGGGTGAACGGGGGCTGGTTCGGCCGTGGTGGGGGACGGTTCAGCGGGCGAGGGCGAGGGCGAGGACGCCCAGAGCGCTGCCGTGTTCGTCGACCACGGGCAGGGCCTCAAGCCGTCGGTAGCGCATCGCGTGCTGGGCTTCGGCCATGGCGGTCGCGGGAGAGGTGAACGGCCCCCGGTCGCCGAGGACGTCCCGGAGCTGGACCCGGTCCGTGTACGCGGAGCTGTCACGGACCGCGGTGAGCTGGTCCTGGGTGACCAGTCCGGTGCACAGGCCGCTGTCGTCGCACACGAGCAGGTGCCCGGTGCGGGCGCCGGCCATGACGGACAGGGCCACCTCGACGGTCATGTCGTCACAGACCCGCAGTCCGGTGGTGTCCATGGCGTCGGCCACCGTGCCGTGCGCGGGGGTGGCACTCGCCGTGCGGGGCTGCATCTGGACCAGCGTCAAAAGGTGCCTCCTGCATGAGTGGGTCAGTTTTCTGATCACGAAGTCCTCAGGCCGCCGCGTCGAAGGAGGACCGCCGCGCTGTGGCCCGCCGGGCGGCCGAGGCGGGTCCGCGTCGGCCGCGTGAGGGCGCCGCGTTGCGCTTGCGCCGCTCGGCCGCCACCGGCGCGCCGATCGTCACGGGGACGCCGGAGGGCGTTCGGGCGCCGGTGATCCGGCTGAGCGCCTCTTCGCCGGAGCGGACCTGGGTGGTCCGGGAGACGATGCCGGCCGTCGTCATGAGGCGGGTCATGTCGCGGCGCTGGTGGGGGGTGACCAGGGTGACGACGCTGCCGGACGCGCCGGCGCGCGCGGTACGGCCGCTGCGGTGGAGGTAGTCCTTGTGGTCGGCCGGCGGGTCGACGTTGACGACGAGGTCGAGGTTGTCGACGTGGATGCCGCGGGCGGCGACGTTCGTGGCCACGAGCACGGTGACGTGCCCGGTCTTGAACTGGGCCAGGGTCCGGGTGCGCTGCGGCTGTGACTTCCCGCCGTGCAGGGCGGCGGCCCGTATCCCGCTGTTCAGCAGGTCCTGCGTCAGCCGGTCGACGGCGTGCTTGGTGTCCAGGAACATGATCACCCGGCCCTCGCGTGCCGCGATCTCCGTCGTCGTCCGGTACTTGTCCGCGCCGTGAACGTGCAGAACGTGATGCTCCATGGTGGTCACCGCACCGGCGGACGGGTCGACGGAGTGGACGACCGGGTCGGTGAGGTAGCGGCGGACCAGGCGGTCGACGTTGCGGTCCAGGGTGGCGGAGAACAGCATCCGCTGGCCCTCGGGGCGTACTTGGTCGAGGAGCGCGGTGACCTGAGGCATGAAGCCCATGTCGGCCATCTGGTCGGCCTCGTCCAGGACGGTGATCGCGACCTGGTTCAGCCGGCAGTCCCCGCGGTCGATGAGGTCCTTGAGCCGGCCCGGCGTCGCGACGACGACCTCGGCGCCGCCGCGCAGCACATGGGCCTGCCTGCCGATCGACATCCCGCCGACGACGGTTGCCAGACGCAGCTTCACCGAGCGGGCGTAGGGGGTGAGTGCGTCGGTCACCTGCTGGGCCAGCTCACGCGTCGGCACGAGGATCAGGGCCAGCGGCTGGCGGGGCTCGGCGCGCTGTCCGGCGGTGCGGGCCAGCAGGGCCAGGCCGAAGGCGAGGGTCTTGCCGGAGCCGGTGCGCCCGCGCCCCAGGGCGTCGCGGCCCGCGAGGGTGTTGGGCAGGGTCGCGCCCTGGATCGGGAACGGGACGCTCACGCCTTGCGCGGACAGCGTCGCCCGCAGCGGCCCGGGCATGTCGAGGTCGGCGAACGCCTCGACCGGGGGCAGCGCGGGAGTGATCGTCTCCGGCAGGGCGAACTCGCCCTGGACCGCCGCGGGCCTCCGGCCCTGACCGGCCGAGCGGCTCGGACGCCCTGGACGGCTCGGGGCGGGCGAGGCGAAGCGGCCGCCCCGCTTCGAACCGGCACTGGGGTCGAAAGCATGACCGCCGGTCCGGCGGGCGCGGGAGGAGCGACGGTTCGTACGTGTGGGGTTCATGGAGAACCTTCCTTGATACGGCACGCACCAAGGAATTCCCGCAGCGGAAAAGCAGCGCAGGGAATCACGTGAACGAGCCGACTGGAATGCGAAAAGAAACTTGCGTGCAACGGATCCGGAGCAGCGCGAAGGAAATCGATGAGTGAGTGACGCCCTGCGGATGTGAAATCCTGGACGTCGAGTGACGGAGCTCCGAAGAGGCGCGCATCCTCGGATGGAGACGCGGATCGCGGCCACGGAGAATGCGGCGGCGTCAGACGGGAACGATGTTCTCGGCCGCCGGGCCCTTCTGGGTCGGCACGATGTCGAAGGTGACCTTCTGGCCCTCGGACAGCTCACGGAAGCCCTGGGCAGCGATGTTCGAGAAGTGGGCGAACACGTCGACGCCGCTGCCGTCCTGCTCGATGAAGCCGAAACCCTTTGCCGCGTGGAACCACTTCACAGTTCCCGATGCCATGTCATATCTCCTTCAGGGCGTACGCCGGGGCCCCAGCGATGCGCGGGGGCCGGGTCGCCGCGATGATGCCCTGTCCGGAAAATGACCAGCAATACAAAGACGCCTCCAGTGGCCGAGAATGCCGGTGAAAGCGTCTGAGCCTTGGGGAACCACAACTGCAACTGAGACCGACAGTAGCACGAGGTAGCGACTCGCGTGCGGTAAATAATTCCGCTCCGCTGGTCGCGGTAAAAACACTCCTCGCCCGGTGCATTGAACCCTCATCCCGCCGTCATAGATATCGGCCCGCCCGGAGAGTCCCGCAGAGGCAATCGGCCTCGGCCGCCAGCGGGCACGTGAGGGCCCGCTCCGGCAGTCGTGCGGTGGCCGAACAGCGCACGACAGAGGAGAGAAGAAGGAGACGGGCACCTCAGGATCGCCCGACCCCCGTCCTCTCAGGCGGCGGCGCGGACAGAGAACACCGGCATACTGACCTGAGTCGTAGGTTCGTCGTTGGTTGTGTGTGAGTCGTCCTGGTCCGAAGATTCCGCCGTTGTCCGTGTCTGATGCCCAGCGGGGTGTGCTGGAGGGCTGGGTGCATCGCCGTACGACGGCTCAGGCGTTGGCGCTGAGGTCGCGGATCGTCCTGGAGTGCGCCGAGGGGCACTCGATCATGGAAGTGTCGCGGCGGCTGGGGGTCGCCGCGGACACGGTCCGCACCTGGCGGCGTCGTTTCCTGGAGCGGGGCCTGGAGGGCCTGCACGACGAGCCGCGGCCGGGTGTCCCGCGGAAGATCACCGACGCGGATGTCGAGCGGGTCATCATCAAAACCCTGGAGGAGAAGCCGGAGAACGCCACGCACTGGTCGACCAGATCCATGGCCGCGGCGACCGGGATGTCCCAGTCGGCGATCTCCCGGATCTGGCGGGCGTTCGCCCTGGCCCCGCACCGCGCCCGGACGTTCAAGCTGTCCACGGACCCGCTGTTCATCGACAAGGTCCGCGACGTCGTCGGCCTCTACCTCGATCCGCCCGAGAAGGCACTGGTCCTGTGTGTGGATGAGAAGTCGCAGATCCAGGCCCTGGACCGCTCCCAGCCGGTCCTGCCGATGATCCCCGGCGTCCCCGAACGCCGCAGCCACGACTACGTCCGGGCCGGCACCACGACCCTATTCGCCGCCCTGGAGGTCGCCACCGGCAAGGTCATCGGCTCCCTCCACCGCCGCCACCGGGCGCAGGAGTTCAAGAAGTTCCTCGCCAAACTCGACAAGGACGTCCCCGCCGGGCTGCAGGTGCATCTGATCCTGGACAACTACGCCACCCACAAGACACCCGACATCAAGAAGTGGCTGCTGGCCCACCCCCGCTTCCACCTGCACTTCACCCCGACCAGCGCGTCCTGGCTGAACCTGGTCGAGCGCTGGTTCGCCGAGCTGACCCAGAAGAAGCTCAAGCGCGGCGTCCACCGCTCCGTCCCCGCCCTCGAACGCGACATCCGCTCCTGGCTCGCCGACTGGAACGAACACCCCAGACCCTTCATCTGGACCAAGACCGCCGACGAGATCCTCGACAAACTCGCCGCCTACTGCCGACGGATCTCTGACTCAGATCACTAGCTGAGGCGTGTGCCGAGTTCCGTGGCGGCTTTGGTGACCGCGTCGCCGAGTTGGGCGAGTTTCGCTCCGGCCCGTCTCGCCGGGCCGGATACGGACAGCGCGCCGCAGGCCACGCCCTGCCGGTTCCGGATCGTGGCCGCCACCGCGCAGAGGTCCTGTTCGCTTTCCTCCAGGTTGGTGGCGTAGCCGGTCTCCCTGACCTTTTCGAGCTCCGCTTCGAGCGCCCGGCGGGTGCTCACCGCGCGCTCGGTTCCGCCGCGCAGCCGCGCGCCCGGATAGCGGCGGCGCAGCTCTTCCGGGGGCAGCTCGGCGAGCAGGGCCTTGCCCGCGGCGGAGGCGTGCGCCGGGCCCCGCTGACCGGTGCGCAGCCCGGCGCGGATCACCTGCTGGCTCTCCACGCCCTCGATGAAGACGGTCTCCGTGCCCTCCAGTACGAGCAGGTGCGCGGTCTCGGAGGTGTCCTCGACGAGCTTCTCCAGCAGGAGACGCGCCTCGTCGCGGAGGGAGACCGCCCCCATCACGGCGATGCCGAGCCTGGCCAGGGCGGGTCCGGGGCCGTACCCCTTGGTCTGTACGTCCTGGCGGAGCAGGTCGCGGGCCTGCAGGGTGGTCAGCATCCGGTGGGCGGTCGACCTGGCCACCCCCAGTTCGGCGGACACGTCGGAGACGCGCAACGACGGCTTCTCCACCAGCATCAGCAGGATCCGCGCCGCGTTGTCGATCGATTCCACCGGGTAGGCGGCCGACACTGCCACACCCCCTCCGTCTCGCGGTCGTCACCGCGCCTGTTCTGGTGATTGAGCTGCATTTCGCCAGCCAGAATAGCCGCCCTCCCGCGCGGCGTGCCCGCGGAACTCCGCCCTCCTCCCGTTCTGCTGAACAGAGCGTCCACCGTCCAGCAGAACATTCCGCCATTGACGCACCACCACACCCAGACTACGGTGCAGAACATGATCTGCACAGCAGAACACACGTCCCCGGCGCCGTCCGTCGCGGAACTCGGCCATGTGGGCCTGCGCTGTCACGACCTGAGCAGGCAACTGGCCTTCTACACCGACGTACTCGGGCTGACGGTCACGGACCACGACGAACGGCTCGGCATCTGGTTCCTGTCCGCCCGGCCGGACACCGAGCATCACGAACTGCTCCTGGCCGGGGGCCGGGACGCGCCGGTCGGCGTCAAGCTCGTCCAGCAGGTGTCGTTCCGGTGTGCGCGCTTCGAGGACGTCCTCGGCTTCCACCGGCGATTCCGGGAGCACGACGTCCGGCTCGACATGATCGTCTCGCACGGCAACGCCATCGGGGTCTACTTCTACGACCCGGAGGGCAACCGGTGCGAGGTCTACTGGCGGACCGGGCTCGTGGCACGGCAGCCCTTCGTCGAGCACATCGACATCGAGACCGACCCCGAGGAGCTTCTCGACGCCGTCCGGGCCTCGGTCGAGCGCCACGGCGCGACGGGCTTCACCGAGGAGAGTTACCGCGCCTGGACCCGCGAACAGGCCCGCGCGCCCCAGGGTGCCGCCGGTGCCGCCAGGGCCGCCGGGGAGGTGCCGGAGTGAAGTTCGTACGGTACGCGGACGGCACGTCCGCACGCGTCGGCGTGGTGGACGGTGACCTGGTCCGGGTCGTCGACGGCCCGTCGGACCTGCTGCCCCTCGTCGAGGCCGGAGAGGCCGAACTGCTCGCCGCCGGACGGACCGCGCTGCGGCGCGGCGCGACCGTGCCGCTCCGGGACATCGTTCCGCTGTCGCCGATCGCGACGCCGCCGACCGTCCGCGACTTCTACGCCTTCGAGCAGCACGTCCGGGCGGGGCGCGCCTGGCGGGGCCTCGACATGGAACCGGACTGGTACGAGCTGCCCGTCTTCTACTTCTCCAGCCCCTACGCCGTGATGGGCTGCGGGCCGGTGCCGATGACCCCGGGCACGGAGCGCTTCGACTTCGAGCTGGAGGTCGCCGCGATCGTGGGGCGCGGTGGCCGCGACCTGACCGCCGGGGAGGGCGAACGCGCCATCGCCGGGTACTGCGTGCTCAACGACTGGAGCGGCCGGGACGTGCAGCAGCGCGAGATGAAGCTGTCGCTGGGGCCGGTGAAGGGCAAGGACACCGCGACGAGCCTCGGCCCGTACTTCGTGACCCCGGACGAGATCGCCGACCGCCGCGAGGGCAGCGGATACCGCCTCGACATGACCTGCACGGTCAACGGCGTCCCGTACTCCCGCGCCCTGTGGTCGGACATTCACTGGTCGTTCGGCGAGATGATCGCGTACGCCTCGCGCGGCGCCGAGGTGCGGCCCGGCGATGTGGTCGGCTCCGGCACCTGCGGCACCGGCTGCGTCCTGGAGCTGTCCCGCACGCACGGCTCGACGGCCTACCCCTGGCTGCGGCCGGGGGACGAGGTCGTGGCGGCGGTCGAGGGTCTCGGCGAGCTGCGCAACACCGTCATCACCGGGACCGCGCGCTGATGGACGCGGACGCTCCCGTACCGGCGGAGAGCCCGGCCGTACCGGCACAGGACCCGCCCGCGTCGGCACAGGACCCGGCCAAGCTCCGGGCCGCGTTGCTGCGTGCCATGCCGTTGTCCCGCATGCTCGATTACGGCATGGACCACGGGGACGCCGTCCGACTGGCCGGTGCGGACGTCTCCGAGCCGTGGCACGAGGTCGCGGCCCGCCTGGCCGACGCGCAGTCGGCCCGCGCGGCGGCGGCCGCCGACCGGGGCGACGCCGAGACCGCGGTCGCGTGCTACCGCCGGGCGACGGCCTGCCTGGTCTTCGCGCAGATGGCCTTCAACGCCGACCACCCCGTCAAACGCGCGCTCTACGTCCGGCTCACCCGGGCCTACCGGGCCGCGGCCGAGCTCGACACCGAACTGCGCGTGGAACGGTTGTCGGTCCCGTTCCGGCAGAGCCACTGCACCGCCTGGCTCGTGCGCCGCTCCGACGCCCGCCCCGGCACCCGCTCCAGCGCCCGCCCCGGCCCCGCGGTCGTCATCGTCGGCGGGCAGAGCGGCTGGGGCCCGGCCTTCCACCGGCAGGCCGAAGCCCTGGCCCGGCGCGGGCTGTCCGCCGTCCTGCTGGAGGCACCGGGCCAGGGCGAGACGCGCATGTCCGGCGGACTCCACCTCGACGGGCACGTCGACCGGGCGTTCAGCGCCGTGCTCGACGCCGTGGGCGCCCGTACCGGGTATGACGGCCGGTACGGGGTGTGGGGGAACAGCTTCGGCGGGCTGCTCGCCGCCCGTGCCGCCGTGCACGACAGCCGTTTCGGCGCGTGCTGCGTCAACGGGGCCGGTACGCGGCCGGAGCCGCTGCCGTTCCGGACCGCGCGCGAGCAGACGCGGGCGCTCCTGGGCGTCGGCACCGACGACGAGGCCGCGGCCGTCCTCCGCACGCTGTGGCTCGACCCGGCGGCCGACCGCATGAGCGCCGCGCTGCTCGTGCTGCACGGCGGCAACGACCCGCTGGTCGGCCTCGACCAGCAGAAGGCGTTCCTCGGCCTCTCGGCGCGTTCCGCCCTGCGGGTCTGGGACGACGGCGACCACACCGTCTACAACCGCTCGGCCGAGCGCACGGAGTTCGTCTGCGACTGGTTCCGTGCCCAGCTCAGCCGTACCGCCGTGGGTGCCCCGGAGAGACCGGCGAGTCCGGCGCCCGCTTCCGAACAGCTCACAGAATCATCGAGGAGACCATGAAAGCCATCGCACTCCGGCACTACGGCGGCGCGGAAGCGCTGGAGCTGACCGAGCAGCCGACGCCCTCGGTCGCGCCCGGGGAATTCCTGGTCCGGGTCAAGGCGGCAGGGGTGAACCCGGCCGACGAGAAGATCGCCGTCGGCAATCTCGACGGCATCATGGTGACCCACTTCCCCCTCGTCCCCGGCTTCGAGATGTCCGGGGTCGTCGAGGCCAGAGGCTTCGGTGCCACCGAGTTCGAGATCGGCGACGAGGTGATCGGCTTCGTCCTCAAGGACTGGGCGGAGCACGGCACCTACGCCGAACTGGTCTCCGCCCCGGTCCGCACGCTGGCGCGCAAGCCGGAGTCCTGGGACTGGCTGCACGCGGCGTGTCTGCCGCTGAACGGGCTGACGGCCCACCAGGCCATCGGGCGCGTCGGCATCGGCGAGGGCGACACCGTCCTGATCCACGGGGCCTCGGGCGGGGTCGGCACGCTCGGCGTGCAGATGGCGGTCCACCGGGGCGCACGCGTCATCGGCACCGCCGGCGAGCGCAACCACGACTACGTACGTGAACTCGGCGCCACACCGGTCGCCTACGGGGAAGGGCTGGCCGACCGGGTGCGCGCGCTCGCGCCGAAGGGCGTCGACGCGGCGCTCGACTTCTACGGCGGGGACGCGGTGGCCGTCTCGCGGAAGGTCGTGAGGGACCCGGCGCGGATCGCCTCCATCGCCGACCTCACCGCTCCGGACCAGGGCGGCCATCTGGTGTGGGCACGCGCGAACCCCGGCGAGCTGGCGGAGGTGGCCGCGCTCGCCGAGTCCGGGAAGCTGTCCGTCCCCGTGCACCGCTCCTTCCCGCTGGAGCGGGCCGCCGACGCCTGGCGGACGCTCCACGAGGACGGCCGCGGTCGCGGCCGGGTCGTCCTGGACATCGACGCCGCCTGACGCGCTCTCCGGCGCGAGCGAAGGGTTGGACACATGCAGCTTGCCGATGCCGATGCCGATGCTGATACCGATGCCGTGGACGCGGACGTCCTCATCGTCGGGTACGGCCCGGTCGGTCAGACCCTGGCCGCCCTCCTGGGCGCTTCGGGGCACCGCGTAGTGGTGTGCGAACGGCGGACCGGGCGCTACGAGACGCCACGGGCCGGTCACTTCGATCACGAGATCATGCGCGTCTTCCAGTCGCTGGGAATCGCCGACGAGGTACGGCGCATCGCCGAGCCGGCCCGGGCGTACGCATTCCTCGATCCCGACGGAAGCGTGATCTCCCGTCTGCCGAGGGACTGGGCCGCCCCCTCCGGCTGGGACGCGTCGTACCACTTCTACCAGCCGGAACTCGAGGAGGTCCTGGACGCGGCGGTCCGCGGATCAGCCACCGTGGACGTGCGGTTCGGTGCGGAGGTGGTCGATCTGCGCCAGGAGGACGGTCGTGACGGCCGGGGCGGTCGTGACGGCCAGGACGGCCAGGACGGCCACGTGGCGGTGACGCTGGCGGACGGCCGCGTCGTGACCGCCCGCTTTGCCGTCGGCGCTGACGGCGCCAACAGCGCGGTGCGCAGGCTCTGCGGCGTTCCGACGGAAGACCTCGGTTTCCGGGGCGACTGGCTGGTCGTCGACGTCCGGCCCTGGCCCGGCGCCCCGGACCTGGACATCCCCGACACCGGCCAGGTGCTCGACCCCGCGAGGCCGAACCACATGGGCCGGGTGGCCCAGCGGTACTTCCGCTGGGAGTTCATGCTCGTCGAGGGCGACGATCCCGCCGAGATGGTGAGGCCGGAACGCGTCCGGGAGCTGCTCAGCCCCTGGATCGGCCCGGACGAGGGGGAGGTGATCCGGCAGACCGTCTACCGGTTCCGGTCCCTCGTGGCCGATACGTTCCGCCACCGGTCGGTGCTGCTCGCCGGGGACGCCGCGCACGTCATGCCGCCGTTCCTCGGACAGGGCATGAGCTCCGGTGTCCGGGACGCCGCGACGCTCGCCTGGATGCTCGACCTCGTGTTGTCCGGCGCCGCGGGCCCGGAGCTGCTGGACCTCTACACGCTCTCGCGGAAGCCGCAGGTCATCGCCTACATCGGGGAGTCGGTGCGGGTGGGGAACGTCGTCTGCGAGACCGACCCCGTCCGTGCGGCGCGACGCCGTGCGGAGATGCGGTCGGCGACCGGGCTTCCGCCGCCGTTCCAGCCGCCCGTCGGCGCGGGCTTCCGGGACGGACAGCCGCTGGCCGGTCACTTGGCCGTACAGCCGCTGCTGCGTACGGGCGGCGGGAAGGCCGAGCGGTCCGACGACGTGCTCGGCCGCGGGTTCACCCTGTTCAGCCTGGTCGCACCGGACGCGGCGACGGCCGCGGCCCTCTCGGACCTCGAACGCGCGATCGGGCTGCGGTCCGTCGTGGTCGGCGCCGGGGAAGTCGAGGGAGCGGGGGTCGAGGGGGTCGAGGAGGAGGGCGAGGCGCTGCGCGGCTGGATCGAGGAGTCCGGCGCCGTGGCCGTGCTGGTCCGCCCCGACTTCTATGTCTACGGCACCGCCGCCGGGCCCTCCGAGGTGGTGGACCTGCTCGCCTCGCTGCGCACGGACCTGTCGCTGGTGTAGCGGCACGGCACACGGAGGAACCCCGGAGAGGAGTCCCATGCCGAAGACGGACAACGGTATCCACTACGAGGAGCGGGGAGACGGGCCGGACACGGTCGTTCTGCTGCCCGGCCTCGGGTGCTCGCTCGCCTGCTGGTCCGGGGTGGCGCCCCTGCTCGACGGCCGGCGCCTCGTCCTCATGGACCTGCCGGGCCACGCGGGTTCCCTCGACGCGCCCGCCGACGGGTCGAGCCTCGCCCGGATCGCCGCGACGGTGACCGACGCCTGTGACGAGCTGGGCCTCGAACGCTTCGCCCTCGTCGGGCTCTCCTTCGGCGGCGCGCTCAGCGTGCGGATCGCGCTCGACCGGCCCGGGCAGGTGCGCGCGGCCATGGCGCTCATGCCGTGGAACGCGGGCGGTACCGAGGCGGGCGACCCCGTCATCGAACGGTTCGCCGGGTCCTTCCGCGACGTCGAGGCCATCACCGAGGCCATCGGGGCCATCTCGCTGGACCCGGGCAGGACGACCGACGTCGTGCGCACGATGACGACCGCCGTCACGGAGCGGTTCTGGCGTAGCTGGCTCGGAACCGGTGGCGGCGCCTACACGAGCATGTCCGAGGAGCTGCCCGGGCTGGCCGTGCCGACGTGCTACGTCCTCGGTGGCAGGGACGCCATCGCCCCGCGGGACAAGCTGATCGCCGACGTCCGCGCGATGCCCGGCGGCCGCCTGGTCCTGCTGCCGGACGCGGGCCATCTCGCCCCGTACGAGTGCCCCGAACTCGTCGCCCGGGAGATCCGCGAGTTCCTCGGCCGCCACCCGGACGCCCGGCCGCCGGGCGAGCTGTCCGGAATTTGACGACAACGGTCTTCGGATAGCACGCTTCCTCGCTGACCTGCGCACCGAGCGGTCCTGTCCTCCGCTCCGTGCGAGCGCCCCGCGCCGCGCCGTGCCCGGTCCTCGCAAATCCCCCTCAGCTAGGAACCCCATGCCGATCCCCCCTGCCCGCACCGCCGTGTCCACCGACGGCGGGCACGCCACGGACGACGACGAAGGGGGGCATGAGGCCACGGCCACGGCGGCTTCCGGGGCGCGCGGGCGTACCGACATACCCGTGCTCGCCGTGAGCGGCGGGCTGCTGCTCGCGTTCGTGCTGGCCGCGCTGATCGCGCCCACGGCCACGGGCGACGCCGTGAACGCCGCCTTCACCTTCGCCGCACGGTGGTTCGGCCCGCTGTGGCAGGTGCTGCTGCTCGCGACGTTCGGCGTCGCGCTGTGGCTGGGCTTCTCGCGGTACGGGCGGGTGCGGCTCGGGGGCGCCGGGGCGCGCCCGGAGTACGGCCGGTTCCAGTGGATCGCGATGATCATGTCGACGCTGCTCGCGGGCGGCGGCGTCTTCTTCGCGGCGGGCGAGCCCGTACAGCACTACGTCGACACGCCGCCCTTCTACGACGGGGTGAGGGGCGGCACCCAGGAGGCGGCGAACGCGGCGCTCTCCCAGAGCTTCGCGCACTGGGGCTTCCTCGCCTGGGCCGTCCTCGGGACGCTCGCCTCGATCGTGATGATCCGGGGCCAGGAGCGCGGCCTGCCGCTGCGCCCCCGCACGCTGCTGCACCCCTTCCTCGGCGAGCGCGTCCGGCACTCCCGGCTGGGGACGGCGGTGGACATCGTCTGCGTCATCGCCGTGGTGGCCGGGACCGTCGGCCCGATCGGCTTCCTCGGCCTCCAGGTCTCCTACGGGCTCTCCGAGGTGTTCGGCATCTCCGGCGGCCACCCCGTGCAGCTCGGCGTCATCGCCCTGCTGACGGTCGTCGCCGTCCTCTCCGTCGCCAGCGGCGTCGACCGCGGCATCCAGTTCTTCAGCAGGGCCAACGTCTGGCTCGCTGTCGCCCTGATGGCCGTCTTCCTGGTGCTGGGCTCCCTCGGCTTCGTCCTCGACTCGTTCCTGGGCGGCTTCGGCCAGTACGTACGGGACTTCGTGCCGCTGGCCCTCAACCGGGGCGACCACGCGTGGCTCGGCTCCTGGACGGTCTTCTTCTTCGGCTGGTTCCTCGGCTACGGGCCGCTGATGTCCATCTTCGTGGCCCGCATCTCCAGGGGCCGCACCCTGCGCGACCTGGTGGTCTCCACCGCGCTCGTCCCGCCGCTGGCCACCATGTTCTGGTTCACGGTGTTCGGCGGCACCGGCATCTTCCTGGAGCGGCGCAGCCCCGGCGCGATCTCGGAGCCGCTCAAATCGGCCGGCATGGACGCCGCGGTCGTCTCCATGGCACAGCGGCTCCCGATGGGCGCGGTGGTCGCCGTCGCGCTGCTCCTGCTGACGGTCACGTTCGTGGTGACGACCACCGACTCGATGTCGTACAGCATCGCCGCGGCGGGCACGACGTCCGGTGAACCGGCGCGCGCCGTACGGTCGTTCTGGGCCCTGCTGATGGGCGCCGCGGCGGCGGTGCTGATCCTGGTCGGCGACGGCGGCATCACGGCCCTGCAGTCGTTCATCGTGGTCACGGCGGTGCCGGTGGGCTTCCTCATGCTGCCGACGCTGTGGACGGCTCCCCGGGTGGCCCGGGAGATGGCGCGGGAACAGGGCGTCTCTACCATCGGGGGCCGGTAGTCGTAGAGAGGCGGGGAACTGGGATGCGGGCTCGGAATGTGGGGATGGCCGCCGCGGCGGTGGTGGGGGCGGTGGCGGCACGCGATCTGCTGCAGAAGAAGCACGCGCTGCTCAGGAACTTCCCCGTGGTCGGGCACGCCCGCTACCTGCTGGAGCGCATCGGGCCGGAGCTGCGGCAGTACGTGGTGACGTCGAACGAGGAGGAGCGCCCCTTCAGCAGGGACCAGCGCACCTGGATCTACGCGTCGGCGAAGGAGGAGAACAACTACTTCGGCTTCGGCACCGACGTGGACGTCGAGCATGTGCAGGGGCACGCGTATGTGAAGCAGCGGACGTTCGCCGGGACGCTGCCCGATCCGCACGACCCGCAGGCGCCGCTGCCCTCCGCGAAGGTGCTGGGCGGTCCGCGGGGGCGGGCGAAGGCGTTCCGTCCCGCGAGCGTCGTGAACATCTCCGCGATGAGCTTCGGTTCGCTCTCCGGCGCCGCCGTCACCGCGCTCAACAAGGGCGCGGCGATGGCCGGGACGATGCAGAACACGGGCGAGGGCGGCCTCTCGCGGTACCACCGCAACGGCGGGGACCTCGTCCTCCAGATCGGGACCTCGTACTTCGGCTGCCGCGACGAGGACGGGAACTTCGACCTCGGCAGGCTCAAGGACGTGGTCGCCGGGGCCCCGGTCAAGGCGATCGAGATCAAGCTCTCGCAGGGCGCCAAGCCGGGGCTCGGGGGCATGCTGCCGGGGGCGAAGGTGACGCCCGAGATCGCCGAGGTGCGCGGCATTCCGGCCGGGAAGGACTGCGCCTCGCCCTCCCGGCACACCGCGTTCCACGACGTCGACTCGATGCTCGACTTCGTGGAGCTGCTCGCGGCCGAGACCGGCCTGCCGGTCGGGATCAAGAGCGCCGTCGGCGAGATGGGCTTCTGGCAGGAGCTGGCCGCGCTGATGGCCCGCGGCGACCGCGGGGTCGACTTCGTGACCGTCGACGGCGGCGAGGGTGGCACCGGCGCGGCCCCGCTGATCTTCACCGACTCCGTGTCGCTGCCGTTCCGCGTGGGCTTCTCCCGCGTCTACGGCACCTTCGCCGAGCAGGGCCTCACCGACCGGCTCACCTTCATCGGCTCCGGCAAGCTCGGCCTGCCCGAGAACGCCGCCGTCGCCTTCGCGCTGGGCGTCGACATGATCAACGTGGCCCGGGAGGCGATGCTCTCCATCGGCTGCATCCAGGCGCAGAAGTGCCACACCGACAAGTGCCCCACCGGCATCGCCACCCAGGACCCGTGGCTGGTGCGCGGCGTCGACGCGCCCTCGAAGGCCACCCGGGCCGCCGTCTATCTGCGGACCCTGCGCAAGGAGCTGCTGAAGGTCTCGGGCGCCGTCGGCGTCGCCCACCCGGCGCTCCTCACCACCGAGGACATCGAGATCATGAACGGCGACTACGACGCCCGTACGCTCGCGAGCGTCTACGGCTACAAGGACGGCTGGGGCGCACTCGGCCCCGAACTGGCCCAGGAGATCACCGGACTGATGACCGCCCGGTCCTGACGCCGGAGCGGGCGGCTACAGCAGCCCCGCCTCGATCGCCGTCCACACCGAGGGGACCATCGGGCGGTACCCCAGCTCGTGGCGGATGCGGGCCGTCGACATCACGCTGTGCCACGGGTCCGGGGTCTCCCGCCCGTAGACCTCGTCCGGCACCGGAAGGCCGTGGACGCGGTAGAGGTCGACGGTGGTGACGGGGGCGTCGTCGGCGATGTTGTAGACGCCGCGCGCCCCCGGCGCGTACAGCAGCCGCTTCAATCCCTGCGCCACGTCCACGTGGTGGCCCATGTGGAGGTGCTGCAGGGCGGGCCAGCGCGGCGCCCACTCCATGACGTTGTCCAGGTGCGGGTCCCCCTCCCCGTACACGAAGGGCAGCCGTCCGATACGGAGGTCGTCGAGGCCGTCCAGGTCCCGGAGGGCGCGCTCCGCCTCCCACTTGGACTCGGGGTACGCGCCCCACAGGTGCGTGCCCGGCACGGTCTCGTCGTCCTCGACGAGCGGCCTGCCGCGCCCCGCGCCGTAGACGAGGCCGGTACTGACCTGCACGAACCGCCGTACGCCCGAGGCCGCGGCGGCCCGGCCCAGCTCGACGGCCGCGTCCCGGTTGACGGCACGCGCCTCCTCGTCCGGCACGCCGCGGAACGCGGCGGCGACGTTCACCACCGCGTCCGCCCCGGCCGTCGCCTTGGCCAGCGCCTCCGTGTCCCGCAGGTCACCGACCAGCACCTCGGCGCCGAGCGCGGCGAACCGTTCGCCGCGGGCCCCGTCCCGCACCAGGACCCGCACCTCGTCGCCGGGCGGCGCGCCCTGCAGCAGCCTCGGCACGAACCTCCGGCCGACCTGTCCCGTCGCACCCGTCACCAGTGTCAGCATGGCCGCCTCCTTGTGTCGTAGCCATGCCGTGAAGCGTGGGCGAGCGGCGGCACCGGCGGGAGAGACGCGGTTGTCCGGGGACCGGCCGCCCCGGGACCGGCCGCCCGGGGACCCGTCATCCAGGGACCGGCGGTCCCTGGATACGGGCGCGCGTCCGGGAGACCCTGGGGCCATGGACCGCACCGGCCTCGCCGACTTCCTGCGCCGCGCCCGCGCCCGCCTCGCCCCCGCCGACGTGGGGATGAGCGCCGGGCCCCGGCGCCGCACCCCGGGGCTGCGCCGCGAGGAGGTGGCGCAGCTCGCCGGGATGTCCCCGGACTACTACACGCGCCTGGAACAGCGCCGCGGCCCGCACCCCTCGCGGCAGATGCTCGCCGCCCTCGCCCGCGCCCTGCGCCTCACGGACGCCGAGCGCGACCACCTGTTCCACCTCGCGGACGAGGAGCCGCCCCGACCGGGCGGCTCCTCGGAGCACGTACGCCCGGGGCTGCTGCTGATCCTGGACCGGCTGCACGACGTGCCGGCGGCGGTCATCAGCGACTGGGGCCAGATGCTCGCGCAGAACGCGATGGCCGTGGCCCTGACCGGCGACCACACCGGCGCGAACCTCGTGCGCCACTGGTTCACGGTGCCGGGCGCGCGGGACCTGGCGCCGCCCGAGAGCCACGAGCAGCACGCCCGCGCGCACGTGGCGAGCCTGCGCGCCGTCACCACGGCACGCCCCGACGACCCGGGCCCGGCCGCGCTGGTGGCCGAACTGCTCGCCGCCTCGGCGGAGTTCGCGGCCCTGTGGGAGGAGCACGACGTCGTCGTACGCCGCCCCTCGCCGAAGCGGTTCGTGCACCCGGTCGTCGGCGTCCTCGACCTCGACTGCGAGGTGCTGCTCGGCGACGGCCACAGCCAGCAGCTCGTCGTGCACTCGGCCCGGCCGGGCACGCCCACGTACGAGCGCCTCGAACTGCTGCGCGTCGTCGGCCTCCAGGACCTCACCGGCACCCCGTAGCCGAGTCTGCTACTCGCAGGGGCAGGCTGGTTCCGGGAAGCCTGCCCATACTCGTTCGCATGGACGAGACAGCGCGGGGCAAGCCCCTCCTCGGTGAGTTCCTGTCCACGCGGCGGGCGCGGTTGAAGCCCGCGGACGTGGGGCTCCCGGACTACGGCGACCGGCGGCGCGTGCCGGGGCTGCGGCGGGAGGAGCTGGCCCAGCTCGCGGGTGTCAGCGTGGCCTACTACATCCGGCTGGAGCAGGGGCTGTCGCTCAACGCCTCGCCGCAGGTGCTCGACGCGCTGGCCACGGCGCTCCGGCTGGACGACGCGGAGCGGCACCATCTGCACACCCTCTCCGGCGGCACCGGGAAGGGGCGTCGACGGCTCCCCGCCGAGCGGGTCACGCCCGAGATGCGGCAGCTCGTGGCCTCCTTCGGAGACTCGCCCGTGGTCGTCGTCGGGCGGCGTTCGGACGTCCTGGCGTGGAACCGCGCCGGTCACGCGCTGTTCGCCGGGCACCTGCCCGCGGACGGCCCTGACCGGGCGGCCACGCGGCCCAACACGGCACGGCTGGTGTTCCTGGACGCCCATACGCGGGACCTGTACGCGGACTGGCACAGGAAGGCGCGGGACGTCGTCGGCAAGCTGCGGCAGGCGGTCGGCGAGTACCCGGACGACCGCCGCCTCGCCTCGCTCATCGGCGAACTGACGGTGGGCAGCCCGCACTTCGCCCAGCTCTGGGCCGAACACCGGGTACGGGCCTGGGACACGGCCGAGTACCGGATGCGCCACCCGACGGTCGGCGAGCTGGACGTACTGCAGCACTCGCTCCCCGTCCCCCGCGCGCGGGGGATCCGGGTGGTGGTGACGACGGCGGAGCCCGGCTCGCCGTCCCAGTCGGCACTGCGGCTCCTCGACCAGCCCCTTGAGCCCGCCGACGCCTCCGCCGAATCCGACGAATCCGCCGACTCGCCCGTACGCGTCACTCCCGTCCCGCGCTCCTGACGCACACGTAACACCGCGCAGCACCCTCTGGCCCGTCCGCGCCACGGGTCCATGCGCGCATGCCTTCTCACCCCGGCTCACCCCGGCTCACACCGGCTCACACCGACCGGACCCACCGGACCGACTCTCCCGAGGAACAACGATGACGAACAAGAAGACCAGGCTGCGGATCGCCCTCGCGGGCGCGGTGCTCGTCGCCGCCGCCGCCACCGGCACGGCCATCGCCGCGAACGGATCGGACGGCGGCTCCGGCTCCGGTACCGCGAGCGAGCGGGGCGACGCGCCGCGGCAGACCCCCGCCCCCATCAAGGCCGACGGCGCGAACGTCTTCCCGCACTCGCTGGACTACGACGCGCCCTCGAAGACCTTCTTCACCGGCTCCCTCAAGCAGGGCAAGGTCTCCGCCGTGACCCCGGACGGCACGGTGCGCACCCATATCGACGACCCGGAACTCGTCTCCGCGCAGGCCGTCCTCGCCGACCGGAAACGCGACCGCATCCTCGTCAGCAACGTGGACTACGGCACCGCCGAGCGCTCACGGAAGAAGAACCCCTTCCACGTCGCGGGCGTCGGCAGTTACGACCTGAAGACCGGCGAGCAGGACTGGTGCGTCGACCTCACCGCGGTCGCCGACGACGGCAAGAAGCACCTGATCTCCGACGTCACGGTCGCGCCCGACGGCACCGCGTACGCCGTGGACGAGCTGACCCCGACGGTCTTCCGTATCGACAAGAAGGGCCGCGCCTCGGTCCTGGTGCGCAGTGACCTGCTCCAGGGCACGCTGGACATCCCCGACTTCCTCGACGACGTGGGGATGGCCGCGGTCGAGTGGGTGAAGGGCGACCGGCTGGTCATCGCCATGGCCGACGGCAGCCTCGTACGGGTGCCCGTCCAGGACCCCGGGAAGGCCGAGAAGGTGAAGCTCTCCAAGCCGCTGGCGGCGCCCACGGCCGGGATGCGGCTCATGAAGGACGGCTCGCTCACGGCCGTCAGCAGCGGCCTGCTCTCCGGCAAGCCCGCCGAGATCCAGCACGTGAAGCCGGATGACGAGGGTTGGAAAGAGGCCGCGGTGAAGGTCACCGACCGCGTCGAGGACCCCGTCACCAGCGACGTGACCGCCGGACCCGCCGGTCGGACGTACGCGCTCAGCGGTGGCCTGGCCGACCTCCTCGCGGGCAAGCCCAACGACGGCTTCGCCCTGTCCCCCGTCAGGACCGGCTGAGGGGCGATTTCCCCGGCCCGCCCCGGCGGGGCGGGGACGGGCGGCGGCCGGGCCTGCCTAGTGTGCGAGGAGTTCCCGACCGCCCCGGAGGCCCCGTGCCCGGCATCCGCCGCAGAAGAACCGGCCGCCCCTTCGAAACGTTCGAACCGCCCCGCGACTCCACCGTCGCCCTCGGGGTCGTGTCGGCCACGGCCCTGGTCGTCCTCCTCGGACTCCTGTCCGAGTCCGCGGTGTGGCTGCTGGGGCTTCTGGTGTTCCTGCCGGGCACGGCCTCCGCGCTGTGCACCGTACGGCAGACGCGTTTCGTCGCCGCGTGGACCGTACTCGTCGTCACCGGCACCGTCCTGGTCCGGCACGCCGAGGGAGAGCCGTGGCTCGACAGCGTCCTGATGGCGCTGTTCACGCTGGCCCTCGCCGGGGCGTCCGTGTACGCCTGCGGGCGGCGGATCGAGCGGGAGGGGGAGATGCTGCGCCTGCGCTCGACGGCCGCGGCCATGCAGCGGCACATCCTGCACCCCCTCCCGCTGCTCACCGACGACGCCCTCGTCAACGGCGTCTACGAGCCCGTGCAGGAGGACCGCCTCATCGGCGGGGACATCTACGACGTGGTCGAATCCCCCTGGGGCACCCGGGTGATGATCGGCGACGTGCAGGGCAAGGGCCTGGCCGCGGTCGGCGCCGCGTTCGCCGTCATCGGGGCCCTCCGCGAGGCCGCGCACCGCGAGCCCACCCTGACCGCGCTCGCCGACGCCCTGGACGCCGCCGTCGCACGGCACAACTCGTACGCCGAACAGACCGGCGAGGACGAGCGGTTCGTCACCGCCCTCCTCCTCAACATCGACGCGCACGACCAGGTCCAGGCCGCCAACTGCGGCCACATCCCGCCCACGGTGCTGCACGACGGCGCCCTCACCACGCCGTCCCTGGGCTCCGGAGTGCCGCTCGGCCTCGCCGAACTCGCCGCCGAGCCCGTGACCGTGGACTGGTTCCCCTTCCCGCCGGGCGCGACGCTGCTGCTGAGCACCGACGGGCTGACCGAGACCCGCGCCCCGGACGGCACCTTCTACCCGCTGGACGAGCGCCTCGCCGAGCTGGCCGGGCTCTCCCCCACCGACCTGCCGCAGTCGCTGTACGACGACGTACGGGCGTTCGCCGGGCCCGGCAGCCGGCACGACGACGTGGCCATCCTGACCGTCCGCCGGTCGCCCGGCCGCGGGGCCTGAGCGGAAACCCAGGTCTGAGCCCGGGTACGGGACCCGCTCCGCCTCCGGCGGTTCAGCGCGGCGCCTTCGCCCCGCCCGTCGCCTCCCAGCCCGCGATGGCCAGGGCGCGGTAGGCCGCGTACGCCTGGCCGGGATCGCCCTCGTCGACCCACGGCACCGCGCCCACGTGGCCGTCGACGACCGCGAGGGCCTCCATCGCCTCCCCGTAGCGCTCGGCGCGCACCAGGAACCAGATCAGCAGGTGCAGCACGTGCGGGCGCACCGGGTGGTCCTCGTCGACCTGGTCGACGGCGAACTCGGCGGCCTCGATCGCGTCCCGGATCTCCGCGCTCTGATAGAGCCCCCGCACCAGGTTGACCTCGGGCAGGTGCGTGTACGCGGCGAAGAGCGGGAGCGCGGGCAGCAGCGTGCCCTCGGGCGCCTTGCCCGCCGCGGCCCGCGCGAAGCCGTCCGCCTTCTCCTTGGAGCCGCTGCCCTTCTCCGACCAGTACGGCAGCGCGGCCAGGTGCGCGCCCATGTGGTGCGGCGCGAGACGGCGCACCGTGGAC
This sequence comes from Streptomyces albiaxialis, assembly GCF_039530985.1. Taxonomy (NCBI): domain Bacteria; kingdom Bacillati; phylum Actinomycetota; class Actinomycetes; order Kitasatosporales; family Streptomycetaceae; genus Streptomyces; species Streptomyces albiaxialis. The sequence continues at coordinate 598,496 of NZ_BAAAPE010000007.1, forward strand.
CACAGGGACTCGAAGTCGGCCTCGCGGTACCCGAGGTGCCGGGCGATCGTCAGCTCGACCAGATACGGCGTCGGGTCCTCGGCGGCGAGCTTCGCGGCGTCCTGCGCGACGTTCCGCGCCTCCTCCAGGATGATGCGGAAGTCGCTGGACGCGGGGTCGGCCAGCGCCTGCCAGACCAGGAACTGCGCGTACACCTGCGCGCCGCCCGCGTCGCCGGGCCGCTGGGACCGCCACTCGCGCAGCCAGCGCGCGTCCTGCCGCCGGGGGCCCTTGTCGAACGAGACCGCGTCGGAGGGCCCGTCGGCCGCCGCCGTCCCCTTCTTGTCCGCCGCCCCCGCCGTCTCGTCGGCCTCCTTGGCGCGGGACAGCTCCATGGCCGCGGCGCCCGCCAGGGACTGGACGCGCTGCCAGCGCAGCTCGTACTCGTCGCCGGTGAAGGCGAGCAGCCGCGCGACGGGCTCCCAGTCCTGGGTGCGCTGCGTCTCCTCCAGGGCCTCGACCAGCTCGCGGTCGGGCCCGGGGAGCCGCACGTCGAGCTGGTCGACGGGCACGAATCCGTACCCCGCGGAGGGGTCGGCGAGCCGCGCCGCCCCCTCGGCGGCGTTCCCGCGGAGCTGTCTGCGGCGCATGGCGGGAACGGCCAGCACGCCGACGATGGCGGCGAGGGCGATCAGGAGAAGCAGGGCTTCCATGACGTCGGTACTCCACGGGCGGTCTTGGGGAGCTGCGGGCAGGGGCACGGCTCGGCGGAGCGCGCCCACCCTCCACCGTACGGCCCACTACCCTCGCCTCATGAGTGAGCAGCGTGAGAACGCCAACGACAGCGACAGCACGGGCAGCCGCCCGGGCGGTTTCGAGACCCTCGCCATCCACGCGGGACAGTCGGCCGACCCCGCGACGGGGGCCGTCGTGCCGCCCATCTACCAGGTGTCCACGTACAAGCAGGACGGCGTCGGCGGCCTGCGCGGCGGATACGAGTACAGCCGCTCGGCCAACCCGACCCGCACCGCGCTGGAGGAGAACCTCGCGGCCCTGGAGGGCGGCAGGCGCGGCCTCGCCTTCGCCTCGGGGCTGGCGGCCGAGGACTGCCTGCTGCGTACGCTCCTGGTCCCCGGCGACCACGTGGTGATCCCCGACGACGCGTACGGCGGCACGTTCCGCCTCTTCTCCAAGGTCGCCGAGCGGTGGGGCGTGGAGTGGTCGGTCGCCGACACCTCCGACCCCTCGGCGGTACGGGCGGCGCTGCGCGACCGTACGAAGGCGGTGTGGGTCGAGACGCCCTCGAACCCGCTGCTGGGCATCACCGACATCGCGGCCGTCGCGGAGATCGCGCACGGCGCGGGCGCCCGGCTGGTCGTCGACAACACCTTCGCGAGCCCCTACCTCCAGCAGCCCCTGGCGCTGGGCGCCGACGTCGTCGTGCACTCGACCACGAAGTACATGGGCGGCCACTCGGACGTGGTGGGCGGCGCGCTGGTCGTGAGCGACCCGGCGCTCGGCGACGACCTCGCGTTCCACCAGAACTCGATGGGCGCCGTCGCGGGCCCGTTCGACGCCTGGCTGGTGATGCGCGGCATCAAGACGCTGGCCGTGCGCATGGACCGGCACTGCGCGAACGCCTCCCGCGTCGCGCAGCTCCTTCAGGCGCACCCGAAGGTGACCGAGGTCTTCTACCCGGGCCTGCCCTCCCACCCGGGGCACGAGGTCGCGGCGAAGCAGATGCGGGCCTTCGGCGGCATGGTCTCGTTCCGCGTCGCGGGCGGCGAGAAGGCGGCCGTCTCGGTCTGCGACCGGGCCCGGCTCTTCACGCTGGGTGAATCCCTGGGCGGCGTGGAGTCGCTGATCGAGCACCCCGGCCTGATGACGCACGCCTCGGCGGCGGGCTCAGCGCTGGAGGTCCCGGACGACCTGGTGCGGCTCTCGGTCGGCATCGAGTCCCAGGACGACCTGCTGGCGGACCTGACCCAGGCCCTGGCGTAACGGCGTTGCTCCCGTGCCCGGTGCGGATGGCTGCGCCCGGGCTGCCCCACCCGGTGCGCGGCAGACCGCGGCTCCGTCGTGGCTTGTCGCGCAGTTCCCCGCGCCCCTGAAGCCGCCCCTCCGGGGCGTGCTTCGGGGCGCGTCACCACCCCACCGTCGGTGACGTCTCCGGCGGTGGGGACGACCAGGGGTCGTACGCGAGGGTCCAGACGGCGAGGGCCAGCAGGGCGACGAGGAGCAGGAGCGAGACACCCGTCCGCAGCACGCGCCGGCGGCGGGCCAGCCGGGTGCCCACCGCGAGGGCACGCTCGGCGAGGTCGGGCGGAAGGGGCTGCACTCCGTCGATCAGGCGGCGTACCTCCCGTTCCTTGCGGTCGGGCAGCCTCATCGCTCACGTCACCCCCTCGGCGACCACGGGCCCGGGTCTCTCGCGGGGCTCGCTGAGCACCGTGGCCATCGCGCGCGAGCACAGCGCGCGGACGCGCTCGACGGGCAGCCCGAGCCCGGCGGCGGTCTGCTCCTCGGCGACTCCTTCGAAGAGCCGCAGGACGAGGACGAGGCGCTCCTGCGGCGGCAGTGCGCCGAGCAGCCCGCCCCGGTCGCGGCGGTGGCGCCAGGCGGTGTGCGAGAAGCGCGCGGCCAGCTCCTGGCGCGTGCGCTCGTACGGATCCTCGCCGCGCAGCCGGTCCCAGTCGGCGCAGGTGTGCGCGAGGGCGCCGATGAGCAGCCGCTCCGCCTCGGGCGCGGCGCCCGGGGGTTCGGCGGTGAGGAGGGTCGCGGCATGCAGCAGCCTGCCGCCCGCGCCCGCGACGAAAGCTTCGAACTCCCGGGCGCGGCGGCGCTCCTGCCGTGCCCGCCGCTCTCGCACTCTGCGCGCCTCCTGCCGCCTATAGGACGGCAGCGACGCTGATCAAATCAAGAGGCGGGAACGTCCTGACCTGGCGGAGTGCCCGCCGGGCCGCCGGGGTTGACGCCGAGGAGCGCCGTGTTGAAACGGGTGAGGAGGGTGCAGAACTGCTCCCGCTCCTCCTCGCTCCAGCCGTCGGTGACGAGCTCCATCAGCTCGCGCCGCGAGGAGCGCACCTCCTCCAGCCTGGCCTCGCCGCGCGGCGAGAGCTGGAGCACGACCGCACGGCCGTCCTCCGGGTGCGAGGTCCGCTTGACCAGCCCGGATTCGACGAGCGGGGCGACCTGCCGGGTCACGGTCGAGGAGTCGATGCCCATGCCGGCCGCGAGCGCCTTGACGCCCATCGGCCCTTCCTGGTCCAGCCTGTTGAGCAGGAGATAGGCGGCACGGTCCATCGAGTTGCGGGCCTGGCCGACGCCGCCGAGCCGGGTCTGCTCGGCCCGCCGCGCGAAGACGGCGATCTGGTGCTGCATCGCGTCGAAGACGGTGGATCCGCTGGGGGCGGTCCGGTTCTCGGCAGGCACCGCGTGGTCGTCGGTGATGTCTGTCGTCATGTCCGGGTGCGTGGGCATGGCCGGGGTGCTCGCTTCTTTGGTCTGCGGAAGGGTTCCAGCGTTCCGGTACGTGCGGGTACGGGGGTGGTGGGCACAGAGTACGCGGACCGGCCGCCGGGCGTACCGTCGCTGCACGAACCGGTGACCTCGTAGTGACGATACGGAGTCCCCGCCGGTTCCGGCCGGGCGGGTGGGGGCCGGGTGCTGCGAGACTTGGCCCATGGTCACCAGCACAGCCGGGGGCCGGGGGGCGGCGCGGCCCACGCTCCCCCGGGTCTCCGTGGACGACGTACGCATGGCCCGCAAGACCCTCGACGGGGTCGCCCGCACGACCGCGATGGAGGGGAGCCGGCACCTCTCCTCCCTGGTCGGCTCTCCTGTCCACCTCAAGTGCGAGAACCTCCAGCGCACCGGCTCCTTCAAGCTGCGCGGCGCGTACGTGCGCATCGCGGGGCTCTCGCCCGCCGAGCGCGCGCGGGGCGTCGTCGCGGCCAGCGCGGGCAACCACGCGCAGGGCGTCGCGCTGGCGGCCTCGCTGCTGGGCGTGGAGTCGACGGTGTTCATGCCGGTGGGGGCGCCGCTGCCGAAGGTCGCGGCGACCCGCCAGTACGGGGCCACGGTGCGGATGCACGGGCACGTGGTGGACGAGACGCTGGAGGCGGCCGAGGAGTACGCGGAGCGTACGGGCGCCGTGCTCATCCACCCCTTCGACCACCCGGACGTGGTGGCGGGGCAGGGCACGCTGGGGCTGGAGATCCTGGAGCAGTGCCCGGAGGTGCGCACGATCGTCGTCGGCATCGGCGGCGGCGGCCTGGCGGCGGGAATCGCGGTGGCGGTCAAGGCGCTGCGGCCCGACGTCCGCGTGGTCGGCGTGCAGGCCGAGGGCGCCGCGGCGTATCCGCCGTCGCTGGCGGCGGGGCGTCCGGTCGCGCTGGAGCGGGTCGCGACGATGGCGGACGGGATCAAGGTGGGCCGCCCCGGGGACGTGCCCTTCGAAATCATCGGCGCTCTCGTGGACGAGGTCCGCACGGTGTCCGAAGACGCCCTCTCCAGCGGGCTGTTGCTGTGCCTGGAGCGGGCGAAGCTCGTGGTCGAGCCGGCGGGGGCGAGCCCGGTGGCCGCGCTGCTGGCGTCGCCGGGGAGCTTCGCGGGGCCCGTGGTCGCGGTGCTCTCGGGCGGGAACGTGGACCCGCTGGTCCTCCAGCGGACGCTGCGCCACGGCATGGCGGCGGCGGGCCGCTATCTGTCGCTGCGGCTGCGGCTCCACGACCGCCCGGGGGCCCTCGCCGCTCTGCTCGGGGAATTGTCAGTGGTGGACGCTAACGTCCTGGACGTGAGCCATGTCCGGACCGATCCGCGGCTCGGGCTCGACGAGGCGGAGGTGGAGCTGCACTTGGAGACGAAGGGTCCGGAGCACTGCGTGGACGTCGCCTCGTCGCTCCGCGCCGCGGGTTACAAGGTCATGAGCTGAGCCCGCGGACGGGCGCGCCGAGCGGTCCGTCCCTCGCGAACACCGAACGCGAGCTATCGCGTATCACTTGACGCGATACATCGCGTCACCTCATACTGCTGTGCGCCGAGCCCCGCTGCTCGCGCATTCCGTACATGCCGGGAACGACCGGCCGAACTAGCATTTCCGTAGCACCACTCCACATCTTCAGGAGTCCACCCATGCCAGGTGCCATTTATGCCGAGGGTCTGGTGAAGACCTTCGGCAAGGTGAGGGCTCTGGACGGCGTCGATCTCGACGTGCCGGAAGGCACCGTCCTCGGCCTGCTGGGGCCGAACGGGGCGGGGAAGACCACCGCCGTGCGCGTCCTCACGACCCTCCTCCAGCCCGACAGCGGCAAGGCGGTGGTCGCCGGGATCGACGTCCTCAAGCACCCCACGGCGGTGCGGCGTTCGATCGGCCTGTCCGGCCAGTTCGCCGCCGTCGACGAGTATCTGACCGGCCGCGAGAACCTCCAGATGGTCGGGCAGCTCTACCAGATGTCCGGCCGGGACGCGAAGAAGCGCGCTGTCGAGCTGCTGGACCGGTTCAACCTCGCCGACGCCGCCGACCGTACGGCGAAGACGTACTCGGGCGGCATGCGCCGCAGGCTCGACCTGGCCGCCGCGCTGGTCGTCAGCCCGCCCGTGATGTTCATGGACGAGCCGACCACCGGCCTCGACCCGCGCAACAGGCAGGCCCTGTGGGAGGTCATCGAGGAACTGGTCTCCGGCGGCACGACACTGCTGCTCACCACGCAGTATCTGGAGGAGGCCGACCGCCTCGCGCACGACATCGCCGTCGTCGACCACGGCAAGGTCATCGCCCGGGGCACCTCCGACCAGTTGAAGGCCCAGACGGGCGGCGAGCGCGTCGAGGTCGTCGTCCACGAGCGCGAGCACATCCCCGCCGCCCGCGAGATCCTGGAGCGGCACGCCCTCGCCGGTGCCGCGCCGGACGCCTGCGCCGTCGAGGAGCACACCCGCAAGCTGACCGTCCCGGTCACCGGCGGCGCCAAGCTGCTCGCCGAGATCATCCGCGAACTGGACACGCGGGGCATAGAGATCGACGACATCGGCCTGCGCAGGCCGACCCTCGACGACGTCTTCATCTCCCTGACCGGCCACGCGGCCGAGGAGGCGACGGCGGACGCGGACGCCGAGGACGAGACGAAGGAGACCGAGAAGTGAGTGCCACCACCCAGGCGGCCCCCAAGGGCCGAGGGGGCGTCGCACAGGCGGTCACCGACTCCCTGGTCGTCGCCCGGCGCAACCTGATCCGCATGACCCGGATTCCCGAGATCGTCCTTTTCGGCCTCATCCAGCCGGTGATGTTCGTGATCCTCTTCACCTACGTCTTCGGCGGGTCCATCCAGGTCGGCGGCTCGCTCTCCTCGCAGGACTACCGCGAGTTCCTGATGGCCGGCATCTTCGCCCAGACCGTCACCTTCGCGACCGCGGGCGCGGGCGCGGGCATCGCCGAGGACATGCACAAGGGCCTCGTGGACCGCTTCCGGTCGCTGCCCATGGCGCGCGGCGCGGTCCTCACCGGCCGCACCCTCGCCGACCTGGTGCAGACCGCGCTCACCCTCGTGGTGCTGGCGGGCGTCGCGCTGCTCATCGGCTGGCGCACCAGCGAGAACTTCGGCAAGATCCTCGCGGGCTTCGCCCTGCTGCTCCTGCTCGGGTACGCGTTCTCGTGGATCGGCGCCCTGATCGGCCTCTCGGTCCGCACCCCGGAGGCGGCCACCTCGGGCGGACTGATCTGGCTGTTCCCGCTGACGTTCATCTCGAACGCCTTCGTGGACTCCAACAACCTGCCGACGTTCTTCCGGCACATCGCCGAGTGGAACCCGTTCAGCACCACCGTCCAGGCCTGCCGCGAGCTGTTCGGCAATCTGCCGCCCGGCTTCGAGGCCCCGGACGCCTGGCCCATGCAGCACCCGGTCTGGGCCTCCGTGATCTGGTCGGTCCTGATCCTCCTGACATTCCGCACCCTCGCGGTCCGCAAATACCGCAGGGCGGCCGGCTGACCCCGGCTGGCCCCGGCAGAGCGCGGGAAGCGAGAAGGGGGCGGGCCCACAGGGCTCGCCCCCTTCTCATTCGTCCCGTGCCCTTCTCAGCGCAGGTTCAGTGCTCTGGTGACGGTGGCGAAGAGGTCGGTCTGGTTGGTGACGCCGAGGACGCGGTCGGAGTTCGGGCCCGAGGCCGCGATGCGGACCTGGGTGCCGGTGTGCTCCTGGGCCTTGGCCGGGTCGTTGTTCGAGTAGCTGACCTGGAGCGGCTGCCCCTCGTCCGTGATCAGCGTCGAGGAGAGGCCCGCGGGCTTCGCGTCGACGGGCACGATCTGGCTGGCGTGGCCGTGGTCGGCGGTGGTCACCACGAGGGTGTCCGGGTGCTTCTTCGCGTAGTCCTGGGCGACCTTCACGGCGCGGTCGAACGCGGCGGTCTCGCCGATCTGGCCACAGGGGTCGGCGGCGTGGTCCTGCTTGTCGATCGAGGCGCCCTCGACCTGGAGGAAGAAGCCCTTGCCCTTGCCGTGCTGCTTGCCGTGCTTGCCGTTCGCCTTCCCCTTGTGCCCGGCCTTCTGCTTGGCCTCCAGCAGTTCGATGGCCTTCGTCGTCTGGCTCTCCAGCGACGGCGTGCCCTTCGGGCGCTCGGGGTTGGAGGTGGTGCAGCGCTGCGGCTCGGTGCCGCCCTTCGCGGCCTTCTTGCCGGTCCACTCGACGGGCACGTTCTCCGGCGCGAACAGGCCGAGCAGCGGCTTGCCCGGCTCCGCCCCCGCGAGCCCCTTCTTGTCGGTCACCAGCGAGTACCCGGCCTTCTTCGCCTGCTCGATGACCGTACGGCCCTTGTGCGGGCCCTCGGTGATCCGCTGGTCGAAGCGGGCCTTGCCGCCGCCCAGCAGTACGTCGGCGCCCGTGGTGACCGTCTGCTCGGCGATCGAGCCCCCGCCGCCCTCGCCCAGCGTGTCGTCCGGGCACTTCTTCATGTCCTCGGGGCCCTGGCAGCCGCGGTCCGTCACATGCGCGTCCTGCACGGCGGGCGTGGCGTCGGTCAGCTCGGCCGTGGTGACGTTCCCTGTGGCCAGGCCCTTCTTCTTGGCCAGCTCCAGCATCGTCGGCACGGGCTCGTCGGTGTGGGTCTTGGAGATCCGGCCGTTCACCGTCTTGTGGCCCGTGGCCCAGCCGGTGCCGCTGGCGGCGGAGTCCGTGACGTAGTCGGGCCTGCCCTTCTCGTCCACGGAGTACGTCGTGTAGGCGCCGGTCCTGGGGAAGCGGTCCATGTTCAGGCGGCCGTTCGCGCCCACCGTGTAGTCGCGGGCCAGGGTGATCTCGGAGTCGCCCATGCCGTCGCCGATGAGCAGGATCACGTTCTTCGCCTTGGTCCCGTGGGCCGCCGCGGAGGTGACGGGGGCCGCCGGGCTCTCGGGAGTTGCGTAGGCGAAGCTGGGGACGGCGATCCCGGCGGCCAGCACGGCGGCGGTCCCCCAGGCCAGGCGGCTTCTCGTGAGACGCGGAACGGGCATGTGTTTCCTCCGGTGACGGGGTGGCGTGACGGAGGCAAGACCAACAGGTTGCCCTATACATCCAGTGCCGTACGCATGGACGCCCGGTGAACTGCCTCCCATGGCTCCCTATGCGAAACGACCGGCCCCCCGAAGGGGAACCGGTCGTTCCGGATGAAACGGGCGTCGTCTCGGCCTCGCGGCCCTCCCGGCCTGTCGGCCCTCGACGGCCCTCAGCCCTGGTACGGCTTCGCCTTCAGGATCTTGACCGAGGCCATCTTCCCGTTCGGCAGCTCGTACTCCGCGTCCTGGCCGACCTTCTTGCCGTTCACCCCGGTGCCCAGTGGCGACTGCGGCGAGTACGTCTCGATGTCCGTGCTGGCGTACTCCCGCGACGCGAGGAGGAACGTGATGGTGTCGTCCTCGTCGCCGTCGAAGGCGATCGTCACCACCATGCCCGGTTCCACCACACCGTCGTCCGCCGGAGCCTCGCCCACCTTGGCGTTCTCCAAGAGCTGCTGGAGCTGGCGGATCCGCAGCTCCTGCTTGCCCTGCTCCTCCTTGGCCGCGTGGTACCCGCCGTTCTCGCGGAGGTCGCCCTCTTCGCGAGCCGCCTCGATCTTCTTAGAGATCTCGCTGCGTGCAGGACCCGACAGGTACTCCAGCTCGGCCTTGAGCTGGTGATACGCCTCCTGGGTCAGCCAGGTGACGTTGTCGCTGGTCTGGGTCACAGGTGCTCCTCGTCGGTACTGGGGATATAAAGCAACGCCCTACCAGGAGGCTGCGCCTTCTCAGGTGGGCGAAACCACGAGCTTAACAATTCCGGCGGAAAAGGGAAGAAGGCCAAGGCTCCGTTCCTGGTCAGAAGCCCCGCGCCGGAGAGACCACACCCAGGGGCGGGCTGCCCGCCGCGACCCGGCGGACGTTCTCCTCGACGCGCGCGGCGAGACCGCGCCAGTACGACGGGCGCGGATTGGCGGAGTGCGGCGTGATCAGCACCCGCTCCAGCTCCCACAGCGGATGGCCCTCGGGCAGCGGCTCCGGGTCGGTCACGTCGAGCGCGGCCCCGCCGATCGCGCCGTTCTTCACGGCCTCGACCAGGTCGTCCGTGACGACGAGGCCGCCGCGCGCGACGTTCACCAGCCAGGCGTCCTCCCGCATCAGCGCGAACTCGCGCGCCCCGAACATTCCGCGAGTCTCCGGCGTCGCGGGCGCCGAGACGACCACGTGGTCCGCCTCCGGCAGCACCTCGCGGTACGCGGCGCGCGGCACCGTCCGCGCCGCGCCCACGACCGGTCCGCTGTCCGAGACGGCCAGCACCCGGCAGCCGAACGGCTCCAGCAGCCGTATCAGCGCCCGGCCGATGCCGCCGCAGCCGACGACCGCGACCGTCGAGCCCGCGAACTCCCGCGTCGCGGGCGGCCCCCAGCTCTTCGCCCGCGCCGCCTCCGGCAGCCCGCGCGCCGCCGCGAGCATCATCGCGAGCGCGTGCTCGGCGACGGGCGCGCCGTAGACGCCGACGGCCGTCGTGAAGACGGGGTCGTCGGTGATCACCCCGGCCTCCAGCCACGCCTCGACGCCCGCGGCGGGGAGCTGCACCCAGCGGATACGGCCGTGCAGCATCCCGCGCAGCTCCGCCGGACCACCGGCACCGCAGTAGACGACCGCCTCGGCTTCCTCCAGCGCCACGAGGCGCCCGCCCCCGCGCAGCACGGCCTCCGTCAGCGCGGGAACGGGATCGGGCCCGACGTGGACGGCGGGCTGGGGCGTACGCGTGGACGGCATGAGGGCACCTCCGGGAAGAGCGGGGCGAGTAAAGGAGAGCAGGGGAGAGCAGGGCTCGGCGAACGGACGAACGAACAGGACCGAAGGTACGGGCGGGCCCACGCGCCCCGTACACGCGGGCCGCGCCGCGCGCGCGAGCGAGCAGGCGTCAGCCGTGCGCCGCGCCCCGTTCCGTACGTGCGCGGGCGAGCGCGTCGAGCAGCGCGGACACGCGCTCCCCCGCCGCCGCGGCGCCGCCCGAGGTCAGGGCCGAGCCCATGCCGCAGGCCACGGCTCCCGCCGCGATCCACTCCGGTGCGTTGCCGATCGTCACGCCCCCGGTGGGGATCAGCGGCGCCTGGGGCAGCGCGGCCCGTACGTCACGGATCCAGGACGGGGAGACGGCGGAGGCCGGGAACAGCTTCAGCGCGTCGGCGCCCTCCTCCAGCGCCCGCACCATCTCGGTGGGCGTCGAGACGCCGGGGAGGACGGGGACTCCGTAGCGGTGTCCGGCGCGGATCACCTCGGGGTGCAGGCTCGGCGAGACGAGGAAGCGCGCCCCGGCGGCGACGGCGGTACGGGCCGCGGTCGCGTCCAGCACGGTCCCGGCGCCGACCAGCGCGTCCGGGCGGGACGCGGCCAGCTCCTCCACGGCGCCGACGGCACCCGGCGTGGTCAGCGCGACCTCCACCGCGCGCAGCCCCGCGTCGAGCACGGCCTCGGCGGCGTCCACGGCCTCGCGCGCCGTGTCCGCGCGGACGATGCCGAACGCGCCCTGCGCGGTCACGGCCTGGATGAGTTCCCATCGGTACATGTGGTGCGGGTGCTCCTTGTGTGACGAGTGGTGAGTGTGCCCCCTCCGTCACCTGCCCGCTCGCGCCCCGCTCAGACGCCGGGAATCAGCGCGTGCCCGGGCTCCGGCCCCGGCCCCGCGCGGCTCAGCCCGTCTCGCAGCCGACCAGTTCGGCGCTGGTCGCGCGGGAGGTCGTCCGCATGTCGGTCACGGCGTCCACGCGCTCCTCGCCCTTGCCGTACGTCACGTCCTTGCGGCCCACCTCGGCGCCGTCCTCGGCCAGGGCGCGGACGGTGCACACGCCCTCGACGCCGGAGTCCTTGCGCACTTCGAGGTGGACCTCGACGGTCCTGTCCGAGACGACCTTGAACTTGATCATCTCGCCGCTGACGTCCTTGCCGGAGACGTACGAGAAGCCGATCCAGGCGATGACGCCCAGCATCAGAACGCCCAGCACAGCGCCGGTGATCTTCAACCGCCGGTCCGTACGGGCCTCTCCGACGGCACCGCGCGTGCGCCCGTAACGGCCCTCGGTCATGGTCCGTTCCTCTCCCGGGCTCGATGTGGTGCGGGCTACCGGGAATACATCACGGCGCCGGTTCGGTCACTATAGAAGCCGCCCGCGACGCTCCACAGACCAGGGCCGAAGGCGGGGCCGCTTTGACCTTACGAGGAATGAGTCTTGACTGAGCAACTGCGACTGATGGCCGTGCACGCGCACCCCGACGACGAGTCGAGCAAGGGCGCGGCGACCATGGCGAAGTATGTCGATGAGGGGGTGGACGTGCTGGTCGCGACGTGCACAGGCGGAGAGCGAGGCTCCATCCTCAACCCCAAGCTCCAGGGCGACACCTATGTCGAGGAGCACATCCACGAGGTCCGCAAGAAGGAGATGGACGAGGCCAGGGAGATCCTGGGCGTCCAGCAGTCCTGGCTCGGCTTCGTGGACTCGGGGCTGCCCGAGGGCGACCCGCTCCCGCCGCTCCCGGAGGGCTGCTTCGCCCTCCAGGACGTGGACGAGGCGGCGGGCGCGCTCGTGAAGCTGATCCGCTCGTTCCGCCCGCAGGTCATCACGACCTACGACGAGAACGGGGGCTATCCGCACCCGGACCACATCATGACCCACAAGATCTCGATGGTCGCCTTCGAGCACGCGGCGGACACCGAGAAGTACCCCGAGGCCGAGTTCGGCCCGGCCTGGGAGCCCCAGAAGCTCTACTACAACCAGGGCTTCAACCGTGCCCGTACCGAGGCGCTGCACAAGGCCATGCTCGACCGCGGCCTGGAGTCGCCGTACGGGGAGTGGCTGGAGCGCTGGGAGAAGATGGGCATCCCGGAGCGCTCCCTCACCACGCACGTGCCCTGCGCGGAGTACTTCGAGATCCGGGACAAGGCACTGATCGCCCACGCCACCCAGATCGACCCCGACGGGGGCTGGTTCCGGGTGCCGATGGAGATCCAGAAGGCCGCCTGGCCCACGGAGGAGTACGAGCTGGCGAAGTCCCGCGTGGAGACCTCCCTCCCCGAGGACGACCTCTTCGCAGGCATCCGCGACAATTGACGGTATGAGCGCGACGCAGACGGCACACTCGGCGGCGGTCCAGCTCCTTCCCCTGGCGAAGGAGCTGGACGAGAACAAGGTCACACCAGGCGTCCTCGGCTTCATCGTCTTCGCGGTGATCGGCGTGGCCGTGTGGTTCCTGATGAAGTCGATGAACAAGCACATGAACCGCGTCGACTTCGAGGAAGAGCCGGAGACGCCCTCGCCGGGGGCGGCCTCGCCGGGGGCCAAGACGAAGGACGCGGCACCCTCCACGTAGGGCCACGGCCCTCCTGGGCGGCCCAGAAACGGAGCACCCCATGCTGTTCGGCAGGACGAAGAACCACCTCCCCACCCCCGAGGAGGCCCTCAAGGGCCGCCCGGAGCCCGCGTACACGGTCCCCGAGCGCCACACGGTCCTCGGCAACCCGTTGCAGGGCCCCTACCCCGAGGGCCTGGAGACCGCCGACTTCGGCATGGGCTGCTTCTGGGGCGCCGAGCGGATCTTCTGGCAGACGGACGGTGTCTGGACGACCCTCGTCGGTTACCAGGGCGGCCGGACGCCGAACCCGTCGTACGAGGAGGTCTGCTCGGGCCTGACGGGCCACACGGAGGCGGTCCGTGTGGTCTACGACCCGTCGAAGGTGTCCTACGCCGACCTCCTGAAGCGGTTCTGGGAGAACCACGACCCGACCCAGGGCTTCCGCCAGGGCAACGACGTGGGCACCCAGTACCGCTCCGCGGTCTACACCCACACCCCGGAGCAGGCCGCCACGGCCGAGGCCTCCCGCGCCGCCTACCAGCGCGTGCTCACATCCTCCGGCCACGGCGACATCACGACGGAGATCCTCCCCTCCGAAGGCCGCCCCTTCTACCCCGCCGAGGCCTACCACCAGCAGTACCTCGACAAGAACCCCGCCGGCTACTGCGGCATCGGCGGCACGGGCGTCTCCTGCCCGGTCGGCATCGCCCCCGCGTCGGACTGACCCGGCTTCCCGCCCCCACGAGCCGGCGGACACCCACATCCGCCGGCTCACTCCTTCGAGCGGTGGGCCGACACTCCTGCCCGATACGCTGACGCCAGGGATCAGAATCACGCCCATGGGAGCAGCCGTGACCACCTCAGCCGCCGGGCAACCACTCATCCCCCAGCCTCCGGCGACGGTCGCCGCACTGCGGCAGGCCATCAGTCAGATCGCACCCGCGGCGCTGCCCGCCTTCACGCGAGAGCTGGACCAGGCGGCCGATCAGGCCCGGCAAGGGTCCGATCTCGCTCCGCTCCAGCGGTTCATCGCCCAGTGGGCCGTCTATGTCCACATCCAGCGTCAGCCCGAACTGGCAGCGGACTTCCGCCGCTGGGAGGACACCTCCGAATCGGGCGACGCCGCCCAGGCCCGGCAGGCCGCCGCCGAGATCGGGCGGATCCTCGACGAGGCCCACGCGGCCACCGGCCTCCCGGCCCGGTGAACGCGGACTGGCGCTGGGAGTACGACCCCGACCACGCCCATGTGGCGGGCGGTATCCCTGCTCACGTAGCGGCCGAAGTCGAACGTCTGGCGGGACAGCTCGTCGATCTCGCCAGTACGGGCGTCGACATCAGCGACCTGGGCAACGGCCCCCGGCCCGGTGGCCTACGCCGCATGGACGCGGCTGGAGGCTGGTTCTATTTCCTGTTCGCACCGCGCGACCCACTGATCATCATCGTCCGCATCGTGCCCCCGTTCGACGCGCTCTAGCTTGAGGCCCGGGACACCTGCTACGGGAGCCTCGTCGGGAGAGGCCAGCCCCTCTCGCTCATTCCAAGATCCTTGCGCATCACGCGGCGCAGCTCCGCGATCGCCTCGTCGTAGGCGTCCTCCACGCCTCGCGTACGCCCCACTCGCGGCGTCGGCACCCTCCGCGAGCACGTCGCGGGTGTCGCGCAGCAGCTTGAACGCCGCGCTGGAGGCGGCGATCACTTCCTGGGGCGCGAGGATCGCGAGCTGGTGGCGCAGCTCGTACACCCCGGGCGCGAGGACGAGCTCACGCGCCAGGCCCGGCGGTCGTCATCGGACAGCCCGGAATCGTTCGCGGCCTCGTTGAGCGCGGTCCTGATCCGGGAGAGGGCGGCGGAGTACTCCGCGTACAACTGCTGCCGCGTCTCCAGCGCCCGGTCCTCCCGCTCCCGCCGCCACCGCAGCCGATCGGCGAGCAGCGTCGCCCCGACGCCGATCCCCGCGCCAAGTGCCGTACTGACAGGCGATATCCACTCCACGGTGCGGCAGCCCAGAGCGAACCCGTCTCGTTTTCCGGGAGTTCGACTCCCCTAGACTCCACTTACTATAGCCCATCTGACCTGCGGAAACGCGGTTTGGAGGGGCCTTTTTTCGCGCTGACGTGTCAGCACGGCGGTGCTGACGACTCCTTCATAGGCCCCGATTTTTCGAGGTTTGCCATCCCTATGTCTCCCCGTGGTTCCCCTAGGCTCTCGCGGTCTGGGGAGCAGCCTGTGTTGGGCTGTGTCTGCAGTGTGGGGCTCTTCCTCGGTACGGTTGTGATCGACCCGCCGCCGTTGAGGAGGTGGGCAGTCGTGACTCTTCCTGTGCTGTATCCGCGCTCAGGGAACCTGCGTAAAGTCGCTGAGCAGATCGAGGCTGCGACCGGGCTGCGGGGCGAGATCATCGGAGACAGTCTCGTGATGTCCCCCACGCCGCGCGGCAAGCATGTCGGCACAATCCGACGTCTGCGGGTTCAGATCGAACCCTGGCTGCCCGAGAGGCTGGCTCCATGCGAGATGCCGTCGGTCGCGATGCCGGAGGACCCGGACGACTATGCGACGCCCTGGAGCTGCAGGAAGTGCGCGAAGAGCCGGAGGAGCCTGCCGTGCCGCGCATGCAGCCAGGACGAGTCGGCAGCTCGGGAAACTGGAACAAGGAGACCCCGGGCGCTGCTAACCGGCAGCCTTACCGCGGTGCTCGTCCCAGCCGGACAGAATCTGGCTGACCCTGCCGTGGGAGATGCCGAGGAGACGCTGAATCTCCGCACCGCTGGCACCGGCCGAATGGAGTTCCCTCGCGGTAGCGTCACGCGCGGTCAGTACGTCCTTGCGCACCGCTCCCAACCGGTCGAGCAGGACGGCGAGGCTCGCGGCGCGCTTGCGTGGGTCGGCCTCCTGCATGGCGCGCTTCAGTTCGGTCTCGGGAGTCATCAGGACGCCATCCTACCGTTAGCACGCTTGCGTACAGCATGTTAACGTGCTAACATGCTGGAGTGGATGCACAGCCGATCGGCCTCACGACCGGACGGCTTCCTGGCCGCACTGACGGGGCCGTAAACCTCGCGCCTCCATCCTCGCGGCTCGCGGTCTCGTGGGGGCCGACGCCCTGCCCCCTGCCGTGCTGGCGGCAGACTCGCCGAGTGAAGTGTCGGATACATGCGATCGGGCTTGCCCCCGTCCGCCGGGCGGCCTCGAGGCGGCTATTGTCAGTGGTCGCGTCTAGTGTCCCTGCCGGAGGGTGTGTGAGGTGCGGAGGTGCGCGTCGTGCCTACGTGATTCCCCCACCGCTTGCACCAAACTGAAGGCTGGCCCGGTAGAAGGAGAAGAGAGTGACCCTGACTCTTGAGGCTAATGACGCGGAGCCCGTTATTTCGCGGAACCTGTCGACGGCTGGTGTCAGCAGCCTGGAGGACTGGGAAGAGAACCTCTCGCCCGCCAGTGCAGAGGTGGTCATTGGGGACGCCCGCCGGACCGGCCTGGAGGACAATTCGGTCGACTTGATCGTCACCTCACCTCCGTACTGGCAGAAGCGTGACTACGGCCACGCGGATCAGATCGGTCAGGAGTCGACACCGCAAGCTTACGTCGAGTCGATGATGGAATGTCTGGACGAGTGGAAGCGACTACTCCGCCCGGCTGGCTCGGTCTTTCTCAACGTCGGCGATACCTATCACAAGCGGTCCCTCATGGGTATCCCGGGGCTATTGGAGTTCGCCGCAGTACAGCGCGGCTGGCTGATCCGCAATCGGATCATCTGGACCAAGGACAGCGGCATGCCAGAACCCGCTAAGAACCGGCTCGCAAACCGCCACGAATACGTCATTCACCTCGCCCTGAAACCGAACTACTACTACGACCTGATCGGCTACAGCGAATACATGGGCAACGGCGCCAACCCCGGCGACGTCTGGAAGATTATGCCTGAGCGGAACATGGGTGCACACCTTGCCCCATACCCGCAGGAGTTGGTGCGTCGCGCCGTCATGCTCGGCTGTCCGCCACAGGTTTGCTCCACCTGCGCTAAGCCTCGCACCCGCGTGTTGGAGCGAACCGACCAACTCGATCCGCAGAGGCCACAGGCTCGACGCGCCATGGAGTTGGCGAAGGAGCACGGGCTGACGCCCGACCACATCCGCGCGGTCCAAGCGACCGGCATCTCTGACGTCGGTAAGGCCACCAAGTTCCAGAATGGCACCGGGCGGAATTCCCAGGAAGTACAGCAGCTTGCTGCCGAAGCAAAAGCGGTCCTCGGTGGCTACTTCCGCGAATTCACCTTCGCCAAGAAGGCAACCGTGGGCTGGACCGACTGCGGCCACGGTACGCCGGCCCGCGGCGTAGTGCTTGACCCATTCATGGGCACCGGAACCACCCTGAAGACCGCAACTGCCATGGGCCAGGACGCGATCGGTGTCGACCTAGTGGCGCTTGCACAGGAGACAGAGGTTCCGAAACAGGGGAAGGCGAAGGAGTCTACAAAGCGATCAGTTCGCTGATTTTCGCACCCATCTCCTCCATCTCCGCCTCCAGATCGTTGGCACCGAGATCGATCCGATACTGCGCTACGACCACTGAGCCGATGCGTCCGGCCACGTGGAGACCCTTCTTCGCGCCAGCTCGGCGCGGGTGAATGGTCATCACGACTGGAGCCCTGTAACGGAGGCCATAGAGCACTATCTGCTCGACCTCGGAGCGGGCGGCCAAGTTCTTGACGTCGGTGTATTTCACGTCCGCGATCACAGGGTGAGTGCCGTCGTCCATGCGGAAGACGACGTCGGGCTCAGCGTATGGCGGCTCACCGCTCGTTGTCGGCACTTCGTGATCCGGCAAGACCCGACTCGTGGCATCTGGCAGGTCCTCGTAGAGCGGCAGCCGGCCAGGTTCCTGGTTGCCGTCGAGGACCGCCAGGTTCGGATGACCAGCCAGTGCCGCCCGAAGGCTGACACGGACGAATTTCTCGAAGAGGTCCTCAGTCTTTACGAGCAGCGTTGGCATGGTGAGGTCGCCGGTAGGTGCGTCCAGACTTATGCCGCGGCGAGTCAGAATTGCGACGGCGAGATCGAGCGCCGACCGGTAGTAGGACCGCGTCTCGGGGATGGGAGATTCGCCGCGCACCTGTGGGTCATCGAGACTGGCGGGGTGATTCTCCAGTGTCACGTGTTCGAGGGTTCGCAGTGCCTCCCCGAGACGCGCTACGCGCCCACGCACGCCCTTGTGGCGCGGCGCGTTGACGTAACGGCCGTGCAGGAGTGAGACCGCGCTCTTCAGGCAGCGGTTCGGCGGGTTGTCGATGGTCCGCTCGAACCAGGAGTACTGCGCCCGATGGTTCATGCCGCGCGCCGCGAACCGGAGCATGGTGGCCGTCGTGTCGATGCGGCCATGTGGGTAGGACCCATCCTCGGTACGGCGGTCGTAGGTACGGAGGAATCCGTTCAGGGCGATGGTGTCCATCACGTCGAGCAGCCCGTCCGTCATCACGTCGAGCAGCCAGTCACTCCACTGATCGGTCGGCCTGTACTCGCGCAATGCCGACAGCATTGCTGGGGCATAGCCGGCCACGGTCACCATGTGCGTGAGGCTCCGAAGCGGGAACCGCGGGCGTACCTGAATCGCAATGCGGTCGGTGAGCGGCATCAGACCGGTCACGCCTTTAGCGGAGAGGCGGAGTTGGCCGTCCTTGAAGTCAACTCGTACGTAGTGGTTCAGCACACCGGGAGCCAGAGCAAGGCGTCCGTCGTGCCCGATAACGTCCTCCGGGGCAACGCTGATCGGCCCATACTCCGAGCACGGGATGACGGTCCGGTTCGGCTCCGTGAGCCGGTCAAGCGTAACGACCGTCATGGCGCCTCGGCCTTCGATCCGGCTTCCTCGGCAACAGGCGGCTGACTCTCGTCGTCAGGCGACTCGAAGATCGCTGCCCAGCCATTGACCATTTCAGCGCGCGTCTCCGGATCGTACTTGAATGCCCGGTCGACGAGGTACTTCAATTGGTAATCCCAGACCTCTTGAAGGGTCTCTGCATCGGTCACGTCAGCGAAATACGCGTGCCCCACGGCAGCGGCCGGCGTCTGCGCCGCACGGGCGTTGATCTTGCTGAACCAGCCGAGCAGGCGCCGATGAATGTTGCCATCGGGGAAGCCGTTATCGTCGAGCATCCGCTCGAGCAGTTCCCGGCTGGGCGGCATATCGACCTTCGCAAACCGGCGTTCGAACGCCGCGTCCACGTCGTCAACACCACGGTCAAGCGGGTTCATCGTGGCAATCAGAAACACGTTCAGCGGGATCGAGATGGTGTCACCGGACGGCAGGTTGAAACGCTGGCCACGCTTGTTCCGCTCGATGTAGGTCAGCGCCTCGCCGAACACGCGGCCAACGTCCGCGCGGCTCAATTCATCAACGACGAGCACGTAGGCGTCATCCGCGTTCTCATGTGCTTTCCGCACCAGTTGGAGGAAGACCCCGTCGCGGGGTTCGAACCCGCTGCCATCCTTCTTCGGGCGATAGCCCTCCATGAAATCCTCGAACTGATACGAGGCATGAAACTGGATGTCGGCTCGACGGTTGCCATCGCCACCCGTGATCTTGTCCGCGATCTGCCCGGCCAACCACGACTTGCTGGTGCCGGGCGGGCCACTGAGGATCACGCCTCCGAAGCGCCGTAGAAGCCTGAGGATCGTCTCCAACCGGGGGTCGTCGGACTGGAGCAGCGGGGCGTCCGGGGCACTGGACCCATGTGACGCCTGAGCGCGCGCGACGTACCCGATATCCAGGTCGTCGGCATTCAACTCCCGGAGGCCCTGGACCAGGGACACGTCAGTCATTGAGCGCGCCTTCCTTATGGTCGGATTCATTGCCGGACGCCTGATCGAACGGTTCGAACCAGGGCTCGGTGAACTGAATCGGTTCGTTATCCTCGAAGATCACGTCGAAATCAGTGCTCTGCTCGAAGCCAAATTCCTTCCTGAAGGCGGTGATCAACTCGTCGTAACCACCCTCGCCCTCAAAGACGAAGCCGTAGTTGCGCAGATAGTAGGTCGCCAGTGCCCAAGCAGGCACTTTCGTTCCTTTCAACAGCCTGTCAAGGGCCTGCTGGGCGTGATCGGTGGAAAGCTCGTAGTTGTCGCCGTTCGCGTTGAGCATGAAGCTCGAGGTCGCCCTCATCGACTTCGGGGCGTAGCTTCCGGCAAGATTGCGGTTATACCAGTAACCTGTCTCATCCCTGCGATTGACCGAACTGAACGGCCGGTAGTGCGGCTTGGTGGGCGGCCCACCAGGCATCTTCAGCAGATCGCTGACCTCCTTCCAGTCAGGATTTATGTTCGTCGGAGAGCCAGAGGCAACGGCCAACTTGCGTAGCTGAAGGTAGGCCGGGAAGTGCTCGTGGATGCGCTGGGCCTTCAGTGCGCCGATCCCAGCGATGACTGCCGCCCTGGTGAGCACGTGCAGGTTGTGGGTGTCTTCTACGACCGCCATCGACTCCTCCAGCAGCGCGCCTCTGCTCTGCGCTGGTGCTTCTCCCGTCTCACTCACGTGAGCCAACGTACCTAAAGGGCACCCGTGCCGGTCACCTTGTTGGGAAACGTAGATCAATAGATCCAAGCGTCTGCCTGCGGGCAGGACGCGCGGGTGCGCGCGGTCAGGATGCGCCCTCGACCCGGCCTCCGGGAACGCCTGCGTCACCTGAGCGCGACGACCTGATGATCACGCCGGTGGAGCAGGTCCGTCGATGTTCCCTGCAAACAGCTTTCCACCCGCCTCCATGGCAGCCTTGAACATCAGTTCTATTGGTCGTCATTGCCGAATGTGAACGCTGGCGTGTCCGTGCTGACACGTCAGCACGGGTGCCGGATCGAGGGGGATCGAGCCGGACACAGGAGGATACAAACAGGGGGTTGTTGTCCGGGTTCTTCGGGGTTCTCGCAGGTCAGCGAGGTAACAATTTCGGGTTCAGTTCTCCGGGGCCGGGGTTGCCGTTGCTGCCCGGAGGAGTTGGTGGAGGCCGAAGTGGAAGCGGGCTTCGAAGTCGGTGGAGGTGAGGTCGTCCAGGGTGGAGGTCAGGGCGGGGAAGCGGTGTTCGTCGGCCTGGGCGCGTAGGCGGGTGCGGGCGTCTTCGGGGGTGGCCTGTTCCTCCTGGACGAGGCCGAGGGTGAAGTAGAAGAGGTTCCAGGCGGTCCAGGCCGCCGTCTTGCGGGTGGGGCAGCCGCGGAGCAGGGCGCTCAGCAGGCGGTCGGTGAAGGCGAGGGTGCGCGGCTCCGCGGGGAACGTGCCGGAGACGAGCAGCGCGCCATCGCGATGGGCGAGCATCGCGTGGCGGAGGCGGCTCAGGAGTTCGGCCGCCTGTTCCTCCCACGGTTCCGGGAGGTCCTCGACATCGACCTCGGCGAGGACGGCCTCGGCCATCGCGTCCAGGAGCCGGTCCTTGGTGCGGATGTGCCACATCACGGTGTTCATGCTGACGCCCAGCTCGGAGGCGATCGCCCGGGTGGAGAGCTTGGCGACACCGCCCCTGTCGAGCACGGCGAACGCGGCGCCGACGACATGTTCCAGCGTGATGCCGACCTTGGCGCGATCGGCGGCGGCTTGCTTCTTGGTCACTGAACAAGTATACCTGTGCCTGTTCTTCTTGGTCACTGATAGAGAGGTGCACCCATGGAGCAGCAGAGCGTCGTGATCGCCGGCGGCGGGCCCACCGGCATGTGGCTGGCCTGCGAGCTGCGGCTGGCCGGGGTCGGCGTCGTCGTCCTGGAGCGGGCGCCGGAGATCGATCCGCACTCCCGGGCCCTCACGGTCCACCCCCGCACCATCGAGACCTTCGCGCTCCGCGGCGCACACACGCGCATGCTCGCGGAGGGCGGACGGATATCCAGCGGCCACTTCGCGGTGCTCGACGACCGCCTCGACTTCGGCTCGCTGGACACCGATTTCCCGTTCACCCTCACGATCCCTCAGGCAAGGACCACAGAGCTGCTCCAGGAACGCGCCCTCGCACTCGGTGCCGAGGTGCGGCGCGGGCACCGGGTGACCGATGCCGTGAGCGCCCCTGACTCCGTGAGCCTCACCGTCCTCGCGCCGGACGGGCGTACGTACGCGCTCGACGCCCCCTACGCCGTCGGCTGCGACGGCACGCGCAGCGTCGTGCGGCAGTGCGCGGACATCGCGTTCGAGGGCACCTCGTTCACCGCGCTCGGGACGCTCGGGGACGTGGTGCTCGACGAGCCGCCGCCCGGCGCGGTCGTGAGCGCGTGGACGCGGCGGGGCACGCTCATGCTCGTCCCGCTCCCCGGCGGCCTGCACCGGATCGCGATGCACTCGCCGGAGGACATCCGCGAGGACTGGCCGGGCGAGCTGACGTTCGAGGACTTCCGCGAACGGGTCCGGGCCGTCACCGGCACGGACTACGGGATGCACAGCCCCTCCTGGCTCTCCCGGTTCGGCAACACGAGCCGCCTGGCCCGGAGTTACCGCGCGGGCCGGATCCTGCTGGCGGGCGACGCCGCGCACCAGCACATGCCCGCGGGCGGCGTGGGGCTGAACGTGGGCGTCCAGGACGCGATGAACCTGGGGTGGAAGCTCGCCGCCGTCGTCACCGGCCGGGCGCCGGACGCGCTGCTCGACACGTACCACGCGGAGCGCCACCCCGTCGGCGCCGACACCATCGAGCACACCCAGGCGCAGACCGCGCTGATGATGGGCTTCTCGCCGCAGGGCAGCGCGCTGCGCTCCCTGATGGGCAAACTCATCGCGGAAAGGCCCCAGTTGCGGGACGCGCTCGCGGAACGCCTCTCCGGGCTCTCCGTCGCGTACGACCTGCCCGGCGCCACGCATCCGCTCGCGGGGCGCCGCGCGCCGAACCTCCTCCTCGCCGACTCCCGGCACCTCTACGACCTGCTGGCGGACGGCCGACCCGTTCTCGTCGGCTCCCCGCGCACGAGCGACGGACGTCTCGCCCCGCAGCAGCCGCAGCACAGGCCCGCGTGGGACGGCGTCGGCGCCGCGCTGATCCGGCCCGACGGCTACGTCGGCTGGGCCTCCGGCACGACCGACTCCGCCGCCCTCGCCCGCGAGGCCGAGCACGCCCTCGCCGCCCTCCACGGCACGCCCCCCGAAAGGCATCCCGCATGATCCACCGCACCACCCGCCAAGTCCGGCCCGTTCTCGCCCTGCTCGCCCTCACGCTCACCGTCTCGGCGGTCCTGCTCGGGAGCACCGTGCTCAACGTCGCGCTGCCGACGATGCAGGACGAGCTGGGCGCGGACAACACCGCGCAGCAGTGGTTCCTCAACGCCTACACCCTCACCTTCGCGGGCTTCCTGCTCGTCGCGGGGAACGCGGGCGACAGGTTCGGGCTGAAACGGCTGCTCGTCTGGGGCTCGGCGGCCTTCGCCGTGACGACGGCGGTGACCGGGCTCCTCGGCTCGCCCCCGGCGATCATCGCGCTGCGCGCGCTGACGGGCGTGGCCGCCGCCACGATCATGCCGACGACGCTCGCGGTGATCCTCCGGGTGTTCCCGGAAGGGAACCGCGCGCGGGCCATCGCCGCGTGGGCCGCCGCCTCGGGGCTGTCCATCTCGCTCGGGCCGCTGCTCGGCGGCGCGCTGCTGAGCGCGGGCCTGTGGTGGGGCTCCGTGCTCGAACTGGTCGCGCTCGTCGCCCTCCTGGGCCTCGCGGCGACCTGGGCCTGGATCCCCGCCGTTCCGGCGAGCGGGGCCGGGGAGCTGCGCGTGACGCCCGTCGCCGCGTCGCTGGCGGGCATCGGCCTGCTGGTCTTCGGCGCCGTCCACGCCATCGACGACGGCTGGACCTACCCGGGTACGTGGGCGCCCGCGGCGGCGGGCTGCCTCGTGCTCGCCGGGCTCGTCGTGGCGGAGGTCCGGCACCGCGAACCGCTGGTGGACGTCGGGCTCTTCCGGCACGGCTCGTTCACCGTCGCCGCGGTGGCGCTGACGCTCGGCTCGTTCGTCGTCTTCGGCTACCTCTACTTCACCACGTTCTATCTGCAGATCCTGCGCGGCTACTCGCCGTTGCAGACGGGCCTGCTCCTCGTCCCCCTCTCGGCGGGGCTGGTGGTCGGGGCGCCGCTCTCGCGCGTGGCCACGGAGCGGTTCGGGGCGCGCGCGACGATCGCGGCCGGGACCGCGCTCATGACCGCGGCGTTCGCGGGCGTGACCGGGCTGGGTGCCCGTACGGGCGCGGGCTGGTTCGTCGCGGACGCGTTCGTGCTCCAGCTCGGCTTCGCGCTCGTCCTCGCGCCCGGCACGACGCTGGCCTCGTCCTCGGTCCCCGCCGAGCGCGCCGGTGCGGGCTCGGCGCTGCTCAACACACTGCGCCAGCTCGGCAGCGCGCTCGGCGTCGCGGTCCTCGGCTCGGTCCTGTGGTCCCGGTACGGGGGCCTGGTGCGGGACCGGCTCGCCGAAGCGCCCGCCGACGTACGCGGGGCCGCGTCCGAATCGCTCGCCTCGGCGCTGGCCACGGGCGACCCCGCGGCGGCGCGGGCCGCGGAACCGGCGTTCCTCAGCGCGATGCACACGGCCGCCCTCGTTGCCGCCGGGGTGTGCGCGCTCGCGCTGCTCGCCACGCTGGTCACCCGCACGGCCCCGCGCCGCTCCCGCCCCGTCGCCTCGGCCCCCGAGGGCCCCGAGGGCCGCAGGGACGGTCAGAACACCTCCGCGGCCTCCTCCGCCATCGCCCGGTAGCCCGCGTCGTTCGGGTGGAGGTGGTCGCCGCTGTCGTAGGCCGGGGCCATGCGGTCCCGGTCGTCGGGGGACGCCATGGCGCGGTCGAGGTCGACCACCTTGTCGTAGGCGCCGGAGGTGCGGATCCAGTCGTTGAGGGCGTCCCGCTTGGCCTCGCCGCGCTCCGTGAAGTACTCGGCGCCCTTGAAGGGGAGGAGCGTCGCGCCGATCACCTTGAGCCCCTTCGCACGGGCCTGGCCGATGAGGTCGCGGTGGGCGGCGACGAGCTGCTCCACCGACACGTCGGGGATCTCTCCTCCGGAGCCGCCCAGGCCGATGTCGTTGATGCCCTCCAGCACCAGGACGGTGCCCGCGCCGCGCTCGGCGAGGGCGTCCTTCGCGAAGCGGTCCACGCCGCTCTCGCCGGTGCCCGGGGTGCCGGTGGTGATCATGTTGCCGCTGATGCCGTGGTTGAGGACGGGGCGGGGGCGGCCCTCGCGCGCGAAGCGCTCCGCCAGTTCGTCGGGGAAGCGGTTGTCGGCGTCGACCGTCGCGCCGTACCCGTCGGTGATCGAGTCCCCGAACGCCACGACGCCGTCACGGCGCCCGCCCTCGCCCCGGCCGTCCTCGTCCCGTCCGCCGTCACCCCGTCCGCCCTCGCGGCCGCGGACCTCGACGCCCGCCAGGTAGTACCAGGACTCGGAGGTCTCGGTGAAGGCCGCGCCGCTCTCGTCGGCGCGGTGGTCGCCCGAGGCGCGGTAGCTCGTGGCGAGCGAGGTCATGTGGAACGTCGCGGGGCCGGTCGGCTCGGCCAGGTACAGGGTGACGGTCAGCGACTCCAGCGGGCGCACCCGCATCGGGAGCGCGTCGCTGAACGTCTTCGCGCCCGCCGGGATCGTCACGGACCCGCGCTTGCCGAAGGTCAGCGGCCGGACCGTGCCCTTCCGTACGGACGCGCCCTCGCCGGTACGCCCGACCGTCGCCCCCGCCACCTTCAGCGCGGCGGCGCCGTAGCGGTTGGAGAGGGCGAAGCGGGCGCTGCCGCCGCCCTCGCTGACGCGGACGACCTGGCGTACGGTCTGCCGCTCGAAGCCCTTCTCGGACCAGTTCGGGAAGAACCCGGGGCCCGGCTGCTGGACGGAAGTGGCCCAGCTCCCCCGCCATCCCTTCCCCTCGTTTCCCCCGGATCCGCTCGCGCCCTGCGCGGGCCACAGGGGCACGGCCAGCAGGGCGGCCGCCGAGCACAGGACCGCCGCCCGGCGTGCCACGGCTCGTAATCGCCGCCGGGCGCCGTCCGTGGGGGTCGCGTTCCGCGTCGTCCGTCTCTCCGTGTCGCGCATGAGTCCGCTCCTTCGCTCGTACCGTTCGATTCGTCCCGCATCAGCTTCCCCTCCTGTCCCGCTTTACTCGGTGTTGTGGTCCTCTCTCCTCCATATCCGTGCGGTTGGCCGATTTCGGCGATGTTCTCGGCGTAAGGCACGGGGCGCTCTACTATCCCGGCATGCTGGTTCGACGAGCGTTACAGGTGATCGTGGCCGTCTCCGTGATCCTCGCGGGGGCTGTCGGGGGCGGAGTGGCTACGGCCGAGGACCGGTCCCGGGCCGAGGACGCGCGGCCGCAGGGCGGCCGCCAGACGCTGTACTACAACCACGCGTACGGGGTGCTGGACCGGGAGACCGCCGACGCGATCGAACACTCGGAGTATCTCCGGGAGTTCGCCAACTTCCAGGTCCGTACGACGACCGGCTCCGACGGCCGGACGTGGACGGGCCGCTATCTGCTCGGGCGCGAGACGTATCTGGAGCTGTTCGGGGTCGGGGACCTGCCCGGCCAGGACGGCGAGTTCGGGGCGGGCGGGATGGGGGTCTCCGTCGAGCGCGACGGCCGGCTCGCCCAGGTGATCGACCGGCTGCGCGACCTGGGGATCACGGACCCCGTCGAGTACAAGCAGACGCGGGACTTCGGCGACGGCGTGCCGGTGCCGTGGTTCGACGCGGTCTTCACCACCGGCGAGTACGACGCCTTCGGCGCCTGGGGCATGGAGTACCGCCCCGAGTACTTCGCCGACCCGCGCGGCAAGACGGAGCCGCCCAACTACCCCGGGGACGTGGGCCGCGAGCGCTACCTCAACGACGACTACCGCGACCACCTCATGCGCGACATCACCTCCGTCCGGCTCGGCGTGACCGCCCGCGACCTCGCCAACACGGTGCCGCTGCTGCGGGCCGGCGGGTTCAAGCTCCGCTCCACGGAGGGCGGGGGCGTCGTCGCGCGCGGCGGCGGGACGGTGCTGCGCTTCGACGCCGTCCCGCGCGCCGAGGCGGGCCTCAAGCAGGTCGGGATGTCCCTCAACCGGCCCGTGAAGGAGCCCCACGAGGAGCGCATCGGCAACTCGACGCTCACCGTCGGCCCGGACGCCGGCGCCGTATGGAGGTTCGACGGGACGGCCTGAAGACGAGCCGCACGCAGGGAGAACGGAGCTGCGAGGATCGTCCCGTGAGTTTCGGGACGTACGCGCGCCAGGTACGGGACGAAGGGCTCCCGCCGCACCGGCGGCACGGGGCCCTTCGCCATGCCGTGGAGCGCTACGGCCCCCTCGGCTTCCACGCGACCTGGGCCTACGTCATCACCGAGGCCCTCCCCTCCCCCGACCTCCGCCGCGACCCTGCCGCGCTCGTCCGCGCGCTCGCGGTGCTGGAAGAGAGCCGGGCGGTGTGGCTCCGGGACGTCGCGGCGTACGCCGCCGTACGGCGCGCGGAGAAGGCGAGAGGGCTGCGTGTGCCTCGCGGGGCGGAAGCTGTTCCGCTCGCGCCCGGCGGGCGGGGCAGGCCCCGCTGGCCCGGCGACAGCCCGCCCTCGCGGCTCGGGCTGGTGGCCGCCGTCGCGGACCAGCACGCCGCGTTGCGCCGCGCCTCGCCGGAACCGCCGGACCCGTCCCTCCACCGCACGCTCGACGCCTGCGCCGCCGGATTCCTCGCCGCGCTGGGACGGCCGGACGAGTCCACGCGTGGCCAACTGGCGTCCATAATAAGGGAGTTGGAGGCACGCCCCGCCGTGACCACGCTCCCTTGGGTGCGGCTGGCGCGGCTGCTGGACTACGCGACTCACGCGGCCCGGTAGTCGAGCCCCAGCACGCTCCCCTCCGGGACGGGCGTCCCGTCGGGCCCCGGGGTCAGCAGGACCGAGGCGACCCGGGCGCGCGGGCCCCGGAAGAGTCTCAGCTCCCCCTCCGGGAGCGCCACGCGCCACTCCCCGCCCTCCCGCACGGGCCCGGGCAGTCCGAGCGCGCGGGCCGTCCACAGGGCGTCCCCCTCCGGGTCCGGGGTCTCGACGCGGAGGGCCTCGATCGCGAAGGGCGCCCGCTCCGGCTTGCGGGCTTCGAGGAGCGCGGCACGCTCCTGCCGGGTTCCGGGGTAGGTGAGGACGAACGGCCGCCAGGCCGGGCCGTCGACGGGCCAGCCGATGTCGTAGGAGATCGTGCCCTCGCCGCGCGGGAACGTGGGGACGACGTGCTCGACGCGGGTCCCGAGGGCCCGCATCCGGGCGACCGCCTCGGCCGTGTCGGGGACGATCACGCCGACGCCGACCGCGGCCCCGCCCTCCGCCGCCGCGGCGCGGAGGTCGGGGGCGAAGTGCCGGGCCTGCCCCGCGTAGGTCGAGGCGGTGTACGCCGACTCGTCGTCGAGGCGGAGGAGTTCGACGTACCGGGTGCCGTCCGTACGCCAACTGCCGTTGCTGAAGCCCAGGCCGGGCGCCGCCGGGGCGGCGGCACGGGAGGCGGGGAGGCCCGCCTCCCGGTACGCGGCGACGGCCGCGTCGAGGTCCGGCACGACATGGACCAGGTGGTCGAACGCGGGGCCGTGGAAGGTGAGATCTTCGCGCACGGACGCTTCCCTTCGGGCAGGTGACGCGGGAGACACAAGAGACTTAGGAAAGCCTCACCTTAGTGCGTCCTGGAGATCCTCCCACAGGTCGTCCACGTGCTCGATGCCGACCGACAGCCGGATAGTGCCCTCGCCGATGCCCGCCGCCGCCAGCGCCTCGGGGGTGAGCTGACGGTGCGAGGTCGTCGCGGGGTGCATGACGAACGTACGGACGTCGCCCAGCGAGGCGTTGCGCGAGGCCAGCCGGAGCGCGTCCATGACCTTCCGGCCCGCGTCCCGGCCGCCCGCCACGTCGAAGGAGAGCAGCCCGCCGCACCCGGACAGCAGCCGCCGGGCGACCTCGTGGTCGGGGTGCGAGGGCAGGCCCGGGTAGTGGACGGCCGTGACGGCGGGGTGGCCGTCGAGGCGCTCGGCGAGGGCCTGGGCGTTCGCGCTGTGCCGCTCGACGCGCAGGCCGAGCGTCTGCGTGCCGCGCAGCGCCAGCCACGCCGCGAACGGGTCGAACACCGCGCCGTGCTCCAGCGACTGCCGCCACACCCGGCGGTGGACCTCGGGGTCCTTGAAGACGGCCACGCCGCCGATCAGGTCCGCGTGCCCGCCCAGGTACTTCGTCGCCGAGTGCAGGACGATGTCGGCGCCGTGCTCCAGGGGGCGGCACAGCAGCGGCGAGGCGAAGGTGTTGTCGACGACCGTCAGGACGCCGGACCCGTCGTCCTTCAGGGCCCCGGCCAGCGCGGGGATGTCGGCGACGCAGGTCATCGGGTTGGAGATCGTCTCCAGGTAGAGGACGCGGGTGCGGGGGCGCAGCGCGCCGCGCACCTCCTCGGCGTCCCGCCCCGACACGTACGTCACCTCGACGCCCCACCGCTCCGCGAGGTCGGTGAGCAGGGCGTACGTCCCGCCGTACAGGCTCTCCTGGGCGATCACGTGGTCGCCCGGGGACAGCAGCGCGTGGAGCGTGGTGCTGATGGTGCCCATCCCGGACGCGGCGGCCAGCGCGGTGCCTCCGCCCTCCAGTCCGGCGACGGCCTCCTCGAAGGCGCGGACGGTGGGGTTGCCGTAGCGCCCGTAGAGGAAGGCGCCGTCCGGGCCGTCGAAGGCCGCGACCAGCTCGTCCGCCGAGTCGAACGAGAAGAGGTGGCCCTGGTAGAGCGGGGTGGTCAGCGGCGTGCTGCCCTCGGGGCGGACGACGGGCGCGTGGACGGCGCGGGTGTGGGCGCGGTGCCTGGTGGGGTCTGCGTGGTGCGTCATGCCCGCCAGTCTTCGGGGAATTGGGTTGCCCTCACAGAGCCAATCCCGCAGATTGGTCCCCCTATGACTCCCACCCCGGCCCCCCGCGCGTCCGTCGCCTCGCTCGTGGCCCGGCTCGGCCGCTGGTCCGCCGGGCGCGGGCCGCTCTATCTGCTGCTGGCCGCGCGCTTCCGGCAGCTCATCGACGAGGGCGTACTGCGGCCCGGCGCCGCGCTGCCGCCCGACCGCGCGCTGGCGGCAGCGCTGGCCGTGGGCCGCACGACGGTCGTCGCGGCGTACGAGGCGCTGCGCCAGGAGGGCCGGATCGTCCGGCGCCAGGGCAGCGGCACCCGCGTCGCGGACGTCGCGCTGGCGCCGCCCGACGAGCGCCTGGCGGCGGGCGACGCGACCTCGAACCCGCTCTTCCTGCACCTGCTCGAACCGCCCGACGGCGTCATCCTGCTGAGCTGCGCCTCCCCCGAGGGCGCCCCGCCCGAGGTCGCCCGGGCGTACGCGGGCGTCGCCTTCCCCGCCGAGGGCGACCTCGGCTACCACCCGGCGGGGCACCCCGCGCTGCGCGCCGCGCTCGCGGACCGCTTCACGGCCCGGGGCCTGACGACGGCGCCCGAGCAGATCCTCGTCACGACCGGCGCGCAGCAGGCCCTCGCGCTGCTCACCCGGCACCTCGTCGCGCCCGGCGACCCGGTGCTGGTGGAGGCGCCGACGTACCCGGGCGCGCTGGACCTCTTCCGCGAGGCGGCGGGCGTGCCGCTGCCGGTGCCGACGGGCCCGGACGGGGTGGACGTGGACACGGCGGTCCGGGTGCTGGCCGCGCACCGGCCCGCGTTCGCGTACGTCATCTCGCGCTTCCAGAACCCGACGGGCGGCGTGCTGCCGCCGCTGCCCGCGCGCCGCCTCGCGGAGGCGGCGCGGGCGCACGGGGTGCCGCTGGTGGACGACGAGGTGCTGGCCGAACTCCCCCTGGACGGCTCCGGGTTCCCCGGCCCGCCGCCGCTCGCCGCGCTGGACGGCGCCGCGGACGTCATCACGCTCGGCTCGCTCAGCAAGGTCGTCTGGGGCGGGCTGCGCATCGGCTGGCTGCGCGGTCCCGCGCCGCTCGTGGCCCGGCTCGCGCGCCTCAAGGCCGTCCACGACCTGGGCACGGATGTCCCCGCGCAGCTCGCGGCCGTGACGCTCGTCGCCGGGCTCGACGCGCTGCGCGCCCGGCGCGTGCGCGAACTGCGCGCCCGGCACGACCTTCTCCGCGCCGAGCTGGCCCGGAGCCTGCCGTCCTGGCACTGTCCCCCGGTCCGCGGCGGGCAGACGCTGTGGGCGCGGCTCCCGCTGGGCGACGCCGTCTCCTTCGCGCAGGTCGCGCTCCGGCACGGGGTGGCGGTCCTCCCCGGCGCCGTCGTCGACCCCACGGGCGCGAGCACCCGCTGTCTGCGCCTGCACTTCCTCTCCTCCCCCGCCGAACTCACCGAGGCGGTACGGCGCCTGACGGCGGCCTGGCGCGCGTACTCCGTAGAGTCGCCGCATGGACTGGATCGAGCGGACCGGACGCCTGAAGCAGTGGACGCGGGAGGGTGAACGGGCCCCGCACAAGCCCCTGTTGATGCTCTACGCGCTGGGCTCCTTCCAGCGGGACCCGGACGCCGCGCTGCGCTTCACGGACGTCGAACGGGACCTTCTCGGCCTGCTGCGCGCGTACGGGCCCCGGCGGGAGACGACCCCCGCGTACCCCTTCCACCACCTCGCCACCGACGGCGTGTGGGAGGTGCGGACCGAGGACGGCGGGGGCAGCCCCGGGCCCAGGGTCGGCGCGCTGCGCGCGAGCGGCGCCGCCGGGCGCCTCGCGCCGGGGCTGCGGGAGGCGCTCGCGCGCGAGCCCGACCTGCTGGGGCAGCTCGCGCACACCCTGCTCGGGCTGCACTTCCCGCCGTCCCTGCACACGGACATCGCGCTGGACGCCGGGCTCGACCTGGAGGCCGCCGACGCGCTGCGCGGCATCCCCCGGGAGGCGCGGGACCGGCCGCGGGCCGCCGGTATCCGGCGCCGGGTACTGGCGGCGTACGCGTACCGGTGCGCGTTCTGCGGCTTCGACGGCAGGCTGGGGCGCACCCCGGTGGGGCTGGAGGCCGCGCATGTGCGGTGGTGGGCGTTCCGCGGGCCCGACGCGGTCGCCAACGGGCTGTGCCTGTGCGCCCTGCACCACAAGCTGTTCGACAAGGGGGTGCTGGGGCTGGGGCCCGAGCGGCGGATCCTCGTCTCGGACGCGTTCGACGGCGCGGGCACGGCAGCCCGTACGCAGGTGCGGGAGCTGCGCGGACGCCCGGTGGCCGTACCGGAGGACGGGAGCGAACCGGTGGCCGCGCCGTACGCGGAGTGGCACCGCCGGGAGGTGTTCAAGGGCGACGGCCGAAAGGGCTTGACCCTGACGTAACAGGAGGCTCGACGATCCTCGGCATGAGCACCTACATCAGCCCCGTGCCCATGCCCGCCGACGACGCGGAGGCCCCCGAGGTCTGCCGCGAGATCTACGGCATGCCGGCCTACCTCCACGTACCCACGCCCGATCTCGCGGCCTCGGCGGACTTCTGGGTCCGCGGGCTCGGCTTCGTCGACTTCTACACGCTCCCCGGCCAGGTCACGCACCTGCGGCGGTGGGCGTTCCAGGACGTGCTGCTCGTGCCCGGCGAGCGCGCCCCCGGCCACGCGGCCGGGACTCCGGCGACGGGCATGGCCTTCTCCTGCGTCCTCAGCCAGATCGAGGAGATCGCGGAGGCCTGCGAGAAGCTGGTGCCGGGCTGCGTCAGCGGCCCGGAGGAGATGCTGTGGAACTCGGTCGAGCTGACGGTCGTCACGCCGGAGAACACCCGCGTCGTGATGACCGCCGCCCGGCCGATCGAGCCGGGCGGCCCGGCGGAGGCCCGGCTGCGCGAGGCGGGCTTCGACTTCGGGATCCCGGACCGGAGTGCGTGAGACTGACCGCATGACCGACGCGCGCGAGGAGCCCCCGGCCGGACCCCCGCCGGAGCCCCCGGCGGGCGGGTCCCGGCTGCTGACCGTCGGCCGGGCCGCCGCGCTCGTCGGGGTCAGCGTCAAGACGCTGCACCACTGGGACGCCATCGGCCTCGTCCGCCCGAGCGGGCGGACGAGGGCGGGCTACCGGCTGTACGCGGACGAGGACATCGCCCGCGTGCACCAGGTCCTCGTCCACCGGGAGACCGGCCTGCCGCTCGCCGAGATCGGCCGCCTCCTCGACGCGCCGGACACCGACGCGCGCGGGCGGCTGCGCCGCCAGCGGGAGCAGCTCGTGGAGCGCGTCGCGCGGCTGGAGAAGATGATCGGCGCCGTCGACCGCATGCTGGAGGCCTCGCGCCGGGGGATGCGGCTGACCCCGCGCCAGCAGGTCGAGATCTTCGGCGACGACTGGCGGCCCGACTGGACCGACGAGGCCGAGGAGCGCTGGGGCGGCAGCGCGCAGTGGGCGCAGTACGCGGAGCGGGCCGCCGCGAAGTCGCCGGAGGACTGGAAGGAGATCGCGGCCCGTACGGAGGAGCTGAACGCCGATTTCGCCGCCGCCCTCCGCGCGGGCGCGGCGCCCGGCTCCGAGGCGGCGAACGCCCTCGCCGAGCGCCACCGCGCGCTCATGTCCACGTACTTCGACTGCACGCACGCGATGCAGGTCTGCCTCGCCCGCGAGTTCACCGGCGAGGGCAGGTTCGCCGCCTACTACGACGCGATGGAGCCGGGCCTCGGCGCCTGGCTGCGCGGGACGGTCGACGCGAACGCCCGCGCCCATGGCACCGACCCGGAGACGGCGACCTGGCCGGAGCCCGGGGAGACCGGGACCGGGGAGACCGGGACCGGGACGTCCGATATTCCCTCGCCAGAGGCCTATAAGAAATAACCGTTTGCCTAGGCATCCTAGGCAAAGTTAGCGTCGCCCACATGAGAGCCGCACGTGAACCCGATATCCGCGCCTCGTTCGTCAACTGCTCGCGGGGCGAGGCCAAGCGCCTCGGCGTCCCCCGTGACCTGGACGAACGCC
This sequence comes from Streptomyces albiaxialis, assembly GCF_039530985.1. Classification (NCBI taxonomy): domain Bacteria; kingdom Bacillati; phylum Actinomycetota; class Actinomycetes; order Kitasatosporales; family Streptomycetaceae; genus Streptomyces; species Streptomyces albiaxialis. The sequence goes on from NZ_BAAAPE010000007.1 coordinate 632,123, forward strand.
CCTGGGGCGATCTCGACTTCCTGGGCTGGCGCGACCCGGGCGCGCCGGACCGCCGTTATCTCGTGGCCGAGCGCGACGACCGGCTCGTCGGCATCGTGCTGCGCATCCCCTCGCAGCCCCGCGTCGCCCGGAACCACACGATGTGCTCGGTCTGCCTGACCACGCACCCGGGGGACGGCGTGACGCTCATGGCGGCGCGCAGGACGGGCAAGGCGGGCCGCGAGGGCAACACGGTGGGGGCGTACATGTGCACCGACCTGGCCTGCTCGCTCTACGTGCGCGGCAAGAAGATCCCGGCCTCCGGCGGGCGGCTCCAGGAGTCGCTCTCGGTGGAGGAGCAGATCGCCCGCACCCGGGCCAACCTCTTCGCGTTCCTGGACAAGCTGGACGGCTGACCGTGCGGGATCCGTACGGGGTCCGTACGGGAATGGCCGGGCCCCGCCCCGCTGTTCCGCCGACGGATGCCCGCGAGCCGATCCGAAGGAGCCCCATGCCCGAGCAGCAGCCCCCGGCGTTCAGCGTCCCCGTCACGGTGCGGGGGTACGAGACGGACACCCAGGGCCACCTGAACCAGGCCGTCTATCTCCAGTACGCCGAGCACGCCCGCTGGTCCCTGCTGCGCGCGGCCGGCGTCGAGCAGGCGGCCCTGGTCGCGGCCGGGTACGGCCCCGTCGTACTGGAGACCACGGTGAAGTACCTGCGGGAGCTGCGCGCGGGCGACGAGGCCGAGGTGAGCTGCGCCTTCGAGTGGACGGAGGGCCGGAAGGTGCACGCCGTGCGGCAGACCGTCCGCACGGCCGACGGGACCCTCACCGCCACGGTCGACGCGGTGGGCGGGATCCTCGACCTGCGCACGCGCCGCCTGGTCGAGGACCCGCGCAAGCCCCTGATGGAGCTGGCCTCCGACCCCGCGGTGCTGGGCCTCACGGCCTGACGGCGCCCTCCCCGGGCGGCACCGCGATCCGCCACCCCGGGTTGTACGTGCCGGGGACGGGGAACGCGCGCCAGCCCGCGCCCACGGCCCACGCGGGCAGCGGCCGTCCGCGCAGGACGAGCGCGCTCGCCCGGCCGGGGCCCGCGGGCCCCTCCCCCGCCGCGCAGCCCGCCACGTGGGCGACGGGGATCACGGAGCTGTTGCCGCGCAGCACGCACGGCGGCTCCACCCCGTGCGCGCGCAGCAGCCGCTCCATGCGCCGCCAGTCCTCGCGGGCCCCCGCCTGGATGCCGGAGTGCAGCCCCGCCTGGTGGGCCTGGTAGGCGAGGTGGGACACGAGCAACACGGCGGCCACGGGGAGGAGCACGCGCCGCGCCCGCAGGGCCCGCGCCCGCAGGGCCGCGCACGCGCCCGCAGCGGCGACCGGCGCGAGCAGCGCGTAGGCGGGCAGCAGGAAGCGGGGCGCCGCGTAGTCGAGGAAGAAGAGATACGGCACGGCCACCGCGAGCGCGGCGGCCACCGGCAGCGCGGCCCACGCGAGCCGTCCCGCCGCGCGCGCAGCCCACAGCCCGAGCGCGACGAGGGGCGGCAGCAGCAGCCACCAGCCCGCCGAGGCCCAGTCGGTCCCGGCGGCGCCGCACGGGCGGCACAGCAGCGGCCCGTCGAGCGCCGCCGCGTGTTCCGGCAGCGAGAAGGCGGGGCTCATGCCGCCCTGGACGCCGCTGGCCTCGCGCAGCCGTTCCCGTACGCCGCCGAACCGCAGCCACGCCTCGACGGCCCAGGGCACCAGTCCGAGCGCCAGCCCCCCGCACACGGCACCGCTCAGGCGCCACCGCACCCTCCTTCTGCCCGCCCTCCGGCCCGCCGCCAGGAGCGGCACGGCGGCGAGCAGCACCAGTCCGGGCCAGACGGCGTCGTGGGGCCGCATCAGCGCGGCGGCGGCGAGCCCGCCGACGAGCCCGGCGTACGCGCGCCCGCCCGCGCCGTCCAGCACGCGCAGGAAGCAGCCGACGGCGCAGGCGAGCCCCGTCGCGACGTAGTGGTTGGGCATCGCGGCCCCCGCGTAGAAGAGCGCGGTCCACAGGCCGCCGTAGAGCCCGGCGGCGAGCGGCACGGTCCCGGCGGGGAAGCCCGCGCGGGCGGCGAGGGCGAGCCAGGGCCGGAAACCGAGGTAGAGGGCGAGCGCGGCGGCCAGCGTGAGGTAGCAGCGCAGCAGCCCCACCGAGTCGCTGAAGGCCGCCACGGGCGCGATGAGGAGCGGCACCCCGCGCGTACGGGGCGCGCTGAACGGCACCTCGGGGCCCGGACCGTGCGGCGGGAAGCGGCTGGCGTAGACGATCTCGTCCCAGCCCAGCGCCAGCGTCGGGGGAACGAGAACGGTCGAGACGAGAACGAAAAGCGCACATACCGCGATCAGCAGGCGATGCGGATCAATCCGCGCAGGACGCTTCACATCACGCATCTTGCACCCATGAAAGGGGCGGGGCACGGACCCTCGTGAGGATCCGTGCCCCGCCCCTGTGTCCCGGGCGGCTCAGCCGGCGGCGCGGCTCAGCCGGTGCGGTGGCGCGCCGTGGGTCAGACGGCGGAGCCCGCCTTCCACTCCGACCAGTCCATGTTCCAGCCGTTGAGGCCGTTGTCGGGCTGGATGGTCTTGTCCGGGGAGCCCTTCATGACGACGACGTCGCCGATGAGCGAGTTGTCGTAGAACCACGCGCCGTCGGTGCCGGAGTCGCCCGCGCCCTTGGCGTCCTTCATGCCCACGCAGCCGTGGCTGGTGTTGCCGGAGCCGAAGGGGGCGCCCCAGTAGTTGCCGTGGATGAAGGTGCCGGAGGTGGACAGCCGCATGGCGTGCGGCACGTCGGGGATGTCGTAGCCCTCCGCGCCCTTACGGCCGAATCCGACCGTGTTGCCGTCCATCCGGGTCTCCTTGTGCTTCTCGGAGATCACCATCTTGCCGTTGTACGTCGGGTTCTTGGCGCTGCCCGCGGAGATGGGGATGGTCTTGATGGTCTTGCCGTCGCGGACGACCTTCATCTTGTAGGTCTTCGCGTCCACGGTCGTGATCTGCGAGCGGCCGACGTTGAAGGTGACGGTCTTGTCCTGGACGCCGGTGATGCCCTGGCCGCCCTTCACGCCGTCGAGGTTCAGGTCGACGGTGATCTTGGTGTTCGGCTTCCAGTAGTCCTCGGGGCGGAAGTCCAGCCGGTCGCTGCCGAACCAGTGGCCCACGATCTCCTGGCCGCTGGTCGACTTGACCTTGATCGCGGACTGGACGGCCTTCTTGTTGGCGATCTGCTTGTCGAAGGTGATCGACACCGGCATCCCGACGCCCACCTTGGCGCCGTCCTCGCCCGCGTAGGTCCCGATGAAGCTGTTGTCCGGCGAGACGGTGGTGAAGGTCGAGTTCTCGACGGCCTTGCGGCCCTCGCCGTCCTTCGCCTTCGCGGTGACCTCGTACTTCGTGGCCCGCTCCAGCGCCTGCTTGGGCTTCCAGGACTTGCCGTTCGCCGCCAGCTCACCCTCGACCTGGGTACCGCTCTGGGCGGCCTTCATGGTCACGCTCGTGAGCTTGCCGCCCTTGACGGTGATGTTGCCACCGGTGTTGATGCTCGCGCTGTCCGAGCCGTCCTTGCCGGTGATCTTTATTCGCGCGTCCGACGTGCTGTCCTTCTTGCCCGATATCTCGGACTTCGCCGCGGAGCTGTCGTCGCCGCCGTCATCGCCGCCGCCACCGCACGCGGTCAGCGTCAGAACGCCGCCGAGCAGTACGGCCGTCGCCGCAATGCCTTTACGGCGCTTCCCCACCGTCATCACTGGCCTCTCCATTTACCCTCGGAACCCCATGTCTCCCCGATTTGACGCGGACGGCTGTGTACGCCCGCACACCATCCGAAACCGGACATGCGAACCCCAGCACTACGCAAGAGAACGCAAGCGTGACTATGACCGGTTCCACTTTCGGTGAAACTGTGGGGTAGAACACTCATCCGGGTCGTATGCCGCGCTCCCGCAGGTGAACGGAATGACGGCTTCCTTTGGCCCCCTCCCTGTCAGTAACATCGGCGCCCGTACGGTTAGTTCACGCACCCCCGACGGAGTCTCCCCGTGTCCGGATCCGGACTCTCCCGCGTGTCCGCGCATCGCCGCCCTCTCGTCACCGCCGCGGTGGCGGGCGGCCTGCTCCTCGCCCTCTGGTTCGTCCCCTCCGCGAACGCGACCCAGGAAGCACCGAAAGGGCACCCTCAGGTGACCGATCACCAGCCCGCCCACCCCCGCTAGCCCGCGCCCGCGGGGGCACGGCGGACCTCAGACCAGCTCGCCCGTCACCGGCTCCACGGCACGGAGCAGCGCCCCCGTACGGACGAACTCCTCCGAGGTGCCCAGATCCGGCGAGAGGAAACGGTCCTCGCCCGGCCCTTCGGCGCCCGCCTCGCGCAGCGCCCGGACCACGGCGCGGCCCGCCTCGCCGCCCGGCAGCGCGCCCGCGCCCTCGCGGATCTCCAGGGCCCGCGCCGCGGCGTACAGCTCGACGGCGATCACGCGGGTCAGGTTGTCCACGGCGGTCCGCAGCTTGCGCGCCGCCGACCAGCCCATGGAGACGTGGTCCTCCTGCATCGCCGAGGACGGGATCGAGTCGGCCGAGGCCGGGGCGGCGAGCCGCTTCAACTCGCTGACCAGCGCCGCCTGCGTGTACTGGGCGATCATCAGCCCCGAGTCCACGCCGGGGTCGTGCGCGAGGAAGGGCGGCAGGCCGTGCGAGCGGTTCTTGTCCAGCAGCCGGTCCGTACGCCGCTCCGCGATCGACGCGAGGTCGGCGACGGCGACGGCGAGGAAGTCGAGCACGTACGCCACGGGCGCGCCGTGGAAGTTGCCGTTCGACTCCACGCGGCCGTCCGGCAGCACCACGGGGTTGTCGACGGCGGCGGCCAGCTCGCGCTCGGCGACCACGCACGCGTGCGCGAGGGTGTCCCGGCCCGCGCCCGCGACCTGCGGCGCGCACCGCACCGAGTACGCGTCCTGGACGCGCGGCGCCGCCGCCTGCCCGTCGTGGCCGGTCTGGTGGTGCCCGGTCATGCCGGAGCCGTCCAGGACCTTGAGCATGTTCGCCGCGCTCGCGGCCTGCCCCGGGTGGGGGCGGATGGCGTGCAGCTCGGGCGCGAGGACGCGGTCGGTGCCGAGCAGCGCCTCCAGGCTGAGCGCGGCGGCGATGTCGGCCGAGGTGTAGAGCCGGGCGAGGTCGTCGCAGGCCATGAGCAGCATGCCGAGCATGCCGTCGGTCCCGTTGAGCAGCGCCAGCCCCTCCTTCTCGCGCAGCTCGACGGGGGCGATGCCATGCTCGGCCAGCAGCTCGCGCGCCGGGCGGACCTCGCCGTCGGGGCCCTCGGCCTCGCCCTCGCCCATGAGCGTCAGGGCGCAGTGCGAGAGCGGCGCGAGGTCCCCGGAGCAGCCGAGCGAGCCGTACTCGTGGACGACGGGGGTGATGCCCGCGTTGAGCACGTCGGCCATGGACTGCGCGACCTCGGGCCGTACGCCCGTGTGCCCGGAGGCGACGGTCTTGAGGCGGAGGAACATCAGCGCGCGCACGACCTCGCGCTCCACGCGCGGGCCCATGCCCGCGGCGTGCGAGCGCACGATGTTGCGCTGGAGCTGGGTGCGCAGGTCGTGGCCGATGTGCCGGACGGCGAGCGCGCCGAAGCCGGTGGATACGCCGTAGACGGGGTCCGGCTTGGCGGCGAGGTCCTCGATGAACCGGCGGGCGGTGCGCAGCGCTTCGAGCGCCTCGTCTGTCAGCTCGACCCGTGCCCCGTGACGGGCGACGGCGACGACGTCCCCGGGGGTGACCCCGGAGGACCCCACCCTCACTGTGTGCATATCCATATTCACGAACCCTAGTGAGTGAATGTCGTTCTGTCACGAGAGAGCGGTCCGCGCCTGCCTAGGTGCATTAGGCTGCACGCTGCCAGGCCTAGGTTCGCGAGTTGTGGAGGGTGGAGGGTGCCCATGCCGCGCGCCGGACTGACGGCCGAGCGGATCACCGCCGCGGCGGCCGACCTCGCGGACGCCCGAGGGCTCGACAACGTCACGCTCTCCGCGCTCGCCCGCGACTTCGGCGTCAAGGACGCGAGCCTCTACTCGCACGTGCGCGGCGTCCGCGACCTGCGCACCCGGATCGCGCTCCTCGCGGCGGCCGAGCTGGCCGACGTCCTCGGCGCCGCCGTCGCGGGACGCGCCCGCCGGGACGCGCTCGTCGCCTTCGCCGACACGTACCGCGCGTACGGCCTGGAACACCCCGGCCGGTACGCCGCGCTCCAGCTCCCCCTCGACCCTGAGGAGCACGCCGACGACCCCGGCTTCCTGCGCGGCGTCGAGCTGACGTACGGGCTGCTGCGCGGCTACGGGCTGGAGGAGCCCGACGCCACCGACGCGGCACGGCTGCTGCGGGCCACCTTCCACGGCTACGTCCACCTGGAGGCGGGCGGCGGCTTCGGCGCGCCCCGGCCCGTCCGCGCCTCGTGGGAACGCTCCCTGGAAGCCCTCCACCGGACCTTGGAGAACTGGCCGTAGGGGCCCCTGAGCAGGGACTGCCCCTTGCTGCGCGTTGCAGGCTGCGGATCGCGGATGGTCGCGCGCGCAGTTCCCCGCGCCCCTTGAGGGCACTCCTCGCAGCGCCCCGTCAGGGGCGCGGGCCCGTACAAGACTTCGGGGCTTGCCCGATCAGGGCGCGGGGAACTGCGCGACCAGCCACGACGCCGTCGCAGCCTGCAACGCACCGCACGGGGCACCCCGAACCCAGCCCTGATCCGCGGGGCGCGCCTCAAAGGTGGCGGCCGCGGAAGGTGCGGCGTTCCCCCCGGGGGGACACCGCGGGGGCGTCCGCGAGCCGGACCACGGGATCGTCGGCTCCCCCGTCGCGCCCCGCGACAACCGGCTTCGGGGAGCGCGCCGCCTTCGCGCGGTACTGAGCGGCGTCCGCGAGCCGGAAGAGGCGGCGTGCGCTGCGGACCTCGCCGATCGGGTCGCCCGTCGAGGCCACCCCGCACGCCACGCCCTCGCCCAGCTCCAGACCGGCCGCCCTGCGGCACAGCTCGTCGGCGGCGCGGACCACCTCGTCGGCGGTGGGCCCGGGGGCGAGCAGGCAGAACTCGTCGCCGCCCAGCCGCCCCGCGAGCGCGCCCGGCAGCATCGCGCCGCACAGGGACAGCACCGAGCCGAATCGTTCCAGCAGCCTGTCGCCCGCCTCATGGCCGTGCGCGTCGTTGACCCGCTTGAGGCCGTTGATGTCGCAGACCACGAGGCTCACGACGGTGCCGTGCTCCCGGTGCGACTCCACCGCCTCGTCCAGCCGCGCGTCCACGGCCCGCCGGTTGGCCAGGCCCGTCAGCGGGTCGGAGAACGCGAGGCGGCGGACCTCCTCCAGGTGCTCGTCCTGCGCGAGACCCGAGGCGATGATCGCCGCCAGCACCGTCGCGAACGCGGCGTCACCCCGGTCGAAGGCGGGCTCCCCCGTGCCGCGGGCGACGTGCAGCTCTCCCCACGCCCGCCCGTGCAGCACCAGCGGCGCGACGACGCACGAGCCCCGCCCACGGCGGCGCAGCGCGTTGGACCGCCCCGAGAACGCGTCGTCCCGGGTGCCGACCCAGGCGTGCGGCTCGCCCCCGCCGCCCGCCCACTCCTCGTGCAGGAACTCGGTGATCTCCGGGAAGTCGTGCACCGGGTACGACTCGTCGGCCGGGAACTCCTCCTCGCCCTCGGCCAGCTCCCCCACGTTCACCAGCACCCGCAGCCGCCCCCGGTCCCGCTCCCAGCAGGAGATCGCCGCGAACGAGCCGCCCAGCGCCTCACGGGCCCCGCGCGCCGCGGCGTGCGCGAGCGCGCGGTGCGGCAGGTGGGGCGTGTCGTCGCACGGGACCGGCACCGGCACCGGAACGGGCGCCGAGGTGTGCGCCGCCGCCATCGCCTGTGCCAGCCCCACCACGGCACAGAGCCGGGCGTCCGCGTCGTCTCCCATTCGGCCCATACGACCAAGATTAGGAGGCTTCGACCCGTTCCGCCGTATGGACCCGTGCACGGAGGGTGACGCCCTCCGTCACCGGCCCGGCCAGTCCGGCTTCCGCTTCTCGTTGAACGCCGCGACGCCCTCCGCGCGGTCCCCCGAGAAGGCGACCGTGCGCCAGGCCGCGTCCTCGACCTCCAGCCCGGCCCGCAGGTCCATGCCCCAGCCCGTACGGAGCGCGCGCTTGGCGGCGCGCAGCCCGACGGGCGAGTTCGCCGCGATACGGGCGGCGAGGGCCAGCGCCTCCTCGCGGTCCTGCCCCGCCTCGTCCGTGAGCCGGTCGACGAGCCCCAGCTCGCGGGCCTCCGCGGCCTCCACCCGGCGCGCGGTGTAGATCAGCTCGGCGGCGCGCGCGGCGCCCACGCGGCGCGGCAGGAGCTGGGTGCCGCCCCCGCCCGGGATGACGCCGACGGACACCTCGGGCAGCCCCACGACGGCCGTCGGGTCGGCGACGATCAGGTCGCAGGAGAGCGCCAGCTCGAAGCCGCCGCCGAGCGCGTACCCGTGGACGGCGGCGACGGTCGGCACGGGCAGCTCCAGTACGGCCGTGTACGCGGCCCGCGTGTGCGGCCGCTGCCGGCCCAGCTCGGCGTCGCTGAGCGCGTTGCGCTCCTTGAGGTCGGCGCCGACGCAGAACGCCCGCTCGTGCGTGGAGGTCAGGACGACGGCGCGGACGTCGTTGTCCGCGGAGAGCTCCGCGCAGGCCTCGGTGAGGGCCTGTGCGAGGGCGGTCGAGATCGCGTTCATGGCCTTCGGCCGGTCCATGACGAGCTCAGCGACATGCGTCTCCGGGTTCCTCCGGACGCCGACCCACTCTCCGTAACGCGCTTCGGTCTGAGTCATGCGGGCACCCTACGTTTCGCCCCGGCGAGAGCGCCCCGAAGGGGCGCGGGGAACTGCGCGACAAGCCACGACGCGGGCGCGCCCCGCAAACCACAGCCCGGGGCACCCCGAACCCGGCCCTTGTACGCGCGCACCCAGCGAAGTGGGCTGCGCTTGCCAACCCTGCTCCCCCAAGCTCTTCGAGCAGGGGGCGCCCCCAGTGGCAGACTTCCCAAGCACAGTGGGGTTGAGGGCGAGCAAGACGTGCCCCGGCAGGGGCGCGGGGAACTGCGCGACAAGCCACGACGCAGCCGCAGCCCGCGGAGCACAGAACGGGGCACCCCGAACCCGGCCCCCGGAACAGACGGCGCAAGCCCCCCGCAGGGGCTAGCGGCGGCGGAGCAGCCAGGGTTCGACCACGCCGAGGCCACGGACAGGGCGCTGGTAGAGGGGTTGGAGGGCGAAGCGGAAACCGGAGAGGTCCTCGCTCTCCTTCTCGGACTCCGGGGCGTCCCCGGAAGCCGTCAGCTCCGCCCGTACCGCACCGTCGACCAGGACCGTGTCCTTGGGCGCTATCGAGGTCAGCCGGCTGGCGAGGTTGACCGTGTTGCCGAACACGTCGCCCATCCGCGTCGTCATCGTGCCGAAGGCGATGCCGACGCGCAGCTCGGGCATCGTCTCGTCGTTGGCCATGGTCTCGATCAGCCGCAGCCCGATCTCGGCGGCGGTGCCCGCGTCGTCGGCCACGTAGAGGATCTCGTCGCCCAGGGCCTTGATCAGCCGCCCGCCGTGCGCGGCGACCAGGTCGGCCGAGGTCGTCTCGAACGCCTCGACCAGCTCGCCCAGCTCGTCGTCCTCCAGCCGCCGCGTCAGCCGCGTGAAGCCCACGAGGTCCGCGAAGCCGATGGCCTGGCGCCGGTCGACCATCTCCTCGTCGTCCTGCGCCTGCACGACACGCCCCGTCGCGGCGGCGAGCTGGCGCCGCCAGACGTAGACGAGGAACTCCTCCAGCTCCGGCAGCAGGAGCTGCACCAGCGGATACGTGACCTCGTTGCGCGTCATGCCCGGCTCGGGCGGCTCGGTGAGGCCCTCCAGGAAGGAGTCGATCTGCCAGTCGGCGAGCCGCGCCGTGGTCTGTCCCGTGGAGCGCGCGACCTGCACGGCCATCGTCTCGCTCAGCAGCCCGGCCTCGACGAGGCCCGCGAGGCGCCGCAGCGCCAGGACGTCCGCCTCCGTCAGGGCACGGGCCTGGCCGACGTCGGCGAAGCCCATCGCCCGCCAGAAGCGGGAGGCCAGCTCCATCGAGACGCCCGCGGCCCGCGCGGCCTGGAACGGGGTGTACTGGCGCTCCGAGCCGAGGATCAGCTCCTCGATACGGAGCGCGCTGGGGTCCTCCTCGCCGTCCGGGTCCGCGGGGTCCGCGTCGGGCGGATCGGCGGCCTCCGCCGGGTCGGCCCCGTTCGGACTGGCCTCGGCACCAGGACCGGCACCGGCACCGGTTCCGGTACCGCCCCCGGAACCCCCGTCCTCCTCCGCGTCCCCCGCGGACGCGGACTCGTACGTACGTGCGGGCGTGCCCGGATCATCCACGGTCACTGCCCGCCCCTTGCACCCCTCGCGGCGTACCGTCGTCCCTGCGCACAGCCCTTCCGTTCCTCTTGCTCAGCCTCATCCGGCCACATCTCAGCGCCGAGCCCACCATACGGCAGTTGTGCGATAGCTCACTCTCCGGCCGTGGGGCGCAGGTGCACGATGTCACCCGCCGCGACCGGCCGCTGCACGCCCTCCGCGGAGGCGATCACCAGCCGTCCGTCCCCGTCCACGGCGACCGCCTCGCCCGTCAGCTCGTCCCCGCCGGGCAGCTCCGCCCGTACGGTACGGCCGAGTGTCACGCATCCGGCGGCATATGCCTCCAGCAGCACGCTCTCCGTCGGGTCCCCGTCGGCGGCCGTCCAGCGGCCGTACCAGTCCTCGAACGCGCGCAGCACGGCCCGCAGCAGCGGGTCCCGGTCCGTGCCCTGCGCGCCCGCCAGCGCGAGGGAGCCGGCCGTCGGTACGGGCAGCTCGTCGGCGCTCAGCGTGACGTTCAGGCCGATGCCGAGGACGACCGCGGCGCCGCCGGGGGTCTCGACGCGCTCGGCGAGGATGCCGCCGAGCTTGCGCTCCTCGCCGCCGACGCGCGCGAGGACGTCGTTGGGCCACTTGAGTCCCATGTCGACCCCGGCGGTCCGGGCGAGGGCGCCCGCCACGGCCACGCCCGCGAGGAGCGGGATCCAGCCCCAGCGCTCGGCGGGGGGCGCGGGGCGCAGCAGGGTCGAGAAGAAGAGCCCGGAGCGCGGCGGGGCGCTCCATCCCCGGTCCAGCCGTCCGCGGCCCGAGGTCTGCTCCTCGGCGACGAGCACCGTGCCGGGTTCGGCCTCGCCCTTGCGGGCGCGGGCGGCGAGCTCTGTGTTGGTGGAGCCGATGCTGGGGACCACGTCGAGTGCCGTGAACATCGAGTCGTCCCGGACGAGGGCTTTGCGGAGTGCGGCCTCGTTCAGTGGCGGCCGATCCAGATCGGACCAGCGATTACGGGGTACGTCGGAGTCAGCCATCCCCTCAGGCTAGAGGCCCCCCAGGCCTTTGGGCTTGCCCGATCAGGGGCGCGGGCCTGTATCCGATATGCGGCTCCGCCGCGCGGGCGCGCCCGGTCACCACGCCACGAGGCCTGCCCCTCCAGACCTCCCGAGCTTCGCGGGAAGGGAGGGGAGAAGCGGGGGCCTGGCCCGGCGGGGTTGCGCGGCAGGAGTCGGCGGGGCGCCCCAGTGGCGAGCGGAATGTGGTCAACGCCGCACCGTCAGAACCGACGCGCGCCGATAACCTACGAACCGGTAGCCCCCGATGACGAGCGAGTAGGAGCCCCCCGCAGATGTCAGAGCAGGCGAGCCCAGACATCCACACCACCGCGGGCAAGATCGCGGATTTCGAGCGGCGTACCGCCGAGGCGGTGCACGCGGGCTCGGAGCGCGCGGTGGAGAAGCAGCACGCCAAGGGCAAGCTGACGGCCCGTGAGCGAGTGGAACTGCTGCTCGACGAGGGCTCGTTCACGGAGCTGGACGAGTTCGCACGGCACCGCTCGACCAACTTCGGGCTGGAGAAGAACCGCCCGTACGGGGACGGGGTCGTCACCGGTTACGGAACCGTGGACGGCCGCCCCGTCTGCGTGTTCTCGCAGGACTTCACCATTTTCGGCGGCGCGCTCGGCGAGGTCTACGGCGAGAAGATCGTCAAGGTCATGGACTTCGCCCTGAAGACCGGATGTCCGGTCATCGGGATCAATGACGGCGGCGGCGCCCGTATCCAGGAGGGCGTCGCGGCGCTCGGCCTGTTCGCGGAGATCTTCCGCCGCAACACGCACGCCTCCGGCGTGATCCCGCAGATCAGCCTCGTCCTGGGCCCCTGCGCGGGCGGCGCGGTGTACTCCCCGGCGATCACCGACTTCACGGTGATGGTCGACCAGACCTCGCACATGTTCATCACGGGCCCGGACGTCATCAAGACGGTCACCGGCGAGGACGTCGGCTTCGAGGAGCTGGGCGGCGCCCGTACGCACAACACGACGTCCGGCGTCGCGCACCACATGGCGGGCGACGAGAAGGACGCCATCGAGTACGTGAAGGCGCTGCTGTCCTACCTGCCGTCCAACAACCTCTCCGAGCCGCCGGTCTTCCCCGAGGAGGCGGACCTGGAGACCTCGGACGAGGACCGCGAGCTGGACACGCTGATCCCGGACTCCGCGAACCAGCCGTACGACATGCACGGTGTGATCGAGCACGTGCTCGACGACGGGGAGTTCCTGGAGACGCAGGCCCTGTTCGCGCCGAACATCATCACCGGTTTCGGGCGGATCGAGGGCCAGGCGGTGGGCGTCGTCGCCAACCAGCCGCTGCAGTTCGCCGGGTGCCTCAACATCGACGCGAGCGAGAAGGCCGCCCGCTTCGTGCGCACGTGCGACGCGTTCAACGTGCCGGTGCTCACCTTCGTGGACGTCCCCGGCTTCCTGCCGGGCACCGACCAGGAGTACGACGGCATCATCCGCCGCGGCGCCAAGCTCATCTACGCCTACGCGGAGGCCACGGTCCCGCTCGTCACCGTCATCACCCGCAAGGCGTTCGGCGGCGCGTACGACGTCATGGGCTCCAAGCACCTCGGCGCCGACCTCAACTTCGCCTGGCCGACGGCCCAGATCGCCGTCATGGGCGCCCAGGGCGCGGTCAACATCCTGCACCGCAAGACCCTCGCGGCGGCCCCCGAGGACGGCCGCGAGGAGCTGCGCGAGCAGCTCACCCAGGAGTACGAGGACACGTTGCTGAACCCGTACGTGGCGGCCGAGCGCGGCTACGTCGACGCCGTGATCCGGCCGTCCGAGACCCGCCGCCACATCACCCGGGGCCTGCGCACGCTGCGCTCCAAGCGGGAACAGCTTCCGCCCAAGAAGCACGGCAACATCCCGCTCTGAGCCCGGCAGCACCCCGCAGCGAGCGCGTCGAGGAGGCAGCGCCATGATCAAGGTCGTACGAGGCAATCCGACGCCGGAGGAGCTGGCCGCCACCCTGGCGGTGGTCAGAGTGCGGGCCGCCGCGGCAGCCACCGCGGAGCCCGCCGGCGCCGTGCGCAGCGCGTGGTCCGACCCGGCCCGCACGGTGCCGGGGCGGACCCCGGCACCCGGCCCCGGCACCTGGCGCCGGTCCTTCTGGCCCGGCTGACACGAGCACGCGGCTGATCTGAGTACGCGTACTCAGGCGCGAGCGGGGCGTTCCGTTCCATCATCGGTCGATGCTGTGGTCGGATCCCCGTGACGAGCCGGACGAGGAAACCCGCGCGGCCCGGACGAAGTTGGAGCGTCTGTACTGGGTGCTGCCGGTCGTCGTCGCCGTCGTGATGCTGCTGCTGCACGCGAGCAACGTGTGACCGGGCCCGGGCCCTCCCCCAAGCTCTTCGAGCAGGGAGGTACCCCATGGCCGCTCGTACGATGGCGGCCATGACCGACTCAGCACCGCGCCCCCGCCTCGTGCTCGCCTCCGCCTCCCCCGCCCGCCTCGGCCTGCTCCGGCAGGCGGGCCTCGCCCCCGAAGTGATCGTGAGCGGGGTGGACGAGGACGCGCTGACGGCCGCGAATCCGGCGGAACTCGCGAAGGTCCTCGCCGAGGCGAAGGCCGCGGCGGTCGCCGCGCGCCCGGAGGCGGCGGGCGCGCTCGTCGTCGGCTGCGACTCGGTCCTGGAGCTGGACGGCGAGGCCCTGGGCAAGCCCGCGGACGCGGAGGAGGCCACGGCCCGCTGGAAGGCCATGCGGGGCCGCGCGGGCGTCCTCAGGACCGGGCACTGCGTCATCGACACCCGCGAGGGCGGCGGACGTACGTCCACGACGGCGTCCACCGTGGTCCGCTTCGGGGAGCCCACGGACGCGGAGGTCGCGGCCTACGTGGCGAGCGGCGAGCCCCTCCATGTGGCGGGCGCCTTCACCCTCGACGGCCGCTCGGCGCCGTTCGTCGAGGGCATCGAGGGCGACCACGGCAACGTCATCGGGCTCTCGATGCCGACGCTCCGCGCGCTCCTGGCCGAACTGGACGTCGCGATCACCGACTTGTGGGCGTGAGCGGATGACGGACCTGCCCACGGTCGAGCTGACGTTCCGGGGAGAGCTGGCGCCGCCCGAGGAGGGCGACACGGCGGCCTGCGTCTCGCTCTCCCCGCACGGCGAGCCGGTCGCGCTGTGGACGGCGCCCGCGGACCACGGGGAGCAGATCGCCAAGGACATCCTGCCGAACGGGGTGGGGGTGCCGAGAACGCGTCTGGACGGCGGCGTTCCGATGCGGTTCGTGACCTACGGGCCGGAGCCGGTGGTGACCGCGCTGGAGACCGCGCTCGCCGTGCCGCGCGCCCAGCCGCTCTCCGGCGGCCGGGTCCTGGTGGTGGGCGCGCGCTGCGTGTATCACCCCGAGGAGGGTCCGGAGCGCAACGCCGAGATCCACGGCGCGGACGGACGCCTGCTGGCGCGGGGCACGTTGGGCGACGGGATCGCCGGCATCCGCACGGACGTGGCCGACGGCATCTGGGTGAGCTACTTCGACGAGGGCATCTTCGGGAACAACGGCTGGGGCGGCCCGGACGGTCCGGAACCGATCGGCTCCGACGGCCTGGTCAGGTTCGCCGACGACCTCACACCGGACCGCCCACTCCCCGGTGACGGCCCCTGGGGGCTGCCCGCCGAAACCCCCCGCGTGGCCCTGGAGTCCACCACCGTCTGGACGTCCTTCCACAACATGCGCGAACGCGTCCTGGTCCGCTTCGACCCGTCCGAGGGCGCGGGGCCCCGCCGCGGCTGGAGCCTGGAGGGGACGGGCGGCGGCTGGGCCGTTCCGCTGGGGCGGGACCGTACGGTCGCCCAGGTGGGCGGGGAGGACAGGCACGACGTGCTGACGTACACGACGCTGGAGGACGACGGCCGGGCCGTCCCCGGTGCGCGCTACCGCCTGGCCCTGCCCGGCGGCGGGGCGCTGGGGAGGTTCTCGGGCCACGGACACGCGGGCGTCCTGCACGTGTTCAGCGGGACGACGTGGTGGAGCGCCGACCTCAGTGAGCCTGCGCGGGAGCGCCGTACCAGGTGAGGGACCACACGATGAGGCCGAGGACGGCCATCATCACCAGGAACGCGGTCCAGCCGACGAGACCGATCGAGAAGGCACCCAGCAGCCCGTGGACGACGGCGCAACTGATCAGGACGATACGGAAGAAGCCCAGCGGCGACTTGTCCCGCACGGCGCTGCGGGCGAGTATCAGCGCGCAGCCGGCGAGATAGCCCCCGATGAGCGCGGCGCCGATCCAGGCGGACACCGTCATCGCCCGAGGATCGATTCCCGCCAGCGACATGTCCTGCGCGTCAACGACCTTGCCCAGGAAGAGGTTGACCAGTACGAGGACGACCGCCTCCAGGGTCAGCGCGAGCGCCGCGGCGGCGGCGACCGTTCTCCTGTGCCCCAGTCTCTTCACGGCGCGCACGCTACTCACGGGTACGGGCCGGGGCAAGGGGTGGGACGCAGCGCAAAGTTTCTTCCAGCGTTTCATAGGGATCCCACAAAGAAGACGCCCCGGACCGGGGGTGGAGGCACAGAGAGCAAGACCACATCCCGGGGGCGGCGGGCGAACGCCAAAACCCGGCGTACCTTGGAACGACGGGGGACGAGGCTCCCGTGGTACCGACGGGTGACACTCTGTGTGGGCAAGCTCACCCCCCTTGGCGGCTCGGCGTGGGGTGTCGCCAGTACCTAAACTCAGCTTGTTTCAAGGAGGGAGCCATCGTGCGCAAGGTGCTCATCGCCAATCGCGGCGAGATCGCGGTCCGCGTGGCCCGCGCCTGCCGGGACGCGGGAATCGCGAGCGTCGCTGTATATGCCGAGCCGGACCGGGACGCGCTGCATGTCCGTGTGGCCGATGAGGCATACGCCCTGGGCGGTGACACCCCGGCGGCGAGCTACCTGGACGTCGCCAAGGTGCTCAAGGCCGCCGCCGACGCGGGCGCGGACGCCGTCCACCCGGGCTACGGGTTCCTCTCGGAGAACGCCGAGTTCGCGCAGGCCGTGCTGGACGCGGGGCTGACCTGGATCGGTCCGCCGCCGCACGCCATCCGCGACCTGGGCGACAAGGTCGCCGCGCGCCATATCGCGCAGCGCGCGGGCGCCCCGCTGGTGGCGGGGACCAAGGACCCGGTCTCGGGCTCCGAGGAGGTCGTGGCGTTCGCGGAGGAGCACGGTCTGCCCATCGCCATCAAGGCCGCCTTCGGCGGCGGCGGTCGCGGCCTGAAGGTCGCCCGCACGCTGGAGGAGGTCCCCGAGCTGTACGACTCGGCGGTGCGCGAGGCCGTGCAGTCCTTCGGCCGCGGCGAGTGCTTCGTCGAGCGCTATCTGGACCGTCCCCGGCACGTGGAGACGCAGTGCCTGGCGGACAAGCACGGGAACGTCGTGGTCGTCTCGACCCGCGACTGCTCCCTCCAGCGCCGTCACCAGAAGCTCGTCGAGGAGGCCCCCGCGCCGTTCCTGACGGAGGAGCAGAACGCCGAGCTGTACCGCGCGTCGAAGGCGATCCTGCGCGAGGCGGGGTACGAGGGCGCGGGCACCTGCGAGTTCCTCGTCGGCCAGGACGGCACGATCTCCTTCCTGGAGGTCAACACCCGCCTGCAGGTCGAGCACCCGGTGACCGAGGAGGTCGCGGGCATCGACCTGGTGCGCGAGATGTTCCGTATCGCCGACGGCGAGGAGCTGGGCTACGACGACCCGGCGCTGCGCGGTCACTCCTTCGAGTTCCGCATCAACGGCGAGGACCCGGGCCGCAACTTCCTCCCGGCGCCGGGCACCGTGACCACCTTCGCCCCGCCGACCGGTCCCGGCGTCCGGCTGGACGCGGGCGTGGAGTCCGGCTCGGTCATCGGCCCGGCCTGGGACTCGCTGCTGGCCAAGCTCATCGTCACCGGCTCGACCCGCCGCCAGGCCCTGGAGCGGGCGGCGCGGGCGCTGGACGAGTTCACCGTCGAGGGCATGGCCACCGCGATCCCCTTCCACCGCACCGTGGTCCGGGACGCCGCGTTCGCGCCGGAGGTCGACGGGCGCGAGGGTGAGCCGTTCGACGTCCACACCCGGTGGATCGAGACGGAGTTCGTCAACGAGATCCAGCCCTACGCGGCGCCCGGCGCCGGCGTGGAGGAGGAGACCGACGACGAGGGCTCCCGCGAGACCGTCGTCGTCGAGGTCGGCGGCAAGCGCCTGGAGGTCTCGCTGCCCTCCTCGCTGGGGATGCCGCTGGCCCGTGCCGCGATCGAGGGCGGGGCGCGCAAGCCGCGCCGCAAGGCCGCCAAGAAGTCCGGCTCCGCCGCCTCCGGCGACGCCCTCGCCTCCCCGATGCAGGGCACGATCGTCAAGGTCGCCGTCGAGGAGGGCCAGCACGTCGAGGAGGGCGAACTCGTCGTCGTCCTGGAGGCCATGAAGATGGAGCAGCCGCTCAACGCGCACCGCGCGGGCACCGTCAAGGACCTCAGCGCCGAGATCGGCGCCTCGATCTCGTCCGGCGCGGTCATCTGCGAGATCAAGGACTGACCTCGGGGACCGACCTCGGGGACCGACCGGGCTCAAGGGCCGTACGCCCGGGTGCGCCCGCCTCTTCCGTACGAGGCGGGCGCACCCGGGCGTTGTCGCTCCTGTCAGCGGCGGCGGGGAGCCAGGTCGGCGACCCGGGGGGACTTCGCCGGCGCCGGTCCGTCCGGCAGGGACGTCGCGCTCCGCAGTTGCGTCGGCGGCGGGGGTGTGGAACTCCCGCCTCCGCCCGGCGGACCCGGATTCCGCCGGGGCCCCGGCATCTGGACGTCCCGCATCTCGCGCCGTTCCTCACCCGCCGGGGGCGGTGCGGAGCGCACCGGTCCCGCGACGGCGATCTGCACGCCCCGGTCGGCCAGCGCCTGAAGCTCCGTCTCCGCACGGTCGTCGTGCGGCGGCGGCTCGTCCGTGACCAGACGGGTGATGAGATCCGTCGGCACGGTCTGGAACATCGTGTCGGTTCCGAGCTTCGTATGGTCGGCCAGGACCACGACCTCCGCGGCGGCCTGCACCAGCGCCCGGTCCACGCTCGCGGAGAGCATGTTGGACGTGGACAGGCCGCGCTCGGCCGTCAGCCCGCTCCCCGAGAGGAACGCGCGGGAGACGCGCAGCCCGTGCAGGGACTGCTCGGCACCGCTGCCGACCAGCGCGTAGTTGGAGCCGCGCAGGGTGCCTCCGGTCATGACGACCTCGACCCGGTTGGCGTGTGCCAGCGCCTGGGCGACCAGCAGCGAGTTGGTGACGACGGTCAGGCCGGGGACGCGCGCGAGGCGCCGCGCCAGCTCCTGCGTCGTCGTCCCGGCGCCGACGACGACGGCCTCGCCCTCTCCGACGAGGCCCGCGGCGAGATCGGCGATGGCCGTCTTCTCCGCGGTCGCTAGATGGGATTTCTGTGGGAAGCCGGATTCCCGGGAGAAGCCGCCCGGGAGCACGGCACCGCCGTGTCGGCGGTCGAGCAGTCCTTCTGCCTCCAGCGCCCGTACGTCACGACGCACGGTCACTTCTGAGGTCTGGACGACGCGGGCCAGCTCACGGAGCGAGACGGCCCCGTTAGCTCGCACCATTTCAAGGATCAATTGACGACGTTCCGCAGCGAACACGAAACTGACAGTAACGCCAACGACCGTCTGCTTTCAGCAGTTTGCGCCGATTAACAGAAGTTGTTCGTACGCGGACCCCTGATGTGGTAGAGGGCCCCACCCGGCGCCGTCCTGGCTACTCCGCGGTCTTCCGCGTGTGGAGCTGGCGCGCGACCTCGGCGATCGAGCCGGTCAGGGACGGGTACACAGTGAAGGCGTTCGCGATCTGTTCCACTGTCAGATTGTTGTCGACCGCGATCGAGATGGGGTGGATCAGCTCGCTGGCCCGCGGCGCGACGACCACGCCGCCGACCACGATGCCGGTCCCGGGGCGGCAGAAGAGCTTCACGAAGCCGTCGCGGATGCCCTGCATCTTCGCGCGCGGGTTGCGCAGCAGCGGCAGCTTCACGACGCGCGCGTCGATCTTCCCGTTGTCCACGTCCGCCTGGCTGTAGCCGACGGTGGCGATCTCCGGGTCCGTGAAGACGTTCGCGGAGACGGCCTTGAGGTTGAGCGGCGCCACCGCGTCGCCCAGGAAGTGGTACATCGCGATCCGGCCCTGCATCGCGGCGACGGACGCGAGCGCGAAGACGCCGGTGCAGTCACCCGCCGCGTACACCCCGGGCGCCGACGTACGGGAGACCTTGTCCGTACGGATGTGCCCCGACTCCTTGAGCACGACCCCGGCCTCCTCCAGGCCCATGTCCGCCGTGTTCGGCACGGCGCCGACCGCGACGAGGCAGTGCGAACCCGTGATCGTACGGCCGTCCTGGAGGGTGACCTCGACACGGTCGCCGACCCGTCCCTCCTTGCCCGCCTTCGGCGAGGAGGGTCCCTGATACGAGCCCGGCACACGTTTCGCGGACGCCGCCCGGGAACGGCTCATCACGTTCATCCCGCGCCGCCGGAAGACGTCCTCCAGCACCGCCGCCGCGTCCGGGTCCTCGCCCGGCAGCACGCGGTCGCGCGAGGAGACGAGGGTGACCTGCGAGCCCAACGCCTGGTAGGCGCCCGCGAACTCGGCACCGGTCACGCCGGAGCCGACCACGATCAGCTCCTCGGGCAGCTCCTCCAGGTCGTACACCTGCGTCCAGTTGAGGATCCGCTCGCCGTCGGGGAGCGCGTCGGGGATCTCGCGGGGGTGCCCGCCGGTGGCGACGAGCACGGCGTCGGCCGTCAGCTCCTCCTGCGAGCCGTCGGCGGCGGTCACGGTGATGCGCCGCGACCCGTCCGTGGCCTGCCCCGGCTCCAGCCGCCCGCGCCCGCGCATCACGCGCACGCCCGCGCGGGTGACGGAGGCCGTGATGTCGTGCGACTGCGCCAGCGCGAGGCGCTTCACCCGGCGGTTGACCTTCCCCAGGTCGACGCCGACGACCCGCGCCGGGTCGTCCGGGTCGTGCGTCGTGTCCTCGACGCGGATGCCCAGCTCCTCGTACGAGGAGTCGAAGTTCGTCATCACCTCGGCGGTGGCGATGAGCGTCTTGGACGGCACGCAGTCGGTGAGCACCGAGGCCCCGCCGAGCCCGTCGCAGTCGACGACGGTCACCTCCGCGCCGAGCTGCGCCGCGACCAGCGCAGCCTCGTATCCGCCAGGTCCGCCACCGATGATCACGATCCGAGTCACATACTCCATTGTCCCGCACGCGACAGGGGATCACCCGGCGGGGTTCGCGTCGGCCGGGGCGCACGTGAAAGAGAGGACCGTGCCCGTCGGCGTACCCTCGTGCGCATGTCGCTCTATGCCGCCTACGCCGGCAACCTCGACGCACGGCTCATGGCACGCCGCGCCCCGCACTCCCCGCTGCGCGGCACGGGGTGGGTCACCGACTGGCGGCTCACCTTCGGCGGCGAGCACATGGGGTGGGACGGGGCGCTGGCCACGGTCGTCGAGGCGCCCCGCGCGCAGATCTTCGTCGCGCTCTACGACATCGCGCCGATGGACGAGGACTCCATGGACCGCTGGGAGGGCGTCGGGCTCGACATCTACCGGCGGATGCGGGTGCGCGTGCACACCCTCGACGGCGACGAGCCCGCGTGGTGCTACGTCCTCAACGGCTACGAGGGCGGGCTGCCCTCCGCCCGCTATCTCGGGGACATCGCCGACGCCGCCGAGTCCGCGGGCGCCCCGCACGACTACGTCATGGAGCTGCGGAAGCGGCCGTGCTGAGGTCCGTCGCGTAGTGCGCGAGCGCCGCGCGGTACTCCCGTACGGAGGGGTCGTCGCTGGTGTCGGCGAGGAGGACCAGGAGCAGGCGCATGGCCTCCTCGTGCGCGCCCGTGTTGTGCAGGGCCATCGCGAGGAACGCGCGCAGCGCGCCGTCCTCCGGGTAGGCCGCGGCGGCCTCGCGCAGCAGGGCGACGGCACGCTCGTGCGCGCCGAGCACGCGGTACGTGCTGCCGAGGCCGAGCAGCGCGCCCCGGCGGTCGTCGTCGGTGAGCGGCGGGGCCTCCGCCGCGAGCGCGCGCTCGTAGAAGGGGACCGCCTCCCGCTCCAGGCCGAGCACGTCGTGGGCCCAGGCGGTCTGGTAGGCGATCTCGGCGTCGTCCGGGTGGCGCGCGCTCAGCGTGAGCAGCCGCTGCCGCGCCGCCTCGCGCTCCCCCGCGCCCCGCAGCCGTACGGCCTCGGCGAGCGCCTCGTCCCTGCTGTCCGGCTCGTCCCCGCTGTTCGGCTCGTCCACAGGCGCGGAGTCTACGGGCGCGCGGACGCGCCGGGGTCGGCGCGTCCGTCGAGCGCCGCGGCGATCCTCGCGGCGACGTCCCGCCAGTGGGCACGCTGCCGCTCGCGCTCCTCCCGCGAGGCCATGCGCTCCTGGTGGAGGCGGAGGACCGCGCGGGTGCCGTCCCCGGCCGGGGAGACGGCCACCTGGACGGTCGTCGGGCCGTAGGTGACACGGATGCGGTCGCCCGGCCGATAGCCGCGGACCTCGCCCTCGACGCCGTCCGCCGTGCGGTACGGGGCGCCGCGCTCGGGCGTCAGCTCCGCGCCGGGGCCGAGCCACAGGGCGAGGCCCTCGGGGCCGCTGACGAACTCCCAGACGGCGGACGGCGGATGGGGCAGCGTGCGGGAGACGCCGATCTGCCATCCCGCGTCCTTGGTGAGTCCCGTGGGGCGTGCGCGCATCTTCCTCACCTCTCTTCTTGTTCGTCTTCCTGTTCGCCCGCGCGGCGCTCGCGGCGCTCGCGCAGGGCGCGGACCTTGTGGCGGTTGCCGCAGCGCTCCATCGAGCACCAGCGGCGGCGGCCGGGGCGCGACGTGTCCACGTAGACGAGCGCACAGTTCTCGCCGGAGCAGACCCGCACGCGGTGCGCGTACGGCCCCGTCAGCAGCTCGACCGCGTCGCGCGCGACCGTGGCGAGCAGCCGGGTGCCGTCGGCGGGCGCGGCCCAGCGCCGCTCGGCGCCGTCCGGGGCGAGGACGGGGGCGAGCGGGGGACACGCCGCCGCCTCGTTGAGCACGGTCACGTCGGCGGCGGCCGGGCGCTCGCCGTGCGCGCGGGCCGTGGCGGCGCGGAAGAGGGCGTCGCGCAGCTCGCGCGCGTCCGCGACCTGCGCCGCGGATATCTCCAGCGCGGGCGTCGGCGTCAGCCGGGAGCGCTCGGCCCACGCGGCGAGGTCCTCGGGGGCGTGCAGCGCCTCGTACCGCCTGTACGGCCCCGGGCCGCCGGTCGTCAGCAGCTCCAGGCTGAGCGCGCCGGGATCGAACCGGAAGGGCGCCCCGGTGAAGGGACGCATCAGCATCCCGGTGCTTGCCGTCGAGTCCATGTAACCAGTATAACCAGTTACATGACGGCACTGAACTGGAAACTGGTCATCGACGCCCAGGACGCCCCCGCGCTCGCGGACTTCTGGGCCGCCGCGCTGCAGTACGAGGTGGAGGACCCGAGCCCTCTCATCGGGCAGCTCCTGGCGGCGGGACACATCGGCGAGGACGTGGTCACCGAGCACGGAGGCCGGAAGATCTTCCGGGGGTACGCCGGGATCCGGCACCCGGAGGACCCCTTCGACGAGGCGAGCGGCGTGGGCCGGGGGAGGCGGCTGCTCTTCCAGGACGTGCCGGAGGGCAAGACGGTCAAGAACCGCCTCCACGTCGACGTCCACGCCGGACCCGAGGGCACGGACGCGCTCGCCGACCGCCTGGAGAAGCTGGGCGCCACCCGCGTCCGCGAGATCGACAAGGGCATGGCGGGACGCTGGTGGCTCATGCGGGACCCGGAGGGCAACGAGTTCTGCGCCGCCTGAGCCCGGGCCCGGGCCCGGGCTGGCCCCTATGCCGTGATGCCGTTACGCCGTACGGCCCGTGGTGGAGGCGAAGCCGAGCCAGGTGTGGCGGTTGTTCCACCAGCACCAGCCGGCCTTGGGGGCGCCGCGCCGCTCGCGGCCGTCGCGCCCGGTGCCGTTGCTGATCCACAGCGCGGGCGTACGGGCGTCGAACGTGCCGTTCGCCTTGCGCAGCCGGGAGCCGATCGTCATGAAGCAGCGGTTGCGCTCCAGCGCCGCGGGCTGCTGGAGCACCCAGTGGACGCCCTCGCTCAGCAGCATCGGGCTCCGGCCCCGCCCGGCCAGCTCGGGCAGGGCCTCCTGCGGGCTCCAGTTGGCCAGGTCGTCGCCGCGGTCCGGGGCGCCCACCAGATAGAGGGGCCCCGGCCCCTCGGGCAGCTCGATGCCGCAGGGCGCGAAGTCGTCGATGTCCGCCATGTCGGTCACGACGAAGCCGGGCTTGCCCCCGCGGTCGAGCAGCGGGACGAGGGCCGAGGCGGGGACCCGGTCCGGGTGGACGGCGAGCAGGGCGCCGCCGTCACCCCCGCCCTCGCCCTCGCCCGCGCCGTCGGCCCCGGCGGCCCCGGCGGCGCGGGCGGCGAAGCCGCGCACCTCGTCGGCGGACACCCCCGCGAGCCGGTGCACCCCCAGCTCGACCAGGCGTTCCGCCTGAACGGCGAGCGGCGGGAGCGGCGGGAGGGCGGGGGTGGCGGTGTCGGCCGTGGGGCTTGCCTGCATGGATCCTCCGTGGTGGGTGCGGGTGGTGGGCGTGACGGACGTGACGGACGTAAGGGGGCCGTGGCTCAGGACTGCTCCGTGGCCCACTCGACGAACTGGATCACGAGGCCGTTGGGGTCGGTGACCTGGAAGAGGCGCTCGCCCCACGGCTCCTCGCGCAGCGGCATGGTGATCGCGACACCCTCCTCGCGCAGCCGCCTCTCCTCGGCCTCGATGCCGGTGAGGGTGAAGGCGAGGATCGTGCCGGACGCGCGCCGGTCGCGCTGCTCGGGCGGCAGGACCTCGGTGCCGCGGGCGAGCAGGACGATGTCGGCGGCGGCGTCGGGCCGGGTCAGCGAGGCGAAGCCGTCGGCGGCGGCCTGCTCCACGTAACCGAGGTGGGCGGTGAGGAACTTCTGCGAGGCGGCGACGTCGTCGACGGTGAAGGAGAGGGTCGTCGTGGTGATCTGCACGGGTGGACCTCCTGGGAGTACGTACGTCGCCCAATGGAAAACTTGCGACGGACGTAAACTTAGCGCGGCACCCTCGGGGGTGTCAACATAAAAATGCGTCGAGGGTAAGATTGCTCCATGAGTATCGACGCCACCGCCGCGCAGACGCCCCCGGCCGGGCTGCGCGAGACCAAGAAGCAGGAGACCCGTCAGCTCCTCTCCGACGCCGCCACGCGCCTCTTCCTCGACCAGGGCTTCGAGCGGACGACCATCGCCGAGATCGCCGCCGCCGCGCGGGTGGCCAAGAAGACGGTGACCAACTACTTCCCGCGCAAGGAAGACCTGGCCCTGGACCACCAGGACGCGTTCGTCGGCTCGCTGGCCCGGACGGTGGCCGACCGCGCGCCGGGCGAGTCGGCGCTGACGGCCCTGCGCCGCGCGTTCGCCGAGGCGGCCGACACCACCGACCCGGTCGCCGGGTTCGCCCCCCGCGACTTCGCCCGGATGATCGCCGACAGCCCCACCCTGACGGCCCGCCTGCGCGACCTGCACGACCTGCGCGAGGCCGCGCTCGCCGAGGCCCTCGCGAAGACGACCGGGGTCGGTGCTGGTGCCGACGCCGGAGCCGACACCGGTGCCGGAGCCGACGCCCGTCGTGGCGATCTCGCGGCGCGGACCGCCGCGGCCCTGTTCGGCGCGGTGCACCGCATGCTGTTCGAGCGCGTCCAGCGGCTCACCCTCGACGGGCGGGACGCCGCGGAGATCCGCGCCGACGTCACGGCGGCGGCCGAGCACGCCTTCGCCCTGCTGGAGCCCTCCCTCGGCGACTACGCCACCGCCTGATCCTCCCCCGGCGCGGCGCGCCGGAGCGCGACGAGGGCCGCGTCGTCGCCGAGGCTCCCGCCGCCGTGGGCGAGCAGATCGGCCTTGAGACGCCGTACGAGCGTCTCGGGGCCGTCGCCCGCCCAGCCCGCGAGCCGTTCGGCCAGCGGGTAGAAGGCGCCCGCCGCGTCGCGCGTCTCGATGACGCCGTCCGTGTAGAGGAGGAGCAGGTCGCCGTCCTCCAGCGGGAAGGTGTCGGCCCGGTACCCGGAGGTGGCGAACTCGCCCAGGCCCAGCGGGGGCTCGGGCGCTTCCGAACGGAGCGTGACGACGTGGCTGCCGCGCAGCAGCAGCGGGGGCGGGTGGCCGCAGTTGACCACGCGGACCTCGTGCCCGCTGTCGGGGATCTCCACGACGGCGGCGGTGACGAAGTCCTCGCCGCCGTCATGGGCCCCCGCGCCCCCGGCGTACCCGGTGTCCCCCGCGAACCCCTCGGCCTCCGCGAGCCCGCGGCTGACGCTCCGCTCCAGGTACGCCGCGAGTCCGGACACGTCGGCGTGGCAGTGCGCCGCTTCCCGGAAGGCCCCGAGCAGCAGCGCCGCGTCGCTGACCGAGTCGAGCCCCTTCCCCCGTACGTCGCCGATGAGGAGCCGGGTCGTCGCCCCGGGCCGCGCCGCCGCGAACAGGTCGCCGCCGACCTGGGCCTCGGCGTCGGCCGCCAGATAGGCGGAGGCGACGCGGAGCGGGCCCAGCCGAGGGGGCAGCGGGCGCAGCAGCACCCGCTGCACGGCCTCGGAGACCGACCGCACCTGGGACATCTCCCGCCGCTGCCGCTCGCGCAGCAGTACGAAGAGCGTGACGACGCCGGTGACGAGGAGGAGCGCGACGGCCTGCGTCTGGTGGTTGAGCGTCAGCCAGCCGCGCCGGGTGACCCCGATCCCGAGCTGCACGGCCGCCGCGAGGGTGCCGACCGACGCGACGAGCCAGGGTCCGCCGAAGGCCGCCGTCACGGCGGGCGCCGCCACGAGCAGGGGCCCGAGGTGCACCTCGGGCGGGGCGAGGATGTCCACGACCGCCACCACGGCGATCAGTCCCAGCGGCAACGCCAGCAGCGCGTACCGCCGCTGCCCGGACGACCCGCCCGCACCTCCGGTACGCCCATATGCCCACATCGTCCCTGTATATCCCGCCCCCGACCACCCCCGACGCCCCCCACGCCGACACATCCCAGGGCACCCCGCGGCACACCCCGAGGGCCGGATCCCCACACGGGGCCCGACCGGGGCCCGCCGCACAGGCAAGATCCCCGCACAGGGGCGCACGACGTGCCCGGCGAGCCCACCAGGGGACCAGGTGATCGTCCGACGCGCCGGCGAGGGGCCCTGTGGCATCGTCCTGACTTCGCCACGCCGTCTACGCGCGTAGGCCGAGACGGGCTACGCTCGTCGCGTGAACGCATCTCCCACTACGCACACCGACGACGACCCGTACCGCTCCGCCGACGCCGCCGCCACGCGGCTGCGGGAGCTGACCGGGGCCGACAGCCATGACGTCGCCCTTGTGATGGGCTCGGGCTGGGTGCCCGCGGCGGACGCGCTCGGCGAGCCCGAGCACGAGTTCGCGGTGACCGAGCTGCCCGGCTTCCCGCCCCCGGCCGTCGCGGGCCACGCGGGCACCATCCGCTCGCACCGCATAGGCGACAAGCGCGCGCTCGTCTTCCTCGGCCGTACGCACTACTACGAGGGCCGCGGCGTCGCCGCCGTCGCGCACGGCGTGCGGACCGCCGTCGCCGCCGGCTGCAAGACGGTCGTCCTGACCAACGGCTGCGGCGGGCTCCGCGCGGGCATGCGCCCCGGCCAGCCGGTCCTCATCAGCGACCACATCAACCTCACGGCCACCTCGCCCATCGTCGGCGCGAACTTCGTCGACCTCACCGACCTCTACTCCCCCCGGCTGCGCACGCTCTGCCAGGAGATCGACCCGTCCCTGGAGGAGGGGGTCTACGTCCAGCTCCCGGGGCCGCACTACGAGACGCCCGCCGAGATCGGTTTCCTGCGCACCATCGGCGGAGACCTCGTGGGCATGTCCACCGTTCTGGAGGCCATCGCGGCGCGCGAGGCGGGGGCCGAGGTGCTCGGCGTCTCCCTCGTGACGAACCTGGCCGCCGGGATGACGGGCGAGCCGCTCAACCACGAGGAGGTGCTCCAGGCCGGCAAGGATTCCGCGACCCGCATGGGGGCACTCCTCGCACAGGTCCTGGAGCGGGTCTGAGCCCGGCACTCCCCCACTACGAGAGGTGACCGACGTGACCACCGACGTGACCGACGCTGACCACGTCATCGAGGCGGCCCGCGCCTGGCTGGCCGAGGACCCCGACCCGGAGACCCGCGAGGAGCTGGCCAAGCTCATCGAGGCGGAGGCGCTGGACGAGCTGCGCGACCGCTTCTCCGGCACGCTCCAGTTCGGCACGGCCGGGCTCCGCGGCGAACTGGGCGCGGGGCCGATGCGGATGAACCGCGCCGTCGTCGTCCGTGCCGCGGCCGGGATCGCCGCGTATCTGCGCAGGACGGCCGGGAGCGACGGCGTCGTCGTCATCGGCTACGACGCCCGGTACAAGAGCCTCGACTTCGCGCGCGACACCGCCGCCGTGATGGTCGGCGCCGGGCTGCGGGCCGCGCTGCTGCCGGAGCCGCTGCCGACGCCCGTCCTCGCGTACGCCATCGGGCACCTGGGCGCCGTCGCCGGGATCATGGTCACCGCCAGCCACAACCCGCCCCGGGACAACGGGTACAAGGTGTATCTCGGCGACCGCACGCAGATCGTGCCGCCCGCCGACGCGGAGATCGCCGCCGACATCGCGGCCGTCGGCCCGCTGGCCGGGGTCGAGCGCCCCGAGTCGGGCTGGGAGGTGCTGGGCGACGACCTGCTCGACGCGTACCTCGCGCGGACGGGCGCGGTGCTCACCGAGGGCTCGCCGCGCGACGTGCGTACGGTGCACACGGCGATGCACGGCGTCGGCTCCCGCACGGTGCGGCTCGCGTTCGAGCGCGCGGGCTTCCCCGCACCGGTGCCGGTGGCGGGGCAGGCCGAGCCCGACCCGGACTTCCCGACCGTCGCGTTCCCCAACCCGGAGGAGCCCGGCGCGATGGACCTCGCGTTCGCGACCGCGCGGGAGCTGGAGGGCGGCGGCCCGGACGTGATCATCGCCAACGATCCGGACGCCGACCGCTGCGCCGTCGCCGTCCCCGACCCGGAGGCCGACGCGGGGTGGCGGATGCTCCGCGGCGACCAGGTGGGCGCGCTGCTGGCGACGCACCTGATCCACAAGCGGGCGAAGGGCACGTTCGCGACGACGATCGTCTCCTCCTCGCTGCTCTCCCGCATCGCCCGCGCGGCCGGGCTGCCGTACGAGGAGACGCTCACCGGCTTCAAGTGGCTCGCCCGCGTCGACGGCCTGCGCTACGGGTACGAGGAGGCGCTCGGGTACGCGGTCGATCCCGAGGGCGTCCGCGACAAGGACGGCGTCACCGCGGCGCTGCTCGTCGCGGAGCTGACCGCCGAACTCAAGCAGGCGGGGCGGACGTTGACCGATCTGCTCGACGACATCGATGTCGAGTACGGCGTCCACGCCACCGACCAGCTCTCGGTCCGCGTCGAGGACCTGTCGCTGATCGCCGCCGCCATGGTCCGGCTGCGCGAGAACCCGCCGCGCGCGCTGGCGGGGCTGCGCGTGGACCGCGCGGAGGACCTCAGCGAGGGCTCGGAGAGCCTGCCCCCGACCGACGGCCTGCGCTACCACCTGGCGGGCGACGCGGGGCGCGGCATCGAGTCCGGCCGTGTGATCGTCCGCCCGAGCGGCACCGAGCCCAAGCTCAAGTGCTATCTGGAGGCCGTGGTGCCGGTCGGCGGCGCGGACGGGCTGCCGGACGCACGGGCGCTCGCGGCGGACGTGCTGGCCTCCGTGAAGCGGGACCTGGCGGAGGCGGCGGGGGTCTGAGCCTCTTGAGGCCGAGGAGGCGGAATAGGCGTCGGCGACGGGAGGTTGACCCGCACATGTGGAGCAGCGAGCACCTCGACCTCGACGCCTATCTCGCCCACCTCGGACACGAGGGCGACCGGTCCCCGACCCTGGAGACCCTGCGCGCCGTGCACCGGGCGCACGTCCTGACCGTCCGCTGGGACACGCTCGACAGCTTCCTCCACCACGAGGTGCGCCTCGACCTGCCGACGGTGCAGGAGAAGCTGCTCCGCCAGGGGCGCGGGGGTTACTGCTACGAGCACGCGACGCTCTACGCCGCGGCGCTGGAGAAGCTCGGCTTCCGCTTCACCGCGGTCTCCGGCCGTATCCAGATGGGCGCCGACAATCCCCGACCGCCCACGCACGCCATGCTCCTCGTCGAGCTGGACGGCGCCCGCTGGCTGACCGACATCGGCTTCGGCGCCAGCCCGCTGGCCCCGATCGAGCTGCGGGACGGCGCCCGGCTCACGACCGACGACGGGCGGGCGTACGAGCTGCGGCACGAGGCGATCGTCGGCGCCGACCCCGGCTGGGCGCTCTACGAGCAGCCGGACGACCCGGAGAAGCGCCTGCGGCGGCACATCTTCACCGAGAACCCGCAGTATCCGGTGGACTACGCGGTGGGGAACCACTTCGTCGCCTCGAACGCACGCTCGCCGTTCGTCATCCGCCCCTTCACCCAGCGCCTCCGCACCGACCGCCTCGACCAGCTCGACGCGCTCGTCTGGACGACCGAGCGCCCCGGCCGGGAGCCGGTCAAGGAGACCGTGCGGCCCCACGAGGTGCCCAAGCTACTGGCCGACGTCTTCGACATCCGCGTCGGCACGGAGGACGCGGAGCTGCTGGTGAGCAGGCTGACGGAGCTGGAGACCCCGGCGGGTCCGTAACGGGCGACCCCCGTCGGTTCGGAGCGGGCCCCAGCCCGTGGCGGGCCTCAGCCCATGGCGAGCAGGACGGCCAGGGCGATCGCTCCGGCGAGCGCCGGGCCCATGACCTCGTACGCCCAGCGCACCGTGACCTTGCCCTGCGCCGCCTCGCTCGTGCCGTGCTCCTCCCGCAGCTCGCGCAGCTCGTCGACGGCCTGGTCGGAGGGGGCGCGCTTGTCGGACAGGTCGGCCGCGTGCGGCGAGACGTCCGGGACGGGGCGCCCGAGGCCGAAGAGACCGCCGGGGCCGGGCGCCGGGCCCTGCCCCGAGGCGACGCGCTCGTTGTGCCGGTTGGCCTTCTTGCGGGCGCGCAGCGAGACGGGGATCGCCCAGAGCTGGTACTTGGTGCCGTCGGCGACGACCTCGCTGGAGTATCCGGCCCGCAGCGACTCGATCGCGCCCCACGGCACGGTGACCGTCCGGAACGGGTTGCGGACCCGCATCCGGGTGTCCCCCGCGTACACGGCGGGGCGCAGGGTGAAGGCGATGACGAGCGGCGCCGCGCACACCAGCGCCGCGAGCGCGGTGAGGGGGGTGCGCCCCTCACCGTTGAGCACGGCGTCGCCGACGAGCCACAGCCCCAGCGCCAGCAGCACCACACCGCCCGCCATCGCGGCGGGCGACCGGTAGCACCGGTCGGCGAACTTCTGCTCCGGCGGCTCCGGCGGCCCGGCCTCGGCCCCGCGCCCGGCCTCGCCGTTCTCTGCGTCCTCGCTCATACCGCCGATTCTGCCCGACACCCCGCGGGACGGGAGCCCGCGGGGTGTGAGGGGCGCCACTCCCGCCCGGTGGCGCGGCTCCGCTCCCCCACACTCGGGGCATGGACAACGGAGGCCGGTCACGGCGCCGGGACGCGGAGCGCCCGGAATCCCGCTCCGGTGAGCCCCGCTCGCCGGTCGCCCCGCCCGCGCCGCTCCCACCCGTCGCCTCCCGCCTCGCCGCGCTCGGCGACCGGCGGCTGGCCGCCGCCGTCGCCGCCGCGCCCCCGCTCGGGCCCGGCATCGGCGGCAGGACGGCGGAGCTGGACGTCGGCGGGACGCCCGTGTTCGTCAAGCGGGTGCCGCTGACGGAGCTGGAGCTGCGCCCGGAGCACGCCCGCTCGACCGCGAACCTCTTCGCGCTCCCGGCGTACTACCACTACGGGCTCGGCTCGGCCGGTTTCGGCGCCTGGCGCGAGCTGGCCGCGCACCTCGCGGCGAGCCGCTGGGCCCGGGAGGGCGCGTACGGCGGCTTCCCGGTGACGTACCACTGGCGCGTGCTGCCGGACTCGCCGCCCGAGGGGTTCGCCGACGAGTTCGGCGGGATCGACGGCGCCGTGGCGTTCTGGGAGGGGTCGCCCGCCGTACGGCGCAGGCTGGAGGCCCTCGGACGCGCGACGTCCAGCCTGGTCCTCTTCCTCGAACACCTGCCGGGCACGCTCGCGGACGCCCGTGAGCCCGGCCCGGACCGGACCGTGGCCGAACTGGAGCGCGGCGCGCGGTTCATGGCCTCGCGCGGCCTCGTCCACTTCGACGCCCACAGCCGCAACGTCCTCACCGACGGGCGCCGCCTGCTCTTCACCGACTTCGGCCTGGCCCTCAGCGCCCGTTTCGCGCTCGCCCCCGACGAGGCGCGGTTCCTCGCCGCGCACCTGGCCTCGTACGACCGCTGCTTCGTGCTGAGCGAGGCACGCCGCCGCCTCGGCGCGGACCTCGGGGCCCGGGGGCCCGCCGCGGATCTGCTCGACGCCTTCCACCGGCGGCTGCTCGACGGGAGCAGGCGTACGCCCTATCCCGCGGCGGAGATCGAGGCCGCGCTCGCGCCGGAACGGCCGCCGGGCGGGCACGCGCGGGATTCGACGCGCGCCATATAGTCCCGGATGAGGGAGACATACGCCCCGCGGAGAGGCTCCTCCTCCAGATATCCCATATGCGCCGCGCCGGGCTGCGTCACGTGTACGGAATCCGGAATGCGCGCGGCGATGTCGGCGAGATGCGCGGGAACGCATTCGTCGAATTCGCCGCCGAGAACGAGCGTGGGGACCCGGATCCTTTCCAGCGCGTCGAAGATGTCCCAGTCCTTGAGCGTGCCGGTCACGTGATAGTCCGCGTGCCCGATCATCGTCCGGAACGTCGTCGGGCTCATGAGTTGCGGGTCCAGGCTCAGGGAAGACGTGCGCAGCACGCACGCCCGCACGTATTCCTCCTGGGCCACCCGGTAATCGGGGTCGTCCGTTCCGCCCCGCAGTTCCCTGCCGTACGTACGGCCGAGCACGTCACCCGGAAGTCCCGCCATCAGCTCCCGGACCTCCCGCTCGAAACGGGGCACGCTCGCGAGGCCGTTGGCGCAGATCAGGCTGGTCCATTCCGGCGCCCGCTCCGCGGCGTACTGAAGGCCGAGCATCGCTCCCCACGAGTGGCCGTAGACGTGCGGGCGTTCCAGGCCGAGCCCCTCGGAGACCGCGCCCAGTTCGTCGAGGAAGCGGTCCACGGTCAGCAGCGAGACGTCGTCGACCGGGTCCGAACGCCCCACGCCGAGCTGGTCGTACCAGACGACCTCGCGTTCCTCGGCGAGCGGCGCGAAGGCGTCGAAGAGGGGGTCGCTCGGATATCCCGGGCCGCCGTGGACGAGCAGCAACGGCGGGCCGCCGCCGCCCGTTCTGCGATACCACACCCGGCCCCCGGGTACGGAGATCCTGCCTTCCCTCATGCCGCCCCCATCCCGTAGGCGTACTCCTCCATGCGGTCGATGAGGTCTCCGTCGAACCGGAAATACATGGCGGCGTGCACCTCGCTCCGCGAACCGTCCAGCATGGTCATACGCAGCACGTGCTGCTGCAGCACCTCGTTCGCGCCGTGGAATTGACGCGTGATGTCGAATCGCAGCGACCCGACCGCCCCGGCGAGGGGCCTGAGCTGTTCCAGCTTTTCGTCGATCGTCCGGTCGCCCGTGCCGTCGTTGTGCCAGACGGTGGCCGTTTCCGTGCACATGGCCCGCACGCCTTCGAAGTCGCACGATTCCATGCGCCGCAGGCACCGGGTCGCCATCTCACCGATGTTCTTCCTCATGTCCACATTCCTCCAAGGGATTTATCCGGAGGCCCCGAACATAGGAAAGAACGCCCGCGAAGATAAGTCTTGACTTGCTTTCGCACGTCCGGCAGTTGGCGGCCGGATTCGGAAAAACCCCAGGTCAGATGGGGTGCAGGGGCAGAACCGTTCGGGCACGGCCGAATCGTCTTTCCCCGCGACCGACGCGGGGAGCAGCGTGGGCGCCGCTCCCCCTCGGCGCACTGGAAGGACGGAATTCCCATGACCTCTCGCATCCGGACGATCGTCGCCCTGGCGGCGTGCGCCGCGGCCACGGTCCCGCTCCTCGCGGCCTCCGGCACGGCCGGGGCCGCCGCACACCCCGAGCGGAAGGCACCGGCCGCCGCCGGCGGCGGCATGCACGGCCCGGTCGTCACCCACCCCGAGCAGTCCGAGATCACCACCAAGAGGGGCGAGGTGTGCCCCTTCCCGACGCACGCCGACTTCCCGGTCGCCGACCTGAAGCTGAGGACGTGGTCGAACGACGCGGGCGATCCCGTGTTCGCCATCGAGAGCGGTCCGCTCGTGATGCGCGTGACCAACCTCGACACCGGCAGGACCATCAAGCGCGACATCTCCGGCACGGGGACGCACACCTACCCGGACAAGAACACCTCGGTCCTGAGCGGCGCCGACTGGGGGACGCTTCTCCGGAAGGACGACAAGCCCGCCCACAAGTGGCTGATCTCGCGCGGCTTCATGTCCGTCGAGTACACGACGGCCGGCGACAAGAGCACGAAGCGGGTGATCGCCCTCGACGGCGACTACGAGGACCTCTGCGAGACGCTCGGCTGACCGCGCCCGGCCACCCCCGTCGATGCACGGGGGTGGCACACGGCTACGCGCGTAGATATGGTGCCCTGGTGACCATGCCTACCGAAGCGGCCCCTCCCGGAACGGTGACGTCCGTGACGTCCGAGATCGCGACGTCCGACGCCGCGCTCCGCCGCCATCTGCACGGGCTCCCCGGCGTCGACGCGGTCGGGCTGGAGGCCCGCGCCGCCACGCTCGGGACCCGGTCCATCAAGACCACGGCCAAGGCGTACGCCATCGATCTCGCCATCTCGATGATCGACCTCACCACCCTTGAGGGCGCCGACACCCCCGGCAAGGTGCGGGCCCTGTGCGCGAAGGGCCTGAACCCCGACCCGACCGACCGTACGGCGCCGCGCGTCGCCGCGATCTGCGTGTATCCCGACATGGCCGCCGTCGCCAAGGAGGCCCTCGCGGGCTCCGGCGTCCATGTCGCCTCCGTCGCGACCGCGTTCCCCGCCGGGCGCGCGGCCATGGACGTGAAGCTCGCCGACACCCGCGAGGCCGTCGCCGCCGGGGCCGACGAGATCGACATGGTGATCGACCGGGGCGCGTTCCTGGCCGGGCGCTACCTCCAGGTCTTCGAGGAGATCCAGGCGGTCAAGGCCGCCTGCGGCGACGCGCACCTCAAGGTCATCTTCGAGAACGGCGAGCTGGCGACGTACGACAACATCCGCCGCGCCTCCTGGCTGGCGATGCTCGCGGGCGCCGACTTCATCAAGACCTCGACGGGCAAGGTCGCCGTCAACGCGACCCCGCCGAACACCCTGCTGATGCTGGAGGCGGTGCGCGACTTCCGCGCCGCGACCGGCCGCCAGGTCGGCGTGAAGCCCGCGGGCGGCATCCGTACGGCCAAGGACGCGATCAAGTATCTGGTGATGGTGAACGAGACGCTGGGCGATGACTGGCTGAGCCCCGACTGGTTCCGCTTCGGCGCCTCCAGCCTGCTCAACGATCTGCTGATGCAGCGTCAGAAGCTCACCACCGGACGCTACTCCGGCCCCGACTACGTGACGGTGGACTGATCCCCATGGCCCTCTTCGAGTACGCCCCCGCGCCCGAGTCCCGCGCCGTCGTCGACATCGCCCCGTCCTACGGGCTCTTCGTCGACGGCGAGTTCCGCGAGGCGGGCTCCGGCAAGAGCTTCAAGACCCTCTCCCCCGCGACCGAGGAGACGCTGTCCGAGGTCGCGTACGCGGACGCGGCGGACGTCGACGCGGCGGTGCGCGCGGCCCGTACGGCCTTCGCGTCCTGGTCCGCGCTGCCGGGCGCCGAGCGCGCGAAGTACCTCTTCCGGATCGCGCGCATCCTCCAGGAGCGCTCGCGCGAGCTGGCGGTGCTGGAGACCCTCGACAACGGCAAGCCGATCCGCGAGACGCGCGACGCGGACCTGCCGCTGGTCGCCGCGCACTTCTTCTACTACGCGGGCTGGGCCGACAAGCTGAGCTACGCGGGGTACGGGAGAGACCCCCGGCCCCTCGGTGTCGCAGCCCAGGTCATCCCGTGGAACTTCCCGCTCCTCATGCTCGCCTGGAAGATCGCCCCGGCGCTCGCGACCGGCAACACGGTGGTGCTGAAGCCCGCCGAGACGACCCCGCTCTCCGCGCTCTTCTTCGCCGACATCTGCCGCCAGGCCGGGCTGCCGCGCGGCGTCGTCAACATCGTCACCGGCGACGGCGCGACGGGCGCCGAGCTGGTCGCGCACCCGGACGTGGACAAGGTCGCCTTCACCGGCTCGACCGGCGTCGGCAAGGAGATCGCCCGTACGGTCGCGGGCACCCGCAAGAAGCTCACCCTCGAACTGGGCGGCAAGGGCGCCAACATCGTCTTCGACGACGCCCCGCTCGACCAGGCCGTCGAGGGCATCGTGAACGGGATCTTCTTCAACCAGGGCCAGGTCTGCTGCGCGGGCTCGCGCCTCCTGGTCCAGGAGTCGGTCCAGGACGAGCTGCTGGACGCGCTCAAGCGGCGGCTGACCACGCTCCGCGTGGGCGACCCGCTCGACAAGAACACCGACATCGGCGCCATCAACTCCGCCGAGCAGCTCGCCCGCATCACCGAGCTGGCCGAGGCGGGCGAGGCGGAGGGCGCCGAGCGCTGGTCGCCGCCGTGCGAACTGCCCACGGACGGCTACTGGTTCGCGCCGACCCTCTTCACGAACGTCACGCAGGCGCACCGCGTCGCGCGCGAGGAGATCTTCGGCCCGGTGCTCTCGGTGCTGTCCTTCCGCACGCCGGACGAGGCCGTCGCCAAGGCCAACAACACGCCGTACGGGCTCTCGGCGGGCATCTGGACCGAGAAGGGCTCGCGCATCCTGAAGATGGCGAACCGGCTCAGGGCCGGAGTCGTGTGGGCCAACACCTTCAACAAGTTCGATCCGGCCTCGCCGTTCGGCGGCTACAAGGAGTCGGGATTCGGCCGCGAGGGCGGCCGGCACGGTCTGGAGGCGTACCTGAATGTCTGACAGGGCTGAGACACGGCTGAACGTCCTCAAGACCTACAAGCTGTACGTCGGGGGCAAGTTCCCGCGGAGCGAGAGCGGCAGGGTGTACGAGGTGACAGCGGCGAAGAGCGGCGAGTGGCTGGCGAACGCGCCGCTCGCCTCCCGCAAGGACGCGCGGGACGCGGTCGTCGCCGCGCGCAAGGCCTTCGGCGGCTGGTCGGGCGCCACCGCGTACAACAGGGGCCAGGTCCTCTACCGCGTCGCGGAGATGCTGGAGGGGCGGCGTGAGCAGTTCGCGTCCGAGGTCGCGGCGGGCGAGGGGCTCTCGCGCGCGAAGTCCCTGGCGCAGGTGGACGCCGCGATCGACCGCTGGGTCTGGTACGCGGGCTGGTCCGACAAGATCGCCCAGGTCGCCGGGGGCGCGAACCCCGTCGCCGGGCCGTTCTTCAACCTCTCGACGCCCGAGCCGACGGGCGTGGTCGCGGTCCTCGCGCCCCAGGACTCCTCGCTGCTGGGCCTGGTGTCGGTGCTCGCGCCCGTGATCGTCACGGGTAGCACGGCGGTGGTCGTCGCGTCCGAGCGGGCCCCCCTCCCGGCCCTCTCCCTCGCCGAGGTGCTCGCCACCTCGGACGTGCCGGGCGGCGTCGTCAACGTGCTCTCGGGCCGTACGGCCGAGATCGCGCGGCCCCTCGCGGCGCACCAGGACGTCAACGCGCTCGACCTCGCGGGCGCGGCGGGCGACGCCGGGCTGGCGACGGAGCTGGAGGTGGCCGCGGCCGACAACCTCAAGCGCGTCGTACGCCCGTCCGGAGCCGCCGACTGGACGGCGGACCCCGGCACGGACCGCCTCCTCTCCTTCCTGGAGACGAAGACGGTCTGGCACCCAATCGGCGCGTAGCGGCACGCGTGAGCCGGGCCGCGCCCGTCGTACCCGTGTACCGGGAGCGGCCCGGCTCAGCTCAGGCTGAACCAGACGGATTTCCCCTCTTCCCTGCCGTGCCGGCAGACGCCCCAGTCGGTCGCCTCGTGGGTGATGAGCAGCAGCCCGCGCCCGCCCTCGTCCTCCCCCCGGAGCCCGGCCGCGAGCGGGTCCTCGGGCTCGGCCGGGTCCCCCGGCCCCTGGTCCCGCACGAGCACATGTATCGCCCCGTCCTCCGTCCATCCCGCGCGCAGGCCGATGGGGGCCGGGGTGAGGCTGTTGCAGGCGGCGGCCACCGCGTTCGTCACGACCTCCGAGGTCAGCAGCATCGCGGTCTCGATCAGGTCCTGTTTCGCCCCCACGACCGTGTTCATGGCGGTGCGGACCGCCTCGCGCGCGCTGCGCACCCACACGGGGTCGGGCGGAAAGGTCATCGCAAGGGCGTTCACGGGCACGGCTGCGCGGACAGGACACATGGGGATGCTCCTTTTCGGTTCCGGCCACCACACGCCAGCTCCACATCCGGTAGGCGCCGGTCCGGGTGCTAGGGGACGAACCTAGGCATGTGAGTAATACCGATACAACTCACGTTCAGATCATCACTCCATCGAGTGATTCCAGCCAGAAGTCA
Organism: Streptomyces albiaxialis; assembly: GCF_039530985.1. Taxonomy (NCBI): domain Bacteria; kingdom Bacillati; phylum Actinomycetota; class Actinomycetes; order Kitasatosporales; family Streptomycetaceae; genus Streptomyces; species Streptomyces albiaxialis. The sequence goes on from NZ_BAAAPE010000007.1 coordinate 670,203, forward strand.
TGGACACAACCGTGTGGCCTGTGTGGGAAGTTAACCCATGGGATTGCGCGCGAATCCAAGCCAACGGCAGAAGCGGCTCGGCCAAGAACTCCGGAGGATCCGCGAGGACAGCGGCAGGAACCGGGAAGACGTCTGCCGTCATGTCGGTCTCCACAAGCCCCACTTGAGCCACATCGAGGCGGGCAGGACCGCCTGCTCCGAACCGCGCCTCCGCGCGCTGCTCGCTTACTATGGTTGCACCGATAACACCCTGCTGGAAGCGCTTGTGGAAATGTCCCTGGCCACCGGCAAGGGGTGGTGGACCGAATACCGGGACCTCGCCCACGACAGGCTCCGCGATCTGGCCGAGCTGGAGTCCACCGCCACGGCCCACCGCGCGTTCCAGTGGATGTTCGTCCCCGGCCTGCTCCAGACGCGCGACTACGTCACCGCTCTGTTCAGCAACAGCGAGCCCCAGATCTCCCCCGAGGACGGCGCCCGCTTCGCCGAGTTCCGGCTGCGGCGCCAGCAGCCGCTCTACACCGACCCGCCGCCCCGGTACCACGCCGTCATCCACGAGGCGGCGTTCCACATGCACTTCGTGAGCCGCAAGATCCGGCGGGCACAGCTTGAGCACCTTGTAGAGGTCTCACAACTCCCGCACATGACGATCCAGTTGCTGCCCTTCCGCTCCGAGATGCCGCCCGGAGCACCCGGAGCGCCCTTCACCATCTTCGACGGCCGCGCGTCCCAGCTCCGTACCGTCCATATAGAACACCCGATGACCTCGTCCTTCCTGGGAGACCCCGAGCAGATCCAGGAGTTCACGAGCGCCTTCAACCGGCTGAGCATGGTGGCCCTCGACCCCCTGGACCCGGCCCAGCTCCACGACGGCAGCTCGTACCGCCTGGTGCAGCACCTGCTCTACGTCCTGTAGGGAGAACATATGCCGGACCCGGAACCCGCCTGGCAGAAATCGAGCTTCAGCGGCGACAACCCCAACAGCGACTGCGTCGAACTCGCCGCGGGCCCCGGCGGCTCCGTCCTCCTCCGCGAGAGCGACCACCCCGCAACGGTCCTCCCCGGCGACCCCCACGCCGTCCGCATGCTGCTGGCCCGCATCAAGTCCGGGGACATGGGTCCTACTGCCGGTAGCCGTCCAGGAAGCGGCCGATGCGGCTGATCGCGGCGTCCAAGTCGTCGGCGCGGGGGAGGGTGAGGATCCGGAAGTGGTCCGGCGAGGGCCAGTTGAAGCCGGTGCCCTGCACGACCTGGATCTTCTCGCGCAGCAGCAGGTCCAGCACGAAGCGCTCGTCGTCGTGGATCTTGTGGACGGCGGGGTCGAGGCGCGGGAACGCGTAGAGCGCGCCCTTGGGTTTGACGCAGCTCACGCCCGGGATCTCGTTGAGCTTCTCCCAGGCCTTGTCCCGCTGCTCGTGCAGCCGCCCGCCGGGCAGGACGAGGTCCTCGATCGACTGCCGGCCCCCCAGCGCGGCCTGGATGGCGTACTGCGCGGGCGCGTTGGGGCACAGCCGCATCGAGGCGAGCATGCCCAGCCCCTCCAGATAGTCCTTCGCGTGCTGCTTGGGCCCGGAGACCATCAGCCAGCCGGAACGGAAGCCCGCCACGCGGTACGCCTTGGAGAGCCCGGAGAAGGTGAGGACCACGAGGTCGGGCGCCAGGGCCCCCACGTGATGGTGCTCGGCGCCGTCGTAGAGGATCTTGTCGTAGATCTCGTCGGAGAAGACCATCAGGCCGTGGCGGCGGGCGAGATCGAGGATGCCCTCCAGCAGCTCCTTCGGATAGACCGCGCCCGTGGGGTTGTTGGGGCTGATGATGACGACGGCCCTGGTACGGGACGTGATCTTCGCGGCCATGTCGTCGAGGTCCGGCAGCCAGCCCGCCTGCTCGTCGCACACGTAGTGCACGGCCTTGCCGCCCGCCATCGTCGTGACGGCGGTCCACAGCGGGAAGTCCGGGGCGGGGACGAGGACTTCGTCGCCGTCCTCGACGAGGGCCTGGACGGCCATGGAGACCAGCTCGGACACGCCGTTGCCGAGATAGATGTCGTCGACGTCGGCCTCGGGGAAACCGCGCTGCTGATAGTGCTGCGCGACGGCACGGCGGGCGGGGAGGATGCCGCGCGATTCGGTGTACCCGTGCGCCTGCGGCAGCATCCGGACCATGTCCTGGAGGATCTCCTCGGGCGCCTCGAAGCCGAAGAGCGCCGGATTCCCGGTGTTGAGCCGCAGCACGCTGTGCCCCGCCTCCTCCAGCGCGTCCGCGTGCTCGATCACCGGCCCCCGGATCTCGTAGCAGACCTCGCTGAGCTTGCTCGACTGCCGGAACTCCATGTCCCACCCTCCTCAGTGCTTCACTTGGTTCTACCAAGCGAGCACTTGGAAAGTCCAACCCATTGCGGCATAGACTGGCGCCATGCCGAGCCGAACCCGCCGCAGCTATGACCAGTTCTGCGCGATAGCGCGCGCCCTCGACTCCGTCGGAGACCGCTGGGCCCTCCTGATCGTCCGCGAACTCCTGGCGGGGCCGCGGCGCTACACGGACCTGCACGCGGACCTGCCCGGCGTCAGTACGGACGTCCTCGCCGCCCGGCTCAAGCAGATGGAGGCCGACGGGCTCGTCACGCGCCGCCCCCAGCCGAGGGTCTACGAGCTGACGGGGCGGGGCCGCGCCCTCCTCCCCGTCCTGGACGTGCTCGCCCACTGGGGTGTGGACGAACTCCCGTCCGTGCCCGGCGAGACGGACGCGGTCCGGGCCCACTGGTGGGCGCTGCCCCTGCGAGAGGCGCTGCGCGCCGCCGTGCCGGGTTCCGACGCCGTCGTCGACGTCACCTTGCCGGAAGGCGTCTTCCACGTCCGCCTCTCCGAGGAGGCCCTGTCCGTCTACGGAGAGGGCCCGGCCCCCGAGGGTGCCGCCGCCCACCTCGAACTCGACACCGAACGCTGCGCGTCCCTGCTCCGAGACAGAGCCCAAGCCGAAAAGACCCTGCGCGCAGCCTTGCCGTAAGAGAGCACCCGCCAGGGGCGCGGGGAACTGCGCGACAAGCCACAGCGCACCCGCGCCCCGCAAAGCACAGGACGGGGCACCCCCTGCTCGGAACGTCTCAGTGGCCTCGGGCGATCCACTCGTCCAGGTGTGGCGCCTCGGCGCCGACTGAGGTCACGTCGCCGTGTCCGGTACGGACAACCGTCTCACCCGGCAGCGTCAGCAACCGCTCGCGGATCGACTCGACGATCGTCGGGAAGTCCGAGAAAGAGCGCCCGGTGGCCCCCGGCCCTCCCTGAAAGAGCGTGTCGCCGGAGAAGACCGTGTCCAGCGCGGGCACGTGGAAGCAGACAGCGCCCGGGGCGTGCCCCGGAGTGTGCAGCACCCGGAGCGTCACGCCCGCCACGGTGATCTCCTGGCCGTCCGCCAGCTCACCGTCCGGGGCCCGGTCCGGGTGGGTCATCTTCCACAGCGGCAGGTCGTCCGGGTGCAGCAGGATCGGCGCTCCCGTACGGGCCGCCAGCGCGGGCGCCGCGTCCACGTGGTCGTTGTGCGCGTGCGTGCACAGGATCGCCCTCAGGGCACGGCCGCCCAGCGCTGCCTCGATCGCGTCCGCGTCGTGCGCCGCGTCGATGACGACCGCCTCGGTGTCGTCACCGACGATCCACACGTTGTTGTCGACGTCCCACGTGCCGCCGTCCAGACTGAAGGTCCCGGACGTGACGACGTGGTCGATACGTGCCGCTCCGCCCGCCATCACAGCACCACCACCGAACGCAGCACGTCGCCGATGGGGGCACCGCCCACGCCCTCAAGGCTGTGGGGGAGCATCCGCTCGAACGCCTTCTCGACCTCGTCCAGCGCGATCGTCTCCGTGACGAACGCGCCGAGGTCGAGCCGCCCCTGCAGATGCAGGTCGACCAGCATGGGGAAGTCGCGCGACGGCAGGCAGTCGCCGTACCAGGAGGACTTCAGCGCGCCGCCCCTCCCGAAGACGTCCAGCAGCGGCAGGTCGATCCGCATGTCCGGGGTCGGGACGCCGACGAGGACGACCGTTCCGGCCAGGTCACGGGCGTAGAACGCCTGCTCGTACGTCTCGGGGCGGCCCACCGCCTCGATCACGACGTCGGCGCCGAAGCCGCCCGTCAGCTCGCGCACGCTCTCCACCACGTCCGCCGAGCGGGAGTTGACCGTGTGGGTGGCGCCCATCTTCTCGGCGGTGGCGAGCTTACGGTCGTCGATGTCCACTGCGATGATCTTCGCGGCGCCAGCGAGCCGCGCGCCCGCGATGGCCGCGTCGCCCACGCCGCCGCAGCCGATGACGGCGACGGTGTCGCCGCGCCCGACCCGCCCGGTGTTGATCGCCGCGCCGATCCCGGCCATCACGCCGCAGCCGAGCAGCCCGGCGGTGGCCGGGGAGACGGCCGGATCGACCTTGGTGCACTGCCCGGCGGCGACCAGCGTCTTCTCCGCGAAGGCCCCGATGCCGAGCGCGGGGGAAAGCTCTCGGCCCTCCCACGTCATCTTCTGCTCCGCGTTGTGCGTGTCGAAGCAGTACCAGGGGCGTCCGCGCAGACAGGCCCGGCACTGGCCGCAGACCGCGCGCCAGTTGAGGACCACGAAATCGCCCGGCGCGACGTCGGTGACGCCCTCGCCGACCGCCTCGACGACGCCCGCCGCCTCGTGCCCGAGGAGGAACGGGAACTCGTCGTTGATCCCACCCTGCTTGTAGTGCAGATCGGTGTGGCAGACCCCGCACGCCTGCACCTGGACCACGGCCTCGCCCGGGCCGGGGTCGGGCACGACGATGGTCTCGACCCGCACGGGTTCGTTCTTGCCGGGTGCGATGACACCCCGTACTTCCTGGGCCATGCGAACGGCCTCCTTTTCGCGGGTCCGCGACGTCGACAGCGCTGTGCGACCGACCATTCTCCCTGCCCAGGGGCATGAGAGCGAGGCAATGACAGACAATGGTTCCTCGTGACCGACTCCAGCGACAGACTCCCCGCCCGCGTGATCCTGCTGACCGGGCCGTCCGGCTCCGGCAAGTCCCGGCTCGCCGCCCGTACGGGACTGCCGGTGCTGCGGCTCGACGACTTCTACAAGGAGGGCGACGACCCGACGCTGCCGACCGTCGGCGGCGTGCCGGGCGCCGACATCGACTGGGACTCGCCGCTCTCCTGGGACGAGGACGCCGCGGTACGGGCGCTGCGCGAGCTGTGCGCGGAGGGCCGTACGACGGCGCCGCTGTACGACATCTCGGTGAGCGCCCGTGTCGGCGAGGAGAGCGTGCGGCTGGACGGCGCGCCGTACGTCGTCGCCGAGGGCGTCTTCGCCGCGGACATCACCGCGCGCTGCCGGGAGCTGGGGCTGCTCGCGGACGCGATATGCCTGCGCGGGCGCCCGTTCACGACGTTCCGCCGCCGGCTGGTCCGTGACATCCGCGAGGCGCGCAAGCCGCTGCCGTTCCTGCTGCGCCGCGGGTGGCGGCTGATGCGCACCGAGGGCGTGATCGTCGCCCGGCACGAGTCGCTGGGCGCCCGCGCCTGCACCCGGGACGAGACGTACGCCCGTATAGCCCGCCTCCTGCGCGGCGCCTCGCTGCGGGCCTGAGGCGGCGCACACGGCAAAGAGCGGTTCCAGTCAGACCCCCCGGCCGACTGGAACCGCTCTCCTTTTCCCCCTGTCTCCCCGTTTCCCCCGTCCTTTCCCCGGCCCCCCGGGCTTCCCCCGTGATCCCCCCGTACCCCCCTCGGTCAGGCGACCAGTTCGTCGAAGGACTCCTCCTGGTCCCTGCCGAAGCTCAGCACCTCGTCGTCACGGAGACGGCGCAGAGAGCGCCAGATGCTGCTCTTCACCGTGCCGACGCTGATGTTCAGTATGTCCGCGATCTCCGGGTCCGTCCGGCCCTCGTAGTAGCGGAGGACCAGCATGGTGCGCTGGAGTTCGGGCAGCCGGGCGAGGGCCTGCCACAGGACGGTGCGCAGCTCGGTGCCGCGCATGGCGTCCTGCTCGCCGACCGTCTCCGGCAGCTCCTCCGTCGGGTACTCGTTGAGCTTCCGCCGGCGCCACGCGCTGATGTGCAGGTTCGTCATGGTGCGACGCAGGTAGCCCCCCACGGCCGCCTTGTCGCTGATCCTGTCCCAGGCGCGGTACGTCGAGAAGAGGGCGCTCTGCAGCAGGTCCTCCGCCTCGAAGCGGTCGCCGGTCAGGTGGTAGGCGGTGGCGTACAGGGAGGCACGGCGATCGCGCACGTAGGCGGTGAACTCCGCCTCCGAGGCGCTGTCACGCCGCTCCCCCGAATCCTCCCTGTACGTGCCATTCCCCCGCGGTTCCCCCCGCTTCTCCCCCGTGGTCCCCCCGGTGTCCCCCCGGTTGTCCCCCGTGTTCCCCCCGAGGGGCTCCCCCCGGAGCCCCTCCACCACCGCGATGTGCGGCGGACGCTTCCGCCCGGTGCCGCGAGCGCACCCCCGCCCGCTCACGGCACCGGACTTCTCTGCGGACCGGGCCTGGGAGGCGGGAACCGAAGGGACGTGCAGGCGCGTGTGAAGTACTGCGCTGGTTGCGGTGCTGTGCAGTGTGTTCATCTCGCGCCCCCCTTGGAGCCAACCCGGTCGCTTGCTTGATGCCGTAAACACTGCCGGGCCAGTTTCATCGGGAGATCCCCCGTCTGTCACAGCGGTGTCACAAGCGCCCCCGTGGATCGAGGCGCTACCGCCGGTCGAAGTCTCCGGGTGGGATGGGCCAGAATGGCGCGCGTGCCTTTCCTGTTGCTGATCGAGGACGATGACGCTGTCCGTACCGCCCTGGAGATGGGTCTGACCCGCCAGGGGCACCGTGTGGTGACCGCCGCGACCGGCGAGGACGGCCTCAAGCTGCTGCGCGAGCAGCGGCCCGACCTGATCGTGCTGGACGTGATGCTGCCCGGGATCGACGGCTTCGAGGTCTGCCGCCGTATCCGCCGCACCGACCAGTTGCCGATCATCCTGCTCACGGCCCGCAGCGACGACATCGACGTCGTGGTCGGGCTGGAGTCCGGCGCCGACGACTATGTCGTCAAGCCCGTCCAGGGCCGGGTGCTGGACGCGCGTATCCGCGCCGTGATGCGCCGCGGCGAACGGGAGTCCAACGACGCCGCGACCTTCGGCTCCCTGGTCATCGACCGCTCGGCGATGACCGTCACGAAGAACGGCGAGGACCTGCAACTCACCCCCACGGAGCTGCGGTTGCTGCTGGAGCTGAGCCGCCGCCCGGGGCAGGCGCTCTCGCGCCAGCAGCTCCTGCGCCTGGTGTGGGAGCACGACTATCTCGGTGACTCGCGGCTCGTCGACGCCTGCGTGCAGCGGCTGCGCGCGAAGGTGGAGGACGTCCCCTCGTCGCCGACCCTGATCCGTACGGTCCGTGGAGTGGGCTACAGGCTGGACACTCCCCAGTGACAAAGGCTCCCCCCACTGCCGGTCCGACCGGTTCCACTGGTTCCACCGCTCCCCCCACGAAACCCACGAAGAGCGGCCGCGCACGCGGATGGTTCGCCGGGATGCTGCCGACCCTGCGGCTGCGGCTCGTCGTCGTCTTCGCGCTCGTCGCGCTGACCGCCGCCGTCTCCGCCTCCGGCATCGCCTACTGGCTCAACCGCGACGCGGTGCTCACCCGGGCCCAGAACGCGGCCCTGAACGACTTCCGCAAGTCCATGGAGGACAACGCGGGCAACCTCCCCCGCAAGGTCGAGTGCGGGCAACTGCGCGAGGCGGCCAAGAAGATGGCCCGTACGACGCAGAACTACCAGGTGCTCCTCATCGGCAGGACCGACGAGGGCCAGCCCTGCGCCGCCGCCTCCAACGAGGACGACTTCACGCTCCAGAACGTGCCCGGCTCGCTGCGCGGCGCGGTCGCCAAGAAGCGGGCCGTCGACTCGGCAAACTCGTACCCGTACCACCTGTACTGGCAGCGGATCACCAAGGACGGCAACCCGTATCTCGTCGGCGGCGCGAAGGTGATCGGGGAGAGTCCGACCCCGACCGGTTACATGCTGAAGTCGCTCGCGCCCGAGCGTGACGACCTCAACTCGCTCGCCTGGTCGCTGGGCATCGCCACGGGCCTCGCGCTGATCGGCGCGATGCTGCTCGCGCAGGCCGCCGCGACGACCGTGCTGCGGCCCGTACGGCGGCTCGCGGAGGCCGCGCGGCGGCTGGGCGAGGGCAAACTCGACACCCGGCTGCGGGTCTCGGGCACGGACGAGCTGGCGGAGCTGTCCCGTACGTTCAACAGGACGGCGGAGTCGCTGGAGCACCGGGTCGCCGAGCTGAGCGCCCGGGAGGAGTCCAGCCGCCGCTTCGTCGCCGACATGTCGCACGAGCTGCGCACCCCGATGACGGCGATCTCGGCGGTGACCGAGGTGCTGGAGGAGGAGCAGGACAACCTCGACCCCATGATCGCGCCCGCCGTGCAGCTCGTCGTCAGCGAGACCCGGCGGCTCAACGACCTGGTCGAGAACCTGATGGAGGTCACCCGCTTCGACGCGGGCACCGCCAAGCTCGTCCTGGACGACGTGGACGTCGCCGACCAGGTGACCGCCTGCATCGACGCGCGCGCGTGGCTGGACGCGGTCGAGCTGGACGCCGACCGGGGCATCATGGCCCGCCTCGACCCGCGCCGCCTCGACGTGATCCTCGCGAACCTGATCGGCAACGCGCTCAAGCACGGCGGCTCGCCCGTCCGCGTGTCCGTACGGACCGAGGCCCGCGAGGACGGCGGCGACGAGGGCGACGAACTGGTCATCGAGGTCGCCGACCAGGGACCCGGCATCCCCGAGGAGGTGCTGCCGCACGTCTTCGACCGCTTCTACAAGGCGAGCGCCTCGCGGCCCCGCTCCGAGGGCAGCGGGCTGGGCCTCTCCATCGCCATGGAGAACGCCCATATCCACGGCGGCGAGATCACCGCGCACAACGCGTCCGGCGGTGGGGCCGTCTTCACGCTCCGCCTCCCCCGGGACTCGCGCCGGGTCGCGGAGGAGCGCGAGAACGGCGACGCGGACGGCGACGGCGGGGACGGCGGCCCCCGGGACGACGACCGCCGGCACAAGCACAGGCACGGCAGGAAGAACGGCGGCAAGCGCGTGAGCGGGGACGGCGGGGACGGCGGCGGCAAGGCCGACGGCGGCGACGGGCGCGAGCGGGGCGGAGCATGAGCCGTACGCGCCGGGCCAGGGCTCCCCTGGCCGCTCTCGTGACCGTCACGGCGCTCGGCGGGCTGCTCGCCGGGTGCGGGATCCGCTCGACCTCCGTCCCCGTGGACGCGGGTGCCGCGCCCTCGCGGGTGGGCTGCGTGCTGCCCGGCGGCGAGGGCAAGGACGCGGCGAAGGAGCCCGCGGTCCGCGTCTACCTGGTGTGCGGCTCGCGCGTGGCGCCGGTGGAGCGCCAGGTGCGGATGCCGGAGGGGCGCTCGTCGGCCGAGCGGCTGCCCGTCGCCCGTAAGCTCCTGGAGGAGCTGAAGCGGCAGCCGGGCACCTCGGAGGAGGACGCGGGCTTCGAGACGGCCCTGCCGCCCGGCCTGGAGATCACCGACGGCCGCGAGGGCGACCCGGACGAGGCGCTGCGGCTGAGCGAGCCGCTGGACGAGTTGCCGTCGTTCGCCCTCGCACAGATCGTCTGCACGTTCGCGGACACGGCCGCCGCCGACGCCGACAACGCGGTCACCCTCGGCGGCCCCGAGGGCGGCGCGGACGAGGACGGGGACGGCGAGCGCTCCGGGCCGCCCCTCCAGCGCTTCGAGTGCGGCACCGCGCTGCGCACCCGCCCGGAGGCGGCGGAGACGGCGGGGACCAAGGTGTGACGCCGCTGTGACGGGCCTGGCACGCCGCCCCCGGAACCGGTGCCGCCGGGGGTGACGTCCTCAGAAGCGTGCAGCGCCTTGGCTCCGGCGGCGAAACCGCCGACCCCCGAATCCGCGTCGCGGGACTTCTCCTGCTGGCCGCGCATCTGCTGTTCGTCGGATGGCTGACGCTGCGCCCGCTGTCGGTGCCCTGGATGGCGCCCGCGAATCTGCATCCGCTGGCCACGATCCGCTCCGACCTCGCCGACGGGCCGCGCGCCGCGTTCGAGGGGATCGGGAGCGGGCTGCTGCTGCTCGCCCCGCTCGGGGTGCTCCTGCCGCTGGCCGCCGGACGGCTGCACCGCCCGCTGCTGGGCACGGCCGCCCGTACGGTCTTCGCGGGTGCGATGGTCTCGCTCGGCATAGCGCTGCTGCAGACCGGGGTGCCCGGGCAGGTCGTCGACGTCGACTCGGTGCTGCTGAACACCGCGGGGGTCGCCCTCGCGCAGTTCCTGCTCTTCCCGCCGCTGCGGCGCTGGATCCGGGGCCGCGACCGGACGCCGCCGTCTCCTCCCCGGGCCCGTACGCGGGTCCCCCTGCGGGAGGAGGGGGCTCAGGGATCGACCCCGAGAGCGACCAGGGTCGGCATCGCCCCGTAGCCCGACGCCTCGGAGGGCGGGCCGTTCTACCGTCGAAAGCAGATGGAAAACGAACGAGCCCGAGCAATTCCCTCGAAGCGAAGGAGTCCCTGACATGTCCGCAATTGCCCGCCCGCGTGAAGGCCGGATGATCGGCGGTGTGTGCGCCGGACTCGCCCGCCGCTTCGGCACCACCCCGACGACGATGCGCGTCCTCTTCGTGGCCTCGTGCCTGCTCCCCGGCCCCCAGTTCCTGCTCTACCTGGCGCTGTGGGCCCTGCTGCCCTCCGAGGACCGCAAGACGGCCTGGTGACGCTCCGGGCGCGCCGACGGCGGGCGTCCCTCCGATGAGGGGACGCCCGCCGTCGTACGTGTGTGGGCCCGGGGCTCACTTCCCCAGCGGGAGGCTGCCGAGCGGGAGCCCGCCCACCATGCCGCCGCCCGGCGCCGGGGAGGTCTCGCCGCCGGCCAGCGAGGTCTCGTCGGTCGCGCCGCCCTTCTGGCCGCCGTTGAGGGACTTGCCCGTGGCGTCGAGGGTCTTCGCCACCTCGCCGGGGAGGTCGGCCGCGGAGATGTTGTCGACGGCGGTGGTGGCGGTCTCGCCGACCGTGCCGAGCGTGTCGGTGGGACCGGCGGCGGAGGCGACGCCGGCGCCCGCGGCGGCGATGACCGTGCCCAGCGCGACGACGCCGAGGGACTTCTTGGTTGCCTTCTTCATCTGTAACTACGTCCTCGTGATGGGGGCTTGAGCAGCCCGGCGAACGTAGCCAGGAATTCGGAGCACTGGCAAACACGTCGAAGCGGCCGGGAGTCGCCGGGAACGAAAGAGTTCCCGCGCCGTCACGGCCGCTTTTCCGCGCCGTCACCACCCGGAGGAGCGACGGCAGAACCGCTGGTCAACAAGGGTCAGCGGGCGGAATCCCTGAACAGCCATTCGGATTTCAGCGCCGCGTACCCCGGCTTGACGACTTCATTGATCATGGCGAGACGTTCATCGAAAGGAATGAACGCGGACTTCAGCGCGTTGACGGTGAACCACTGCATGTCGTCGAGCGTGTAGTGGAAGGTGCGCACGAGGTGCTCGAATTCGCGGCTCATGCTCGTGCCGCTCATCAGCCTGTTGTCCGTGTTGACGGTCGCCCGGAAGTGGAGCCTGCGCAGCAGCCCGATGGGGTGCTCGGCGTACGAGGGGGCGGCGCCGGTCTGCAGGTTCGAGGTCGGGCACAGCTCCAGCGGGACGCGCTTGTCGCGCACGTAGGCGGCGAGGCGCCCCAGCTTGACGGTGTCGTCGTCGTTCACCTGGATGTCGTCGATGATGCGCACCCCGTGGCCCAGGCGGTCGGCGCCGCACCACTGGAGGGCCTGCCAGATCGAGGGCAGCCCGAAGGCCTCTCCGGCGTGGATGGTGAAGTGATTGTTCTCCCGCTTGAGGTACTCGAACGCGTCGAGGTGGCGGGTGGGAGGGTAGCCCGCCTCGGCGCCCGCGATGTCGAATCCGACGACGCCCAGGTCGCGGTAGCGGTTGGCCAGCTCGGCGATCTCCAGCGCGCGGGCCGCGTGCCGCATCGCGGTGAGCAGCGCGCCGACGCGGATCCGGCGGCCCGCCTCGCGGGCGCGGCGCTCGCCCTCGCGGAAGCCCTCGTTCACCGCCTCGACGACCTGCTCCAGGGTCAGGCCCCGCTCCAGGTGCTGCTCGGGCGCGAACCTGACCTCTGCGTAGACCACCCCGTCGGCGGCGAGGTCCTCGGCGCACTCGGCGGCGACGCGGAAGAGCGCGTCGCGGGTCTGCATCACGCCGACGGTGTGCGAGAACGTCTCCAGGTACCGCTCCAGCGAACCGGAGTCGGCGGACTCGCGGAACCAGGTCTCCAGGCGGTCGGCGTCGGTCTCCGGCAGCGCGTCGTACCCGGTCTCGCGGGCGAGGTCGACGACGGTGGCGGGGCGGAGCCCGCCGTCGAGGTGATCGTGGAGCAGGGCCTTGGGGGCGCGGCGGATCTGCTCGCTGTTGGGGACGGTGCTGAGGGATTCGCTTACCATTTCGGCACTCTAGCTCCTACGCGCGTAGAACGCATCCGTTCGCTCAACTTCGGTCGCCCGGGGCGCGGTTGGGGCACGCCCCGGACACAGTGATACGGAATGGTGATCGCGCTCTCCACTCCGTACACCGCGACTTCTGCCATCGTTCTGCCATGGCTCAGCGAGCGTTGCCCGAAAGGGAAGCACGACTGGGACGGCCGATGGGGGCCGTGAGCACGGCTCCCCAGGCCGTGGTACTGGTGCTGCCGGGAGGCGGCGCGGCCGAGAGCGTACGGCGCGGATCCGCCGTCGCCACGGCCGCCGCGCTCCCGCTGGCGCGCCGTCTGGCACGCGCCGCACGCGAGGAACTGCTCACCGCGCACGTCCTCCACTACCGCTTCCGCGGCTGGAACGGCGACGCGGCGCACCCCGCGCGGGACGCCGAGTGGGCGGTCGAGGAGGTCGTGCGCAGATACGGCGACGTCCCGGTCTGCCTCGCCGGTACGGACGTGGGCGCGCGCGCCGCGCTCCGCGCCGCCGGGCACCCGGCCGTCGTCTCGGTGCTGGGCCTGGCGCCGTGGCTGCCGGACGGGACGGCCGCCGAGTCGGAGCCGGTCAAGCACCTGGTGGGCCGCAAGGTGCTGCTCGCGCACGGCACGGACGACAGCCGCACCGACCCCGAGCTGTCCTTCCGCTACGCGGAAAGGGCGAAGAAGGTGAATGGTTCCGTCTGCCGCTTCGAGGTCCACAGCGACGGGCACGGGCTCCGCCAGCACGCCGCCGAGGTCACGGCGCTGGCCCGCGACTTCGTCCTCGGCACCCTCTGCGGGCGTGACTTCAGCCGCCCCCTCACCGACGCGATGGCCGCTCCCCCGCCCCTGGGCCTGCGCATGCCGCTGGCCTCCGGGTTCGGGAAGACGCTGCGGGACTGAGGACGCCGGGACCGAGACCGTACGGAACCGGATCACGAGGGCCGGGCGCGGGCGCCGAGGGTCACCCGGCCGGGGCCGCGGGACCTCTGGTGGCCCCCTAGTGGCCCTCTAGTGACCGTGGCCGTGGGCGTGGCCCTTGGTGGCCTCGGCCTCGCACAGAGCCGTGGTGACGAGGGCGTCCATGTCGTCGTCCTGGGCCTCGGTGCCGCCCGGGTCGAGGTTGGCCATCGCGGTCACGCGGCGGCCGTCCTTCGTGGCGCCCGCGGCCGTCTGGAAGCCGAGGCTGTCGCCGGTGTGGCCCCAGAAGAGGCCGCCGCAGCGCAGCGGGAGGCTCTCCAGTCCGAGGCCGTACGCGCGCCCGTTGGGGTTGCCGGTCGGCCGGGTCGTCATCATCGCGCGCATCTCGGCCGGGTGCAGCAGCCGCCCCTCCAGGAGCGCGCCGAGGAACCGGTTGATGTCCCTGCCGCTGGAGATCATGCCTCCCGCGGCGCCGCCGACGGACGGGTTGTACCGGGTGCGGTCGAGGAGGCCGGAGCCCGGCGGTTTCACGTAGCCGCGCGGGTGCGTGCCGGGGATGCGGGGGTCGTCGCCGGGGACGGAGGTGTCGTGCAGGCCGAGCGGCTGGAGGACTCGGCGCTCGATCTCCGTCCCGTAGGGCTTGCCGGTGACCTTCTCGATGAGCATTCCGGCGACGATGTAATTCGTGTTCGAGTACTTCCACTCGGTGCCCGGCTCGAACTGCCGGGGGTGGTCGAGCGCGAGGCCGACCAGGTCCTCCGGGTCGTAGTGGGTGAAGGGGTGCTCGATGACGCGCTGCGGGGTGAGGTGTTCGAGGAAGTCGGGCAGGCCGCTGGTCTGCTGGAGGAGCTGGCGCACCGTGATGTCGCGGCCGTCGTTCCCGTTGCCTCTGATCAGCCCGGGGAGATAGCGCTCGACCGGCGCGTCGAGCGCGACCCGGTGCTCGCCGACGAGCTGCAGCACCACGGTCGCGGTGAAGGTCTTGGTCATGCTGCCGACCCGGAACCGGCTGTCGGGCGCCATCGGCGCGCGGGTGGTGACGTCCGCGACGCCGCTGGTCATCGCCGTACGGCCGTGGTGGCGGACATCCACCTCGGCCAGCGCGCCGGGCGCCCCGTCGGCGGTGGTCAGCCGCCGCAGGATGCGGCGGGTGTCGTCGTACGTCCTCGTGTCGGTCGCCGTTTCGTTCATGGTGTCCGGCGCGGCGGCGGGGGTCCGTGCGGCGTGCGCCGGGTGCGCCGGGGCCGCCGCGCTCACCGTGAGCGCCGCCGCAGCGGCGCACACGGCGCCGATCACGCGGGTACGTCTGGGCATTCCGCTCTCCTCACCCTCGGGTGAACTCACGCTAGAACGCCCGGACTTGCCCCGCCTCGCCCCTGTGGACCACCCGCCACGCCCTCCTCCCTTAAGGGCCACCCGGACACCCCCTAGCGGCGGGTGCCCGGCTTGGGGAGGGGGCGGCGGGGCGGGAGGGAACGGGGCATCGGGGCGTGCTGGGGGCGGCTGCCACGGTGAGGGCGGTGCCGGTTCTGCGTCTGGTTCGGGGCCTGGATTCGCATCTGGTCTCCTCATCAGGAACGGCGCTTGATGTACTCTGCTTGCAGTGGTCAAAACGTAGTACTGCACCCGCAGTGGTGTCAACGCCCTTTCCCGCCCGATCCCCAGGAGCCCGCTCATGAGACAGAACCCGGCCCGGCGCACCGCGCTGCTCGACGCCGCCATCGAGGTCCTCGCCAAGGAGGGGTCGCGGGGCCTCACGCTGCGCGCCGTCGACAAGGAGGCCGGCGTCCCCACCGGCACCACGACCAACTACTTCGCCGACCGCGACGCGCTGCTCCGCCAGATCATGGCCCGCACCACCGAGCGCCTCACCCCGGACCCGGAGGAGATGGCGGAGACCATGAAGGCCGAGCCGGACCAGCGGCTGAACGTGACGCTGCTGCGCCAGCTCGTGGAGCGGATGCGCGGCGACCGCAGCAGCCATATGGCCATGCTGGAGCTGCGCCTGGAGGCCACCCGCCGCCCCGGGCTGCAGGAGGACCTGACCCGCGCCTTCACCGAGATGCTGGACAGCAACATCGCCTGGCACCTGGACGCGGGCCTGCCCGGCGACCGCGACACGGTCCTCCTGCTCTACCTCGCCATGCTCGGCGTCATCGTCGACGACCTGACCGTGCCGGGCCTGCTGGAGCCGCACGGCATCGACCACATCATCGAGACGCTCGTCGCCCGCAGCGTCGCCTGATTCGCTCCTACGCCGCCCGCTTCATCCCCGTGTGCACCGTCGCGCCGACCAGGAGGAAGACGTCGGGGCGGGTGCGGAGGGAGTGGGGCGAGGCGTCGTCCAGGAGCGCGTCGAGCGTGTCCACGTCGTCCTTCGCGAGGCGGTCCGCCAGGGCCTCGCGGGCACGGGACGCGTACGCGACGAGGTGCTCGCGCGCCGTCTCCCCCAGCGGGGCGCGCAGCTCGGTGACGAACGTCCGGCTGCCGGTCGGCGTGAGGCCCGCCGCCGCGAGCATCGCGGGCCAGTCCTCCACCGTGCGCACCGCGTCCGGCAGGTCGTCGCGCATCTCCCCGAACCACTCCTCGTTCGCCGCGTCCAGCCGGGCCTGGAGGCCGGGGCGGCCGAGGCCGATGTCGCGGGGCAGGAAGCGCAGCGGCAGGCCCCCTTCCCGTACGGCCAGCACGCCGCCCGGGGTCAGCGTCCCGGCGAGCGCGCCGAGCGCGGCCTGCTGGTCGCCGAGGTGGTGGACGACGTGGCTGGTCCAGACGAGGTCGGCGGCGCCCAGCCCGTCGAGCCCCTCGGGGAGGTCGGCCCGGACGGCGGTGACCCGGTCGGCGAGGCCCTCGCGGGCCGCGCGGGCCCGGGCGCGCTCCAGGAGCCCGGCCGCGCCGTCGACGGCGACGGTCTCGGCCTGCGGGAAGCCGTGCGCGAGCGCGGCGGTGCTCACGCCGGGGCCGCTGCCCAGGTCGATGACGCGGCCGACGCTGGCCGCACCGCAGCCGCCCTCCAGCAGCAGGCCGCGCAGCCAGGCCACCGACTCCTCCATGGCGTCCGAGCGGAGTTCGGCCTCGCGTTCGAGGCGGTCCGCCATGGCCTCCCAGTCGAAGTCGTAGTCGCCCTCGCCGTCGCCATGACCGTGTCCGTGGCCGTGGCCGTGGCCATGTCCGTGGCCGTGGCCGTGGCCGTGGCCGTGCCCTGGGCCGTGGTGGTGTGCGCTCACGGGTCCTCCTCGCTCCTCACGTACGTACGGCGAGCGTGCCGACTCCTCCGGGTCACGGCAATTCCCGTTGCCGTTTCCGGGAAATCTCACCCGGAGAGCAACTGACCCCTGCGGCCGAGCAGGAACTTCTTGAACGCCGCGACCGGCGCCGTGTCCGGGTGCCCCGCGCGCCACGCGAGGCCGATCTCCCGCACGGCGCGCGGCGCGGTGACCGTCAGCTCGCGGACGCCGGGCCGGGCGATGACCGGCGGCGGGAGCAGCGCCACGCCCAGGCCCGCGGCGACGAGGCCGCGGATCGTCTCGGCCTCCTCGCCCTCGAAGGCGATCCGCGGCCGGAACCCGGCCTCCGCGCACAGGGTGTCGAGGATGCGCCGCATTCCGTACCCGGGTTCGAGGGTCACGAAGGACTCGTCGGCGGCCTCCGCGAGCCGGACCCTCTTACGGGCGGCGAGCCGGTGGTCGTCGGGGACGACGAGGCGCAGGCGCTGTTCGTCGAGGCGGCGGGCGACGAGGTCGGGGGCCTCGGGGCCCGGCACGGGCGAGGTGAGGCACAGGTCGAGGCCGCCCGCGCGGAGGCGGTCGAGCATGGCCTCGCCGTAGTTCTGGACGAGCGAGAAGCGGACCCGGGGGTGTTCGGCGCGGAACTCGCGCAGCAGTCCGGGCACCGTCTCCCAGCCCAGGGTGTGGAGGAAGCCGAAGGCGACCTTGCCGGTGGCGGGGTCGGCGTCGGAGCGCACGGACTCGGCGGCCTGCTCGACGGCGGCGAGCGCGCGTTCGGCCGAGGCGAGGAACGTACGGCCCGCGGGCGTGAGCGAGACGGTACGGCCGTGGCGGGCGAACAGGGCGACGCCGAGGTCCCCTTCGAGCCGGGCGAGCGCGCGGCTGAGGGAGGACTGGGGCACGCCCAGCTCGTGCGCGGCGCGGGTCACGTGCTCGTGGCGGGCGGCGGCGGCGAACTGGGCGAGGCGCGGGGTGAGCGCCATGCCCCAGACCGACCCCTCCTCCCCCACCGTGCCCGGTGTGACGGAAGTGTCTTTGTTGTTGCGTGACGGTGACATGGCACGTCCCTAGCTGCGGTGATGCGTCAGTGGAACGATTTTGACAGTTCCGTGCATTGGACGGATGAAAAGGGCCGCCGTACGTTCATGGCATGCCTCCTGCTGATACCAGGGCGTCCGTCGAACCGGCGGACGCCAGTCCCGTTGATCCCGAAGCGACGAAGCTCAGCCCCGGCGACCCCGGGCACGGGCGGATGCGGCTCGCGCTCTTCGCCGCGGGCCTCTCGACGTTCGCGCTGCTCTACTCGACGCAGGCCATGCTCCCGGAGATCTCCCACGACCTGGGCGCGGCGCCGGACCAGGCCAGTTGGACCGTCTCGGGCGCGACGATCGGCCTCGCCGTCGCCGTGCTGCCGCTGGCCGCGCTCTCCGAGCGCTTCGGGCGGCGCCGGATGCTCACCCTCTCCATGGCGGTGGCCGTCACGCTGGCGCTGCTCATCCCGTTCGCGCCGGACCTGAGCACGCTGATCGCGCTGCGCACCCTCCAGGGCGCGGCCGTCGCGGGCGTACCCGCCTCGGCGATGGCGTTCCTCGCGGACGAGGTGAAGGCGCGCCATCTCGTCGGCGCCGTCGGGCTGTTCGTCGCGGGCAACAGCGTCGGCGGGATGAGCGGGCGCATCCTCACCGGCTGGATCACGGAGGCCTGGGGCTGGCGCGCGGGGCTGGGCTCGGTGGCGCTGACCTCGCTGCTGTGCGCCGTCGCGTTCCGGCTGCTGGTGCCGCCCGCGCGGCACTTCACGCCCGCCTCGCTGCGGCCCCGCGAGGTAGCGGGCACGGTCAGGCGGCACCTCGGCAACCCGCTGCTGCTGCGGCTGTACGCGATCGGGCTGCTGTTCATGGTCGTCTTCGGCGCCGTGTACACGGTCATCGGCTACCGCCTGGTCGCCGAGCCGTTCGGCCTCTCGCAGGGCCTCGTCGGCTCGATCTTCGTCATCTACCTGGTGGGGACGGTCGCCTCGGCCACGGCCGGGCGGCTCAACGCGCGGCTCGGCCGCCGCGGCACCCTCTACCTCGGCATCGGCACGGCCTCGGCGGGCCTGCTGCTGAGCCTCGCCGACAGCCTGGCCGCGATCGTGCTCGGCCTGGTCCTGATCACCGCCGGTTTCTTCGCGGGCCACGCGGTGGCCTCCGGCTCGGTGAGCCGTACGGCGACCGAGGGCGCGGCGCAGGCCTCGGCGCTCTACCAGATGGCGTACTACATCGGCAGCTCGCTCGGCGGCGCCCTCGGCGCCCTCGCCTTCGCGGCGGGCGGCTGGGCGGCGACCGTCGCGCTGGGCCTCGCCGCGATGACCCTCGCGGGCGGCGTCACGCTCTACGCGACGCGGCAGGCCGCCGTCGCTTCCCGTACGGCGGCGGCGCGTACGGCTCAGGCGCCCATGACCCCTCCCGTGGCCCGCTCGCAGGCGCGCACGTAGTCGCGCACGAGCGGGCCGCGGTCGTCCGCGCGCCAGGCGAGCGCCAGCCGGCTGGGCGTGATGCCGCGGACCGGGCGCGTGACGACGCCGCCGAGGGTGATCAGCGGCGCGTTGCCGGTCGCGACCAGGACGACGCCGCGGCCGTCGACCAGCGCCTCGTACGTCTCCTCCGTGCTGGAGATCTCCGCGCCGATCCGCGGCGGGCGGCCCTCGCGCGCGTCGAGCGCCAGCCAGAAATCGCGCAGGGGCCCCGCGCTCTCCGGGAGGGCGAGGAACGGCTCGTCCAGCAGCTCGGCGAAGTCCACCTCCTCTCGCGCGGCCAGCGGATGGGACTCGGGCAGCGCGACGAGCCGGGGCTCGGAGGCGACGACCAGCCAGCGGTAGCGCTCGGCGGCGGGCAGCGGCAGCCAGACGAACGCCACATCGCACGCGCCGTCCGCCAGGCCCGCCGTCGGGTCGTCCCAGGGGACCTGGCGCAGCCGTACGTTCGCCACGTCGCGCAGCTCGCTCAGCCGCGACCGCACAGAGGGCAGCAGGCCGCTGCGCCCCGGGCTGGTGCTCATGCCCACGACGAGGGTCTCGCGCTGCTCCCGTACGGCCCGTTCGACCTCCTCGGCGGCGGTGTCCCAGGCGTCGAGCACGCGGCGGGCGTGCGGCAGCAGCGCCGAGCCCGCCGGGGTGAGCCGCACGCCCTGCCGGTCGCGTACGAACAGCTCGGCCCCGAGCTGCCGTTCGAGCATCCGGATCTGCTTGCTGAGCGCGGGCTGCGACACATAGAGCCGCTCGGCGGCGCGCGTGAAGTGCGACTCCTCGGCGACGGCGACGAAGTACCGCAGGTCCCTCCCGTGCACGTCCATAACCATCAGCTATCACGACAGGTCTTGGACGGGCAACGGGCACAGGCGGAAGTCTGTTCGGCACAGCGGCTTCCACGGGGCTCCCCCGGGGGCATCCACGGGGGCATCCACGGGAGGACGGAACTCATGAGCAAGGTATGGCTGATCACCGGCGGCGGCAGCGGATTCGGGCGGGCGCTCACGGAGGCGGCGGTCGTCGCGGGCGACATCGTCGTCGCCGCCGCACGCCGCACCGCCCCGCTGGACGACCTGGTGGCCGCGCACCCCGACCGGGTCGAGGCGCTGGCGCTGGACGTGACCGACGGGGCGGCCGTCGAGGCGGCCGTACGGGACGTGGTCGGGCGGCACGGCCGTATCGACGTCCTGGTCAACAACGCGGGCCGTACCCACGTCGGCGCCGCCGAGGAGACCACGGAGGCGGAGCTGCGCGACCTGTTCGAGGTCCACGTCTTCGGCCCGGCGGCGCTCGTACGGGCCGTGCTGCCGCACATGCGGGCCCGGCGGTCCGGGGCGATCGTCCAGATGAGCAGCATGGGCGGCCAGATGTCGTTCCCCGGCTTCTCCGCCTACAGCGGCACGAAGTTCGCGCTGGAGGGCATGTCCGAGGCGCTGGCCGCGGAGGTCGCGCCGCTCGGCATCGACGTCCTGATCGTCGAGCCCGGCGCCTTCCGCACCGGCCTCTTCTCCGGCGACCCCGTCAGCGCCCCGGTCGAGGGCTCGGAGGACTACGAGGAGACGGTGGGCCCGACCCGGCGCATGGTCGCCGCCTCCGACGGCACGCAGCCGGGCGACCCGGCGAAGGCGGCGACGGCGATCCTTCGTGCCCTCGACGCCGACCGCACGCCGCTGCGGCTTCCGCTGGGCGGCGACGCGGTGGACGCCGTGCTGGCCCACCTCGACTCGGTCCGCGCCGACGTCACGGCCTGGGAGAAGGTCTCCCGCGACACGTTGCTGGGTGACTGAACTGGGCAGGGGCTGCCCCTGACCGTATGTCGCAGACTGCGGGTGTGGCTGTGGCCGGGCGCGCAGTTCCCCGCGCCCCTGATGGGGCGACCTCTCCGCGGAGGATGCGCCCCGAAGGGGCGGGGGGAACCGCGCGAGCGGACGGAACTCACGCAGAGGGTGCGATGCGGTCCAGGATCAGGGGGGAGGGCTCGAACGCCTCCGACGGCCCCACCTCGTACGCACCGGCCAGGGCCGCCTCCGCGTAGGAGAAGGTTTCCGGGGTGTCCGTGTGGAGCGTCATGAGGGGGGCGCCGGCCAGGACGCGGTCGCCGGGGCGGGCGTGCAGTTCGACGCCCGCGCCCGCCTGCACCGGGTCCTCCTTGCGCGCGCGGCCCGCGCCCAGGCGCCAGGCGCACAGGCCGACCGCGTACGCGTCGAGGCGGGTGAGGACGCCGGAGGACGGGGCCGTGATCACGTGCTGCTCGCGGGCGCGCGGGAGGGGCGCGTCCGGGTCGCCGCCCTGCGCGGCGATCATGCGGCGCCATACGTCCATCGCCCGGCCGTCCGCGAGGGCCTTGGCGGGGTCGGCGTCGCCCAGTCCTGCGCCGTCGAGCATCTCGCGGGCCAGCGCGACCGTCAGCTCGACGACGTCCGCGGGGCCGCCGCCCGCGAGGACCTCGACGGACTCGCGGACCTCCAGCGCGTTGCCCGCCGTGCGGCCGAGCGGGGTGGACATGTCGGTGAGCAGCGCGACCGTCCGTACGCCGTGGTCGGTGCCCAGCTCGACCATGGTGGCGGCGAGTTCGCGCGCGTCGTCCAGGTTCTTCATGAACGCGCCCGAGCCCGCCTTGACGTCCAGGACGAGCGAGCCCGTGCCCTCCGCGATCTTCTTCGACATGATCGAGGAGGCGATCAGCGGAATGGACTCGACGGTGCCGGTGACGTCGCGGAGCGCGTAGAGCCGCTTGTCGGCGGGCGCGAGGCCGTCACCGGCCGCGCAGATGACGGAGCCGACGTCGCGCAGGACGTCCAGCATCTCCTCGTTCGAGAGCGAGGCGCGCCAGCCCGGGATCGACTCCAGCTTGTCCAGGGTGCCGCCGGTGTGGCCGAGGCCGCGCCCGGAGAGCTGCGGCACGGCCGCGCCGCAGGCGGCGACCAGCGGCGCGAGCGGCAGGGTGATCTTGTCGCCGACGCCGCCCGTCGAGTGCTTGTCGGCGGTCGCGCGGGGCAGCGAGCCGAAGTCCATCCGCTCGCCGGAGGCGATCATCGCGGCGGTCCAGCGGGCGATCTCCGCACGGTCCATGCCGTTGAGGTAGACCGCCATGGCGAGCGCCGACATCTGCTCGTCGGCGACCTCGCCCCGGGTGTAGGCGTCGATGATCCAGTCGATGTGCGCCTCGGTCAGCGCGTGTCCGTCGCGCTTGGCGCGGATGACGGAGATGGCGTCCATCTCGACCATGTGGTGCTTCCTTTCGGTGGGTCCCGGGGGCTACGGAAGCTCCTCCGGGCCGAACGCGTCCGGCAGGAGCTCGGACAGGGGCCGGATGCCGGAGGGCGACTCCAGCAGCAGGCCCGGTCCGCCGTGCTCCCACAGCAGTTGACGGCAGCGGCCGCAGGGCGCGACGACACGTGCGTCGTCGCCGCCCACGCAGGTGAAGGCCACCAGCCGGCCGCCGCCCGTGGCGAACAGCGCCGACACGAGGCCGCACTCGGCGCACAGGCCGACGCCGTAGGACGCGTTCTCGACATTGGCTCCGGTGATCACGCGGCCGTCGTCGACGACGGCGGCCGCGCCGACGGGGAAGCCCGAGTAGGGGGCGTAGGCCCGTGCCAGGGCCTCGCGGGCCCGGGCCCTGAGGGCCTCCCAGTCGACCCCGTCGGTGGCGGTCACCGGTTCACGTCCCCTCGCCTCTGCGGTACGTCTTGCCGATCGCCTTCGGCGGTCTCAGCCGCTGCGCCGCGAGGGAGAGCACGAGGAGCGTCGTGACGTACGGCGTCATCTCGACGAACTCCAGCGCGACGGTGTCGGTCAGCGCGTACCAGAGCACCAGCAGTACGGCGATGATGAGGCTGACGCCCGCCTGGATCTTGGCGGCACGCCGGGCGGCGGCCAGGCCGCCGCGCAGCTTCCAGATCGCCAGGCCCACCAGCAGCACCGCGACGAGCAGCAGCAGCGCGTGCACGGTCGGGCCGCCCGCGCGCAGCCGGAGCGCGTCCATGAAGCCGAAGAGGCCCGCGCCCATCGCGACGCCGCCGGGCCGCCAGTTGCCGAAGATCATGGTGGCGAGGCCGATGTAGCCGCGGCCGCCCGTCTGGTTCTCCTGGTAGATGTGCACACCGATGGCGAGGAACGCGCCGCCGAGCCCGGCGAGCGCGCCGGAGACGGTGAGCGCCGCGTACTTGTACCGGTAGACGTTGACGCCGAGGGACTCGGCGGCCGTCGGGCTCTCGCCGCAGGACCGCAGGCGCAGCCCGAACGAGGAGCGCCACAGGACGAAGAAGCTCCCCACGAAGAGCACCGCGGTCAGCAGCGTCAGCCAGGACACCTCGTGGACCAGGGAACGCAGGATGCCCGCGAGGTCGGAGACGAAGAACCAGCCGTGCTTCTCGATCGAATGGAGCCCGTCGGACAGGCCCGGCACGGTGAACGTCGGCATGTCGTCCATCGGCGGCGACTGCTTGGTGTTGCCGCCCGCGGCCTGCGCCTCGCTGCCCTCGCCGCCGAACCAGAGCTTGGCGAGATAGCGGACGAGGCCCAGCGCGAGGATGTTGATGGCGACACCGGAGACGATGTGGTCGACGCCGAAGGTGACGGTGGCCAGGGCGTGCAGGAGCCCGCCCAGCGCGCCGCCGAGGATGCCCGCGAGGGCCGCCGCCCACGGTCCGTGCTGCCAGCCGATCCACCCGGCGGCGAACGTGCCGAGCATCATCATGCCTTCGAGGCCGATGTTGATGACCCCGGCCCGCTCGGCCCACAGGCCGCCCAGTCCGGCGAGGCCGATGGGGACGGCCGCGCCGAGCGCGGAGGAGAACTGGCCGCTGTCGGTGAGCTGGTCGGAGCCCGTGACGATGCGGGTGAGGGAGAACAGGACGAGCCCGCCCGCGATGATCAGCAGGACCACCGGGTACGTCAGCCGTCGCCGCCCGGTGTCCGGCGCGGCCTTGGACCCGTTCGGGCCCTTGGGCGCGACCGTGGCTTGCGTACTCACGCGGACACCTCCGCCTTCTCCTTGTTCCCGTTCCGCGCGCCGAGTTCCGCGCCGACCTTGCGCTGCTGGGCGCGGAGCCCGTAGCGGCGCACGGTCTCGTACGCGATGACGACGCACAGCACGATCACGCCCTGCATGACGCCGACGATCTCCTGCGCGTACTCCTCGAATTCGAGCTGGATGCCGGTCCGTTCGAGGAAGCCCCACAGCAGCGCGGCGAAGGCCATGCCGATGGGGTGGTTGCGGCCGAGCAGCGCGATGGCGATGCCGGTGAAGCCGACGCCCGCGGGGAAGTCGGTGCCGTAGTTGAACGACTCGTTCAGCAGCGTCGGCATGCCCACGAGGCCCGCGACGGCGCCCGAGAGCAGCATGCTGGTGACGACCATGCGCTTGACGCTGACGCCGCTCGCGGCCGCCGCCGACTCGTTGCGGCCCACGGCCCGCAGGTCGAAGCCGAAGCGGGTGCGGCCGAGCACGAACCAGTAGGCCAGGCCGATGACGACCGCGATCACGATCGTGCCGTAGATCGGCTTGGGGTCGGTCGGGATGGTGAAGAAGTGGCTGGAGGACGGCAGGTTGGTGGTGTGGAAGAGGTTGCCGTCCTTGACCGCCAGCCGGTCCTCGGAGAGGAAGTAGCCGATCAGCGAGCCCGCGATCGAGTTCAGCATGATCGTGGTGATGACCTCGCTGACGCCGCGCGTGGTCTTCAGGATGCCCGCGATGCCCGCCCAGACCGCGCCGACCGCCATCGCCACGATGATGATGATCGGGATCTGCAGCACGCCGGGCAGCGAGAGCGCGCCGCCGACGACCGCCGCGAAGAACGCGGCGACGCGGTACTGCCCGTCCACGCCGATGTTGAAGAGGTTCATCCGGAAGCCGATGGCGACGGCGGCTGCCGAGAGGTAGTACGGGATCGCCTTGTTGATGATCCAGACCTGGCTGTCGCTCTTCGAGCCGAAGTCGATCATCACGGTGAACGCGTGGAACGGGTCCTTGCCGCTCGCCATGATCACGAGCGAGGAGAGGATCAGCGCCGCGACGATCGCGAGCACCGGCGCGGCGAGCGCCAGGATCAGCTTCTCCTTGGTGAACTTCGCGCGGAGACCTTCGAGTTGGCTCATCGTTCGTCCTCCGGCGCTTCGTCCTCCGACGTCGCGTCCTCCAGCGCTTCGCCTTCCGGCGCCTCCGCGTCCTCCGGGTGCTCCAGGTGGCCGGATGCCGTGCCCGTCATCGCGGAGCCCAGCTCCTCGGGGGTCACGGTCGCCGGGTCCGCGTCCGCGACGAGCCGGCCCCGGTACATCACGCGCAGCGTGTCCGAGAGGCCGATCAGCTCGTCGAGGTCGGCGGAGATCAGCAGCACCGCCAGGCCCTCGCGCCGCGCCTCCCGGATCTGGTCCCAGATCTGCGCCTGCGCGCCGACGTCCACGCCGCGCGTCGGGTGCGCGGCGATCAGCAGCTTGGGGTGGTGGCTCATCTCGCGGCCGACGATGAACTTCTGCTGGTTACCGCCCGAGAGGCTGGCCGCGGTGACCTCGATGCCGGGCGTGCGCACGTCGTACTCGGAGACGATCCGCGTGGCGTCGAGGCGGGCGTCCTTGAGGTCGAGGAGTTCGAGCCCGAGAACGCCGAAAAGAGGGCCCTTGGTGTTGGGCGGCTCGGTGGCGTGCCCGAGAATGCGGTTCTCCCAGAGCGGGGCCTCCAGCAGCAGCCCGTGTCGGTGCCGGTCCTCGGGGATGTAGCCGATGCCGTCCTCACGGCGCTTGCGCGTCGGGGCGTGCGAGATGTCCCGGCCGTCGAGGCTGAGCACGCCGCCGTCCGGGTCGCGCATGCCCATGATGGCCTCGACCAGCTCGGCCTGCCCGTTGCCCTCGACGCCCGCGACGCCGAGGACCTCGCCCTTGTGGATGGTGAACGAGATGCCGTCCAGCACCGCCCGTACGACCCCGTCCGGGTCCGTCGCCGACAGGTGCAGGTCCTCGACGCGCAGCATCGGGGTGTCCGTCACGGTCGACTCGCGG
The DNA here is from genome assembly GCF_039530985.1 of Streptomyces albiaxialis. Taxonomy (NCBI): domain Bacteria; kingdom Bacillati; phylum Actinomycetota; class Actinomycetes; order Kitasatosporales; family Streptomycetaceae; genus Streptomyces; species Streptomyces albiaxialis. The sequence goes on from NZ_BAAAPE010000007.1 coordinate 696,331, forward strand.
GTCTCCGCCGACGGCAGCTCGCTGCCGACCATCAGCTCGGCGAGCTGCTTGGGCGTCGTGTCCTCGGGCCGTACGGACGCGACCGTCGTGCCGCGCCGGATCACGGTGATCGCGTCGGCGACGGAGAGGACCTCGCCCAGCTTGTGGGAGATGAAGATGACGGTCAGACCCTCGGACTTCAGCTCGCGCAGATTGTCGAAGAGCGCGTCGACCTCCTGCGGCACGAGCACGGCCGTGGGCTCGTCGAGGATCAGCGTACGGGCGCCGCGGTAGAGGGCCTTGAGGATCTCCACGCGCTGCCGGTCGGCCACGCCGAGGTCCTCGACGAGGAGGTCCGGGCGGATACCGAGCTGGTACGCGTCGGACAGCTCCATGATCCGCTTACGGGCCCGGCCGCCGATGCCGTGCAGCCCCTCGGCGCCCAGGACCGTGTTCTCCAGCACCGTGAGGTTGTCGGCGAGCATGAAGTGCTGGTGCACCATGCCGATGCCGCGCGCGATGGCGTCGGCGGGGCTGCCGAAGGAGACCTGCTCGCCGTTGATCGCGATGGTGCCCTCGTCCGGCTTCTGCATGCCGTAGAGGATCTTCATCAGGGTCGACTTGCCGGCCCCGTTCTCGCCCACGAGCGCGTGGACGGTGCCGCGCCCGACCGCGATGTCGATGTCGCTGTTGGCCACGACGCCGGGGAACCGCTTGGTGATCCCGCGCAGTTCGACGGCGAGACCGCTTCCGCTCTCACCCGGCGGTGTGCCGCTGCTCTTCTTCGTTGAGGGTGTGATGACGTACTCCTCCCCTGGCGGGGCGCTGTGACGACAGAGGACGCGCGGGCCGCCGACCTCGGGGGCGGCGGCCCGCACGGACCCGCCGCGCCGCCGGGCGGGGACGGGTCCCCGGTCCGGCGGCGGCGGTCAGGTGTCCCGCGCGACGGCGCTCCCTGTCATCGGCTGCGCCCCCGCGGGGCTACGGCTTCGAGGGGACCTTGATCTTGCCGTCGACGATCGCCTTGGACGCCTTGTCGATGTCGCCCTTGATGTCGTCGATGAACCCGCCGGAGGTCGCGACGGAGACGCCGTCCTCCTTGAGCGAGAAGGTCTGGTTGCCGGACAGCGGCTTGCCGTCCTTCACCGACTTGACCAGCTCGAACACGGCCACGTCGACGTTCTTGACGGCGGACGTCAGCACGGCCTTCTTGTACTTCTCCAGGCCCTTCTGGCGGTACTGGTCGGAGTCCACCCCGATGGCCCAGGCGCCCTTGACCTTGCTGACCTCTTCGATCGAGCCCGCGCCGGACTGGCCCGCGGCGCTGTAGATCACGTCGTTGCCGCGCGAGAGCATGCCCTTGGCCATGTCCTTGGCGCGCGCGGGGTCGTTGAAGCCCTTGTCCGACTCCTTGTAGAGGTAGTCGGTCTCGACCTTGATCTTGGGGTCGGTGTCCTTGACGCCCTTGACGTACCCGGCCTCGAACTTCTGGATCAGCGCGTTGTCCACGCCGCCGATGAAGGAGACCTTCTTCTTCTTGGTCTTCTTGGCCGCGGCCACGCCCACCAGGTACGACGCCTCGTGCTCGGCGAACGTCATCCCCACGACGTTCTTGCGCTGGGAGCCGGAGTCGACGACGCCGAAGGTGGTGTCGGGGAAGTCCTTGGCGACCTTGTTGATGGACTTGCCGTAGTTGAAACCGACGCCGATGACCGGGTTGTAGCCCGCCTCGGCGAGGGAGGTCAGCCGCTGCTCGCGGGTGGCCTCGGTCTCGTTGTTCCCGGCCGTCATCTCCTTGGTCTTGACGCCCAGCTCCTTCTCCGCCTTGTCGGTGCCGCGCGCGGCGGCCTCGTTGAAGGAGTGGTCGTCGCGACCGCCGACGTCGAAGGCGAGCCCGACGCCCTTGTTCTTCTTCTTACCGCCAGACTCCGTAGAGCTCTCACCGCACGCGGTGGCGGTCAGTGCGAGGACCGCGGTGGCGGTGGCCGCGGCGGCAAGCCTTGTTACCCGACGCAAGAGGACGTCCCCTTCGACTCTCGGAAGCGCAGAAGCGCGGAAGCGCGCGAGCGCCTCTTCCGGCGCTGCTTTCGGCACACATTAACGCGCGTAGAATTCCGGCAGAAGACAGTGCGCGGGCCGTTATCGGATCGCAGCGTAGGGGCCACTCCGACGCCCCCGCCAACCGGCCCGTACCCCCTGCGAGGGGCGAATCCCCGGCGAATCCCCCTTCTTCCCTCCAGCCCCGGACAGCGGGACGGGGCTGGAGACGGGTGCGGCGGTGGGTCAGCGCGTGACGTCGTCGAGGAGCGCGGCGGCCGTGAGGAGGTCGACGGCGGTGGGGATGGCCGCCTCGTCCGCGTCGAAGTCGCCCTGGTGCAGATCGCGCGTACGGCGGTCCCCCGGCGGACGCACGCCCAGCCGCGCCATCGCGCCCGGCACCCGCTCCAGGTACCAGGAGAAGTCCTCGCCGCCCAGGCTCTGTTCGGTCGACTCCACGGAGTCCGCGCCGAACCGCGCGGTCATGGCCTCGCGCAGCAGCGCCGTGACCCCCGGCTCGTTCACGACCGGGGGCACCCCGCGCACGTAGTTCAGCTCGCACTTGGCGCGGTGCAGCGTCGCCACCTCGTCGACCGCCGCGTGCACCAGGTCCGGCGCCTCGCGCCAGGTGTCCAGGTCGAGGCAGCGCAGGGTGCCGGACAGCTCGGCGCGCTGCGGGATCACGTTGCAGGCGTGGCCCGCCTCGATACGGCCCCAGGTGAGGGCGAGCCCGGCGCGCGCGTCGACCCGGCGGGAGAGCAGCGCGGGCACCTCGGTGACGACCTTCGCCGCCGCCGTCACCAGGTCGGTGGTCAGATGGGGGCGCGCGGTGTGGCCGCCCGCGCCGCTGAGGGTGATCTCCAGCCGGTCGCAGGCCGAGGTGATGGGGCCGGGCCGCAGCCCGATACGGCCCGCGTCCACGCGCGGGTCGCAGTGCAGGGCGAGGATCCGGCCCACCCCGTCGAGCACGCCGCACTCGACGGCGTCGGCGGCGCCGCCCGGCAGCACCTCCTCGGCGGGCTGGAACAGCAGCCGCACCGAGCAGGGCAGGCGGCCCGCGCGGGCCAGGTCGGCGAGGACGAGCCCGGCGCCGAGGACGGCGGTGGTGTGCACGTCGTGCCCGCAGGCGTGGGCCCGGTCGGGGACCGTCGACCGGTAGGGCACGTCCTTGGTGTCCGGGATCGGGAGCGCGTCGATGTCGGCGCGGAGGGCGAGCATCGGCCGCGCGTCGCGCGGTGCGCTTTCGGCGAGGTCCGGGTGGACGTCGCAGATCAGACCCGTGCCCATCGCGAGCACCCGGGGGCGCAGCCCGGCCTGCTCCAGCCGGGACTTGAGCGCGGCGGTCGTACGGAACTCCTGGTTCCCCAGCTCGGGATGCATATGGAGGTCGCGACGGAAGGCGATCAGCTCGCGCAGGAGGGCTTCGGTGGTTCTGCCGGGCAGTTCGGTGCGGACGCCGCCGGGTCCGGCGTCGCCGGCTCCGGACGGGCGTGTGTCCACCTCCGGTGCAGGGGACAGGAGTTCGTTCATGAACGGAAGAGTAGGCCGTTCACCTCGTCAACTGACTAGAGATCCACCAAAGTTCAGCCGCACAGGGGAAGAAAAACTAGGCTGTGCGGCGGTTATGTCCGTATGGGGATGGGTATAACTTTGCGCTCGCCGCGCCAGACTGCTGGCGTAGGAGGGACGCTCCGGCCCCGTGGCGGCCCGTAGGACGGGAGGCTGCCCTGTGGTGGGATACGGCCATGTCGTCCCGTGTGCTCTATCTGTTCGGTTGTGCCGCGCCGCCGGTCCTCGACCTGCCCTCCGTCGTCGAACAGGCCCTGGCCGACAACTGGACCGTGTGCGTCGGCCTGACCCCCACCGCCGCCGACTGGCTCGGCGAGGGTACCCGCTCCGCGCTGGAGGCCCGTACGGGACAGCCGGTGCGCAGCGCCCCGCGCCGCCCGGACGAGGAGTGGCCCTGGCCCGAGGCCGACGCCACGCTGATCGCCCCCGCCACCCTCAACTCCGTGAACACCTTCGCCCTCGGCCTGACCCCGCACTTCGTCGCCGCGTACGTCGCGGAGGGCATCGGGAAGAGGTGGCCGATGGCGCTGATGCCGTGCGTGAACGCCGCGTACGCGACGCATCCCCAGTTCGACCGCAGCGTGGCAGCCCTGCGGATCGCGGGAGTCCGCGTCCTGTACGGCAAAGGCGGCTTCGTCCCCCGCCCCCCGGGAGAGTTCTACAGGGCGGACTACCCGTGGGGGCTGGGGCTGGGGGCGGCGGGGGAGGCCGCGGGGCGGGACGCGGCCGGGCGGGGCTAGGTACGCGGCAGGGCCCGGCCCGCGCTCAGGTGGCGGGGGCGGTGGTGAGCATCCAGGCGCTGAAGGCGGCGTAGCGTTCGGCGCTCTCGGCGGCGCCGTCGGCGTGCTCGACGGCGTCGGCGTGCGCGCGCACCTGCTCGAACCGGGCGCGGCGGGCGTGCTCGTAGCGGGCGAGGGCGGCGGCGACGTCCCCCTCTCGCGCCAGTTCGGCGCGGAGGACGCCCGCGTCCTCGATACCCAGGGTGCCGCCCGCCGCGATGTGCGGGGAGAGGCCGTGCGCGGCGTCCCCGATCAGCGCGACCCGGGCGCTGGTCCAGCGGGGCAGTTCGGGGACGTGCATGATCTGGTTCTCCAGGATCGCCTCCTCCGGGGTCGCGGCGATCATCGCCAACAGCTCGTCGTGCCAGCCGGACTCGGCCACGTGACGGGCCCGGGTCAGCGCCCGTTCCCTCTTCGTTCCGGCCAGTTCACCGGCGTCGAACTGGCCGATCCACCACATGGTCCGGCCCGGCGCGACCCGGGTGTACCCGCCCCGGGTCCGCGAGGGGCCGATCGTGACGAACGTGCCTTCCGGCCGCTCGTCGCCCGAGGGCAGCACGGCCCGCCAGGCGTAGTTGCCGGGGTGTTCGACCGCCGCGCTGCCGGGCGCCAGGGCGGCGCGTACGTCGGAGTACACACCGTCCGCGCCGATCAGCAGGTCCGCGCGCAGGGGCGCGCCGTCGGCGAGGTGCACGCTCACCTGCGGGTCGTGCCCGTGCCCGTGCCCGTGTTCGTCTGCGTGCCCGTGCCCATGCCCGTGCTCGGTGAATCCGGTGACGTGTGTGCCGAGGCGGATCCGGTCCCTGCCGACGGTGTCGGCGAGGAGGTTGGTCAGGTCCGGCCGCGGCACCATCAGGAACCGGTGGGCGGCCGGGTCGTAGCTCTCCGCACGCCGCGGGCGCCCGGTGGGTTCGTAGAACCAGGCGTCGACGGACTCCCCCATGCGGCGGACGTCGTCGCCGATGCCGATCGCGTCGAACTCCCGCAGCGCGTTGGCCCACAGCCCGATGCCCGCGCCCGCGGCCCGCACCTCCGGCGCGTGCTCCAGCACGGTGACCTCGTGCCCGATCATCCGCAACGAAGCCGCGGTGGTCAGCCCCACCAGCCCCGCCCCCACGATCACCGTACGCATAGCCCACCCCTTCGCCGTCCTCCGTGCTTCCTGCGAACGAGGATAACCCTAACGGTTAGGGTTTAGGAACTGGCACTTTTTTGTTCTCGTTAGGGCAACGGGCAACCATGTCGGCGCTGCGTCGATCCGCGCCAGGTCCTCGAACAGCCAGTCGGGGGCGTCGGGGTGGGCTCCGTTCCTCAGGGGTGCTCGCGGGCAGGGCGGTCTCGTCGAGGTGCTCCTGCCGGGGCGAAGGCGGCGCCGTCTCCGTCAGATGCTGGCCGCGCCTGTTTCGGGGGTTGCCGGGGTGCCGCCGAGTTTGCGGGCTCCTCTGGCCGTGCCGGTGACGCCGGCGAGGAAGCCTTCCGCTCGGGGGGAGGCGCTGCGGGTGAGCCAGGCGGGGTCGACGTCGCAGACCGCGACCGTGACGCTCGTACCCGCGAGAGCGAGGGGGAGGGTGTGGACGACGGTGGAGGGGAAGCTCAGGATCGTGTGGCCCACCGGGCCCCGGCGGGCGACGAGTTCGAGGGGGAGGTCCGGGCGGACGATCTCCAGGCCGGTGGCCGCGCTGACCTGCTGGAGCTTCTCGCTGCTCTCGCGGCGGTGCGCGAAGTAGCGGGTCGCGCCGTACGTACGGGCCAGGCCCGCGACCGCTTCGAGGTAGCGGTCGGTGTCCACCACGCCCGTCTCGACGAGGGACGTGCCGACGAGGTCGGTGCCGCGGGCGAGGCGGGGCGGGCCGAAGCGGGAACGGGTCCAGGCGAATTCGTTCGCTGTGACCGTGACGCCGGGCGGCGGTTCGACGGGCATCGCGCTGAAGACCTCGACCGTCTGGCCCTCGCGGGGCGTCAGGCGGCGGCGGGCGCGGCGGGAGAAGGGCGCGAAGAGCATGCTGCGGACTATGGCGCGTACGCCGCCCGTGCCCTTGCGGTGCCAGCGTACGAACCGTTCGCCCTGGGCGAGCTGGCTGACGAACTCCATGGTCGCGGTGCCGTCGTCGACGACGGTGATGCGGTGCGCGGTACGGGCCGAGGTCACGGTGAGGAGGAGCTGGACGTAGCGCGAGAAGGGGTCGCCGATGACCAGGGTGCGGGCACGGCGCATCTCGCCCGTGAGGGAGAGGAGCGAGGTGAGACTGGACATCGCCCCGCCCCGCGCCTCCTCCCAGCGCACGGTGATCCCCTCGTCGCGGGCCAGCTCGACCATGCGGCGGAGCTGACCCCGCGTCATGGGGTCGTGCGGCGGGAGGATGACGAGGGTGAGCGCCGAGGGGGCGTGGCGGTGGTGCGTATGGGCCCACTCCAGGACGTTGAGGAGCTGGACGGGGCTCTCGACCAGGGCGAGGGCCCCGTCCGGCTCATGGTGCTCCGCCGCTCCCGTTCCGGAGGGTTCGCGGGGGAGGGACACGGGCTCACTCCGCTTCGTGAGGGCTGCGTGTGGGTGGTTGTTCGGGTGGATGCGGTTCCGGTGGCGTTCCGGGTGCCGTGCCGATGACGTTCCGGATGGCGTTCCGGGTGACGGATCTGGTCGGGCCGGGTGCGCCGGGGTGCGACGCGTACGCCGGGTGCGCCTCTCGTCAGACCGTGGCGGGCTGGCGGGTCTCGTCCGCCTCCTCCGTCTCGGCGACGACGCCCTTGACGCGGCGGAGCTTCTGCATGGGCTTCAGCTCGCTGTCGTAGACCTTCTTGACGCCGTCGCCGAGGGACTCCTCGATGGTGCGGATGTCGCGGACGAGGCGCTGGAGGCCCTGCGGCTCGACGGACGCGGCCTGGTCCGAGCCCCACATGGCGCGGTCGAGGGTGATGTGGCGCTCGACGAAGACGGCGCCGAGGGCGACGGCGGCGAGGGTGGTCTGGAGGCCGGTCTCGTGGCCGCTGTAGCCGATCGGGACGTTCGGGAACTCCTCGTGGAGGGTGTGGATCATCCGGAGGTTCAGTTCCTCGGCCTTCGCCGGGTAGGTGGAGGTGGCGTGGCAGAGGATGATGTTCTCGCTGCCCAGGACCTCGACGGCGTGCCGGATCTGCTTCGGTGTGGACATGCCGGTGGAGAGGATGACGGTGCGGCCGGTGGAGCGGAGGGCGCGCAGGAGTTCGTCGTCGGTGAGGGAGGCCGAGGCGACCTTGTGCGCGGGGACGTCGAACTTCTCCAGGAACGCGATGGACTCGACGTCCCACGGGGAGGCGAACCAGTCGATGCCGCGCTCGGCGCAGTGCTCGCTGATGGCGCGGTAGTCGTCCTCGTTGAACTCGACGCGGTGCCGGTAGTCGATGTAGGTCATCCGGCCCCAAGGGGTGTCGCGCTCGATGTCCCACTGGTCGCGCGGGGTGCAGATCTCGGGGGTGCGCTTCTGGAACTTGACGGCGTCGCAGCCGGCTTCGGCGGCGGCGTCGATGAGGGCGAAGGCGTTGTCGAGGTCGCCGTTGTGGTTGATGCCGATCTCACCGGTGACGTAGACGGGGCGACCCGGGCCAGCGGTCTTGGAGCCGAGGGTGCGGAGGCGAGGGTTCTGGTTCGTCATTTTCAGCGGTTTCTTTCTTTGGTGGTGACAGATGGGGATGGGGTTGGTCGGGGCGGGGCGGGTGGGGGGTGCGGGCTTAGGTTGGGCGGTGGCACGGGGGCGGCGGGTCTGGGTGGGCGCCGGGGCGGGGGGTGCCGGGTGGGCGGGTGATTCCTTTGTGGGTGGGCCCCGCGGGAACGCTCACGCCTGCCCGTCCCCCGCCAGCCCCTCCCCCAGCAGCCACCCCGCGATCTCCCTGATCGCGCCGTCGCCGCCGCCCCGCGTGGTGACGGCCGCGGCGCCCGCCCGTACGACGTCGTGCGCGTCGCCGACCGCGACGGGCCAGCCGACGAGGCCGAAGCAGGGCAGGTCGTTCACGTCGTTCCCGGCGTAGAGCACGCGTTCGGGGGCGATGCCCTGCTCCTCGCACCACTGCTTGAGCGCGAGGTCCTTGCGGTCGATGCCGTGCATCACCGGGATCCGGAGCTTCCGGGCCCGGGCCGCCACGACCGGGTTCTGCTCCGTCGACAGGATCAGCAGCTCCAGCCCGGCCCGCCGCAGCGCGGCGATCCCGAGGCCGTCCCCGCGGTGCACCGCGACGGACTCGCGGCCCTCCGTGTCGACCCAGACCCGGTCGTCGGTCTGCGTGCCGTCGAAGTCGAGGACGACCGCGTCGATGTCGTCCCGCGTCGGAAGCGCGCCCGCGCGCCCGCTCGGCGGACGGGCGTCCAGCAGCGGCGCGAGCGCCCGCGCACGCGCCAGGTCGTGCGGATCGTCGATCTCCAGTACGCGCGCCGGATCGGTCCGTACGAGCGCCGTACGCCCGAAGAACCGGTGCCCGGCCTCGCGGAAGCCCATGGCGTCCATCGCGTACGCGGCGCCCGTCTCCAGCAGGTCCTCGGGCCGGTCCTGCCGACGCGGCCGTACGGAACGGTGGTGGTTCACCCCCCGGGCCCCGGCGGCGGCGTCCTCCTCGGAAACGCCGTCACCAGCACCGTCACCAGCACCGCCGTCGAGACCATCCGCCGTCTCCCGCCACACGAACCCGTGGAACGGCGCCACCGTCAGCGCGCTGTCCGCGCCGTCCTCGATGACCGCCGCCGCGACCTCGCCGACGTCCTCGCGGAGCAGGAACGGGCTGGTGCACTGCACGAGCAGCACGGTGTGCAGGGGCTGGCGGTGCCGCTCCTCGTAGACGTCCATGGCGTGCAGGACGGCTGCCTCGCTGCTGGCGAGGTCGCCCGCGATCTCCGCGGGGCGCTCCACCACCTCCGCGCCGGCCGCGTTCGCGGCGGCGGCGATGGCGGGGTCGTCCGTCGAGACGACGACGTCGGTGATGTGCCGCGCCGCCAGGCACTCGCGCGCGGCGCGGGCCACGAGGGGCACACCGCCGACGGGGGCCAGGTTCTTCGCGGCGACGCCCTTGGAGCCGCCGCGCGCGGGGATCACCGCGAGGACGCGGGGGCTCACGCGGGGGCTGGGGATGCCAGGCGTTCCCGGAGTGGTGGAGGACATGGTGGTTGCTCCTGACTGGTTCGCCGACTGGTCACTCACAGCTCGCCCACCCGCCGGATCACCGGGGCGACGCGCTGCACCCCGTGCCGGTACGCGCCGCGCGCGGCCTCGCGCAGCGCCCGCCGTACGACGCCGGGCCCGTCGGCCCCCGCCGCGGCGCCGTCCGCGGCGCCCGCCAGCGGGATGCCGTCCGGGCCGAGCCCGTAGCGGCGGAGGACGCCCGGGAGGTAGCCGGGGGCGGTGCGCAGCGTGTAGTACGGCGCGAGCGGCGGCAGGCCGCCGTTCTCCGAGGCGCGGGCGCGCGCGACGAGTTCGGCCACGCGCTCCCGCGCCGTGCGGAAGCCCCGCCCGCCGCCGCCCGCTCCCTGGCGCTCCACCCACTCCGGGTCGGCCTCGGGGAGGGCGCCCTCGTCGAGCTGGTCCCAGGAGGCCAGGCAGCCGGAGCCAAGGAAGTAGTGGTTGCCCAGGGCCTCGCGGACGCCGAGGTCGGTCAGTACGGCGGTGGGCACGCCCCGGTGCAGGGACTCCAGCGCCGCCGTCGAGCTGACGGTGACCAGGAGCCCGCCCGTGCGGCGGGCCCGGTCGAGAATGGTGCCCATGTGGCCGTAGACGAGGCGGCAGTTGGGCGGCAGCCCGCCCTCCGGACCGGCGGCGGGCAGCTTGCGTACGAGCTTCTGGTACGGCTCTTCCTCGATGTGCGTGGTGTGCTCGCCGGGCTTGCTGCGCAGCTTGATGAGCACCTCGCGCTCGGGGTGCTTGCGGGCGTGCCCGAGGGCGCGCCGCAGCAGGTACGCGCGGTCCGCGCGCCCCGCGGGCACGGAGGGCTGGACGGCGAAGACGACGGTGAACGGCCCGTCGTCCCCGCTCACCGCGTCCTCGCCGGGCCCCTCCTCCAGGGCATCCCCCTCGGACGGCGCGCTCTCGGACGGCGCGGCCTCCAGGAACGGCAGCACGCTCTCGACCACCGAGCCGGAGTCGGCGCCGACCCCCTCGTAGACGGCGCGGAAGCGGTCCGCGTCGTGCGGGGAGTTGGCGAGCACCAGGTCGGCGCCGTGCCGCAGGAGCAGGCCGTCGGAGAGCTTCTCGTAGACGACGCCGACGTAGCCGGTCACGACGACCGGCCGGCGCTCGGCGCGCGCGAGGCCGTGCAGCATGGCCTGGACGGCGCCGCCCACGCAGGCGAGGACGACGACGTCGTACTCGCCCCGGCCCGCCGTCCGCACGAACTCGGAACCGGTCACCTCGCGCAGCGCGTCCACGGTGACGCCGACCTCGGCGAGCTGCCGGGGCGTCGGGGTGGCGCGGCCGCGCAGCAGCAGGCCGTCGATGCGGGCACCGGGCGCGAGGCGGCGCGCGGTGAGCGCTCCCCACTTCCAGCGGGTGTCCGAGTCGGCGAGCACGGCGATCCGCGCGGGTCCTGCCGCGTGCCCGGCCGCCGCGTCACCGAATTCATGATCCGGAACGGCCGCCGAGCTGGTGGTCGAGTTACGTGAGGGCACGTCGCAGACGCTAGAAAGGGATTCCGGAAAAAGGCCCAACGCAAATGCAACAGACGGTTAACAGCACACCGACGAATGGCCAACCGGGCCGATCCCGAGCCGCGTTCACCGTTCCGCCATGCGCCGTTCACCCCGGGGTCCGCAGCAGGTCAAGACGGAGCTCGGCGGGACACCTAGGGTCCCCTCCGTGGTTAAGCTCTCCGTCATCGTGCCGTTCTACAACGTGCAGTCATATGCCCCGGAAACGCTCCGGAGTCTGCGTGCGAATGCGCGCTCGGATTTCGAATTCATTCTGGTCGACGACGCGTCGACCGATGAGACGCCGGAGATTCTGGAGCGCGCCGCCGCTGAACTCCCCGGCGCCGTCCATGTCCGGCACGCGCGCAACGGCGGGCTGGCCACCGCGCGCAACACCGGACTGGACCGTGCGAACGGCGAGTTCATCACCTTCCTGGACGGTGACGACTGGCTGGCGCCCGGCTACTACGACGATCTCGTCGCCACGATCGAGCGCCTCGGCTGCGACTTCGTGCGCACGGACCACGTCCAGTGCACGGCGCGCGCCCGTACGCTGGCGCGCGTCCCGCACGGGCGGCGCGGGGTGGTGGTCGACCCGAGGGACGCGATCCTCCCCGCCGGGCGGACGACCTCGGTCGACTACGCGTACGCCTGGGCCGGGATCTACCACCGCAGGCTGCTGGACGACGGGGTGCTGCGCTTCCGGCACGGGCTGCGGACCGCCGAGGACCGGCCGTGGATCTGGCGGCTGCACCGCGAGGCCCGCTCCTTCGCCGCGGTCGGCCTGCTGGGCGTCTTCTACCGGCGCGGGGTCGCCTCCTCGCTGACGCAGATCGGCGACGTGCGCCAGCTCGACTTCATCCGCGCCTTCGACCAGGTGATCGACGAGACCTCGCGGGACAAGGACGCGGCGACGCTGCTGCCGAAGGCCGTACGGACGTACTGCGCGATCATCTCCCACCACCTCACGAGCGGAAGGTTCGAACCGCAAGTGGCCCGCAAACTGCGCACGCTGAGCGCCGCAGCCCTGAAGCGCCTGCCGTCCGACCTGCTGTCGGACGCGCTGGACTCCATGGACACCGAGCGCGCCTCCCGGCTGCGGCGGCTGCGGCGCCGCCCGGCCGACGCCGCCGCCACCCCCGAGGCCGTGGACGGAGAGGCCGCCTGATGCGTACGCAGATCTTCTTCGCCTCCACGCTGTACGGGGCGGCCACGCTGGCCGCCGCGCTGGACGCGGACTGCTTCGGCCCCGCCGACAACCGGCTGCTGCTGGTCAGCAACAACGCGCCGTCGCCGGAGACCGCGCCCCCGCTCGACGAGATGCCCGGTTTCGAGCGGCTGCGCGACCGCTTCGACCGGGTGGTGTCGTGGAACGACGCGATCCGCCCGTTCCACCCCGGCGGCTGGTCGCCCCGCTCCGACGACGTGCCGATGTGGGAGCGGTATCTGCGGATGCTGTGGAACCTGGGCGACGGTCCGGAGGACGAGGTCGAACTGGCCGTCGAGTCGATCCAGGTCGACCCGGCGCTCGCGCTCGCGCGCCTCTTCCCGGACGCGCCGGTCGACGTGTACGCGGACGGCCTCATGAGCTACGGCCCGACCCGCAACAAGCTCGACCCCCTCGTCGGTACGCGCGTGCGCCGCCTGCTCTACCTGGAGCTGGTCCCGGGGCTCTCCCCGCTGCTGCTCTCGGAGTTCGGCGTGACCTCCGAGGTCGTACCGGCGCGCGCGTTCACCGCCGTGCTCGCCGAGATCGCCCAGGACGCGCCGCCGTCCGTGACGGAGGCGCCCGAGGGCTCGGCGCTGCTGCTGGGCCAGTACCTCTCCGCGCTGAACATCCTCAGCCCCGAGGAAGAGGAGCAGCTCCACGTACGGATGCTGCGCGGCGCCGCCGGACGCGGCCACCGCCGGATCGTCTTCAAGCCGCACCCGGTCGCGCCCGCGCGCTTCTCCCGCGCGCTGGAGAAGGAGGCGAGCGACCTGGGCGTCGAACTGACGGTGCTCAGCTCGCCGGTGCTGGCGGAGGTGCTGTACGAGCGGGCGCGGCCCGCGCTCGTCGTGGGCTGCTTCTCCACGGCGCTGCTGACGGCGACGGCGTTCTACGGCCTGCCGGCGGCCCGTACGGGCACCGAGGTCCTGCTCGAACGGGTGACCCCGTACCAGAACAGCAACCGGGTTCCGGTGACCCTCGTCGACGCGCTCCTGCCCGACGTCGAACGGGACGGCGCCGCCGGGCGGCCCGCGGACCTCGACGGGCTGGTGCGTGCCGTCGGCTTCTGCATGCAGCCGCAGATCTATCCGGAGCTGCGCCCCGAGGTCGAGAGCTTCCTCTCCGCCCACCTGAACGAGGAGACCCGCCCCTACTTCAAACGGCGCCGCCTGACAGCGCTGGCTCTTCCGGGTGCGTTGCCGCGCCAGTTCGCGTTCGTCCCCCGCAACCGAGCGGTGCGCCGCGTAGCCCGCCGAGCCCGAGCCCTGAAAAGAGCCCTGAGCTGACACCACTGCGCCCCCGATTCTCCCTTGAGCGCTTGGGAGGTCTGCGCGAAGGCGGAGGGCTGGCAAGCGCAGCCCACTTCGCCGGGCACCCGGACATGAGGCTGAGCACGGGCTGCCCCGGACTGTGCATGGCAGGCTGCGGCCGCGCCGTGGCCGCTCGCGCAGTTCCCCGCACCCCTGAACGGGCAAGCCCCGGAGCCTTGGCCCCCGTAGCCCTCAAGTCGCAAGGGGGATGGGCTCGTTGTCAGACCAGGGGCTGACGGGGTGACGGCCGTGGGCTGATGTGGGGTGGGGCGGCCACGCAGGACCCTGGAGGCGTCTTGTTCGGCGTCTCACGGAGGTCCCTATGCGTACTGTTCACCGCCGCTCCGCACTCGCAGCCGGAGCCCTCGTCCTCCTCACGGCGACGGCCGCGGGGGCCAACGCGTCCGCCTCGGAGGAGGACGGCGGCAAGGGCGAGGCCAGACTCGTCGGGGCCGCGAAAATGTTCCGCGAGGACGGGCAGCGCATACGCTTCGCGTTCGACGCGCACGGCTTCGGCTGGAACAAGCTTCCGCAGGGCACCTCGCGCGGCACGTTCCGCTTCAGCCACTACACACCCGACGGCAAGGACGGCGCGTTCGCCGAGGGCCGTATCGACTGCCTGGAGACCGGCGGCCCGGTCGCCACGGCCACGGGCATCATCACCCGCACCGACCTGAAGGGCGCCAAGGGCAAGCGCGTCGGCTTCACCGTGTACGACGACGGGCGGCACGACCGCGTCGGCTATAGCTGGGGCGGCGGCGACGGCGACCTGCGCCGCATGAAGGTCGAGCCCTGTCTCAGCGCGGCGCCGTACGAGACCGTCGAGAAGGGCGACTTCACGGTTCACCACAAGCTGCCGCCGCACTAGGAAAGCCGTACTCAAGAGGCTGTCAGGAGGGTGGCCTCCACCCCGGCCACCACCGCACGCAGGCCCTCCTCGAAGCGAGCGTCGTAGTCGTCGCCGAAGAAGTCACCGCTCACCGCGGCCGCGAGGGGGTGCTCGGGGGCGAGCCGGGCCGCACGCTCCTCCACGTCGTAACCCGGCGTGCGTTCGCCCGGCATGGGGTGGACCGCCTGCTCCTCGATGACGAAGCCCATCGTGAAGGTGTAGGCGATGAAGAAGGCGCGGGCGGCGGCGCCGGGCGTGAAGCCCGCGGCGGTCATCAGCCGCAGGTGCTCCTCCTGGCGCGCGGCGTGCCCGGTGCCGGTGAGACGCGTGCCGCCGAAGACCTTGGCACCGTCGCGGTGCCGCAGCAGTCCGCGCCGCAGGTGCCGGAACATCTCGCTGAACCAGTCCTGCCAGGGCGCGCCGGGCTCGGGGTGGCCGCCGGTCTCGTCCAGCTCGCGCTGGAGTGCGGTGGCCATCTCGTCGAGCAGGGACTGCTTGTTCTTGAAGTGCCAGTAGAGCGCGGGTGCCTGGACGTCGAGTTCCCTGGCCAGGCGGCGCAGGGTGAGCCCTTCGAGGCCGACCTCGTCGAGCAGCGTCAGGGCGGTGCGCACCACCTGGTCGGGGTCGAGCCGCGCGGCGGCCATGGGCACCGTCCTTCCGTCTCCTCTTGACTCCTTAACAAAGTTAAGCGCATCCTGCCCGCATGAGCGAATTTAACGGCGTTAAGGAGAAGGGAACGGGGACCGGGGCGAGGGCAGGGACCGACGGCGGGACCGAGGTCCTCATCGTCGGCGCCGGTCCTACCGGCCTCGCCCTGGCCTGCGATCTCGCCCGGCGCGGGGTCCGCGCCCGTCTCGTGGAGGCCTCCGGCGGCCTCTTCCCCGGCTCGCGCGGCAAGGGCCTGCAGCCCCGCACGCTGGAGGTCCTCGACGACCTCGGGCTCGTGGACGCGGTGCTGCGCGACGGCGGCCCGTATCCGCGCATGCGGACGTGGGAGGACGGGCGGCCCACGGGCGAGCACGACATGGTCGAGCGCGCGGAGGGCCCCGGCGTGCCGTACCGCGAGGTGTGGATGCTGCCGCAGTGGCGCACCCAGGAGCTGCTGTACGAGCGGCTGCGCGCGCTCGGCGGGGACGTGGAGTTCGGCGCGCGGCTGACGGGCCTCGACCAGGACGCGGACGGCGTCACCGCGCACCTCGCCGACGGCCCGCCCGTACAGGCCGCCTGGCTGGTCGCGGCCGACGGCGGGCGCAGCACCGTGCGCAACGCGCTGGGCGTCCGGATGAACGGCGAGAGCCTCACCGAGCGGCCGACCCTGATCGCGGACATACGGGTCGAGGGGATCGACGCGCTGCACTGGCACGTGTGGCCCTCGGCGGAGGGCGGCGCGCTGGCGCTGTGCCCGCTGGCGGGGACGGGCACGTTCCAGTTGGTGGCCCTGGACGCGGGGCTCGGGGAGTCGGACGACCGGCTCGCCCGCGTACGCCGACTGGTCGCCGCACGCAGCCATCTGGACGCCGAGCAGGTCAAGGAGGTGTGCTGGGCCTCGGACTTCCGGGCGAGCGCCGCGCTGGCCGACCGCTTCCAGGAGGGCCGGGTCCTGCTGGCGGGCGACGCCGCGCACATCCACTCCCCCGCGGGCGGCCAGGGCCTCAACACCAGCGTCCAGGACGCCTACAACCTCGGCTGGAAGCTCGGCCTGGTGCTGCGCGGCCACGCCGCTCCCGCGCTGCTGGAGACGTACGAGGAGGAGCGCGCGCCCCTGGCCGCCGGGATGCTCGGCCTGTCCACCCGGCTGCACCGCACGGGAGGGACCCGACGGGGCCACGAGACGCACCAGTTGGACCTCTCCTACCGGGACGGTTCCCTGGCGTGGGAGCGGCGCGCGGCGCCGCCCGAGGACGGGCTCCGCGCGGGCGACCGCGCGCCCGACGCCGCGTGCCCGCTGCCGGACGGCACGAGCCTGCGCCTCTTCGACGCCTACAGGGGCCCGCACTTCACCCTGCTCGCCCTGGGCGGAGCCCGGCCGCCGGAGGATCTCCCGCCCCATGTCCGCCCGTACGAGGTACCGTCCGCGCCCGGCTATCCGGAGCGCGCCCTGTGCCTGGTCCGCCCGGACGGCTATGTGGCGCTCCTGACGGAGACCCCGGGGGACGTCATGGACTGGCTGCGTTCCCTCTAGCTTGTTACCGACGGGTTTCGCGGTCGTGCGACTTCGGGGAGAGTGAGGGCGACTCCTGGAGGTGCACGTCGTGTCATCCGAGACCGGTCCGCCCGCCGCTCCCCGCCGCTCCCCCACGGTCCCCGGGCTCGCCGCACAGGCCGCGGCCCTGGCCGCCGGCGAGGTGACCTCGCGCGAGCTGACCGAGCGCGCGCTGGTGCGGATCGCCGCGAGCCAGCCCGTCCTCAACGCGTTCCGCGTCGTCCGCGCCGAGGCCGCGCTCGCCGAGGCCGAACGGGCCGACCGGGCGCTCGCCGAGGGGCGGCGGCTGCCGCTGCTGGGCGTGCCCGTGGCCGTCAAGGACGACACCGATGTCGCGGGCGAGGCCACGGCGTTCGGCTGCGCGGGCGACTTCCCGCGCAAGACGGCCGACGCCGAGGTCGTGCGCAGGCTGCGCGCCGCGGGCGCGGTGATCGTGGGCAAGACGAACAGCCCGGAGCTGGGCCAGTGGCCCTTCACCGAGGGCCACGCCTTCGGCGCGACCCGCAACCCGTGGAACACCGCCTACACGCCCGGCGGTTCCTCCGGCGGCGCGGCCGCCGCCGTCGCCGCCGGGCTGGTCCCCGCGGCGCTCGGCTCGGACGGCGCGGGCTCCGTCCGTATCCCCGCCTCCTGGACGCGCCTGATCGGCATCAAGCCGCAGCGCGGGCGGATCTCGACCTGGCCGGACCCGGAGGCGTTCAACGGGATCACCGTGCACGGAACGCTCGCGCGGACCGTGCACGACGCCGCGCTGCTCCTGGACGCCGCCGCGGGCAACCACCCGGGCGAGCTCCACCGGCCGCCGCCCGTCGAGGCGCGCGCCGCCGCCACCCGCCACCCGGGGCGGCTGCGGATCGCGCTCTCCACCCGTACGGCGTTCACGGCCACGCCCAAGCGGCTCCACCCGGTCGTCGAGTCGGCCGTGCGCGGCCTGGCCGAACGGCTCGCCGCGCTCGGCCACGAGGTGGAGGAGGCCGACCCGCACTACGGGCCGATCGGCCTCACGTTCGTGCCGCGTGCCACGGCGGGCATCCGGGACTGGGCCGGACGGATGCCGGACGAGCGCCTGCTGGACCCCCGTACGCGCGGCGCGGCCCGCACCGGGCGGCTGCTGGGCGGCGCGCCGCTGCGCGTGGCGCGGGCGGCCGAGGGGCCGCTGCACCGGTACGTCGGCCGGATCTTCCGCCGCTACGACGTGGTGCTCGCGCCCACCACCGCGACCCCGCCCCCGCGCGTCGGCGACCTGATGCGGCTGTCGAGCTGGCAGACGGACCGCACGATGATCGCCCACTGTCCGTACGCCTGGCCCTGGAACGTGCTGGGCTGGCCCGGCGTCAACGTCCCCGCCGGGATGGCTTCCCCCGGCCCCGGCGAGGCCCCGCTGCCGCTGGGCGCGCAGCTCCTCGGTCCCGCGCACGGCGAACCGCTGCTGATCTCGCTCGCCGCCCAGCTCGAAGCGGACCGGCGCTGGTACGAGCGCTGGCCGGAGTTCGCCGACATGTGACGGCCGCCGGGTGACCGCAGGCGGGTGACCGCAGGCGGGTGACCGCAGGCGGGTGACCGCAGCGGGGTGACCGCCGACGGGTGGCTGTCAGTGGTGTCTGCCACGGTGGAGACATGCCGGTACGCGCGACGGGGCGGGTCGAGGAGGGCTTCGGCTGGCGCATGTGGGAGAGGGCTCCCGCGCCGCCGCTCACCGCGCTGTCCGGGGCCATACCAGGGCTACTGGGAGCGGACCCGCGCCCCCCTGAGCCGCGCCGAGGTGCCGTACGGGGGCGTGACCCTGATCCTCAGCTTCGGGGAGCCCCTCGCCGCGTCCTCCCGCCCGGGGGCCCCGCCCGAGCGGTTCACCGGCTTCGTCGCCGGGCTCTTCGACGGCCCCGTGGTCACCCGGCACGCCGGGCGGCAGCACGGCCTGGAGGTCCAGCTCACCCCCGCGGGGGCGTACGCGACGCTGGGCGTCCCGCCCGGGGAGTACGGGAACCGGATGGTGCCCCTCGAAGACCTCCCCTGGCCCCGCGACCTGCAGGAACGGCTCGCCGAGGCCCCGTCGTGGGAGGAGCGCTTCGCGCTGCTGGACCGCGCGCTGGGCGCGCTCGCCGAGGACGGGCCGGCGATGTCCCCCGAGGTCGCCCGCGCGATGCGGCTGCTGACGGACAGCGGCGGCCTGGTCCCCGTGGCCGAGCTGGCGCGGGACACGGGCTGGAGCAGACGCCATCTGGCCGGGCGGTTCCGGGAGCAGACGGGGATGACGCCGAAGACGTTCGCACGGGTCACCCGCTTCCAGCGCGCCCTGTCCCTGCTCGGCGCCGCCCGGGGCCCGGGCGCGGGCTCGGGCGCGGGCTCGGGCTCGGGGCTGGCGGAGACCGCCCACCAGTGCGGCTATTTCGACCAGGCGCACCTCTGCCGGGACTTCCGCGCCCTCGCGGGCTGCTCCCCCACCGCCTATCTGGAGCGGCACCCGCCGGACGGCGCGTTCCCATTCGTCCAAGACCCCGCACCGGCCGGTCCGTAGCGTCGAAGGAGCCAGACCAGGCCGACCCAGACCGAACCAGACCGGCCCAGAAAGGACGGACGTCATGTCTTCCCAGTCACCCACCGTCGTCCCCGTGCTGTCCTACCGCGATCCGCGCGCCGCGCTCGATTTCCTGGAGCGCGCCTTCGGCTTCACGACCCTCGCCGCGCACGAGGCCGAGGACGGCACCGTCGTCCACGCCGAGATGCGGCGCGGCGACGGCGTCGTCATGTTCGGTCAGGCCCGCGACGAGGGCCTGATGGCGGGGTCCGGGCCCACGACCGTCTATGTCGTCGTGGACGACCCGGACGCGCTCCACGCCGCCGCCGAGGCGGCGGGCGCCGAGATCGTGATGCCGCTCACCGATATGGACTACGGCTCACGGGAGTTCGCCGCCAGGGACCCCGAGGGCAACCTCTGGAGCTTCGGCACGTACGCGCCCAAGCTCTAGCCAGGGCCCAGGGCCTAATCCATGGACTTGACGAAGATCAGGTCGCCGTCGAGCAGGGCCGACTCGATGGGCTGGTAGTACATCGTGTCGTCCTCGTCCGTGCCCTCCGTGGACCCGCTGAGCAGGCCCTGGGCGATGACGTGGGTGTCCTCCCTCTCCGGGTCCATCTGGTAGACGGAGCCGCCGCTGTCGCCGCTGTCGCTGACGAGGTTGGCCGACGACATGCCTTCCAGCACCGTGCCGTCCGTGTAGGTCACCGTGATGTCGTGCGCGAGGATCGGGCCGCAGGTCTGCCCGGACCTGTAGCCGGACTTGCATATCTCCGTGCCGACCGGCGCCTTGCCGAGGCCGGAGATCTTCGCGTGGTCGCCCTCCGCCATGTCGACGCCCGTCGTCGGGCGCGGGGCCGCGATGTCGTCCACGTGGATGGTGCCCCAGTCCATCGGCTCGTAGCTCGTATTGGTCGTGCCCCCGAAGTGCAGGCCGTTGTACCGCCACAGGGAGTGGCCGCCGTCCGTGCAGTGGCCCGCGGTCATGATCAGGTCGGCGCCGCTCTTGTCCTTGACCCACCATCCGGCGGAACAGCTCGTGCCGTTCGTGCTCTCGATCTTCTTGCCGTTGGTGATGCCGACGTTGCTGGAGACCGGCTTCTCGGTGGTCCGCACCTTCACCACCGGCCCCAGGGCCCGCGCGGCGTCGACGAACTGCCGCGTCTTCCCCTTGTCCAGCGTGGACTTCGCCACCTTGACGGTGACCGCGTTCGCGCGGACGTCGACATACCAGGTCGCGCCCCTCGGAGAGAAGCGCTCGGCGAGCTTGTCGACCGAGCGCTTCGCCTTCTCCAGGTCCTCCGCCGAGTACTTGATCAGGCGGGTCTCCGTCCCGTCCCCCTCGACGTCGTCCTCGTGCCGCTCGTCGGTGACGCCCACGACGAGCTTGCCGCTCTTCTGGTCGATCCAGGTGCCGCCGCTCCATTCGGGCTTCAGCGAGCGCTTGAGCTTCTTGTCGGTCTTGACCAGCTTCTCCTGGCGGTTGAGCCGGGTCTCGGCCTCGTCCACGCTCATATTCCGCGCCTTGGCGTAGGCGGCGGTGATCCCCTCGGTTCTCTCCCCGTCTCCGCCGTCGGACTGCGAACTGCCCACGTTCATGGTCTGAATCCCGCCCACGGTCAGCGCGATACCGCTGGCCACCGCTAATGCCGCGGTCACGCTCATTCTGCGGCCCAGACGAAAAGACATCTCCACTCCCTGAATCCGGTGGTCGGACATACACGTGCGCCTGATGCGTACGCCACCACGGATCACTGCCAGGGATGGTTCAACGGGCGTCCGCGTCCGTCAGAACGCGTCGGCGGGCACGTAGCGCCCCCACACCTCGCGGAGCGCGTCGCAGACCTCGCCGACCGTCGCGCGGGCGCGCAGGGCCTTCTTCATCGGGTAGAGGACGTTCTCCTCGTCGCCCGCCGCGGCCTTGCGCAGCTCGTCGAGGGCGGCGGCGACCGCCTCGCCGTCGCGTTCGGCGCGCAGCCCGGCGAGCCGCTCCGCCTGCTGCTGCTCGATCGCGGGATCGACGGTCAGCGGCTCGTACGGCTCCTCCTCCGCCATCTGGAAGCGGTTGACGCCGACCACCACGCGCTCGCCGCTGTCGGTCTCCTGCGCGATGGCGTACGCGCTGCGCTCGATCTCGCTCTTCTGGAAGCCCTGCTCGATCGAGGCGACCGCGCCGCCCCGGTCCTCGACCTGGCGCATCAGGTCGAGCGCCGCGGCCTCCACGTCGTCCGTCATGGACTCGATGACGTACGAACCCGCGAACGGGTCGACGGTCGCCGTCACATCCGACTCGTAGGCCAGCACCTGCTGCGTACGGAGCGCCAGGCGGGCCGACTTGTCGGTGGGCAGCGCGATGGCCTCGTCGTAGGAGTTGGTGTGCAGGGACTGGGTGCCGCCGAGGACCGCGCCGAGGGCCTGGACGGTGACGCGCGCGAGGTTGACCTCCGGCTGCTGCGCGGTGAGCTGCACCCCGGCCGTCTGCGTGTGGAAGCGCAGCATCAGCGACTTGGGGTTCTCCGCGCCGAACTCCTCGCGCATCACCTTCGCCCAGATCCTGCGCGCCGCGCGGAACTTGGCGACCTCCTCCAGGATGGTCGTGCGCGAGACGAAGAAGAAGGACAGGCGCGGCGCGAAGTCGTCCACGTCCATTCCGGCGGCGACGGCCGTACGGACGTACTCGATGCCGTCCGCGAGAGTGAACGCGATCTCCTGCGCGGGCGTCGCGCCCGCCTCCGCCATGTGGTAGCCGGAGATCGAGATCGTGTTCCACTTGGGGATCTCGGCCTTGCAGTACTTGAAGATGTCGGCGATCAGCCGCAGCGAGGGCTTGGGCGGGAAGATGTACGTCCCGCGCGCGATGTACTCCTTGAGCACGTCGTTCTGGATCGTCCCCGTCAGCTTCGAGGGCTCGATCCCCTGCTCCTCGGCGACGAGTTGGTAGAGCAGGAGCAGCAGCGCGGCCGGGGCGTTGATCGTCATCGACGTCGAGACCTTGTCCAGCGGGATGCCGCCGAACAGGACGCGCATGTCGTCGATCGAGTCGATGGCGACGCCGACCTTGCCG
This sequence comes from Streptomyces albiaxialis, assembly GCF_039530985.1. Lineage (NCBI taxonomy): Bacteria > Bacillati > Actinomycetota > Actinomycetes > Kitasatosporales > Streptomycetaceae > Streptomyces > Streptomyces albiaxialis. The sequence continues at coordinate 718,526 of NZ_BAAAPE010000007.1, forward strand.
ACCTCGCCGCTCGCGATCTTCGCGTCGCTGTCGTGACCCATCTGCGTCGGCAGGTCGAAGGCGACGGACAGGCCCATCGTGCCGTTCTCGATGAGCTGCTTGTAGCGCGCGTTGGACTCGGTGGCGGTGCCGAAGCCCGCGTACTGCCGCATCGTCCAGGGGCGCCCGGTGTACATCGTCGGGTAGACGCCGCGCGTGAACGGGTACGCGCCGGGCTCGCCCAGCTTCTCGGAGGCGGACCAGTCGCTCAGCGCATCCGGGCCGTAGACCGGTTCGATGGGCTGCCCGGATTCCGAATGGCGTGTCATGGTCTGAAGCCTCCGTGCGTGCGGCGTCCGTACGTGCTGTCGTATGGCGTTCATGGGCCCGCCGGAGCCGGGCCGGTCACGGGTCGCGGGTGTGCTGCTGCGCTGCTCCGCGCCCGACACGGACTGTAGCGAGCGGCGTGCGAGCCGTGGAGTGCCGTCGCCTGGGACCTTCCTCACAGCTTCCCCCGCCGGGCGGCAGGTTCGCGAGTGCCGCGCGCTGGGCAGTGATGGGGCCGTACATCCACGGGACTGTCCGGGGGGTTCGGATGGACGGGAGAACAGGGGCGGCACGGGACACGCGCGCGCGGAGAAGGGCGCGGCGGCGCACGCGGCGCCGCGCGGGCGCGGTCGGCGCCGCACTGCTGCTGGGAGCGGGGGCGGCCACGGGCTGCGCGGTGCGCGAAGGGGCGGCCGGGCAGCACGACGAGGGCTCGCCGATACGGATCTCCCAGGCCCCCACGCCCCCCGCCGAGCGGACCCCGGACACGGCACCGTCCACCTCACCTGTGACGAAGACCACATCCGCCGCACCCCGACCGGAGCGCTCCGCTCCGGCCCGTACGACCGCGCCGGCGCGGCCCGCCGCGCACCCCGTGCTGATGCGCTCCGGCGCCCAGGGCCCCCGCGTCCGCGAACTCCAGGCCCGGCTGCGCCAGCTCAAGCTCTTCGACCTCAACCCGACGGGGTACTACGGCTCGGTCACCGCCGCCTCCGTCAGCGCCTTCCAGCGCCGGCAGGGCGTCGCGCGCACCGGCGTGGTGACGGACGCCCTGTGGTCCGCGCTCCGTGCCCGTACGCACGCGCCCCGCGCCTCCGAGCTGCGTCCGCCCACCACGCGCCCGCTCGACGACCCGGATCCGCGCTGCATGTCGGGGCGGGTGCTGTGCGTCAGCAAGAAGAGCCGGACGCTGGCGTGGATGGTGGACGGCAAGGTGCGCTCGGCGATGGACGTCCGCTTCGGGTCGGCGTACACGCCCACCCGCGAGGGCGAGTTCAAGGTCGACTTCAAGAGCCGCCGCCACCACTCGACGCTCTACGACACCCCGATGCCGTACGCGCTCTTCTTCAGCCGCGGCCAGGCGATCCACTACTCGGCGGACTTCGCGGCCCGGGGCTACGCGGGCGCCTCGCACGGCTGCGTCAACGTACGGAACAAGAAGAAGATCGCCGCCGTCTTCGACGCGGCACGCCCTGGCGACAAAGTCGTCGTCTACAAGTGATCCCCGAGGGGGCGCGGGCGGGACCGGGGACTGCGATCTCCCGGGGGGCGACCCCCGTACCCCCGGCCGTCCCGAGGGGGCGCGGGCGGGACCGGGGGAACGTGCCCCGCCCGCGCCTATCGCGCGAACCCAGAGGTACGGGGGGAACCTCGGGCTTACCGCGCCGCCGATGACCAGTCGGCTCACTCACTACTGCGCCGTACCGAGAAAAAGTGTCACACCCGCGTGTCAGCGGGACGGTGTGGCGCCCGTCACTGTCCTGCCGGGCGCTTCGGACGCGCCCGAGACCGCGGGGGAACCGGCCGAACCGCCGGTCGTGCCCGTGCCGCCGGAGGTGCCCGAGGCGTCGGAGCCGCCTGAGTCACCCTCCCCACCGGAGCCGGCGGAGGAACCGCCGTCCTCCTCACCGCCTCCCGTGGCGCCGCCGGACGAGCCGGGCCTGCCGGGGCCGCCGCCCGACCCGCCGGAGCCGCCGCCCGAGTCGTGGTTGCCGCCCGAGCCGCCGTTGCCGCCGACCGCGCCTCCGGGGCCGCCCGAGACGGGGCCGCCGCCCGGGGAGTCGTACTTCGCGCAGAACTTCTGGACCACGGCCCTGCCGCCCGCCGCGCGCTCCAGCTTCCTGCGGTCGCCCGCGCTGAGCTTGCCGTCCTCGTACGCCTTGCACAGCGCGCTCGCGACGGCCTGCTTGTCGGGGGAGCCGGCGGAGCCGTGGCCCTCGCCCCGGTCGCCCTCGTCGTCGCGGTCGTCGTGTTCGCCGCCGTCGCCGGGCGCGTCGCCCTTCTCGCCGCCGTGCCCCGGGCCCCCGGAGGAGGAGCGGCGGTCGCCGGGCGTGCTGGGGCTCGCGGACTCCTTGCCGTCGGGGTCGCGGTCGGGCTTGCCGCCCGAGGTGTCGCGGGTGTCCTCGTCCTCGCTCGGGTCGGCCCCGGCCTCGCCGGAGCCGTGCGAGCGGTTCGCGTCGGGGCTGGCGACGGGCGAGACGCTCACGGCGGGGGTGCCCTTCCCGCCGAACGGCGTGGGCAGGACGCCCGCGCCCGCGGCCACCGCGACGCCGCCGAGCGCGCAGCCCGCGAGGGCCACGGCGAACCCGGCACGCAAGGGTCTGCCTCCGAGCACGGAGCGGGCGCGCCGCTCGCTGGGGGTGCCGCGTCTGCCGCGCGTCCGTCCGCCGCGGCCGCCGTCCGGGGCCCCGGGGGCGGAGGAGGAGGCGGAAGCGGAAGGCGAACCGGAATCGCCGCCGGGCCCGGCCATGCCCACCGAGGCGCTGTGCAGCACGCCGACGCGCGCCGCGCGGAACGCGTCGAGCGCGGCGGCCTCGCCGGGCAGCTCGACGGCGGTGGAGCCGTGCGCGGGGGTCTCGGCGTGGGTGTGCTCGGCGGCGAGGGCGTCCAGCACCGAGGCGAGCCGTTCCGCCGTGCGCCGGTCGGCCTCCTCGAACCAGGCGTCACCGGGGACGTTCAGGGCGCCCGGGCCCCTGCGGTCCTTCCGGTTCCGCTCCCGGTGCCCCTCGCGGCGGGTCTCCTGGGCGTCGACCGGCAGACCGCGCAGCAAGCGCTCCGCGGTTTCCTCGTCCAGCCAGTTGTACCGGTCGTCCGCCATCACGTTTCCCTCAGCGTTCGTGTGGCTTTATGCGTCACACCGCGCGCCAGGCCCCGTGCCCTGCCCTCGCCCCCGGCGTTGCCCTGCCTCGGGGCGCGCGCGGAACCTCCGGCGGAGCCCGGGGCCCCGCCTCCGGCGGCTCCGCCGGCCGTCCCGGAGGCGCCTCGCTCGGGGCGTCCGCCCGGGTGCTCGTCGGGGTGTTCGGGGGGCGCGTCCAGCATCTCCGCGAGCTTTCGCAGGCCCCGGTGCGCCGCGGTCCGCACCGCGCCGGACCGCTTGCCGAGCACCTGTGCGGCGCTCTTCGCGTCCAGGCCGACGACGACCCGCAGCACCACGGCCTCGGCCTGGTCGCGGGGCAGCCGCGAGATGAGCGCCATGGTCCGGCCCGTGCCCAGGGCCTCCAGCGCCTCGTCCGCCGTGTCGGCGCCGGCGGGGAGTCCCGCCAGTTCGCTCTCGTCGCCGCCGACCGCCGGGCGCCGGCCCCGCATCCGCAGGTGGTCGAGCGCCCGGTTCCTGGCTATGCGCGCGGCCCAGCCGCGGAACCTGTCGGCGTCGCCCTTGAAGCGCGAGAGGTCGCGGGCTATCTGGAGCCACGCCTCGGAGGTGACGTCCTCCGCGTCCGCGTCGGCGACCAGGGTCCGCACGTATCCGAGCAGACGCGGGTGCACGGTGCGGTAGACGGTGCGGAAGGCGGCCTCGTCCCCCTCCTGCGCCGCGCGTACCGCAGCGGTCAGCTCCGCGTCGTCCCCCTGCACGCTTGTGTCTCGCCCCACTCTCGGCGCACCGAACGGTCTTCCGCGCACCGACCGGCGTCGATGCGCGGAAGCACGCTAAGGCCAAGTGTGCTCGCTCGTCCATGCCGGACCGGCGAGTAGGGCCACTCGGTACCCGGTGCGTGAGGGTGTGGTCGCCGGGTGTCAGGGTCACCCGGCCACGCGCGCGCGAAACATGGCGTACGCCCCCCGTAACAGATTGCGGGCCCCCGGCGCTGAGGTGAGTACGGGCAAGCCGCTGGCGTAGTGCGCCCGTGCCCGACGGCGGCCGGGGTCTCTCCTGTGGGGGGTGGCGACCCCGGTCGTCTTCGTTTTTCCGGCGCTTTTCCGCCCGTTCCCGCTACTCGACCTTGTCGGCGAGGGCGGTGAATTCCGGCCAGGACAGCTTCGGCTTCGACGGGTTCCAGATCTTCTGCGCGGTCGCCTTGAGCGGCATCCGGATGCCCTTCGCGACCTGTTCGGTGGTCTGGGCGTGCGCGAGGTCGCCCCAGACCGCGAAACGCGCCCCCGGGATCCGGTCGCTCCCCGCCCACTTCGACGGCACCGGCTTCGTGCCGCGCAGCACGGCGGGCGTCCACTGCTCGTAGATCCGCTCGCCGGTGGGGTACGTGAAGTCGTTGGGCTGGCCGAGGACGTAGTACAGGTACTCGTCGTTGAGGTTGAGGACCTTCCAGCCCTCCTTCAGGTACTCCTCGGGCTGCCGGGCGCCGATCTCCTTGCCCGTCCAGTAGGCGACCTCGCGGCCCTTGGAGGGCTTCACGGTGCCGTCGCGGTGCATGCCGTCGTTCCAGACCTGCGGGACCTTGCCGTGCTTGCGGACGGTCTCCGCGCGGTCGTTGAGCCAGGCCGTCGCGAGGTCCTGGATGTCCGCGGCGCCGCCGTGCGCGGAGCGGGCCTTCGCGGCGAGCCCGGGGTACGAGCGGGAGGGGTTCTCCGTCATCAGCGCCTGGTACTCGTCGCCGCCGAGGTGCCAGTAGCGGCCGGGGAAGAGGTCCGCGTACTCGCCCAGCAGATCGTCGACGATCTTCGCGGCCTTCGGCTTCGAGATGTCGATGGCGCCGCGCGCCACGTTCCCCGAGGCGCTGCGGAGCTGGAGGTCCGGGTGGGCCTTGAGGACGGCGCCGAGGTGGCCGGGCGAGTCGATCTCGGGGATCACGGCGATGTGCCGGGAGGCGGCGAGCTTCACGATCCGCCGGATCTGGTCCTTGGTCAGGTGCTGGTCCGAGACGACCTCGGGGTGGGTGTCGCTCTCGATCCGGAAGGCCTGGTCGTCGGAGAGGTGGAGCTGGAGCTGGTTGAGCTTGAGGTCGCCCATCTCGCGGATGCGGTCCTCGATCCAGTCGGCGCTGAAGTGCTTGCGCGCGATATCGAGCGAGAAGCCGCGCTGCGGCCGGTCGGGGGCGTCCTCGACGGTGCCGTCGGCGAACCGGCCCTGGGCGCGGTAGGTCTGGATCAGCGTGCGGGTGCCGTAGAACACACCGGTGTCGGAGGCGCCGCTGACGGTGATCCGCCCCTTGCCGCTCTTGAGCGTGTACGCCTCGCGCCCGCCCTTGCCCGCCTCACCGGACGTCTTCAGCTCGACGTCGCCGGTACGGGCCGGGCCCTTGGAGACGGGCACCTTCAGCTCGCCGGCGAGCAGCTTCGCCTCGTCGGCGAGGGAGGCGCGGGCGGCGACCACGCGGGTCCACTTCGTCGGCTTCCAGCCGGGGCCGCGCACGGGCTGCCAGTCCCGCACGGAGGGGATCGCGGAGGGCGCGGGCCCGAGCCGGGCGGGGCCCGTGGGCGGCGGGGGGCCGGGCGTACGGGACGCACCGGCGCGGTCGTCCGTGCCGTGCCCGCCGTGCCCGCCGTCCTCGCCGTCCTGACCATCGCCGGTCAGGCCGTTCAGCGTGAGCGCGGCCACGGCTCCGGCGGCGAGAACCCCACCGGAAACAGCAAGCGTCTTTGGCCAGTTACGTCCCATAGGAATACGGTATTGCCCCTTTCAGCCCACTCTTGTCAGCTATGCATCACAGACTGTTCCCGTCCGGGTGAAAAGATGGGGTTCGGTCGGACGAGTCCCTGCCCACGCGGCTACGGTGACGAGACTCCTACACCACTTCTGTATCCGAAGTCACATCCGAATGGAGCCCATGCGTCTGTCCACCGCCACCGTCCTGGAGCGGTTCAACGCCTCGCGGCCGGACGAGGTGGAGGCGCTCCTCCTCGGCTGCTGCGCGAGCGCCCGCTGGGCGCGCCGGCTGGCGGCGCACCGCCCCTACCCGGATGTGGACGCGCTGCTCGCGGCGGCCGACGAGGCGAGTTACGACCTGACGGCCGAGGACCTGTCCGAGGCGCTCGCCGGGGAGACGGCCCCGCACCCGCACCCGCACACGGAACCCCAGCCCGGCACCCTCGCCGCGCACACCGCGCTGCGCGCCGCACAGGCGGCGTACGAGAGCCGGTTCGGGCACGCGTTCGTGATCTGCCTCGACGACTGGGCGCCCGCCGAGCGGCTCGACCAGACCCTCGCGGGCCTGCGCGTACGGCTGGGGAACGAGCCGGAGGAGGAGCGCGCGGTGGCCGCCGACGAGCTGCGTCGGGTGGCGCGCGGCCGGCTGGCCCGCCTCGCCGCGGGCTGAGCCCCGCACTTTCCCGGCACTCCCCCGGCACTTCTCCGGCGCTCCGCCCGCGCCCTCCCGGCCTCGCGCTGGGCCAACCGGTGGCTGATTGATCACACCTGCACACCCGGCACCGGTGTGCCGACAGCGCGTCGCTACGATGACGGATGGCCGGTGGACCGTACCCGGCCGGGCCTGAACCGACATCGAAGCCGGCTGGCCCCGATATCCGCTCCCGGAGGGTTTTTCCGTGCCGGCTGGAACGCTGTACCGCGGCCGGGAAGGAATGTGGTCATGGGTGGCTCACCGAGTCACCGGCGTCCTCATCTTCTTCTTCCTGTTCGTGCACGTCCTCGACACCGCGCTCGTCCGCGTCTCCCCCGAGGCGTACGACGACACTGTCGCGATCTACAAGACACCGCTCGTCAACCTGATGGAGTACGGCCTCGTCGCCGCCATCCTGTTCCACGCGCTGAACGGCCTGCGGGTCATCGCCGTGGACTTCTGGTCGAAGGGCGCCAGGTACCAGAAGCAGATGCTGTGGACCGTGATGGGCATCTGGGTCGTTCTCATGGCCGGTGCCTTCTACCCGGTGCTGAGCCACACGCTGCGCGAGCTGTTCGGGAGCTGATGCGTGATGTCGACTGAGACGACCAAGACCGAAGAGGTCCAGGACGCGGTGCCCGCCACGGCGGACGTGAGCCTGTACGACGTGGACCACCCGGCCCCCGTGATCGAGCCCCCGCGCGCGCGTACCGCCAAGACCCCGAAGGCGTCGCGCACCAACTTCGAGATGTACGGCTGGCTGTTCATGCGGCTGTCCGGCATCGTGCTCGTGGTGCTGGTCCTGGGCCACCTGCTGATCCAGCTCGTGCTGGACGGCGGTGTCAGCAAGATCGGCTTCGCCTTCGTGGCGGGCCGCTGGGCCTCGCCGTTCTGGCAGGTCTGGGACCTGCTCATGCTGTGGCTGGCGATGCTGCACGGCGCGAACGGCCTGCGCACGGTCATCAACGACTACGCCGAGCGGGACAACACCCGCTTCTGGCTGAAGATGCTGCTCTACACGGCCACCGTCTTCACCGTCCTGCTGGGCACGCTGGTGATCTTCACCTTCGACCCGAACATCCGCTGAAGCTCGAACGGGACGAAGCTGAGGTAATCCCCATGCAGATCCACAAGTACGACACCGTCATCGTCGGCGCCGGCGGCGCGGGCATGCGCGCGGCCATCGAGTCCACCAAGCGCAGCCGCACGGCCGTCCTGACGAAGCTCTACCCCACCCGCTCCCACACCGGCGCGGCGCAGGGCGGCATGGCCGCCGCCCTCGCCAACGTCGAGGAGGACAACTGGGAGTGGCACACCTTCGACACGATCAAGGGCGGCGACTACCTGGTCGACCAGGACGCCGCCGAGATCCTGGCGAAGGAGGCCATCGACTCGGTCCTCGACCTGGAGAAGATGGGCCTGCCCTTCAACCGCACCCCGCAGGGCCGCATCGACCAGCGGCGCTTCGGCGGGCACTCCCGCAACCACGGCGAGGCCCCGGTGCGCCGGTCCTGCTACGCCGCGGACCGCACGGGCCACATGATCCTCCAGACGCTGTACCAGAACTGCGTCAAGGAGGGCGTGGAGTTCTTCAACGAGTTCTACGTCCTGGACCTGCTGCTCAACGAGGTCGACGGGGTCAAGAAGACCGCGGGCGTCGTCGCGTACGAGCTGGCGACCGGCGAGATCCACGTCTTCCAGGCCAAGGCCGTCGTCTTCGCCTCGGGCGGCAACGGCAAGTTCTTCAAGGTCACCTCGAACGCGCACACGCTGACCGGCGACGGCCAGGCCGCGGCGTTCCGGCGCGGGCTGCCGCTGGAGGACATGGAGTTCTTCCAGTTCCACCCGACCGGCATCTGGAAGATGGGCATCCTGCTGACGGAGGGCGCCCGCGGTGAGGGCGGCATCCTCCGCAACAAGGACGGCGAGCGCTTCATGGAGAAGTACGCGCCCGTCATGAAGGACCTCGCCTCGCGTGACGTCGTCTCCCGCGCGATCTACACCGAGATCCGCGAGGGCCGCGGCTGCGGCGCCGACAAGGACCACGTCTACCTGGACCTCACCCACCTGCCGCCGGAGCAGCTCGACGCGAAGCTGCCGGACATCACCGAGTTCGCCCGTACGTACCTCGGCATCGAGCCGTACACCGACCCGGTGCCGATCCAGCCGACCGCGCACTACGCGATGGGCGGCATCCCGACGAACGTCGAGGGCGAGGTCCTCTCCGACAACACCACACCGGTCCCCGGCCTGTACGCGGCGGGCGAGGTCGCCTGCGTCTCCGTGCACGGCGCCAACCGGCTGGGCACCAACTCGCTGCTGGACATCAACGTCTTCGGGCGGCGGGCCGGCATCGCCGCCGCCGAGTACAGCGCGACGGCCGACTTCGTCGAGCTGCCGGAGAACCCGACGAAGTTCGTCGAGGACGAGGTCGAGAACCTGCGGGACGCCACCGGCAACGAGCGCGTGGTCGAGATCCGCAAGGCGCTCCAGGAGACCATGGACAAGAACGTCATGGTCTTCCGCACGGAGCAGACGCTGAAGGAGGCCGTCGAGGAGATCGGGCAGCTCCGCAAGCGGTTCCGGAACATCAGCGTCCAGGACAAGGGCAAGCGCTTCAACACCGACCTGCTGGAGGCCCTGGAGCTGGGCAACCTGCTGGACCTCGCCGAGGTCACGGCGGTCTCGGCGCTGGCCCGCAAGGAGTCGCGCGGCGGCCACTACCGCGAGGACTTCCCGAACCGCGACGACGTCAACTTCATGCGGCACACCATGGCGTACCGCGAGGTGGGCGACGACGGCACCGAGTCGATCCGGCTGGACTACAAGCCGGTCGTCCAGACCCGCTACCAGCCGATGGAGCGTAAGTACTGATGGGCACAGCGACACTTGAGAAGAACGACTCCGCCGGTCCTGTCGACTCGGCGGAGAACAGCGCCTCGCACCTGATCACGGTCACGCTGCGGATCCGCCGGTTCAACCCGGAGGTCGCGGAGGAGTCGAACTGGCAGGACTTCACCCTGCAGATCGACCCGAAGGAGCGTGTGCTCGACGCGCTGCACCAGATCAAGTGGGAGATGGACGGGACGCTCACGTTCCGCCGCTCCTGCGCGCACGGCATCTGCGGCTCGGACGCCATGCGGATCAACGGCCGCAACCGGCTGGCGTGCAAGACGCTGATCAAGGACATCGGCCCCGACAAGCCGATCACCGTCGAGCCCATCAAGGGCCTCACGGTCCTCAAGGACCTGGTGGTCGACATGGAGCCGTTCTTCCAGGCGTACCGGGACGTCATGCCGTTCCTGGTGACGAACGGGAACGAGCCGACGCGCGAGCGTCTGCAGTCCGCCGAGGACCGCGAGCGGTTCGACGACACGACCAAGTGCATCCTGTGCGCGGCGTGCACCTCGTCGTGCCCGGTGTTCTGGAACGACGGCCAGTACTTCGGCCCGGCCGCGATCGTCAACGCGCACCGCTTCATCTTCGACTCGCGCGACGAGGCGGGCGAGCAGCGCCTGGAGATCCTCAACGACCGGGACGGCGTGTGGCGTTGCCGTACGACCTTCAACTGCACGGACGCCTGCCCGCGCGGCATCGAGGTCACCAAGGCCATCCAGGAGGTCAAGCGCGCGCTGATCACGCGTCGCTTCTGACCTCACCGGTCTGCTGACGCCGACGGAACGGCGGTGCCCTACGGGGTGCCGCCGTTCCGCTGTTCCGCCGTGTCAGCGGGTGAGCCACTCCGGGGTGAAGCGGGCGAAATAGATTCCGCCGGTGTCCCCGACCTCGTAGAGGCAGCCCACCGAGCCGTCGCGCAGCACCGCCATCGCCGAGTACCCGGCGCGCCCCGGCTTCAGCACGGCGCGGTACGGCCAGTGCGCGCCGTCGTCGCGGCTGAGGCGGACGGTGAGCTCGTGGCGGCGCGTGGCCGAGGCGGTGTTGCTGAACAGCACCGTGCGGGTCAGTCCCGGCCGCCCGGGGACGGGGCGGAGGTAGGAGATCTCGTCGGCGTTGTTGGCGGGGTCGGGCAGCGCGTCCGCGCGGCGCATCGGGCCGAAGGGGCGGGTGCCGTCGGGCGAGACCGCGTAGTAGCGGGCGCCCTTCCCGTTGTGCCGCATGTTCTGGGCGAGGACGCCGGTGGAGCGCTGGACGGGCTTGGACTCGTTGACCGCGCTCCCCGCGAGCGCGCCGGTGCGCCAGGTCCTGCCGTGGTCGTCGCTGACGATGTTCTCCGCGTACGTGCCGCGCGCGTCCCGGTGGACGAGGGGCTGGACGAGGCGCCCGCTCCGGAGCTGGATCCCGTGCCCGGAGGAGGCGAACAGCTTGGTCCAGCCCGGCTTCTTCACGCGCGGGGTCAGATCGACGGGACGGCTCCAGGTGCGGCCGTCGTCGTCGCTGGTCACGTACATGACGCGCATGCTCTTCGCGTTGCGCTCGAAGAAGCCGGTGCCGGGGCGGGCGTAGTTGTAGAAGAGGAAGACGCGGCCGGTGACGCGGTCGACGAGCAGGCTGCTGTCGCCCGTGCCGTGCCGGGTGCTCGCCGCGTGCACGGCGATACGGGGCGCGCTCCAGGTCGCGCCGTCGTCGGTGCTGCGGCGCAGGCCGAGCTGGATGTCGGCCGGCAGGTCCGGCGGCCCGTCCACGCGCGCGTCGGTGACGGCCAGGAGCGTGCCGGAGTTCGTGACGGCCAGAGCGGGGATGCGCACGGAGCGGGCGGTGCCGGGGCGTTCGCGGCCGTCGTCGTGGAGCATCTCCTGGAAGGGGGCGTCGGTGGAGAAGAGCCGCGTGGTGTTCATCCCCGGCGTCCCTGGCCGCAGCCCGCAGGAGGCCCGGCCCGCGTCGTCCGTACGGAAGCCGCCCGGCGCGGTGACGCGCAGCGTGTAGCGGGCGCCGTCGGGGAGGGCCCAGCGCACGGCGGTGCTGCCGCCCGGGGCGACCTCGCGGGTGGACCGCGTGCCCGTGCGGGGCCCGGTCACGGTGAAGGTCCGCGCCTTCCCCGTCCGGTTCTCCAGGGTGAGCCGCAGTTCGTCGCGGTCGCAGTCCACGCTCGTACGGGCGGCGAGCGGCGAGCCCTCGTCGGCTGCCGCCGCCGGAACGACCGCTCCGACCGTCGCCGCGACGGCGACGCATCCCATGAACCCCACGCGGCGCATCCATGCTCTCCTCTCGCTGGGGTCTCCGGATTTACCGGATCGCGCGCCCGAATCCGGCACGACGCGCGGCGACGCGTCCCCGGACACCCCGGACTGGCTCCCTCCCGCTGCGCTGGGGAGGCCTGCGCCCGCCTGAAAGAGCAGGCCTCTTCCATTCCCCTGCGCTTGGGAGGTCTGCCACTGGGGGTGCCCCCTGCTCGAAGAGCTTGGGGAGCAGGGCTGGCAAGCGCAGCCCTCTTCGCCGGGTGCGCGGTCCTCTGGGCTGGGTAGGGGCTGCCCCGTACCGTGCATTGCAGGCTGCGGCTGCGCCGTGGCTGGGCGCGCAGTTCCCCGCGCCCCTGAGGGGGCAAGCCCTGGAGTTCTGGGGAGGTCTACTTCGCGGTGCGGGCTCTGTGGGCGCGGACGCGCCCTCGGCTGGCGCACGCAGGCGACGGACACCACCGCCGCCTCCCCGACGCATCCGTGAAGACCCCCCGGCAGTCGTCCTCCGGGCACACCTTCAGCGCGTGCCGCTCCGCCCCCGTGAGGTGTTCGGCCGCCTGCCGGGCCACCCGCCCGAGCGCCGCCGCCGCGGTCGGCGGCGCCGCACGCCACAGCCGCTCGCCCCCCATCAGCCGCACGGGATCCTCGTACTCGGCGAGGAACGCCGTCAGGCCGGCCACCGCCTCCCCCGGCGGCGGCTCCCCGTCGACCGTGGCGAGCGCGAGCGCCCGCAGCGTCTCGCGCAGCCGGTGCGCGAGGGCCAGCGCGTCCTCGTCCACCACGCCCTCGCCCGGCGACAGCTCGCAGCGGTCGAGCCATTCGGCCAGCCGTTCGGGGGTCGCCAGGCGTTCGACGGGCCGCGCGCTGTACGTGCGGCCCTTCGTCGCCAGCAGGTTCAGCCACGTCGCCCCGCAGTCGAAGCGGAACGCGAGCTTCTCGTCCTCGGTCACCCGACGATCGTAACGTGTCACCCGTTACGCGTGCTACGGTGCTCCGCGAGCAGAGCCGTAACGCCTGAGGCGTTACGAAAGGATGGACGAGAGGACGACGACGCATGACATCCCTGCGGCTGACCCCCGCCCGCTTCGACCGCGAGGCGGGCCACCGCCTCCTCGACGTGCTTCAGGACGAGGAGACCCAACAGGCCGCGTTCCCCGGCCTGGAGAAGACCGCGCCCGGGTTCGCCGACTGGGTCGTGACCGCCCTCTTCGGCGGGACCTACCAGCGCGAGGGCCTCTCCCTCCGCGACCGGCAGATCGCCAACCTGGCCGCGCTCACCGCCCTCGGCGGCGTCGAACCGCAGCTCGCCGGGCACGTCAGGACCTCGCTGCGTACGGGCATCACGCGCGAGGAGATCGTCGAGGTCTTCGTGCACGTCGCGCCGTACGTCGGCGTGCCCCGGGCACTGGCCGGGCTGCGGGTCGCGGCGGAGGCGCTCGGCGAGGACGAGGAGGAGCGGTGACCGGCGCGGTGAGCGGCACGGTGACCGGCGCCGCCGTTCGTACGGTGCTCGGTGACGTTCCGCCCGGCGAACTCGGCGTCTGCGACGCGCACGACCACCTCTTCCTGCGTACGCCGAGCCTCCCCGGCCAGGAACTCGACGATCCCGGCGCGGCGCTCGACGAACTGCGCGGCTTCGCCGCGTCGGGCGGACAGGCCGTCGCGCAGTGGACACCGTGGGGGCTCGGACGGCGCCGCGAGGAACTGCCCGCGCTCTCGCGCGCGAGCGGCGTCCACGTCGTCGCCGCCACGGGCGTGCACCGGTGGGCGCACTACGACCAGGACGCGCGCGACCGTATGCCCGAGGACGCCGACGGGCTCGCCGCGCTCTTCGTGACGGAGCTGACGCGGGGGCCCGTACGCGCCGGGATGATCAAGGTGGCGGGCGGCTTCCACGGCCTGGACGACCACGCCCGCCGCTCGCTGCGCGCGGCGGCCCTCGCGCACCACGCGACGGGCGCGCCCGTCGGCGTCCATCTGGAGGGCGGCACCGCCGCGCTCGACGTGCTCGATGTGCTGTGCGGGGAGCACGGGGTCCCCGCGCGGCGGGTGCTCCTCGGACACCTCGGGCGTTCGCCGGACGCCGGGATCCACCGGCGGGTGGCGGAAGCGGGCGCGTACCTCGTCTTCGACGGGCCCTCGCGGGCGCATCACGCCACGGACTGGCGGCTGTTCGACTGCCTCGCGGCGCTTGTCGAGGCGGGGTACGCGGACCGGGTGCTGCTCGGTGGCGACACGACGACCGCCTCGGCGCGGGCGTCCGGCGACGGGCCCGGCATGCGGTTCCTTCTCGACGGGCTGCGGCCGAGGCTCATACGGGTGTTCGGCGACGCTCCCACGGACCAGGTCCTCCGCCTCAACCCCGCCCAAGCCCTGGCCACCCCCTGGCCCACCCCGTAGCCCCCCGCTCCGTTCCCCCGCGCTCAGGCACTCCGCGCGCGCCTCAAAGGCTGGCAAGCGCAGCCCCCACGCCGGGCACCCGCACATGAGGGCTGGCACCCCTGAACGGGCAAGCCCCGCTATTCCGGCAAGCTTGGCTCGCGCCCCCAAGAGGCGAGGTCACGTATCGTGCGGGGCGTGGGACGTGTGGGGATGAACGGTGGTGTACGGGCCGTCGTCGCGGCCGGGCTCGTCGTGGCGCTCGGCGCCGGATGCGCGGGCGGCGAAGGCGGCCAGGACGGGCAGGACGGCAACGCCGGGAAGGCGGCACTCACCCTCGGCAGAGGCAACGGCACGGCACTCGCCGACCAGCCCCTGGACATCGGCGCCGAGCGGCTGCCCGCCGGGGCGGAGGTCACACTCACCGCGAGCGCGAAGGACCGCTACGGCAAGACGTGGCGGTCCAGGACCCGGGCGAGCGCCGACAAGGACGGCAGGCTCGCGCTCGGCGGGAAGACGTCCTCGGAGCTGCTGTCGGGGATGCTCCCCGACACCCACCCCAAGCTGAACTCCGGCAAGACGTTCTCGTACCACCCCGGCCCGCCCGGCGAGCAGCGCGCGTACTCGGTGCGGCTGAACCTCACCGCCGCGAAGAGCGGCAAGCGGCTGGCGAGCCGTACCCTCACCCGCGAGTGGCTGACCGGGGGCGCGACGCACCGCGAGCTGACCGCCGACGGGGACAAGCTCGCCGGGGACCTCTACAACCCCCCGAAGGGCGAGCCCCGCAAGGCCCCCGTGCTGGTGTTCGGCGGTTCGGAGGGCGGCAACGCCGGTACGTACACCGCGGCCCTGCTCGCCTCGCACGGCCACCCCGCGCTCTCCCTCTGCTACTTCCGCTGCGGCAAGGGCTCCGGGCGGCCGGACGCCATCGACATGATCGACCTCGACTACTTCACGCGCGCCGCCCGCCTCCTCGGCAAGCAGCCCTCCGCCGACCCCGGCAAGCTGACGGTGATGGGCAATTCGCGCGGCAGCGAGGCCGCCCAGCTCCTGGGCCAGCGCCGCCCCTCGGTCGTACGGAACGTCGTCGCGTACGCGCCCTCGTCCAAGGCCATCGGCCCCTACCCCAGCGGGCAGGCGGCGTGGGCCGACCACGGCAGGGCGCTGCCCACCGGGCCGCTCCCCCTCGACAGGGTGCGCGGCACGGTCCTCGCCGTCGGCGGCGGGAACGACAAGATGTGGGGGTCGGCCGCGTCCGCGCGCGACATGGCCGCGCACGGCGCGCGGAAGCTGGTCTATCCGGACGCCGGGCACCATGTGAACTGGTTCCCGTACGGGCAGCCCGGGCAGGAGGGCGGCGCGGACGGGGCCGTCGCCCGGACCTCCGCCGCGGACCAGCGCGCCCGTGCCGACTCCTGGCCCCGGATCCTCAAGCTGCTGGAGAGCTGAAGGCCGTCCGGGCCTCCCGGCAGGAAGACGGGCCGGGTCGTTGCCGGGTGCGGGCAACGACGCACGGGGGCCGTCTCCTTCACAATGGGGACATGCCGGAAGCCACGTACACCCCGCCGCGCTTCCCCTGGGTCTGGCTGGCGGCCAGCGTGTCGCTCCTCGCCGGGATGGCCGCCTGGGGCGCCGCCGCCTATCCGCACCTGCCCGACCGCATCCCCCAGCACATCGGCACCGGGGGCGTGGACGCCTGGACCGACAAGTCGGTGGGCGCCGCGTTCACCCTGGTGTTCGTCTACGCGGGCGTGACCGCGCTGCTGGCCGCCACGGCCGCGCTGCTGCTGCGCGCCACACCGGCCGCCGAACTGCCCGCAGGCGAGCCCCGGTTCGCCGTCACCTCCGCCGCCGTCGGCAAGCGGCCCGCGACGCGCGCCTCGGCCCGCCGCGGGGCCGTGTCGCTGCTCGTCCTCAACTTCGCGATCGGCCTGTCGTTCGTCGTCGGCAACATCGTCCAGTGGCGCACCAGTACGACGTCCGAGGTCCCGTGGTGGTTCTTCCTCGGGATGCTCGTGCCGATCGCTGGCGGCACGCTCCTCACCCTGGCCGTGGCCTGGCAGGACCGGGGCGAGAAGCGCAGGCTGGGCACCTCCTAGACCTCGCCGGGGAGTTCGACGCGCAGGTCCAGCTCCACGTCCGCGTCGGAGACCAGCACGCTGTGGCTGATGGCGCCGAGCGAGGGCGAGGTCGCGACCACGATGTACGCGCCGCTGCCGGGCACCGGCAAGGTGTAGCGCCCATCCTCCCCCGATGTCGTACGGGCGATCTGCGCGCCGTTCGCCGCGACGAGCGTGAGCCAGGCACCGGGCAGCCGGGCGCCGAGGGAGTCCAGGACCGCGCCCCGTACCGCGACCGCTTCCCCGGAGGCGGCGGGCCCCGCTCCCCCGCCCACCGGGGCGAGTTCACGCGCGCCGGTACGGACGTACGCGGGCGGCGCGTCCGGCACCTCCGCGTCCGCCGGATCCGGACGGCTCACCCGGTCCGCCCGGTCCGCCCGGTCCGGTGGGTCCACCGGGTCCGGCGGGTCCACCGCCAGGTGCGGGAGGCGGCGGTCCAGCCAGCCCGGCAGCCACCAGTTGGCGCGCCCGATGACGAACATCAGCGCGGGCACCAGCACCGTGCGCAGGATGAACGCGTCCAGCGCGACCGCGCCCGCCAGGCCGAGCCCGGCCATCATGCCTCCCCTGTCGCCGCTGAGGATGAACGACAGGAAGACGCAGATCATGATGAGCGCCGCGCAGTTGATGACCCGGCTGGTGTCGGCGAGCCCGGCGCGCACGGAGCGCGCGTTGTCCTTGGTGCGCGTCCACTCCTCGTGCATCCGGGAGACCAGGAAGACCTGGTAGTCCATGGAGAGGCCGAAGAGCAGCGGCAGCATGATGACGGGCAGGAAGGAGAGGATGGGCCCCTCCTTGCCGAGGCCCAGCAGTTCCGTCCCCCAGCCCCACTGGAAGACGGCGACGAGCACGCCGAACGAGGCCGCGGCCGCGATCAGGTTCATCAGCGCGGCCGTCAGCGGGACGACGACGCTGCGGAAGGCGACGAGCAGCAGCAGCGCGCCCAGGCCGACGATGAGCGCGACGAACATCGGCAGCTTCTGGCCGATCACCGTGGCGAAGTCCTTCTGGACGGCGGTGGGGCCGCCGATGTCCACGGAGAGCGTGGTGCCGCGTTCGGCCGCCGGGACCGTCCTGTCGCGCAGGGTGTCGATGAGCCGGTCGGTCCGCTCGTCCTGCGGCGAGGTCTCCGGCACGACCTGGACGACGGCCGTGTCCGAGTCCGGGGGCAGCGGCAGCGGGACGGCACGGACGACGCCGTCCATCCGGGCCGTCTCGGCCGTCAGCCGCTCGAGCGCCGCCCGGTCCTCCGCGCCGCCGCCGACGTCGGCGACCATCTGCAGCGGGCCGTTGAAACCCGGCCCGAAGCCCTCCGCGAGCAGGTCGTACGCCTGGCGGGTGGTCTGCGACGCGGGCTGGTTGCCCTGGTCGTTGGTGCCCAGCCGCAGCGACAGCGCGGGGATCGCGAGGACGGCCATCACGACGACCGCGACCAGCGCGAGGGCGCGGGGCCGCCGCTCCAGCACCCCGGCCCAGCGGGCGCCGAGCCCGCCGCCCGTCCCGTCCCGTTCGTCGGCCGCCGTCGCCGCCGGCCGCCGCCGCTCGCGCCTGCTGAGCGCCCTCGTGCCGAGGAAGCCGAGCATGGCGGGGAGCAGCGTCGAGGCCGCGAGGACGCTCAGCAGCGTGGTGAGCGTGGTGGCGAGCGCGACGCCGTTCAGGAAGTCGAGGTCGAGCGTGAACATCGCCAGCAGCGCGACGCAGACCGTGCCGCCCGCGAAGAGCACCGCGCGCCCCGAGGTGTCCATGGCGCGTACGGCCGCGGTGTCCGGGTCGAGACCGGTCTTCAGGCCCTTGCGGTGCCGGGTGACGATGAAGAGCGCGTAGTCGATGCCGACGCCGAGCCCGATCAGCGAGCCCAGCAGCGGCGCCACGTCCGGCAGGTCGACGACGTGGCTGAGGACGACGAGCCCGGCCAGGCCGGTGCCGACCGCGAAGACCGCGTTCAGCAGCGGCAGCATCGCGAAGAACGAGCCGAACGCGAGCAGCAGCACGACCGCGGCGGCCGCGAGGCCGACGCCCTCGGCGAGCCCGGCGGGCGGCTCCTGCGTCTGCTCGACGGCCTGGCCGCCCAGTTCGACCCGGAGCCCGTCCGTACGGGCCTCCTCGGCGCGCGCGATGACCCGCTCGGTGTGGGCCTTCTCGATCTCGAAGACCTGCTCGGTGAAGGTCACCTCGGCGTAGGCGATGGTGCCGTCCTCGCTGATCCGCGCGGCGCCGCCCTTCTCGTACGGGCCCTGGACGGTGCCGACCTGCGGGACCTTCGCGATGTCGCCGAGCGCGGCCGTCATGCGCTGCCGCACCTCCGGGTCGCGCACCGTGCCGCGCTCGACGCTCCACACGACCGTGTCCGTGTCGCCGGACCGCTCGGGGAAGGCGGCACGCATCGAGTCGTAGGCCCGGGAGGACTCGGTGCCGGGGAAGCTGAAGTCGTTGGAGTAGGCGCTGCCGAGGGCGCCGCTCGCCGCTCCCGTGCCGAAGAGGGCCGCCGTCCACAGGAGGAGCACCGTCCACCGGTGCCGGAGGCACCACCGCGCCAGAGCAGCCATGACGATTCCCTTCGTGGGCTGCCGGAAGGGGAGGTGGCCCCGGGAAGGTGCTGTCATCGATCCCCATCGATCCCGCCCAGGGCCACGGTCACCACCTTCCGGCGCGGGGCCGTCCGGCGCCCGCCTCCGCCCCCGGCTCTCAAGAACCTCCAAGGCTTCCCCCGGAAAACCCGCAATTCCGCCCGGATACTGGGGGAATGACTGCGACACCCGCGACCGTGCTGATCGTCGAGGACGAGCCGAGCATCGCCGACGTCCTGGCGATCACCCTGCGCTTCCACGGCTTCGAGGTCGTCACCGCCTCGGGGGCGCGGGCCGCCGTCACCGCGGCCCGCGAGACGCGCCCCGACGCCGTGCTGCTCGACATCGCCCTGCCGGACGGGGACGGCCGCCAGGTGTGCCGGGTGCTGCGCGCCGAGCGCGGGGACCTGGCCGTGGTGTTCCTCACGGCGAAGGACGCGCCGTCCGAGGTCATCCAGGGGCTGACGCTGGGCGGCGACGACTACATCACCAAGCCGTTCAACGTGGACGAGGTCGTGGCCCGGCTCCGCGCCGTGCTGCGCCGCACCTCGCCCTCCGCGGCCCCGGAGGCGCCGCCCGTGCCCCGCCCGCCGGTGATCCGGTACGGGGACCTGGAGCTGGACGAGGCCACGTACACCGTGCGGCGCGGCGGGCGCAGCGCGGACCTGACGCCGACGGAGTTCGCGCTGCTGCGGCACCTGGTGCGGCACGGGGACCGGATCGTGCCGAAGGAGCAGCTCCTGCGGCACGTGTGGCGGTACGAACACCGGGTCGAGTCGACGGTCGTCGAGACGTACGTCAGCTATCTGCGCCGCAAGCTGGACCCGCTGGGCCCGCCGCTGATCCGTACGCGCCGGGGCGTCGGGTACGGGCTGCGGCCCCTCCCGGACGCCCCGGGCCCGGGGGCCGGGGCGTGAGCGCCGCTCCGCCCGCACAGGCGTCCGAGAACGCGTCCGCGGGGCCGTGCCATACGGGGTCGCTGCGGGCCAAGATGACGGCCAGCGGCATCGTGATGCTCGCGATCGGCATCGTGGTCGCGACCTGCATCAGCCTGATGGGCGTCCAGCACTACCTCGTCTCGTCGATCGACGCGAAGCTGAAGTCGGCCCGTGAGCAGATCGGCCGCGTCGAACTGACCGTCGAGGACGTCAAGGCCTTCGCGTCCATGGCGGGTATGCGGGACGCGCTGAACCCGAACGTCGCGGAGGCCACGGACACCGACCCCACGGTCTTCGCGCCCGTCGACCGCCGGGGCAGGCCGATGCGGATGCTCGGCCACGAGCCCTCCGCGAAGCAGCGGGCCCTCGCGCGGGCCGTCGAGGAGCCTCTGGACCTGGTCCGGAACCCCGAGCCCGTCGACCTCCGCCCGGACGGCGACACCCCGTACCGCGCGACGGCGGTCCGGCTGGCCGACGGGCAGATCGTCCTCATGGCGACGGAGGTCGGGGCCGTCGGGGAGATCATGCACAAGGTGCTCCGGCTCGAACTCTTCGTCGGCGTCGCGCTGATGGCGGGGCTCGGCACCGCCATGTTCTACGTCGCGCGGCGCCGGCTACGGCCCATGGAGGACATGGTCGAGACCGCGTCCGCGATCGCCGAGGGCTGCGAGAAGCAGGGCGCCGCGGGCGGCGGCGCGGGCATCGACCTGTCCCGCCGCGTCGCCGCGGGGCGCGGCGGCAAGCACACCAGGGTCCTGGAGGTCGAACGCCTCCGCCTCGCGCTCAACGCGATGCTGCACCAGGTCGAGGCCGCGTTCCTCACCCGCGAGCACGCCACGGCGCACCTGCGGCGCTTCGTCGCCGACGCCTCCCACGAGCTGCGCACCCCGCTCGCGGCGATACGCGGCTACCTTCAGCTCTACGAGCGCGGGATGCTGCGCGACGAGGAGGAACGGGCCCGCGCGCTGGCCCGGATGACGGCCGAGACCGAGCGCATGGCCCGCCTCGTCGACGAGCTGCTCGCCCTCGCCCGCCTCGACCAGCGGCCCGAGCTGCGCCCCTGCCCCGTCGACGTCGCGCGGCTCGCGGAGGAGGCGCTGGCGGACCTCGCGGCCCAGCAGCCGGACCGCGAGATCGTGTTCGACCGGCCCGGGGGGACGGACGGGGCCGACGGCCCCGACGGAGCCGACGGAGCCGTGCTGGCCCTGGCCGACGAGCCCGTCCTGCGCCAGGTCGTCGGCAACCTGGTCTCCAACGTCCGCGTCCACACCCCCGTCGGGGCCGCCGTCCGCGTCTCGGTCCACACCGGGCCCGACCCCGCGCACGCGGGGCACGACATCTGCGTCCTCCGCGTCCAGGACGAGGGTCCCGGCATGCGGCCCGAGGACGCCGCCCGCGTGTTCGACCGCTTCTTCCGTACGGACGGGGCGTCCAGCGAGGGCAGTGGCCTGGGCATGTCGGTGGTCAAGGCGGGCGTCGAGGCGCAGGGAGGAGAGGTCCACGTCACGACGGCCCCGAACGCCGGCTTCAGAGCAACGGTCACCCTCCCGGCCCCACCCCGGTAAAGAGCCCAAGGGGCGCGGGGCTGTGTGTGATGTGCGGCTCCGCCGCGTGGGCGCACAGCCCGTCGGCCTAAGGGGCGCGGGGAACTGCGCGCCCAGCCACGACGCAGCCGCAGCCTGCGAAGCACGGCACGGGGCACCCCGAACCCAGCCCTCATATCCGGGTGCCCGGCGAAGGGGGCTGCGCTTGCCAGCCCTGCGCCTTCGCGCAGACCTCCCAAGCGCAACAGGAGGAGGGAGGAGCAGGGGCCTGCCCCAGCAGGGGCGCGCAGACCTCCCAAGCTTCGCGGGAGCGAGGGAGAAGTGGGGGTCAGGTTGAGGGGGAGGCCAGGCGGACTACGGTGACGTCCGACTCGGCGCCGACTCGAACCGGCGGCCCCCAAGCCCCCGCCCCCCGCGTCACGTAAAGCTGCGTGTCCCCGTACCGCTCCAGCCCGGCGACCGTGGGATTCGCCAGCTCCGCCAGGTACGGGCCCGGCCACAACTGGCCGCCGTGCGTGTGGCCGGAGAGCTGGAGGCCGACCTTCCAGTCCACGGCCTCGTGGATCTGGACGGGCTGGTGGGCCATGAGGACGGAGGCCCGCCCCGGGTCACGGTCGCCGAGGGCCTTGCGGAAGTCGGGACCGTCGCCCTGGTCCTCGCCCGCGACGTCGTTGACCCCGGCGAGGTCGAAGGCGGGGAGTTCCCGTCGGGCGTTCTCCAGCGGGTGGACGTTCAGCTCGCGCAGGTGGTCGACCCATTCGGCCGCGTCGCCGAAGTACTCGTGGTTGCCGGTCACGAAGAACGAGCCGTGCCGCGAACGCAGATGCCGCAGGGGCTCCGCGGCCGGGCCGAGGTCGGCGACCGAGCCGTCGACGAGGTCGCCGACGATCGCGACGAGGTCCGGCTGGGCGCTGTTGATCGTGTTGACGATGCGCTGGGTGTGGGCCTTGCCCAGTATCGGTCCGAGGTGGATGTCGCTGACCACGGCGATCCGGTACCCGTGTGCGGCACGCGCCAGCTTCGGCAGCGGCACGGTGACGTGCTTGAGCGTGGGCCCGTTCAGGACGCTGTACGCCCCGGATCCGACCGTCGTCGCCGCGGCGGCGGTGGCCCCCACGGCGAGCGTCCGGGCGAGGAAGACCCGGCGCGTGGGCGTACGCCCCGGCTCCTCCGGAGAGGAGGACGAGCCCGACGACGCGGACGCGGAATCGGGCTCCGGCTCCCGCTCCGGCTCGGGCGCCTCGTCCCGGTCCTGCTCGGCGGGGACCGGCGGTCCCCCCACCGCTCCCGCGTCCGGCGCGGCGGCGGCGCGCGCGGGGACGCTCCGCGCGCGGCGGACGATCAGCCGCACGACCTCGCCCACGAGCAGCGCCAGCACCAGATAGAGCAGCATCGCGAGCCACAGGAAGCCGGGCCACGCCAGCACCCGCTGCACGGAGAACGGCGCCCCGGCCCGGCTGCTGATCATGTTCGCGACGCTGACCAGCGGCAGCGCCACGACCAGCACGGTGCCCACCCGGCGCCACAGCCCGTCCGGCGCGGACACGTCGCGCACCAGCCGCCGCCACAGGTACCAGTGCACGGTCACCAGCAGGCCGACCGCGACCAGCGCGATCAGTACGAACACCGCGATCATCGCGGCCCCTCCCCTCGCATACGCCTCCCGTCCCCCACGGGCCTACGGCTGCCGCAGCGCCCTGAGCCCGCGCACCCCGATCACCCCGATCGCCGTCCCCAGCAGGAAGGAGGTGATGGCCAGCAGCAGATGGACCCAAAAGTAACCGGTCGGGTCGCCCGCATCATCGAACGCGAGTCCGCTGCTGTCTTTCCACAAGTTTTTGACAAAGGTGATCCAGACAAACCAGGACCAGACGCCAAAAGCCAACAGAAAGAGGGACACGGGCTTGCTCAGCCTGAGCCCCCGCGTGGTGGTGTCGTGCATGGCAGCAAGTATGGCGATGCCCTCCGTCCGTACCGGAGGAGGGGCCAAGCGGCCCAATTTCGCGGGGGCTCGGCGTCCCCTTACCCGCGCTGGCCCCGTACGCTCGCAGGGTGCCCATTTCTTCGCATTATTCAGCCCGCTTCCGTCACACCTGTGCGGTAAGCGTTCTCTCGGCCACGCTCGCCGCGTCCCTCGTCGTCGTCGCCTCTCCCGCCGCCTCCGCGGACGAGACGCCCGAGGGGAAGGGGAAGCAGCCGAAGCCCCCCGCGCAGATGTCCACGGTCGGCGGTTCGCAGCTCGGACGGCCCGGCACTCAGGTGAAGCCGAAGGCGGGCGCGCCCGCGCTGCCCAAGAAGCTGTCGGCACGCTCGTGGATCGTCTCGGACGCGGAATCGGGCAAGGTGCTCGCCTCGCACAACGCGCACTGGAAGCTCGCCCCCGCCAGCACGCTCAAGATGCTCTTCGCCGACACGGTGCTGCCCAAGCTGCCGAAGGACCGGCAGTACAAGGTCAAGCCGGAGGACCTGCAGGGCATGGGCGAGGGCAGCAGCCTGGTCGGCGTGAAGGAGGAGGAGACGTACTCCGTCCACGATCTGTGGCTCGGCGTCTTCCTCCGTTCGGGCAACGACGCGGTGCACGTGCTGTCCGCCATGAACGGCGGCGTCGACAAGACCGTGGGCGAGATGAACGCGAAAGCGCGTTCGCTGAACGCGACGGACACCCGCGTCGTCAGCCCCGACGGGTACGACCACCCGGGGCAGGTCTCCTCGGCGTACGACCTGTCCCTGTTCGCGCGCTCGGGCATGCAGAACGCGGACTTCCGGAAGTACGCGGCGACGGCCGACGCGAAGTTCCCGGGCGAGACGAAGAAGGACAAGAAGACGGGCAAGAAGAAGCGCGGAAGCTTCGGCATCCAGAACACCAACCGCCTGCTGACCGGCGACGTCGGCCTGGACCCGTACCCGGGCATCGCCGGGGTGAAGAACGGCAGCACCACCAACGCGGGCAGCACCTTCACGGGCGTGGCCGAGCGCAACGGGCGGGTCCTGCTCGTCACCGTGATGCACCCGGAGAAGGGTGACGGGCTGGAGGTCTACAAGGAGACGGCGAAGCTGCTCGACTGGGGCTTCGCGGCCGACGGCAAGGTCAGCCCCGTGGGCAGGCTGGTGGCGTCCGGCAGCGGGGCCGGCGCGCAGGCCGGGGGGCAGGCGGGCGGCACGGCGGACGGGAAGGCGGCGCACGCGTCGGCGAAGAAGGAGCCGTCGGGTGGGGCGGGGGTCGCGCTCGGCGTCACTGCCGGCTGCCTCGTCCTTCTGGCCGCCGTCGCCTACGCCGTCCACCGCCGCTGGCCCCTCACCCGCAACCGCCGCTGACCTCACCAGGGGGCTTGCCCCATAGGGGCGCGGGCCTGTGTTCAATGTGCGGCTCCGCCGCGCGGGCGCGCCCGGTCACAAGACCACGGGGCTTGCCCCATAGGGGCGCGGGGAACTGCGCGCCCAGCCACGGCGCAGCCGCAGCCTGCGGCGTGCGGGCGGGGCAGTCTCTAGTCGGTCTCTTCCTTCTCCGGCGGAGAAGAGGCCGTGGCGGTCCAGGCGGCGCACCAGAGGAGAAGTTTGGTCATGAAGCTGATCCAGAGAAGCAGGGCGATCGGCACCCCGAAGGCGCCGTAGACGCTCTTCGCGGCAACCCCCTTCAGATAGCCGCCCAGCAAAAGCTTCAGCAGCTCGAAGCCGATCGCCCCCTGGAGCGCCGCCGCCGCGGTGGCGGCACGCGGCGGCCGTACGCGCGGCAGCAGCGTGAGGACGTACCAGAGCAGGACGAAGTCCGCCGCGACGGCCGCCGCGTACGCGGCGAGCCGCAGCAGCACCGTGCCGACGCCGCCCTCGGCGAGTCCCATCCGCTCCGCGACCCACGTCACCGCCGTGATCGCGAAGGCGGACCCGCCGAAGGAGATCGCGCCGATGACGCCGAGCCCGCAGAGGATGCCGAGGTCCGTGGCCTTGCGGGCGAAGACGTTGCCGGGGTCCTCGTCCAGGTCCCACAGGGCCCGCAGGCTCTCGCGCAGGGTCCCCACCCAGCCGACGCCGGTGAACAGGAGCAGCGCGCCCGCGATGATCCCGACCGTGCCCGCGTTGTCGACCAGGTCCTGGATCTTGAGCTGGTCGGAGATGCCGGGCACCTGGTCGGTGAGGAAGTCCTGCGCCTTCCGCATCTGGGACTCGGTCAGCAGCGCGGCGCCGACCGCGGCGCCGACGGCGAGCATCGGGAAGAGCGCGAGGAAGCTCGTGAAGGTGATCGCCGCGGCCAGGCGGCTCCACTTCCGCTCGTCGAGGTGCTCGTAGACGCGCCAGACGCGGGTCCGGAAGAACCACGCGAAGAACGGTCCGATCCACGGCAGACTCGTCAGTTTCTCCACGTTGTCCCACCTTGCCGCCGGCATCCGTTCCATGCGTGACGGTCAGCGTACGCACTGTACGCGGTGAAACGTCCGACCTCAGTGGGCCGTGGCAGGGGGGCGGGCCGAGGAGACGCGGCGCTGGCCCGGCGTACGGCAGGCGACGGCGCCGACCTCCGGCACCTCGCCGCCCGCCTCGCCGCCGAA
Source organism: Streptomyces albiaxialis (assembly GCF_039530985.1). Classification (NCBI taxonomy): domain Bacteria; kingdom Bacillati; phylum Actinomycetota; class Actinomycetes; order Kitasatosporales; family Streptomycetaceae; genus Streptomyces; species Streptomyces albiaxialis. The sequence continues at coordinate 744,295 of NZ_BAAAPE010000007.1, forward strand.
GGTGAACTCCCGCTGGAGCCGCCAGACGTGGTCCTCGCCCTGCTCGTAGAGCGCGAAGCCGCACGCCGTCCACTCGGCCTCGAAGTCGGCCAGCTCGGCGTAGGCCTCGTCCATCGCCTCCTCGGCGATGCCGTGCGCGACCGTCACGTGCGGGTGGTACGGGAACTGCAGCTCGCGGGCGAGCGGGCCGTCAGCGGCGCGGACCCGCTCCTGGAGCCAGGAGCAGGCCGAGCCGCCCTCGACGACCTGGACGAAGACGACGGGCGACAGCGGCCGGAAGGTGCCGGTGCCGGAGAGCCGGACGGTGAACGCGCGGCCCGCCAGGGCGACCCGCGCGAGGTGCTCCTCGATCTCCCCCCTGGCCGCGGCGTCGACCTCGGTCGGCGGCAGCAGCGTGATGTGGGTGGGGATGCCGTGGGCCGCGGTGTCGCCGAAGCCCGCGCGGCGCTCCTGGAGCAGGCTGCCGTACGGCTCAGGGACGGCGAGCGAGACGCCGAGCGTGACAGCCGACGACGGACCCGCCGCTCCTGTGCCCATCTCTTCTCCCTCCGCGCCCGCGTCAGCGCTTGGCGGGCAGGAAGCCCACCTTGTCGTAGACCGTGGCGAGCGTCTCCGCCGCCACGGACCTGGCCTTCTCCGCACCCTCGGCGAGGATGCGGTCCAGCGTCTCCGGATCGTCCAGATACTCCTGTGTACGGGTCCGGAACGGCGTCACCCACTCCGCGACGACCTCGGCGAGATCGGTCTTCAGCGCACCGTAGCCCTTGCCGTCGTACTTCTCCTCCAGTTCCGGGATTCCCGTCCCGGTGAGCGTGGAGTAGATCGTCAGGAGGTTCGAGACGCCGGGCTTCTCCTCCGGCGCGTACCGGATCACGGTGTCCGTGTCGGTGACCGCGCTCTTGATCTTCTTCGCGGAGGTCTTCGGGTCGTCGAGCAGGTCGATGATGCCCTTCGGCGTGGACGCCGACTTGCTCATCTTGACCGTCGGCTCCTGAAGGTCGTAGATCTTCCCGGTCTCCTTGAGGATGTACGGCTCGGGGACCGGGAACGTCGCCCCGTACCGCCCGTTGAACCGCTCCGCGATGTTCCGCGTCAGCTCCAGGTGCTGGCGCTGGTCCTCGCCTACGGGGACCTCGTGCGCCCGGTAGACCAGGATGTCCGCGGCCATCAGCGCGGGGTAGGTGAAGAGGCCGACCGTCGTGCTGTCGTTGCCCTGCTTCGCCGACTTGTCCTTGAACTGCGTCATGCGCGAGGCCTCACCGAAGCCGGTCAGGCACTCCACGACCCAGCTCAACTGGGTGTGCTCGGGCACATGGCTCTGCAGGAAGACCTTGCAGCGCTCGGGATCGACCCCGGCGGCGAGGAGCTGGGCAGCGGCCATCCGCGTGTTGGCGCGCAGCTCGGCCGGGTCCTTCGGCACGGTGATCGCGTGGAGGTCGACGACCATGTAGAACGCGTCGTGCGTCTCCTGGAGGGCCACCCACTGGCGGACGGCACCGAGGTAGTTGCCGAGGTGGAAGGAGCCGGCGGTGGGCTGGATTCCGGAGAGCACGCGGGGTCGGTCGTTGGCCATGCTGTCCATTCTCTCAGGTGTACAGCACCACCCGGGACCCGGTTTCCGCGGCCCGATGTGCGGTAGAAAGAGCCACCGGCCAGGCACGGAGAGAAACGGAGACCCCGTTATGTCCACTTCAGAACGGCTGATCGCCGCCGCTGACGCCCACAGCGCGCACAACTATCATCCGCTGCCCGTCGTCGTCTCCTCCGCCGAGGGCGCGTGGATGACCGACGCCGAGGGACGCCGCTACCTCGACATGCTCGCCGGGTACTCGGCGCTGAACTTCGGGCACCAGCACCCGCGCCTGATCGCGGCGGCGAAGGCCCAGCTCGACCGCGTGACGCTCACCTCCCGTGCCTTCCACCACGACCGGTTCGCCGCGTTCTGCGAGGAGCTGGCCGAGCTGTGCGGCATGGAGACGGTGCTGCCCATGAACACCGGCGCCGAGGCGGTCGAGACGGCCGTCAAGACGGCCCGGAAGTGGGGGTACCAGGTCAAGGGCGTCCCGCAGGGCAAGGCCAAGATCGTCGTCGCGGACAACAACTTCCACGGCCGTACGACGACGATCATCTCCTTCTCGACGGACGAGGAGGCCAGGGCCGACTTCGGGCCGTACACGCCCGGCTTCGAGATCGTGCCCTACGGCGACCTCGCCGCGCTCGACGCCGCCGTCGACGAGCACACGGTCGCGGTCCTGCTGGAGCCGATCCAGGGCGAGGCGGGCGTCCTGGTGCCCCCGGCGGGCTATCTGGCCGGGGTGCGCGAGCTGACCCGGGCGCGGAACGTGCTGTTCATCGCCGACGAGATCCAGTCGGGCCTGGGGCGTACGGGCGCGACGTTCGCGTGCGAGCACGAGGGTGTCGTCCCCGACATGTACGTGCTGGGCAAGGCGCTGGGCGGCGGTGTCGTGCCGGTCTCCGCCGTGGTCTCCTCGCGCGAGGTGCTGGGCGTCTACAAGCCGGGCGAGCACGGCTCGACCTTCGGCGGCAACCCCCTCGCGTGCGCCGTCGCGCTGGAGGTCATCGCGATGCTGCGGGAGGGCGAGCACCAGGCGCGGGCCAAGGACCTGGGCGCGCACCTGCATGCCGAGCTGGGCGGCCTCGTCGGGGACGGCGCGGTGACCGAGGTACGGGGCCGGGGCCTGTGGGCCGGCGTCGACATCGACCCCTCGCACGGCTCGGGCCGCGACATCTCCGAGAAGCTGATGGCGCGGGGCGTGCTGGTCAAGGACACGCACGGCTCGACGATCCGTATCGCGCCGCCGCTGGTGATCTCCCGCGAGGACCTCGACTGGGGCCTGGAGCAGCTCCGGGCGGTGCTCGCCGGCTGACGGCCGGAGCCCCCTCGTGCCCCGCACCCGGATGCGGGGCACGAGGGAGGTCGCCCCTTAGAGCGCGACCGGCCCAAGAGGGGCTGTACCTGATTTGCGGCTCCGCCGCGGGGCGCGACCGACGCAAGACTTCTGGGCTTGCCAGATAAGGGGCGCGGGGAACTGCGCGACAGGCCACGACGCGGGCGCGCCCCGCGAAGCACAGCCCGGGGCACCCCGAACCCGGCCCTGTACGCGGGGCACCCGGCGTGGGGGCTGCGCTTGCCAGCCCTGCTCCCCCAAGCTCTTCGAGCAGGGGGTACCCCCAATGGCAGACCTCCCAAGCGCGGACGGGGAGGGAACGGGGGCTGGCTCTTGTCAGTTGCTCAGGGGGGCGAGGGCATCGCACAGGGCTTCCAGGGAGGAGGGGAAGGCGTGGTCGGGTGGGGTGCCGTAGCCGACGACGAGGGCCGAGTGGGCGGCGCGCCCCGCCGGATGGCGAAACGCGCTCAGGACATCGGTCCCCACACCCCGCCGCACCGTCGCGGCCACCGCCGTGGACTCCGTCACCCCCGGCGAGAGTTCGAGCACCGCGTGCAGGCCCGCCGCGATGCCCGTGGCCCGTACGCGCGGCGCCCGCGCACCCAGCGCCGCGACGAGACGGTCGCGGCGCGACCGGTACCGCTGCCGCATGACCCGCACGTGACGGTCGTACGCGCCGCGGTCGAGGAAGTCGGCGAGCGTGAGCTGGTCCAGCGCGCCCGTGGACCACTCCGCGGGCGTCTTGGCGGCGAGCACGGCGTCCACGAGGCGGTCCGGCAGGACCATCCACGAGAGCCGCAGCGCGGGCGCGAGCGCCTTGCTGCTCGTGCCGAGGTGGACGACGTGTTCGGGGTCGAGGCCCTGGAGGGCGCCGACGGGGTTGCGGTCGTAGCGGAACTCGCCGTCGTAGTCGTCCTCCAGCACCACGCCGCCCGTCCGGGACGCCCAGTCCACGACGGCGGCGCGCCGGTCGGGGTGGAGGGAGGCGCCCGTCGGGTACTGGTGCGCGGGCGTGAGCAGCACCGCGCGGACGGCGGCGAGCGCCGGGTCGTCGTCGAGCGCGGAGACGCGGGCCCCGTGCTCGTCGAGCGGCAGCGCGCACGTACGGCCGCGTCCGGCGGCGAGCAGGTCGCGGTGGAAGGGGAGCCCGTGCTCCTCGACGGCGGCCTCGCCGGGCATGACGCGCGAGAGCAGCGTGATGCCCTGGGCGAAGCCCGCGCAGACCACGATCCGTTCGGGGTCGGTCCGTACGCCGCGCGCCCGCGCGAGGTAGTCGGCGAGGGCGCGCCGCAGCTCGGGGGTGCCCCGCAGGTCGCCGTGGCCGAAGGAACTGGCGGGCGCCGCCGTCAGGGCGCGGCGGGCGGAGGCGAGCCAGGCCTGGCGGGGGAACGCGGAGATGTCCGGGCCGCCGGTCCGCAGGTCGTGCGGGAACCGCTCGGCCCAGCGTTCGAGCCCGGCCGGGAGGGCGCGCACCGGGCGGCGGCCGGGGCGCGGGGGCGGCGTGGGCTCGGGACGCCGTGCGACGCGGGTGCCCGAGCCCTGGCGGGCGACGAGCCAGCCCTCGGCGACCAGTTCGCCGTACGCGCCGACCACGGTGTTGCGGGCCAGGCCCAGGTCGGCGGCGAGGGTGCGGGAGGCGGGCAGCCGGGTGCCGGGGGCGAGGCGGCCGGTGCGTATCGCGTCGCGCAGGGCGCGGGTGAGGGACGCGCGGGGGCCGCCGCCCGGGGTGAGGTCCAGGTCGAGGTGGAGGTCGCTCCCGCTCTCGCCGCCCGCCGCCCCGGAACCGCCCGCCGCCTCTGAACCCACCCCCGCTCCGGAACCGACCGCCGCCCCGGAACCGACCCCCGCCTCGGAATTGGCCCGTGTTTTCCGCATGGAAATGGACCATAGCGAGGACCCATTCCCGTCCTAGGCTCAGGGCCATGACCACTCACGCACACGGCCCGCGTATGAACCTCTGGAAGCTCGCTCCCGAGGTCTACGAGGGCATGTCCGCATTCCAGGCCGCGGCCTCCAAGGGGCTCGACGGCACCGTCTCCGAACTGGTGAAGATCCGCGCCTCGCAGATCAACCGCTGCGCGTTCTGCCTCGACATGCACTACACCGAGGCCCGCGAGCGCGGCGAGTCCCAGCAGCGCCTCGACCTGGTGACCGCCTGGAACGAGGTCGGGGACCTGTTCACCCCGCGCGAGCAGGCCGCGCTCGCGCTGACCGAGGCGATGACGGAGCTGACCGACGGCTTCGTCCCCGACGAGGTCTACGCACGCGCAGCCGAGCACTTCGACGAGACCGAACTGGCCCATCTGATCGCCCAGATCGTCGCCATCAACTCCTGGAACCGCTTCCAGGTGACGACGCGGGCCGTCCCGACGAGCCTCCAGCGCAAGGCCGGCGCATGAGCGCCCCGGCCGCGCGCTTCCGGTCCCTGCACGAGGGGCGTCCGTCGGCGGACGGCGGGCCGCTGGTCCTGCCGGGCCCCTGGGACGCGGCGAGCGCCCGCGCGTTCGCGGACGCGGGCTTCGCGGCACTGGCGACGCCGAGCCACGGGGTGTCGGTCTCGCTCGGGTACGAGGACGGCGCGTGCCCGGCGGACGAGATGTTCGCCGCCGTGGCGCGGATCGTCCGCGCCGTCGAGGTCCCGGTGACCGCCGACATCGAGCGCGGGTACGGGCTGCCGCCGCGCGAGATCGTGGAGCGGCTCCTGGAGACGGGCGCCGTGGGCTGCAATCTGGAGGACACCGAGGACGGCGCCCTGGTCGGCCCCGCGCACCAGGCCGACTGGCTGGCGGAGGTCCGTGCCGCGGCCGGGCCGGACGCGCTCTTCCTCAACGCCCGCGTCGACAGCTATCTGCGGGGCGCCACCGACCCGCTGGCCGACGCGCTGGAGCGGGGCAGGCGGTACGTGGAGGCGGGCGCCGACGGCGTCTACCCGATCGGCGCGCCCCCGGCCCACCTCAAGACGCTCGCGGCCGAACTGCCGGTGCCGGTGAACGCGATCAGCGTCCCGCAGACCGCGCCCCCCGCCGAGCTGGGCGCCGCGGGCGCGGCCCGCGTCACCTTCGGCGGCAGCCTCGCGATGAAGACCTTCGCGGGCGTGGCGGAGATGGCGGCGCAGATGGCAGCGGAGACGGCGGCGGAGCCGCCCGGGTGACCGGGGCCGCCCGGCCTCAGTTCTGGGGCGGTACCGGGGCCACCGTCAGGAGGGCCGAGAGAACGAGGACCGCGCCCAGGGCCGCCAGTTCGGCGGCGGTCGGGCGGAGCACCGCGCCGTAGGTCGTGCCCTTGTCGCGGCTCTTGACCAGGACGTGCCGGGCGAAGAGGGCGCAGACGGCGACGGCCGCGACGAGGACGAGCTTGGCGATGAGCGTACGGCCGTAGGCCGAGGAGAACGCCTGGTCGAGCGGGAGGCGGCGCAGGGTGCTGAAGGTGCCGGTGACGCAGATCGCGGCGAAGAGCCAGAAGGCGCGGCGGGCGTAGGCGGCGAGGAGGGCGCGGGCGGCGCCGGGTTCGCCGTGCCAGGCGCGCATGGTGCGCAGGACCTGGATGAGGCCGCCCGTCCACAGGATCGTCGAGGTGAGGTGGACCAGCGTGAGCCCGATGCCGATCGCGGGGGTGTTGGTCTCGGGGTGCGCCCGGAACGCCTCGCAGACGACGACACCGGCCAGCGGCACGCACGCCCACACCGGGCGCCGGTAGAACAGGAGCAGGGCGGAGAGGAGGAAGCCGTTGGCCTCCAGGAAGGCGATACGGCCGTCCCGCGTGCCGTAGATCTCGCTGAGCTGGGGCAGGCCCGCGGTGAGCGAACCGTCGCGGGCCGCGGCCATCGACGCGAGGCCGAGGGCGGCGATCATCCCGGCGACGGCCGCGTACGTGCCCCAGGGGCGGGGCGAGCGGTCGCCGAGACCGCCGGGCAGGGTGCGGGCGACGCCCCTCGCGAGCCGCTCCCCGGCGACCTCGCCGATCTGCACGCAGAGCGCGACGAAGAGCACGGAGCGCAGCACGGTCAGTTTGCCGCCCCCGGGTATCTGGAGGTCGTGCGTGCTGTTCGTGGTGATGTCGGTGCCCGTGAGCGCGACGACGGTGAGCACCGCCACACAGCCGAGGACGAGCACGGCGGGCAGATAGCGCCGTCTTCGGACAGCACGCTGTGCCCTGTGCCTGCCCTGCCGGGGGCTGGGGGCACCGGGGACGCGGGGAGACGAATCGGGCTGAGTCACGCACCCAATTCTGCCTGGGCCCGGCGCCGCGGTGACCGGCCGGTGCTCCGTACGCTCAGTCCTTCCCGATCCCCCACAGCCAGACCTTCCAGGTCTCCGGGTGGCCCTTGACCCACTTCTCCGCGGCGGCGCGCGGCGACATGCCGTCCTTGGCGATCATGCGGGCGACCTCGTTCTGGTCGTCCTCGCTCCACTGGAAGTTCTTGAGGAACTTCGCGGCGTCGCCGTCCTCCTTGCTGAAGTCCTTGTTGAGGTACTTCTTCAGCGGTGTCTCGGGGTAGCCGCAGGAGACGGTGCGCGGGTCGTCGTCGCAGCCCTCGTAGTGCGCGGGGAGGGGGACCTCCTTGAGCCCGGCCTCGGAGGCCAGCCAGTGCGGGCGCCACCAGTAGGTGAGGAAGGGCTCGCGCTTCGCGGTGCGCTTCCGGATCTCGGCGATCTGCGCCTTCTCCGAACCGGCGTACACCGCCTTGTAGTTGAGGCGCAGCGTCCGGATGAGTGTCTCGTCGTGGGTGAGGAACTCCGGCGAGCCCTCCAGGAGCTGCCCCTTGCCGCCGCTCTTCGCCGTGCGGAAGAGGGAGGCGTAGCGGTTGAGCTTCTTCCAGTCCGCGAGGCCGGGGTGCTCGTCGGCGACGTACTCGGGGACGTACCAGCCGATCTTGCCGGTGACGCCGACCTGCCCGGCGGAGACGACGGTGTCCTTCTTGTTGATGTACTTCTTCTCCAGGTCCGGGTGGCCCCAGTCCTCGAGAATGGCGTCCGCCTTGCCCTCGCCGACAGAACGCCAGGAATCCTTCTCGTCCATCCGGCGCACTTCCACGTCGTAGCCGAGTTTCTTCTCCAGCAGGTACCGGGCAACCGCGACATTCGCCTGTCCGCCCGTCCATGTGGGTTCCGTGAGGACGACGGATTTCTTTTCTTCCGCCGATTCTCCGGAACACGAGGTGAGGGTGACGGGGGCGAGTACCGCGAGTGCGACGGCTATCGTCCGGCGCGGGGATATGACAGACATGGTGCGCGTCGTTCCAGGTGGTGGGGGCAGTGGGCTGCCGAGGCTGGGCCCCCAAGATCATAACGGCCCCCGGAAAGCGGTGCTTTCCGGGGGCAGTCTGTGCACGGTCGGTCAGCGACGCGTCACTTCTTCTTCGGGATCCACTTCTTCCAGGTGGACTTGTTGTCCTCGATCCACTTCGCCGCCGCGTCCTCCGGGTCCATCTTCTTCCCGGCGATCATCTCGGCGACGGTGTTCTGGTCCTTGGTGGTCCACTTGAAGTTCTTGATGAACTTCGCGGCGTCACTGTCGCTGTCCGCGAAGTCCTTGTTCATGAACTTCTCGAGCTGGTTGGTCTCGTAGCCGCACTTGGCCTTCGACGCGGGGATCTCGCAGCCCTTGGTGTACTTCGGGAGCTTGACCTCGACCATGTCGATCTGGTTGTTCATCCACTGCGGCTCCCACCAGTAGGTGAGGAACGGCTTCTTGGCGTCGTAGAGCCGCTTCAGCTCCTTGAGCTGGGCCGCCTCGGCGCCCGACGGGATGTGCTTGAACTTCATCCCGAGGTTCTTGATCAGCTCCTTGTCGTGCTGGGAGTACGACGGAGCGGCGCCGATGAAGTGACCCAGGTCCCCGGACTCCGAGGTCTTGAAGTCCTTGTAGTGCTTGTTGAGGTTCTTGTAGTCCTTGACCACGTCGGGGTTCTTGTCCGCGTAGTACTTCGGCACGAACCAGCCGATGTGGCCGACGACGCCGAGGTCGCCGCCGGAGACGACGGTCTTCTTCTCCTCGACGTACTTCTTCTGCTTCTTCGGGACGCCGTGCCAGTCCTCGAGGATGGCGTCGGCCTTGCCGCTGTCGAGCGCGTCGAAGGCGACGGGCTCGTCCATCTGCTTGGCCTCGACCTTGACGTCCAGCTCGTCCTCCATGAGCTTCTTGACGACGGCCGCGTTGGCGGACGCGCCGACCCACGAGGGCTCGGCGAGGACGACCTTGTCGTCACCGCCGCCGCCGCTCTTGGTGTCCGCGGCGCAGGCGGACAGCGAGAGGACGCCGAGGGCGCCGATACCGGCGATGACGGTGGTGCGTATGCGCTTGGAATTCATGAGTGCTGTGTCTCTTCCTCTGGAGGAGCGGGGGGTGTCCTGGATGACGGGGGTCTTCACTCGCGGCCGCGGCGCACGCCCGGCTGGGAGAGCCGGTCGAGCATGATCCCGAGGCAGACGATGGCGACGCCGGCCGGGAAGCCCTGCGACAGGTCGCCCTTCGAGAGGCCCTGCACGACCTGGTAGCCGAGCGCGCCGCCGCCGATGAGGCCCGCGATGACGACCATCGAGAGCACCAGGACGACGCCCTGGTTCAGCGCGACGAGCATCGACTTGCGCGCCAGCGGGAGCTGGACGCCGAAGAGCTGCTGCTTGCTGGTGGCGCCGAGCGACGTGGACGCCTCCATGGCGGCCGGGTCGACCTGGCGCAGCCCCTGCGCGGTGATGCGGATGACGGCGGGCGCGGCGTAGATGACGGCGGCGAGGATGCCGCCCGTCCGGTTCTGGCCGACCAGCGCGATCACCGGGATCAGGTACACGAACTGCGGCATCGTCTGCATCGTGTCGAGCACCGGGCGCATGATGCGCTCGGCCCGGTCGACGCGCGCGGACAGGATGCCCAGCAGCACACCGACGACGAGGGTGAGCAGCAGACCGGCGAGGACCTGCGAGAGCGTGTCCATCGCGACGTCCCACAGCCGCATCCAGCCCACCAGGGCCAGGCAGACGACGCCCGCGACCGAGGCGCGCCAGGAGCTGACCAGCCAGCCGATGACGGCGACGAGGACGGCCAGCGCCCACCACGGGGTGGCGAGCAGCCCGTCGCGCAGCGGGTTGAGGATGTAGTCCGTGAAGCCCTCGGCCCAGGTGAACGTGCCGCCGAGGACGGGGATGCCGGAGCCGAGGTGGTCGGTGAACCAGTTGACGGCGTCGTCGATCGAGTTCGACCAGTCGACGGTCCAGCCCTCGGGCCACTCGCTCTCGCCGAGCGAGGAGCCGATCGCGGCGAAGAGGCCGACGAGCACGACGATCCCGCCCCAGACGGCCTTGCGCGCCCGGTCCGCGGTCTTGGAGACCCCGGCCTTGACGACGTCGTCGAGGCGCTCGCCCGCGGCGGCCGTCGTACGGTCCAGCAGCACGGCGATCAGCACGACCGCGATGCCCGCGATCAGCGCCTTGCCGATCTTCAGCGCGCCGAGCGCCTGGTAGATCTCGTCACCGAGACCGCCGCCGCCGATCAGCGAGGCGAGGACGACCATGGACAGACACATCATGATCGTCTGGTTGAGGCCCAGCATCATCTGCTTGCGGGCCAGCGGCAGCCGGGCCGTGAAGAGCCGCTGCCGGGCGCTGGCGCCCAGCGAGGTCGCGGCCTCCATCGCGGCGGGGTCCGCCTGGCGCAGCCCCAGTGAGGTGAGGCGGGCCATCGGCGGAGCCGCGTAGATCACGGTGGCCAGCAGCGCGGAGGGCACGCCGACGCCGAACATCAGCAGCAGCGGCAGCAGGAACGCGAACGCGGGCATGACCTGCATCGTGTCCAGTACGGGCCGCAGGATCTTCTCGAACCGGTCGGAGAGGCCGGAGGCGAGGCCCAGGAGCAGGCCGACCGCCGATGCGGCGATCACGGCGCCGACCATCAGGGCCAGCGTCTCCATCGTGGGCTCCCACACGCCCAGCACGCCGCAGACGATGAACACGCCGAGGCCGGTGAGGCCGGTGCGCAGCGCCCGCTTGGAGAGGTCCGCGCCGCCGGCCGCCCAGGCGATGAGGGTGCCGACGACGGTGACGCCGACGTAGCCCATCGAGTCGAAGAGGCTGACCAGCGCGTCGTAGGAGCCCTCCGCCGCGTTGCTGAAGTGCAGCAGGAAGTAGAGGAAGAGCCAGTGCGTGTCGCGGTTGTCGACGAGCCAGTCGTCGAGGTCGTTCAGCGGCGTCTTGACGTCGGCCGTCAGGGAGCCGGGCCAGGAGGCGTTGTCCAGGGCCACGGCGCTGATGACGACGACGAGGACGGCCGCCGCGAGGAGCATGGCGCGGGGGCTGCCCAGGAAGCGGTTCAGCAGGCCGTTGCCCTCGGGCGGGGTCGGCGTGCCGCCGTTCCCCGTCTTCGGCGCGACGGGCTTCGCGGGTTCGCCCTTGGCGAGGGTCGGGGAGCTCATATCAGGCCCCCCTGGCCAGGATGGGGGGTGCTCATACCGTGGCCACCTCCCGCTCGGTGCCCTCGCCCGCGTCGCCGTTCTCGTCGAGGCGGGCGACGACGGTGAGGAGCGCGGCGTAGTCGACGATGCCGACGGTGCGGCCGTTCTCCACGACGCGGCAGTGCTCGCCGCTGCGGGCGACGGTCTCGATCGCGTCGGAGACCAGGGTGTCGGGGGCCAGCTCGGTGCCGGTGGTCGCCTCGGGCGCGTCGGCGTCGACGGGACGCATGGCGCGGCGCACGGAGATGACCTGCTCGCGGGGGACGTCGCGGACGAAGTCGCGGACGTAGTCGTCGGCCGGGTTGGCCACGATCTCCTCGGGGGTGCCGAGCTGCACGATCTGCCCGTCGCGCATCAGCGCGATACGGTCGCCGAGGCGCAGCGCCTCGGACAGGTCGTGGGTGATGAAGACCATCGTCCGGCCCTCCTCGCGGTGCAGCCGGATGACCTCCTCCTGCATGTCGCGCCGGATCAGCGGGTCCAGGGCGCTGAACGGCTCGTCGAAGAGCAGGACCTCGGGGTCGACGGCGAGGGCACGGGCGAGGCCGACGCGCTGCTGCTGGCCGCCGGAGAGCTGGCCCGGGCGGCGCTCGCCGAGCCCTTCGAGGCCGACCTTCTCGACCATCGTGGCGGCCTTGGCGCGGCGCTCCTCCTTGCCCATGCCCTGGATCTCCAGGCCGTAGGCGACGTTGTCGATCACCGAACGGTGCGGCAGGAGGCCGAAGTTCTGGAACACCATCGCGGCGCGGTGCCTGCGCACCTCGCGGAGCTGTTCCTTGTCCATGCCGACGACGTCCTCGCCGTCCAGGATGATCTCGCCGGAGGTGGGCTCGATCAGCCGGGTCAGGCAGCGGACGAGGGTGGACTTGCCGGAGCCGGAGAGGCCCATGACGACGAAGACCTCGCCCTTGTGGACGTCGAAGGAGACGTCGCGGACGGCCGCGGTGCAGCCGGTCTTCTCGCGCAGCTCGGCCTGGGAGAGGCCGGTGAGGGAGGAGTCGCCGGGGATCCGGGAGGCCTTCGCGCCGAAGACCTTCCACAGACTGCGGACGGAGAACACCGGGCCGCCGCCCGTATCGGCGGGGCTGGTCTCGGAGCGCTCGGTGCGGGGCTCGGACATCACGCAACACCTCCCGGTGCCGTCGTCGAATGGGGTCGGATGAGATCGGCCGCCTTCTCGCCGACCATCAGGACGCCGATCATCGGGTTGACGGCGGGCATGGTCGGGAAGACGGAGGCGTCCGCGATGCGGATGCCCTCCAGGCCGCGGACGCGCAGCTCGGGGTCGACGACCGCCAGCTCGTCGGAGACGGCGCCCATCCGGCAGGTGCCCGCCGGGTGGTAGACGGTGTGCGCGACCTTGCGCGCGTACTCGCTGATGTCCTCGTCGGAGGTCACCTCGGGGCCGGGCGCGACCTCGCGCTTGAGCCACTTGGCGAACGGCTCGGCCTGCGCGACCTTACGGGCGAGCTTGATGCCGTCGACCAGGGTCCGGCCGTCGTAGTCGCCCTCGTCCTCGAAGTACTTGAAGTCCAGCGCGGGCTTCACCTCGGGGTCGGCGGAGGTGAGGTAGACCCGGCCGCGCGAGCGGGACTTGGGGATGTTCGGGGTCATCGACACGCCGTGCTCGGGGCGTTCGTAGCCCAGCCGCTCGGGGTTGTCGGTGAAGGGGATCTGGTAGAAGTGGAACATCAGGTCGGGGCCCTCGTGGTTCGGGTCCCGGCGGACGAACAGTCCCGCGTCGGAGTCCATCGCGGAGTTGCCGGGGATGGGCCCGTTGGTCTCCCAGACGATGACCGACTCCGGGTGGTCGATCAGGTTCTCGCCCACGCCCTGGAGGTCGTGGACGACGGGTATCCCGAGCGCCTCCAGGTCCTGCTTGCGGCCGATGCCGGAGTGGTTGAGGAGGCGGGGGGTGTCGATGGCCCCGGCGCAGACGATGACCTCGCGCGCGGCGGTGAGCAGCGTCTCGGTGCCGTCCTTGGCGCGGACGTGGACGCCGGTGGCGCGCTTGCCGTCCAGCTCCAGCCTGTACGCCCAGGTCTCCAGCAGGATGTGCAGGTTGGGGCGGTCGCCGGCCTCGATGTGCTCGTGGAGGTAGGCGACGGAGGCGGAGGAGCGCTTGTTGTCCTCCGGGTGGTACGAGAGGTCGAAGAAGCCGACGCCCTCGTGGAACGGCTTGTCGTTGAAGCCGACGACCTCGGGGATGTCCAGCGCGTCCTTGGCGGCGTCGATCCAGTCCTGCGCGATGGCGTTCTGGTCCTTCTTGGCGACGCGCACGATGTTGTTGCGCAGCTTGCCGAAGTAGGGGTCCATGGCCTTGGCGCCCCAGCCCTCGGCCCCGGCCTTCTCCCACTCGTTCCAGTCGGAGGGGAGCGGCTTGAAGGAGATGAGGGTGTTGTGCGACGAGCAGCCGCCGAGCACCTTGGCGCGGCTGTGCAGGATGTGCGAGTTGCCGCGGGGCTGCTCGGTCGTCGTGTACTCGTAGTCGTACTCGCCGCCGAGCAGGCCGAGCCACTTGCGCAGCGTCAGCACCTCGGGCTTGTCGATGTCGGTGGGGCCGCCCTCGATGAGGGCGACGGTGACGTCCGGGTCCTCGGTGAGGCGCGCGGCGATCACCGATCCGGCCGTTCCACCACCGACGATCACGTAGTCGTAGCGGGACATAGGGGTCTTGCTCCTTGGGGGGTCGAGCTTCACGTACACGGGGGCCGCCGGGCCCGGGGTCCGGTGCGGTCGGCGCGGGTCGGTCAGCCCGCGAACCACCTGACGGGCGCGGGGCGCAGGTTCTCGTACACGTGCTTGGTCTCGCGGTACTCGGCCAGGCCATGAGGGCCGAGTTCGCGGCCGACGCCGGACTTGCCGAAGCCTCCCCACTCGGCCTGCGGCAGGTACGGGTGGAAGTCGTTGATCCACACGGTGCCGTGGCGCAGTCGCGCGGCGACGCGGCGCGCGCGTGCCGTATCGCTGGAGAAGACGGCACCTGCGAGGCCGTACTCAGTGTCATTGGCAAGCGTTACAGCTTCGTCCTCCGTGCTGAAGCTCTCTACAGTCACGATTGGACCAAAGGTCTCCTCGCGGACGACCTTCATGCCGCGGTGGCAGTTGTCGAGGACCGTGGGGGCGTAGAAGTAGCCGCCCTCGGGCCGTACGGCCGACGGCTCGGGGCGCTTGCCGCCGCTGCGCGGCACGGCGCCCTCGGCGAGCGCGCTCGCGACGTACGCCTCGACCTTCTCCAACTGCTGCTGGGAGACGAGCGGTCCGCACTCGACGCCGTCCTCGGTGCCGCGGCCGAGCTTGATGCGCTCGGCGCGGGCGGCGAGCTCGGCGACGAAGCGCTCCTTGACGGACTCCTCGACGATCAGCCGGGCGCCCGCGGAGCAGACCTGGCCGCTGTGGATGAACGCGGCGTTGAGGGCCTGGTCGACGGCGGTGTCGAAGCCCTCCTCGGTGGCGCAGGCGTCCGCGAAGACGACGTTGGGGTTCTTGCCGCCGAGTTCGAGGGCGACCTTCTTGGCGCCCGCGATCGCGGCCGAGCCCGCCTTGGTGCCGCTGACCAGGCCGCCGGTGAAGGAGAACAGGTCGACGTCCGGGTGCTCGGCCAGCCGCTGCCCGACCGGGAGGCCCGCGCCGGTCACGATGTTCGCGACGCCGTCCGGGAGTCCGGCCTCGACCAGCAGCTTGACGAGGTGCACGGTCGAGAGGGGGGTGACCTCGCTGGGCTTGATGACGAAGGTGTTGCCCGCCGCGAGCGCCGGGGCGACCTTCCAGCTCGCCTGGAGGAGGGGGTAGTTCCAGGGCGTGATGAGCGCGCAGACGCCCACGGGTTCGTGGACGACGACGCTGTGCACGTCGGCGCTGCCCGCGTCGACGACACGGCCGCCGGACTCGTTCATGACGAGGTCGGCGAAGTAGCGGAACGCGGCCGTCACGTCGTCGACGTCGACGCGGCCCTCTTCGAGGGTCTTGCCGGTGTCGCGGGACTCCAGCAGCGCGATGTCCTCGCGGTCGCGCTGGAGCAGCTCGGCGACGCGCCGCAGCAGCGCGGCACGTTCGGCGGTCGGGGTCTGCGGCCACTCTCCCTCGTCGAACGCGCGGCGGGCCGCGGCGACGGCGGCGTCGGTGTCCTCCGTGCCGCCCTCGGCGACCACGGTGAGGATCGTGGCGTCAGCGGGGTCGAGGACCTCCCGCGTGCCGCCCGACGTGGCGGTGCGCCACACACCGCCTACGTGAATGCTCTCCAATACGGACACCTTGGGTACTGCCTTCCATAACCGAAATGTTCCTCGCCATGCCCCTGGGCAGATGGCAAGACCGACACCTGCCCCCGCTCTCCGATCTCATGTCTGGAATTCGCTAACAAGTGGGCTTCGTCACTGGCCGAAGTGCGCGGGGCGGGGGTGCAACGTACGGTAAATGAGTCCATATGCCCTCATTCCCGGGCGGGCGCCTTGCGGCCGCCCGGCGAGGATCGGAGCTCGGGACATGGGAAAGCAGCACCGCACAGCGCTGGCCCTGGCCGTATGCGCTGCGACAACGGCCGGAGGCGCACTCCAGACCCAGGCGAGTGCCGCCCCGCGCACGGAGAGTGACCTCGACGGGCTCTCAGGGCAGGAGATCGCGCGGAAAGCGGTGAAAGAGCTGAATTCCGCTTCCTCGCTGCGGCTGAAAATGAAGGCCCGGGATCTGGAGCTGGATCTCACCCTCGACGAAAAGGCGAATTGCGCCGGAAAGATCACCATTCCGGGCAAGGGCTCCGTGAAGGTGATCAAGCGGGGCGGAACGGTGTGGATGAAGCCCAGTGCCGCGTTCTGGCGGCACGAGGTCGGGGGCGAGCAGGGGGAGTCGGCCGCCGAGCGCTTCAAGGGCCGCTACATCAAGGGCAGTTCGCAGGACGCCATGCTCGGCGCCAACGGCCTCGCCACCGCCTGCGACCTCGACGCCTTCCGCGCCTCCGCCGGAGCCGACACGGAGCGCGGGCCCGGCCGCTGGAAGCGCGGCGGGTCCACGGAGGTCAAGGGCCGCGACGCGGTCGCCGTCACGCGCGTACGGGACGAGGTCAAGGTCAGGATGCTCGTCGCGGACGAGGGGAAGCCGTATCCGCTGAAGCTGGAGCGCGAGGCGGGCCCCGAGCGCGACCAGATCCGGCTCGGGCGCTACGACAGGCCGGTGCCGGAGAAGACCCCGTCGAAGGAGAAGACGATCGACGTCTCCGAGCTGCGGGACGGGCTCGGCGAGCGGCAGGGGCCCTCGGAGGAGGTGTAGGGCGGGTCGGCGCGTCGCGCGGGGGCGCGGGGCGGAGACGCGTAGGGCGTACGGGCGGTCCCGTACGCCCTGCACGCCGTACGCCTACGCGCCGTACGCCCTACGCGTCTCCGCCCTACGCGCCTCCGCCCTCCCCGGCCTCCCCCTCCTCCGTGAGTTCGGCCGCGATCTCCCGTACACAGCGGCGCAGCCACATGTGGGCCGGATCCTTCTCGTCGCGCGGATGCCACGCCTGCGCGATGGGGAGGTCCGGCAGATCGAGCGGGATCTCGAACGCGACCAGGCCGAGCCGCTCCCGCTGCCAGGCCGCCAGCCGCCGCCCCGTGCGCGCCACCAGGTCCGTCTCCGCGACGACCAGCAGCGCCGCGGTGAACGTCGGCACCGACGCCGCCACCCGCCGCCGCAGCCCCCGCTCCTCCAGCCGCTCGTCGATCGGGCCGTACAGCCTGCCGCGCCGTGACGTCGTGACGTGCTCGGCCGCCGCGTACCGCTCCGGGGTGATCCCGCCGTCCAGCAGGGGGTGACCGGCGCGGACGACGCCGACGTTGTCGTCCGTGAAGACGTACTCGACCCGGGTGCCGGGCGCGGGCGTGTGCACGACGCCGATGTCCAGGTCGGCGCGGCCCTCCCGCAGCCCCGTCTCGTCGCCGGGCCCCTCGGGCACGAGCCGCAGCGAGACGCCCGGCGCCTCCCTCCGTACGCGCTCCAGCAGCCGCATGCCGATCGAGGTGAGCAGCGAGTCGTCGGCGAGGAGCGTGAACGTCCGCTCCAGCGTGGCGAGTTCGAGCGGGCTCTCCGACGTGAAGACGGCGGTCGCGCGCTCGACCACCTCCCGCACCTCCTCGCGCAGCTCCAGCGCGCGCGGCGTCGGCACCATCCCCCGGCCCGACCGCACCAGCACGGGGTCGCCGAGGGCCTTGCGGATCCGGGTGAGCGTGCGGCTCATCGCGGGCGTCGAGAGGTGCAGCCGCTCGGCGGCGCCGGTCACGCTGCCCTCCGCGAGCAGGGCGTCCAGGGCGGTCAGGAGGTTCAGGTCGAGCTTGGATTGCATGGGGCGCAATTATGCCTTGAGAAGGTTGCAATTGTGGTAATCGATGCCGCCTGCCTACGGTGTCGGTGCGACTCCGTACGACGGGACCCCGGCGGCCGCCCCCTCCCTCGTCCACGCGAACTCCCTTTCTCTGCACTGGATTTGAGGTACTCCCATGTCCGAAACAGCCCTGCGGGCGCCGTCCCGGCCGCCGGGGACGCGAGAACCGGCTCCTTCTCCCCGCCGCCCCGGCGCGGTCCTGGCCCTGATGTCGGCCTGCGTCGTGCTGGCGGTCGCGCTGGTGGCCGCCGTCAACCTGGCCCTGCCGAAGCTCGCCGCGAGCGGGCTGGAGCCCGGCCACGCGCAGCTCGTGTGGATCGTCGACGCGTACGTCCTCGTCTTCGCCTGCCTCCTCATACCCGCGGGCGCCCTCGGCGACCGGCGCGGCCGCAAGGGCGCCCTCCTCGCGGGCCTCGCGGTCTTCGCCGCGGGCTGCGTGCTGGCGGCCCTCGCGCCGGACGTGGGCGTCCTCATCGCGGGCCGGGCCCTCTCCGGCGCGGGCGCCGCGCTGATCATGCCCGCGACCCTGTCGCTGGCCGTGGGCTCGGCGCCGCCCGGGCGCCGGGCGCACGCGGTCGCCGTCTGGACGGCCGCGACGGGCGCCGCGGGGATCGTGGGCAACCTCGGCGGCGGACTGGTCCTCCAGTACCTGCCGTGGCAGGGCCTGTTCTGGGCATCGGCGCCCCTGGCGCTGCTCCTGCTGGCGCTGACCGCGCGGCTGGCCCCGCGCATGGCCCCGTCCCCCACCGCGGGCCCGGCCGACCCGCCGGGCACCGCGCTCCTCGTCCTCGCCTCCCTCGCCCTGCTCACCGGCATCATCGAGGGCCCCCAACACGGCTGGGGCTCCGCCCTGGTCCTGGGCTCCTTCGCCGCGGCGGCCGTTCTCGGGGCGCTCTTCCTCGCCCACGGACTCCGGTCCGCGCGGCCCCTGTTCGACCCCCGCGTCTTCCGGGCCCGCGCGCTGCGGGGCGGCACCCTGGGCATCGCCGCCACCTTCTTCGGCCTCTTCGCCCTCTTCTACGTCAACGCGCAGTACCTCCAGTACGAGAAGGGCTACTCCCCCGCCCTCGCCGGGCTCGCGATAGGCCCCGTGGCCGTCGGCATGATCGCCGTCTCCCGGTACAGCCCCGCGCTCGTCCGCCGTCTGGGCCGCACGCCGCTGGTCGCGGCGGGCCTGACCTGCGTCGTCGCGGGCCTGGCCCTGCTGTCGCTGCTCACGAGCGGGACGCCGTACGTCTGGTACGCGGGCATCCTGTTGCTCCTGTCCCTGGGCATGGGCCTGGCCATGCCCGCCCTCTCCACGACGGTCCTCGGCGCCCTCCCCGACGCCCGCGCGGGCCTCGGCTCCGGACTCAACGGCGCCGCACGCGAGTTCGGCAGCGCGCTCGGCGTCGCCGTGATGGGCACGGTGCTGGCGGGCACGGGCCGCGACGGCTTCACGGACGGCATGGCCACGGGCTTCCGCGTCACGGCGGCGGTGGTGGCGGTGCTGGGCGCGGTGACGGTGTGGTGGCTGCGCGAGCCGCGCGGCGCGTCCGCCGGAAGGAAGCGGGCATGACTCTCCTGGACCGCCTCCTGACCCCCGCCACGGTCACCGACACGGGAACCCGCACGGGCCGCTTCCACCACCTCACCCTGGAGACCCCGGCCCCGCTGCCCTGGACACCGGGCCAGCAGATCCGCGTCCACGTGAACGGGCTCGCGGGCCCGCGCCGTACGTACTCGGTCTGGGACCGCCGGGACCGTTCCCTCGAACTCCGCGTCCTCGACCACGAGAACGCGGGCCCCGGCGCCCGCTGGGCCCGCACCGCGGTCCCGGGCACGCGCGTCCGCATCGGCCGCCCCGAGGGCGGCCTCGTCCCCCGCCCCGGCGACCACCACCTCTTCCTCGGCGACGAGACGGCCTCGGCGGCCTTCGGCCCGATGATGCGGGCCCTGCACGCCCGGGGCGCCCAGGTGACGGCCCTGATCGAGGTCGCCGACGAGAACGACCGCCTCCCCCTCCCCGGCGACGTCACCTGGACCTACCGCGAGGGCCCCCCGTCGTCCCCCTCCCCCACCTTCCTCCGGGCCCTGTCCGCCTTCCCCCTCCCCACCACCCCACCGGTCACCTACCTCGCCGGCGAAGCCCGCACCCTCCAGTCCCTCCGCACCCACCTCACCCACCACCACGCCTGGCCCCGCCGCACGATCCTCACCAAACCGTTCTGGACACCGGGGAAGAGGGGACTGGAGTAACCCATCCGTGCGACAAACACACGTTTACCGGGGGTAGTCGACAGAACCGCGTTTTCGGTCCACCCCATGGTCAGCGCACCTCACGAAGCGCAGCGTCTGCCGGAACAAGAGCACCGCCACGTGGGCGGCCGAGCCCATCCGCATCGGTCTCCCCGCCCACCCCACTCTCACCGTCCACCCCCTCGTGCTGGGCCCGCACAACGTCCCGGCCATCACGGATCCCGTCGAGGCCGCCGCCGACATCCCGCTCGCGGGCCTTCAGGGTCACGGCCGCCGGTGAGCTGTTCGCCGACGGGGAGGAGGGCTAGGGGGTGTCCTTGAGGAGGCGGAAGCGTTCCAGGACCGTGGGGGTGGTGTCGGTCGCGGTGAACGCGGGGTCGTCGAGGGCCGCGCGCATCTCGGGGGTGTGCCAGAAGCGTTCGTGGTCGGTGCGCCATGCGGCCAGGCTCGTGTGGCCCTCGCCCTCGTCCACCGCGTGGGCCAGGTCCACCTGGGCCAGGGGGACGACACGGACGTCGGTGACCTCGATGACCGCGACGGGACGGTCGTCCGAGTCGACGACCACCGAGCGGTCCCCGGCCTCGGGCAGGCGCTCGCCCTCGATTTCGTACGCGGCGAGGAGGCCCGTCGTGGCGGTCTTCGTGCCGTCGAGGATCGCGGCGACGAGCCGGTCGCGGAGCGGGCCGGGGAAGGCGAACTCGGCGCGGGGCAGTGAGGCGATGTCGTCGGCGGAGGTCATGCGCTCACCGTAGCGGCCCGGCCCGTCAAGGGCGCGGTACGCCCATGGGGTTGGGGTCCGGGATCGCGGCCGTGTCGAAGAGGTGACGGGCGAGAGGGGTCGCGCGGGCGACGATCTCCTCCGCCAGCGCGGTGTCCGAGGGAGCGGCCAGCTCGTCCGTACGGGCCTCCACCGCGGCGCGGAGCGCCTCGCCGGACGCCGTCAGGAGACCGTCGGGGGTGAGCAGGCCCCGGGCGACGAGGGCTTCGGCGGCGGTGTCCCACTCCTCCTCCGTCCAGCCCCGCGTGGTCCGCAGGAGGTCGTGGGGGACGCGGCCCGTCGCCGCGTGGGTGACGCCCGCGTCGAGGCCCGTCAGCCCGTGCTCGGCGGCGGCCCGCAGGTGACCGTCGCCACGGTGCTCGCGCAGCACCGTGGCCGCCAGCCACAGCCGCTCCGTCGGCGAGGCGACCGGCGAGGCGGCCAGCGGGGCGGCCGGTGAGGCGGGGCGCGGCACCCCGGCCCAGGCCGCCGCCAGGGGCCGGTCCTCGACGTCGCACGCGTCGGCCGCGCGTTCCAGCAGCGACGTCAGCGCGGACAGCTCCTCCGGGGGAAGCCCGTCCGGAAGCGCCCGGGCCAGGGCCGTACCGACCGCGTCCAGGCGGGTACGGAGCACCCGTTCCGGCGGCGCGTACTCCCACGCGTCCGGCAGCGCCCGGCCCACGCGCCCCGGCGCGAAGACGAAGCACAGGGCCTGCCCCGTCGCCGCGTCCACGGCACCGGCGGGGGCCAGGCGCCCCGCGAAGTACCCCATCCACCAGCCCCGCAGCCCCGCGGCCCGCGCGGCGTCGGCCGTCTCCGGGGCGAAGTACGTGAGGGCGTGCAGCGGTTCGACGGCCGTCCACAGGCGGCGGGCGAGGCTCATGCCGCGGGCCTGCCCGCGCCCGCGCCCGCGCCCGTACGGCCGGGAAGGTGGACCAGGATCAGGGTGACGCCCGCGAACATGAAGTTCCGGGCCGCGGCCTCCGTACCGTTCCACTTCTCGGACTGCCACATGGCGAACCACTCCCCGCCGATGGCCAGGAACCCCACCCCGAACAGGAGCAGCAGCATCAGCAGCCCCACCGTCGAGGCACGGCGCGGGCGTTCGTGGTCGCCGTGGCGCAGGGAGCGGCCCCAGAGCACCGTCGCCGCGACGAGGACCAGCGCCGCCACGGTCTCCCACACGATGATGGCGACGTACGCGACGTCGGCGACCGTCCTGCTCTCGATCGCCCGCCACATCAGGTCCTCGTCCTCGAACGTGGTGTCCATCGCGAAGACGTGCCGCACGAACTCCTGGTTGGTGCCGAAGTCCGTGATGTTCCCGAACGCCACCAGCGCGATGTACAACGCGAGCGTCCCCGTCAGTGCCGTCGCCACCACCGGCAGCGTTCCCGCCTTCATGGCCCCGCCTCTCCTGTCTCGTTCACGTACCGGGCGTGCACGCCTCCGCGATGGCCCGGCTGTCCTCGTAGAGGTGATAGCGGACGAACCGGCCCTCGCGCACCGTCAGCCGCATCACGTACGGCGAACGAAAGCTCTTTCCCGTGGCGCGCACATGTCCCTTCAGCATCCCCATGATCACCGCGTCCTCACCTTCCACGAGGACCGTTTCCACGGCCCGGGGGTTGTCCGGCGCGGACGCGACCCCGGCGGCGAGTTCCGCGAAGTGCGCCGCGACGTCCGCGCGCGTCTCGCGGGGGCGTATCCAGGGCACCCCGGGGTTCTCGGCGATCATCCAGTCGACCCTCTCGGCGAAGAGCGCCGCGACGCGCTCGGGGTCGCCCGCGGCGATACGGGAGAGGAGTTCGTCGACCGCGCTACGGGTGCGGGCGCGAGTGCGGGTACGGGTGCGGGTAGGGGCGTCGGCGTTCGTGCCGGTGTCGGCAGAGGCTTCGGTCATGGCGTCGAGGGTGAACGGCCCGCCGTCCCCGGTCGATTACCTCCCGGGTAAGCCGAAGGAGTCGCGGGCTGCCGTCCCGACCAGCTCCCGCTGCGCGGAACGGGCGCCGCGCCCGGCCCCCGCCCCTCGGGGCGCGCCTCAGAACACGCCGGGAAACCCCCGAACGGCCGGGCCGGCACGGCCCCTTGAGAGCCCTGCGCATCGACCGTCCCGCGAAGGCTGAGGGCAAGGTGCGAGCCGTCCCTGTCCCGCACCTCGCCCTGCCGGTGATACGTCCACCACCCTGCTCCCCCGCCCCTCCCGCCCGCCACCCCTCACCCGTCCCACGGGCCCGGCCGGGACGACCCCCGCCGTGGCCTGCGGGGATACCGGCCGGGATGAAGACGGCGCGGGACGCGGGGCACCTGGCGAGGCCTCAGGGGCGCACGGCTCAGGAGAGCGACCAGGGCATGGGGCAGGGGCCGTTGTGTTCCGGCTCGGGGCAGATGAGGCGGCAGAGGGCGTCCTTGAGAACGGTGATGCCGTCGGTGCCGTCGGTGCCGTCCGTGCCGTCCGTGCTGTCGGAGTCATCCGTGCCGTCCGTGCCGTGCGTGCCGGGGAGGGCCACGGTGACCCGGACCTCTGCGAGCGCGCGTCGCGCCGGGTCCGAGGGCGGTTGATCCGGGTGCTCGATGACCCACTGCTGGACCAGGTCCTCGTACCGCTCCTCGACATCGGCCCCGCGCACCAGATCGACGGTGCCGACCCCGGCCCCGGCGCCCGACCCGGCTCGGGCCCCCGTCCCGGCCCCGGCCCCGCTCCGCACGAGCCCGCGGGCCTTCTCCGCGAGCGCTTCGACCTCCCCCGCCGTCCCGTAGACCCCGAGCCGCACTTCGTGGGGGCGGTACGCGTGGGTGCGGGTGTACGGCGTGAAGCCGAGCGCCCCGTACAGCTCGCGCGGCACGGGATACTCCTCGTCGCCGCGCGCCGCCACCACGGCCCGCCGCGCCCCCGCCTCCGCGAACGCCCGCAGCACGGCACCGCACACGGCCCGCGCCAGCCCCCGCCGACGATGCCCGGGCCTGGTCGCCACGGGCTCGAAGAGGCCCGTCCGGCCCGCCTCGTCGTACCACCCCTGGCAGAACGCGAGGACCGTCCCCTCGGTGTCGACCGCGACGACGTCGAACGCGGGCCGGTACGGCCACACGTCCCGCAGCCGTCCGTACCGCTCCCCGGTGCACCAGCCGCCCCCGAACGCGGCGCGGTGCACCTCGGCCCGGCTCTCCCGCTCCCGCGGGTCGTCACCCCGCAGGACCCGCACGGTGATCCCCTCGGGGGCCGGGGCGGGCGCCCCGGACCGTACGTCCGCCGGGTCCAGGCGCCGCTCCATCCGCACCATGAACGGCTCGTCCTCCTCGGCGGCGTAGCCGCGCCGCTCCAGCGCGGCACGCAGGTGCGGCTCGGACTCGGCGACGTCGGTCCGCACCGGCGCCCCGGCGGTGCGCTCGGCCCAGGCGATCACCTCGTCGGCGAGCGCCTCCTCGTCCCGGGCGACCTGGGCCATCAGACGCCGCTCGGGCAACTCCAGCCACGCCCAGGCCACGGCCCGTCCGCCGCGCCGCCAGACCGCGGTGGGCCGCTGGTCCCCGCGGTCGAGCGCCAGGCACCAGTTCCACGCGAGGTCGCCCACGTGCCAGTGTCCGGCGGACGGGAACTCCCGATGGGCCAACTCCTGCATGTCCCGCAGGGCTTGCGGCCCGGGGTACTCGTCGCGCTGGGGTGCGTCCGGTGCTTCCATCCCCTCATGCTGAGCGGACCCGCCGGACCCCGGCAACGCAATATGCGCCGGTCAGGGGAGCGGGCTTCGCGGAACGGGCCTCAACGCTCCACGTACGCCACGAACTTCTCCCACGCCTCGCCGGGGAAGCCCAGCACCGGGCGGTCGACGTCCTTGGTGTCGCGCACCAGCACGTCCTCGGTCCCCGCCGCGACCTCAAGGCAGTCCCCGCCCTGACTCTCGCTGTAGCTCGACTTGAACCACTCCAGCGCGTCCATCTCACTCCGTCCGTCAACTCGTCGGTGAACAGGACGATGCCGCTCTCTGTTGATGCCCCGGGACGCACCGTAGGCACACCTCACCCGGCACTCCGGAGGCCTCGGAGCGCGTGAACCGGTTGCCCGGAGGGCCCGGTTCACCCCGGGCGCACGCGGGCCCAGCGGACCTCCCCGTCCTGCCGCACCCGGGTGGGCAGGAGGCCGGCCGCCGCCGCGACGGCGGCCGAGGCGTGGTGCTCGGGGTGGACATGGGCCAGGACGGTGCGCACGTCCTCGGCATCCAGTGCGGCGACCAGCGCACGGGCCGCCTCGACCGCGAAGCCCTGCCCCTGCCAGGCGGCACCGACGACCCACGCGATCTCGGCCGTCCGGGAGCCGGAGTGAGGGGAGAAGCCGGAGTGAGGGTCGGGGTCGGGGCCGCGGCCGGGGTCGCCGGGTGGACCGGACGTCAGGGTGGCCTGGACCGTGCCCACGAGGCGCGACGTGGCACGGAGCCGGAGCACCCAGTTGCGCCAGGTGACGTCGGGGTCCGGGGAACCGGCGGTGAGGCGCGCGTACCGGGCGCGCAGCTCCTCCTCTCCTGGCGGGGCGCCTCCGATGAAGGCGTAGAGAGCGGGGTCGGACAGGACGCGGGCCATCTCCGGCGCGTGCGCGACGCGGAGCGGCAGGAGGTCGAGGCGGCGGGTGCGGAGCGGGGAGTCCGGCATCTCGGGAGGCCGCGCGGCGGGCACGCTACACCACCTCGCCGCCCACTCCCGAGCGGCCCGGCGGGACCGGGACGAGGATCACCGTCACCCTCTTCCGTATCTCCTCGCCGAGGACCGCGACGGCGGCATCGGTGATGGCGGCGATCAGGCGGGCGGGCTTGCCCTCGTGCTCGGGCGCGAAGGCCGCCTCGCGGAGGCGGAGGGTGATGACCGGCGCGCTGTCCCGGGAGGGAGAGCCGCCGACGCCCCAGCGGCCGTCGGGGACACCGAAGATCTCCACGGCGGCGAGCTCGAAGAACCGCTCCCCGTAGACCGAGGCGACAGCTTCGGCCAGCCCGCGGATGAGTTTCGGCTCGACCGAGCCGTCAAGGGCCTCTTCACGGATTCTTACGTCGAAGTGGGGCATGGTGAATCTCCGTTCGGCAAGGAGGTGCACACGGGATGGGTAACATGGACCATTTCTCTTTGCTTTCAAAGCATCTTTAATCTCAAAGGTAATTGGAGGAGCGGGCGGTGTCAACGACCAATCACCGACGACGGGGGCTCGACGAGGACGAGGCGATCAGAGCCCTGCTGCTGCTCATGCCCCGCATGGTCGGACGCGCGAAACGGATCCCCGTCCCCGACGAGCTCCAGTCCCTGGCCCTGGCCCCCCGTCACCTCTCCCTGCTCTCCTACCTCCTCTTCGACGGCCCGGCGACCGTGAACGACCTGGCCGCGAGGCTCGAAGTCGCCCCCACCACCGTGAGCCTGATGGTCGGCGAGCTGAGCCGTAAGGGCGTCCTGGAGCGGCGCGAGGACCCGGACGACCGGCGCCGCCGCATCGTGAGCATCGTCGAGGAGTGGGGGCCCGAGATCGCGGGCTGGCTCGCCCGCGGCGCCGACGCCTGGCGCCAGGCCGTGGCCCCGCTCACCCCCGCCCAGCGCCGGCTCGTGGTCGACACCCTGGAGTCCTACGAGGCCGCGATGGCGGAGGCCGAGAACGGGTCCGAGAACGGGTCCGAGGACTGATCCCGGACGCACCCGGCACACTTGCCGCATGAGCAACGATCTTCATGACCTCGGGGGACTCTTCGGCTTCGTCGTCCACAGCGCGCGGCTCCGGGAGGTCACCCGGCACAACAACGCGACCGCCGGGCGCAAGGAGAGCGTCGCGGAGCACTCCTGGCATCTGGCACTGGTCACCTGGGTGCTGCACGCCGAGTTCGAGCGCGAGACCGGACATCCTCTGGACCTTGAGCGGATGCTCAAGCTCTGTCTGATGCACGATCTGGTCGAGATCGACGCCGGGGACCCGTCCGCGTGGGGCCAGGAGCCGGGCGACGGCGGCAAGGCCGCGGCCGAGGACGCCGTCGCCCGGCGGCGGTTCGGCGCGCTGCCGGAGCCGCTGGCGGGCGAGTTTCTCGCCCTGTGGCGCGAGTACGAGGACGGCGAGACCCCGGAAGCCCTGCTCGTACGCGGCGTGGACCGGCTCAATCCGGCGCTGATGCGGACCCTGACCGGGCAGGGCTGGGCGGACGTCGGCGCCGACGCGGCGGCGCTGGACGCGCTCCAGTTGCCGCGGGTCGGCGTCAGCGACACCCTGCGCGCGCTGTACGAGGAGGTCAGGGACGCGGCCGTACGGCAGGGGCTGCTGCCGTCTTGACGAGCTGCCCGTCGACCAGGACGACGAGGCAGCCGCAGGGCCCGGCGCAGTACTCGACCTCCCCCAGGGACGTCGGGTGCCGGGAGCGCGCCGTCCACTCCCCCGTGCCGGTGGGGAGCCAGCAGAGCGGGCAGCGGTCCGTGTCCTGGAGGCGGGAGGAAGAAGGAAGGTACGGGGGATGCACAGCCATGGGTCCACCGTGCTGTCATGGTCTTATGCAGTTCAACCATTACGGCGGTGAGGCCGCCAAGCTGGCCGCGGACCTGGTGAACGCGCCCGTGCCCTTCGCACCCGGCGACCTCGAACCCCTGCTCGCCGCGCACGGCATCGTCGAGCGCACGCTGACGGACGTACAGGCGGCGGAACTCGAGGAGTGGCGGCGCGACCTCGCCGCCGCCTTCGGGCCGCAGGAGCTGGAGACGCGCGTGGCCGCCGTCAACGCGCTGCTGGCCGCGGCCTCCAGCCGCCCGTACCTCACCACCCACGACGGGCACGCGCCGCATCTGCATTACAGCGCGCCGGACGCCGACGCGGCCGCGCACATCCGCGCGGTCACGGCGGCCGGGCTGGCGACCCTGGTCTGCTCGGCGGGCGCGCACCGGCTCGGCCGGTGCGCGCTCCCGGGCTGCGCGCTGGCGTTCGTCGACACCTCGCGCAACGGGCGGCGCGCGTACTGCTCCGTGCGCTGCGCCAACAACGACGCCGTCGCACGCCACCGCGCCCGCACCCGCACGCGCGCGCGGGGCGGGCCGCGCGTCAGCTCCCCGTGAGCACCCCGTACGCCTTCTTCGGCTCGCGGAACCAGGTCAGCAGGCCCTTGTTGTGGAAGCCGCGGACCTCGACCGGGTTCCCGCCGCCGCCCTCGGGGGTGAGCATGAACTCGCTCACGGGCCAGTACATCGTGCCGAGCGTCTTCGGCCGGTGGTCGAGCTGACGGCCGTAGGCGGCGACCAGTTCAGCTTGGTACCGCTCGGTTCCCTTTCCGTCGCCGGGACGGCCCCTGACCGCCTCGGCTCCGTATTCGCTGACAACCAGCGGCTTGCCGCCCGCCTTCTTCTGGATGGCGTCGGTCAGACCCGCGACGTCGTCGAACTCACCGTAGTACCAGCCCGAGTAGATGTTCGCGAGGATCACGTCCTGGTAGGCGTACGACCTGTCGTCCGTGTGCCAGGCGCTGACCTCGGTGTAGAGGCGTGAGGAGTCGCGCTTCCTCCCGTGCGCGATCATGTCGCGGACGTAAGCGGCGCCCTCGTCGGTCTGCGTGTGGTTCTCGTTGCCGACCGACCAGGTGACGACGGAGGGGTGGCCGCGGTCGCGGCGGATCATGCGGTCGAGGCGGTCGCGGGCGAACACGCGGGTCTTCTCCGAGGCGAGCTGCTCCTTCTTCGCCTGCGTCACGTTGATCTCCTCCACGACGAGGAAGCCCAGCTCGTCGGCGGCGTCCAGCAGCGCGGGCGTCGTCGGGTAGTGGCCGGGCCGGAAGAGCCGGAAGCCGTCGTCGTGCAGCTTCTCCAGCTCGCGTCGGGAGAGCCCCGCCGGGTCGGTACGGCCCAGCCCCGGATGGTCGGCGTGCCGGTTGAAGCCCTTGAGGTTCTTCACGGCGCGCCCGTTGAGCAGGACCTCGCCGTCCTCCGTCGTGACCGTGCGGAAGCCCGTACGGGTCGTGAGCGCCCGGCCCCCCGGGCCCGGGGTGACGCGTACGTCGTACAGGCGCGGGTTGTCCAGCGTCCACAGCTCCGGGTCGTCCACCTTCAGCTTCACCGGGCGCGATTCCTCGCCGCCCTCGGGGAGTTCGAAGGTGACCTTCCGGTCGAGCACCGCACGGCCCTCACCGCGCGGCCCCGCCACCCGCACCCGCGCGGGGACGTCCCGGGCCTCCCCCGTCGCGTTGACCCCCGAGGCGCGCAGCTCCAGCGTGCCGTCCGCCGCGCCCTGGGCCGTGACGTCGGTGATCTCCGCGTCGCGGGTGCGCTCGACGCGGACCTCGTCCTGGATGCCGCCCCAGTTCCAGTAGAGGTCCTGGTTGATGCCGTAGGGCGCGATCGTCTCCTTCTTGCGGTTGTCGACGAGCACGGTGAGCTGGTTGCGGCCCTCGCGGGCCGCGCCGGTGATGTCGAGGCGCTCGGGGAGATAGCCGCCGGTGGAGGTCCCGACGTGCTCGCCGTTGACGAAGTAGCGGCACTCGAAGAAACAGGACTCGGCGACGAGAGAGAGCCTGCCGCCGTCCCCGCCGTCCCCCTCGGGGGCGCGGAACGTCCTCCGGTACGCCGACACCTGCCCCTCGTGGTCGTTCCATCGTGCCCGTACGGCGCCGAAGGAGCTGGGGACCTGGATCCGGGTCATCGCCGACTCGTCGAAGCCGGGGCGCGTGGCGGGCGGCCGGGCGCCGTCGAGCGCGCCCTCGGGCAGTTCGTCCTCGACCGCGAACTTCCAGGTGCCGTCGAGGACGCCGGGCTTCCCTGGGCCCCGGACGTCGATACGGCGTTCCGCCGTCACCGTGCCCTGCGCGGTCACGGCCTCGGCGCGCAGCGTGTGCGTGCCAGGCGACAGCCGGCCCGCGTCTGCCGCGACCCGCCACTTCGCGTCCTGCCCGGTCCCGTCGGCGTAGAGCCGGGTCATCTCCGACAGCGCGGTGCCGTCGACGGAGAAGCGCACGGTACGGGTGTCGTACGGGGCCGTCACCTCGATGTCCGTGATGCCCTCGGCCCTGCGGTCGCGGGGGGCCACAAAGCGGACCTCGCGGCGCTCCTCCGGAGCGTCGTGCCCGGCCGCCGCGACGATCTTCCGTGCCCCGGACGGGAGTTCGGTGAGCCCGAGGTGGTTGGGCGCGAAGGTGTTCTTCTCCGAGCCGGACTTGCCGGGGCGCGGGTCGTCGGTCCAGTTGTCGCGCGCGATGTTGTAGCCGCCCCAGGAGGCCCAGGCGGAGAGCCACTTGACGTCGGTCTTCTCCAGGTCGTGGTCGGTGATGCTCCACACCACGTTGTTCTGCGTGGTCCAGTGGCGGCTGCGCTCGTCGTGGTAGATCCCGTTGCCCGTGGGCGACTCGGCGGTGTCGATGTCGTTCGCGTAGACCTTCGAGCCCGGCGACTGGCCCTGGGTGTAGATCGCGGCGCCGTCGCGGAGGGTGCGCATGTGGTCGTGGACGCGGTTGTGGGAGACGACGACGTCGCGCTGCACGTCCTCCTTGCCGACGAAGTCCCAGCCCCAGCCGACGGAGATCGCGGTGTACGGGAGGTGGGTGACCGTGTTGTGGTCGACGGCGAGGCCGTCGTTGTAGCCGCCGAAGATCCCGACATTGTCGCGGTACTCGCGGGCGACGTGGGTGATCTCGTTGCGGCGTACGACGTTGTCGCGCGAGCGCGCACGGGGGTCCTCGGGGCGCGCCTTCGTGTCGCCGACGAAGACCGCGCCGCCGGACAGGTCGGTGAACGTGCTCCGCTCGACGGTGCTGCCGCTGGTGCCGCCCGACAGGTCGAGGCCACCCGCGCCGAGGTGCCGCCAAGTCCCGTCGCGGAAGATGACGTCCCGCGCGGCCTCGACCTCGACGGCCGTACGGATGCGGGGGTACTGCTCGCCGTGGCCCGGCTGGGTGCCGGTCGGGGCGCCGTCCACGTAGTGCCCGGCCTGCCCGCTCACGTACCCCTCGCGGGTCGAGGGCCGCCGCCAGGTGGTGTGCTCGAAGGCGATGCCCTCGAACGTGAGGCCGGTGACGGGCTCATCGAGGGTGCCCTTGACCGTGAGGAGCCGCTCGGCACGGGGCAGTACGGCCTCGGCCCGCGCCATGTCCTCGCCCTCGCGCGGCACGTAGGAGACGGTCCGCTTCCGCTCGTCCACGTAGAACTGGCCGGGCGTGCCGAGGAGTTCGTACGCGTTCTCGAACCAGTCGATGCCGTGATAGCGGCTGCTCGACGGGGAGGCCGACTCCCAGCCGGTCTGCGTCTTGAGCGCCTGGTTGTCCCAGCAGGGCCGGTCGAGGGTGAGGGTGCTGGTCCCTTCCCCCTTCTCGGCCTGCTCGGCCTTCGCGACGCCGCAGCGGAAGTCCCGCCACTGCACGGCGGTCACGGCCTCCAGGTCCTCGGGGTGCGCGAAGGAGGCGAAACGCCCGTCGGCGCCGGTGATCCCGTCCTCCGTCACCTCGCAGTCATCCTTGCCGCAGGCCGCGCTGCGGGCCCGTACGGCGCGCTCGCCGTCCACGTACATCTGCCGCGCGCCCGAGGCGCCCCCGGGCAGGGGCGCGGTCCAGACGTTCTTCTCCGGGTCCGTCCGCTTCCACCCCTCGACGGGCACCCCGCCGTCGAACACCGGCTCGGCGCCGGGCGCCGCGCGCCACGTCACCCGGTGCCCGTCGCGCCCGGAGTCCTCGGACGTCAGCTCCAGCGGCCCGGCCAGCCGGTAGCGCCCGCCCGCGAGTTCGACGGTCACGTCCCCCTGCCCCGCGGCCCGACGGGCGGCGTCCCGCGCGGCGGTCAGCCCGCAGGGCGCCTCGGCCGAGCACGCCTCGCCGCGCCCGTCGGGCGCGGCATGGACCGTACGGGCCGGGGGCTGGGCCGCCGACTCGGAGACGGCCGCGTCCAGCGGGAGCAAGAGGGCCGCCGCGAGTGCGGCGGCGAGGGATCTGACCGTACGTTTCGCGAGCCGCATGGGGTGCCTCCGCTACGCGCCGACGGGGAGAGGTCCTATCTCTGCCGAGCGGGGCGGACTCTAGTGAGGCTCTGTGGCGACAGCAAGGGGTAGAGGTCGGATCAATACGCAGGGCGGGCCCCGGGGATCCCCCGGGGCCCGCCCTTCTGCTGCTGTCCGGCTCAGATCAGGCCGAGGCCGCGTACCGCGTCGCGCTCCTCGGTCAGCTCCTTGACGGAGGCGTCGATACGGGCGCGGGAGAAGTCGTTGATCTCCAGGCCCTGGACGATCTCGTACTTGCCGTCCTTCGTGGTGACCGGGAAGGAGGAGATGATGCCCTCCGGCACGCCGTAGGAGCCGTCGGACGGGATGCCCATGGAGGTCCAGTCGCCGTCGGCGGTGCCGTTGACCCAGGTGTGGACGTGGTCGATCGCGGCGTTCGCGGCGGAGGCGGCGGAGGACGCGCCGCGGGCCTCGATGATCGCGGCGCCGCGCTTGGCGACGGTCGGGATGAACTCGTCGACCAGCCACTTCTCGTCGTTGACGGTCTCGGCGGCGTTCTTGCCCGCGACCGTGGCGTGGAAGATGTCCGGGTACTGGGTCGCCGAGTGGTTGCCCCAGATCGTCAGCTTCTTGATGTCGGCGACGGTCGAGCCGGTCTTCTTCGCGAGCTGGGTCAGCGCGCGGTTGTGGTCCAGGCGGGTCATCGCGGTGAAGCGCTCGGCCGGGACGTCCGGGGCCGAGGCCTGGGCGATCAGCGCGTTGGTGTTGGCCGGGTTGCCGACGACCAGGACCTTGATGTCGTCCGCGGCGTGGTCGTTGATGGCCTTGCCCTGCGGCTTGAAGATGCCGCCGTTGGCCTCCAGCAGGTCGCCGCGCTCCATGCCCTTGGTGCGGGGGCGCGCGCCGACGAGCAGCGCGACGTTGGCGCCGTCGAAGGCGACGTTCGGGTCGTCGCTGATCTCGATGCCCTGGAGGAGCGGGAACGCGCAGTCGTCCAGCTCCATCGCGGTGCCCTCGGCGGCCTTCAGCGCCGGGGTGATCTCCAGAAGCCGGAGCTTCACCGGCACATCCGCGCCGAGCAACTGGCCGGAGGCGATCCGGAACAGCAGCGCGTAGCCGATCTGACCGGCGGCGCCGGTGACGGTGACATTGACGGGAGTGCGGGTCATGGCGATCTCCGTAGTGCCTGGTAGAACCTGACGTGGCTGGCGGTTTGTGGCGCCTCAAGTCTCTCTACGTCAAGAGA
The DNA here is from genome assembly GCF_039530985.1 of Streptomyces albiaxialis. Taxonomy (NCBI): domain Bacteria; kingdom Bacillati; phylum Actinomycetota; class Actinomycetes; order Kitasatosporales; family Streptomycetaceae; genus Streptomyces; species Streptomyces albiaxialis. The sequence goes on from NZ_BAAAPE010000007.1 coordinate 777,158, forward strand.
CCCACCCGTCAGGCTATCCGACCCTCCACGCGCCGGAGGGCCCGGCCCCTTCCCGGGCCGGACCCCCACTCCGTCACGCGCGCGTCCCGTACGGGCTCCGCGGCTACTCCTGGACCGTCTTGCCCGGGGTCGTGCAGCCCGAGCCGCCCGCGACGAGGGTCGCGCAGGCGCGCGCCCCGTCCCGGTTCTTGACGGAGACCATCTCGGTGTACGCGTCGTTGGTCGTCTTGACCTTGTCGCTCTCGGCCTGGCCGCCGCCCGCGGTGATCTTCAGGGCGTCGCCCTTGGTCGCGCTGGTGATGCGCGCCCACGAGGCCTTGCAGACCTTGCTGTAGCGGACCTCGACGTAGCTCGGGCCGACCCAGGCGGAGCTGACGCTCTTCGCGTACTGCCCGCCGCAGCCCATGGTCTCCGGGTCCTTGCCGGAGCAGTCCTTGCCGCTGCACTTCACGCCCGACGGCAGGTTCGCCGACTTCTTGCTGGGCGAGGGCGGCGGCGGTGCGGCCTTGTCGTCGTCACCCGTCAGGTCGAAGAGCAGCACCCCGGCGGCGATCACGACGAGGGCGCCGACGATCCCCGCCAGGAACATCGTGACCCGGCGGCGGCCGGCGTCCCGCCCCCTGCCGCCGGGAGCGCCCGGGCCACCGCCCGGGCCGCCGGGAGCGGCGGGCCCCGGTATGTCCTGCGGGCCCGCCGGGGATATAGGCGACGCGGCCGAGGCGGGACCCGCGAGCGGACCGGCAGACGGACCGGCGTACGGATCGGCGTGCGAGGCGGACGCCTCGGAATTCGTCGCACCGGAGGTCGAGACGGCGCCCTGTGCCTCGGGACGCGCCCCCCACGAGGAGAAGTCCACGCGCTGCGGGGACTGCCCGGCCTGCGGCATCTGGGTCGTCTTCGGCGCCTGGCCGGCGCGCGGCAACTGCGTCGTCTTCGGCGACTGGCCGCCGTGGCCGCCCGGACCGCCGCCCGGGCCCGCGCCGCCGCCGATGCCCGGCGCCTCGGACTCGCTCTCACGGGTGCCGGCTCCGGCCCCCGCGGCGCCGCCCGCCGCCGTGCCGTCCTTGCGCAGCCGCGCCGTCCCGGCCGCCGCGGAGCCCGCCTTGAGGGAGTCCCCGGTGACACGGCGCAGCGCGCGCGTACGGTCGTCGTCCGCGCCCGAGGCGGCAGCCGGGCCGCCCTGGCTTCCCGGCACGTCCGGGGCCACGGGCCCCGCCGGTGCCACGGGACCCGCGGGCGGCGCGACCGGGCCGCCGGGCTGTCCGCCCGCGGCGGCGGCAGCGCCGCCCCTGGCCTTGCGCCGCTTGCGCCCCTTCGCGGGCTCGTCGCCGAACTCCCCCAGGGCCGCGCGTGCCTGCGCGACCATGATGGCCTCCATCGTGACGTCGTGCCGCATCTCACTGCGGCTCCACGCACGCTCGGCCAGCTCCCACATGGTGCCGAGGTGTCGCACATCCGTGCCCGTCACCTCGGCCAGCGCCTGGGTGGCGCCACGCGGCGGCAGCAGCCGCCCGTTCAGATAGCGCTCCCAGGACGACTTGCTGTAACCCGTGCGGTCCGCGATGGTGGCGACGCTCATCCCGCTACGGTCGACGAGCCGCCGGAGCTGGCTCGCGAACTCGCGAATCTGCGGGTCCAGTTCCTCTGGTAGCGCCCTCCAACGAGGCATTGCCTCCCCCTTGTCCCCCCGAATCGTGCTTACTTTCCCCCACCTGCGCCGCTGCCCCCGGGCTGCGTACTGGCTACCCAGGGGGATGCAGAAAGCCAGGATGTCAGTTCCGGGATCGGGGGCGCACGGGAGCATGACGGGCAAATACCCTCACCCGCGCACACCCCGTTGGTCACGCGTACCCCCTAGTCTGCCAGCCCATCCGGACATCAGTTCAGCCCGGGAGCGGGGGGCACGCGCCGCGACCGCTCAGTCACCGGGCCCGAAACAGGTCCGGCCGCCCCCTTTCCGTACCAGGCAGGCCCTGACCTCGCCGGTCGCGGACGGGCTGACGGCGGCCATCGGCGTCGAGCGCCGCTGCCCCGTCTCGTACGCGTCGTCGATCACCTCACGCTGCGCCTTCACTCCGGGCGTGACGATTTCCACGCGGTCGCCCACCCGCTGCCCCCACATCCGCACCCACGCGGCCCCGCAACGGGGCTGAAAACGGATGTCCAGCGTCCGGCCCTCCGTCCGGACGGTGCGGAGCGTACGCGGTGTCTCGCCCGCGCCGCAGCGCATCTGCACGGGATTTCTGCCGGTGCACTCCGCGCCGCGGCAGCCGACGACCACTTTCTCCCGCTTTTCCGCCTTATCGGGCTGATCGGCCTGACTGGCCTTGTCCGCGTGCGTGGTCTCCCGCGCGGGGCGGGCCTCCCCCGACGTCGGCCAGAGGGCGAGGGTGAGCGCGAAGACTCCGGCGCACACGAGCGCGCCGAGCGCCGCGAGCCCCAGATGCCGCGCCCGCGCGCGCCGCCGCGCCGAACGCCCCGCACCGCTCGCGGTCGCACCGGCGGGCGTACGCGGACGTACGGGCGGGGCGGGCGCGAGCGTCGCGGCGCCGCCGACCGCCTCGGCCGCCTCTGCCGCCCCGTGCGCGTCCGGGATCTCCTGGACCTCCCCGGCGGACTCTCCTCCGGCGGGCTCGGCGGAGGGCGCGCCCGCGCGGCCGCTCCAGACCGCGTCCGCCAGCTCCCACAGCGCCGTCGGGCGCCCCGGGTGCTCCCCCGCCACCCGGCACAGCGCCTCGACGGCCTGGCGCGGCGGCAGGGCCTTCCCGTTGAGGTAGCGCTCCCAGGACGACTTGCTGTACGGGGTCCTGGACCCGAGCGCGGCCAGGCTGAGCCCGCTGCGGGAGCGCAGCTCGCGCAGCGTCTCCACCAGCCGTGCGCACTCGGGCGGCAGCGGGGAGGCGGGCGGCGCCGAGGTCACTTCCGCAGCACCTTCCAGGTGTCGGGGCCGACGGCGCCGTCGTCCGCGATGCCCGCCTTCTTCTGGGCGCGCTTGACGGCGTTGACGGTGTTCTCGCCGTAGATGCCGTCCACGGCGCCGGGCGGGAAGCCCGCCTCGCGCAGCAGGCACTGCGCCTCGACGACCTCCCAGCCGATGGAGTTGATCTCGATCACCTTCGTACGGGTCCCGCTGTGCCCGGCGTACGTGCGCCCGTCGTGCTCGCGGACCTCGCAGCGGTACGTCTCGCCCTTCGGGTGCTTGGGGAACGCGCCCTTGTGCGCGCTCTCCAGCGGGCTCCGGCTCTCGGACGACGACGGCGGCTGCGCCGGGTTCGTCGCGGCCTCGCTCTTCCACGGCTGCGCCACGACGAGACCGGTGCCGCCGAGGACCAGCCCCGCGGCGACCCCCACGAGCAGCCAGCGCAGCCCCGGCCCTCCGGTACGCGCCGAGGACGCGGCCGTCTCGGGCTCGTGCCCCGGTTCGGGCTCCGGCTCCGGCTCCGGCTCCGGCTCCGGGACAGCCCGTACGGCGGGTGCGGGTTCCGTCGCCGTTGCCACCGCGTCGGCGTCGCTCGCGACCTCGTACAGCGCGAGCAGCCGGGTCGGCTCCGTGCCGGTGACGCGGGCCAGTTCCTCCACCGCCCCGCAGGGCGGAAGGGTCTTTCCGTTGAGATAGCGCTCCCACGACGACTTGCTGTACGCCGTCTTGGCGCTCAGCGCGGCGAGGCTGAGGCCGCTGTGGTCCTTCAGCCTGCGCATCTGTACGACGAGCTGACGGGCACGCGGATCGAGCGCCTCGGGTAAGGCCTGCCAACGCAGCATGTTCCACCCCGTGTTCGGTGTCCCCCGAGCGGCGTCCGTCGTCGCCGCTCCCCTTGTCATGAACGATGCTTTCGGGGCGCGCGAGGTTCCCATGAACGCCCACTCCGTCCCACGGCGTCCCGTCCCACGCCGCTTCACCGCAGGTCAGAGCCATGGCGTCCCGGAAAAACCCGAAACCGTCGCCGAACGTGGCGCTCCGGGCACGGCACCGACAGAGTCGTTTCCCGTCATCGGAATCCGGGGGGACCCATGAGTATCCACAAGCACTGGACGGCGACAGCGGCCCTGGCCCTCACCGCGGCACTCGGCCTCACTGCCTGTGGCGGCACCGGCACCGGCACCGGCACCGGCAGCAAGGACACCGAAGCGGCGCGCGCGGAACTCGGCACCCGGGCGCAGAAAGCCCAGAAGGCCCAACAGGCCCAGAAGCCCCAGCAGATCCAGAAGGCCGCCGGGGTCGTGCCCAACCGCGTCGTCACCTTCAATCTGCACGGCCCCGGCAAGCACAGGGTCAAGGACCAGGCCGCCGAGATCGCGAAGCTCCGGCCGGCGGTGTTCGGCACTCAGGAGACGTGCGGGGACAAGGTCGACGACTTCCTGAAGGAGCTGAAGAACAGGTACGGCCTGGAGTACTACGCGTACTTCAAGGGCTTCTCCCACAAGGTGAGCCAGTGCGGCCTCTTCAACAACTCCTACGGCCAGGCCCTGTTCTCCGTGAAGCCGGTGCGTGACTACACGGGCGTGAAGTACGAGGACAGCGGCCACGAGGGCCGGGGCTATGTCGCGGTGACGACCGAGATCGGCGGCAAGGACGTCCGGGTCTTCAACACGCACCTCGCGTCCAAGGACGACGAGCGCGACGAGCGCGCGAGCCAGGTGCGGCAGTTGGAGGGCGAGGCCCGCAAGCACAACAGGGCCGTGGTGATGGGCGACTTCAACGCGCAGCAGCACTGGAGCGAGCTGCGGCCGATGTACCAGCACTTCACGGAGGCGGACCCGTACTGCGGCGCGACGTACGACGGGCGCTGCAAGCCGACGTTCGGCAAGGGCAAGTTCGACTATGTCTTCCTGCGCCGGGGCGCGTACGGCCCGCCCGGCGTCGGGGTGCACGACACCCCGCACTCCGACCACCGCATCGTCCACGCGGACATCAAGGCGCAGTTCTGAACGGACCACACGTACGACGGCGGCCCGTCCTTCCACGGGGGGATGGACGGGCCGCCGTCGTGTGCGTCCGTACGGAGCGGGCGTCAGCCGAGCTTGGCCAGCGCCTCGTTGAGGAGGCGGGACGGGCGCATGACGGCACCCGCCTTGGCGTCGTCCGGCTGGTAGTAGCCGCCGATGTCGGCCGGGTGGCCCTGGACGGCGATCAGCTCGTCGACGATGGCCTGCTCCTGCTCGCCGAGCGTGGCGGCCAGCGCCGAGAACGACTCGGCCAGCGCCGCGTCCTCGGTCTGCGCGGCCAGCTCCCGCGCCCAGTAGAGCGCGAGGTAGAAGTGGCTGCCGCGGTTGTCGAGGCCGCCGAGCTTGCGGCTGGGCGACTTGTTCTCGTTGAGGAACGTGCCCGTCGCGCGGTCGAGGGTGTCCGCGAGGATCTGGGCGCGCGCGTTGTCCGTCGTCTGCGCGAGGTGCTCGAAGGAGACGGCCAGCGCGAGGAACTCGCCGAGGCTGTCCCAGCGCAGGTAGTTCTCCTTGACGAGCTGCTGCACGTGCTTGGGCGCCGAGCCGCCCGCGCCGGTCTCGAAGAGGCCGCCGCCGTTGATCAGCGGGACCACCGACAGCATCTTGGCGCTGGTGCCCAGCTCCAGGATCGGGAAGAGGTCGGTGAGGTAGTCGCGCAGCACGTTGCCGGTGACGGAGATCGTGTTCTCGCCGCGGCGGATGCGCTCCAGCGAGTACGCGATGGCCTTTTCCGGGGCCATGATCTCGATGGTGAGGCCCTCGGTGTCGTGCTGCGGCAGGTACTTCTTGACCTTCGCGATGAGCTGCGCGTCGTGGGCGCGGGTCTCGTCCAGCCAGAAGACGGCCGGGTCGCCGGTCGCGCGGGCGCGGGTGACGGCGAGCTTGACCCAGTCCTGGATCGGCACGTCCTTGGTCTGGCACATCCGGAAGATGTCGCCCTCGCCGGCCTGCTGCTCCAGGACGGTGTTCCCGGCGGCGTCGACGACGCGGACCGTACCGGCCTTCGGGATCTCGAAGGTCTTGTCGTGGCTGCCGTACTCCTCGGCCTTCTGCGCCATGAGGCCGACGTTCGGCACGGAGCCCATGGTGGCCGGGTCGTAGGCGCCGTTGGCGCGGCAGTCCTCGATCACGACCTGGTAGATCCCGGCGTACGAGGAGTCGGGGATGACCGCGAGGGTGTCCTGCTCCTGGTCGTCCTTGTTCCACATGTGGCCGGAGGTGCGGATCATCGCGGGCATCGAGGCGTCGACGATGACGTCGGACGGCACGTGCAGGTTGGAGATGCCGCGGTGCGAGTCGACCATCGCCAGGTCCGGGCCCTCGGCCAGCTCGGCGTCGAAGGACGCCTTGATCTCGGCGCCGTTCGGCAGGGCCTCCAGGCCCTTGTAGATGCCGCCGAGGCCGTCGTTCGGGCTGAGACCGGCGGACGCGAGGGCCTCGCCGTACTTCTCGAAGGTCTTCGGGAAGAACGCGCGCACGACGTGGCCGAAGATGATCGGGTCGGAGACCTTCATCATCGTGGCCTTGAGGTGCACGGAGAAGAGCACGCCCTCGGACTTGGCGCGCGCGACCTGCTCGCCCAGGAAGGTGCGCAGCGCGGCGACGCGCAGCACGGCGGCGTCGACGACCTCGCCCGCGAGGACCGGCACGGACTCGCGCAGCACGGTGGTGGTGCCGTCGTCGCCCACCAGCTCGATGCGGAGGGTGCCGTCCTCCTCGACGACCGTGGACTTCTCGGTGGAGCGGAAGTCGTTCTCGCCCATCGTCGCGACGTTCGTCTTCGACTCGGGGGTCCAGGCGCCCATGCGGTGCGGGTGGGCCTTGGCGTAGTTCTTGACCGAGGCGGGCGCGCGGCGGTCGGAGTTGCCCTCGCGCAGCACGGGGTTGACGGCGCTGCCCTTGACCTTGTCGTAGCGGGCGCGGATCTCGCGCTCCTCGTCGGTCTTCGGCTCGTCCGGGTAGTCCGGCAGGGCGTAGCCCTTCTCCTGCAGCTCGGCGACGGCGGCCTTGAGCTGCGGGATCGAGGCCGAGATGTTCGGCAGCTTGATGATGTTGGCGCCCGGGGTCTTCGCCAGCGCGCCCAGCTCCGCGAGGGCGTCGTCGATGCGCTGGCCCTCCTCCAGCCACTCCGGGAAGCCGGCGATGATCCGCCCGGCCAGCGAGATGTCGCGGCTCTCCACGGAGACCCCGGCGGTCGAGGCGTACGCCCTGATCACAGGCAGGAACGAATACGTCGCCAGGGCCGGGGCCTCATCGGTCTGCGTATAGATGATGGTCGAGTCAGTCACCGGTACTCCGCTTCACGCGCTTCACGTAGGTCCATCGTCTCGATATCAAGATATCTGGTCGTGTCCGTCCGCGGATACCGGCCCCCGTCGACCCCTGCTGGCTACGCTCCGTCACCTGCCCACGACGAAGTGGACGATGTCCTCCAGGAACGGGAGCCTCAGCCAGGGTTCGGGCTGCGCCATCATCGCCAGCAGCACGATCGCCGCGCCCAGCACGGCGTACGTCACCAGGTCCGTGAAGCGCGAGCGTACGGCCAGCATCCCGACGGACGGCAGGCACCAGCGCAGCGCGGCGCCGCCCAGCATCGAGGCGCCGATGATCAGTGTCCCGGCGCGGAACTGGGCGATCGTGACGAGGACCCCGATCAGCACCCCCGCGCACACGACGAGCAGCGGCCACTGCCGGTACGGCGCCGCGTGCTCGCCGCCCATCGCCCGGCCGCCGCCCTCCGGCCGGGCCGTGGTCCGCGTCAGCGCCGGGAACCGGCGCGACCTCACCACCCTCACGACTCCGCCGACTCCGCCGCGCGCTCGGCCGCCTCCACCACGTTGACCAGGAGCTGCGCCCGGGTCATGGGGCCGACGCCGCCGGGGTTGGGGGCCACCCACGCGGCCACGTCGCGCACGCCCGGGTGGACGTCGCCGACGATCTTGCCGTTCTCGTCGCGGCTGACGCCGACGTCGAGGACGGCCGCGCCCTGCTTCACGTCCTCGGGCTTGACCAGGTGCGGGACGCCCGCCGCGGCGATCACGATGTCGGCCCGGCGCAGGTGCGCGGACAGGTCGCGGGTGCCGGTGTGGCACTGGGTCACGGTCGCGTTCTCGCTGCGGCGGGTGAGGAGCAGCGGCATCGGGCGGCCGATGGTGACGCCGCGGCCGACGACCACGACCTCCGCGCCCTTGATCTCCACGCCGTACTGGCGCAGCAGCCGGATGACGCCCGCCGGGGTGCACGGCAGCGGGGCCTCCTTGCCGAGCACGAGGCGGCCGAGGTTCGTCGGGTGCAGCCCGTCGGCGTCCTTGGACGGGTCCATCAGCTCCAGCACGCGGTTGGTGTCGATGCCCTTGGGGAGCGGGAGCTGCACGATGTAACCGGTGCAGGCCGGGTCCTCGTTCAGCTCGCGGACCACGGCCTCGATGGCCTCCTGCGAGGCGGACTCGGGCAGGTGGCGCTGGATCGAGTTGATGCCGATCTGCTGGCTGTCGCGGTGCTTGCCCGCGACGTACTTCTGGCTGCCGACGTCCTCGCCGACGAGCACGGTGCCCAGCCCCGGGGTGATGCCCCGGGCCTTGAGCGCCTCGACGCGCACGGTGAGATCGGACTTGATCGCGGCTGCTGTGGCCTTGCCATCGAGAATCTGGGCGGTCATGGCCCCATCCTCGCGGATCCGGGTCCATGGTCTCCAATCGGCCGTACGGTGCCGGGGATCGGCGCGGGGCCCCGCGGCACGGACATACGGCCGGATGCCGCACCTCCGTGCTCCCGTGCCACCCCTACGCTCCGTTGTGGTCCGCGACCGTGTGTCAGTAGGCTGCCGAGGATGTTCAGCGTCATCGTCGTCCCTGACGGCTGCCGCGGCCCGGAACAGCGCGAGCGGCAGCGCCGCCTGGAGCCGGGGCAGACCCTGCGCTTCGGTCGCGCGGAGCCCGCGGACGCCGGCCTGCCCATCCTCCACCCCGACGTCCCGCCCGCGGCGGGCGAGCTGACCGCGACGGGGGCCTTCTGGACCCTGAGCAACTTCAGCCGCGACCGTACGTACGCCGTGGCGGACCCGGAGGGGGACGGGGACCACATCAGCGTCGGCCCCGGACGGGCCGACGCGCCGGTGCCGTTCGAGTTCGCGCGGGTCACGCTCGCCGGGTCCGGGGAGTGCCCCGGCTTCGACGTCCTCGCGCCCCGCCACGACTATCTCGGCTATCCGGAGCCGCCGGGCGCCGCGCACACGGAGTCCGGCGAGCCGTTCCCCGTGCCGTTCCCCCTCGACCGCACGCGCCACTACTTCCTGGTGCTGGCCGCGCTGTGCGAGCCCCGGCTGCGCGGCGGCACCGGCGGAGAGGCGGCGCCGCCCACGGCCGGGGAGCTGGCCGAGCGGCTGCGCGCGGTCTGGCCCGGGGTCACCGAGGCGGACATCGCGTGGAACCTCGACTACCTCGGGGTGAAGCTCCGCCTCAGGCTGCCCTCCACGCGGCTGAACGGGAGACGGGAGACCCGGGAGTCGCTGGTCGCGCTGGCGATCCGGTTCGACCTGGTGCGCGAGGAGCATCTCGGCTGCCTGGAGGGCCAGTTGGTGTGAGCCCGGCACGGAAGCGGACATGACAGGCTGGACAGCCCGCCGCACCGCCGCCACCATGACCCCGTGAGCTACCCACCGCCGCCTTCGGGCCAGACGCCGAACCCGTACGCCGGTCCGCCGCAGGGCGGCCCCGCCCCGCAGGGCCCGTACGCACCACAGGGCCACCCGGCGCCCGGGCCGCAGGGCCCGCCCGCGTACCCGGCGTACCCCGGCGGACCCATGAACGGCATGGGCGGCATGGGCCCGATGGGCCCGATGCCCGGCATGGTGCCGCCGAAGGCGAGCATGCCCGGGGTCACCATCGCCGCGCGCGTCCTGCTCTTCGTCGCGGGCGCGATATGGGGAATCATGGCGGTCGGTTTCCTGATCGCCGCCATGGCCGCGAGCGACGTCGACGACACCGGCACCTTCGGTGAGGCCTCGATCGGGCTCGTCGTGGTCTTCTCCCTCGTCTTCGCGGCGATGTCGGCGCTGCACATCGTGCCCGCCTCGCTCTTCGGCAGGGGCCGCGCGGGCACCCGCGTCACCGCGATCGTCGCCGCCTCGCTCAACACGCTCTGCGCGGTCCTCGGCTTCCTCGGCTCCCTCACCCCGGCGCGCGCGGAGGCCAATCCGCTCGCCGCCGTGCTGTGGCTGGCGGTGTCGGTCTGCACGATCGTCTTCTGCTCGCTGGGCGCGTCCGGCCGGTGGTTCGGGCGTCCCCGCTACTGAAACCTCCCGGGCGCGACTTTCGGCGCCGCCCGAAACACTGGAGAACGAGCGTTTTCCGTCCCTACCCTGACGTCCAGTCAACGGGGGGACGAATCGCTCATGTTCAGCATCATCGTGGTACCACCCGGCAACAGCGCGCCGGAGGCCCAGCTCCGGCTCGCGCCCGGCGAGAGCCTCGGCTTCGGCCGTACGGCGGAGGCACCGGACAACCGGCTCACCATTCCGCACCCGGGAGTCTCCCGGAACGCTGGAACCATAACCGCGTCGGCGACCTTCTGGACCCTGAGTAATCTCAGTACCGGCCAGACCTACGTCGTGGAGAATCCCGAGGGCGCGGGCGAGCACATCAAGGTCGCGCCGGGGCGCGCCGAGGCGCCGGTGCCCTTCGAGTTCGCGCGGGTCGTGCTGCCCGCCGAGGGTGAGCTGCTCACCTTCGACGTCTGGGCGCCGCGCCACGACTACCTCAGCGGCGGCGGTGACCGGCCGGGCGCCGCCACGGCCCCCGCCTTCCCGCTCGACCGTTCGAAGCGCTACTTCCTCGTCCTCGCCGCGCTGTGCGAGCCCCGGCTGCGCGGCGAGCCGTACGCGGTGCTGCCCACCACCGAGCAGCTCATGGACCGGCTGCGCCCCGCGTGGCCCTCGGTCGGCCGCAGCGCCGTGCAGTGGAACATCGACTACCTCGCGGTGAAGCTCCGCCTCAAGCAGCCCCCGGAGTCCGCGGACTGCGGCCCCCGGCACAACGGCAAGAAGGAGTCGCTGGTCTCGCTCGCGCTCCGCTTCGACCTCGTACGGGAGTCCGACCTCGCCGTGCTCGCCGGACAGGGGCAGGGGCAGGCGCCGGGGGAGGCGGCGCGATGAACGACACCGCCGAGGGCCCCTTCGCCGTCACCGTGCCCCCGGGCTACCGGGTGGGCGGCTGGGAGGTGCGCGAGCCGCTCGCCTCCGGCGCCTTCGCGAGCGTCTACGCGGCACGCCGGGCGGAACCGCCCCGTACGGAACCGGGCGGGGACGGACTCCCGGACGAGGTTCCGCGCGAGGCCGCGCTGAAGTTCCTGCCCACCGGCACCCGTACGCCCCGCCAGCTCCGCCATCTCCAGGACCTCGCCCGGCGCGAGCTGGAGGTGCACCGCAAGCTGCGCCGCCCCCGCCTCATCCGGATGTTCGAGGCCCTCACCGTCGACGACCCGGAGCGGCCCGCCCTCGACGGCGCGACGGTCCTCGTCCTCGAACGCGCTCAGACCTCGCTCGACACGCTGCTGGCCAGGAACGGCCCCGCGCCGCTGCCGGGCGGGCCCGCGCTGCTCGCACAGATCTGCGAGGGCCTCGCGCAGCTCCACGGGGCCGGCTGGGTGCACGGCGACCTCAAGCCGGGCAACGTCCTGCTGATGCCCGACGGGACGGTCCGGCTGGGCGACTTCAACCTCGCGGCCGAACTGGAGGGCACGCACGCCTACGCGCCCGCGTTCGCCACCCCGGACTACACGCCGCCCGAACTGCTGTGGGCCGAGCTGGACGAGCGCGGCCAGCAGGTCAGGACCTCGGGGGACCTGTGGGCCTTCGGCGTCGTGGCGCACCTGGTCCTCACCGGGTCGCCCCCGCTGCCGGGCGCCACCCCGGCCGCACGCCGGGAGTCCCTGCTGTCCTACGCCCGCGGCTCCCTCGACCTGCGGCTCTCCGCGGCACTCCCCGAGGCCTGGCGCCCGCTCGTCGCCGACTGCCTCGCCCGTACGCACGAGGAGCGCGCCGCGCACGACGCGGTCTCGCTGCTGCGCCGCGCCGAGGACGCGGCGGGCACGGACCGCTCCCCCGGACTGCCGCGGCTGCGCCCGCGCCGCCTGCGGGGGCGGCTCGTCCTCGGCGCGGCGGCCGGGGCGGTGGCGGCGACTCTGGGCGTGGGCCTGGTCGCGTTCGACCGCGCACCGGGCGACGGGGCGCCCCGCACGTCCGGCGGCTACGAACGCTGCTCGCGCGGCAACGTCTGCTTCTTCTCCGAGCGGGACGGGGGCGGCGAGATGTGCAACTGGTGGGACAACGAGCGCGACTGGCTCAGCGGCCGCGTCGTCTGCGGCTGGGGCGAGAAGAAGGCGCCGCGCTCGGTCTTCAACAACGGCTACACCAAGGACGAGCCCTACCACGACGTGCGCTTCTACCGGAAGGCCGACTACCGGGGACGGCTCGGGTGCGTACCGGCCGGGGAGAAGCGCGATCTGCCGCGGGACACGGGCACGGTGCGCTCGGTGGAGTGGGAGACGAGCTGCGCACCCTGAGAGTTCCGGGGTACGCGCGGGGCGCCGCGGCGCGGAACATCTTCTGTGTCGACGGATGAACGACACACTCATGGGGGACAACGCATGACCAGCACACGGAAGTTGACGCGCCCGGCCCGGATCGTGGTCGCGGGCGGCGCGGTGCTCGCGCTCGGCGCCGGGATCGCTCCGGCCGGCGCGGCGTCGCTCGGCGCACCCGCGGCCGACCGGGCCCCGGCGGCCGAGGCGGCGGCGAAGAAGAAGCCGAAGTTCCAGATGCCGTTCACCTGCAAGAGCAAGATGCGGCTCGACACCTGGGGCCACAGCCCCGCCCTCGACATCGTCAAGAAGGGCAACCCCGGCTCGTCCGGCAAGGCCGTCGTGTCCTCGTACAAGGGCAAGGTCGTCGGGACCTACTACACCAAGGGCTCCGGCAACACGATCCAGATCAAGCACAAGAACGGCTGGTTCACGGCGTACTACCACCTGAAGGACAAGGCGAACAAGTACGTCCAGAAGGGCGACAAGATCAAGCGCGGCAAGAAGATCGGCCGCATCGGCGCCTCCGGCACCACCACCCACGCCCACCTGCACTACGAGCAGCGCTACAAGAAGTCCGGCAACTGGACGGACGAGAGCCACCGCAGGGCGGTCCACTTCAACGGCAAGAAGTACACCGGCCAGGGCAACACCTGGAAGAGCGTCACCAGCAAGAACTGCTGACGGCACCCGCCCGGGGGAGACGGCCCGTGCCCCGCACGCGTGACGCGCGCGGGGCACGGGCCCTCCGCCGTTCCGGGTCCGTCAGTGGAAGAAGTGACGCGTGCCCGTCAGATACATCGTGACGCCCGCCGCCTTCGCGGCCTCGACCGTCTGCTCATCGCGGACCGAACCGCCCGGCTGGACGACGGCCTTGACCCCGGCCTCGGCCAGCACCTCGAAGCCGTCGGGGAACGGGAAGAACGCGTCGGAGGCCGCGTACGCGCCCCGCGCGCGCTCCTCGCCAGCGCGCTGCACGGCGAGCCGGGCCGAGTCGACGCGGTTGACCTGGCCCATACCGACGCCGACCGTGGCGCGGTCCTTGGAGAGCAGGATCGCGTTGGACTTCACCGCGCGGCAGGCCCGCCAGGCGAAGGCCAGTTCGGCCAGCTCACCGGCGGAGAGGGCCTCGCCCGTGGCCAGCGTCCAGTGCGCCGGGTCGTCGCCCTCCGCCTGGAAGACGTCCCTGGCCTGCGCGAGCCCGCCGCCGTCGATCGGGCGGAACTCGACGGGCGCCGAGGGCGCCTCGGGACAGCGCAGCACGCGGATGTTCTTCTTCTTGGTGAGGGCCTCGACCGCGCCGTCCTCGTAGTCCGGGGCGACGATCACCTCGGTGAAGATCTCGGCGACCTGCTCGGCCATCTCCCTCGACACCGGCCGGTTGACGGCGATCACGCCGCCGAACGCGGAGAGCGGGTCGCAGGCGTGCGCGTTGCGGTGCGCCGCGGCGACATCGTCGGCGACGGCGATGCCGCAGGGGTTGGTGTGCTTGATGATCGCGACGCAGGGCTCTACGTGGTCGTATGCGGCGCGGCGCGCGGCCTCCGTGTCCACGTAGTTGTTGTACGACATCTCCTTGCCGTGCAGTTGCTCGGCCTCCGCGAGACCGCCGGTGCCCGCCGTGTAGAGCGCCGCCGACTGGTGCGGGTTCTCGCCGTAGCGCAGCACGTTCTTGCGGGTGTAGCCGACGCCGGTGAAGCCGGGGAACTCCGCCGCGCCCTCGCCGCCCGCGTACGGACCGGAGAACCAGCCCGCGACCGCCATGTCGTACTCGGCGGTGTGGCGGAACGCTTCGGCGGCGAGGCGCTTGCGCGCGTCCAGCGTGAAGCCGCCCGCGGCGGAGCCGCTGTCGGGCGCTGTGGCGACGGCCTGGAGGACGTCCCCGTACCGGTCCGGGTTCACGACGACCGCCACGGACGGGTGGTTCTTGGCGGCGGCGCGCACCATCGAGGGACCGCCGATGTCGATCTGCTCCACGCACTCGTCGGGCGAGGCGCCGGAGGCGACGGTCTCCTGGAACGGGTAGAGGTTGACGACGACCAGCTCGAAGGGCTCGACGCCCAGCTCGGCGAGCTGCTCGCGGTGGGCGTCGAGCCGCTGGTCGGCGAGGATGCCCGCGTGGACGCGGGGGTGCAGGGTCTTGACGCGCCCGTCGAGGCACTCGGGGAAGCCGGTCAGCTCCTCCACGGCCGTGACCGGGACCCCGGCCGCCGCGATCTTCTTCGCGGTGGAACCGGTCGAGACGAGCTGGACGCCCGCCCCGTGCAGGCCGCGCGCCAGCTCCTCCAGCCCCGTCTTGTCGTAGACGCTGATCAGCGCGCGGCGGACCGGCCGCTGCTGCTGGCCACTCTCACTCATGTCCCAGTCTTACCTTTCGTCCCTCGATGCTGTAGCCGTCGCGGGCCAGGCGCCCGACGACGTCGACCAGCAGCCCTCGTTCGACTTCCTTGATCCGCTCGTGCAGGGCGGCGCCCTCGTCGGTGTGGTCCTCTTCCAGGACCTCGACCGCGCGCTGCGCGATCACGGGCCCGGTGTCGACGCCGTCGTCGACGAAGTGGACGGTGCACCCGGTCACCTTGGCGCCGTACGCGAGCGCGTCGCGGACGCCGTGGGCACCGGGAAAACTGGGGAGCAGCGCGGGGTGGGTGTTGATGAACCGCCCGCCGAAACGCGCCAGGAACTCCTTGCCGACGACCTTCATGAAGCCCGCCGAGACGACGAGATCCGGCTCGTACGCCGCGGTCGCCTCGGCCAGCGCGCGGTCCCACTCCTCGCGGGTCGCGTGGTCCTTGACCCGGCAGACGAACGTGGGGATCCCGGCCCGCTCGGCCCGCTCCAGCCCGGCCGCGGACGTACGGTCGGCGCCCACGGCCACGACCCGGGCGCCGTAGGACTCGCCGCGCTCCGCGACGGCGTCGAGCAGCGCCTGGAGATTGGTGCCCGAACCGGAGACCAGGACCACGAGACGGGCGGGGCGGGCGGGGCGGTGGATCAGTGGCGCGGCCACGACGGGCTCTCCCTCGGAAGGGTCGGGGATTGTGTGGTCGTACAAGCACGTGGAGCAGGAGATTCCGGGGAACTCTACGAAGCGTCCGACCGTCGGCAACGATACCGGCACTCCACACAGCCCCCACGGGACGGGGGCGGATGCGAAAGGTAGCGTCGGTGACACGGATCCGTATCTGCCGCCTATGGAAGACACACACCTGATGACCGACCGACGCCGCCGCGCGGCCTCATCCGACAGCTCCTCCCGCGAGGAGCGCGAGGACAACCCCTTCGCGCCGCCGCCGGAGGGGCAGCCGGACCAGCCGTGGCAGCCGCGCCGCCGGGGATCGGGCGAGGACGACCAGGGAAACGGGAACGGGGACGGGAGCGGGAACGGGAGCGGGAGCGGGAACGAGCGCGACAGGCCCTCGTCCTGGGGCAGCCAGTGGAGCAGCAAGCAGCCGGGCCGCCAGAGCGGCGGCTTCGGCGGAATCGGCGGCGGCAACGGGAACGGCGGCCAGGGGAACGGGGGCGGCGAGGGCCCCGGCGGTCCCGGCGGCCCCGGCTCCGGCGGCCCGCGCGGCATGCGCTGGGACCCGACCGACCAGCTCCAGCGGCACGCGCGGTACGCACTGCACGCCGGGATCTGGGGCCTCTTCTTCGCCCTGCTCGGTGTGCCCTACGTCGCACTGCTGCTCGGCGCGCTGTCCCTGTACTGGGGCATCCACGCCCTGCGCGGCAAGAAGGGCGGCAGCGGCGGCAGCGGCACCTCGCGCAGGCGCGGCCAGGTCCGCGCGACGGCGGAGGACGTCGCGGGCACGTCGCGTACGGACGAGGACAAGGAATCGGACACGGCGGGCGACACCCCCGCCCAGGGGAAGATCAAGCTCTCCGTGACGCCCGAGCAGGCGGCGAAGGCACAGCGCACGGCGGCGATCAGCGGCCTGGTGACGGCGTCGCTCACGCTCGCGATGGTCGCGGCGACCTTCACGTTCCAGATGGTCTACAGCGACTACTACACCTGCAAGGAGGACGCCCTCACGCAGTCCTCCCGCGACGAGTGCAAGCAGCACCTGCCCGAGCAGATCCGGCCGATCCTGGAGAACCGCCCGTAGAGCCTGCCCGTAGAGCCCGCCCGGGGCGTACGTCAGCGGGGTCGCGCGGCGTCAGCGGGGTCGCGCGGCGTCAGCGGGGGTCGCGCGGCTCGGGCTCGAAGTCCGGCATCAGGCCGCCGGACGCCTCCTTCATCGCGGACCAGCGCAGCCGCCGCGCCGCCTCGTCGTGCCACGCGGCGGTGTCCACCGCGTCGGGGTCGGCGATACGGACGGGCTGCTGTGCCGCTTCTGTGGGCTGGGGAGTGGCCGCGGCCGTCGCCGTGGCGGGGGGCTTGGTCTCGCTCCTGGCCTTGGGCTTGGCCTTGGTTTTGATCCTGGTCTTCGCGTTGGCCTTGGCCTTGCGCTTGGTTTCGGCCTTGGACTCGGCCTTGGGCTTGGCCTCGGCCTTGGGCTTGGGCTCGGCCTTGGGCTTGGGCTCGGCCTTGGGCTTGGCCTCGCCCCTGATCCTGGTCTTCTTCGGCTTCGGCTCGGCCTTCTTCCTCGCCTGGCGGGCGGTGATCTTCGCGGCCTTCGCCGCGGCCCGGATCCGGCGGCGCTCCGCGCGGGTCGGGCGGCGCCGCTGCCGCCCGTACCACCAGCGGAAGAGCAGCGCGCCCGGCACGCCCGCCGCCGCGCACCACGCGAACGCCGCGACGCCCGCCTCCCACCAGACGGGGCCGAAGTCCGCGAGCGCCTCCAGTCCCAGCGGCCCCCCGGCCAGGACCGCGAGGAGCGCGACGGCCAGTCCGCAGAAGGCGGCGGCGAGCAGCGCGCGCAGGACCGTCTCGCCGAGCGCGGCGCACGTACGCCCCACGCCCCACGCGCACGCCGCCACGCCCAGGACCGGCACCGCGCCCGCCAGGCACCACACCACCGGCCCCGTGGCACCGTCGTCCGGCAGGGCGGCGAGCAGCGGGAACGGCGGCAGGTGCGGAGCGATGGCGCCCCCGGCGGCGAACGGGCCCAGCTCGCTGGCGCCGCCCAGGGTGAAGCCGGGCCCGAGCCCGTAGGAGAGGGCCCAGACGACGGCGTTCGGGGCCAGCGCCACGGCGAGGAGCAGCACGGCGAAGCGTCCCGACACCGTGCCCGTGAGCTGCGGAAAGCTCGCCTGGACCGCGCCCAGGTGCCAGACCACGGCGCCCGTGAGCAGCACCGCACCGCCACCGCAGAGCGCGACGAGGGCCGTGAGCCCGGCGTACGCCGAGACGCTCACGCGCTCTCCGCCGACCGGCCCGAGCGCCCCCGGCAGCGGGCGGCCGAGCGCGGTCCATACGGACAGCCCGCCAACGGCGACGGCGAAGAGCGGCAGATGCCAGACCGCGCTGAGCACGTCCACCTGGACGGGCCCGCTGCAGGCATAGCTGACGGCCGCGGCGCCGACCAGCAGATACCCGACGGCCACCCAGGCTCCGGCGGCGAGGGCTGTGGCGGCCGACGCCGGTTCCTCGCCGCCGTGGTCCTCCTCCCCGCCGTGCTCCCCCTCCCCCGCGTCCTCCTCGTACAGCACGCCCGCCTCGGCGAGCCCGTCCCGGGTGGCGCGGTGCAGGAGCCATGCGGGCAGGGCCGTCAGGAGCAGGGGCGTCACCCCGACCGGCGCGGGTACGCCGGACAGGGTCTCGACGCGGGTGAGTTCGGCGCCGTGGGCCAGCAGCCACAGGTCGGCGGCGAGGTGCAGCGCCCCGTCGGCGCCGCTGTCGGGGTACGGGGAGACGATCCACAGCAGCAGGACGAGGACGGCGAGCGCGCCGAGCCCCAGTCCGGCGGCGACGGCGCCGCCGAACAGCCAACCGCCTGCCACGGGCAGCGGCTGACGGGCATTCAGGCCGCGCGTGGAGGGCGACGGGCCGCGATGCGTCATGTGGCTCACGTCGTCATGCTGCCAAGAACACCCGTTTTGCCCCGGTAGCAGGCGAATCATCGCTGTGTCGCACAAGCTGAGCTTCATGCACCTTTTCATGCAAGCATTTGTGCGCGAGCGCGCGGAGGGGCGCGCATGACCCGCAAATCCGCCCCCTCCCCCGAGCCGACGCCCGACGCCCCGTCAGCTTCCGTCGCCGGAACGGACGATCCGGCCGAAGAGCGTCCCGACCGGGACCTCCTCACGGAGGACACCGCCACCGACGACGACACGACCGATGCCGACGGATCCGCCGACTCCGCCGCTTCCGCCGCCGATTCCGCCGACTCCGCCGCTGATGCCACCGGTTCCGCCGACTCCGCCGACGACGATTCCGCCGCACACGCCTTCGATCAGCTCTATCTCCGGCACGCCAGGCCGCTGACCCGGCAGGCGTATCTGCTCTGCGGGCAGCGCGACATGGCCGAACGCGCCGTCGCGCACGCCTTCCACCTCGCCTGGGAGAACTGGCCCGAGGTCGCCGCGGACAGCGACCCGGCGAGCTGGGTGCGCGCCGCGGCCTACGAGTACGCGCTCTCGCCCTGGCACCAGTTCCGCCCGCGCAAGGGCAAGCCCGGGGCCCACCCCGGGCCGCCCGCCGACCGGGAGCTGCTGGACGCGCTGCTGCGCCTGCCGCGCACGTACCGTTCGACGCTGCTCCTGCACGACGGGCTCGGGCTGAGCCTGCCCGACACCGCCGCCGAGACCGAGGCCAGCACCCTCGCGGCGGCCGGGCGGCTCACGCACGCCCGCGAGGCCCTCGGCGCACACTGCCCGGAGCTGAGCGCGGCACCGGCCGAGCAGCGCGTCCCGCTGCTCACCCGCCGACTGCGCGAACTGACCGCGGCCCAGCCCGTACGGACCACGCCGCCGTCCCTCGTACGGCGCGGCAGCGAGCGCACCACGCGGCGCTGGACCCGGGCGGCGGTCGGGCTGACCGCGGCGGTGACGGCGGCGACCACGTTCTCGCTGATCACGGCGGACGCGCCGAACCGGCCGCCCGAGAAGTGGACGGAGCCGAAGATCACGGTGTCGCCGAGCGGGGCGGCGTCCCCGTCGAACGCCGCGTCACCCGGCGCCTCGCCCCCGGGCGCCTCCTCCCCCGGCGCCTCGTCCCCGGGCGCCTCCTCCCCCGGCGCCTCGTCCCCCGGCACGCCGTCCTCGGCGGCGCCGTCGGGGCAGGCCGCGCAGCCGGGGCCCGCGGAGCCGGGCCTGCGGGCGGCGCGCTCGACACCCCGCGCACACGTCGAGCCGACCGGGCGGGCGTATCTGCCGCAGCTTCGTTCGATCAACAGGCGCATGCGGCTGCAGGACGTACTGGCCCAGGAGCGGGCGGAGCAGCGGGCGCGCGAGAAGGCGCTGGCGAAGCGGGCGGAGCGGGAGCGGACGAAGGAGGAGCAGGCGCAGGAGCTGGCGCGGCAGCGGCTGCGGACACGCTGACGGGCCCGCACCCCTCCGCGGAGGGGTGCGGGCCCGTGGGTCCCGTGGGTGGCGGGAACGTCAGCCGTTGAGGCGCTCGCGCGCCAGGCGCGCGGTCTCGGACGGGGTCTTGCCGACCTTCACGCCCGCGGCCTCCAGGGCCTCCTTCTTGGCCTGGGCCGTGCCGGAGGAGCCGGAGACGATGGCGCCCGCGTGGCCCATGGTCTTGCCCTCGGGCGCGGTGAAGCCCGCGACGTAACCGACGACCGGCTTGGTCACGTTCTCCTTGATGAAGTCCGCGGCCCGCTCCTCGGCGTCGCCGCCGATCTCGCCGATCATCACGATCAGGTCGGTCTCCGGGTCGGCCTCGAACGCCTTGAGGGCGTCGATGTGCGTGGTGCCGATGACCGGGTCACCGCCGATGCCGACGCAGGTCGAGAAGCCGATGTCGCGCAGCTCGTACATCATCTGGTACGTCAGCGTGCCCGACTTCGAGACCAGGCCGATGCGACCCGGCTTGGTGATGTCGGCCGGGATGATGCCCGCGTTCGACTGGCCGGGGGTGATGAGACCCGGGCAGTTCGGGCCGACGATCCGCGTCTTGTTGCCCTTCTGGGTGGCGTAGTCCCAGAAGTAGGCGGTGTCGTGGACGGCGATGCCCTCGGTGATCACGACGGCCAGGCCGATGCCCGCGTCCACGGCCTCGACGACCGCGTCCTTGGCGAACTTCGGCGGGACGAAGATGACGGTCACGTCGGCGCCCGTCTTCTCCATCGCGTCCTTGACGCCGCCGAAGACCGGGACCTCGGTGCCGTCGAAGTCGACGGTGGTGCCCGCCTTGCGCGGGTTCACGCCGCCGACGATGTTCGTGCCGGAGGCCAGCATGCGCTTGGTGTGCTTCTGGCCTTCCGAGCCGGTCATCCCCTGGACGATGACCTTGCTTTCCTTGGTGAGGAAGATAGCCATGGTTGTCGGTGTCCTCGTCCCTTACTTCGCGGCCAGCTCGGCGGCCTTGTCAGCCGCGCCGTCCATGGTGTCCACCTGCTGCACGAGCGGGTGGTTGGCGTCGGTCAGGATCTTGCGGCCCAGCTCGGCGTTGTTGCCGTCGAGGCGCACGACCAGGGGCTTGGTGACGTCCTCACCCTTGGACTTGAGCAGCTCCAGGGCCTGCACGATGCCGTTGGCGACCGCGTCGCACGCGGTGATGCCGCCGAAGACGTTGACGAACACGGACTTCACGTCCGGGTCACCGAGGATGATCTCCAGGCCGTTCGCCATGACCTCGGCCGAGGCGCCGCCGCCGATGTCGAGGAAGTTGGCCGGCTTGACGTTGCTGTGGTTCTCACCCGCGTACGCCACGACGTCGAGGGTGGACATGACCAGACCCGCGCCGTTGCCGATGATGCCGACCTGGCCGTCGAGCTTGACGTAGTTCAGGCCCTTGGCCTTGGCGGCGGCCTCCAGCGGGTTGGCCGCGGCCTTGTCCTCCAGGGCCTCGTGGTCGGGCTGGCGGAAGTCGGCGTTGGCGTCCAGGGAGACCTTGCCGTCCAGCGCGATGACCTTGCCGTCGCCGGTCTTGACCAGCGGGTTGACCTCGACCAGGAGGGCGTCCTCCTTGACGAAGACGTCCCACAGCTTGATCAGGACGTTGGCGACCTGGTCGACCAGCTCGGCCGGGAACTTCGCGGCCTCGGCGATCTCGCGGGCCTTGGCCTCGGTGACGCCCTCGATGGCGTCCACCGGGATCTTGGCGAGGGCCTCGGGCTTGGTGGCCGCGACCTCCTCGATCTCGACACCGCCCTCGACGGAGGCCATGGCCAGGAAGGTGCGGTTGGTGCGGTCGAGGAGGAAGGAGACGTAGTACTCCTCCGCGATGTCGGCCGTCTGGGCGAGCATCACCTTGTGGACCGTGTGGCCCTTGATGTCCATGCCCAGGATCTGGCCGGCCTTCTCCACCGCGTCCGCCGGGTCGGAGGCCAGCTTGACGCCGCCGGCCTTGCCGCGGCCGCCGGTCTTGACCTGCGCCTTGACGACCGCACGGCCGCCGAGTCGCTCAGTCACCTCGCGCGCCGCCTCGGGCGTCTCGATGACTTCACCGGCCAGCACCGGTACGTCATGCTTGGCGAAGATGTCCCTCGCCTGGTACTCGAACAGGTCCACGCGCGTCCGTCCCCTTAATCAGTGGTCTCGCGGTCGATGTCAGCGTGGGCGTGCCGCGAGGGCCGCGGCGTCCACGGATCGCGCGGCATGTCCGCCTTGCAGGTTAGCTCTGTGCGTGTGTGCTTCATAAATCGCAGCTCACACGGAAGCGGTGAGACCGGTCACAACGGGTCCGGGTCGGCCCCGTTTTTTCAGGGGTCGGAAGGGGCTGGACAGGGGTGCACCGGCCGTCCCGCCGCAGGCCGCGGGCGGGACGGCGGCGGAATCACTGGTCCGGCGGCACCGGCAGAGCCCGCTTCTCGATGGCCGCCGCCATCACCTCGGGGAACATGTCCGGCGTACAGGCGAAGGCCGGGGCGCCGAGCGCCGCGAGCGCCGCCGCGTGCTCCCTGTCGTACGCCGGGGTGCCCTCGTCGGAGAGCGCCAGCAGGGTCACGAACTGCACGCCCGCCGCCTTCATCGCCGCGACCCGCTTGAGCATCTCGTCCCGTATCCCCCCTTCGTAGAGATCGCTGATCAGCACGACGATCGTCTCGGCGGGGCGGCTGATCCGGGACTGGCAGTACGCCAGGGCGCGGTTGATGTCCGTGCCGCCGCCGAGCTGGGTGCCGAAGAGCACGTCGACCGGGTCGTCGAGATCGTCGGTGAGATCCACGACGTTCGTGTCGAAGACGACCAGGCGGGTGTCGAGCGAGCGCATGGAGGCGAGGACGGCGCCGAACACCGAGGCGTAGACCACCGAGGCCGCCATCGAACCCGACTGGTCGATCGCGAGGATCACGTCCTTCTTGACGGCCTGCGACGCCCGGCCGTACCCGATCAGGCGCTCGGGGATCACCGTGCGGTACTCCGGGAGATAGTTCTTGAGATTCGCCCGGATGGTCCGGTCCCAGTCGATGTCGCGGTGCCGGGGACGGTTCACCTTCGCCGAACGGTCCAGCGCGCCGGTCAGCGCCGAGCGCGTCCTGCTGGAGAGCTTTTTCTCCAATTGCTCGACGACCTTGCGGACGACGGCGCGCGCGGTCTCCTTGCTGGTCTCGGGCATCGCCTTGTTCAGCGACAGGAGCGTGCCGACCAGGTGCACGTCCGGCTCGACGGCCTCCAGCATCTCGGGCTCCAGCAGCAGCGCGGAGAGACCGAGCCGGTCGATCGCGTCCCGCTGCATGACCTGCACGACGGAGCTGGGGAAATACGTCCGGATGTCGCCGAGCCAGCGCGCGGCCTGCGGCGCCGAGCCGCCGAGCCCGGCGGAGCGCCTGCCGCCCTGGGAGGGGCTTCCCCCCGTCCCGTAGACCGCGTCCAGCGTCTTGTCCATCCCGGCGTCCGCGCCGCCGAGCGCGACCCCGGTCCCGTCACTGCCGTCGGCTCCGCCGAGGACCAGCCGCCAGCGCCGCAGCCGCTCCTCGTCGGTGGCGGTCCCGGCCCCGGCCCCGGCCTGTGTCCCGGTCTCCGCCCCGGTCTCAGCCCCGGCCCTCACGTCGTCGTACGTCCCCGTGTCGGTCATACGCCCGCTCCCTCCCCCAGCAACAGCCTCACCGTCTCCAGCACCACGTCCGCCCGCTCCTCGTCGAGCCCCGGGCCGAAGCCCGCCGGGCCCTCGCCGGGCACGGCCCGCGCGGCGGACGGGCGGCGCACCTGCTCGCCCAGCGAACGGCGCACCCCCGGCTCGAACTCCGCGAACGTGCGCCGCAGCAGCGGCAGGACATCCGTGAACGCGTCCCCCGGCACGCCCGACAGCCAGCCGTCCACCAGCGCCAGCAGTCGCTCGTCGTGGACGAGGAGCATCCCGCCGCCCGCGAGGAAGCCCTCGATCCACGCCGCCGCGTCGGCGGGCGGCGTGCCCGGCGAGAGGACGAGGCCCATCAGGCGCGCCGCCTCGTCGTCGCTCAACTCGCCGTCGTCCAGCAGCAGCCGCGCGCACCGGCCGCGCAGCAGGCCCGGCATCAGGTCGCGCCGCGCGAGCCCGCGCAGCATCGCCCGCCACCGCTCCATGAGCCCGCCTGCGGCACTGTCCGCGCTGGCGGCGGTGGCGGGGCTGGTTCCGGGGCCGGGGCTAGTGACGGTGTCGGGGCTGGTTCCGGGGCCGGGGCTGGTGACGGTGTCGGCGTCGGCTCCGGTGCCCGTGGCGGCGTCGGTCCCGGTGCTGGCATCAGTTCCGGTGGCGGTGGCTGGGTCGGTGCCCGTATCCGCGCCCGCTTCCGCAGCTCCGTCCCCGGCGCTCTGGCCCGCGCTCCCGCCCGCACGGTCGCGGGCGAGGAGGCCCACCGCCTGGTGCGCGGCGTCGAGGTGGCCGCGCATGTCGCGCGCGCCCTCGTCGTCGAGCCCGGCGCAGGCGGGCGGGAGGCCCACGCAGACCCGCTCGGCGAGGCCCTCGGCGACCTTGCCGAGCGCCCGTGCGTCGGTGCCGCGCACATCGCCGTACCGCACGGTCCGGACGAGGGCAGGGAGCGCCTGGGCGAGCCTGCCGACGTCGGACTCCAGGGCCGCGCGGTCGGCGAGGACGCGCATGACGTCCGGCAGCGCCTCGGGCAGATCGGCCAGCAGGCACCGCTCGGCGAGCGAGGTGACCTCGGCCAGCGGCGGATCCGACTCCAGCACCTCGGAGCGGGCCTTGGCGACGGCGGCCTCGTGCACCGTCGTCCCCCAGACGCCCGCCTCCGCGACCCGCACGGACAGCTCCGGCTCCCAGCGCAGCCGCCAGCTCTCGCGGAATGTCCCCGTGCTCTCCGTCCGCGAGCGGGACGGCTCGCCCCAGTCCACGCCGAGCAGCCGCAGCCGGTGCAGCAGCCTGCTGCGCGCGGCGTCGGTGTCCTTGCGCAGGTCGAGGTCCAGCTCGCGCTCGGCGGCCTCCGGCTTGAGCCGCACGGAGCGCTGCTGGCGGGCCAGATCGCGCTGGAGCGGCACGGCCGGTGCGTCGTCCGGGACCTCGCCGAGGACATCGCCGACGATCAGCCGGTCCTGGATCAGGCCGAGCGGCACGTCGGAGCCCTCGCACATCACCGCGCGGATCGCGTCGGTGGTCTCGGTGAGCCCGGCGAGGGGGCGGCCGCGCATCGCCGCCAGGGTGTCGGCGAGCCGCACGGCCTCGATGACATGGGCCGAGGAGACGCTGCGGTCCTGCTCCCGCAGCAGGCCCGCCACCTTGGTCATCCACCGCTCGACGGGACGGTCGGGCGCGGAGAACAGATGGCTGTACCAGCCGGGGGAGACGATCCCCGCCCCGTACCCCGACCGGCGCGCGAGGCGGCGGTGCGTCCAGGGCACCCAGGTGATCTCGGCCTTGACCTTGGGCAGCCCCTTGAGGAGCTGCCGGTCGGCCGTCGCCGTCGTGCGCGCGCTGAGCGCCGGGACGTGCCAGGCGCCGCAGACGACCGCCGGCGCCGGGTCGCCGAACTCCTTGCGGGCCTCCCGGAGCCGGAGCCGCATATGGGCCTCGCGGATGAGGTCGCGCCGGTGTCCGCCGTCCCCGTGCGCCTCGCGCAGCGCGCCCATCGCCTCGCCGAGCGCCGCGAACGGGGCGAGCGGGTCCGCGCGGCCCGTGCCCCGGTGCTCGACGACGTCCTCCCACCAGCGCTCCGGGTCGTCGTACCCCGCGGTCTCGGCCAGCACCGCGATGGGGTCGATACGGACGTCGTCCTCCGCGCCCCGGTCCGTCTGGTCCCTCTCCGCGTCCGCGCTCCCGTCCGGCTCCGCGCCCTCGCCCGGCTCCCCGTCCACGCCCGTGTCCGCCTCCGGCTCCAGGTCCGCGTCCGTCAGCGCCAGGGCGTGCGCGGCGGGCAGGTCCATGAAGCGGACCGGCACCCCGCGCTCCAGGGCCCAGCGGATCGCGACCCACTCCGGGGAGAACTCGGCGAGGGGCCAGAAGGCCGCCTTCCCCGGCTCGTTGACCGCGTGGGCCAGCAGGGCGACCGGGGGCACCATCCCCTCGTCGGCCGCCAGCTCGACCACCGCGTCCGCCTCGGGCGGCCCCTCGATGAGGAGGACCTTCGGCTCGTGCGCGGCCAGCGCGGCCCGCACCGCGCGGGCCGAGCCGGGGCCGTGGTGCCGCACGCCCAGCAGCAGCGGGCCGCGCCCGGCCCTCTCCGCCGCGTCCGCCGTCCCTGCTGTCATACGGTCACCTCGCGGCACGCGCGGTAGAAGTCCTTCCAGCCGTCGCGCTCGCGCACGACCGCCTCCAGATACTCCTGCCAGACCACCTTGTCGGCGGCCGGATCGCGGACGACAGCGCCGAGGATGCCCGCCGCGACGTCGCTCGCGCGCAGCACGCCGTCCCCGAAGTGCGCGGCCAGGGCGAGGCCGCCGGTGACGACGGAGATCGCCTCGGCCGTCGAGAGCGTCCCGGAGGGCGACTTGACCTTGGTGCGGCCGTCGGTCGTGACGCCGTCGCGCAGCTCGCGGAAGACGGTGACCACGCGCCGGATCTCGTCGAACCCCTCGGGAACGGCCGGCAGATCGAGCGAGCTGCCGAGCTGGTCGACGCGCCGGGAGACGATCTCGACCTCGGCCTCGGCGGTCTCGGGCAGCGGGAGCACGACGGTGTTGAAGCGGCGGCGCAGGGCGCTCGACAACTCGTTCACGCCCCTGTCGCGGTCGTTCGCCGTCGCGATCAGGTTGAACCCCCTTACCGCCTGGACCTCTTCGCCCAGCTCCGGGATCGGCAGCGTCTTCTCGGAGAGGACGGTGATCAGGGTGTCCTGGACGTCGGCGGGGATACGGGTCAGCTCCTCGACGCGCGCCGTCATCCCGTCCCGCATCGCGCGCATCACGGGGCTCGGCACCAGCGCGTCGCGGCTGGGGCCGTGGGCGAGCAACTGCGCGTAATTCCATCCGTAGCGAATGGCTTCCTCGGCGGTGCCCGCCGTGCCCTGCACGAGCAGCGTCGAATCACCGCTGACGGCGGCGGCCAGGTGCTCGGAGACCCAGGTCTTCGCGGTGCCCGGCACGCCGAGCAGCAGCAGGGCCCGGTCGGTCGCGAGCGTCGTCACCGCGACCTCCACGATGCGGCGCGGGCCCACGTACTTGGGCGAGATCACCGTGCCGTCGGGCAGCTCTCCGCCGAGCAGATACGTCGCCACGGCCCACGGCGACAGCTTCCAGCGCTCGGGGCGCGGACGGTCGTCGGCCGCCGCAAGCGCCTTCAGCTCCTCCGCGAAGGCGTCCTCGGCGTGCGGCCGCAGCGCGGCGGCCTGGTCAGCGACAGGGCTCTCGGTCACAACTCCCCCTCTGAGCATGGCGAATGGAGGCGGACCGGCCGACGGAACCCCCTCATGGCCCGGCATCGGCCGATCCGTGGAAACAACCATGCACCCCGCCACTGACAATCGCCCTGACCTGCGCCAACGCCCGTACCGGCGGCGGCGCGAGGCGCTTGCGGCGGCCTGCGAAACGGCTTGCGGAGGGCCGTTGTCAGTGGCGCCTCCTACCGTTCTCGGCATGGGTGGACACGCAGTCCGCTGGACAGCGGAGCAGGTAATGGCGCTGGCGCCTGACGATGCGTCACGCCGCGCGGGGAGCAAGCTGTCAGCGCCCGGTCCCTGGTCGGAGGCGGGGACGGGCATCGGAGCGGTGTGGGGGCTGTGCAAGGGCAGCGGAAAGAAGCCGTATCAGACGGTCGTCGATCTCGACGGCGGCCAGGGCCCGGGTTACAAGTGCTCGTGCCCCAGCAGGAAGTTCCCGTGCAAGCACGCGGTGGGACTCTTGCTGCTGTGGGCCGGCGGGGACGCGGCCGTGGCCGAGGAGGACAAGGCGCCGGAGTGGGCCGACGGCTGGCTCAGCGGGCGCCGCGAGCGCGCGACGCGCGCCACGTCCCGTGCCTCGGGAGGCGCGGGCGCGGAGGAAGCGGGCGGTGGCGACGGGGCCCCGTCCGAGCAGCAGCGGGCCGCGGCCAGACAGCGCGCCGAGCGACGGCACGCGCGGATCGCCGCGGGCGCCGAGGAGCTGGAGCAGCGCCTCGCCGACCTGCTGCGCGGCGGCCTCGCGGGCGCGGGCCAGGCGGGGTACGCGACGTGGGACGAGATGGCGGCCCGCATGGTGGACGCGCAGGCGCCCGGCCTCGCCTCGCGCATCCGGGAGCTGGGCGCGATCCCGGCCTCGGGCGAGGGCTGGCCGGGGCGGCTGCTCGCCGAGTGCGCGCTGCTGCACCTGCTCGACCAGGGCTTCCTGCGGCTCGACACGCTGCCGGAGCCGCTGGCCGCGACCGTACGCGGCAGGGTGGGCCTCACCGTCGACGCGGCGGAGCTGCTGGCCGACGAGAAGGCCCGCGTGCGGGACGAGTGGCTGGTCCTCGCGCAGCGGGACAGCGAGGAGGGCCGGCTCACGGCCCGCCGCATATGGCTGTACGGGCGGGCGTCGGGGCGGCACGCGCTGCTGCTCTCCTTCGGCGCCGCCGGGCGCGCGCCCGAACTGGCCCTGCCGGTGGGCACCTCGCTCGACGCCGACCTCGCGTTCTATCCGGGGGCGCGTCCGCTGCGCGCGGCGCTGGGCGAGCGGCACGGGCCGCCCGCGCCCGGCTTCGTCCCCGAGGGAGGCGCGGTGCCGGACGCCCTCGCGGCATACGCGTCGGGGCTCGCCGCCGATCCCTGGCTGGACGGCTGGCCCGCCGTCCTGCGCGACGTCGTGCCGGTGCCTCCGGCGGGCGCTGACGGCTCCCCGGTGAGCCGGACCGCCGGCTGGACGCTGGCGGCGGCCGACGAGGACGTGGCCCTGCCCCTCGCGCCCGGCACGAGCGACACGGCGCTCTGGAAGCTCGCCGCGATCTCCGGCGGAGGCCCTGTCACGGTCTTCGGCGAACACGGCCACCGCGGCTTCGCCCCGCACACCACCTGGAGCGACGGCAGGGCGGTCCCCCTGTGACGGCGAGCGCGCCACCAGGAGGAGCGGACCCGGACGTGAGGGAGGAACCGATGAGCACACTCGGCACGACCGTCGCGCCAGAGGCGCCAGAGGCGCCCGAGACGACGGAGAACACGAGCCGGCCGAACACGCAGAACGCATCGGGCACGCCGGACACAGCGGGCACGCGTGAAGCGCCCGGCACGACAGGCGCCCAGGGGACGCCGGAGGCGGCGTACGTGGCGGCCACGCGGGGCGCGACGGGCACGAAACGCGGACGGCCGGACACCGCGGGCGCCCCGAGGGCGTCGGAGGCGGCGGCGTACGCGCGGGACGCGAGCACGGCAGCCGCGGCGAGCACGCCGGACGCGGTGCCGACGGATGCGGTGCCGGGGGCGCGCGGGCGGGAGTCCGTGGGCGCCCCGCGCGCGGACGCCGTGCCCGGCCCGGCGGGCCGGAGCGCCCCTCAGGCCCCGGAGGGTGCGTACGGGTGGGACGAGCTGGTCAGTGCTGCCCTGCTCGGGGCCGAGCGGCGGACGCCTCCCGGCGGTGACGTGAAAGCGCTGCTGGACACCGCCGCGGTGCAGACCGTACGGCGACGGGCCGGGGCCCTGGCCGCCGTGCCCGGCCCCCGGCTGGAGCCCGCGCCGGATGACGGGCGCCCGGCGTTGCCGGAGGACGCCGAGTGGCGGCTGACGACCCTGCTGGCCAACCGTTCGCCGTCCGGCGGCTCCTCGGGCGGGCGGCGCGGCCCGGGGCCGGACCTGGGCGAGCTGCTGCCCCAGTGGCTGGCGGCGGCGAACGAGCGCGGGTATCGGGCGCCGTCCGCGGTGCTCCCCGCCCTGCTCGACGCGGCACGGGCCAGGACCGATCTGCGCGCCGAGACGCTCACGTTCGCGGGCCCGCGCGCCCTGTGGCTGGCGCGGCTGAACCCGGACTGGAAGTTCGCGCTGCGCGACGGCGTGCGCCGCGAGGCGCCCGAGGTCGGCTCCGAGGAGGCGCGGCGGCTCTGGGAGGAGGGCCTGTTCGCGGAGCGCGTCGCGCTGCTGGGCGCGCTGCGGCAGCGCGATCCGGCCGCCGGACTGGCGCTGCTGGAGTCCACCTGGAAGACGGAACGGGCCGAGGACCGGCTGATGTTCCTGGACTCACTGCGGCAAGGCCTCGGGCCGGACGACGAGCCGTTCCTCGACCAGGCGCTGGCCGACCGCAGCCGCACCGTGCGCGCCACGGCGGCCGAACTCCTCGCAGGGCTCCCGGACTCGGCGCTGGCCCGCCGGATGGCCGAGCGGGCGCGCACCTGCGTCAGCCTCGACCCACTGGGCGGCGGCACCCCCCGCGTCACCGTGGAGGCGCCGCACGAGTGCGACGCGGCGATGCAGCGCGACGGCGTGATACCGAAGCCTCCGGCGGGCCGGGGCGAACGGTCCTGGTGGCTGGGCCAGTTGGTGGAGGCGACGCCGCTGGACGTGTGGCGGGAGCGGCTCGGGGGGCGTACGCCGGAGGAGATCGTGGCGCTGCCGGTCGCCGACGGCTGGCGCGAGGACCTGCACGCCGCGTGGTGCCGCGCCGCCGTCCGCCAGCGGGCCGAGGAGTGGGCCCGCGCGCTGGTGGGACCGCCGACGGCGCCGTTCGGCGAGGGTCCGGGCGACCCGGCGAAGCTGCTGTCGGTGCTGCCCGGCGAGGAGCGCGGCGCGTGGGCGGCGCGGTTCATCGCCGCGCACGGGCTGTCGGAGGCGTTCCGGATCCTCGGGGTGTGCGCGGTGCCGTGGTCGCTGCCGCTGGGCCGCGCCGTCGTCGACGCACTGGAGATCGCCCGCGACGCGGGCAGCTATCCGTGGAGTTTCAGCGGGGTGATGGGCCTGGCCGAGCGGTGCCTGGACCCGGCGGACGCCGAGCGCCTGGCGCCGCTGGCCGCGGTGCCGGACGAGTCGGAGGACGGCTCGCCCGGCGCGGGCGCGTACTGGGCGGAGGCGTTCCAACGGCTCGTCGCCACACTCCGCTTGCGCGAGGCGATGCTCCGCGAGCTGGCGGGTCAGGCGTCGGACGCGGGGTCAGCGGTCGCGGGACCGGAGGGCTCGGGGCCGGAGGGCGCGGGGCCGGAGGGCGCGGGGCCGACCGGCGCCGCCTCGATCAGCGCGTAGGGGTCGGGGGCGGGGAGCGGGGTGACCGAGGTGATCCCGAAGCCCGCGCCGCGGCACAGCGCCTCGTACTCGGCGCGGGTCCGCTCCCTGCCGCCGTACGTCAGCAGCATGTTGACGTCGACGAGGTACGGCACCTCGTCGGCGTCCGGCGGCACGGTGGACGGCAGCACCGTCTCGACGACGAGCAGCCGCCCGTCGTCGGGCACGGCGCGGCGGATGTTGCGGAGGATCACGCCGCACTGCTCGTCGTCCCAGTCGTGGAGGACGCTCTTGAGGACGTAGAGGTCGCCGCCCGACGGCGCCGCCGCGAAGAAGTCGCCGGGCTCCAGCGCGCAGCGCCCCGCGAGCCCGGCGTCGGCCATCCGGTCCCGGGCCTGCGCGAGGCCGTCGGCCGTGTCGCACAGCACGCCGCGGACCCCGGGGTGCGCGCGCAGCACGCCGCTCAGCAGCGTGCCGTCCCCGCCGCCCATGTCGACGACGGTCGCGAACCGCCCGAAGTCGTAGTGCGCGGCGACATCGGCGGCGACCGCCCGGGATCCTCCGCCCATGGCCGCGTTGTACTCGGCGGACAGGTCGGGCCGGTCGCGCAGATACGTGAAGATGTCGGTGCCGTACGTCGCGGCGAACGTCGCTCCGCCGGTCCTGATCCCCTCGTCCAGGCGCTCCCAGTGGCGCACCAGGCCGGGGTTGGTGACGAGCCGGAACACCGAGTGCAGCGATTCCGGCAGGTCCGTTCGGAGTTGGGCGCCCATCTCCGTGAGCGCGAAGGCGGCGGGGGCGGTCTCGGTGAGCGCCCCCAGCGCGGCCAGGGCGCGCAGCAGCCGGAGCGTCGCTCCGGGGTCGGTGCCGAGCGCGCGGGCCACCTGCTCCGCGGTGCGGGTGTCGTCACCGATCAGGTCCATGACGCCCAGCCGGGCGCCGGTGGCCAGGACCTGGGTGGCGAGCTGCCCGTTGGCGAGCCGCGTCAGCTCGGCCCTCGCGGCGCCCTCCGCCGTCGCGGCCCCGCCGCGACCGGCGCGGGGCAGGGTGCCGTCCTTCGTCCGTGATCGCACGTCGAATCCTCCGTACGCGTCCCGGCCCCTGGGTTACTTAGGTGAGCCTAAGTTGGCCGAGCGGGACGGCGCAACGGATCCGACGGTGACGCGGCGACACGACGGACCGACGGACCGACGGGCCGACGGGCCGACGGGCCGACGGGCCGACGGGCCGACGGGCCGACGGGCCGACGGGCCGATGGACCGACGGTGCAACGAGCCGACGGCACAACAGGCGCACGAGACAAGAGGCCCTCGGAACAAGGGCGTTGCCCCGCGCCCCCGCGCGGCAGCCGTCCGCCTACGCGGCGACCGGGCCCACGTGAGCGCGGATCCACTCGACGACCTCGTTCGTCGTCGCGCCCGGGGTGAAGATCTCCGCGACGCCCTGGTCCTTCAGCGGCGCGATGTCCCCCTCGGGGATGATGCCGCCGCCGAAGACCTTGATGTCCGCGGCGTCCCGCTCGCGCAGCAGCTCCAGAACCCGCGCGAACAGGGTGTTGTGCGCGCCGGAGAGGATCGAGAGGCCGATCGCGTCGGCGTCCTCCTGGATCGCGGTGTCCACGATCTGCTCCGGCGTCTGGTGCAGGCCGGTGTAGATGACCTCCATGCCCGCGTCACGCAGCGCACGGGCGATGACCTTGGCCCCGCGATCATGACCGTCGAGCCCCGGCTTGGCGACCACGACGCGGATCGGACCCGACACACCCATCCCTGCCTCCAACTCACACAACTCAGACGGCCACAACGGCGGAGTGAACGCACGTTATCCCCAGGATCCCGCACCCGGCCGTTTCGCGCTCGGAAGGGAGGGGGAAATCACACCCAGGACAACACGTACGTCTCGCGCCGTATCCGCACTCTTCATCCGGAATCGGCGTGACAGGGGAGAGCCGCACGGTCCGTGAGCGCGCCGCGCCTTCCTCTCGCGCACCTCGGGAGGTGGCCGCATGCACGTACCGACCTTTCCGTCCGCCCTGTCCCTCCCCTTCTCCCTGGCCTCCCCCCTCCCTCTCCGCGCGACCGCCGTCGACGCGCTGGTCCTCGCCGGGCATCTGCTGCTCTATCCCACGGGCGTGCTCGCCGAGCGCACCACGGGCGCGGCCGCCGAGCACGCCCCCGACGGCCGCCCCGGGGCGGCGCCGCACCCCACCGACCGCCCGCCGGTGCTGCTCCTGCACGGCTTCTGCGACAACCGCTCCGCGTACGTCCTGCTGCGCCGCTCCCTGCTGCGGTACGGCTGGCGGCACGTCGCCGCGCTCAACCACTCCCCGCTCACCGGCGACGTGCGCGCCGCGGCCCGCCGGCTGGCGGGGCACGTCGAGGACGCGTGCGCGCGCACCGGGCACGAGCGGGTCGATCTGGTCGGGCACAGCCTGGGCGGACTGATCGCCCGCTATTACGTTCAACGCCTGGGCGGCGACGCGCGCACCCGCACCGTGATCACCCTCGGGACCCCGCACTCCGGCACGCGGGCCGCGCCCGTGCTCCCGGCTCACCCGGTCGCGCGTCAGATGTGCCCCGGCTCGCCTCTGCTCGCCGAGTTGGCGGAGCCGGTTCCCGGCGGATGCCGGACGCGGTTCGTGAGTTTCTGGAGCGACGCGGACGCGCTCATGATCCCGCGGGAAACCGCCCGTCTCGACCATTCCGACCTGCACGTACGCAATATCGCCGTGCGCGGTGTCGGACATATGACGCTGCCTGTCGACTGCGCCGTTTCCGCCCGGATCCGCGCGGAGTTGGGGGCGCGGAGCGGCGTGCGCCCGGCGTCCCCGGGCGCTCCGGCGGATGTCGCCTGAGCCGTAATTCCCCTCGAACTAATTTCGAACTCCGAGCCGACTACCGGTCCGTAGTCCGCCGAAAGACGGCCGATTGCCCTCTTCTTGAGCCCCCAAAACCCCGGGAAGATTGTCGCCGTCGCATACCGCCGGGTACAGTCGCCGCACTGCTCCGCCCCTGTCGCCTAGGCGAAAGAGAAGTTGGTGGTGAACGACCGTCATCCGTCGGGAGTCCCGAGTCCCGACGACCCCGGTTCCGACTTCTCGTACACGGCGTATTCCACCGACTACGGACAGTCGAATTACGGCGCTCCCGCTTATGGCAACGGCGATCCGCTCTTCGGTGCCATGCCCGGAAGTTACGACCAGCAGGCCGCCGACGGGCAGACGTCCGGTTACGGCTATCCCGTCGTGGACGACGGCACGGGCCAGTGGACGTTCGGTGTGCAGGAGACGACGTCCTGGGGCACCGGCACCTGGGAGGCCTCCCCCTGGGGCGCCGACCAGACGGGCCAGGCGGGACAGCCGGGCCAGGCAGGCATGGACGCCACGGCCGCCGCGGCCGCCGCGTACGGCTACGAGGGCGGCCAGGGCGGTTACGACGCCGCGTACACGGGCTACGAGCAGCAGTCCTACGGGACCCACGACACCTACGCCGCGGGATACGGCGCCTACGTCGCGTACGGCCAGGACGCCTCCGGCCAGTGGAACTTCAGCGCGGCCCACGAGTACGACACCGCCAGCACCTGGGGCTTCCCCGATACCGCCGGACCCCAGGCCGCCGCGCAGGCCCCCGCCGAGGCGCTGCCCGAGCAGCAGCCCATGGGCCACGGCGCCGCCTACGAGGGCTACGAGACGCCGTCGCCGTACGAGCAGCAGGACCGCTACGAGCCCGAGCAGTACGAGCCCGAGCAGTACGGGCCCGAACAGTACGGACCCGAGGGCCACGAGCACGCCGGCGGCTACGAGCCCGGCCCCGCTTACGACCCGTACGACGGCTACGAAGCCGACCAAGGCCACGGTCACAGTCACAGCCACGACTCCGGCCCCGACGACCGCTACGACGACCACTACGACGACGGTTACGAGCCCGGCGGTGGCCCCGACACCGCGACCCTCGCCGCCGTCCCGCAGCCCCGGGGCCGTCGGCGGTCCCCGAAGCCCCGGCGCCGCGCGCTGCTCACCGTCGCCGTGCCGTCCGTCGCCGTCCTCGGCGTGGCCGGAGCGGCCGCCGCCAGCGTCCTCGGCGGCGGGAGCGGGGGCGACGGCAAGAGCGGCGGCGAGGAGCCGCCCGCCCAGGCCGCGGGCGACACCGAGCCGACCGAGGTCAAGCCCTCCCAGGCGAACACCAAGCTCGACACCCAGCTCGCCGGACTCTCCGCCGACGCGGACGACTTCGCGGACCGCGCCAGCCGTACGCAGGAGCGCATCGACCTCAAGGAGCGCCAGAGGGCGGAGAAGGAGCGCAAGGCCAAGGAGGCCGCGCGCAAGGAGGCGATGCGCCCCAAGTACATGATCCCGGTGAAGGACCACCAGCTCAGCGCCCGTTACGGACAGGCAGGAATGAACTGGATGTCGGTCCACACGGGCATCGACTTCCCCGTCAGTTACGGCACCCCCGTGATGGCCGCGACCGACGGCACGGTCAGCACCAAGTACGACATGTCCTACGGCAACATGGCCGTGGTGACCGCCAAGGACGGCACCGAGACCTGGTACTGCCATCTGAGCAGCAACAAGATCCGCTCGGGCGAGGTCAAGGCCGGGGACACCATCGCCTACTCCGGGAACTCCGGGAACTCCACCGGACCCCACCTCCACTTCGAGGTGCGCCCCGGCGGCGGCTCGGCCGTCGACCCCATCCCGTGGCTCCAGGACAAGGGCCTGGAGATCAGCTAGAGCGCCCCGCAGGGGCGCGGGGAACTGCGCGACAAGCCACGACGCACCGGCAGTCGGCAACGCACGGCGTGCCCCACGGCGGGGCCCCGCCCAAGGATCAGAGCTTCTCCACGGGCGCGTACCGCAGCAGCAACCGCTTCGGCTTCTCGCCGCCGAAGTCGATCGTCGCCTCGGCGCTGTCCCCGCTGCCCTTCACGGCGACGACCGTGCCGAGCCCGAAGCTGTCGTGCGTGACCCGGTCCCCGACCGCGAGCTGGACGACCGGACGGTCGCCCGTACGGCGTGTGGCGAAGCCGGAGGGGCCGCCGCGCCGCGCCGACGCGTTCGCCGAGGACGACAGCGACGAGGTGACCGCGCTGAGCGCGGCGCCGCCGCCCGCGGCCCCGCCCTTGCGCTTCCAGTCCAGGAAGCTGTCCGGGATCTCCTCCAGGAAGCGGGACGGCGGGTTGTACGAGGGCTGGCCCCAGGCGCTGCGGAGCGTGGAGCGCGTCAGATAGAGCCGCTCACGGGCGCGCGTGATGCCGACGTACGCCAGGCGGCGCTCCTCCTCCAGCTCCTTAACGTTCCCCAGCGCGCGCATGTGCGGGAAGACGCCGTCCTCCATGCCCGTGAGGAAGACGACGGGGAACTCCAGGCCCTTCGCCGTGTGCAGCGTCATCAGCGTGACGACGCCGGCGTCCTCGTCCTCGCCCTCGTCGGGGATCTGGTCGGAGTCGGCGACGAGGGCCACCTGCTCCAGGAAGTCGGCGAGAGTGACCTCCTCGCCCTCGTGCTCCTTCTCGAACTCCAGGGCTACGGCGGCGAGTTCCTGGAGGTTCTCGATACGGGTCTCGTCCTGGGGGTCCGTCGAGGCCTGCAACTCGGCGAGATACCCGGTCTGTTCGAGCACGGCCTCCAGCACGGTGGCCGGGCCCGCGCCGGACTCGACGACGGTGCGCAGCTCCTCCATCAGGACGTTGAACCGCTTGACCGCGTTCGCCGAGCGGGCCGCCATCCCGTACGCCTCGTCCACGCGGACGAGGGCCTGCGGGAAGGTGATCTTCTCGCGCAGGGCCAGCGCCTCGATCATGGCCTCGGCGCGCTCGCCGATGCCGCGCTTGGGCACATTGAGGATCCGGCGGAGGGGGACCGCGTCCTCCGGGTTGGCCAGGACGCGCAGGTACGCCAGGACGTCGCGGACCTCCCTGCGCTCGTAGAACCGGACGCCGCCGACGACCTTGTACGGCAGGCCGACGCGGATGAAGACCTCTTCGAAGACACGCGACTGGGCGTTCGTCCGGTAGAAGACCGCGATGTCGCCGGGCTTGGCCGCTTCGTCGTCGGTGAGGCGGTCGATCTCGTCGGCGACGAACTGGGCCTCGTCGTGCTCGGTGTCCGCCACGTAACCCGTGATGCGGGAGCCGGAACCTGCGTTCGTCCACAGGTTCTTGGGGCGCCGGTTCTCGTTGCGCTCGATGACCGCGTTGGCCGCGGAGAGGATGGTCTGCGTCGAGCGGTAGTTCTGCTCCAGCAGGATCGTCGTCGCGTCCGGATAGTCCTCCTCGAACTGGAGGATGTTGCGGATGGTGGCGCCCCGGAACGCGTAGATCGACTGGTCCGCGTCGCCGACGACGCACAGCTCGGCCTGTCCCTCCGCCGGGCCGACCAGCTCGCGCACCAGCGTGTACTGCGCGTGGTTCGTGTCCTGGTACTCGTCGACGAGGACGTGGCGGAAGCGGCGGCGGTAGTGCTCGGCGACATCGGGGAACGCCTGGAGCAGGTGGACCGTCGTCATGATGATGTCGTCGAAGTCCAGCGCATTGGCCTCGCGCAGCCGCGCCTGGTACATCGTGTACGCCTCGGCGAGGGTCTTCTCAAAACCGTCGGCAGCCTGCCCGGCGAAGTCCTCCTCGTCGATCAGCTCGTTCTTCAGGTTCGACACCTTCGCGCTGAACGCCTTGGGCGGGAAGCGCTTCGGGTCGAGGTCCAGGTCGCGGCAGACGAGGGCCATGAGGCGCTTGGAGTCCGCCGCGTCGTAGATCGAGAAGGACGAGGTGAAGCCCAGCTTCTTGCTCTCGCGGCGCAGGATGCGCACGCACGCGCTGTGGAACGTGGAGACCCACATCGACTGCGCGCGGGGACCCACCAGGTCCTCGACGCGCTCCTTCATCTCGCCCGCCGCCTTGTTCGTGAACGTGATGGCGAGGATCTGGCCCGGGTGCACGCCGCGCGCGCCGAGCAGGTGCGCGATGCGGTGCGTGAGGACGCGCGTCTTGCCGGAGCCCGCGCCCGCGACGATCAGCAGCGGGGAGCCGGAGTGCACGACGGCCTCGCGCTGCTGCTCGTTCATCCCCTCCAGCAGCGCGGCCGGGTCCACGGCGGGGCGCGGGGCGCCGTCGCGATAGTGCCCGTCGCGTCCGGCGCCGCCCGCGAAGGTGCCCGCGAAGAGATCGTCCGGGATCTCCTCCTCGGGCGCGCTGGGCGCGCCGTCCTCGGGCGGCGGGGGAGGCGCGTCCGCCTCGGGGCCGGTGCCGTCGAGGTCCGCCAGGAAGCTGTCGTCGAAGAGGCTGCTCATCGTCGTACGAGTCTAGGCCGCCCCACCGACAGCGTTCCCGCCCCTGTGGAAGATGACGGAGTTGACCGCGAGGTTTCGGCCCCGTGAAAGATAACGAGGAGATATCGGACTAGTCGAACACCAGCCTTCACAGGGGCACCACAACCCCGCTACGGTGCCCTGTCAGGCAGCCCGGATCACCTGTCGGCGAAAGCGTCGGCACGGGCCGCCTCCGCCGAGTCCGGCCCGCGCCTCACCGTGTGCCGGAGCCGGGGACCCACCCGTACGGCCGCGCACGCGGGGCCCGTACGACTGGGGTGAATCGGCGCGGCCCGCCCGGCCCGCCGTAGGGCAGCCTTCCGACGCCCGAACCCGACAGCTAACCCGGTAGGCGGTCCACGGAAGGAGTCGCCGGCCTTGGCGTCGCACCGCAAGCCGCGCACCCGAGTTCTGCAGTCCACCGCGACCACCCGGGGCGCCATAGGCGTCACGACGGCCGCGATAGCCTCCGTCACCCTCCTCTCGCAGGGCGCGAGCGCCGCGCCCGGCGATCCCAAGGGCGACGGCAAGCAGTCCCTCTCCGAGGTCAAGGAGCGGGTCGACACCCTGTACCGCCAGGCGGGCACCGCCACGCAGAAGTACAACGCGGCCAAGGAGAGGACCGACAAGCAGCGCAAGAAGGTCGACGGCATGCTCGGCCAGGTCGCGAAGCGCACGGAGAAGCTCAACGACGCACGTCGCGTCCTCGGTACGTACGCCGCCGCGCAGTACCGCACCGGCGGCGTCTCCCAGACGGCCACGCTGCTGCTCACGAAGGACCCGCAGGGCTTCTTCAAGCAGTCGCACATCATGGACCGGATGACCGGCCGCCAGAAGGAGGCCGTCGCCGAGTACCAGGAGCGCGCGAAGTCCGCGGGCAAGAAGCGCTCCGAGGCGACCAAGCAGCTCAAGACGCTCACCGCGTCGCAGAAGAAGCTGAAGTCGAGCAAGCGCGAGATCCAGTCGAAGCTGTCCGAGGCGCGCGGGCTGCTGTCGAAGCTGACCGCCGAGGAGAAGGCGCGGCTGGCGGAGATCGAGCGCCAGAAGCGCCAGGAGGCGCGGCAGAAGGCGAAGGAGCGCGCGGAGCGCGAGCGGCGCGAGCAGGCGCGCAAGGAGCGTGAACGCGAGCGTGAGGGCGGCGGCAATGGCGGCGGCCAGGAGGGCGGCGGCTCCGACACGGGCTCGGGTTCGGGCTCCGGATCAGGGTCCGGATCGGGCTCGGGCTCCGGTTCCGGTTCCGGTTCCGGCAGCTCGTACGCGCAGAAGGCCCAGAAGGTCCTCGCCTTCGCCAAGCAGCAGCTAGGCAAGCCGTACGTCTGGGGCGCCACCGGGCCGAACTCGTACGACTGCTCCGGCTTCACCCAGGACGCCTGGAAGGCGGGCGGCGTCTCGCTGCCGCGCACCACGTTCGACCAGGTGAAGGTGGGGACGAAGGTCGCCAAGTCCGCGATGCAGCCGGGCGACCTGATCTTCTTCTACGACGACGTGAGCCACGTGGGCATCTACGTCGGCGACGGCCAGATGATCCACGCCCCGAAGCCGGGCGCGAACATCCGCTACGAGTCGATCGACTACATGCCGTTCCACTCGGCGGTCCGCCCGGCGTAGGGGGTCACACCCGGGTCTACGTCCAGAGGACCGCGATGAAGATGTTGGCCACCGTCAGGAGGCCGACGGCTCCGAAGAGGGGCGGGGAGACCTTCTCCTCGTCCCTCTTCACATAGACGAGGCCGAGGATCACGACGAGCAGCGCGAGCTTGATCCCGATCTTGACGTTGTTCACCGACTGGTCGTCCGCCTGGTTGAGCCCGACCAGGGCGACGCCGGTGACCAGCATGGTGAGCGCACCGTGCAGCATGCCCTTGCCGAATGCGGCCGTACCCTCACCCATGGCCTTCATCTGCGTGAAGAAGCCGCCGAGCAGCGCGGCGATGCCGATGATGTGAAGGCCGACGAACACATTGATCAGTACGTCCATGCTCGTGAGCGTATCCGGGCGTCGGGCGGGCCCTCGTCGGCAGGGTACGGACGAAAGCGACCAGTCCCTGTCAACCCGTTACGAAATCGCGATATCGCCGCTTAGCGTCCTGCTCCATGGCTTCGCACCGCAAGTCCCGCAGGTCCAAACCGAGCCCCCTCACCCTGGTCAGCACTCCGACGGCGCGCGCGGCGCTCACCCTCGCGCTCGCCGGAGCCGCGAGCCTCGGCTCGCTCCAGGGCTCCGCTCACGCACAGCCCCGCACCCCGTCCCCCGGCGAGCAGATCAAGAGCACGGTCGACCGCCTCAACGCCGAGGCCGCCGCCACCGCGTCGTCCTCGTCATCGCCCTCGTCATCGCCCTCGTCCGCGTCATCATCTTCGTCCCACATCCCCAACGGCAGTAACGCGGACGGAGCGCGACAGACACGGGACACGGCGCCCGCCCAGTCCGCCGAGCCCGCGCACAAGCCCGTAGAGCCCGCAAAGCCCGCAAAACCCGCTGAGCCCACCAAGCCGGCCGAGCCCGCGCAGTCCCCGAAGCAGGCGCAACCGGCGAAGCCCGCGAAGTCGCCGGAGCAGGCGCGGCCCACGAAGGCCGCCAAGCCCGCGAAGGCCCCGAAGCACGCCAAGCCCTCCAAGCCCGCGAAGGCCGCCAAGCCGGCGAAGTCCTCCAAGCCGGCGAAGTCCGCGAGGCCCGCGAAGTCCGCCGCACCGGCCAAGTCCTCCGCATCCCGGCGTGCCACCCGCGCCGTCGCGTTCGCGCGGCAGGCGCTCGGCAAGCCGTACGTGTGGGGCGCCACGGGCCCGTCCGGGTACGACTGTTCGGGCCTGACGCAGGCCGCGTGGCGCGCCGCGGGCATCTCGCTGCCCCGCACCACCTACACCCAGATCAACGCGGGCAAGCGCGTCTCCCGCTCCCAGCTCCGCCCCGGCGACCTGGTCTTCTTCTACAGCTCCCGCAGCCACGTCGGG
The DNA here is from genome assembly GCF_039530985.1 of Streptomyces albiaxialis. NCBI lineage: Bacteria > Bacillati > Actinomycetota > Actinomycetes > Kitasatosporales > Streptomycetaceae > Streptomyces > Streptomyces albiaxialis. The sequence continues at coordinate 818,445 of NZ_BAAAPE010000007.1, forward strand.
ATCTACGTCGGCGACGGCCGGATGATCCACGCCCCGCGTCCCGGCAGGTCCGTGCGCGTCTCGCCCATCGACCAGATGCCGTTCGCGGGTGCCACTCGCCCTGGCTAGTTGCCGTACCGGGATGTAGCTTCCGCTCCTACGGAACGGAGGCCTCCATGCCCGAGCCCGCGCCCATACCCCCCGAGCGGCTCCACTTCGCGACGCCGCCCCGCCACGCCTCCCCCGCGGACGAGCGGCGGCACCGCAAGGAACGCCTCGCGGCGGCGCTCCGCGTCTTCGCCCGGAAGGGGTACGAGGAGGGCGTCGCGGGACATGTCACCGCGCGGGACCCGGAGTTCACGGACTGCTGCTGGGTCAATCCGTTCGGGGTCCCGTTCGGTCATGTCACCGTGAGCGATCTCCTGCTCGTCAACGGGGACGGCCAGGTCCTCGAAGGGCGCCACCACGTCAACCAGGCGGCCTTCGCCGTTCACTCGCAAGTGCACCGGGCCCGCCCGGACGTCGTCGCCGTGGCGCACTGCCACTCGACGTACGGGCGGGCCCTCGCCGCGCTCGGCGAGCCGCTCGAACCGATCACCCAGGAGGCGTGCGCGTTCTACGAGGCCCACACGGTGCTCGACGCCTATACGGGCGTGACGGTGAACGAGGACGAGGGACGCCGTATCGCCGCGGCGCTCGGCCCGCACAAGGCCGTCGTCCTGCGCAATCACGGCCTGCTGACGGTCGGGGACTCGGTGGACGCGGCCGCGTGGTGGTTCCTCCAGATGGAGCGGTCGTGCGAGATCCAGTTGACCGCCAGGGCGGCGGGAAAGCCGGTGCTCATCGACCACGCGAGCGCCGTCTCCACCCGCGAGCAGCTCGGTGCCGACCTCGTCGCGTGGATCAACTATCAACCTCTCTACACAACTGTCACCCGCGACGAACCGGACCTGCTGAGCTGACCCCGACCCGTGTAGGGCACAATCCCCTTCCATTGCACGGAAGTTGAGAGGCGGGGTTGCGCAGTGGCCGTGGACACGGCACGGGACGGCTCGACGAGCGCTGGAGACGAGCCGGACGGCGCGGACGGCACGACGGGCACGACGGGCACCACCGGCACGACGAGCACGGCGGGCACGAACAGCGCCCAGGGCGCGACGGCGCGCGGCGGCGTGGCGCACAGCGGGAAGAAGCTCCTCGCGCGCGCGGCCGGCGGGCATTCGCGCCGGGCGCGCGGCGGGGCGTACGGCGGCTCGTCGCACTCCGGCTCCGGCTCTGGATCCGGCTCCGGTCCCGACTCCGGCTCCGGGCACCACACCCCCTGCACCTGTGCGGACTGTCCCGGCAACGCGCGCGCGAACCATCGCCGCGCCCTGGCCGACTTCCTGCGGCGGCGCGACGAGCTGGCCGCGGGTGAGGGCGTGCCCGCCGGGCTCGCGCACTCCCCCGGCGCCTCCCGCCAGTGGGTCTCGGACGAGCTGACCGAGGCCGCGCGTGCCGTGGCCGACCGGGGCCGCGAGGAGGGCGGGGCGTGGCTGGCCCGGCTGTGGCGGCACACCCTCGTCGCCGTCTGGGCCGCCGTGGGCGCGCTGCTGCTCGGCCAGTTGCTCACCGCGCTCGCCGCCGACGGCTGGACCCTCGCGCGCACCGCGACCCTCTGCGCGGCGCTGGCCTCGGCCGCGGTGCTCTCCCTCACGGCCTGGCTGCACCGGGCGCGCGGCGGCGTGCTCGCGCCCGTCATCGGCGAGGACAACCGGCTGTCCACCTCGCGCGCCGTGGCCGCCTCCTGGGTGCTGCTGGTGGTGTACGACGTGCTCGTCCTGGCCGTCGAACTGGCGGGCGTGGGCGGCGCGGAGGAGCGCCGCGCGCTCCTGGAGGGGCTCGACCTGGCGCACGGCGCGGGCGTGCTCACCGTCCTCGCGCTCACGTGCGCCGTGGCCGTGGTGGTGCGGCGCGCGGTGACCGTACGGGTGCAGGGGCGGCGCCTGCAGAAGGTGCGCGCCGACCGTCCGCGCGCCTCCGACCTGCTCACGGACGACGCCGGGCGCGGCACATTCGCGGACGTGCAGTACGTGCTGGTCAGCGCGGTCGCCGTCGTCTTCGCCGCCGTCCGGCTGGCCCGCGAGCCCGAGCAGCTCCCCGACCTGCCCTGGGGCCTGGCGCTGCTGGTGGTGGTCTCGTCCGCGACGTACCTCGCCGGGAAGTACGCGGAGGGCGGGCGGCCCGTCGTCCTCTCCGTCGTACGGGCGCGGGAGATCGGCGACCTGCACGCGCCGATCCGTACGGGCGACGACATCGAGATCCGCGGCGCCGGGTTCGTCCCCGCGGGCGCGGGCGCACCCGACCGGCTGGCGCGGATGGTGGTGCGCATCGGCACCGTCCATGTGCACGTCCCGCTGATCCCCGTCTCCGGCGGCTTCACGAGCCCCGCGGACGCGACCCTGACGGTGCCGGTGCCCGTGGAGGTCGAGCCGGGGCGGGTGGACGTCCAGGTCGTCACGGCCGCGGGCGTGGAGACGAACCGCTACCCCATCGACGTCGTGGACTGAGCGCCCGGCTGAACTCGGCGACGCGCGTTCCCGTACATGGCTGCGGGGGAGGCGTTCCGGCCGCGTACGAGGAAGAATCGCCTCCGCACACACCGAACGCACTTGCGGAAGGCGGGACGCATGCCTCTGTCAGGACATAGGGACGGCGAGGGCGGCCCGAAGGTCGTCAGCAGTTTCGACGGCCCCGTCGCGGGCGCACCGGTGGGACTGCGCGCCATGGCCGCGCGCTACGCGCTGCTCCCGCTCCGCCTCTTCCTCGGGATCACCTTCGTCTACGCGGGCATCGACAAGCTCACCGACTCCCAGTTCCTCACCGGCTCCGGTCCGGACTCGCTCCAGGGCACGCTGGAGGCCGTGCACGACACGGCGGCGATGACCTGGATGATCGACCTCGCGCAGAAGAGCCCCCAGGGGTTCGGCACGGCCATCGCGGTCGGCGAACTCGCCGTGGGCCTCGGCACGCTGCTCGGCCTGTGGGGCCGGATCGCGGCGCTGGGCGGCGCACTCATCTCGTTCAGCCTCTGGATGACGATGAGTTGGGCCAGCGAGCCGTACTACTACGGCAACGACCTGCCGTACATGATGGCGTGGCTGCCGCTGATCATGGCGGGGACGCCGATGTTCTCCCTGGATGCGGCGCTGGCCCAGCGCAGGCGGCGCAGGGGGCAGCAGATCTTCGGCTAGCGGCCGGGGGCGCCGCCGTCCTTCGGAGCGCCCCCGTCCTTCGGAGCGCCGCCGTTCCTCGCGGCGCTCCCGTCCCTCGCGGCGCCCCCGGGTACGCCGTCGCGCGGCTCGGGGGCGCGCCGCTCGTAACCGCGCCGCAGGTCGTCGACCGGCAGGTCGCCCAGCGGCGGCGGCGCGGTCTCGCGCTTGCGGTCCAGGAAGCGCCGGGCGAGGAACGTCATCAGCGCGGTGAACCCCGCCAGCAGCAGCGCGGGCGGCATCAGAGCGAGCAGCACCCAGAACGGGACCTCCCACTCCCCCGCGGCGTCCATCAGATACGCCGCGGCCGCGAACAGCAGCACGAGGCCCAGCAGCAGCCGCGCGGGCTCGAAACGGTGCCTGATCACCGGGCCGCACCTCCCTCGTCCACCGTCGTGGTTCCCTGGTCCACCTCGGCCACCCCGTCCGAACGCCCGCCGGACGGCAGTTCGCGGACGACCCTCACCTCGCCCAGGCCGACGCTGAGGTCCAGCTCCACGACGCCCCCGGCCTCCTCGCCCTTCGCCTTCTCCCGGTCCTTCTTCCCGCTCTTCTTCCCGTCCCTCTTCTCGTCCTTCCGGGTGTCCTCGAACGGCATCAGGACCTGCTCGCGGTGCTGGTCGATGCCCTCGGAGGAGTCGGTGATCACGGTGCCGTCCCGGTCCGTGCCCGTGGGCACCTCGACGCCGCCCATGCTGACCCGCGCGTCGACCTCGACCCGCGCCCCGGCCGGCACGACGACCGTCAGCTCGCCCGCGCCGACGCGCGCGGCGACCCGCGCCCTGTCGTCCTTCCCGAGCCTCACCTCGCGCAGATCCAGCTCGCCGCTGCCCGAGCCGAGCGCGTACCGCGGCTTGAGCTGCTCCGTGGAGGACGGCACCCAGCGCACGTCGCGGAAGTCGCTGCTGATGTCCTTGGGCAGCGCGGCGGCGCACGTCAGCAGCCCCGCCGTGAGCACCACGAGGACGATCGTGCCCGCGCCCACGCGCCCCACGAACGCGCTCACCACGAGGCCCAGCCCGAAGACCCCGAGCGCGCAGCTCAGGCCGATCGCGAGGCTGGTGCCCATCGGGTTGGCGCTCCAGGACGCCGCCGTGGAGATGCCCGCGGCGATGGCCGCGAGCAGGAAGACCAGGCCGCCGATCGACGCGCCGCCCTGATGCGCGGCGCCGACCCTGACGCCCGGCCGCGCACCGTACGCGCCCGCGCGCGGCGGCCCTCCCGTGCCCGGCGGGCCGGAACCGGCGTACTGCCCGGCGCCCGTCCCCGGGGCCCAGGCCCGCCCGCCGACGCCCGCGCCGGGGCCCCGGCCCTGCGGCTGCGCGAACGCGACCGCGTCGGAGGGCCCCCAGACGTACGCCGGTCCGGAACCGCCGTCCTTCCGGGCGCCCGCCTCCTTGGTGAGCGGCTCGCGCCACCAGGGAGAGGTGCCGGGGACCGGGGGCGCCTGCGTCTCGGGGGGCGCGTCCGCGACGGCGTGCGCGGTCGCCGGATCGACGCCCGCTCCCTCGGCGCCCGCGGCCTCGGCCTGCCGCCGGTGCCGCGACCAGTACGCGGCGCCCGCCACCGCGCCGACCAGCAGCACGGAGAAGGGCACGCTGCGGCTGCCCAGCGAGGCGAGGAAGAGGCCGCAGCCGACGAGGGCGACGAGGATCGCGGAGAGCGAGCCGCCGTCCACGCGCCCGGACAGCAGCCGCCGTCCCTCGTGCTCCTTGTCGCCCTCGGCGGGGATGAACAGCCACGCGAAGCCGTAGAAGACCAGCCCGAGCCCGCCGACGACCGAGAGGACGACCAGCGGCACCCGGAAGATGACCGGGTCCAGGTCGAAGTACCGCCCGAGCCCGCCGCACACGCCGCCCGCCACCTTGTGCTGGCGGCTGCGGCTGAGCCGGGGCTTGGCCGGGGCGGCGGCGGTCCCGGCCGACGGCGCGGTGTCCGCGTGCGCGGCCGCATCGGCAGCCGCGTCCGTGGCCGTCCCTCCGCCTCCGGTCCCGGCGGACTCCTGTCGTTCCTCGGTCATACGCCTATGGTGGCGCCCGGAGCACGCGGGGGCATCGGGGCCCTACCCGGAGCGATCCCTGAGATCGCCGGGCGCCCTCGGGGTCGGGTCAGGGACCGCTTCAGGGCTCAACCCTGATGTCCGTACGAGCGGGGCATGTGACGATCGGGGCATGACCGCCGCCGCCCCTCCCTCCCCGCATACGCACGCGGGCACCGAGCAGCCCGCCGAGGACCAGCCGCTCCGGAAGCTGTACCGGAGCGCGGAGGGGCGCATGCTCGGCGGGGTCGCGCGGGGCCTCGCGGGGCACCTGGGGCTGCCCGTCTCCTGGGTACGGATCGTCTTCCTCGCACTGAGCCTGGCGAACGGGCTGGGGGTGCTGCTCTACGCGGCGTTCTGGTTCGTCGTCCCGCTGGGCACCGGCGGCGTGGGCTCGGCGCACGGGCCGCACGGCATACCCGGGGCGCACGGGGCGCACGGGAAGTTCCCGTTCTCCACAGGGGTGGACACGGGGCCCGACGGCAAGCGGCGGCGGTTCGTCCGCAAGCCCGACAAGGGGCAGCTCCTCGCCGTCGTCGCACTGATCGCGACCTGCGTGATCATCGCGGACAATCTGCAGTTCGGCACCGCGAACACCTATCTGTGGCCCGTGCTGCTCGTCGGCGTCGGCGTCGCGCTCGTCTGGCGGCAGGCCGACAACGCGCGCCGCGCGCACTGGGCCGAGGTCTCGCGCCGCCGCCGGCTGATCCCGATCGCGCGCAGCGCGGCCGGGGTCGCGCTGGTCGCGGCGGGCGTCACCGGCATCGTCGTGGTCCAGGGCTCGGTCAGCCACCTGGGCTCGGTGCTCCAGGCCGCGCTGGCCGTGCTGGTCGGCATCGCGCTGATGGCGGGCCCGTATCTCGTACGGATGATGCAGGACCTGTCCGAGGAACGGACGATGCGCATCCGCGCCCAGGAGCGTGCCGAAGTCGCGGCGCACGTCCATGACTCCGTGCTGCACACGCTGACCCTGATCCAGCGCAACGCCGACCAGCCGCGCGAGGTCGCCCGCCTCGCCCGCGCCCAGGAACGCGAGCTGCGCGCCTGGCTCTACAAGCCGGACGGCAAGGGCGCCGCCGAGGAGGAGGACGAGCCCAAGACCCTCGCCGAGGCCGTACGGGCCGCGGCGGCCGAGGTCGAGGACTACCACGGCGTCCCCGTCGAGGTCGTCCTCGTCGGCGACTGCCCGCTCGACGAGAAGCTCAGCGCCCAGATCCAGTCGGCGCGTGAGGCGATGGTCAACGCGGCCAAGTACGGTGGCGAGGGCGGCGCCGTCCAGGTGTTCGCGGAGGTGGAGGGACGTACGGTCTTCATCTCGGTCCGCGACCGGGGCCCGGGCTTCGACCTGGACTCCGTGCCGGAGGACAGGATGGGCGTACGGGAGTCCATCATCGGCCGGATGCAGCGCAACGGGGGCACGGCCCGGCTGCGCACCGCGCCGGGCGAGGGGACGGAAGTGGAGCTGGAGATGGAGAGGGCGGCGGAGTCGTGACCGAGGCAACGAACGAGCAGGCCGGCACGGACGAGCAGCGCCAGGTCCGGGTGGTCCTGGTCGACGACCACCGGATGTTCCGCGCGGGCGTGCAGGCCGAGATCGGGCGCACGGACGAGACGGGCGTCGAGGTCGTCGGCGAGGCCGGCGACGTGGACCAGGCGATGACGGTCATCGAGGCCACCCGCCCCGAGGTCGTGCTCCTCGACGTCCACCTCCCGGGCGGCGGCGGCGTGGAGGTGCTGCGCCGCAGCGCCCCGATGATGGCCGACGCGGACCGCCCGGTCCGCTTCCTCGCGCTGTCGGTCTCCGACGCCGCCGAGGACGTCATCGGCGTCATCCGCGGCGGCGCGCGGGGCTACGTCACCAAGACCATCACCGGCACCGACCTGGTCGGCGCGATCTTCCGCGTCGCGGACGGCGACGCGGTCTTCTCCCCGCGGCTCGCGGGCTTCGTCCTGGACGCCTTCGCCTCCACGGACGCCCCGCCGGTCGACGAGGACCTCGACCGCCTCACCCAGCGCGAGCGGGAGGTCCTCCGCCTCATCGCCCGCGGCTACGCGTACAAGGAAGTCGCCAAGCAGCTCTTCATCTCCGTCAAGACGGTCGAGTCCCACGTCTCCGCGGTCCTCCGCAAGCTCCAGCTCTCCAACCGCCACGAACTGACGAGGTGGGCGACGGCCCGACGCCTGGTCTGAAGGGCGACCTCCACGGCGGGGGGGCGGGGACGGCGTCGAGCGCCGCTACCCTCCCGCCGCCAGCTCCCCCGCGAGGCGCCAGGCGCGCAGGCGGGACTCCTCCCCGGCCAGGCCGGTCTGGGAGAAGACGATCTCGGTGGCGCCCGCGTCCGGGTAGCGGCGGGCCTCGGCGGCGGCCCTCTCCTCGTCGCCGACGACGACCAGTTCGGCGGCCCTGCGCACGCCCTCCAGGGCGATCACGCGCTGGTAGGAGGGGATGCGGTCGTAGAACGCGGTCTGCTCGGCGGCGGCCTCGCGCGCTGCGTCGGCGGCGGCGGCGGCGCCGGACGTGACGACGGCGGGCACGAACGCGACGACGCGCGGCGCCGGGCGGCCCGCGCGCTCCGCTGCGGCGGTGAGCGTCGGCACGATGTGCTCGCCGAGGGCACGGGGACCCGCGAGGAACGGCAGGGCGCCGTCGGCGAGTTCGCCCGTGGCGCGCAGCGCCTGGGGCCCATCGCGGCGACGAGCACGGGGACGGTGGGATCGGCGCCGGGCACGGCGGCCGACAGTGGGGTCGGCGCCGGGCACGGCGGCCGACAGCGGGGGCGCGGCGGTCAGCAACTCGCCGTGGAAGTCGGCGGTGCCGGTCTCCAGCAGGGCACGCAGCGCCGTCAGAAACTCCCGCAGCACCGCGATCGGCCACGCGGACCGCACCCCGGCCGCCACCGCCTGCCGCGCCTGCGCGACGGCATCGTCCACCAGATTCCCGGAAGCGGCCGGGTCCAGGACCACGCCCCACGTCACCTCTGCCATGCCGAGGTCAACTCGGCGCGGCGGTCGGCTGTTTCGCACCCGCGCCGGATTTCGTACGCCGTTCACACACCGTCGGCCCGGCCCCCGGCGACGGCTCCGGTGACCGCTCCGGTGACCGGCCTGCCCGGGAGCGGGCTGGAGTAGACGACGCTGGTCGTCACGGCGCCGAGTCCCGCGATGCGCCCGGTGACCGTCTCCAGATGGCGCATGGAACGGGCGAGGACCTTCAGCGTGAAGCAGTCGTCCCCCGTCACATGGTGGGCCTCGACGATCTCCGGGGTGGAGGCGAGGAGATCGTGGAACGGCTTGTAGTTCCCCGTCGGATAGCGCAGCCGTACGAACGCGAGGATGCCCAGGCCCAGTTTCTCCACGTCCACGACCGCCGTATAGCCGGAGATCACCCCGCTCTCCTCCAGCCGCCGGACGCGCTCGGTGACGGCGCTCGCGGACATCGACACGGCGCGGGCCAGCTCGGTATAGCTGGCGCGCCCGTCGCGCTGGAGCGCTTCGAGGATGCGGATATCGGTCTCGTCGAGGGAATCAGCGGCCATCTCCGAGAAGTACCCGGGAATCCCCGGCTAGGCAAGGAGAGTGCCGTGAATTCTCCGTTCCGGACGGGCGCTCGCGACCATAGCGTTTCCCGCATGACTACGACCTCCGCACCGGCCACCGAGACCCCCGACACCACGGACACCACCGACACCACCGACACCACCACCGCCGCGGCCTTCTTCGCCGCCCGGCTCGCCTTCCAGACGGACGTGTCCGACGTCCACGCCGCGCTCACCTCGGGCGCCTCGACCGCCCCCGGGTCCCCCGGCTTCGTGCTGATCGACTCGCGCGCCGGAGCCGGATGGGACCAGGCCCGTATCCCGGGCGCCCTCCACCTGCCGACGGCCGACATCCCGGAGCGTGCCCCAGCTCTGCTGGACCCCGCCGTCCCCGTCGTCACGTACTGCTGGGGCCCCGGCTGCAACGGCGCGACCCGCGCGGCACTCGCCCTCTCCCGACTCGGCTACCAGGCCCGCGAGATGCTCGGCGGCATCGAGTACTGGATCAGGGAGGGCTTTCCCGTCGACAGCGCCCACGGGCCCGGGGCGATACGCCCCGCCGACCCGCTGACGGCCCCCGCGCCACGGGGAGCCACCGGCGACGCCGCCACCTGCGGCTGCTGAGCCCGAGCCAGACCGACCCCTGACGCCGGGCCCGTCGGGGGCCCGGGCGAGGGCCCCCGGCGCGGACGTCGGGCGCCGGGCTCCGGCGCTGCCCCCGTCGCGGGCGTCAGGCCCTGGCCCCGGAGAGCACCTCGTCGACCTCGTCGTCCTCCGGCTCGTCCTCCACCCGCAGGGCCGCGATCCACAGCGGCAGCAGCCGGTGCAGCACGAACAGGGCGAACCCGGTCGCCGCCAAGGGCACCGCCAGCTCGTCCAGCTCGGTCCCTGCGAGGTGGGCGACGAAGAACCCGACCAGCGCGACCGCCATCGCCCAGCCCGTGATCCGGTGCCCGAGCGTGTGCGCGGCGCCGCGCTCGGCCAACTGCCGCTCGTCGAGCATGCGGGTGCGCAGCTCCAGCAGGCCGCGCGTCATCGAGTTGAGGAACCCGGTGAGCGGGATCCAGGCCACGAGCGCGAGGACGAGGAGCGCGAGCCACCACATCCGCCCCGTCCCGTACATCGCGATCATGCTCGCCGTACCGGCTGCCGTCATCACGATGTGGGCGGCGACGAAGCGGCGCCGGGCCGCGCGCGTGGCGTGCCAGCGCTTGGCCCGCGGGTCGTTCATCGTCCTGAGCGCCCACGTGTCGTACCGCGAGGCCCTCACGTTCGCGTTCGCCGTCATGACTTGCTCCTCCCCGTGCCGTACACCTCGTCCGTGAGCGGGCGGAATGGCTGGAGGGAGAACAGCGCCTCCAGCGGCAGGTCGAAATACTCCGCGATGCGCAGCGCGAGATCCAGGCTCGGGTTGTACTGCCCGCGCTCTATGTGGCCGATCGTCTGGTAATGCGCACCGACGGACTCGGCCAACTGCTGGCGTGACACCCGACGCTCCGCGCGCACCACCGACAATCTATTGTGCACACGCTCACTCATGTATAAGAACTTATACGCCCGAGAGCGAGTACGCAACACCCCCGCGCGGCCGCTAACCTCGCACGGTGCCCCTCCCCCAGCGCATACGCGCCCTGAAGCGCCCGCAGCGTCTCCTGCTCGCCGCCTCCTCCGCGCTCGTCGTGCTCGTCGTCGCCGGAGTCACCCTGGGCGTCCCCTGGGGCGACGAGGCGGAGGGAACGGCGTGCGGACCGGCGCCCCGCTCCGCGCGCACGCTGGCGAAGGACCCCGCCCGCGCCGCCGCCGCGCTCGACCCGGGCGAAGAGGGAACGCGTACGGGCCCGTTGGAGAAGCTGCTCCGCACGGAAGGGGCGCCGCTCTGCGAGAACGCGCGGGGCACCCGCGCCGCGGGCCGCGCCCTGCTGGCCGCCGCGACGGGCCGCACCGCCGACGAGCAGGACGCACGCGCCCGCCCGCACGGCGAGCGCTCCGCGCGGGTCGTCCACGGCGCCGTCCACGTCCTCGGCGAGGCCATCAGGTCAGGTGAGTCGAGTGACGGCGACAGCGAGGCGACCGGCGACACGGGCTTCCCCGCCGCCCTCGCCCCGTACGTCGCCCAGGCGCTCGCCGCGTACATCGGCGACGTGCAGCGCGACCTGGCGTTCGGCGGGCCGCACGACTGGAAGCGCCCCGCGGCCTCCACGGAGGAGGCGCGTCACGAGGACGGGAGCGGCAACTGGGCCGACCCGTTCCCCCACCCCCGCGAGTACCACGCGGTCTTCGGCGGCACCGGCAGCCTGTCGGCCCCCGAGCTCAAGGCCGTGCTCAACCGCCTCACGGTCTCCCCCCGCGCGTACGCGATCCTGTACGACGCCGGACGGGCCCGTCTCGCGGCCTACCTGGAACGGCTCCACGACGACGCGGGCGAGCCCGAGGACAGGCCCCGTACCGCCCAGGAGCGGCGCGAGGCCGCGAGGCTGCGGGCCATTCGGGAGAAGAAGGGCGTCGAGGAGTACCGGGACCGGCAGGCGGGCACGAGGCTGGAGCTGGGCGCCATCGCCCGGTTCACCGCCACCCTCGCCCGTGCACGCACCGACCAGGTCGAGGACGGGGCCGTTCCCGATCTCGCCGCCTACGACCGTGCCGTCCTGCGCCACAGCAAGGGCCTGTACCGCGCGTCCGGGGCCCGGGTGGACGGCACCCCGCCCCCGCAGGGCACCCTCGCCCAGCGCCGCCCGGACGCACCCGCGGGCAAGGGGAAGCGCGCCGCGGAACGGCTGATGGACGGCAGGGTGCAGCTCTTCGCCACCTACGACGCATGGGCCCGCGACAGGGACGTCCCGCGCGGCACGGCCGACCGTCTGCGCACCGAGATCGACACCCGGTACGGACTGACGCTCCGCTACCCGTGACGCCCGTAGGGACGGGCCGTCCGTACGGCCGTGCGGGCAGCCGTACGGCCGTCCTCCTACCGCCGTTTCTTCTTCGGCTCCGGCGAGACCTCGGCCGGCACGCGCAGCCCCTCGCAGTCGCGCCGTCCGGCCTGGTCGTGGACGAAGCCGTCCAGCAGGCGGCGCAGTTCCCCGCCCTTCATCCCGCGCAGTTGGCGGAGGGACGACGCGCTGACTCCGTCGTCCCCGGCGTCGTCGGCGTCGCGCACCCAGGCCTCGAAGTTGGCGGCCTGCCCGCCGCAGCGGGCCATCGCCCAGCCGCCGCTCTCCCGCATCCAGGGACGGGCCCCGTCCTCGGTGAGCGACCGGGCGTGGCGCAGCGCGGTCTCGTGGTACATGAAGCGCTGCGACCAGTCCCCGTACCAGCCGGTGACCTGGAGGACCGGCCCGTGGGCACGGCCGGAGTCGTCGTGCCCCTTGGGCCGCACGCTGCAACTGCTCATCGGCCCGCTGCCGGACGTCCGGACGTCCACGGTCCACTCCGGGCCGCGCAGCGGCCCCTCGGCGAGGGCCGCGCACGGCGTCCCGGCGGTCTTCCGCGGCGGTACGGACGCCGCTTCCGTGCCCTTCTCCGGGACGGGCAGGTCCTTGCCTCCGCAGCCGAGCTTCCGCGCCGCCCTGTTGGTGATCCCGACGCTCGCGCGGAGCATCGCGGCGGGCCGTGCGTCGCTCCCCGCGAGGACGGACACGTACAACTGGCGGGTCCGTCCGGAGGCGTCCTTGCCGAGGCCGGGGCAGTCGCGCAGCAGGACGGTGCCGAGGCCCTCCCGTCGCTCGTAGCCGGGCAGGCCCGCGGGCAGCGCGGTGGTGGCGCGCTCGCCGGCCTCCTGGAAGTCGTAGGACATCCGGGCGTGGATGTCGTCGGCGCGGGTGTACGCCTCGACGTCGACGACGCGCTCGTCGTCCTCGTTCCCGACCTCGCACGTGTAGCGCCCGAGCTGGGGCTCGAAGGACTCCTCGGCCGTCTTCAGACGGGCGTCGGCGTCCCGTGTGGTGCCGCGCAGCTCGTCCATCGCACCGTCGGGCATCCCGCCGTCGCAGGCGGACCTGGCGACCCACCAGTCGGTCGCCGTGGGCTTCAGCGCCAGGCCGGTGATCCCGAGAACGACCACGACAGCGGCGGCCCCCCACAGGATCCTGTGGCGGCGCCGCCGCTGCCGGTCTCTCTCGCGCGCGCCGTCCAGCGCGTCGTCCCCCTCGTCAGGCATCCCGGCAATCTATCGAACGCGAGTCCGCCCTCCGAAGGTCACTCCCACTCGATGGTCCCCGGGGGCTTGCTGGTCACGTCCAGGGTGACGCGGTTGATCTCCGCGACCTCGTTGGTGATACGGGTCGAGATGCGGGCCAGCACGTCGTACGGCAGGCGGGACCAGTCGGCCGTCATCGCGTCCTCGGACGAGACGGGGCGCAGCACGACAGGGTGTCCGTACGTACGGGCATCGCCCTGGACGCCGACGCTGCGGACGTCCGCGAGGAGCACCACGGGGCACTGCCAGATGTCGCGGTCCAGGCCGGCGGCGGTCAGCTCCTCGCGGGCGATGGCGTCGGCCTCGCGCAGCAGGTCCAGGCGCTCGCGGGTGACCTCGCCGACGATACGGATGCCGAGCCCGGGGCCCGGGAACGGCTGCCGCTGGACGATCTCTTCCGGCAGGCCGACCTCCTGGCCGACCATCCGGACCTCGTCCTTGAACAGCTTGCGCAGCGGCTCGACCAGCTCGAACTCGATGTCCTCGGGGAGCCCGCCGACGTTGTGGTGCGACTTGATGTTGGCCGTGCCGGTGCCGCCGCCGGACTCGACGACGTCCGGGTAGAGCGTGCCCTGCACCAGGAACGCGACCGGCTCGTCGCTGGGCGCCTCGGCGACGATCTCGGCCTGCGCCTGCTCGAAGACGCGGATGAACTCCCGGCCGATGATCTTCCGCTTCTGCTCCGGGTCGCTCACGCCGCTCAGCGCGGACAGGAAGCGCTCGGAGGCGTCGACAACCTTGAGCCTGACGCCCGTCGCGGCGACGAAGTCCTTCTCGACCTGCTCGGTCTCGCCCTTCCGCATCAGCCCGTGGTCCACGTACACACAGGTGAGCTGGGAGCCGATGGCCTTCTGGACGAGCGCCGCGGCCACGGCCGAGTCGACGCCGCCGGACAGTCCGCAGATCGCACGCTTGCCGCCGACCTGCTCGCGGATCGCCTCGACCTGCTCGTCCACGATGCTGGCCGTGGTCCAGGACGGGGTGAGCCCGGCGCCCCGGTACAGGAAGTGCTCCAGCTCCTGCTGGCCGAAGGTGGAGTGCATCACCTCGGGGTGGTGCTGCACCCCGTACAGCTTCCGCTCGTCGTCCTCGAAGGCGGCGACGGGCACCATGTCGGTCGACGCGGTGACCGTGAAGCCCTCGGGGGCGGCCGAGCAGGCGTCGCCGTGCGACATCCACACCTGCTGCCCGGCGGGGGTGCCCTCGAACAGCGTCGAGGACGTCCTGGAGACGGCCAGCTCGGTGCGTCCGTACTCGCGGCTGCCCGTGTTGTCGACCGTGCCGCCCAGGGTGAGCGCCATGAGCTGGAAGCCGTAGCAGATCCCCAGGACGGGGACGCCGGCCTCGAAGAGGGCACGGTCGATGGAGGGCGCCCCCTCCGCGTACACGGACGAGGGGCCGCCGGAGAGGATGATCGCCTTGGGGTCCTTGGCGAGCATCTCGGAGACGGGCATGGTCGAGGGGACGATCTCGCTGTAGACCCGCGCCTCGCGCACACGGCGGGCGATGAGCTGGGCGTACTGCGCGCCGAAGTCGACGACGAGGACGGTGTCCGGCGCTGTTTCGGACGGGGTGGGAGCCACGGGCGGCCTTTCGGCGGTGAAGCGGGGGTGTGGTCCCGATGATAACGGGGCGCTCGGAAAGCCCGGACTTGGCGGTGGGACGGGCCCGGGGCATACTGGCTCGCATGTTCACGCAGACGACCTTCTGGTTTACCTATGGCACCGGCCCGTCCGGCTGCCATGGTCGTTCCGCGTGAGCCACTGACACGCGACTTCCCAGGCGCCCCGGGCCACTCAAGGCCCGGGGCGCCTGTCGTTCCGGCTCCGGGCCCCCGTCAGTGGTCCGCGGCTCCCCGACAGCAGGAGCAGCCGAATGGACACCCAGACCGACCCCCGTGCCGAAGCCGAGACGGTGATCTCCGGCGAGCGCGCCCGCATCGACCAGCTCGACGCCCGCATCCTCGGACTCGTACGAGAACGCGTCGAGATCTCGGCCCGCATCCAGGAGGCACGGATCGCCTCCGGCGGGCGCCGGGTGCACCTCGCGCGCGAGAAGGAGATCCTGGACCGCTACCGCGCCGAGCTGGGACGTCCCGGCACCGAGCTGGCGATGACGCTGCTGGGGCTGTGCCGGGGGCAACGTTGAGCCCCGCCGCCTCACCCGTACGGCGCGTGACCGCCCCGCGAGGGGTTCGTTGGACGGGGTGTCCCTGAAGCCAGCCGGGCCCGGCGGCGAGGGGGCGGCGTCACCGGAGCGATGAGACGCCCGTGCTTCCCCGTGAGGCGGAGACGGCGGCGTCGTGGGACCTCGCTCCGGTGCTGTGACCGGACAGCAGGGGACAGCAGCCCGGTCACGACAGCGGCCGGTCCCGGGGACGCCCTGGACCGGCCGCTCCGCGGACCTTTCCGTGGCTCCCTGGGGGACAACTTTCAGCCGAGCGGTGCGACCGTACTATCGACTCCGTCGAAACGGTTGCGCAGCATGAGGCGCATCCACCACGATGCAGAGAGCAGCAATCCCCTGACAACTCCAGCCATTTGGTGGGCCAGGGCAGCTCCTCTGCCATTGGTCGAACCATTCCAGCGGCGCTACCCCCCGGCGCCGCTCCCTCAGCACGGGCGCTGCCCTGACGCCTGTGCTGACCGCCAAGGGCCCCGGATGCCGCCACCCACCCGGCCGGCACCCCGGGGCCCTTCGCCGTGCCCGCCGTGGGCCGGCCGCGTGCCCTCTGCGTGCCCTCCCTACGCGCCGTGCTCCCCGCGCTCGTCCGGCTCCACCACGGTCAGCCGCAGCGCGCCGAACGCGGTGTCCGGGACGGCGGGACGGTGGGGCGCCACGGGCTTCAGCCGTACGTACGGTTCGCCCTGTGCGGGACGGGCGTCCGGTTCGCCGTTGTTGGGCCACAGGGACATGGCACGTTCGGCCTGTGCGGTGATGGTCAGGGAGGGGTTGACCCCGAGGTTGGCGGAGACGGCGGAGCCGTCGACGACGCTGATCCCGGGATGGCCGTGGAGGCGGTGGTACGGGTCGATGACGCCGCTTTCCGTGTCCTCGCCGATGGGGCAGCCGCCCAGGAAGTGCGCGGTCAGGGGCGTGCCCATCAGCTCGCCCACATTGGTCCCGGCGAAGCCGCCGATCTCGTCGGCCAGGACCCGCGCGGCCTCCGCGCCCTCGGGGATGTGCACCGGGTTGGGAGCACCGTGCCCCTGGCGGGCGGTGAGCAGCCCCTTGCCCAGCCCCTTGTCCTTGCGGAAGGTCGTCAGAGAGTTGTCGAGGGTCTGCATGACCAGACCGATGATGACGCGCTCGGACCATTTGCGCGCGGACAGGGAGCGCAGGAACTGCGTGGGGTGCCGCGCGACGGTCGCCAGGTAGGCCAGCGCCCCGGGCAGCCTCGGGCTGGGCGGCACCTGGAGGGTCGTCAGGGCGCTCATCGAGTTCGACCCCTTGCCGTAACGGACGGGCTCGATGTGGGTATTGGCGTTCGGGTGGACCGACGAGGTGATGGCCACGCCCTTGGTGAAGTCGAGCTTCGCCTCCTTGCCGTGCACCTTCCGGTAGCGGCGCGGCACCGTCTGGGCGCCCACCAGGGCCTCGGAGTTGGTACGGGTCAGCTCACCCAGCCGCCCGGACAGGCGCGGCAGGTCGCCCCTGTCGCGCATCCGGTGCAGCAGGGTCTGCGTCCCGTACGTACCGGCGGCGAGGACCACATGACGGGCGCGCAGCACGCGCGGGCGCGCCCGGCGCTTGTCGGTCGGTACGGTCGCGACCTCGTACAGGTCCTCGTCCCGTTCCCGCACGCCCAGGACGGTCGTCATGGGGTGCACCCGGGCGCCCGCCTGTTCGGCCAGGTAGAGGTAGTTCTCATTGAGGGTGTTCTTGGCGCCCCTGCGGCAGCCGGTCATGCACTCGCCGCACTCCACACAGGCCGTGCGTTCCGGGCCCGCTCCGCCGAAGTACGGGTCGGCCACCGACTCGCCCGGACGGGCGATGGGTTCACCGTCGGCGTCCTTGCCGTCCCCGAAGAAGACACCGACCGGTGCCAGGTGGAACGAGTCCCCGTAGCCCATCCTGTCGGCGGCTGCCTTCAGATGGGTGTCGGAGGGCGTCATGGTCGGGTTGAGGCGTACGCCGAGCATGCGGCGGGCCTGGTCGTAGAAGGGCGCGAGTTCGGCCTGCCAGTCGGTGATGTGGCCCCACTGGCGGTCGGTGAAGAACGGGCGGGGCGGCACGTAGAGCGTGTTCGCGTAGTTCAGCGAACCGCCCCCGACCCCCGCGCCCGCCAGGATCATGACATTCGCCAGCAGATGGATGCGCTGGATGCCGTAGAGGCCCAGCGCGGGGGCCCACAGGAAGTTCCTCACGTCCCAGGAGCTCTTGGGCAGCTCGTCGCGCTCGAACCGGCGCCCGGCCTCCAGGACGCCGACCGTGTAGCCCTTCTCCGTCAGCCGCAGCGCCGAGACCGCGCCGCCGAAGCCCGAACCCACCACGATCACGTCGTAGTCGTACGCGTGCACTGATCCTCCAGTCGGGAAGCGGGGCCACCGGCCCCCGTGGGCCTCAGCGGAAGCGGAGCACCTTCAGGGCCTTGAGGGAGCGCGACATGAAGGCCGCGTAGGAGGCGTCGTCCATGCCCAGGGACGGCGCCATCGGCAGCACGCGCTGGTGGGCGACGGTCTGCGGCTCGGTGTACTTGAGGATGCCCTCGGAGCCGTGCCTGCGGCCCAGCCCGGAGTCGCCCATGCCGCCCATGGGGGCCTGGGCGCTGCCGTAGGCGGACGCGTAGCCCTCGTTGACGTTCACGGTGCCCGTACGGATCCGCGCGGCCAGGGCGCGGGCACGGGAGCCGTTCGTGCTCCAGACGCTCGCGTTGAGCCCGTACGGCGTCGCGTTGGCCAGCTCGACGGCCTCGTCCTCCTCGGAGAAGCGGTAGACGGAGACGACGGGACCGAAGGTCTCCTCGCCGCAGACGGCCATGGGGGACTCGACGCCGTCCAGGACGGTCGGCTCGTAGAAGAGCGGGCCGATGTCCGGCCGGGCCCTGCCGCCCGTGAGGACCTTCGCGCCCTTGGAGACGGCCTCCTCGACGTGCCGCGTGACCGTCTCCATCTGGCGCTGCGAGACGAGGGAGCCCATGTCGGCCCCGTACGCGAGGGAGCCGCCCAGGCGCATCGCGCGCGTACGGGCGACGAAGCGCTCCAGGAAGGCGTCGGCCACGGTCTCGTGGACGTACAGCCTCTCGATGGAGATGCAGAGCTGCCCGGCCGAGGAGAACGCGCCCCTCACGGCGCCCGCGGCGGCCTTGTCGAGGTCCGCGTCCTCCAGGACGAGCATGGCGTTCTTGCCGCCCAGTTCGAGCGAGCAGCCCACCAGGCGGGCGGCGGCGCGCTGGGCGACCTCGCGGCCCGTACGGGTGGAGCCGGTGAACGAGACGTAGTCGCCCCGGTCGGTGACCTCGGGGCCCACCACGGGGCCGTCGCCGATCACGATCTGCCAGACGTCCTCGGGAAGCCCCGCCTCGATGAGCAGCCGACGGGCCCACAGGGCCGTGAGGGCGGTCTCCGTGTCGGGCTTCATCACGACCGCGTTGCCCGCGGCGAAGGCGGGCAGGGCGTCGCCGACGGACAGCTCGAAGGGGTAGTTCCAGGGGGCGATCTGTCCGACGACGCCGCGCGGGTGGCGCAGCTCGGTCACCTTGGTGAGCGTCGGGATGGCGCCCGTGTGCCGCTTGGGGCGCAGATACGAGGGCGCCTTGCGGCCGTAGTGCCGGGCGGCGACGGCGACGGACTGGACCTCCTCGTGCGCGTGCAGCCGGGCCTTGCCCGTTTCGAGCTGGATGAGGTCCAGGACCTCCGTCTGACGGCTCAGGACGAGGTCGTGGAAGCGGAGCAGGACGGCGGCCCGGCGCCGTACGGGCACGGCCGCCCAGGCGCGCTGGGCCTCGCGGGCCCTGTCGAACGCGGCGGCGACGTCCTCCGGGGTGGACTCCGGGAGGTCGGCGAGCTTCTCCCCCGTGAGGGGCGTGTGGCAGGCCGTGGTGCCGCTGCCCCGGACGCCCCGGGTCAGCTCGGCGACGAGCGCCGGGGTGACCACGTCGGCGGCCGTGCGCGCGCCCGAGGGGGCGGCGGCGACAGGGTTGCCGGAACCGTCGGCCGGGGCGGTGCCGGTCGCGCCGGCCGGGGCGGTGGTGCTGTCCTGCGAGTCCGTCATGCCAGCGAGACTACGACCGTGGGGCCACTGTCGTATACCCGGCGGTAACCCCTTTTCACGGAATCTGCCAGTGAGCACTGGCAGATTCCCACCGCCCTCCCCACGTCCGGCCTGTCGATCCGCCTACAGCTTGTTGATCTTCAGGGACTTGAGGACGTTCTTGTAGATGTCCTCGCCCTTGCTGCCCTCCGCGCCCCTGCGGGGCATGTCGACGGTCAGGTCCCAGCTCATGTCGTCCGGGTTGACGTAGACGAACTCGTGGCGGCGCATCAGGGGGCCGACCGGCTCGCCCGAGTCGTTCGCCTCCCGGTACGTCGTGACGATCTCCGCGGCGTTCTTGCCCTGGTGCGTGACCTCCTGCACGGCGGACTTCGCCTCGACCATGTCGCCCTCGTCGAGCATGTAGGAGGGCTGCTTCTTCTCGTAGTTGTCCCGCCAGTTGTTCGCCTGGGCCAGCGAGTTCGCCGCGTTGTCCTTGGTGGAGAGGGACAGCTTGATCTCGTAGCTGCCAGAGGCGTTGCGGTAGACGACCTCGCGCTTGTCGACGCTGCGGGTAAAGTCCCCCGGCGCGGCAAGGGAGGCACGGACGTACTTGTCCTCCTTGTGCACCTTCCAGCCGTCCGGCAGATCCTCGGCCGTGAGCACGAAGAACAGCGTCAGGGCCGCCCCGATCGCGACCACGACACCGCCCGTACCGAACTGCCACTTACGGCTGGTGCGCACCTTACGGCCGTACCCGCGCAGGGCACGGCCGAGCGCCGAGCCGCCCTCGGGGCCGGGGTCCGGCGCGGCCTTCGGCTGCGGAGGGCGCGCCACATCGGTCAGGACCTGACGGATCTCCTGCGCGTCCGGGCGCAGCCCCGGCTCCTTGCTGAGCAGCCGCGTGATCAGCATGCCCAGCGCCCCGGAGGCACGCGCCGCCTGCGCGGGCCGCTGCACCTCGGCGGAGAGCACCGCCTGGAGCGTCGCGGGGGTGTTGGAGCGGCGGAACGGCGAGACGCCCTCCGTCGCCGCGTACAGCACCACGCCCAGCGACCACAGGTCCGACTCGGGACCGGGGCGCTGCCCCAGCACCCGCTCGGGCGCGGTGTACTCCGGCGAGCCCACGAACGCGCCCGTCTCCGTCAGCCGCTGCTCGCCCTCGACCGTGGCGATGCCGAAGTCGGTGAGCACCACACGGTCGTACCGGCCCAGCAGCACGTTGTCGGGCTTCACGTCGCGGTGCAGCACACCGGAGACATGCGCGGCGTCCAGCGCCCCCGCGACGGCGGAGCCGATACGGGCGGCCTCGCGCGCGTCGAGCGTGCCCTCATGGAGCACGGCCCCGAGCGAACGCCCCTGGACCAGCTCCATCACGATCCAGGGCTGCTCGTTCTCCATGACCACGTCGTGGATGGTCACGACGGAGGGGTGGTCGATCCGCGCGGCCGTACGTGCCTCACGGAGCATCCGCTGGTACATGGTCTGCCGCTCGGCGTCGGTCAGATGGTCCGGCACGCGCGGCTCCTTGACCGCCACGTCCCGGTCCACCACCTCGTCACGGGCCCGCCAGACCGTGCCCATCCCGCCGTGTCCCAGACGGGCGTTGAGGCGGTACCGGCCGCCGATCAGCCGGCCCGTACCCGGAGCCTGCCCGGAGCCCGCGTGCTGCGTCACCGCCCGCGTCGGTTCGTACGCGCCCTGGGCACCGGGCGGCCCCGGCTGGTGCGGAACACCGCCACCGCCGTTCATGGCCTCCGGCGCGGCGCCGGGCGCCTGCGCCCCGGGTGGCCTCAGCCCATAGCTCGTCGGCTCGTCCAACCCGTCCCCCTCGTTCGTCATGCCCCACCCTTACCCCTTGGAGCTGGCCGGTTTCCAGCACGTTCACGTACCTGTGACGTCAACGCGGCCTTGTCCGCACGAAGCTCTTCAGTGCCGTATCGAAATACCGCTCGCCGCGCGAAACTTCGGGCAAGGGCGAAGAGACCCAAACGTCGTACATCTTCCCGTTCTCGTCCCAGCTCTGGTCGAACGTGTGCCGTGGCCCTCCGTCGGACCTCTCACCGTTCCAGGTGAACTCCCATCGCGCACCCGGAAATCCGCCGTGCTCGCGCGGAGATACCTCGGCATCGCGGTATCCCGGATAGCGGTCGGGCGCCTCCTTGTGCGCGGCGCGCATCGCGCCGATCGAGCCGCCCGCGTGCTGATCCTGGATGTGGATGCCGATACGGAAGCGTTTTCCGGGCGAGTAGTAGAAGACCCGTGGCGGTTCGTGGGAACGGGTGAACCCTTGGGGAACCGCCATCCGGAAACCCAGGGGATCGTCGACCGTCCGGTATCCACCGGGAGCGGGAAGAAGCTTCTCTGTCTCCTCGGGGGACGTGCCGGAGGGAGCGGCCGAATCGTCCTCCTTCGCCTTTTCGCCATCCGTACGGGAGGCGGACGCCGACTCGGACGCCGAATCGGACGCGGCCGAACCCTCCGCCCTGTTCGTGCCGTCCGCTCCGTCCGTACCGTCGCGCGAGCTGAGCACCACACCGGCCGCCACACCGCCCCCGGCGAGCGCGGCGACCAGGACGGCCGCGAGGAGCAGCGGGGTGCGCTTCCCGCGCCGTGCCGGTGCCTCGTCCCTGGGCGCCACGGGCCGGGCCGCCACGACGGGAGCAGCGGGGGCGGGAGCGGGCTCGCCGTCCACGACCGCACGGAGCATCCGCTCGGCCTCGTCCGTGCCCGTACGTGCCGCCACGCCGCGCACCAGGAGGCCCCGTACGGCCGGAAGCAGCGGGCCCGCGCTCCGCGGGAAGCGGATCTCCTCCATCGCGACCGCGTGGACCACGCTCGTCAGCGACTCCCGGTGGAACGGCGTCTCGCCCTCCACGGCCGCGCACAGCAGCACCCCCAGCGACCACAGGTCCGCCTCGGGGCCCGCCCGCTCCCCCGACATCCGCTCCGGGGCCATGTACTCGGGCGAGCCGAAGAGGCTGCCCGTCTCGCTGATCGTCGTCAGCCCGGAGACGCGTGCGATGCCGAAGTCCGTGAGGACCGTACGGCCGCTCTCGGCCTCCAGCAGCACGTTGGCGGGCTTGATGTCGCGGTGCTGGACCCCGCGCCCGTGAGCGGCGCGCAGGGCGGCCAGCAGCGCCAGCCCGATACGCGCCGCCTCGCGCGGCTCCAACGGGCCGTCCGCCGCGATACGTTCCGCGAGCGACCGCCCCTCGACCAGCTCCATCACGATCCAGGGGCGGCCGTCCTGCTCGACCACATCGTGCAGGACGAGGATGTTGGGGTGCCCGAGCTGCGCGACCGCGCGGGCCTCCCGCAGCGTCCGCTGGCGAAGCCTGCGGCGCTCGTCCTCGGACAGCTCCTCGCCCAGGTGCAGTTCCTTGACGGCGACCTGCCGTCCCAGCACCTCGTCCGTTGCACGCCACACCGTGCCCATGCCGCCCCGCCCGAGCCGCTCCCCGACCCGGTACCGCCCCGCGATCAGAGCGTTCTCCCCGTGCACCGCCATGAGCACATCATGCCGCAGCGCCCCGCGCAGCCGGGAAGACGCGGGTCAGGTCACCCGGTAGGTGTCGGCGACCGCCTCGAAGTGGCGGTCGATCTCCTTCTTCTTGCCCTGCGAGCCCTGGACGAGCAGCACGTGGTACCGGCCGTCGAGCAGCACCGCGCGGTTACGGGCGTACAGTTCGCGCCCTCCGCCGTCCTTCCATTTGAACGTGCCCTCGGCCATGGGGGTGTCGCCCACGTCGATACGGCGCAGCCCTGTCGTGCTCGTCCAGTCGGAGGCACGGTAGGCGGACAGCTCGGGCTCGTCGTCGTTCTGGTAGGCGCTCGGGTTCTTGCCGTACTTCTTGGCCGTGTCGCGCCCGTTGACGATGATCATCGTGACGTCGCCGCCGTTGTAGAGCACCTGTCCCTTGCCGTTGGTGGACCGCCTGTCCCACTCCTTCGGCACGGCGATCTGGAAGCCCGCCGGGTCACGGCTGGTCTTGTACCCCTTGGGCGCCTTGGCGGAGCCCGTGCCGGACGGCGGACGGTCCCCGGACGGCTCGTCCTTGTCCCCGCCGCCCTTACCGCCCTTGCCGCTCTCTCCGCCCTTGTCCTTGTCCTTGCTCTGGTCCTTCTCCTTGCCGCCCGGTTCGCCCTCCGTGCCGCCGTCCTCGCCGCCCTGAGGCTTCTCCTCCGGCTCGTCCGGCACCACGACGGAGCCCTTCTGCGCACCGCCGCTCTCGCTCTGCTCGGGCATGAACCACATCGCGTACGCCACGGCCGCCGCCATGCCGAGCAGCACCAGGCCGACGATCAGCCGTCCCAGGCGGCGCGGGCTGCGCTGCGGCTTCTCCCGCTCCCTCTTGTGCCGTTGACGGCGCTCGGAGACGACGGGACGCTTCTCCGCCTTCCGTCTGCGCACCAGTTCGCCCCTGCGCCGCACGATCGGCAGGCGGCGCGGGTCAGCGGGCGCGGGCGCCTCCAGCGACGGCGGGGCCGTCACCGTCCGCTGCCCGACCTCGGGCTCGGGCGCCGAGCGGATCAGCGAGCGCAGCCAGCCGCGCAGCTCCTCGAAGTCCGGCCGCTCGGTGGGGTCCTGGCGCATCAGCGACTCGACGACCGGCCGCAGCGGCCCGCAGTCCTCCGCGAACGCGGGCGGCTCGGCGCACACCATCTGCACCAGCTCGGCCGCGCTGTCCTCGGGGTACGGCGCGTGCCCCTGCACCGCGCGGAAGAGCAGCGCGCCCAGGGCCCACAGGTCCGCGGCGGGGCCGACGGGCGGCGCGAGCCGCCAGTTCTCGTAGACGGGCCCGGCCTGCTCGGGGGCCCAGCGCTCGGTCACGGGGCCGACGACGGTCATCCGCGTGTGGCGCGCCCGTTCCGCCGCGAGCGCGGTGGCCGGACCCCGGTAACGCCCCTCCGACGCCTCCTCGCCGCCCCAGCGCTCCGCACCGCCGTCCCCGTCACCGGTCCCGTCGGGATCGCCGTCATAGGAGCCGTACTCGTCGTAGGCGCCGTTCTGGTCGCTCGCGCCGTACTGACCGTCCGTTCCGTAGCCGTCGTTCGCACCGTACGGTTCGTTCGCGCCGTAGCCGTCGCTCGCGCCGTACGATTCGTTCGCGCCGTAGCCGTCGCTCGCGCCGTACGGGTCATTCGCGTCCGGGGCGTACGGCGCGTCGCCCGTCTCCTCGTCCCCGGCGTACGTCTCCGTGCGCCATGTGGCACGCACGCTGCGGCTGCCGCCCTGGCGGGCGCCGGGGAGCGCCGTCGGGCCGGTGTCCTCGTCGGGGCGTGTGACGTACGGTCCCGCCGCGCGCGGGCCGTAGATCTCGTCCCGGTCCACTCCCCGCGCGCCCCCGCCGCCCAGCGCGTCGGGCCGTACCTCGTCCTCGGCGGAGGACAGCCAGCGCACGTCGTCGTCGAGCGCGCCACCCGCGTCGGTACCGGTTCCGGTGCCCATACCCGCGCCGGTGCCGCGGCCGTGGCCCGGGCCCACGGGCGCGGTGGACCACCAGTCGGCCGCGGGACGCTGCGAGGCGCCGTCGTCCCGCCGCGCGCCGGGCCCGCGCTCGTCGGCCCCGTCCCGCGTCTCGGCCGCCGCGCGCTGCGTGCCCGCGCGGTAGGCGGCGATGGCGCCCCTGCGTGCCGCCCGCGCGGACGCGTCCCCGTCCTCGGCCGCTCCGCGCAGCCCGGGCGCGCCCGCCGTGCCGTAACCGTGCGCCACGGGCGCCTGCGAGCCGTCGCCCCGCGCCCCGGGGCCGTTCCGCACGCCGCTGGGAGCCGTGTGTCCGCCCTGGCCGTGAGGGGCCTGTCCGCCCGGTCCGCCGACCGGTTCGCCGCCGCGCCCGGCGTCCTCGTCCGGCTGCATTCCCTCGAAGCCGAAGATGCCCCTGCCGCGCGCGTCGTCCCCGCCCGGGGGGCCGTCGGGACGCGCGGCGAACCCTTCGGGCAGCGGGCTCCCCGTCCAGGTCGCGGGCCCGCGGGCGCCCCCGTACGGGATGGTGTCGTGGTAAGGACTGGCCGCAGGCTCCCGCCCGGGGCCGCCGTTCCCGTTCCCGGCGCCGTTCCCCAGCTCGCCGGGGGCCGGTCCCGGATCCTCACCGCCGGGACGGGCAACACCAGCAGCACCGCCCCCACCAGCAGCAGGGCCAGCAGACCCACCCGACGCGTCCGGCCCATCCGGTATGTCACCCGTGGGCGGCGCGGGCACGCGGCCCGGCTCCGGCAGCGGGTCGTAGCCGCACAGGGCCTCCTCGGCCGCGCCGACGGCGAGACCTGTGAGCAACGCCCGCCCGTCCTCGCAGATCAGGACGGTGCGGGCGGTGATGTTGCGGTGGGCCCAGCCGTGCGCGTGCACGACGCGGAGGGCGGCGAGCAGATCGGCGGCTATCTCCGCCGCGCGGTGCGCGCCCAGCGGCCGGTCGGCCAGTAA
Source organism: Streptomyces albiaxialis (assembly GCF_039530985.1). Taxonomy (NCBI): domain Bacteria; kingdom Bacillati; phylum Actinomycetota; class Actinomycetes; order Kitasatosporales; family Streptomycetaceae; genus Streptomyces; species Streptomyces albiaxialis. The sequence continues at coordinate 844,060 of NZ_BAAAPE010000007.1, forward strand.
GGCGGCGAGCGGGCGCGCGGGGACCAGCTCGCTCACGATCCACAGCCCGTCGCCCTCGACGAAGACGTCGAAGACCTGGTCGAGCCGCGGGTGGTCGGGGACGCGGGAGGCGGCGACCGCCGCCTCGACCGCGCGGCGCACCACCGGGTCGGCGGGCCTGCGGGTCGCACGGCCGGTCGAGCCCCGCAGCCGTCCGGAGCCGCCGCCCGGGCCGCCCTCGCCGCCGTGCCCGTACCCGTCGTCGACGACCTCGGCCTCGATGACCTCGGGCAACGGCACCTGCCGGACGAGGACTTCCTGGCCGCTCGCGGTGTCCCAGGCCAGCGATTCCGCGAACTCGTACTCCTCGGAGGGCGGACGCGGCAGGCGGTAGCGGTCGGCGAGCAACCGCCCCGCGTATCCCGCGAAGTCCTCCACGACGCCTCCCCATAGCGCGTCAGACCGTCAATTCCGCTCTCACTCCGCCTCATTGCGGCTGATGACGGACTGCGGTCTTTCACGATACGTGCCAGAACAGACCTGCGTGCCCGTACGGCTCACTCTGTCCGGTCACTTGCGCGAGTGAGTCGCCGGGTACGTCCTTCCTTCCGCCCTTCCCCCGAAGCGACGGCCCGGAACCGCCCTCAGCCGGTCGGCTTGAAGGTCTTGAAGGCGGTCTTGCGGAGGGTGGCGCACTTCTTGTCCTGCCACCCGTCGGCCTTGCAGGTGATCATGATGGCGTAGCCGCGCTTGCCGTCGACCTTGAAGCCTCGGTTGAGCACGTGCACCTTCTGCCCGTCCTCCTGGCGCAGGAACTGCCAGTCGGCGACGGTCGGATAGCCGCGCCACTCGGTCTTCTTGATGCCCAGCGGCCGGTACCCGGGGCTGGAGCCCTTGACGGCGGGCTCCAGGCTGCGCCAGGCGCCCGCGGCGTTGGCGAGCGGGCTGTCGTTGAAGTCCACCTGGATCTTCGGGAGGCCGCCGCCGGAGTACTTCCCGCCGGAGTTCTTGCCCGCGACGCCGGTGCGCTCGAAGCCCTCGGGCATCGCCATGCTGAAGTGGAAACGGCCGTCGGACACCGTCTTGTAGCCCGCGGGCAGCGCGTCCTTGCCGCCCTTGCCCTTGCCGTCCTCGCCGTCCTTCTCGCCCTTGTCGTCGCCCTCGCCGGGCTTCTGGGGCTGCTCGGGCTTGTCGTCCTTGCCGTCGGAGCCGCCCTCGCCCTGCTCGCCCTCGGCGGGCTTGCCGCCCTTCCCGCCCTTGGCGTCGCCGCCCGCGCTGCCGCTCGACGAGCCGCCGTTCTTGGCCTCGTCGCCCCCGCCCTCGCCGCCGGAGGCGGTGGCGACCACGGCGACGACCACGATCACCGCTATGACGACGGCCGCGGCGATGAGGCCGAGCATCCGGCGCGAGATGCCCTGCCGCAGCTCGGGCAGCTCCCGCAGGTCGCGCAGCGAGGTGATCGCGCCGCTGCCGCCGCTCTCGGGCGGCAGCGCCCGGCTGCCCGAACCGCCGCCGGTGCCGGGACCGGCCCCCGCACCCGTGCCCGCGCCGCTTCCGCTCTTCCCACTGCCCGTACGGGCCGCCCCGTCGCCCTCTGCGGGCAGCTCACGGGACGCGGCCGGGGACGGGGGGCCCGCCGCCGACGTGGAGGGCCCCGGGGCCCCGGAAGCCCCTGAGGCCCCCGAGGACGCCCTGGGCGGGCTCGTGGGCGCCGGGGGCGCGGTGGGCGGCGTCGAGGGCCTGGAGGGGGCGGTGGGCTTCGTCAGGGAGTGCCGCGCGCCGGACGAGGCGGCGGCACCGGCGCCACCGGCACCCGCGCCCGCGGCCCCGGAGCCCTTCCGCTGCGTGCCGCCACCCGCCGTACGGCCCCGGGAACCCCCGGAGCCCCTGCTGTCCTTGGGCTTACGGGTGCCCGTACCGGCGCCGCCGGAGGCGTCCGCGCCCCCGGCCCCGGTGCCCGCGCCCGACGACGAGGTGCCGGTGGCACCCGCCGCGGCCGAACCCGCCGCGTTCCGCACGGACTTCAGCGCGCCGCGCAGCCGGTCGGCCGAACTGCCGCTCTCGGCGCGCCTCTTGCGCCGCCCGCCGCCCTCGCCGCCCGGCGTACCGGCGGGCCCGGACGGTGGCGTGCCGGTGCCCGGAGTCGGCAGCACCGCCGTGCGCGTGGCGTCCGAGCCACCGCCCGTACCGGCGGCGGCGCTCTTGAAGCCGAACGCCACCGGCTCCAGCAGCACCCGCGCGCTCTCGACGTCGAGCCGCTTCTCGGGGTCCTTGACCAGCAGTCCGGAGATGACCTCGCTCAGCTCGCCGGCCCGCTCCGAGTGGGGCACCGGCTCCGTCATGACCGCGGTCAGCGTGGAGATGGCCGAGCCCTTGTCGTACGGAGGGCGGCCCTCGACGGCCGCGAAGAGCAGCCCTCCCAGCGACCACAGGTCGGCGGGCGGCCCCGGCGGCTTGCCGCGCGCCCGCTCGGGCGAGATGTACGAGGGGGCGCCGACGAGCATGCCCGTCGACGTCACGGAGGGGTCGCCCTCGACCTTGGCGATGCCGAAGTCGGTGAGGATGACCCGGCCGGTGTTGTCCTCCAGCAGCACGTTGGACGGCTTCACGTCGCGGTGCAGGATGCCCTCGCGGTGCGCGGCGCGCAGCACGTCGAGGATGGCGAGGCCGACCTCGGCCGCGCGCTCGGCGGAGAGCGGGCCGTCCTCCTTGATGTGGTCCGCGAGGGAGCGGCCCTCGATCAGCTCCATGACGATCCAGGGGCGGCTGTCCTCGTTCACGACGTCGAAGACCGTGACGGCGCTGCCGCTGCGGATCCGGGCGATCGCCTTGGCCTCACGCAGGGTACGGGTGATGAGCCGCTGCTTCTCGTCCTCGTCGACGCTCGACGGGAACCGAAGCTCCTTCACCGCGACCGTGCGGCCCAGGATTTCGTCCTGACCGCGCCAGACGGTGCCCATTCCGCCCCGCCCGAGGACATCCCCGAGCCGATAGCGACCGCCTACCAGCCGTCCCGTGTCCTCGCTCATGAATCCCCTTGTGTCCCCTCTGCGTGAGAGACCGCCCCCGGCAGAGCCTTCATTGTGAACCATCCTCCTGACAAGACGTGTACGGGGGCGGCACAGTTACACCACGGCACTACCACTTCTCTTCGGGCTTCACACGGCCAAGGGGACTTACGGGACGACCAGCCCAACGGGGTACTCAAGGAACCGAAGTGACAGGGGAAATACCTCAGAGCGGCACGATGTCGGGCGCCCCCAGCCGTGCCGCGTCCGCGGTCTGGTCGTCGGGCTGGAGCTGCGACTCGCGCTCGGCCTCGACCCGCTTCTCGTAGTGCGCGACCTCCCGGTCGATCTGGTCCATGTCCCAGCCGAGCACCGGCGCCATCAGCTCCGCGCACTCCCGCGCGCTCAACGTGCCCCTGTCGAACGTCTCGATGGAGATACGGGTACGGCGCGTCAGCACATCGTCCAGATGGCGTGCGCCCTCGTGCGTACAGGCGTAGACGATCTCGGCCTTCAGATAGTCGTCGGCCGCGGGGAGCGGGTCGCCCAGCTTGGAGTCGTCGGCGATCAGTGCGAGCACCTCGTCGATCATCGATCCATAGCGGTTGAGCAGATGCTCAACGCGAGCGACATGGAGCCCTGTTTTCTGCGCGATCCTGGCGCGGCCGTTCCACAGCGCGTGGTATCCCTCCGCGCCGGACAGCCGGACTTCCTCCGTGACGCAGTCGGCGACCCGGTGGTCCAGGCCGTGCACGGCCTCGTCCACCGCGTCCTTGGCCATCACCCGGTACGTCGTGTACTTGCCGCCCGCGATGACGACCAGGCCGGGCACCGGATGCGCGACGGTGTGCTCGCGCGAGAGCTTGCTCGTCGCGTCCGACTCGCCCGCCAGCAGCGGCCGCAGGCCCGCGTAGACACCCTCGACGTCGTCGCGCGTGAGCGGCACGGCGAGCACCGAGTTCACGTGGTCGAGCAGGTAGTCGATGTCCGCACTCGACGCCGCCGGGTGCGCCTTGTCCAGGTCCCAGTCGGTGTCCGTCGTCCCCACGATCCAGTGCCGCCCCCACGGGATGACGAAGAGCACGCTCTTCTCGGTGCGCAGGATCAGCCCCGTCGAGGAGTTGATGCGGTCCTTGGGGACGACCAGGTGGATGCCCTTGGAGGCCCGTACGTGGAACTGGCCGCGCTCGGCGATCAGCCCCTGGGTGTCGTCCGTCCACACGCCCGTCGCGTTGACGACCTGGCGGGCGCGGACCTCGAACTCGCCGCCCTGCTCCAGGTCCTGCACCCGCGCGCCGACGACCCGCTCGCCCTCCCGCAGGAAGCCGACGACCCGGGCGCGGTTCGCGGCGAGCGTCCCGTACTCGGCGGCGGTGCGCACCAGCGTGGCGACGTACCGCGCGTCGTCCATCTGCGCGTCGTAGTACTGGAGGGCGCCGACCAGGGCGTCCTTCCGCAACGCCGGGGCGACGCGCAGGGCGTGACGGCGGGTGAGGTGCCGGTGCGCGGGGAGGCCCCGGCCGTGCCCGGAGGAGAACGACATGGCGTCGTACATCGCGACACCCGTGCCCGCGTACAGCCGTTCCCATCCCTTGTGCTGGAGCGGGTAGAGGAACGGGACCGGCTTCACCAGGTGCGGGGCGATGCGCTCCAACAGCAGCCCGCGCTCCTTGAGCGCCTCGCGGACGAGCGCGAAGTCCAGCATCTCCAGATAGCGCAGTCCGCCGTGGATCAGCTTGCTGGAGCGGCTCGACGTGCCCGAGGCCCAGTCCCTCGCCTCGACGATTCCGGTGGCGAGACCGCGTGTCGCGGCGTCCAGCGCGGTTCCCGCGCCCACCACGCCGCCGCCGACGACCAGGATGTCGAGCTCACCCTCGGCCATCTTCGCCAGCGCCTCGGCACGCTGGTCAGGTCCCAGTGTCGCTGTCCTCACTGCTGCCTCCCGTGGTGCTCGTGTCGGTTGCGTGACACCGCCCCCGTGTCCCCCTCCCGATGGTCCCCCATTTCCCTGAGTTTGGCCGGACGCCGGCGCTGCCAAGCGCGTAATCCGGCATATCTGTCATATAGGCCCTTAACCTGAATTGGAGCTGCCCGCCACTCACCGCGGCTCCCGGGAGCAGCCCCGGGACAGCAGGGGAAGGGATGTCCGCCGTCATGCCCGTAGATCTCGCCGTCCTCGGACTCGCCCGTTCGGGTCTTCCGCTGGCCCAGGCCGCCACGGCGGCCGGGATCGGCACCATCGGGTACGACCCCGACACGGCCACCCTCGCCGACCTCGCCGCGGGCCGCCCACCGGGTGACACCGCGCTGACGGCCGCCGAGATCCGCCGCATGCTCTCCCGGGGCTTCCGCGCCACCGACGACCCCGCCGTCCTCGGACGCGTCCGTACGGCCGTGATCTGCGCCCCCACGGCCCTCGGGCCCGACCGGGCGCTGGACCTCACGCCCGTCCGTACGGCCGCGCAGACCCTGGCCGCGCATCTGCGCCCGCGCACCACGGTCCTCGTCGAGTCGGACGTCTACCCCGGCAGCACCGAGGACCTGGTCCGCCCGCTGCTGGAGGCGGGCTCCGGGCTGCGCGCCGGCCGCGACTTCCACCTCGCCTACGCGCCCTCGCGCATCGACCCCGGCAACCGCAGCCACGGCTACGCCACCATCCCGAAGGTGATCGGCGGACTGACCCCCGCCTGCACCGAGGCGGCCGCGGCCTTCTACGGACGGCTCACCGACAAGGTCGTCCGCGCCCGCGGCCCGCGCGAGGCGGAGACCAGCAAGCTGCTGGAGACCAACTACCGCCAGATCAACATCGCGCTCATGAACGAGATGGCCGTTTTCTGCCACGACCTGGACATCGACCTGTGGGACGTCATCCGCTGCGCCGAGTCCAAGCCCTTCGGCTTCCACTCGTTCCGCCCGGGTCCCGGCGTCGGCGGCCCGGGCGTCCCGATCGACCCCAACTACCTCTCGTACCGCAGCCGTTCACTCGGGTACCCGCTGCGGATGGTCGAACTCGCGCAGGAGGTCAACGGACGCATGCCGCGCTACGTCGCGCAGCGCGCCGCCGCCCTGCTCAACGAGCACGGCAAGTCGGCGCGCGGCGCGCGCGTGCTCCTGCTGGGCGTCACCTACAAACCCGACCTCGCGCATCAGGAGGGCGCACCGGCGCGCGAGGTGGCGACACGGCTCAAGGACCTGGGCGCGCAGCTCAGCTACCACGACCCGTACGTCTCCGAGTGGCGCGTGGCCGGACAGCCCGTGCCGCGCGCCGACTCGCTCTACGAGGCGGCGGCCGCCGCCGACCTCACCCTGCTCCTCCAGAACCACCGCACCTACGACCTCCAGGGCCTGGCCGCCAAGGCGCAGCTCCTCCTCGACACGAGGGGAGCGAGCCCGACGGGCGCGGCCCACCGGCTCTAGGGGTGTCCCGCGGATCAGGTCAGCGCGCGACCGTGACCTCGACGCGCTGGAACTCCTTCAGCTCGCTGTATCCCGTGGTGGCCATCGCACGGCGCAGCGCCCCGAAGAAGTTCATCGAGCCGTCGGGGGTGTGCGAGGGGCCGAGCAGAACCTCCTCCAGGGTGCCGACGGCGCCCAGGTCCACGCGGCGGCCGCGCGGCAGCTCCTCGTGGACGGCCTCCATGCCCCAGTGGTGCCCGCGGCCGGGCGCGTCCGTGGCACGCGCGAGCGGCGAGCCCACCATCACGGCGTCGGCACCGCAGGCCACGGCCTTCGGCAGGTCGCCGGACCAGCCGACGCCGCCGTCGGCGATCACGTGCACGTACCGGCCGCCGGACTCGTCCATGTAGTCCCTGCGGGCCGCGGCGACGTCCGCGACCGCAGTGGCCATGGGGACCTGGATACCCAGCACGTTCCGCGTGGTGTGCGCGGCGCCGCCGCCGAAGCCGACGAGGACGCCCGCGGCGCCGGTGCGCATCAGGTGCAGCGCCGCCGTGTACGTCGCGCAGCCGCCGACGATGACCGGGACATCCAGCTCGTAGATGAACTGCTTCAGGTTCAGCGGCTCGGCGGCGCCCGAGACGTGCTCGGCCGAGACGGTGGTGCCGCGGATCACGAAGAGGTCGACGCCCGCGTCCACGACGGCCTTGGAGAACTCCGCGGTGCGCTGCGGCGAGAGCGCGGCGGCCGTGACGACGCCCGAGTCACGGACCTCCTTGATGCGGCGGCCGATCAGCTCTTCCTTGATCGGCTCGGCGTACAGCTCCTGCATGCGGCGGTTCGCCGTCGCCTCGTCCAGCTCGCCGATCTCCTGGAGGAGCGGCTCCGGGTCCTCGTACCGCGTCCAGAGGCCCTCCAGGTTGAGGACGCCGAGGCCGCCGAGCTCACCGATGCGGATCGCGGTGCGCGGCGAGACGACCGAGTCCATCGGGGCGGCGAGGAACGGCAACTCGAAGCGGTAGGCATCGATCTGCCACGCGATCGAGACCTCCTTCGGGTCGCGGGTGCGCCTGCTGGGCACCACGGCGATGTCGTCGAAGGCGTACGCCCGGCGGCCGCGCTTGCCGCGCCCGATCTCGATCTCAGTCACGTTTGTCGTTCCCTCGCTGCTCAGTCGGCGGGCCGCTCAGTCGGCGAGATAGAGATCCTCGTCGAAGACCGTGACCACGGCGATGACCATCAGGCCATGCCCGATCAGGTACTCGACGAGGATGCCCGGAGCGGCCTGTGCCTTCCGGTCGTCCTCATGCGTTCCCACCGGCGCCGATGCCTTGTGATACGGGTCGGTGGCCAGCTTGGCCAGACCACGCTCCAGCATCTCACGACGCTCGGAGACCATGGAGTCGACGGTCTCCCGCGCCTCTATGGTGTACGCGACCCGGTACATCAGGGGCTACCGGCGGGCATAGTTCGGCGCCTCCGTCGTCATCTGGATGTCGTGCGGGTGGCTCTCCTTGAGGCCGGCCGCGGTGATCCGGACGAAGTGGCCGTTCTCCTTCATCTCGGGAACGGTGCGCCCGCCGACGTAGAACATCGACTGCTTCAGGCCGCCGACGAGCTGGTGCACCACGGCGCCGAGCGGGCCGCGGTAGGCGACCTGGCCCTCGACGCCCTCGGGGATCAGCTTGTCGTCGCCGCTGACGCCCTCCTGGAAATAACGGTCCTTCGAGTACGACTTGGCGTCGCCGCGGGTCTGCATGGCGCCCAGGGAGCCCATGCCGCGGTACGACTTGAACTGCTTGCCGTTGATGAACAGCAGCTCGCCCGGCGACTCCTCGCAGCCCGCCAGCAGGCTGCCGAGCATCACGGTGTCGGCGCCGGCGACGAGGGCCTTGGCGATGTCGCCGCTGTACTGCAGGCCGCCGTCGCCGATGACCGGGATGCCGGCGGCCTTGGCGGCGAGCGACGCCTCGTAGATCGCGGTGACCTGGGGGACGCCGATGCCCGCGACGACGCGGGTGGTGCAGATCGAGCCGGGGCCGACGCCGACCTTGATCCCGTCGACGCCCGAGTCGATCAGGGCCTGGGCGCCCTCGCGGGTGGCGATGTTGCCCCCGACGACGTCGACCCCCGGGTGGTTCGACTTGATCTTGGCGACCATGTCGCCGACCAGACGCGAGTGGCCGTGCGCGGTGTCGACCACGACGAAGTCGACGCCGGACTCGATGAGGGCCTGCGCCCTGTCGTAAGCATCGCCCGCGACGCCTACCGCGGCGCCGACGATGAGGCGGCCCTCGTCGTCCTTGGCGGCCAGCGGATACTGCTCGGCCTTGACGAAGTCCTTGACGGTGATGAGGCCCTTGAGGGTGCCGCCCGCATCGACCAGGGGGAGCTTCTCGATCTTGTGGCGGCGGAGCAGCTCCATGGCCTCGTCGCGCGAGATGCCGACCTGGCCGGTGACCAGCGGCATCGGCGTCATGACGTCCCGCACCTGGCGGCTGCGGTCCAGCTCGAAGGCCATGTCGCGGTTGGTGACGATGCCGAGCAGCTTGCCCGCGGCGTCGGTGACCGGGACGCCGCTGATGCGGAAGCGGCCGCAGAGCGTGTCCGCCTCCTCCAGCGTGGCGTCCGGGCGGATGGTGATCGGGTCCGCGACCATGCCGGACTCCGAGCGCTTGACGCGGTCGACCTGCGCGGCCTGGTCCTCTATCGAGAGATTCCGGTGCAGGACGCCGACGCCGCCCTGGCGGGCCATCGCGATGGCCATGCGGGCCTCGGTGACCTTGTCCATGGCGGCGGACAGCAGCGGCACGTTCACCCGGACGTTCCGGGAGACATGGGAGGCCGTGTCGATGTCCTGGGGGGCCATGTCCGACTCGCCTGGCAGCAGCAGCACGTCGTCGTACGTCAGCCCCAGAGCGGCGAATTTGGCGGGCACTCCGTCGACGTTCTCTGTCATGACACCTTTCCCATGCTTGCCCCGGCGCGGACGTCCATGCTAACGGGCCCGAGAGGGTGCGCGGGCCCCTGTGGAAAACCCCGGGAACCGCCTCGGAACACGTCTCCGGTCACTGCTCGGCCAGCGCGCGGAGCCTGCTCAGCGCCCTGTGCTGGGCAACACGCACCGCACCCGGTGACATTCCCAGCATCTGGCCCGTCTCCTCCGCCGTGAGCCCCACGGCGACCCGCAGCAGCACCAGCTCGCGCTGGTGCTCGGGCAGGTTCGCGAGGAGCTCCTTCGCCCACGCCGCGTCGCTGCTCAGCAGCGCGCGCTCCTCGGGCCCCAGCGAATCGTCCGGCTGCTCCGGCATCTCGTCGGAGGGCACGGCCGTGCTGCCCGAGCGCATCGCGGCGCGCTGGAGGTCGGCGACCTTGTGCTGGGCGATGGCCACGACGAAGGCCTCGAAGGGCTTGCCCGTGTCGCGGTAGCGCGGCAGGGCGCACAGCACCGCGATGCAGACCTCCTGCGCGAGGTCGTCGACGAAGTGGCGCGCGTCACCGGGAAGTCGGGTCAGCCGCGTGCGGCAGTAGCGCAGAGCGAGCGGATGGACGCGCGCCAGAAGATCGTGCGTGGCCTGCTCATCGCCCTCAACTGCGCGCTGGACGAGGGAGCTGACCTCCTCGGCCACGTCCCCATGGCCGGAAACGGCCTTGGGGGATGGCCCGTTCTCGTCATCGCGCATCGGTCCATGGTGCACCGACGCCGCGCGGTCCGTGGCTCCGCGCTCATAGATGTGAGCCGAAGCGTTATGAGCAGGCGCACTGGCCCTCATGTCCCGCGCCCTCCCCTCACGCCTGACCGACCGGTCCCCGAGGAACTCCATACTCCAAGCATGCGGCACGCGCGAGATTACTGTGCCGGGCCGTAGCGCGCCGCCCGTCTACGAGACCGTCTGCGCCGGTGCGGACGGGCGGCTCTGCGCCGGCTGGGAGCGTCAGCGGACGAGGCCCCAGCGGAATCCGAGCGCCACCGCGTGCGCGCGGTCCGAGGCGCCGAGTTTCTTGAAAAGACGCCGTGCGTGCGTCTTGACCGTGTCCTCGGAGAGGAAGAGCTCGCGCCCGATCTCCGCGTTGGACCGGCCGTGGCTCATGCCTTCGAGCACCTGGATCTCACGCGCCGTGAGCGTGGGTGCCGCGCCCATCTCGGCGGACCGCAGCCGCCGGGGGGCGAGCCGCCACGTGGGGTCCGCGAGGGCCTGCGTGACGGTCGCGCGCAGCTCGGCGCGCGAGGCGTCCTTGTGCAGATAGCCCCGGGCGCCCGCGGCCACGGCGAGCGCGACCCCGTCGAGATCCTCCGCCACGGTCAGCATGATGATGCGCGCGCCGGGGTCGGCGGAGAGCAGCCGCCGCACGGTCTCCACTCCGCCCAGGCCGGGCATCCGGACGTCCATCAGGATGAGGTCGGAGCGGTCGGCGCCCCAGCGGCGGAGGACTTCCTCGCCGTTGGCCGCCGTCGTCACACGCTCGACACCGGGCACGGTCGCGACCGCGCGGCGCAGCGCTTCTCGGGCAAGCGGGGAGTCGTCGCATACGAGGACGGAAGTCATGACCGCCCTCCGGTGGGGGTACCGCCCCGGCCACAGGGCCGAGGGGGGCAGATGCGCATCACCTTGAGCCTCCAGGCTGCTTTCTCAATCGTCACCTGTGCGATTGACAGCCTCGGACACCAGTGCCCGGACCGATTTCCCGTCAACCGCTTTCGCCCTCTCAACGACGGTCACCCGAAAGAGTTACGGCTTCCCGCCGTCGCCTTCAGCACTCTACGTGAGGGAGCGTGCACAGATCAGCACCATCGCGCACCCGGATCCGCGCCGCCACCATCCGCCCCGAAGTGCCCTATTTGGATCCATTCCTTCCGTTTTTCTGGATCACTCGCTAGATTCGCAAAGAGTCATATTTACGCATGAGTGGCTCGTGAGCCTCTGTAGCCTCCGAGGGGATACGCAATGGCAGACTTCTCCCGCCTTCCGGGCCCGAACGCCGACCTCTGGGACTGGCAGCTTCTCGCCGCCTGCCGTGGCGTCGACAGCTCCCTCTTCTTCCACCCCGAGGGGGAGCGCGGAGCGGCCCGCAGCGCGCGCGAGGCGTCCGCGAAGGAGGTGTGCATGCGCTGTCCCGTACGCGCCGAGTGCGCGGCGCACGCGCTCCAGGTCCGCGAGCCCTACGGGGTGTGGGGCGGCCTGACGGAGGACGAGCGCGAGGAACTGCTCGGGCGCGCCCGGAACCGTCTCGTGGCCACGCCGAGCAGCTCCGAGGGTTAGCAGAAACGTTTTTTCACGACGGGGCGCCGCCGGGACCCTGGGCGTTCCCGGCGGTTCATGGTCGTCCCCCGTCTCAGGACTGGGCAGGGGGCGACCATGGCCCATCGGAAACGCCTAGCGGCGGCCCGCCGCCTCCAGGCGGTCCAGCATCGCCGCGACGGCCGGGACGGGCTCCAGGTCGGGCAGGGTCAGCGCGACGACCTCGCGGCGCACCTCCGGCGCCAGCCGGACCGCGCGGGCTCCCTTGTGCCGTACGGACTCCACCGCCAGCTCCGGCAGGACGGCCACGCCCAGGCCCGCGCCGACCAGGCCGGCCACCGCCGGGTAGTCGTCGGTGGCGAAGTCGATGCGCGGGGTGAAGCCCTCGGCCTCGCAGACGTCCACGAGGTGGCGGCGGCAGCGCGGGCAGCCCGCGATCCAGGGCTCCCCGGCGAGGGTCCCGATGCCGATCTCGGCGGAGTCCGCGAAGGGGTGGTCCTCGGGGACCAGGCCCACCAGACGGTCGGTGAGCAGCGGGCGTACGACCAGGTCGTCCCACTCGGGCGAGGGCTCGTAGCGGAACGCGAGGGCGATCTCGCAGTCACCGGCGCGCAGCATGTCCACGGAGCGCGGGGGCTCGGCCTCGACCAGAGAGACGCGGGTGCCCGGGTGGTCGGCGCGCATCGCGGCGACGGCCGTCGGCACCAGCGTCGAGCTGCCGCTGGGGAACGAGACCAGGCGGACCCGTCCCGCGCGCAGTCCGGCCAGCGCGGCGACCTCCTCCTCGGCCGCCGTCAGGCCCGCGAGGATCCCGGCCGCGTGCCGTGCCAGCGCCTCGCCCGCCTCGGTCAGCCGCATCTCGCGGCCCGTACGGACGAGGAGCGGGGTGCCCGCCGAGGACTCCAGGGCCTTCATCTGCTGGCTGACGGCGGGCTGGGTGCAGCCCAGCTCGCGCGCGGCGGCGGAGAAGGAGCCGGTGGCGGCGACCGCGCGGAGCACGCGGAGGTGGCGGGCCTCGATCATGCTTGAAGCATAAGCCGGGCTTGGGGAAGGCCGGAAATACTCGTTCGCGACTTTGAGGACGGCGTCCTAGCCTCGGGGGATGAAGCTGCTCTCGGTGAACCTCGGAAGCCCCCGTCACTCGGACCACACCTCCGCGGAGGGACATCTGACCGGCATCGACAAACGGCCCGTCGAGGGCCCCGTGGCCGTCGCGGCCCCCGGGCCCCGGGGCACCGGCGGTAGCGGGCTGGCGGGCGACACGATCGTCGAGCTGCGCTCCCACGGCGGGAACGAGCAGGCGGTCTACGCGTACGCGCGCGAGGACCTCGACACGTGGGAGGCCGAGCTGGAGGGCCGCCCGCTGCGCAACGGGGTCTTCGGGGAGAACCTGACGACCTCGGGCGTGGACGTGAACGGCGCGCTGATCGGCGAGCGCTGGCGGGTCGGCGCGGCGGACACGGGCCCGCTGCTGGAGGTCTGCTCGATCCGGATCCCCTGCCGTACGTTCGCGGGCTGGCTGGAGGAGCGCGGCTGGATCAAGCGGTTCACGGCGCGGGCGCTGTCGGGCGCGTATCTGCGGGTGATCGAGCCGGGCGAGGTGCGCGCGGGCGATCCCGTGGAGATCGTCCACCGGCCGGACCACGGGGTCACCGTGGAGACGGTGTTCCGTGCCGTGACGCTCAGGCCCGAGCTGCTGCCGGAGATCCTCGCCGCGGGTGACGCGCTGGACCCGGAGGCCCGCGAGAAGGCGCTGAAGCGGACCTCGCGCACGGCCTGACCTGGTCGTTCTCCGTCGGCCCCAGGGTCTCCCCGGGGTTCTCCCCGAAGGGCGCGGCGGACCGTGTTCGGGGGCGGGTCAGGGGCTCTCCCGATATCCCGCGGCCCCTACGCTCCGTGACGCTGAGCGGCATGAAGCGGATACTCATCGTGCTCGGCTCGCTCGTCGGCGTGGCGGCCCTGCTCCTCGGCGGCGGATTCCTGTGGCTGTGGAACGACGCCGAGATCAGCACCGTCGGCGAGGAGGACTTCGCCAACGAGCTGGCGATCCCGCCGCTGGCGAAGTCGCGCGTGGCCGAGGACGGCACGCGCGTCTTCGACCTGCGGATGCGGAAGGGCACGAAGGAGTTCCGCGCGGGCCGCCCGACGCCCACCTGGGGGTTCAACCAGTCGTATCTCGGCCCCACCCTGCGCGCCGAGCGCGGCGAGAAGGTCAGGGTCCGGGTGCGCAACGGGCTGGACGAGACGTCCAGCGTGCACTGGCACGGCATGCACCTCCCGGCCCGGATGGACGGCGGCCCGCACCAGCCGGTACGCGCGGGCGCCACCTGGACCCCGCACTGGAAGGTCGACCAGCCCGCCTCCACCCTCTGGTACCACCCGCATCCGCACGGAAAGACGGAGAAGCACGTCCAGCGCGGGCTGGCCGGGATGTTCCTCCTCGACGACGAGAAAACGCGGAAGCTCGCGCTGCCGAAGCGGTACGGGGTGGACGACCTGCCCCTGATCGTGCAGGACGTGAAGTTCGACGGGGACCGCTTCGACCACGGGCACGCGATGATGCGGAACGTCGGCTTCCTCGGCGACCGCACCATGGTCAACGGCACGCTCTCGCCGCACCGGACGGTGAAGGACGAGCGGGTACGGCTGCGGCTGCTGAACGCCTCGACCGCGCGCTCGTACCACTTCGGCTTCGACGACGACCGCGACTTCACGCTCGTGGGCACGGACGGCGGGCTGCTGGAGCGGCCCGACCGGATGAACCGGGTGAAGCTCTCCCCCGGCGAGCGCGCGGAGATCGTGGTCCGGATGCGGCCCGGCGAGCGGACGGTGCTGCGCGGCTACTCCGGGGCCGTCGGGGGCGACTCCTTCCAGCGGCGGTTCAGCGGGGACGACGACTCCTTCGACGTGCTCCAGCTCCGGGCGGCCCGCACGCTGCGCTCCTCGCCGCCCGTCCCGGGCGAGCTGGGCGAGCTGGAGGTGCCGAAGGGCGAGAACCCGGCGCGGAAGCGGAGGTTCACGCTGCGGATGGGCCAGATCAACGGCAAGGCGATGGACATGAAGCGCGTCGACGCGACCGTGACGCGCGGCACGGAGGAGGTGTGGACTGTGAAGAACGAGGACATGCCGCACAACTTCCATGTGCACGACGTGCAGTTCAGGGTCCTGGAGATCGACGGGAAGCGGCCGACGGGGACGCTGCGCGGGCCGAAGGACACGGTCTTCATCCCGGCGGGCTCGACGGCGAAGCTCGCGATGCGCTTCGAGGGACCGTCCGATCCGAAGACGCCGTACATGTTCCACTGCCATCTGCTCTACCACGAGGATCTCGGCATGATGGGCCAGTTCACGGTCGTCGAGCCCGGCGAGAAGGCGGCGCGCGTGCCCGGCGCGGGCGGCGGGCACACGCACCACCACTGAGCGGCGTCCCGTGCCCGCTACAGCTCCAGCGTGCGGATCGTCTCGTTCCTGCGGAAGTCGCGGGACTCGACCGTGAGCTTCCCGTCGTCGCCCAGCAGGACCCGGAGGCCCTGGGAGGCCGCCGGGTCCAGGGCCTTCTCGCCGCCCTTGCCGTCGGGGCCGTACATCGTCTCGATCATGCCGGTGTTGACGACGTGGAAGCCGTCGGGATCGCCGCCGTCCACGACCTTCCTGGCCGCCCAGTCCTGCCGGTTGAGGTCCCAGTGGGTGTGGCCGGAGAAGAAGACCACGTTGGAGTGGGCGCCCAGGATGGTCAGCAGCTCGTCCTCGTCCACGAAGTCCTTGTCGTAGAAGCGCGCCGCGTCCTCGCCCGTCGTGCCGGAGACCGTGCCCGGCAGGACGTGGTGGCTGAAGATCAGAACGTACGGCGCGTCCGCGTGCTTCTTCAGGGCGCCGTCGAGCCATTCGAGCTGGGTCTTCCCGAGGGTGACGAAGGGCGGGCTGGTGCCGTTCACGGCGGGCGCCGTCGTGCCGATGAAGAGCAGCGGGAGATCCCCGGCGGCCGTCTCGCTGTGGACGTCGGGCATGCCCGTGTACTCCAGGAAGCGCTTGACCTGGGTGTCGAACGGGTCGGAGTTGTACTGCTCGTGGTTGCCGAGCGCCGCCAGCACGCGGTCCGGGTGCGGGTGCTCGGCGAGCTCGGCGTACAGCTCCTCGTACTGTTCGACGGTGCCCTGCGCGACGAGGTCGCCCGCGATGACGAGGGCCTCGGAGTCGCCGAGCGCCTTCAGGTCGTCGAGGGCGTCCCCGAGGTCGTCCAGGCCGCCCTGGATGTCGCTGATCACGTCGAGGGAGACGGCGGCCGCGCGGCGCGGCCGGGCGCCGTACGCCTGCTGGGCCGCGAGGCCGCCGAGCGGGATGGTCAGAAGGCCGAGACCGCCCGCTGTCAGGATCTTTCTCCGTGTGGGGGGAGTCACGGGCGGAAGGTAACCACTGGGCGGTTGCGCGTCTTTGGACTCCTGGTGTCCGGCGCTTGGACGTTAGCGTTCCGCCATGACGACAGCACTGATTACGGGAGCGACGGCCGGTATCGGGGCGGCCTTCGCCCGGCGGCTCGCCCGCGACGGACACAACCTGGTCCTCGTCGCGCGCAACGGCGAGAGGCTGCGCGAGTACGCGACCGAACTGCACGACCGGCACGGCGTCGAGGCGTCCGTGCTGCCCGCCGACCTCTCGACGGACGAGGGTCTCACCGCCGTGGAGGAGCGGCTCGGCGACCGCGAGCACCCGGTCGATCTCCTGGTCAACAACGCCGGTTTCGGCAACAAGGGCCGCTTCCTCGACGTCCCGATGGCGGACGAGCTGACCATGCTGAAGGTGCACTGCGAGGCCGTGCTGCGTCTGACCGCTGCCGCCGTTCCGGTGATGCGGGACCGCCGTAAGGGGGGTGTCGTGAACGTCGCCTCGATGGCCGCCTTCGTGCCGCGGGGGACGTACGGCGCGTCCAAGGCGTGGGTCGTCCAGTTCACGCAGGGCGCCGCGAAGGACCTCACCGGTTCGGGCGTGCGGCTGATGGCGCTGTGCCCCGGGTTCGTACGGACGGAGTTCCACGAGCGGGCCGGGATGGACACCGGGGACATCCCCGGGTGGATGTGGCTCGACGCGGACCGCGTCGTGGACACGGGGCTGCGGGATCTCGCGCGGGGCAAGCCGCTGTCGGTGCCCGACCCCCGCTACAAGGCGCTGCTGGGCGCCTCACGGCTGGTGCCGCGGGCCCTGCTGTCCAAGGCGTCGTCGACCACGGGGCGGAAGTACGGGCCCAAGTGACGTCCCTCTGAGGACGGCTGAAGGGGCGCGGGGAGATCCCCCGCGCCCCTTCGGGCACTACATGGCGCGTCGGTACGCGTCAGTGCGCGTGGCCGTGGCCGTGGCCACCGGCGGCCGACTCGTCCTCCTCGGCCGGCTTCTCGACGACCAGGGTCTCGGTCGTGAGGAGCAGCGAGGCGATCGAGGCGGCGTTCTCCAGCGCGGAGCGGGTGACCTTGACCGGGTCGATGACGCCCTGCTTGACCAGGTCGCCGTACTCGCCCGTGGCGGCGTTGAAGCCCTGGCCCTTGTCCTGCTCGGCGACCTTGGAGGTGATGACGTAACCCTCCAGGCCCGCGTTCTCGGCGATCCAGCGCAGCGGCTCGACGGCGGCGCGGCGGACGACGGCGACACCGGTGGCCTCGTCGCCCTCCTTGCCCAGGTTGCCGTCGAGGACCTTCACCGCGTGCACGAGCGCCGAGCCACCGCCGGAGACGATGCCCTCCTCGACGGCCGCGCGGGTCGCGGAGATCGCGTCCTCCAGGCGGTGCTTCTTCTCCTTCAGCTCGACCTCGGTGGCCGCGCCGACGCGGATGACGCAGACGCCGCCCGCGAGCTTCGCGAGGCGCTCCTGGAGCTTCTCGCGGTCCCAGTCGGAGTCCGTGGCCTCGATCTCGCCCTTGATCTGGGCGACGCGGCCCTGGACGTCCTCGGACGTGCCGGCGCCGTCGACGATCGTGGTGTCGTCCTTGGTGACGGTGACGCGGCGGGCCGAGCCCAGCACGTCGAGACCGGCCTGGTCGAGCTTGAGGCCGACCTCCTCGGCGATCACGGTGGCGCCGGTGAGGGTCGCCATGTCGCCGAGCATCGCCTTGCGGCGGTCACCGAAGCCGGGCGCCTTGACGGCGACGGCGTTGAAGGTGCCGCGGATCTTGTTGACGACGAGGGTGGAGAGGGCCTCGCCCTCGACGTCCTCGGCGATGATCAGCAGCGGCTTCGAGCCACCGGCCTGCATGATCTTCTCCAGCAGCGGCAGCAGGTCCTGGATGGAGCTGATCTTGCCCTGGTGGATCAGGATGTACGGGTCGTCGAGGACGGCCTCCATACGCTCCTGGTCGGTGGTGAAGTAGGGCGAGAGGTAGCCCTTGTCGAAGGCCATGCCCTCGGTGAAGTCCAGCTCCAGACCGAAGGTCTGGGACTCCTCGACGGTGATCACACCGTCCTTGCCGACCTTGTCCATCGCCTCGGCGATCAGCTCGCCGACCTGCTTGTCCTGTGCGGACAGGGCGGCGACGGAGGCGATGTCCTCCTTGGAGTCGATCGGCCGGGCCGTGTCGACCAGCTCGTCGGAGACGGCCTTGACGGCGGCGTCGATGCCCTTCTTCAGGGCGGCCGGGGAGGCACCCGCGGCGACGTTGCGCAGGCCCTCGCGGACCAGCGCCTGCGCCAGCACGGTGGCGGTGGTGGTGCCGTCACCGGCGATGTCGTTGGTCTTGGTCGCGACCTCCTTGAGGAGCTGCGCGCCCAGGTTCTCGTACGGGTCCTCGACCTCGACCTCGCGGGCGATGGTCACGCCGTCGTTGGTGATGGTCGGGGCGCCGAACTTCTTGTCGATGACGACGTTCCGGCCGCGCGGACCGATGGTCACCTTCACGGTGTCGGCGAGGCTGTTGACACCGCGCTCAAGGGCGCGACGGGCGTCCTCGTCGAACTTCAGGATCTTCGCCATGGGAGCTGCTCTGTCCTCTCACACGTCTCGTTCGCGTCTCGCACGAGCCGCGCCCTGGCCCCGGCTACCTCGCGGGAGGGAGCGGGCACCAGGGCGCGGTTCGATGCAGGTCCATACGGCTCGCGCCGCGGTTCTGCTGTCTGCTGAATTACTTCTCGACGATCGCGAGGACGTCGCGGGCCGAGAGGACGAGGTACTCCTCGCCGTTGTACTTCACCTCGGTGCCGCCGTACTTGCTGTACAGCACGATGTCGCCGACCTTTACGTCGAGCGGCAGGCGGTTGCCGTCCTCGAAGCGGCCCGGGCCCACGGCCAGGACGGTGCCCTCCTGGGGCTTCTCCTTGGCGGTGTCCGGAATGACCAGGCCCGAGGCCGTGGTCTCTTCAGCGTCGAGCGGCTGGACCACAATGCGGTCCTCAAGCGGCTTGATGGCAACCTTGGAACTGGCGGTCGTCACGATCCGACCTCCCCCTTCGGAGATCTCATCACGGGGTCATATGTCTGGGGTGGCGACCTGGTAGATCCGTCGTCGCGGGTGCCGGATCTGCCCGTCGCGTACTTCTGGCACTCCCTTGGGGAGAGTGCCAGGGTTGAGATTATGCCTGGGTTAGCACTCGGTCAAGCGGAGTGCCAAACGCTCGCCGCTCCGGCGATCAGCCGACCTCGGGGCGCGGCGCCTTCCCGCCCTCTGATGAGGGGCTGCCCCTTGCCGTGCATCGCAGGCCGCGGGCGCGTCGTGGCCGGGCGCGCAGTTCCCCGCATCCCTTGAGTGGTCCCCGCCCCATGTTTACTGGTCCGGTGGATCCAGAGACGTTTGAGCGGTTGCTCAACGACGAGGGGCAGGCGCTCCTGGAGGAGTTGCGGGCGTACGGGCCCGGGGATGAGTTGGCCTTGGCGACGCGGTTGCGGCGTGTGCATGACGCGGACCTCGTGTCGGCGGCGCTCGCGCAGGCGCGGTTGCGGCAGCGGGCCGTGGGGAAATTCGGGGACGACGCCGGGCGGATGTACTTCACGGCGCACGGGGTCGAGCAGTCGACCCGTACGGTCGTCGCCGCGCACCGGGCCGCGCGTATCGCCGCGCTGGGCGTGCGGACGGCCGTCGATCTGTGCTGCGGGAACGGGGGCGACGCGCTCGCGCTCGCCCGCGCCGGGGTGCGGGTGCTGGCGGTCGACAAGGACCCGCTGACCTGCGCGGTCGCCCGGGCGAACGCCGAGGCTCTGGGGCTCGGCGGGCTGGTCGAGGTGCGGTGCGCGGATGTCGCCGAGGTGGACACGGCCGGGTACGACGCGGTGTTCGTGGATCCCGCGCGGCGGGGCGGGAGGGGCCGGGTGTTCGACCCCGAGGCGTACTCGCCGCCGCTCAGCCTGGCCGTGGAGCTCGCGCGGAAGGCGCCGCTCGCCGCGCTGAAGGTCGCGCCGGGGATCCCGCACGAGGCCGTGCCGGAGGACGCGGGCGCCGAGTGGGTGTCCGACGGGGGCGACGTGAAGGAGGCCGTGCTGTGGTTCGGCGACGGGGCCCCGGGCGCCGTACGGGCCACGCTGCTGCCCGGCGGGCACACCCTCACCGGACGAGGGCTGCCGGACCCGGAGGCCGGGCCCGTGGGGCGCTTCCTGTACGAGCCGGACGGCGCCGTGATCCGCGCGCACCTGGTCGCGGACGTCGCCGAGGAGGTCGGCGGGCGGCTGATCGACGCGACGATCGCCTACGTCACCGCGGACGAGCCGCACGGGACGCCGTACGCCACGGCGTACGAGATCACCGATGTGCTGCCCTTCAACGTCAAGAAGCTGCGGGCGCTGCTGCGCGAGCGCGGGATCGGCGTCGTCACCGTGAAGAAGCGGGGGTCGGCCGTCGAGCCGGAGGAGCTGCGCGGGAAGCTGAAGCTGGAGCCGAAGCGGGACAAGGGAACGTGCACGGTCTTCCTCACCCGCGTCGCCGGAGCACCGGCCATGCTCCTGGGCGCCCCTCTCTGACCTCTCGCCGCTCTCGCTACTCCTCGCCCTCCGCCGCCGCGCGCGTGAACTCGCCTCGGGCCACGCGGGCGGCGAGGGGCTCGTCGCCGAGTGATCCGTAGCCCGTGGCGGACCAGAGGCTGCGGGCGGGCGGCACCTCGAAGTACGGGACGGTGCGGCCCTCGTGGGTGTCCGTCAGGGCCTCGGGGGCGCGGCGGGCCCGGAGGGCGCCGGCGCACGCCTCGCACGCGGCGATGCGCAGCGACTCGCGGTGGCCCAGGGGGCGCCAGCGGGTCCAGCCCGTGGCGCGGCCGTGGAGGGGGTCGAAGAAGCAGACGGGCAGCCGGGCGCCGCCGCGCTTCCGCTTGCCCTTGCGACCGCCGCCCTGGCTCCCGGCCTGGCTCCCGCTCCGACTCCCGCCCTGGCTCGCGTCCTGGCCCTCGTCGAGCGCGCGGAGGGCCTCGCGTCCCTCGTGGACGAGGGCGAGCACGCCCGCGAGGTCGGGGATGCCGCGGGCGGAGTCGAGGACCGTACCGGCCGCCGCGTACGCGTCCAGGGCGAGCTGGAGGAGCGCGGTGTCGCCCTGTTCGTGCTGCTCGTGGGCGCCGACCTCCTCGCCGAGCGCGACCACCTCCTCCTGGGCGCGGCGCCGCAGGTCGCTCTCGCTGGTGCGGCGCGCGGTCGCGAACACGGTGCGGGGCGCGGCGAACGGCGTGCGGACGGCGCTCCGTCCGCGCCTGCGGCGGACCAGGAAGAGCGTCAGGCCCGCGGCCAGCAGGAGCAGCGGGCCGAGGACGAGCACGAGGAGGAAGGCCGGGGACGTGCCCTCGTCGTCTCCCGAGGCCCCGTCGCCGCCCTTGTCCTTGCCGTAGCTGTCCTTGAGATCGGCCGTCGCGCGCTCGTACTGCTTCAGGCCGTCGCCCGACTCGATGATCTCGACGGCGCGGGAGATCCGGTCGTCGAGGCCCTTCTCGCGCAGCTTCTCGATGTGGCCGACAGTGGAAGCCGCCCACATCGCCTCGTGCTTGTCGCGCGGGAACTCGTGGCCGTCGAGGTACTGGCCCTGGCTGCCGGTGTCGCTGAGCGTGACGTAGACGGCCTCCTTCTGCCTGCTCTCGCCGAGCCGGTCGCGGACGACGTCGACGAGCTTGGCCGATTCGCCGTTCCAGTCGTCGCCCTTGACGAGCGGGACGATGACGACGCGGATCGGGATGCCCGTCTTCTCGATCTGCCGTACGAGGGCGCGCTGCCGGGCCGGGGGCAGCGCCCGCTCGTACGCGGGGTCGACGTAGACCGGCGAGCGGCGGAGCGCGTCGGCGATCCGCTGCCCCGGCGCGGGCTCCGCGTGCGCCGTCCCCGCGGGCAGGAGGCAGAGCAGCGTGGCGGAGAGGACGGCCACGAGGGCCGTGCGGAGGGCGCCGAGGGCGGCGCGTGGCTCAGTGGACACCCAACTGCTCCCGTACTCGGCTGACAAGCTGGTCGACCGTGATGCCCCGGCGGGCGCCGAGGGGCCCCGCTGCCCGGTCGTAGGGCTCCCAGGAGGGGGCGAGGCGCAGCACCGTGGCGCGCGCGGCACCGTCGCGCGCCGTCGCGTCCCGCGGCCCCGGCAGTGCCGCACGGCACGCCGCGCACACGGGGTACGAGGAGGCCCGCTCGCCCTCGACGGGCCAGGTGAACGTCTGGTTCCCGGCGGACGGGCCGTGCAGCGGGTTGAGGGCGCACAGATGGCGTATCCGGCGCGCCTCCGCCCGGCCCGCGTCCGCCCGGCGCGCGTCGCCGGATTCGCGCAGGATCGCGCTCCCGGCGCGCAGCAGCGTGACCCCGGTGGCGAGGGTGGCCGCGTCGGCGTCCGTGTCGATCACGCTGTCGCCCTCCTGGTCGAGCAGGAGCGTCGCCGTGTCCAGGCAGTCCCACACCCGGGTGCGGCCGCTCTCGGGCAGCGCGTCGCCGCGCTCGCCGAACGCGGTGCCCAGCTCCTCCAGTTCGCGCCGCGCCGTCCGGCGCAGCCAGCCGAGCGAGGGGCGTGCGGGCGCGTCGGGCGTGGGCGCGCCGTCCGGGCCCGCCACGTCCGGGCGGGCGCCGGGGCCGCGCGCGGCACGGCGCGCGATGCCGAGGCCCGCGGCCGTCAGCCCGAGGCCGCCCGCCGCACCCGCCGCGCCCAGGGCCGCGCCGCCCGCCATGTCGGCGGAGAAGAGCGGCTCCAGCTCGCCCTCCTCGGCGGGGTCCTGGGCGGGCGACGGTGGCAGGTACGGCTCGCCGGGCGGCCCGGCGGGCGTGCGGTCGATCGCGCGCAGCACGGTGTCGAGCCGGTGGTGGAGGGGCTCGGGGTCCTCGCCGCCGGGGCCGTACCGGAGGTCCTCGGTCTGCTCGTAGAGACGGTCGTCGTCGAGCTTCGCGCCGTAGTTGACGACGTGCACGCCGTCGTTCTCGCCGGGTGCCGCGACGACGTAGACGCCGTCCTCGCCCAGCTCCTTGTGCAGGCGCTGCGCGAACAGGTCCGCGTCGCCGCCCGATTCGTCCTCGGGATCCATGGGCACGACGGCGATCCGGACCGGCACATCGAGCTTCGCCGCGCGCCGGGCCAGCTCCTCGCGCTCCTCCGGGGAGAGCGCGGGCGCCGCCTCGGGGTCGGTGTAGAGGGGCGTGCGCCGCAGTCCGTCCGCCACGCGCTCGCCCCGCGCCGCGATGTCGCGCGCCGTGGGCAGCGGGTCGCTGTCCGAGCGCGTGTCGTCGTACCGCCAGGCGGCACCGGCCGCGAGCAGGACGGCCGTTCCGGCCGCGACGGGCACGAGCACGCGCAGTCCCGGCCCCCGGCCGCCGCGCAAGCGGCGCACGTACCAGCCGACCCCGAGGAGCAGCAGCGGCACCCCGGCGATCAGCGCGCCGGAGAGGATGCTCTGGTTCTCGCGGTCGGTACGGGTGGTGTGCAGCGGCTCGGGCTCGTTCCCGGCGGTCCTGCTGCTGTCGAGCGCGGCCTCCGCCCGCTCGGTCGCGTCGCCGGAGCGCAGGACGTCCACGAAGTGCGTGAACGTCTCCAGCGGGCCCGCGTCGTAGGGCAGTTCGAACTGGGTGGCCCGGCCCGCGTCCTCGGCGGGCACCTCCACGCCGTACGCCGCGGTCGTCACGGAGCTGCCCGAGCCGTCGAGCAGCACGTACAGGCCGCGCTTGCCGAGCCGGTCGTGGACGGCCGCGAGGAGCCCGTCGCCGCGCGCGTCCATGGCGCCCTCGGGCAGGACGAGGACGTACGTGGGGACGCCGGTCCGGCGGGCCTGCTCGGTGTACGCGGGCGCGGCGGAGCGCGGGACGGCGCGCGGGAGCGCGTCGGAGAGGTACACGGGCTTCTCGCGCAGGCGCTCCGCGAGACGGGCCGCCTGACTGGTGGCCCCGGACTCGGCCCCGGCCCGGGGCTCAGCGTGCGCGACACCCGCACCGATGCCTGTACCGGCCCCCGTTCCGAGGAGCGCGAGGAGAGGGGCGAGCGCCACGGCCGCCGCCCTCGCGGCCCCGCGCCGCCGTGCCCGCACCTGCCTCATGTCCCGGCCCCCCGTCGGCCCCGCCTGATCCTTCCGTGGCGCCCCATCCTGCCGGGTCACTCAGGGTGAGGGGATACGGGCTCCGGACCCGGTCCGGTACGCCCGGCCCTCAGCGTTTCGCGCAGTACGCGGCATCCGCGACGGTGTGCGCGCTCCCCGCGCCCGCCACGTTGTACTGGAACGCCATCGTGCGCGCGGGCCCCTCGCCCTTCCGGCCGAGCGTCGTGCCCACGAACGACGACGAGCCGTGCACGCTGCCCCCGTGCCCCCAGACCGTGACGCCGCACGAGAACTTGTAGACGAAGACGCCGAGCCCGTACGCGACCCGCGGCGTCTTCGTGTCCCCCGTCTCCACCGTGTCCAGCATCTTCGCCATCTGCCGTGCGGGCAGCAGCTTTCCGCCGAGCAGCGCGCGGTAGAAGCGGCTCAGGTCCTTCGTCGTGGAGATCATGGCGCCCGAGCCCTTCGCCCACGTCGGGCTCATCTCGGTGACGTCCAGCAGCTCGCCGTCCGGCGTGAAGCGGACGTATCCCCTGCTGTGCGGCGCGGGGAGGCGGGGGTCGGTGCGCGGCACGCTGGTCGCCCGCAGCTTGAGGGGCTCGATGACGCGCCGCTCGATCTCCCGCTCGTACGGGCGTCCCGCGGCCTTGTCGACGACCATCGCGAGCAGCGTGTAGTTGGTGTTCGAGTACTTCCAGGAGGTGCCGGGCGCGAACTCGGGCTCGTGCTTCATCGCGACGCCGACGACCTGTTCGGGCGTCCAGCGGTCGTAGCGGTGCTCCATGAAGGCGTCGGTGCCGTAGACCGCGTCGAAGTCCGGGTCGTAGACGAAGTCGTAGATGCCGCTGGTGTGCTGGAGGAGCTGGCGCAGGGTGATGCGGCTGCCGTCGTTGCCGTTGCCGGTGACGAGGCCCGGCAGCCACTTCTCGACGGTGTCGTCGAGGCTCAGCCTGCCCTCGTCCTCCAGTTGCAGGACGACGGTGGCGAGGAACGTCTTGGAGACGCTCCCGATCCGGAACCGGTCGTCCGCGTGGCGCGGCGTGCCCTTGGCGAGGTCCCCGGCACCGGCCGTGCCGCGCCAGGTGCCGCGCGCGTCCTCGATGCGGCCGATCGCGCCGGGGATGCCGCCGCGGACGGCGGTGTCCATCGCGTCCCGCGCGGCCGCCGCGCCCTGGGGCCCCCCCGCGGTCCCGGGCGCGGCGCGGCCCGAAGCGGCGCCCGCGGGGCCGGTGAGCGCCGTGGCGAGCGCCCCGGCCGCCACGGCTCCCGCCAACGCGACCCGTACTCCGCGGCCTCTGCGCGCCCGCTGTCCCATATGGTCCGCCCCTCCCTCGTCGTGGCTGGAGTGAAGCAGAGAGTCCGCAGGCGGGCCAGATGATGAGAGCAGCCTCTAATGCCCCTCGGCGAGCAGGCGTTCGGCCTCGTCCGTGCGCCGGTAGTGGACCTCGGCGCCGTCCCGCGCACGGCTGAGCAGCCCCGCCGCGTGCAGCCGCCGCAGGTGGTACGAGACCGTGGCGGGCGTCAGATGGTGCTCGGCGGCGAGCCGGGTGGTGGTACGGGGGCTCGCGAGGGAGAGCAGCAGCACGTACCGGGTGTGCCCGAGCACGGCCCCGAGCGCCGACGCGCCCTTGCCCTCCCACTCCTCCCGCTCCTCCCCCGCCTCCCGCGCCGGGTACATCAGCGCGGCGCCCCGCACCCCGCACACGTCCACGCTCAGCGCGCAGCCGGACAGCATCGCCGAGGGCACCAGCACCAGGTCGTCGACGGTCCCGGCGTCCCCGTCGTACCGGTGCGGGACACGCAGCACGTCCCCGGCCCCGCCCCCGGTCCCGGCCCCGGAGAGCCGTACGCCCGGGTGCAGCGAGGCCAGCCCCGCGCCGAGCCCCGTCCGCGCCAGCACCCTCCCCCGGTGCTCGATGTCGGCCTCGGCCGCGCCGCTCAGCCGCGCCCAGTACGGGGCCAGCCGCCCGCGCCAGAACCGCTCCAGCTCGTCGGCGGCGGCCTGCGCGAACTCCCGTTCCCCGCGCTCCAGCGCGTCCCGTACGGCCGCGAGCTGCGGCGTTCCCGTACGCCCGCGCTCCGCCACGCCCTCCAGCGCGGCCGCCATCTCGGCCGCCACCCGTCCCCCGTCCGCGGTCGCCACGCCGTGCAGCTCGTCCCGCACGTCGGGCTGCGGCGCCGAGGGCTCGGGAGTCAGGAAGTCGGGCACGTACGCTCCGCACACCTGGAACAGCGCGGGCAGCAGCACGAATTCGCCCCTCCCCGGCCACGCCTCCCGGTCCGCCTCGCTCCGCGTCCGGCGCACCCACGCCGTCGGCGGATACGTCCACGCCCCCGACCACGTCTGCCGCACCAGGAAGTGCGCCTCCATCAACGGCGAGACGGCGAACCGCACCCTCGCCAACGCCCCCGCACCCAGCCCCACCTGGAACACGCCGCCTCCCTCGTGAGGGATCACCATCCGGCTGTCCCGCACGTCAGGTCAAGGCGTACGAACGCCCGTGCCCTCGGCCCCGTCTGTGCTTAGGATCGTCCGCATGCCGACGCGACTTGTGCAGATTGCGATGAAGGCCCACGACGACGCCGCGCTCGGCCGGTTCTGGGCGGAGACCCTGGGCTGGAGCATCGAGACCGAGGAGCCCGGCGTGACCAACCTGGTCCCCGAGGGCCTCCCCTACCCCCACCCCAGCACGGTGTTCATCGACATCATGCGGGTCCCGGACCCCAAGACGGTGAAGAACCGCATCCACGTCGATCTCGCCACCACCTCGGATGCCCATCAGGCGGAGCTGGTCGCGCGCGTGGAGGCGCTCGGCGCCACGCGCGCGGACGTGGGCCAGGGCGACGTGCCGTTCACGGTCCTGGCCGATCCGGAGGGCAACGAGTTCTGCGTGCTGGAGCCCCGGGAGGGCTACCGGGACACCGGGCCGATGGCCGCCGTGGTGGTGGACTGCGCGGACCCGCACACCATGGCCCGGTTCTGGGGCGAGGCGATGGACTGGACCCTGCACGAGGAGACCGACGACCACGTGGCGCTGCGCTCCTCCGAGGGGGTCGGCCCGTACCTCGAATTCCTCCGCACGCCCGACGTGAAGACCGGGTGGAACCGCGTCCATCTCGACCTGAGGCCCTACGCCGGGGACGACCACAAGGCCGAGGCCGACCGGCTGCGCGCCCTGGGCGCCACCGACCTCGACATCGGCCAGGGCGACGTCCCGTGGACGGTCCTCGCGGACCCGGAGGGCAACGAGTTCTGCCTCCTCACCCCGCTCTGACGGCTCACGCCACGGTCACGCCTGTTCGAAGCGCCAGCGGTGCACCGGGCGGGCCGTCAGATCGCCCGGCGGGTCGGGGAGTTCGGGCACGTCCGCGTCGTACGTGCCCTCCCACCAGGTGATGACGAGCACCCGCTCGCCGGGCGCGGTGAAGTGTTCGCGGCGGAACGGGGCCGGGGAGAGGGCCTGCCCGCGGGCCCACTCCAGCAGGGCCGCACCGCGCTCCGGTGCCGCCTTGGCCTCCCACATCAGGGCGAGTGCGCTCATGAGGAGTAGAGGTTCTTCCTGCTCGTCTCGTGCACGTGATCGTGGGAGTCGTCGTGCTCCTCGCCCGGCACGTGCGGTTCCGTGACCGGCAGTGACGAGTCCGCCGGGAGGTCCCACGAGGAGGCGGCGCGGCCCCTGGCCACCATCTCCGCGCCGAGCGCGGCGACCATCGCGCCGTTGTCCGTGCACAGCTTGGGGCGGGGGACGCGCAGGGTGATGCCCGCGGCGGCGCAGCGCTCCTCGGCCATGGCGCGCAGCCGGGAGTTCGCGGCGACGCCGCCGCCGATCATGAGGTGGTCGACGTCCTCGTCGATGCAGGCGCGGATCGCCTTCCGCGTCAGCACGTCGGTGACGGCCTCCTGGAAGGACGCGGAGACGTCGGCGACGGGCACGTCCTCGCCCGCGTTCCGCTTCGCCTCGATCCAGCGGGCGACGGCCGTCTTGAGCCCGGAGAACGAGAAGTCGTACGGGGCGTCGCGCGGGCCCGTCAGGCCGCGGGGGAAGGCGATGGCGTCGGGGTCGCCCTCCTTCGCGTACTTGTCGATCACCGGGCCGCCCGGGAAGCCGAGGTTGAGGACGCGGGCGACCTTGTCGAACGCCTCGCCCGCCGCGTCGTCGATCGTCGAGCCCAGCGGCCGGACGTCGGAGGTGATGTCGGGGGCGAGGAGGAGGGAGGAGTGGCCGCCGCTCACCAGCAGCGCCATCGTCGGCTCGGGCAGCGCGCCGTGTTCGAGCTGGTCGACGCAGATGTGCGAGGCGAGATGATTGACGCCGTAGAGGGGCTTGCCGAGCGCGTACGCGTACGCCTTCGCGGCCGAGACGCCGACGAGCAGCGCGCCCGCGAGCCCCGGGCCCGCCGTGACGGCGATGCCGTCGAGGTCGGTGGCGGCGACCCCGGCCTCCTTCAGCGCGCGCTCGATGGTCGGCACCATCGCCTCCAGGTGCGCGCGGCTGGCGATCTCGGGGACGACGCCGCCGAACCGGGCGTGGGTGTCCACGCTGGAGGCGACGGCGTCGGCGAGCAGGGTGGTGCCGCGCACGATGCCGACGCCGGTCTCGTCGCAGGAGGTCTCGATGCCGAGGACGAGCGGTTCGTCCCGCGAGTCAGTCATGGTTCCTTGTGCCTCGTTCCTCAGGGTTCTCAGGATCGGGAGGGGTCCCGGGCGGGGTGGACGGGCGCCGCCACCGCCGTCGCGGGGTCGGCCAGGCGCATCACGAGCGCGTCGACGTTGCCGGGCTGGTAGTAGCCCCGGCGGATGCCGATGGGGGCGAAGCCGAAGCGCTCGTAGAGCCGCTGTGCCGGGACGTTGTCGACGCGGACCTCCAGCAGGACCTCCGCGCACTCGAAGTCCGTCGCGGCGCGCAGGAGCGTGCGCAGGAGGTGCGCGCCCAGGCCCGTGCCCCGGTGGGAGGGGAGCACGCCGATGGTCTGTATGTCGCCCATGCCGCCGACGGCGGCGAGGCCCCCGTATCCCACGAGGGTGCCGTCGGGGCGGGCGGCGACGAGATAGCGGCGGGTGGCGTGCGGGCCGCGCGCGTGGGCCAGCTCGGACCAGAACATCCCCTCGGACCAGGCGTCCTCCGGGAACAGCTCGTCCTCCAGCGCGAGCACCGGCTCGATGTCCCACCAGCGCATCTCACGCAGCGTGACACCCTCGGGCCCGTACGGGGCGGACGCCGGGTCCGGCGTGCCGTCGGCGCTCACTTCGGCGTGACCACCTTGTAGTTCGCGGGGACCTTCGCGTCCGGGCGGCGCAGATAGAGCGGGCGGGGCGGCAGCAGCTCCTCGCCGCGCGCGAGCCGCTCGGCGGCGAGGCGGGCCAGCGAGACGGCGGACAGGTCGGCCGGCAGGCCGGCGCGCAGGCCGGGGAACACGTCCGCGTACAGCACGGCGCCCGCGCCCACGGCGGGCAGCGCCCGCACCTCGGGGTCGATCTCGGCGGGGCGGTCGACGGCGGGCTCACTGTCCCTCGTACGAGCGTCCGCGTACCGCGCCCAGTAGACCTCCTTGCGCCGGGCGTCGGTCGCGACGACGAAGGGGACGTCCAGCCCCGAGGCGTACGCGAGGCCGTCCAGGGTGCAGACGCCGTGCACCCGCGCGCTCCCCCCGAGCGCGGCCCCGAACGCCTCGGCCGTCGCCAGCCCGACCCGCAGTCCCGTGTACGGCCCCGGGCCGACGCCGACGACGATGTCCGTGACCTCGGCGAGCTTCCGTCCGGCCTCGCGCAGCACGTGGTCGACGGAGGGCAGGAGCAGCTCGCCGTGCCGGCGGGCGTCGACCTGGTCGGCGGCGGCGAGCGTCTCTCCCGAGTCGGCGTCGTGCAGGGCGACCGTGATGGCGGGGGTGGCGGTATCCAGAGCGAGCATCAGCACCCCACCAGCCTACGGCGCCGAACCGGCCCCCTTCTTCGCGTCCTCCGTCTCCTTCACGGAGTTCCCGGCGCCGCCGCCGAACGGCACGTTGACGCCCGTCACATTGGCGCGGATGCCGTCCTCGGCGACGGAGATGCCGCGCAGCCGCACGTCACCGGGCATCTCCGGGAGCTTGAGGGAGAGGGACAGCTTGTCGGCGAGCTTCGGCTCCTCGATCTTCTGGAGCCCCGCGACCAGCGCCGGGTCGAGGCCGAGCTTCTTCATCAGCCAGGGGTTCTCCATGACGACGTCGACCATGTTGACCTTCATGATCTTGTCGAGGAACTTCGGCGCCCCCGTCACCCGGTGCAGCTCCGACTCGCTCTCGCGCACCCGCCGGGCCCGCTCGTCCGAGAGCCCGAAACGCTCGGTGACCGCGCGGACGCCGAAGAGGGCCTTGGCCTTGGAGGCGTCGCGCTGGATGCGCTCGGCGAGGGGCCGCGCCAGCCGCAGCCCGCCGTCCTCGCCCTTGCCAGGGACGTACGAGAAGAGGCCGGGCACATCGAGCCGCATGTCGTCGACGGTCGTGCCGACGCCGTGGTCGCCGGTGCGCATGAGGTGGGCGCGGGCCCTGACCTTGACCTCCTTGCCCGCGACGGGCAGCTCGCCGTCGGCCAGCACGGTGTTCTTGTCACCCGCGGTGAACTTGACCTGGGAGGTGCCGAGTTCGCGGTCGAGGTCGTCGAAGGCGAGCAGCACGTCGCCGCGCATCCGGCCGAGGACGGCGCCCTTGATGGACGAGGGGGCGTCGCCGACGATCTTGACGTCGTTGACGGTGCCGTTGACCTGCGCCACGGAGACGCGGCCCGCGGGCACGTCGGGGATCGTCAGGTCGACGTGATCGAGCCGGTCGCCCGCCATCTGCGTGAGGAAGGGGAAGCCCCGGATGTGCACCTCGGGCTCCGCGTGCAGCTTCAGGGCCTTCTGCACCTTCTCCGCCGCCTTGTCCTCGGCGTAGTAGGCGGCGAGCCGGTCGCCCGCGCCGAGCAGCGCGAGCAGCACGCACAGGGCGATGCCGAGCTTGACCGCCATGGTGAGCCGCGAGCGGCGCCGCCTGCGCACGGCCCGCAGATACGGCATCTGGTCCTCGTACTCGGGCTCGTCGTAGTCCGAGCGGAGCGCGAAGCCGAGGGGCCCGTCCTCGTACGGATGGTCGTACGGGTTGTCCTCGGTGGACGGCTCCGAGGAGAGCGCGTCGTACGGGTTCGGCTTGGGCTCTCCGGCGGGGGGCGGAGTGTCCGGCGGCGCGAGCGAGGCCAGCTCGTCGTACGGGTTGGACGAGGGCGGGGCGGTGGGCGAGGGCACGCGCGGTATGGGGGTGGTGGAGCCTGTCGATGAACCGTGGGGGGTCATCGCCATATGCGAACACAGGGGCGGCGGTTACTCCAAGTCCCACCGGTGGGCAGGGCTTCGGGCCCAGCCCGTCCGTCCGAAATACATCCCGCGCTGCTGCTACCGTCGGGAAGACCCGGCGCTCCGGGGATCGTACGGGCAGGCACGAGAGGTGGCGGCACACGGTGGCACGCGGCAGCGGGAACAGCGCGGGAGTGTTCGTGACCGGCCTGACCGTGATCGCGCTCGCCGTGATCGGCTTCTTCGCCTTCCAGGCGTCGGCCGCCCAGGACCGCGCGGAGAAGCACACGCCGAGCGCCCCGGAATCCTCCCCCTCGTCGAAGGACTCCTCCTCGGGCAAGGCCGAGGACAGCAAGGCGCTCCCGGCCGACTCGGGCCGGGGCACCCGGGTCGTGTACGCGCTGGGGCGGGAGCGGGTCTGGCTCGTCGGCAAGGGCAACAAGGTCCAGCGGACGTACCGCGTGGTGCCCAGCACGGTCAGCCCCTCGCCCGGCACCTACAAGGTCACGTCGCGCTCGTCGCAGATCACCGGCTCGGACGGCGTCCCGATCGAGAACGTGGTCCGGTTCGCCGACGTCGACGGCGTCACGATCGGATTCAGCGCGGCGGTCGACGGCTCGATGCCGAACCAGGACCCGGGCCGCAAGACGGGCGGCATCCGCGAGAAGCGCGCGGACGGCGAGGCGATGTGGGTCTTCGCGACGATCGGGCGTCCCGTCGTCGTAGTCCGCTAGGCCCTCAGCCGAGGGCAACCACGGTCCGCCGGAAACGGCTAGCGCGGGGCCGGAACCGGGGGTTCCGCCTCCTCGGGTGTGTGCTCCTCCGGGGGCCGGGAGACGGCGTCCGCCGCCGCACAGGACGCCAGCAGCGCGCTCATCGACGGCGACGGCGTCTCGTACACCCGCGACCGCCGCTGCGAAGGCTGGCGCTCGGGCTCATGTGCCGGCATGACACCTCCCGGAGGCTGGCACCGACTTGGTTAGGCACACCTAACCGCGCTCTCGCCTCCCATGGGACCACGGCATCAGCCGTGCACGCAACATCTTCCCGACACGCTGTCGACAACGGTACGAAGGGGGCTCAGCCCAGCGCCGAGAGGTCCTCGGCCGCCCAGCGCGCGCCCACACCCGTGAGCGTCACGACGCGCTCGTCGTCGGACTCCTCCTCCGCGCCCTCGCCCGAGCCGCCGCGCGTCCGCTCGATCACGACGTGCAGCCTGTCCTCGGTCAGCTCCTCGACGCGGCCCTCGCCCCACTCGACGACGACCACGGACCCGGGCAGCGAGACATCGAGGTCCAGGTCCTCCATCTCCTCCAGGCCCCCGCCCAGCCGGTACGCGTCGACGTGCACCAGCGGCGGTCCCCCGCCCAGCGGCGGATGGACGCGCGCGATGACGAACGTGGGCGAGGTCACGGCCCCGCGCACGCCCAGCCCCTGCCCGAGGCCGCGCGTCAACGTCGTCTTACCGGCGCCGAGTTCACCCGTCAGCAGGACGAGATCGCCGGCGCGCAGCAGCTTGGCGAGGCGCTCGCCCAGCTCCCGCATCCGGTCGGCCGTGGGGACGGTCAGGCTGTACTGGTGGTGCGGTGCTCCCATACGCCCGGAGGATACGCGCCAGCAGGTCGGACATGCTTTCGGCGACGGCCTCGGGACGCTCCAGCATCAGCAGATGCCCCGTCTCCTCCAGCACCACCAGCTCGGCCGCGGGCAGCGCGGCGGCGATCCGCTCGCTGTGCTCCAGCGGCGTCAGCAGATCGCGGTCCCCGGCGAGGACCAGCGCGGGCACGCCGTCGAACGCCGCGAGCGCCGCCGTCTTCTCGTGCGCGGCGAAGGCGGGGTAGAACTCGGCGACGACGTCCACCGGCACCGACTCGATGAGCTTCTCCGCGAACCGCGCGACCCCGGCGTCCACGTCCCGGGCTGCCCCGAACGAGTAACGCCTGACGAGCCCCGCGAAGAGGTCGGCGGTGGCCCGCCGCCCCCGCTCGACCAGCTCCGTCTGCTTGACCAGGGCGCGCAGCACCCCCGGCACCACGCGCCGCACCGCCTTCACGCCGACCGACGGGAGCCCGTACGTGACGTCGGCCAAGCCGCCCGCGCTGGTGCCGAGCAGCGCGACTCCGGCGACGCGCCCCTCGGCCTCGTCCGGGTACTGCGCGGCGAACGCCATCGTCGTCATGCCGCCCATCGAATGCCCCACGAGCACGACGGGGCCCTCCGGGACGGCGGCGTCGAGCACGGCCCTCAGGTCCCGGCCGAGCAGGTCGATGGAGATCTCGCCGCCCGCCGGACCGCGCCCGGAACGCCCGTGGCCGCGCTGGTCCCAGTAGACCGCGCGCACGTCGCCGCGCTCGCGCAGGGCGGCGCGCTGGAAGTGCCACACGTCCTGATTGAGGCAGTAGCCGTGCGAGAAGACGACGGTGAACGGCAGCTCCTCGCCGCCCGGCTCCGGCTCGTCCGTCTCGTAGTACAGCTCCGTGCCGTCCTCCGCGACCGCCGCGCCCTCCGTGCCGCGCAGCGTGCCGTACGGGCCCTCGGCGTCGAGCGCGAGGCGGGCCTTGCGGCGCACCGCGCGGTGGACGGTCAGCCGCTCCAGCGCGACACCGGCCGCGACGACCCCCAGGGCCGCGCCCGCGAGCCCCGCCCTGCGCCGTGGTGTGCTCATGGTGCGTCCCCCGTGACTGCCGTGCCCAGTGGTTCGTGCCGCTCCACGTGCCGTTCCCGCTAGGCGCCGACGTACACGCGCGGCACCCGGTGGCTGACGCGCGTCACGATCTCGTACCCGATGGTGCCCGCCGCGCGGGCCCAGTCCTCGGCCGTGGGCTCGCCCCGGTCGCCGGGCCCGAAGAGCACGGCCTCGTCCCCCGCGGCGGCCGTGTCGCCCCCGAGGTCCACGACGAACTGGTCCATCGCGACCCGCCCCGCGACCGTCCGCCACTTGCCCGCGACGAGGACGGGGCCCGCCCCCGAGGCGTGGCGCGGAATGCCGTCCCCGTACCCGACGGGGACGAGGGCGAGGGTGGTCTCGCCGGGCGTCGTGTACGTGTGCCCGTAACTCACCCCGTGGCCGCCCGGCACCCGCTTGACCAGGGCGAGAGAGGCGCTCAGCGTCATCGCCGGGCGCAGCCCCAGCTCGGCGGCGGCGCCGATCTCGGGGGACGGCGAGAGCCCGTAGACCGAGACTCCGGGGCGTACGAGGTCGAAGTGGGACTCGGGGAGGGTCAGCGTCGCGGGCGAGTTCGCGTGGTGCCGCACCTCCGGGTCGAGCCCGGCACGCGCGACGGCGGCCAGGGCCTCGCGGAACGCGTCGAGCTGCGCGGCGATCGAGGGGTGGCCCGGCTCGTCGGCGCAGGCGAAGTGCGACCAGATCCCGGTGACCTTCAGCGCGCCCTCGGCCTCGGCGGCGCGGGCCGCGGCGACGAGATCCGCCCAGTCGGCGGGCTGGCAGCCGCCCCGGCCCAGGCCGGTGTCGGCCTTGAGATGCACGCGCGCCGTACGGCCGCTCGCGCGGGCGGCCTCCGTGATCTCGTCGAGGGCCCAGCGGGCGCTCGCCGAGACGTCGATCCCGGCCTCGATCGCCTCCCGCCAGGGGCCGCCCGGCGTCCACACCCAGCACATGAGCCGGCCCCGGTCGCCCGCCGCACGCAGCGCGAACGCCTCCTCGGGCGTCGCCGTGCCGATCCAGCTCGCCCCGGCCTCGCGCGCGGCGCGGGCGCAGGGCACCGCCCCGTGCCCGTAGCCGTCCGACTTCACGACGGCCATCAGCTCGGCGCGGGGGGCGCGGGCCCGGAGCGTCCGTACGTTGTCGCGGACCGCGCCGAGATCGATCTCGGCCCGGGCACGGACGGCCCCGGCAGGGGCGGTGTCGGCGGCTGCTGGAGCGGTCACACTGTTGACGCTGTTCACCGCTTCAGTGTCGCAGGTGCCGGTTCGCCGGGACCGTCCGTGGCTGTCGGGCCCGGCCGTGCCGTCCGTGCCGTCCGTGCCCGGGCGGCGTCACCGCCCCGTCTCCCCGTCGATGCGCTCCCTGAGCAGGCCCGCGTGCCCGCAGTGCTGCGCGTACTCCGCGATCATGCCGAGCGCCCCGGCAAGAGAGCTGGCCCTCGCTCCTCCCTCCCGCGAAGCTTGGGAGGTCTGCCATTGGGGGTATCCCCTGCTCGAAGAGCTTGGGGGAGCAGGGCTGGCAAGCGCAGCCCACTTCGCCGGGCACCCGGACAGGAGGGCTGGGTACGGGCTGCCCCGTGCCGTGCATCGCAGGCCGCGGCTGCGCCGTGGCCGGGCGCGCAGTTCCCCGCGCCCCTTAGGCCGACAGGCTGTGCGCCCACGCGGCGGAGCCGCACATCGGACACAGGACCGTGCCCCTGACGAGGTCTCCTAGTTCGTCACGCTCTGCCACGCGTGTGGCAAGGCGTGCGCGACGTCCATCGCGGTGAGCGGAGGCGCGGCGTGGCGGGCCGCGAGGCCATGGAGGTAGGCGCCCACCGAGGCCGCGTCGAGGGCGTCGAGCCCCGCGGCGAGCAGCGAGCCGACCGCACCGGAGAGCACGTCGCCGCTCCCCGCCGTCGCCAGCCACCCCGTACCCGTCGCGTTGACACGCACCGGCTTCGTACGGTCCGCGTCCGCCACCAGCGTCGTGGACCCCTTCAGCAGCACCGTGGCGCCCGTCAGCTCCGCCAGCTCCCGTACGGACGCCAGCCGCGCGGCCTCGACCTCCTCGCGGCCGCGCCCCAGCAGCGCGGCCGCCTCGCCCGCGTGGGGCGTGAGGACGGTCGGCGCGGTCCGCTCCCGGACGGCGGACACGTCCATCAGCCGCAGCCCGTCCGCGTCCACGAGCACCGGCAGGTCGGCCGTCAGCACGTCGGCGACCAGTTCCCGCGCGGCGGACCCGTCGCCGAGGCCCGAGCCGACCGCCCAGGCCTGGACGCGGCCCGCCCGGCGCACCGGGCCCTGGGTGAGGAGCGTCTCCGGGAAGCGCCGGATCACCTGTTCGCGGACGCTCTCGGACTCGCCCAGGTAGCGCACGGCCCCGGCGCCGCCCCGCAGCGCGCCCGCGACCGCCAGCACGGCCGCGCCCGGGTACGTGCCCGAGCCGGCCGCGACCCCGACGACCCCGCGCCGGTACTTGTCGCTCTCCGCGCCCGGCCGCGGCAACAGCCGTGCCACGTCCGCGTGCTGGAGCGCCTCCATGTCCGCGGCCCTCGGCAGGCACGCGTCGAGCCCGATGTCGACGAGCCGCACCGCGCCCGTGTGCTCGTGCGCCGGGTCGACGAGCAGCCCCGGCTTGTACGTCCCGAAGGTGACCGTCGCGCCCGCCCGTACGGCCTGGCCGTTCACCTCGCCCGTGTCCGCGTCCACGCCGCTGGGCAGGTCCACGGCGACGACCGGTACGCCCGCGTCCCGCACGAGGTCCGTCAACTCCACGGCGACGGGCCGCAGTCCGCCCTTGCCGCCGATGCCGACGATGCCGTCCACGACGAGGTCGGCCCGCCCGATCAGCTCCGCGTACGGCTCGGAGGGCACGCCGCCCACCGCACGCCCCCCGGCGGCGCGCAGTGCCCGCAGCCCGCCCTCGTGCGCCCGCTCCGGGGAGAGCAGCACGGCGGTGACCCCGGCCCCGCGCCGCGCGAGTTCCGCGCCCGCGTAGAGCGCGTCCCCGCCGTTGTCCCCGCTGCCGACGAGGAGCACGACGCGCGCCCCGTACGTACGGCCCAGCAGCCCCCGGCAGGCGGCGGCGAGCCCGGCGGCGGCGCGGCGCATCAGCATCCCCTCGGGCAGCCGCGCCATCAGCTCCCGCTCGGCCGTGCGTACGGTCTCCACGCGATAGGCGTATCTCATACGTCCAGTGTGGACGCGAGCGGCCACGGAGGGCATCCGGTGGCCCCGGAGGGCATCCAGTGACCCCCGGGGCCGCCCCGCAGCTCAGCTCTCCGCCACCACCACCGCCGAGGCCACGCCCGCGTCGTGGGAGAGCGAGACGTGCCAGCCCCGCACCCCCATCTCCTCGGCGCGCGCCAGCACCGTCCCGCTCACGACCAGATACGGCTGCCCCGAGTCGTGCGTACGGACCTCGGCGTCGGTCCAGCGCAGCCCCGCGGGCGCGCCGAGCGCCTTGGCGAGGGCCTCCTTCGCGGCGAAGCGGGCCGCCAGCGACGCGACACCGCGCCGCTCCCCGCCCGGCAGCCACAACTCCCGCTCCACGAACAGCCGTCCGGCCAGACCCGGCGTCCGCTCCAGCGACGCGGCGAACCTGTCGATCTCCGCCACGTCGATCCCCACCCCTACGATCACCTCGGTACGCCCCTCATTCCACCGTCACCGACTTGGCCAGGTTCCTCGGCTGGTCGACCTCGTTGCCGCGCGCGGTGGCCAGTTCGCAGGCGAAGACCTGCAGCGGCACCGTCGCGACCAGCGGCTGGAGCAGCGTCGGCGTCTCCGGGACCTCGACCAGGTGGTCCGCGTACGGCACCACGGCCGTATCGCCGCGCTCGGCGACGACGATGGTCAGGGCACCGCGCGCGCGGATCTCCTGGATATTGGAGACGATCTTGTCGTGCAGCACCGAACGCCCGCGCGGCGACGGCACGACCACGACGACCGGCACGCCCTCCTCGATCAGCGCGATCGGCCCGTGCTTCAGCTCCCCGGCCGCGAAGCCCTCGGCGTGCATGTACGCCAGCTCCTTCAGCTTCAGCGCGCCCTCCAGCGCGACGGGGAAGCCGACGTGCCGCCCGAGGAAGAGCACCGTGTTCCGGTCCGCGAGGCCCCGCGCCAGCTCCCGTACGGGCTCCATCGTGCCGAGCACGTCCTCGACCCACGCGCTGGCCTCGGACAGCTCGCGCACCAGCTCGCCGATCTCGTCGCCCCACTTGGTGCCGCGCACCTGCCCGAGATAGAGCGCGACGAGATAGCAGGCGACGAGCTGCGTCAGGAACGCCTTGGTGGACGCGACGGCGACCTCCGGCCCGGCGTGCGTGTAGAGGACGGCGTCCGACTCCCTCGGGATCGTCGAACCGTTCGTGTTGCAGATCGCCAGCACCCGCGCGCCCTGCTCGCGCGCGTGCCGCAGCGCCATCAGCGTGTCCATCGTCTCGCCGGACTGGCTGACGGCGATGACCAGCGTGCGCGAGTCCAGGATCGGGTCCCGGTAGCGGAACTCGCTGGCCAGCTCGGTCTCGCAGGGGATCCGGGTCCAGTGCTCGATGGCGTACTTCGCGATCATCCCGGCGTGATACGCGGTCCCGCAGGCCACTATCACCACCTTGTCGACCTCCCGCAGCACCGAGTCGGGGATCCGCACCTCGTCGAGCGTCAGTTCCCCGGCCCGGTCGATCCGCCCGAGCAGCGTGTCCGCGACGGCCTTCGGCTGCTCGGCGATCTCCTTGAGCATGAAGTAGTCGTAGCCGCCCTTCTCGGCGGCCGAGGCGTCCCAGTCCACGTGGTACGTCCGTACGTCCGCGGGGGCGCCGTCGAAGTCCGTCACCGTCACCCCGGCGCCGCGCCGCAGCTCCACGACCTGGTCCTGGCCCAGCTCGATCGCCTCGCGCGTGTGCGCGATGAAGGCGGCGACGTCCGAGGCGAGGAAGTACTCCCCGTCGCCGTCCCCCTCCCCCACGCCGACCACGAGCGGCGAGTTGCGCCGGGCGCCCACGACCGCGTCCGGATCATCGGCATGCACCGCGACCAGCGTGAACGCGCCCTCCAGCAGGCGGCACGTCTGCCGCATCGCCTCGGCCAGGTCGCCGCAGGACGAGAAGGACTCGGCGAGCAGATGCCCGACGACCTCGGTGTCCGTCTCCGAGGTCAGCTCGTGGCCCCGGTCGGTCAACTCGGCGCGCAGCACGGCGAAGTTCTCGATGATCCCGTTGTGGACGACGGCGACGCGGCCCGCGTTGTCGAGATGGGGGTGCGCGTTGGCGTCCGTGGGCCCGCCGTGGGTGGCCCAGCGGGTGTGCCCGATGCCGGTGTTCCCGGCGGGCAGCGGCCGTTCGGCCAGCTCCTTCTGGAGGTTGGCGAGCTTGCCCGCCTTCTTCGCCGCCGCGAGCCCGCCGTCGGCGAGCACCGCGGCACCGGCCGAGTCGTAACCCCGGTACTCCAGGCGCTGCAGCCCCGCCAGCACCACCTCCAGCGCTGACTGCCCGCCCACATAGCCGACGATTCCGCACATAGATACCCCTTCCAACCCGCTGGCCTGCCATGTGTACCGCACGCCGCGCGTCAGAACACCTCCCGGGTGCGTACGTCACTCCCGCCCCGCGCACAATGGGCCACGTGTCCACCAAGCCCTACGTCGACCTCAGCCGCGCCGAGTGGAGCGCCCTGCGCGAGCGCACCCCGCTGCCGCTGACCGCGGCCGAGGTCGAGGAGCTGCGCGGCCTCGGCGACGTCATAGACCTGGACGAGGTACGGGACGTCTACCTCCCCCTCTCCCGCCTCCTCAACCTCCACGTCGGCGCCACGCACGGCCTGCGCAGCGCGCTGAACACCTTCCTCGACCGCGACGGCGACGAGACCGACGGCACCCCGTTCGTCATCGGCATCGCGGGCAGCGTCGCGGTCGGCAAGTCCACGGTCGCCCGCCTGCTGAAGGCACTCCTCGCCCGCTGGCCGGAGCATCCGCGCGTCGAGCTGGTGACGACGGACGGCTTCCTCTTCCCCAAGGCGGAGCTGGAGCGGCGCGGCCTGATGTCGCGCAAGGGCTTCCCCGAGTCCTACGACCGCCGGGCGCTCACGCGCTTCGTCGCCGACGTGAAGGCGGGCAAACCGGAGGTCACGGGCCCGGTCTACTCCCACTTGATCTACGACATCGTGCCGGACGAGCGGCTGACGGTGCACCGCCCCGACATCCTGATCGTCGAGGGCCTCAACGTCCTCCAGCCGGCCCTCCCCGGCAAGGACGGCCGCACGCGCCTCGCCGTCGCCGACTACTTCGACTTCTCCGTCTACGTGGACGCCCGTACGGACGACATCGAGCGGTGGTATCTCGACCGGTTCCGCAAGCTGCGGGCCACGGCGTTCCAGAATCCGCGCTCGTACTTCCACAAGTACACGGCGGTGTCGGAGGAAGAGGCGCTCGATTACGCGCGCAACACGTGGCGCACGATCAACCGCCCCAATCTCGAACAGAACATCGCCCCCACGCGCGGTCGGGCGACCCTCCAGCTCCACAAGGGCCCCGACCACAAAGTAGAACGCCTCTCCCTCCGCAAACTCTGAGATGCCGCCCCTCCGCTCCTCCCTCCCGCTCACTGTGCCTGGGAGGTCTGCCATTGGGGGTACCCCCTGCTCGAAGAGCTCGGGGGAGCAGGGCTGGCAAGCGCAGCCCCCATGCCGGGTGCCCCGGACATGAGGGCTGGGTACGGGCTGCCCCGTACTGTGCATTGCAGACTGCAAGTGCGCCGTGGCCGGTCGCGCAGTTCCCCGCGCCCCTTAGGCCGACGGGCTGTGCGCCCACGCGGCGGAGCCGCACATCGAAACAGCCCCGCGCCCCGGGAGAAGGGGCGAGCCCCGGGGTTCGGTCAGCCCAGGGTTCGTTTGACGACGTCGGCGAGGCGGGCCGCGACGCCGCGGGCCT
Organism: Streptomyces albiaxialis; assembly: GCF_039530985.1. Taxonomy (NCBI): domain Bacteria; kingdom Bacillati; phylum Actinomycetota; class Actinomycetes; order Kitasatosporales; family Streptomycetaceae; genus Streptomyces; species Streptomyces albiaxialis. Next base: position 885,002 of record NZ_BAAAPE010000007.1, read on the forward strand.
GCTCGATGTCGGCGGCCTCCACCATGACGCGGACCAACGGCTCCGTACCGGACGACCGGAGAAGCACGCGCCCCGTCTCCCCCAGCTCCCGCTCGGCCTCCGCGACGGCGGAGACCAGTTCGGGGGCCGAGGAGACCCGCGACTTGTCGACGTCCGGCACGTTGACGAGGACCTGCGGCAGCCGCTCCATCACACCGGCCAGCTCCGCCAGCGGCTTGCCCGTCGCGGCGACCCGAGCCGCCAGCATGAGCCCCGTCAGCGTGCCGTCGCCCGTCGTCGCGTGGTCGAGGACGATGACGTGGCCGGACTGCTCGCCGCCCAGCGAGTAGCCGCCGCGCTTCATCTCCTCCAGGACGTAACGGTCGCCGACCGCGGTCTGGAGCAGCGCGAGGCTCTCGCGCTCCATGGCCAGCTTGAAGCCGAGGTTCGACATCACCGTGGCCACGACGGTGTCCTTGCGGAGCTGCCCCGCCTCCTTCATCGCGAGCGCGAGCACCGCGAGGATCTGGTCGCCGTCGATCTCGTCGCCCGCCGCGTCCACGGCGAGGCAGCGGTCGGCGTCGCCGTCATGGGCGACGCCCAGGTCGGCCCCGTGCTTGACGACGGCGGCCCGCAGCCCGTCGAGGTGCGTGGAGCCGCAGTCGTCGTTGATGTTGAGCCCGTCGGGGTCGGTGCCGATCGTCACCACGTCGGCGCCCGCCCGGGCGAAGGCCTCAGGGGAGACACGGGACGCGGCCCCGTGCGCCCCGTCGATGACGACCTTGAGCCCGTCGAGCCGGTTGGGGAGGACGCCGATGAGGTGCGCGACGTAGTTGTCGAAGCCCTCGTCGTAGTCCCGTACGCGCCCGACGCCCGCGCCCGTCGGCCGGGCCCAGGCCTCGCCCGCCGCGTGCTCGCGGTAGAGCTTCTCGATGCGGTCCTCCAGCTCGTCGGGGAGCTTGTGGCCGCCGCGCGCGAAGAACTTGATGCCGTTGTCCGGCATGGGGTTGTGGCTCGCGGAGAGCATGACGCCGAGGTCGGCGCCGAGCGCGCCGGTCAGGTACGCGACGGCGGGCGTCGGCAGCACGCCGACGCGCAGCACGTCGGCCCCGGCGCTCGCGAGGCCCGCGACGACGGCGGCCTCCAGGAACTCCCCGGACGCGCGGGGATCCCGCCCGACCACCGCGACGGGCCTGGTCGCCTCGCCGTGCGCGGCGTCGGCACCTGCCCTCGCCTCGGTCAGCACATGGGCCGCCGCGACCGACAGGCCGAGCGCCAGCTCCGCCGTCAGCCCCTCGTTGGCGACGCCACGTACACCGTCCGTACCGAAGAGTCGTCCCACAGTCGTTCCTCCGAGTCCATCGGGTGGGGGCCGCCCTGACGGCCCGTCATACACCAGGTATACGCCCCGTTACGCGTACCGCCTCAAAAGACGGATGCCCCGTCGGCACCGAGGTACCGACGGGGCATCCGAGAAGCGGCTCCAGCCAGCGCGCGCGTCAGCGCTTGCTGTACTGGGTGCCCTTGCGAGCCTTCTTGAGACCGGCCTTCTTGCGCTCGACCGCACGGGCGTCACGCGTGAGGAAGCCGGCCTTCTTGAGGGGACCGCGGTTGTTGTCCACGTCCGCCTCGTTCAGCGCACGGGCCACGCCCAGGCGCAGCGCGCCCGCCTGGCCCGAGATGCCGCCGCCGGCGATGCGGGCGACGACGTCGTAACGGTCATCGAGCTCCAGGACCTTGAAGGGCTCGTTGACTTCCTGCTGGTGCACCTTGTTGGGGAAGTACCCCTCCAGGGTGCGACCGTTGATCTTCCACTGGCCGGTGCCCGGGATGATGCGGACACGGGCGATGGCGTTCTTGCGGCGACCGGTGCCCGCGGCGGGCTGCGGGTCACCGAAACGGGACGCCATGGACTCGGAGGTGTACTCCTCCGGCGCCTCGGGGGTCTCGGTCGTGTACTCCTCGACGCCCTCGACGGGGGTCTCGGTCTCCGGAGTGGTCTCGGCCACGATTCTCCTCAGCTTCTCTTCGTCTTAGGGGGTGGCCGGACTTACTGCGCGACCTGGCTGATCTCGAACGGCACGGGCTGCTGAGCACCGTGCGGGTGCTGGTCGCCCGAGTAGACCTTCAGCTTGGAGAGCATCTGACGGCCCAGGGAGTTCTTCGGGAGCATGCCCTTGACGGCCTTCTCGACGGCCTTCTCGGGGTTCTTCTCCAGCAGCTCGTCATAGCGGACCGAGCGCAGACCGCCCGGGTACCCCGAGTGGCGGTAGGCCATCTTCTGGGTCCGCTTGTTGCCGGACAGGTGCACCTTGTCGGCGTTGATGATGATGACGAAGTCACCGGTGTCGACGTGGGGCGCGTACACCGGCTTGTGCTTGCCCCGGAGAAGGGTGGCGGCCTGGGAGGCCAGACGGCCCAGGACGACATCCTGGGCGTCGATGATGTGCCACTGGCGCTGGACGTCGCCGGGCTTGGGGCTGTACGTACGCACGGTCGTAGCCTTCGCTTCTTCAGTGAGTGAGTCCTGACAAGGCCACCAGGAAGATCACGACAGACGAGACCGCGTGCGGTGACGCATCCGCACGCTGGCCGCTGGAAATCGACCGGTAGACCGGTGTAAGGGCTCCCCACGTGAGATAGGCAAGCCAATACACACAACGATGAAGCAGAATACCGGCCCCCACCCGTACGGGTCAAAACGCGGCCCCGGGGTCAGCGGGCCCGCGCCACCCGCCCCTCGTCCCACACCGGCCCCGGCGTCTCCCGCACCCGGCCGTCCGCGCCGAAGACCAGGAAACGGTCGAAGAGCGTACGGGCGAACCAGCGGTCGTGGGTGACGGCCAGCACCGTGCCCTCGTAGGACTCCAGCCCCTCCTGGAGGGCCTCCGCCGACTCCAGGTCCAGGTTGTCCGTCGGCTCGTCCAGGAGCAGGGCCGTCGAGCCCTCCAGCTCCAGCAGGAGGATCTGGAAACGGGCCTGCTGTCCGCCGGAGAGGCGCTCGAAGGCCAGCTCGGCCTGGCGCGTCAGCTCGTACCGCCGCAGCGCCGCCATCGCCGCGCCCCGGTCGCGGGCGTGCTCCTTCCACAGGATGTCCAGCAGCGTGCGCCCCTCCAGCTCGGGATGGGCGTGGGTCTGCGCGAAGTGGCCGGGGACGACGCGGGCGCCGAGCTTCCACGCGCCCGTGTGCGCCACGTCACCGCCCGCCAGCAGCCGCAGGAAGTGGGACTTCCCCGAGCCGTTCGACCCGAGCACCGCGACCCGCTCCCCGTAGAAGACCTCCAGCGAGAAGGGCTTCATCAGCCCCGTCAGCTCCAGGTTCTCGCAGGTCACAGCCCGTACGCCGGTACGGCCGCCGCGCAGCCGCATGCGGATGTCCTGCTCGCGCGGCGGCTCCATCGGCGGGCCCGCCTCCTCGAACTTCTGCAGCCGCGTGCGGGCCGCCTGGAGCCGCGAGGCCATGTCGGAGTTGAAGGCCGCCTTCTGCTTGTACATCTGCACGAGCCGCTTCAGCTTCGCGTGCTCCTCGTCCCAGCGCCGGCGCAGCTCCTCGAAGCGCGCGAACCGCTCCTTGCGGGCCTCGTGGTACGTCGCGAAGCCGCCGCCGTGCACCCACACGTCGCTGCCCGCGGCGCCCGGCTCGACGCTGACGATCTTCTCCGCGGAGCGGGCCAGCAACTCGCGGTCGTGGGAGATGAACAGCACCGTCTTCGGCGTCTCCCGCAGCCGCTCCTCCAGCCAGCGCTTGCCGGGCACGTCCAGATAGTTGTCCGGCTCGTCCAGGAGCAGCACCTCGTCCGTGCCGCGCAGCAGCGACTCCAGCACGAGCCGCTTCTGCTCGCCGCCCGAGAGAGTCCGCACCTGGCGCCACTGCGCCTTCTCGTACGGCACGCCCAGCGCGGCGACCGTGCACATGTCCCAGAGCGTCTCCGCCTCGTACCCCCGCACCTCGGCCCAGTCGGCGAGCGCCTGCGCGTACTGGAGCTGGGCCGCCTCGTCGTCCCGCTCCATCACGGCCAGCTCGGCCTCGTCCACGGCCCTCGCCGCGCTCCGGATCTCGGGGTGCGCGACCGAGACGAGCAGGTCCCTGACCGTACGCTCGTCGCGCACCGAGCCCACGAACTGCGGCATGACGCCGAGCCCGCCGCCGACGGTCACCGTGCCCCCGTCCGGCTTCAGCTCACCCGCGATCAGCCGCAGCAGCGTCGTCTTCCCCGCCCCGTTCGCCCCGACGAGCGCGACGGAGGCGCCCTCGCCGACGCGCAGCGAGACATCGTCCAGCAGGGCCCTCCCGTCGGGCAGGTAGTACTCAAGATGCGCGGCCTCGACGTGTCCCATGAGGGCGATTGTCAGGGCCCGAAGTCCCCCCGGCCAAGCGAATATCGACCGCATAGGATGCGCGCATGAGCTTTGGGCAGGGGGGACCCGACTGGGGTTCCGGTTCCAGGGGACCATCGACACCCGACTGGGCCGCGCTCGCCGAGGAGGCGGAGCGCACCCGCGCTCGCCGCCGCCGCTGGCTGCTCGCGGGCGGCGGGGCGCTGGCCACCGTGCTCGTGGCCGGGATCGTCGCGGTCGCGGTCGTCAGCGAGGGCGGCTCGGGGGACGACGCCTCCGACAAGCCGTCCAGCACGCTGCCCCCGGCGAAGGATCTGCCGCCGGAGAGCAGCGACGGGCCGCAGCCCACGTTCAAGAACGAGCCGCCGCCCCCGCCGCCGCCGAAGGACTTCATCGCCGACGCCCGGCGCGACAAGGCGCCGATCTCCGCGCGCTCCCTCTTCCCCAGCGAGCGCGTCACGATCAACGGCCGCTCGTACCGGCTGACCAAGACCGCCACCAGCGGCACCTGCGCGGACGCCGCCCACGCGGGCCTCGGCCCGGTCCTCACCCGGAACGGCTGCGACGCCCTCTACCGCGCCACGTACCGCAGCGGCGGGCTCGCGGTCACGGTCGGCATCGCCACGTTCAAGGACAGCGCGGCGGCGGCGAAGGTGAAGAAGGAGTACAAGCCGAACCTGGTCGCCCTCCCCGGCGGCGGCATCTCCGACTTCTGCCGCACCGTCACCTGCCGTACGACGGCCAACGCCCTGGGCCGGTACGCCTACTTCACCATCGCGGGCCGCACCAACGGCAAGCCCTCCCCCGCCTCCGACGAGCAGGCCGAACGGGCGGGCCTCGACGGCTCGAACTACGCGTACGCCCGCGTCCTCCAGCGCGGCAAGGACGCCTCGGCGAAGGCCGCCAAGTGACGCGGCCTTCCTGCACAGGGCTGTAACGACGCGGTCACTTCCGGTGGCGATCACGGTTCCGGTCGCTAGTGTCCGTCGCGACCAGCAATTCAGGGGCGACCGAGGGGACAGCCGCCGATGCCGCCGACGCACCGGGACGAGGCCGTGATCGGCTGTATCGGGGTTCTGGTCGTCGCCACGCGCGGACAGGCGGGACCCGGCGAGGTGCTCGTGCGGATCAGGGGCGGCTCCGAGACCTATCTGGCCTGGTCCCCCGAGCCGCTGCCGACGGGGGCGACCGTCCTCGTGATCGAGTCCCGCGGCACGCGCCAGGTCGACGTCAGCCAGTGGGACGACCCGCTGGACGCCGGCCCCTCGCACCCCGCCCGCTGACACGCCCGCAGGCCCGTACCGAAGGGGGACCGATGATGTTCGGATACCGCGTTCCTAGCCCTGACCAGGCGATGCTCATCTCCGGCGGAAAGCGAGGGCTCAAGGGAGCACCGTTCCGCGTGGTGACCGGGCACGGGAAGTTCGTCCTCCCGTTCTTCCGCAAGACCCGCTTCCTCACCCTCGCCATGCACGAGGCCGAGATCACGGAGTCCTGCGTCACCCGGCAGGGCATCGTGCTGACCGTGCGCGCCGTGATCGCGTTCAAGGTCGGCAACGACAACGAGAGCATCGTCAACGCGGGCCAGCGCTTCCTGTCCGAGCAGCACCAGATGACGGTGCTGACCGGCCGGATCTTCTCCGGGCACCTGCGCTCCATCATCGGCTCGATGACGGTCGAGGAGATCGTCACGGAGCGGCAGAAGCTCGCCACCGAGGTGCTGGCGACCTCGAAGACGGAGATGGGTAAGATCGGCCTGATCGTCGACTCGTTCCAGATCCAGTCGATCGACGACGGCGACACCGGCTACATCGAGGCCATGTCGCGCCCGCACAAGGCCGCCGTGCAGCGCCAGGCCAAGATCGCCGAGGCGCAGGCGGCCCAGGCGGCGGCCGAGGCCCAGCAGGAGGCCAACCGGAACCAGGCCGAGTACGAGCGCCAGACGGCCGTCGTCCGGGCCTCGTACCAGTCCGAGGTGGACCGCGCGCAGGCCGAGGCCGCGCAGGCGGGCCCGCTCGCGCAGGCGAACTCCCAGCGCGAGGTCCTCGCGGCCCGGACCGAGCTGGCCGAGCGCGCCGCGCAGCTCCGCCAGCAGGAGCTGGTGGCGGAGGTCGTCAAGCCCGCCGAGGCCGAGGCCGAGCGGATCAAGACGCTGGCGCTGGCCGAGGCGGAGCGGACGAAGATCCAGGCCGAGGCCGCTGCCTCGTACGACCGGGTCGCCCTCGACCAGCTCCTCATCGACCAGCTCCCCCAGATCGTCAAGGAGGCCGCCACGGGCCTCTCCCGGGCCAATGTGAACGTCCTCAACGGCGCCGACGGCCTCGGCGAGATCGCCGCGGGCCTCGTCGGCCAGGGCCTCACGATCCTGGACACCGTCAAGCAGAACCTGCACGGGACCGACGGCGCGAACGGGACGCCCCCAGAGGCCCCGGCTTCGGCCCCGACCCCGGCCCCGCAGCCCCGCCGCTCCGACGACGGCCCGGTCCCGCTGGCCTGAGGGCCCCGCTCAGCAGCAGCCCGGAGCGCCGGCGCCCGGCAGCGACCGCTTGTTGCGGGAGGCGAGGTTCCGGGCCGCCAGCTCCTCGTCCGCCGGATAGCCGACCTCCTCCAGCGTCAGCCCGTGCGGCCGTACGACGTGCACCGCCGAGTCCCGGACCCCGGCCTCCAGCACCTTGCCGGGCCACTCGGGCGGGCGGTGCCCGTCGCCGACGAAGAGCATCGCGCCCACCAGCGAGCGCACCATGTTGTGGCAGAACGCGTCCGCGACGACGGTCGCCTCCAGCACCCCGTCGTCGTGCCGCGTCCACTCCAGCCGCCGCAGCGTACGGATCGTGGTCGCACCCTCACGCTTCTTGCAGTACGCCGCGAAGTCGTGCTCCCCCAGCAGCGCCCCGGCCGCCGCGTTCATCGCGTCGAGGTCGAGCGGCCAGTTGTGCCACAGCACGTGCCCGCGGCGCAGCGGGTCGGCGCCGCCGGGGTGGTCGGTGACGCGGTAGGCGTAGCGGCGCCAGGTCGCGGAGAAACGCGCGTTGAAGTGCGCGGGGGCCTCCGCCGCGCGGAAGACCCGTACGTCCATCGGCAGCCGCCCCGCGAGCCGCCGCAGCAGCCGCTCGCCGTGCTCGGCCCACACCTCGTCGGGCAGGTCCACGTGCGCGACCTGCCCCCGCGCGTGCACGCCCGCGTCCGTGCGCCCCGCGACGGTCAGCTCGGGCGTGTGGTCCAGCCGCATGACGACGCGCAGCGCGTCCTCCAGCTCGCCCTGCACGGTCCGCTGCCCGTTCTTCTGCTTGGCCCAGCCGGAGAAGTCCCGCCCGTCGTAGGCCAGGTCCAGCCGCACGCGCCGGAACCCGGCCGCCACCTCTTCGCTCACACGCCCGATCTTCTCAGACCGCGCGCGCCGGTCCGGCCGTCAGGCCGCCAGGAAGGACTCCACGCGCGCGGCGAGCGCCACCGGGGTCTCGTGCATCGGATAGTGCCCCGCGCCGGACAGCACCTCCACCTCGGCGCCCGGATGGCTCGCCGTCCAGGCTTCCCTGACCGTGCTCTCGGGGATGGCCAGATCGTGCTCTCCCGCGAAGACCTTGACCGGCATCCCGCGCGCCCCCGGCACCGGGCACCTGAGGTCGTCGTACGCGAACGAGCGCGCGTACGCGGCGAAGGCTGCCGGACTTGACCCGTCCAGCGAGGCGCGCGTCATACGGTCCAGCCACCCGGCGCCCGCCCTGTTGCCGGTCGAGAAGTCCAGCAGCGCGCGACGCGCGTCCGCCGAGTGCACCGCCGCCAGGAAGGCCGCCCACTCGCGCTCCCCGATCCCCGCGGGGCCGGGGGGCGTCGGGGTGATGCCGACGAGCTTGCGCACCCGCAGCCACGAGGGTGCCTCCGCCGCGGCCAGATGCAGCGCCTTCGCGCTCATGGAGTGCCCGACGAACGAGCACTCGCGCCAGCCGAGCCGCCCGGCGAGCGCGAGTGCGTCGTCGGCCAGCTCCCGCATCGAGAAGGTGCCCGGCACCGCGGCGCGGCGCCCGTAGCCACGCGCGTCCAGCAGCGCGCAACTGAAGCGGGAACCGTCCAGGCACTCCAGGAACGGACCCCATGTGCCCGTCGGCACCAGCCAGTCGTGCGCGGCGATCACCCGGTGCGGCCCCGAGCCGACGACCCGCGGGCGGGGGACGGTGGAGGCGGCGGTCACGCCGCGGCGGCCGTCGTCCCCACGCTCGCCAGCCAGCGGTAGGCGAGCAGGATGTTCAGCCGGTGCAGCGAGCGCAGTTGGGTGCGGAACGCCTCGGGCGCCGCGGCCGGCGGGGTGACCCCCCACATCGGCAGCTCCTCGCAGAGCGTCTCGACGGGCACCCCGGCCTCCCGCCCCCGGTGCACCTCGGCCGCCAGGTGCTCCAGATACGAGATCAGCCCCGAGACCCCCGGCTCGGCGGGCCCGAGGAAGGCGTGCCCGGGGACGAGGGTGTCCAGGTCGAGGGTGGCCTTCATGGTCCGCAGGCTGCGTGCGTAGCCGAGCGGGTCGCCGATCAGCGCCATCGGCGGTGCGCCGGGGGTGATGAAGTTCCCGGTGAAGGTGACCTTGGCGTCGGGCACATGGACGAGCGTGTCGCCCGAGCCGTTGCCGGGGCCCAGGTGCCACATCTGGACCACCCGGCCGCCCAGGTCGATTTCGCAGAAACGGTCGAACACCACATCGGGGCGGCGCCAGGTGACGACCCCGTCGAGCGAGGTGTCGCCGTACATGCTCTCCGAGCGGACGCGCTTCTCCGTCTCCAGGTCGGTCATGGCGGCCTTGTTGAGGCGCGAGGAGAACACGGTGACGTCGTCGCCGAAGGCGGTGTTCCCGAAGGTGTGGTCGCCGTGGTAGGTCGTGTTCACCAGGTAGCGGACGGGTTTGCCGGTCAGCCCGGCCGCCACCTCCTGGATGTGCCGGCCGACGCCCGGGGTGACCCCCGAGTCGATGACGAGGGCCGCGTCCCGGCCGACGACGAGCCCGTTGTTGTCCTTGGGCGGCACGTTGGCCATCAGGGCGTAGACGCCCTCGGCCAGCTCCTGTGGCCGCAGCTCCAGCCCGGCCGGGCTCAGATCGGGCGCGACGAACCCCGGGGGCCGCTCGCTCATCTCGTGCACCACGGGCAGGTGACCGTGCATCAGGCGTCTCCTTCTTCGTACGGGATGACACAGCTCAGGAAGAACGTCACGTGGTCCGCGGCCAGGCGCCGGGCCGACGCCAGATCGGCCTCGGTCGCCTCCGCGCGCAGATGCAGGATGCGCGGAACGTGCAGCGGCGCGAACAGCTCCCAGACGAGCTGCCGGGGCGCGGGCCCCGCGCGGACCAGCCCGGCCTCCTGCCACCGCACGAACGGCTCCCGCAGCCGGTCCAGCGCCTCCTCGATCGCGGCGGCGAGACCGCCGAGCCCGCCGTCCCCCGCCCCGTCGCGCAGCAGGACGCTGGTGAAGCGCCGCGCCCTGGGGCCGGTCCAGCCCGCCATCAAGCGGTCCACCAGCATCGGCACGGCCACGCGGGGGCCCGCCGCGACCAGCTCGTCGACGTCGACGTCCAGCGCTTCGAGCGAGACGGGGCCCGCCTCCGCGAACAGCGCGTCGTAGATCGCCTGCTTGCTCGCGAAGTGCCCGTAGATCGCGCTGTCCCGCACCCCGACCTCGGCCGCGATCTGCCGGACCGTGGTGGCTGCGAACCCCTGGCGCGCGAACAGCTCCAACGCCGCGTCCAGCAGCAGCTCCCGCGTGGCACGCGCCTCGCTCTTCGGCGGGCGGCCACGCCGCACCGGCTTTGCTCCGTCCATGGAAATAATTTAATGAGCGCCAACTCAATTAATCAAGAGCTACGGGCAACGGACCCCCGGGCCCCCGGGCACACGAAAGCGGGCCCGCTCCCCGAAGGGTGCGGGCCCGCTCAGCCGAGAGGCGCGAAGGGGCTCAGGCGTCCTTGGACTCGCCCTCGGCCTCGTCCTTGGACTCGCCCTCGGCGGCGTCCTTCGGCTCGGCGTCCTTCTTCAGCTCCGCCACGGCCTCGTCGCCCGCCGCGTCCTTGGCGGAACGCTTCGTGGCGGCCTCGGCCTCGCCGACCGCGGCCTGCTGCACCGTGAGCGCCTCGACCAGCTCGATCACGGCCATCGGGGCGTTGTCGCCACGACGGGGACCGATCTTGGTGATGCGGGTGTAGCCACCGGGACGGTTCTCGTACCGCGGGCCGATCTCGGTGAAGAGGGTGTGCACGACGCTCTTGTCGAGGATCGTGCGCATGACCTGGCGACGGTTGTGCAGGTCGCCCTTCTTCGCCTTGGTGATCAGACGCTCGGCGACCGGACGCAGGCGGCGGGCCTTCGCCTCGGTCGTCGTGATGCGGCCGTGCTCGAAGAGGTTGGTGGCGAGGTTCGCCAGCATCGCCTTCTGGTGCGCGGCGCTGCCGCCCAGACGGGCACCCTTGGTGGGCTTCGGCATGGTGTTTCTCCTTCGTTGTCACTGCACCGGCCGTGTCAGGAACCGGTGGCAGTCCCGGCCGTATCAGGTACCGGGGTACGGCCCCGGGCCCGCGGAAAGGGGCCCGGGGGACTGGGGCGGACCCCAGAGATCACTGCGCGTGGTACGCGCTCAGTACTGCTCGGTCTCCACGAAGCCCGCGTCCGCGTCGTCGTCGGCGCCGAAGGCGTCGGCGGCGGCGGTCGGGTCGAACCCGGGAGGCGAGTCCTTCAGCGCCAGGCCCATGCCGGCCAGCTTGGCCTTGACCTCGTCGATGGACTTCGCGCCGAAGTTGCGGATGTCGAGCAGGTCCGCCTCGGAACGGGCCACCAGCTCGCCCACCGAGTGGATGCCCTCGCGCTTGAGGCAGTTGTACGAGCGGACCGTGAGCTCCAGCTCCTCGATCGGCAGCGCCAGGTCCGCGGCCAGGGCGGCGTCCGTCGGGGACGGGCCCATGTCGATGCCCTCGGCGTCGACGTTCAGCTCGCGAGCCAGGCCGAACAGCTCGACCAGGGTCTTGCCGGCCGACGCCATGGCGTCGCGCGGGCGCATGGCCTGCTTGGTCTCGACGTCGACGATCAGCTTGTCGAAGTCGGTGCGCTGCTCGACACGGGTCGCCTCGACCTTGTAGGTGACCTTGAGCACCGGCGAGTAGATGGAGTCGACCGGGATACGGCCGATCTCCTGGCCCACCTGCTTGTTCTGCACGGCGGAGACGTAGCCGCGACCGCGCTCGACGGTCAGCTCCATCTCCAGCTTGCCCTTGCCGTTGAGCGTGGCGAGGACCAGGTCCGGGTTGTGCACCTCGACACCGGCCGGCGGGGCGATGTCCGCGGCGGTGACCAGGCCCGGGCCCTGCTTGCGCAGGTACATCACGACCGGCTCGTCGTGCTCCGAGGAGACGACGAGGGACTTGATGTTGAGGATCAGGTCGGTGACGTCCTCCTTGACGCCCGGCACGGTGGAGAACTCGTGCAGGACACCGTCGATACGGATGGACGTGACCGCCGCACCCGGGATCGAGGAGAGGAGCGTACGACGCAGAGAGTTACCGAGGGTGTAGCCGAAGCCGGGCTCCAGCGGCTCGATCACGAACCGTGAGCGGAACTCGTCGACGACCTCTTCGGTCAGGGAAGGACGCTGAGCGATCAGCATGTGATGTGTGCCTCCATGTTTCGGCAACCGCTATTTGATGCCGTTACTGCAAGGGTACGGGCGGCACGGCCGTAGTAAAGCCGTACCGCCCTCCCCGGAACCGAGCGAAGTACCCGGACTACTTCGAGTACAGCTCGACGATCAACTGCTCCTGCACCTGGGTGTCGATGCTGCATTCCCCCGGGGAGTGATCCCCGGACCCCAAGCCGCACACGGGGTGCGCCCCGAAGCCGGATGCCGGAGCTGTCGTGCTGTCCCCTACTTCGAGTACAGCTCGACGATCAACTGCTCCTGCACCTGGGTGTCGATCACCTGGCGCTCCGGCAGCGAGTGCACGAGGATCCGCATCTTGGACGGGATCGCTTCCAGCCAGGCCGGAACCGTCTTCTCGCCCGCCTCCGCGGCCGCCACCTGGAAGGGCGTGAGGCTGCGGGAGGTCTCGCGGACCTCGACGATGTCGCTCACCGACACCCGCGCGGACGGGATGTCGTTCTTCCGGCCGTTGATGGTGATGTGGCCGTGCTTGACCAACTGCCGTGCGTGGTCGCGGGACTTGGCAAAGCCGGCCCGGTAGACCACGTTGTCCAGACGGGTTTCGAGGATCCGCAGCAGGTTCTCACCAGTCTTGCCCTGCTGACGGTTGGCCTCGTTGAAATACCCGCGGAACTGCTTCTCCAGGACACCGTAGATACGGGCTGCCTTCTGCTTCTCACGCTTCTGCAGCAGGTACTCGGAGTCCTTGGTGCGCCCGCGACCGTGCTCACCCGGGGGGTAAGGACGGATCTCGATCGGGCACTTCGCGCTCTCGCACTTGCTCCCCTTGAGGAAGAGCTTCTGCTTCTCCCGACGGCAACGCTTGCAGTCGGCCCCGGTGTAACGCGCCATTGTTTAGTTGATCCCTACTTCAGTCGGTTCAGACCCGGCGACGCTTCGGAGGGCGGCAGCCGTTGTGCGGGGTCGGGGTGACGTCCTGGATGGACCCGACCTCGAGGCCGGTGGCCTGGAGCGAGCGGATCGCGGTCTCGCGGCCGGAGCCCGGACCCTTCACGAAGACGTCGACCTTGCGCATGCCGTGCTCCTGCGCGCGGCGCGCGGCGTTCTCCGCGGCCATCTGCGCGGCGAACGGCGTCGACTTGCGCGAGCCCTTGAAGCCGACGTGGCCGGCCGAGGCCCAGGAGATCACGTTCCCGGTCGGGTCGGTGATCGAAACGATGGTGTTGTTGAACGTGCTCTTGATGTGAGCGTGCCCGTGGGCGACGTTCTTCTTCTCCTTGCGGCGCACCTTCTTGGCGCCGGCCGTACGGCCCTTCGGAGGCATATAGCAAAACTCCCGTGGAGGTGGTCGGTCCTACAGCGCGGACCGCTTGCAGCGTGTCCGGTGCGGACTACTTCTTGCCCGGCTTCTTCTTGCCGGCGATCGCGCGACGCGGGCCCTTGCGGGTGCGGGCGTTGGTCTTGGTGCGCTGACCGTGGACCGGGAGACCGCGCCGGTGACGCAGACCCTCGTAGCAGCCGATCTCGACCTTGCGGCGGATGTCGGCCTGGATCTCACGGCGGAGGTCACCCTCGACCTGGAGGTTGTTGTCCACGTACTCGCGGATCTTGACCAGCTCTTCCTCGGCCAGGTCCCGGACGCGGGTGTCCGGGCTGACCCCGGTCTCGCTCAGGGTCCGCTGGGCCAGCGTGCGGCCGATGCCGAAGACGTAGGTGAGGGCGACCTCGACGCGCTTCTCGCGCGGGAGGTCGACGCCTGCGAGGCGTGCCATGGATGTGGCTCCTGATGATTTCGTCGGAGGTCTGCAACAGCGCCGGTCCCTCACCCGTCGGGGAGGGTCCCCGGCCTCCGACCGGGGGTGTCGATGCTGGCGCACGGAACGTGCGGCACCGGGCTCTGCTGTGATGACTTGTCGCTCGCGTCGCGCGAAGAACTGCGAAAGGCAGATCGGTGGTCGTGCGTCAGCCCTGGCGCTGCTTGTGGCGCAGGTTGTCGCAGATGACCATGACCCGGCCGTGACGGCGGATCACCTTGCACTTGTCGCAGATCTTCTTGACGCTCGGCTTGACCTTCATGATGTGAGGTACTCCGGGTCCGTAGATCTACTTGTAGCGGTAGACGATCCGTCCACGCGTCAGGTCGTACGGAGACAGCTCCACCACGACGCGGTCGTCGGGAAGGATACGGATGTAGTGCATCCGCATCTTGCCGCTGATGTGCGCGAGGACCTGGTGCCCGTTCTGGAGCTCCACCTTGAACATCGCGTTCGGGAGAGACTCGACGACGGTGCCCTCGATCTCGATGGCCCCTTGTTTTTTGGCCATGCTTGAGCGCTTCACCTTCCGGGATCGGCTACCTGGGGTCGGCCAGGCATACGGATACACCTGGGCCGACGAGCCAGTCTACGTCACGGCCCACGGAAAGACGAATCCAGGGATTCTCCCCGTTCCGCGTGATCGTTACGCGTGATCGTTATGCGAGGGGGTCGGGGGCGGCCGTCACGCCCAGCTCCGCCAGCTTCGCCTTGCCGCCGTCCGGGGAGGTCAGGACCAGGGGGCCGTCCTCGGTGAGGGCGACGGAGTGCTCCCAGTGGGAGGACCAGGTGCCGTCATTCGTCTTCACGGTCCAGTCGTCCGAGAGGACGTGGGTCTTCGCCGTGCCGAGGCTCACCATCGGCTCGATGGCCAGGCACATGCCCGGGACCAGCTTCGGGCCCCGGCCGCGCCGCCGCTCGACGTAATTCAGCAGGTGGGGGTCCATGTGCATCTGCGAGCCGATGCCGTGGCCACCGTAGTCCTCGATGATCCCGTACTTGCCGGAGGACGGGCGGGGCTGGCGGCGGATGTACCCCTCGATGGCCCGGGAGACGTCCACCAGGCGGTTGCCCTTGCGCATCGCGGCGATGCCGGCCCACATGGACTCCTCGGTCACCCGGCTCAGCTCACGCAGCTCCGCCGAGTGGCCCTCCCCCACGAAGACGGTCAGGGCCGCGTCGCCGTGCCAGCCGTCGATGATCGCGCCCGCGTCGATGGAGAGCAGATCGCCCGCCTTGAGGACGGTCTCGCGGTCCGGGATGCCGTGGACGACGATGTCGTTGACCGAGGTGCAGATGTTGCCGGGGAAGCCGCCGTAGCCGAGGAAGTTCGGCTTGGCGCCGTGGTCGGCCAGGACCTTGGCCGCGACCTCGTCGAGGTCCTTCGTCGTCGCGCCCGGGACGGCGGCCTCGGCGCACGCCTTGTGCATGGCAGCGACCACCAGCCCCGCCTCGCGCATCTTCGCGATCTGCTCGGGGGTCTTGATCTCCACCATGGCGGATGCCGCCTTCCTCAACTGACGGGAGCTGTTGCTGTTGCGCTGTTCGTGCTGTCTCAAGTCTGCCAGCAAGCGAAAGGACCGGACTCCCGGTCCGGCCCCTTCACCACCTCGTCCTCGGACTAGCCGCGGCCGAGCGCCCGCATCGCGCGCTCGGTGACCTCGCCGACCTCGCCCAGCGCGGAGATCGTGGTCACGAGCCCCTGCGCCTTGTAGTGGTCGATGATCGGCTCGGTCTCGCTGTGGTAGACGGCGAGCCGCTTGCGCACCGTCTCCTCGCGGTCGTCGTCCCGCTGGTACAGCTCGCCGCCGCACACGTCGCACACGCCCTCGGTCTTCGGGGGGCTGTACTGCGCGTGGAAGACGTGGCTGCTGTCGCTGCGGCAGATGCGCCGTCCGGCGATCCGCTTCACGACCTCGTCCTCGGGGACCTCCAGGTCCAGGACGGCGTCCAGCTTCTGGCCGTTCTCGTCCAGATAGCTGTCCAGCGCCTCGGCCTGCGCGATGTTCCGCGGGAAGCCGTCGAGCAGGAAGCCGTCCCCGGCGTCCGGCTCTTCCATACGGCTCTTGGCCATCCCGATGGTGACCTCGTCCGGCACGAGCTGCCCGGCGCGCATGTACTCCTGGGCCTTCTGGCCCAGCGGCGTGCCCTGGCTGATGTTGGCGCGGAAGAGGTCACCCGTCGAGATGTGCGGAATCGACAGGTTCTCGGCGAGGAACGACGCCTGCGTTCCCTTGCCCGCACCAGGCGGTCCGACGAGGACGATACGCATCAGCGGAGGAACCCTTCGTAATGACGCTGCTGAAGCTGGCTCTCGATCTGCTTCACGGTCTCAAGTCCCACGCCCACGATGATCAGAATGCTGGTCCCGCCGAACGGGAAGTTCTGGTTGGCGTTGAACATGATCAGCGCGACGGTCGGCACCAGGGCGATCAGACCCAGATACAGAGAGCCGGGCCACGTGATGCGGTTCAGCACGTAGCTCAGATACTCCGCGGTGGGACGGCCCGCACGGATGCCCGGGATGAAGCCACCATACTTCTTCATGTTGTCGGCAACCTCTTCGGGGTTGAAGGAGATAGCCACATAGAAGAAGGCGAAAAAGACAATCAGCAGGAAGTACGTGGCGATGTAGATCGGGTGATCGCCCTTGACAAAGTGCGCTTGAATCCACTGTGCCCAGCCCGCTTGCGAGCCGCTGAACTGCACGATGAGCGCCGGAATGTAGAGGAGCGAGGACGCGAAGATGACGGGAATCACACCCGCCTGATTGACCTTCAGCGGAATGTAGGTCGACGTTCCGCCGTAGCTCCGGCGGCCGATCATGCGCTTCGCGTACTGCACGGGAATGCGGCGCTGGGCCTGCTCGACGAAGACGACGAGAGCGACCATCGCCAGGCCGCAGATGATGACCGCGCCGAACTCGATCCAGCCGTCCGCGAGCTTGCCCTGCTTCTTGATGGACCACAGGGCGCCCGGGAATCCGGCGGCGATCGAGACGAACATGAGGATCGACATGCCGTTGCCGATGCCGCGGTCGGTGACCAGTTCGCCGAGCCACATGATGAGCGCGGTGCCCGCGGTCATCGTGACGACCATGGTGATCGTCGTGAAGATCCCCTGATCGGGGACGATCTCGCTGGCGACGGAGCAGTTCTGGAAGAGTGAGCCGCTGCGCGCGGTGGCGACCAGGCCGGTGGCCTGGAGGATCGCGAGCGCGACAGTCAGGTAACGGGTGTACTGCGTGATTTTCGCCTGCCCGGCCTGGCCCTCCTTCTTCAGGGCCTCAAGGCGCGGAATGACCACGACCAGGAGCTGGAGGATGATGCTCGCCGTGATGTACGGCATGATCCCCAGCGCGAAGATCGTGATCTGGAGCAGCGCGCCGCCGCTGAACATGTTGACCAGGCCGAAGAGTCCCTGCGAGCCCTTCGCCTCGTCCATGCACGCCTGGACGTTCTCGTAACTGACACCCGGCACGGGGACATGGGCTCCGATGCGGAAGAGCACCATGATTCCGAGCGTGAAGAGCAGCTTCTTGCGCAGGTCGGGCGTCTGGAACGCCCGGGCGAACGCGGTGAGCACGGTGCCTCCTGCGCCCCCCGCGTTACGCGAGAGGTGACGGTCTTGAGGATCGACAGAATTAACGGTGCCCGCCACCTTACCGGCGACTGCACCGCCCTAGAAACGACCAGCCGTGGAACGACCGACCGGGGATGCCCCGTTGGGACATCCCCGGTCGCTCAGTCACCCGGCCAACGAACTCAGAGGAGTTCGGTGACGGTGCCGCCGGCAGCGGTGATCTTCTCCTTGGCGGAGCCGGAGACCTTGTCGACGGTCACCGTCAGCGCCACGGCGATGTCACCGGAGCCCAGCACCTTGACGAGCTCGTTCTTGCGAACGGCGCCCTTGGCGACCAGGTCGGCCACCGTCACCTCGCCACCCTGCGGGTAGAGCGCGGCCAGCTTCTCCAGGTTCACCACCTGGAACTGCTTGTGGTTCGGGTTCTTGAAGCCGTTCAGCTTGGGCAGCCGCATGTGCAGCGGCATCTGCCCGCCCTCGAACCGCTCCGGAACCTGGTAACGGGCCTTGGTGCCCTTGGTGCCACGACCCGCGGTCTTGCCCTTGGACGCCTCACCACGACCCACACGGGTCTTGGCGGTCTTGGCGCCGGGGGCCGGCCGGAGGTTGTGGACCTTCAGCGGCTTGTCCTCCGCCATCTCAGTCGACCTCCTCGACCGTCACGAGGTGGCGCACGGTGTGCACCTGACCGCGAACGACGTCGCTGGCCTCGCGTACGGCCACGTCGTTGACGCGCTTGAGACCGAGGGTCCGCAGCGTGTCACGGTGGTTCTGCTTCGTCCCGATGACGGACTTGGTCTGCGTGATCTTCAGGCGAGCCATTACGCGCTCACCCCGGCACGCGCCCGCAGCAGAGCGGCGGGAGCCACGTCCTCCAGCGGCAGGCCACGACGGGCGGCGATCTCCTCCGGGCGCTGAAGCCCGCGGAGCGCACCCACCGTGGCGTGCACGATGTTGATCGGGTTCGACGAACCGAGCGACTTGCTCAGCACGTCGTGGATGCCCGCGCACTCCAGCACGGCGCGCACCGGGCCACCGGCGATCACACCGGTACCGGGCGAAGCCGGCTTCAGCAGCACGACACCCGCGGCCTCCTCACCCGTGATCGGGTGCGGAATGGTGCCCTGGATACGCGGGACCTTGAAGAAGTGCTTCTTGGCCTCCTCAACGCCCTTGGCGATGGCGGCCGGCACCTCCTTGGCCTTGCCGTAACCGACACCCACGGTGCCGTCACCGTCGCCCACCACGACCAGCGCGGTGAAGCTGAAGCGACGACCACCCTTCACAACCTTGGCGACGCGGTTGATCGCGACAACGCGCTCAACGTACGCGGTCTTCTCGGCGGCAGCGCCGCCGTCCCGGCCCTTACGGTCCCGCCGCTCGCCGCCACCGGCGCCGCCACCGCGGCGCTGGGGTCCAGCCATTGGAATTACCTCTCTCGTTTAACGTCCGCTTGCAGGACCGTTCTCAGAACTTGAGCCCGGCCTCGCGGGCGGCGTCGGCCAGAGCGGCAATCCGCCCTGCGTACTTGTTGCCACCGCGGTCGAACACGACGGCCTCGACACCCGCGGCCTTCGCACGCTCGGCGACCAGCGCGCCGACCTGCTTGGCCTGAGCGCTCTTGTCGCCCTCGCCGCCGCGGATGGAACCGTCCAGGTGCGACGCCGAGGCCAGCGTGTGGCCCGCGAGGTCGTCGATGACCTGGGCGGTGATACCGCGGTTGCTGCGCGTCACCACAAGGCGGGGGCGCTCGGGCGTGCCCGAGACCTTCTTGCGGATGCGAATGTGACGGCGCTTGGCGGCGGCGCGCTTGTAGGCGTCGCCCTTAGCGATCTTCACGCCGTATGCCATGGCTTACTTACCAGCCTTTCCGACCTTGCGGCGGATGGTCTCGCCCGCGTACTTCACGCCCTTGGCCTTGTACGGGTCGGGCTTCCGCAGCTTGCGGATGTTCGCGGCGACCTCGCCGACCTGCTGCTTGTCGATGCCCTCGACCGAGAACTTGGTCGGCGACTCGACCTTGAACGAGATGCCTTCCGGCGCCTTGATCAGGATCGGGTGGCTGTAGCCCAGGGAGAACTCCAGGTCGGAGCCCTTGGCCTGGACGCGGTAACCGACACCGCTGATTTCGAGGTCCTTGCTGAACCCGTTGGTCACGCCAGTGATCATGTTCGCCACCAGCGTGCGGGACAGACCGTGCAGGGCCTTGTTCCGGCTCTCATCGTTGGGGCGGGTGACGACGAGCGCGCCGTCCTCGCCCTTGGCGATCTCGATGGGCGCGGCAACGGTGTGCGAAAGGTTCCCCTTGGGGCCCTTCACCGCGACCGTCTGGCCATCGATGGTGACGTCCACACCGGCGGGAACCGTGATGGGGAGCTTGCCAATGCGCGACATAGCTGTTTCCTCCGTTCCCTTCCGTTACCAGACGTAGGCGAGGACTTCCCCACCCACGCCCTTCTTCTGCGCCTGCTGGCCGGTGAGCAGACCGTGGGAGGTGGAGATGATCGCCACGCCCAGGCCGCCGAGCACCTTCGGCAGGTTGGTGGACTTTGCGTAGACCCGCAGACCCGGCTTGGAGATCCGCTTGATGCCCGCGATCGAACGCTCGCGGTTCGGGCCGAACTTCAGCTCAAGGACGAGGCTCTTGCCGACCTTGGCGTCTTCGGTCTTCCACCCGGTGATGTAACCCTCCTGCTGGAGGATCTCCGCGATGTGCGACTTGATCTTGCTGTGGGGCATCACGACGGTGTCGTGGTACGCCGAGTTCGCGTTCCGCAGACGCGTGAGCATGTCTGCGATCGGATCGGTCATGGTCATGTGATGGCCTTCGGCCTCTCTCGCCGGGGTTTCCCTGTGTGCTCCGTCCCTCTCCCCGTCCGCCCTGGCGGGCGACGGGACGGGTGCGGTGCGGGGGACCTACGGCGTAGTAAGCGACTTTGCAGCTTACCGAGAGTCCTGGTGCATCCCCGAGGGGATTACCAGGAGCTCTTGGTCACGCCCGGCAGCTCGCCACGGTGCGCCATCTCACGGAGGCACACGCGGCACAGGCCGAACTTGCGGTAGACGGAGTGCGGACGGCCGCAGCGCTGGCAGCGCGTGTACGCACGCACGGCGAACTTCGGCTTGCGGCTGGCCTTGGAGATCAGGGCCTTCTTCGCCATGGTCAGTTCTCCTTGAACGGGAAGCCGAGGTGACGAAGCAGGGCCCGGCCCTCGTCGTCGTTGGTCGCCGTGGTGACCACGGTGATGTCCATGCCCCGGACCCGGTCGATCTTGTCCTGGTCGATCTCGTGGAACATGACCTGCTCCGTGAGACCGAAGGTGTAGTTGCCCCGGCCGTCGAACTGCTTCGGCGACAGACCGCGGAAGTCGCGGATGCGCGGCAGCGCGAGCGACAGCAGGCGGTCCAGGAACTCCCACATCCGGTCGCCGCGCAGCGTCACGTGGGCGCCGATCGGCTGACCCTCGCGCAGCTTGAACTGCGCGATGGACTTCCGGGCCTTGGTGACGGCGGGCTTCTGACCGGTGATCGTGGCGAGGTCCTTGATGGCACCCTCGATCAGCTTGGAGTCGCGGGCGGCGTCGCCCACACCCATGTTGACCACGATCTTGGTCAGACCGGGGATCTGCATGACGTTGTCGTAGGAGAACTCGTCCTGCAGCTTGCCCTGGATCTCGGCGCGGTAGCGCTGCTTCAGGCGCGGGGCCTCAGTGGTGGCAGTCATCAGATGTCCTCACCGGTCCGCTTGGCAACGCGGATCTTGTTGCCTTCGTCGTCGAAGCGGTAACCGACGCGGGTCACGACCTTGTTGCCGTCCTTCTCCACGACGAGCTGAACGTTGCTCACGTGGATCGGGGCCTCGGTCGTCACGATGCCGCCGGTCTTGGAACCACGAGCGGTCTGGCCGGCCTTGGTGTGCTTCTTGACCCGGTTGACACCCTCGACCAGGACGCGGTCCTCGCGGGGGTAGGCCACGATGACCTTGCCCTGCTTGCCCTTGTCCTTGCCGGTGATGACCTGGACCAGGTCACCCTTCTTGATCTTCATGCTCACAGCACCTCCGGCGCGAGGGAGATGATCTTCATGAACTTCTTCTCGCGCAGCTCACGGCCCACCGGGCCGAAGATACGGGTGCCGCGGGGGTCGCCATCGTTCTTGAGGATGACGGCCGCGTTCTCGTCGAAGCGGATGTACGAGCCGTCGGGGCGGCGGCGCTCCTTCACGGTGCGCACGATGACCGCCTTGACGATGTCGCCCTTCTTCACGTTCCCGCCGGGGATCGCGTCCTTGACGGTAGCGACGACGACGTCACCGATGCCCGCGTAGCGCCGGCCCGAGCCGCCGAGCACACGGATGGTGAGGATTTCCTTCGCACCCGTGTTGTCGGCGACGCGAAGCCGAGACTCCTGCTGGATCACGTCTATCTCCTGTATGTCTGCCGGTTCCCGCCGGGGTGGCCCTCATGAACAGAGGCACCCCGGCGAGCCTGGCGGAACGAACCTGGGGCCGTACGGCCCAGGAATTACTTGGCCTTTTCGAGGATCTCGACGATGCGCCAGCGCTTGGTGGCGGACAGCGGCCGGGTCTCCATGAGGAGGACGCGGTCGCCGACGCCGGCAGCGTTCTGCTCGTCGTGCGCCTTGAGCTTGTTCGTACGGCGGATGACCTTGCCGTACAGCGCGTGCTTCACACGGTCCTCGACGGCGACGACGACGGTCTTGTCCATCTTGTCGCTGACGACGAGACCCTCGCGGGTCTTGCGGAAGCCGCGCGCCTGCTCGTTCTTCTCAGTCACATTCGTCTCGCTCATCAGGCGCTCTCCACCGTCTCGATGCCCAGCTCGCGCTCACGCATCAGGGTGTAGATCCGGGCGATGTCCTTGCGGACGGCCTTCAGCCGGCCGTGGTTCTCAAGCTGCCCGGTCGCCGCCTGGAAGCGGAGGTTGAACAGCTCTTCCTTGGCCTCGCGGAGCTTGCCAACGAGCTCCTCGTTGCCCAGCTCGCGCAGCTCGGACGCCTTGGTTCCGGCCGCCATCACGCGTCACCTGCCTCGCGCCGCACAATGCGGCACTTCATCGGAAGCTTGTGGGCGGCGCGGGTGAGCGCCTCCTTGGCAATCTTCTCGTTCGGGTAGGACAGCTCGAACATCACGCGCCCCGGCTTGACGTTCGCGACCCACCACTCCGGAGAACCCTTACCGGAACCCATGCGGGTCTCGGCGGGCTTCTTCGTCAGCGGGCGGTCCGGGTAGATGTTGATCCAGACCTTGCCGCCACGCTTGATGTGACGGGTCATGGAGATACGAGCGGCCTCGATCTGCCGGTTCGTCACATAAGCGCCGGTCACGGCCTGGATGCCGTACTCACCGAAAGCGACCTCGGTGCCACCCTTCGCCATGCCCTTGCGCTTGGGGTGGTGCTGCTTGCGGTGCTTGACCCTGCGAGGGATCAGCATGTCGGTCAGGCCTCCGTTCCGGTGCTCTCAGCAGCCGGAGCAGCGGCGGGAGCGGCGGCCTCGGCCTTGGGGGCCTCGGAGGCGCCAGCGCCCTGGTTGCTCTGCTGCTGCGGCTTGCGGCCGCGGCCGCCACGCTCGCCACCACGACGGGGGCGGTCGTTGCCGCCACCGCGCGACGGGCGGTTGCCCGCGCGGGCCGCGGCGTTCTCGGCGCGGACCTCGGCGATGTTCTTGACGTCGCCCTTGTAGATCCAGACCTTCACGCCGATACGGCCGAAGGTCGTCTTGGCCTCGAAGAAGCCGTAGTCGACGTTCGCACGGAGCGTGTGCAGGGGCACACGGCCCTCGCGGTAGAACTCCGAGCGGGACATCTCGGCGCCGCCGAGACGGCCGCCGCACTGGATCTTGATGCCCTTGGCGCCGGCCTTCATCGCCGTCTGCATGCTCTTGCGCATGGCGCGGCGGAAGGAGACCCGGGAGGAGAGCTGCTCGGCGACCGCCTGGGCCACGAGCTGCGCGTCCGTCTCGGGGTTCTTCACCTCGAGGATGTTGAACTGGATCTGCTTGCCGGTGAGCTTCTCCAGGTTGCCCCGGAGACGGTCGGCCTCGGCGCCGCGGCGGCCGATGACGATGCCCGGGCGCGCCGTGTGGACGTCCACGCGGACGCGGTCACGGGTGCGCTCGATCTCGACCTTGGAGATACCGGCCCGCTCCATGCCCTGCGTGAGCATGCGGCGGATCGCGACGTCTTCCTTGACGTAGTCCTTGTACAGCTTGTCGGCGTACCACCGCGACTTGAAGTCGGTGGTGATGCCGAGCCGGAACCCGTGCGGGTTTACCTTCTGGCCCATTACCGGGTTCCTTCCTTGCTGCTCACGACCACGGTGATGTGGCTCGTCCGCTTACGGATCCGGTAGGCGCGGCCCTGGGCGCGCGGACGGAACCGCTTCAGGGTCGGGCCCTCGTCGACGTAGGCCTCGGAGATGAAGAGGCTGTCGGCGTCGGTGTGGTCGTAGTTGTGCGCGGCGTTGGCGATGGCGCTGTCCAGCACCTTGCCCACCGGCACGCTCGCGGCCTGCGGGGCGAAACGCAGGACCGCCTGAGCCTCCGTGGCGTTCATGCCACGGACGAGGTCCACCACCCGGCGGGCCTTCATGGGCGTGACGCGCACATAGCGCGCTGAGGCCCTGGCTTCCATGGTTGTCCCTTCGGTGTCAGTCATAGTCTTCACACCCCGCTGATCAGCGACGACGCGACTTGCGGTCGTCCTTCACGTGGCCGCGGAAGGTGCGGGTCGGCGCGAACTCGCCGAGCTTGTGGCCGACCATCGACTCGGTGACGAACACCGGGACGTGCTTGCGGCCGTCGTGCACCGCGATCGTGTGGCCGAGCATGGCCGGGACGATCATCGAGCGGCGAGACCAGGTCTTGATGACGTTCTTGGTGCCCGCGTCGTTCTGTGCATCCACCTTCTTGCCCAGGTGGTCGTCGACGAAGGGCCCCTTCTTGAGACTGCGCGGCATCTAAACCCGCTCCTAGCGCTTCTTGTTCGTCTTGCGGCGGCGGACGATGTACTTGTTGCTGGCCTTCTTCGGCGAGCGCGTACGGCCCTCCTTCTGACCCCACGGCGAAACCGGGTGGCGGCCACCGGAGGTACGACCCTCACCACCACCGTGCGGGTGGTCGATCGGGTTCATGACCACACCGCGGACGGTCGGGCGGACGCCCTTCCAGCGCATGCGGCCGGCCTTGCCCCAGTTGATGTTCGACTGCTCGGCGTTGCCGACCTCGCCCACAGTGGCGCGGCAGCGGACGTCGACCAGGCGGATCTCACCCGAGGGCATGCGGAGGTGGGCCATGCGGCCCTCCTTCGCCAGCAACTGGATGGAGGTGCCGGCGGAGCGGCCGAACTTGGCGCCGCCGCCCGGCTTCAGCTCCACCGCGTGGATCGTCGTACCGACCGGGATGTAGCGCAGCGGCAGGTTGTTGCCCGGCTTGATGTCGGCGCCCTGGCCGTTCTCGATCCGGTGGCCCTGCTCGATGCCGCGCGGCGCGAGGATGTAGCGCTTCTCGCCGTCGGCGTAGTGCAGGAGCGCGATGCGCGCGGTGCGGTTCGGGTCGTACTCGATGTGCGCGACCTTGGCGGGCACGCCGTCCTTGTCATGGCGACGGAAGTCGATGACACGGTAGGCGCGCTTGTGGCCACCGCCCTGGTGGCGGACGGTCACACGACCGGCGTTGTTACGGCCGCCCTTGCTGTGCAGCGGGCGGACCAGCGACTTCTCCGGCGTGGACCGCGTGACCTCGACGAAGTCGGCGACGCTGGAGCCACGACGGCCCGGGGTCGTCGGCTTGTACTTGCGGATACCCATTTCTCAGTCCTCGTCCGATTCCGGACGATCCGGACCTCCGTCAGGAGGTCGGACCGCCGAAGATGTCGATACGGTCGCCCTCGGCGAGGGTCACGATGGCGCGCTTGTTGTCGGCGCGCTTGCCGTAACCGGTGCGGGTGCGCTTGCGCTTGCCCTGCCGGTTGAGCGTGTTGACCCCGGTGACCTTGACCGAGAAGACCTCTTCGACGGCCTGCTTGATCTGGGTCTTGTTGGCACGCGGGTCGACGATGAACGTGTACTTGTTCTCGTCCAGCAGCGCGTAGCTCTTCTCCGAGACGACCGGCTTGATCAGCAGGTCGCGCGGGTCGGTGAAGGTCTTGCTCGGCTCGGCGGGCGCGATCGGGCCCGGACCGTCCGCGGCGCGGCGGGCGGCCTTGGCGACGCGAGCGGCCTTCGCTGCCTTCGCTGCCTTGGAGGCAATGCTCGGGTGACGCGTAGCCATCAGGCCTCGCTCCCTTCGGTCTCAGCGGCCTTCTGGGGGCCAGACACGAAGGACTCCAGGGCGGCCTGGGTGAAGACCACGTCGTCCGAGACGAGTACGTCGTACGTGTTGAGCTGGCCCGGCTCCAGGATGTGCACCTGGGGCAGGTTGCGCGCGGAGAGCCAGGCGGCCTCGTCGGCGCGCTCGACGACCAGCAGCACGTTCTTGCGCTCGCTGATCTTGCCGAACAGGGTCTTCGCGGCCTTGGTGGAGACCTCGCCCTCGACCACGCCGGAGACGACGTGGACGCGGCTGTGACGGGCCCGGTCGGAGAGGGCACCGCGCAGGGCGGCGGCCTTCATCTTCTTCGGGGTCCGCTGCGAGTAGTCACGCGGCACGGGACCGTGCACGACGCCACCGCCCGCGAACTGCGGGGCGCGGGTCGAGCCCTGACGGGCACGGCCGGTGCCCTTCTGGCGGTACGGCTTCTTGCCGCCGCCGCGGACCTCGCCGCGAGTCTTCGTCTTGTGCGTGCCCTGACGGGCCGCGGCCTGCTGTGCGACGACGACCTGGTGGATCAGCGGAACGCTGACCTGCACGTCGAAGATCTCCGAGGGGAGCTCGACGGACCCGGTCTTCTCGCCAGCGGGCGAAAGGATGTCAACGGTGCTCATTTACCTTCAGGCCCCCTTGGCCGCGGTACGGACCAGGACGAGGCCGCCGTTCGGACCAGGAACTGCGCCCTTGATGAGCAGCAGGCCCTTCTCCGCGTCAACGGCGTGGACGGTCAGGTTCTGGGTGGTGACCCGCTCGTTGCCCATACGGCCGGCCATGCGGGTGCCCTTGAAGACCCGGCCCGGGGTGGCGCAGCCACCGATGGCGCCCGGCTTGCGGTGCACGCGGTGCGCACCGTGGGAAGCCTTGCCGCCGTGGAAGCCGTGGCGCTTCATGCCGCCCGCGAAGCCCTTGCCCTTGGACTTGCCGGTCACGTCGACCTTGATGCCGGCCTCGAAGGTGTCGGCACTGATCTCCTGGCCCAGCGTGTACTCGCTGGCGCCGGAGGTGCGCAGTTCCACCAGGTGGCGGCGCGGGGTGACGTCGGCCTTGGCGAAGTGGCCCTTGAGGGGCTTGTTCACCTTGCGCGGGTCGATCTCGCCGAAGGCGATCTGAACGGCCTCGTAGCCGTCCTTGTCTGCGGTGCGGACCTGGGTCACGACATTCGGCCCGGCCTTGACGACGGTCACGGGGACAACGCGGTTGTTGTCGTCCCAGACCTGGGTCATGCCGAGCTTCTCGCCCAGGACGCCCTTGATCTGCTTAGCCATCTCTACGACACCCCTCAGAGCTTGATCTCGATGTCGACGCCGGCCGGGAGGTCCAGGCGCATCAGCGAGTCAACGGTCTTGGGGGTCGGGTCGAGGATGTCGATCAGACGCTTGTGGGTGCGCATCTCGAAGTGCTCGCGCGAGTCCTTGTACTTGTGCGGCGACTTGATGACGCAGTACACGTTCTTCTCAGTGGGCAGCGGCACCGGGCCAGCGACCGACGCGCCAGTGCGGGTCACCGTCTCGACGATCTTCTTCGCCGAGTTGTCGATGACCTCGTGGTCGTAGGCCTTGAGCCGGATGCGGATCTTCTGTCCCGCCATGGCTACTTCGTAGTCCTGTCTCTCGTAACGCTCTGGAACCCGCGGGTTTCCGTCCCCTCGCTCCACTTCCGACCCACGCGGTCGGGCGTGTCGCGACCCTTCCCGTACTTCACCGCGGACGTGCGTCACCTGGGACGCATCTCCGTCGGACGGAAGGATTCGGGGGCAGAGGACCCACCGGGTGCCTGGCTGGAAGCCCCTCCCACGCTTCCCGGAAGATTCCCGTACTTCCACCCCTGATAAGGGGCGACGAATACCTGGGACTCGCTTCCGGTCCTCCCGGCGGGAGGCGCGCGGCATCGGCACTCAACCGAGCAACCTGGACAGTGTGCCACAAGGGGAAAGGCCATCGCCAATCGGGCCTCTATCACACCGGGGCCCTGCCTGCGGCGACCGACCCGGGACCGATCACTACCGGCGAGTAAGGTTCGTACGCCCCGCCGTACGGCCGCGAGGAGCCCGCCCCGGAGAATCCGGGAGCGACGGTACCAGCGCGGTTCCGACGGCGCCGCGTCCGCCGGCGTCCACGCGATCGGCCCGCCTCGCCCGCGGCCACGGCGGGCCGGGGCAGGGTTCGTAACTCCGAGTGATCATCCGGATGCGCGTTTGATAACGTGGCGGCTTCATCCGTGGGGCCGCCGATGCTGAGGGGGCGGGATGGGACTCCCGGACGAGATAGCGGCGCTGCGCGCGGGCGAGGGGAACCCGGGGGCGCTGGTGGGGGAGCTGCGGCGGACGGCCGTGCTCGTGCTCACGTCGGGCGAGGACGGGATCGTGACGGCGCCGTACGGCGGGGTGCGGTGGATCCTCGCGTTCACGGACGAGGAGGCGCTGGCGCGGTACGCGCACGCGCGGCGGAGCCCTCCGGACGCGTCCTGGCCGTACGCGGCCGTGCTCGGCGCCCGTCTCCTCGACGCCGTCGTCCCCGCGCAGGACGGCCCCACGGGCGTGGCCGTGAACGTCGCGGACGAGGACGGCTCGATGCTCTTCCCGCCGGTGCCCGGCATCGTCCCGGACGCCGTGGCGGTCACGGAGGAGGGGGACGAGGGGTGAGCGGCGGGGGCAAGGACGTCGACGGGGTCGAGTGGGACAAGGAGTCGCTCGGTCTGGTCGAGAAGGGGCTCAAGGGCGCCATCGGCGAGCTGAAGGAGTCGGGCAGTTCGGCGACGGACTCGTTGCAGGGCGCCGGCTTCGAGGAGTTGTCGCTGACGCAGATGGAGGCCGGGCACGCGGGCCTGGCCCGGGACTTCGAGGACTTCTGCGAGAAGTGGGAGTGGGGCGTGCGCGCCCTGGTCCAGAACGCCAACGGGCTGGCGGAGCGGCTGGGCCTGTCGGCGGGGCTGGAGTACGAGGAGGACCAGTACCGGTCGGGAACGCTCAAGATCGCGGCCAACTCGGTCCTGTTCACCGGCAATCCGCACGCGAGCGAGGAGCAAGTCGTCAAGCAGAGCTACGGCGACATCCTCACCCCGGACGCGCCGGACTACTCCGCGGACTCCTTCCGGCAGGCCAAGGACGACATCGTCCAGGAGGGCAAGGACACCGCCCGTTCCCTGACCGAGGACGGCATGGGCGGGATGCGCGCCGACCTGGCCCAGGAGGTCACGGGGACCAGCGACGAGGAGGCCGAGGCGCAGCGCGACCGGTTCTTCGGCCCGTCGGCGGAGGAGCGCGCGAAGGCGGAGGGAGCCGAGGGGGGCGGGCGCTGATGGGCTGGGGCGATCTGGTTCCGGACGGAGTCAAGGACAAGTTCGAGGACGCCAAGGAGGCCGTCGGTGACGGCGTCGAGGGGATGGGCAACTGGGGCGCCGACCGGCTCGACGACGTCGGTTGGCAGGGCGGCGCCGACTTCGTGCGGGACAAGTCCCGTTCGGTCGCCAACCGGCTGGGCGCGGACGTCGCCGAACTCCAGCTCGACGAGTCCGACGAGCCCAACAGGCTGGTCTACGGCAGCCCCGGCAAGCTGCGCGCCACCGCCCGTCATCTGACCGATTTCCAGGGGGCGTTCAACAACGTCGCGGCCGGTCTCAAGCGCGTCGGCAAGGGACAGCTCAAGGGCCGGGCGGCGGACGCGTTCTGGGACAAGGTCGGCCTGGAGCCCGCGAAGTGGACCAAGGCCGCCGACGCCTGCGAGAAGGCCGCCGGGGCCCTGGACGACTTCGCGGGCACCGTCGAGTGGGCACAGGGGCAGGCCCGTGAGGCGATAGCCAAGTACAAGGACGACAAGAAGGACGAGGCCGAGGAGCAGCTCCAGGAAGCGCGCACCCAGCGCAACACGGCCGCCGCCCGCGCGCAGAAGGCCGTCAGGGCCGCGGCGGAGGCGGCCCCGCCCAAACCCTCCTACGCCGAGCGCGCCAAGGACGGCCTGGCCGGCATCAAGCTGGACGCGACCCATGTCGCCGGAGGCGCGGTCAAGGGCGTGGCGGGCATGTACGGCTTCGTGCGGTCCGTGAACCCCGTGGACCCCTACAACCTCACGCACCCCGCCGAGTACGCCACGAACCTGGCCTCCACCAACATGGGCATCGTCCGTATGGTCAACGACCCTGTCGGCACGGGCAAACAGTTGTGGGACGGCTTCCAGAAGGACGGCGCCGAGGGCCTCGGCCGGGTCATTCCGGAACTGATCGGTACCAAAGGCGTCGGCACCGCGCTCAAGGCCGCGAAGGCGGGCCGAGGAGCACGCCTGGCCGACGACGTACCGCGTCCCCGCGCCGACCTGGAGAAGAAGGGCCCGGACGACGCGGCCAAGCAGGGCAAGGAGACCCCGTCCGGAGGGACGGACCCGGTGGACCTGTCCACGGGCCGTATGTACCTCCCGCAGACGGACCTGACGCTGCCCGGCGCGATGCCGTTCTCCTTCACCCGCCGGGTGGAGTCCGGCTACCGGCTGGGCCGCTGGTTCGGCCCGTCCTGGTCCTCGACGGTGGACCAGCGGCTGGAGGTCGACGCCGAGGGCGTCGTGTACGTGGCGGAGGACGGCCGCCTCCTGGCCTTCCCACACCCGGCCCCGGGCCTGCCGACGTACCCGACGGCGGGCTCGGCGAGGATGCCGCTGAACCGTGAGGTGGACGGCGGCTACACGCTGACGGACCCGGAGACGGGCTGGGTGCGGCACTTCGCGCCGCCCCCGTCGGGCGAGGACGGCACCGCTCGGCTGGAGCAGATCACCGACCGGAACGGCCACAGCGTCACCTTCGAGTACGACCCCGCGACGGGCGCCCCGGTCCGCCTGGTCCACAGCGGCGGCTACGAGGTCCGGCTGACGGCCGAGGACGGCCGCGTAAGGGCCCTGTCCCTGGGCTCGCGAGAGGTCCTCCGCTACGGCTACGACGACGCGGGCAACCTGACGGAGGTCACCAACTCCTCGGGCGTACCCCTGTGCTTCGAGTACGACGAAGAGCGCCGGGTGATCGCCTGGACCGACACCAACGGCCGCCGCTACGACTACGTGTACGACAACCTCGACCGCGTCATCGCCGAGGGCGGCACCGCGGGCCATATGCAGGTCCGTATCGACTACGACGGCGTGGACGAGGCGACGGGCCACCGGGTCACGACCCTCACGAGCGCGGCGGGCGAGTCGACCCGCACCCTTTTCGACGACCGCGGCCGGATGGTCGGCGATATCGACGCGCTGGGACACCGCACCGCGACGGAAAGGGACCGCTGGAACCGTCCCCTCTCCCATACGGACGCCCTGGGCCGTACGACGCGCTACGAGTACGACGAGTCGGGCCGTCTCTCGACGGTCGTGCGCCCGGACGGCACGGCCATGTCGTTCGTCCGCGACGAGAGGGGACACCCCGTCGCGACGACGGCCCCGGACGGCACGGTCTGGCGCGAAGAGTGGGACGAGCACGGCAACCGCACGGCGGTCACCGATCCGGCGGGCCACACGACGCGCTACGGCTACGACGGGCGGGGCCACCTGGCGACGGTGACGGACGCTCTGGGCGGGGTCACGCGCGTACGGTGCGACAGGGCGGGCCTCCCGGTGGAGGTGACGGACCCCCTGGGCGCGACGACGCGCTACGAACGGGACGCCTTCGGCCGCCCAGTGACTGTCGTGGATCCCCTGGGCGCACGTATGGCTCTGGAATGGACGGTCGAGGGCAAACTGTCCCGCCGTACGGACCCGAACGGTGCCACGGAACGCTGGGAATGGGACGGCGAGGGCAACTGCACCCGCCACGTCGACGCGGCGGGCGGCGAGACGCGCTACGAGTACGGCCACTTCGACGTCCTGGAGGCCCGCACCGGCCCGGACGGCGTCCGCTACGAGTTCGCGTACGACGCGGAGCTGCGGCTGACGGAGGTCCGTAACCCGCAAGGTCTGACCTGGTCCTACGCCTACGACCCGGCGGGCCGCCTGGTGGAGGAGGCGGACTTCGACGGCCGCGCACAGCGCTACACGGTGAACGCCGCGGGCGAACTGGTGTCCCGGCTCACCCCGCGAGGCGAGGAGATCACCTATGAGCGCGACGTACTGGGCCGTACGACGCGCAAGTCGGTGGCGGGCGAAGAGACGACCTACGCCTACGACGCCGCGGGCCGCCTCCTGGAGGCGCACAGCCCGGACGCGAGGCTCCACTACCAGCGGGACAAGCTGGGCCGGGTAAAAACAGAACTGCTGAACGGTCGAGCCCTCACCCACACGTACGACGCCCTGGGCCGCGAGACGCGTCGCGTGACGCCGACGGGTGTGGTGACGACGTACGCGTACGACGCGGCGGGCAACCGCACGAGCCTGACGACGAACGGCCGGACGCTCGACTTCGCGTACGACGACGCGGGCCGGGAATCGCACCGCACGATCGGCGAGGGCGATCTGTCCCTCACCCACATCTGGGACCCGGCGGGCAGACTGACGGCCCAGTCCCTGGACGCCGAGGGCCCACTCCGCGAGCGGACCTACACCTACCGCGAGGACGGCTACCTGCAGACGGTCGACGACTCCTTGACGGGCCGCACGACGTACGACCTGAACGCCGTCGGCCGCGTCACCGCGGTCCACGCCCGCGGCTGGACGGAGCGGTACGCGTACGACGAGGCGGGCAACCAGACGGAGGCGCACTGGCCGGACGAGCACGCGTCCCCGGAGGCGCGGGGCGCACGCACGTACGAGGGCACACGGGTCCAGACGGCCGGCACGGTCCGCTACGAACACGACGAGTCGGGCCGCGTGGTGCTCCGCCAGAAGAGACGGCTCTCGAAGAAGCCGGCGACATGGCGCTACGAGTGGAACGCCGAGGACCGCCTGCGCCGGGTGGTGGCCCCGGACGGCAAAGAGTGGCACTACGCGTACGACCCCCTGGGCCGCCGCATAGCGAAGCGCTCGGACGACGAACGGGTCGACTTCACCTGGGACGGCCCCAGACTGGTCGAGCAGACCACAACAGCCGGGCCTCTCCCCCACCCCGTGACCCTCACCTGGGACCACAAGGGCTTCGCCCCCGTGACCCAGACGGAACGCCTGACCACGGAGACCTCGCAGAAGGAAATCGACTCCCGCTTCTACGCGATAGTCACCGACCTGGTCGGAACCCCGACAGAATTGGTCGACGAATCAGGCGCCACGGCCTGGAGCGCCCGAACCACCCTCTGGGGCACCACAACCTGGCCCACCACCTCCACGACCTACACCCCCCTCCGCTTCCCGGGCCAGTACCACGACCCGGAGACGGGGCTGCACTACAACTTCCACCGGTACTACGACTCGGAGACGGCACGATACGCGTCCCCTGATCCTCTTGGACTGAGCCCAGCAGCGAATGCGACCTCATACATCAAGAATCCCTGCACATGGGCTGACACGCTGGGACTTGCACCATGCCCCCCGGAGGGAAATGACGCACCCGCAGGCAGATCATGGTGGGGCCCAGAAGGAGGAACAACCCTCAGAGGGCACGACTACTACACCCCGCACACGCCAGAGTTGCAGAACCTGGTGAACCCTCAGGGTGGCAGGAGTAACTGCGGCCCGGTGTCGGCGTCAGTTGACTCGACTCTCCAAGGTTCACCCGCCTCAGCCCCGGGAGCGGACAGACCGATGACGATGCGCGAAATGCAGAACTCACTCGGCGGAACATTCCAGAGGCAAAACGGGCTGTCTGGACTGGTCGAGAACATGGAGAGAGCCGGGGACGGCGCACGAGGAATCGTCGGCGCATGGCCGAGGACGGGCGTAGGGCACTACTTCAACGTGATGAATGACCGAGGCAACGTAGTCTTCCTTGACGGACAGGTAGGGATGGCACACCATCTCACACGATGGGAAAACTACTGGCTGATGAGGAGAGACTGACATGCTGAACAAGCAGGAGGCACTATTCCGCGCAAATGATTTCCTCAGGGAGAAGAGCAAGGAATGGAACAAGGAGGGCGAGATTCGAATCGAGAGCGAGGGCGCCTTCACCGACAAAGATTCACTCCTCGTGTGCTACAACACGATCGCATACCTTGACCATGGAGACGAGCTGGACCGTCTCGCCGGCAACAATCCCATCGAAGTCAATCTGCGAACTGGCGACTGCCGCATACTCTCCCTCGATGAAACCCTAAAATACATGGACGAGGGTTTCCTCAAGTAGTGCCGAGACTTCAAGAAGTGGCCTACATGACCGAAACAAAGTGACCACCTGGCACTGGAAAGTCACCTGGCACCACGACTTCGCCGACGAGCCCGTGGCCATCTGCAGCGAGATCGGCGAGGACGGATACGAGGTCCGCAAGGTGGAGGAGTTCCGCGACGGCATGCTCTCCTGGGCCGACGGAGAACACGAGCACGGGCGCACCGGGCTCGCCGTGATCCCCATGGGCCGGATCGAGGACATCCAGGCCCAGGCCGAGTTCACCGCGTCCCACATCCCTCGCGCCGAGTTCGAGGCCGTATGGCACCGCGCCACAGACCGACAGGCCCGTCCGTAGCTCCTCTGACCTGCATGAACGCCACCGCGATTGACAATAGGCAGGCAAACACCTGCATAATCGAGGTGTGAGCGACTCAAGGGACACGCACGTGGAGCTGGACGTCGACTCGGTCTTCAAAGCGCTGGCCGACCCCACCCGACGCCTCCTCCTCGACCGTCTGCGCACGCACAACGGCCAGACGCTCCGCGACCTGTGCGAGCAGCTCGACATGGCGCGACAGTCGGCGACGCAGCACCTCGACGTCCTCGTACGCGCCAACCTCGTCACCGTCACCCGCCGCGGCAGGGAACGGCTGCACTACCTCAACCCCACGCCCATCCACGAGATCGAGCAGCGCTGGATCTCGAGCTTCGACAGGCCCCGCCTCCGCGCGCTCAGCGCCATCAAGCACCAGGCAGAGGAGTACGCCATGACCACCGACGCCTCAACCGGCGCCTCGACCGTCCCGGACTACGTCTACGTCACCTATATCCACGCGACCCCCGAGCAGGTCTGGAAGGCCCTCACGGACGCCGACCTGACCGCCCGCTTCTGGGGGCACGCGAACGTCTCCGACTGGCAGCCCGGCTCCCCCTGGGAGCACCGCCGCATCGACGGCTCGGAGGCCGTCGACGTCGCGGGACGGGTCCTGGTGGCCGAGCCGCCGACCCGCCTCGTCATCACGTTCGACGACGCCGTCGACGCCTCCCCGGACCCGTCCGTCGTGACGTTCCTCGTCGAGCCGCACCAGGAGATCGTCCGGCTGACCGTCACCCACGAGAAGATCCCGAACGAAGAGTTCCGCGGCGACATCTCCCAGGGCTGGCCCGCGGTCCTCGCCAACCTCAAGTCCCTCCTGGAGACCGGCGACGTCCTCCCGCAGGCTCCGTGGGACATGCACGCCTGATCGTCCTCGGCCACGAGAACGAGTGCGGCTCTACCTCGCCGCAACCCCCTGAGGCGACCTCTCCATGTCCCCGGAGCCCGGCACCGGCTCCCCCGCGTCGCCGCCGACGGCCACCACCCGGTTCCCCGCGTCCACGTGGACGACACGCGGCACCAGCGCTCGCGCCTCCTCGTCCGTCACCTGGGCGTAGGCGATCAGGATCACCAGGTCTCCGGGGTGGACCAGGTGGGCCGCGGCGCCGTTGATGCCGAGGACGCCGCTTCCGCGTTCGCCCTCGATCACGTACGTCTCCAGGCGGGCCCCGTTCGTGACGTCGACGATGTGGACCAGCTCGCCCGGCAGCAGGTCCGCCGCGTCCATCAGGTCGGCGTCGATCGTCACCGAGCCCACGTAGTGGAGGTCGGCCTGGGTGACGGTGGCACGGTGGATCTTGGACTTGAACATGGTGCGCAGCACAATGAACTCCCGAAGGGTGAAAGGTCGCGCCCCCTCCTCAAGACCGGGGTGCGCGCCGACACCGCCCATCGTACGACCGTTCGCGCACGCAAGAGGGCCCGTACGGCACGAAGCCGTACGGGCCCTCTCAGCGCGTTCCGCGTGAGCGTGCGCGCGTCAGGTCACTTGAGGATCTTGGTGACCTGGCCGGCGCCCACGGTCCGGCCACCCTCACGGATGGCGAACTTGAGGCCCTCCTCCATGGCGACCGGCTGGATGAGCTGGACGCTCATCTCGGTGTTGTCGCCCGGCATGACCATCTCGGTGCCCTCGGGGAGGGTCACGACGCCGGTCACGTCCGTGGTGCGGAAGTAGAACTGCGGGCGGTAGTTGTTGAAGAACGGGGTGTGACGGCCACCCTCGTCCTTCGACAGGATGTACGCCTGCGCCTCGAACTCGGTGTGCGGGGTGACAGAGCCCGGCTTGATGATGACCTGGCCGCGCTCGACGTCCTCGCGCTTGATGCCGCGGAGCAGCAGACCGACGTTCTCACCGGCCTGACCCTCGTCCAGCAGCTTACGGAACATCTCGATGCCCGTAACCGTGGTCGTGGTCTTGTCTTCCTTGATGCCGATGATGTCGACGGTCTCGTTGACCTTCAGCACACCGCGCTCGATACGGCCGGTGACGACCGTACCGCGACCGGTGATGGTGAAGACGTCCTCGATCGGCATGAGGAACGGCTTGTCGGTGTCGCGCTCCGGAGCCGGGATCGCCTCGTCGACGGCCTTCATCAGCTCGACGACGGACTTGCCCCACTCCTCGTCGCCCTCGAGGGCCTTGAGCGCGGAGACCTTGACGACCGGAACCTCGTCGCCCGGGAACTCGTACTCCGAGAGAAGCTCACGGACCTCGAGCTCGACGAGCTCCATGATCTCCTCGTCGTCCACCATGTCGGCCTTGTTCAGGGCGACGACGATGTACGGAACGCCGACCTGGCGGGCCAGGAGCACGTGCTCCTTGGTCTGCGGCATCGGGCCGTCCGTGGCGGCGACCACGAGGATGGCGCCGTCCATCTGGGCGGCACCGGTGATCATGTTCTTGATGTAGTCCGCGTGACCAGGGCAGTCAACGTGGGCGTAGTGACGGTTCTCCGTCTGGTATTCGACGTGCGCGATGGAGATGGTGATACCGCGCTGGCGCTCTTCCGGCGCCTTGTCGATGTTCTCGAAGGCCGAAGCCTCGTTCAGGTCCGGGTACGCGTCGTGCAGCACCTTGGTGATCGCCGCGGTAAGAGTCGTCTTGCCGTGGTCGATGTGACCGATGGTGCCGATGTTGACGTGCGGCTTAGTCCGCTCGAACTTCGCCTTCGCCACTGGGGTCCTCCTGTGGACTGGTGCTGTACACCCTCCACACTTTGCGGAGGGGTTCAGGTGGTCGTACCGAACAGGACAGGACCCCGAGGGGGATGCCCTTGACCTGTTCGCTTGGATGGGCCGGCGGCCGGGGCCCCGGAACAGACCGTAGGACGGGTCGTACGGTCTGTGCCGGAGTGCCCCGAATGCCTTTGCTCCAGCCTAAAGGGTGAGTACGGGTGCCTTACTCGCCCTTGGCCTTCGCGATGATCTCCTCGGCGACGCTCTTGGGAACCTCGGCGTAGGAGTCGAACTGCATGGAGTAGTTGGCACGGCCGGAGGTCTTGCTGCGCAGGTCTCCGACGTAACCGAACATCTCCGAGAGCGGAACCAGGCCGGTGACGAGCTTGGCGCCACTGCGGTCCTCCATGGACTGCACCTGGCCGCGGCGGGAGTTGATGTCGCCGATCACGTCGCCCATGTAGTCCTCGGGCGTCGTCACCTCGACCTTCATCATGGGCTCCAGCAGGGCCGGGCTCGCCTTCCGGGCGGCTTCCTTGAACGCCATGGAACCGGCGATCTTGAAGGCCATCTCGGACGAGTCGACGTCGTGGAAGGCACCGTCGAGCAGCGTCACGCGGACGCCGGTCAGCGGGTACCCCGCCAGCACGCCGAACTCCATGGCCTCCTGGCAGCCCGCGTCCACGGACGGGATGTACTCCCGCGGGATGCGGCCACCGGTGACCTGGTTGACGAACTCGTATCCGTCGCCCTCAAGAGGCTCGACAGCGATCTGCACCTTGGCGAACTGACCGGAACCACCGGTCTGCTTCTTGTGCGTGTAATCGACCTTGTCGACCTTCTTGCGCAGCGACTCGCGGTACGCGACCTGCGGCTTGCCGACGTTGGCCTCGACCTTGAACTCGCGCTTCATACGGTCGACCAGCACGTCGAGGTGCAGCTCGCCCATACCCGCGATGATCGTCTGGCCGGTCTCCTCGTCGGTCTTGACCTGGAAGGACGGGTCCTCCTCGGCCAGCCGCTGGATCGCGACGCCCAGCTTCTCCTGGTCGCCCTTCGACTTGGGCTCGATGGCGACCTCGATGACCGGGGCCGGGAACTCCATCGACTCCAGGATCACCGGGCTCGACGCGTCGGAGAGGGTCTCACCGGTGGTGGTCTGCTTGAGACCCATGACGGCGACGATGTCACCGGCACCCACCGACTCGATCTCCTCACGCTTGTTCGCGTGCATCCGGTAGATCTTGCCGATGCGCTCCTTCTTGCCCTTCACAGAGTTCAGCACCTGGGTGCCGGTCTGCAGACGGCCCGAGTAGACCCGGATGAAGGTGAGCTTGCCGAGGTGCGGGTCGCTCGCGATCTTGAACGCGAGGGCCGACATCGGCTCCTCCTCGGAGGGCTTACGGACGATGACCTCGTCCGAGTCCTTCGGGGAGTGGCCCTCGATGCCCTCGACGTCCAGCGGCGACGGCAGGTACCGGGCGATGGAGTCGAGCAGGGGCTGGACGCCCTTGTTCTTGAACGCGGTACCGCAGAACACCGGGGTGACCGTGGTCGTGCCCTCGGCGCCGGTGGAGGCGAGGGTGATACGGCGGATCGCCGCGACGAGCTGCTCCTGGCTGGGCTCCTGGCCCTCCAGGTACAGCTCCATCATCTCCTCGTCGTTCTCCGCGACGGCCTCGAGGAGCTTGCCGCGCCACTCGTCGGCAGCCTCGACGTGGGTGTCGGGGATGTCGACGGTGTCGTAGGCCTCGCCCAGCTTCGTCTCGGCGGACCAGACCAGGGCCTTCATCTGGACCAGGTCCACGACGCCACGGAAGTCGGCCTCGGTGCCGATCGGAAGCTGCATGACCAGCGGGATCGCGCCGAGGCGGTCGCTGATCATGTCGACGCAGCGGTGGAACTCCGCGCCGGTCCGGTCGAGCTTGTTGACGAAGCAGATGCGCGGAACGCCGTAGCGGTCGGCCTGACGCCACACGGTCTCGGACTGGGGCTCGACACCGGCCACACCGTCGAACACCGTCACAGCACCGTCGAGCACGCGCAGGGCACGCTCCACCTCGACGGTGAAGTCGACGTGCCCCGGGGTGTCGATGATGTTGATCGTGTAGTCGACGTCGTTGAGCGGCCAGTGAGTGGTCGTCGCGGCGGACGTGATCGTGATGCCGCGCTCCTGCTCCTGCTCCATCCAGTCCATCGTGGCAGCGCCGTCGTGGACCTCACCGATCTTGTAGGAACGACCGGTGTAGAAGAGGATCCGCTCGGTGGTGGTCGTCTTGCCCGCGTCGATGTGGGCCATGATCCCGATGTTGCGGACCTTGGCCAGGTCAAGTGAAGTGGTAGCCATAAGGCTTCAGTCTTCTCTCGGTCTCGATGGGGTCTGCGACTACCAGCGGTAGTGCGCGAAGGCCTTGTTGGACTCGGCCATCTTGTGCGTGTCCTCACGCTTCTTGACGGCTGCGCCGAGGCCGTTGGAGGCGTCGAGCAGCTCGTTCATGAGGCGTTCGGTCATGGTCTTCTCGCGGCGGGCGCGGGAGTAACCCACGATCCAGCGCAGCGCGAGAGTGGAGGAACGGCCGGGGCGGACCTCGACCGGAACCTGGTAGGTGGCGCCACCGACACGGCGGGAGCGGACCTCGAGGGTCGGCTTCACGTTCTCCAGGGCGCGCTTCAGGGTGATGACCGGGTCGTTGCCGGTCTTCTCCCGCAGGCCCTCCATGGCGCCGTAGACGATGCGCTCGGCGGTGGAGCGCTTGCCGTTCAGCAGCACCTTGTTGATGAGGGAGGTCACCAGAGGGGAGCCGTAAACCGGGTCGATGATGACCGGGCGCTTCGGGGCGGGGCCCTTACGAGGCATGTTTACTTCTCCTTCTTGGCGCCGTAGCGGCTGCGAGCCTGCTTGCGGTTCTTGACGCCCTGCGTGTCGAGGGAGCCGCGGATGATCTTGTAACGAACACCCGGCAGGTCCTTCACACGGCCACCGCGCACGAGCACGATCGAGTGCTCCTGCAGGTTGTGGCCCTCACCCGGGATGTAAGCGGTGACCTCGATCCCGCTGGTCAGACGCACACGCGCGACCTTACGCAGGGCCGAGTTCGGCTTCTTCGGGGTGGTGGTGAAAACACGCGTGCAGACGCCGCGGCGCTGGGGGGAACCCTCCAGGGCGGGCGTCTTGTTCTTCTCGACCTTGTCCTGCCTGCCCTTGCGGACAAGCTGCTGGATCGTAGGCACCGTTTCTCCGGTTTCTGTGTGCCGTCTCGGTAAAGCTAACCCGGGCCGCGCTCCGACCCACGAGGTCGGGCGTGTCGAAGACTGCAGAGCCGCGCGAAGGCGGGTGACTCCTCGTATGGAGAAGCATGCAGATCCGGTGTCACCATCGGCGCTGGCCTTGACCGCTCTCGCGGGACGGCAGCAGAGCAGGGGACACCCCAGGCACAAGGTCAGATCGTACCCAGCACAAGGGCTCGGGTCAAAACAGAGCCCGCGCCACCGTAGCGCCCCCGACCTGCGAGGAGAAGAGCGACCGGCCGAGGAGAGATCAGCTCGCGGCCACCGCGATCAGGATCACAAGGACCGCCAC
Source organism: Streptomyces albiaxialis (assembly GCF_039530985.1). Taxonomy (NCBI): domain Bacteria; kingdom Bacillati; phylum Actinomycetota; class Actinomycetes; order Kitasatosporales; family Streptomycetaceae; genus Streptomyces; species Streptomyces albiaxialis. The sequence continues at coordinate 925,469 of NZ_BAAAPE010000007.1, forward strand.
CCCGATGGCCAGCCATCCCAGCACCAGGCCCGCCGTCGCGAGCCCCGTGCCCTCCTCGCCCGTTCTGCGGATCTCGGCCTTGGCCTTGTGGCCCAGGATGACGGCCGGGATCGCCGTCAGCCCGTACATGGGCGTCAGGATGCCGCAGACCAGCGCGCCGATCGCGGATCCGTTGGTCTTCGGCATCGGCGCCGGAAGGAACGTGCGCGCCACGGGAGGCTGCGGCTGCACGTACTGCACCGGGGCCGGCGCGGGCATCGGCACCGGGCCCTGCGGCAGGTCGGCGAGGAGCGCGTGCAGCTCGCCGTACGTCTCCGCGTTCGACGCGCGGGTCAGCCGCGCCTCGTACTCCTCCTGGCGCAAACGTCCCTCGCTGAAGCCCGCCTTCAGGACATCGATGGCACGCTCGCGGTCCGTGTGTGACGCACGCATCGTCTGCATCGGCTGCCCTGGCTGCTGGCGCGCCGGAACGCCCTCCGGGTTCCATGGCCCGTACGACACTGCCCCCACCTCCCAGCCTGGTCTCTCCCCCATCATCCATGACGCGCGGCGTTCCTGGCCGGTTCATCGCGAGAGGAAGAGGTATTACAGGCCACGGGGCGGCCACCCCCGCAAGGGTGACCGCCCCGTGGCGTCCTACGTCCTGGATCAGGCGTTGTACGGACCGTAGTCGTAGTCCTCCAGCGGGACCGCCTGGCCGGAGCCCGTACCGAACGGCGAGTAGTCGATGTCGTCGTACCCGACGGCCGAGTACATCGCCGCCTTGGCCTCCTCGGTCGGCTCGACCCGGATGTTGCGGTAGCGGGACAGGCCCGTACCGGCCGGGATGAGCTTACCGATGATGACGTTCTCCTTGAGGCCGATCAGGGAGTCCGACTTGGCGTTGATCGCCGCGTCGGTCAGGACCCTGGTCGTCTCCTGGAAGGACGCCGCCGACAGCCACGACTCGGTGGCCAGCGAGGCCTTGGTGATACCCATGAGCTGCGGACGGCCGGAGGCCGGGTGGCCACCCTCCGCCACGACCCGGCGGTTCTCACCCTCGAACTTGGTGCGCTCCACCAGCTCACCCGGCAGCAGCTCCGCGTCGCCGGACTCGATGATCGTCACGCGGCGCAGCATCTGCCGGATGATGATCTCGATGTGCTTGTCGTGGATCGACACGCCCTGCGAGTTGTAGACCTTCTGGACCTCGCCCACCAGGTGCACCTGGACGGCGCGCTGGCCGAGGATACGGAGCACGTCGTGCGGGTTCTCCGTACCCACCGTGAGCCGCTGGCCGACGGCGACGTGGTCGCCCTCGCCCACCAGCAGACGGGCGCGCTTGGAGACGCTGTACGAGGTCTCGTCCGAGCCGTCGTCCGGGGTGACGACGACCTTCTTGGTCTTCTCCGTCTCCTCGATACGGACCCGGCCGGCCGACTCCGAGATCGGCGCGACGCCCTTGGGCGTACGGGCCTCGAAGAGCTCGACGACACGCGGCAGACCCTGCGTGATGTCGTCACCCGCCACACCACCGGTGTGGAAGGTACGCATCGTGAGCTGGGTGCCGGGCTCACCGATCGACTGGGCCGCGATGATGCCGACGGCCTCGCCGATGTCGACGAGCTTGCCGGTGGCCAGCGAGCGCCCGTAGCACATGGCGCAGGTGCCGACCGTGGACTCGCAGGTGAGGATCGAGCGGGTCTTGACGGTCTCGACGCCGTGCCGCACGAGCTCGTCGATGAGCACGTCGCCCAGGTCGGTGCCGGCCGGGGCCAGCACCTTGCCGTCGACGACGATGTCCTCGGCGAGGCAGCGCGCGTACACGCTGGTCTCGACGTCGTCGTCCTTGCGCAGGATCCCGTCGGCGCCCTTGGTCGCGATCGACAGCTTGAGGCCGCGGTCGGTGCCGCAGTCCTCCTCGCGGATGATCACATCCTGGGAGACGTCGACCAGACGACGGGTCAGGTAACCCGAGTCCGCGGTACGCAGGGCGGTGTCCGCCAGGCCCTTACGGGCACCGTGCGTGGAGATGAAGTACTCCAGCACGGAGAGACCCTCACGGAACGACGCCTTAATGGGCCGCGGGATGGTCTCGTTCTTCGCGTTGGACACCAGACCGCGCATACCCGCGATCTGACGCATCTGCATCATGTTCCCTCGGGCGCCCGAGTCCACCATCATGAAGATCGGGTTCGTCTTCGGGAAGTTCTCGTTCATCGCCTCGGAGACCTCGTTGGTCGCCTTGGTCCAAATGGCGATGAGCTCCTGCGTGCGCTCGTCCTTGGTGATCAGACCGCGCTCGTACTGCTTCTGGACCTTCTCGTCCTGCGCCTCGTAACCGGCGATGATCTCCGGCTTGGCGTCCGGGACGACGACGTCCGAGATCGCGATCGTGACACCCGAGCGGGTCGCCCAGAAGTAACCGGCCGACTTCAGGTTGTCCAGCGCGGCGGCGACGACGACCTTGGGGTAGCGCTCGGCCAGGTCGTTGACGATCTGGGAGAGCTGCTTCTTGCCCACGGTGTAGTCGACGTACGGGTACTCCTCGGGCAGCAGCTCGTTGAAGAGCGCGCGGCCCAGGGCCGTCCGCAGACGGAACGGGTCGCCCGGCTGCCACTCCGGCTCGCCCTCCTCCGGCTGCGGCGGGGTCCAGCCCAGGGGCGGGGTGGTCCCGGCCGGGAAGCGGATGTCGACCTTCGCCTGGAGAGACAGCTCCCCGGCGTCGAACGCCATGATCGCTTCGGCGGTGGAGTTGAACGACCGGCCGTCGCCGATGGTCTCGCGCTGCTCCTCGTCGGTGGTGAGGAAGAACAGCCCGAGGACCATGTCCTGCGTCGGCATGGTGACCGGACGGCCGTCGGCGGGCTTGAGGATGTTGTTCGAGGACAGCATCAGGATGCGGGCCTCGGCCTGCGCCTCCGCGGAGAGCGGCAGGTGCACGGCCATCTGGTCACCGTCGAAGTCCGCGTTGAACGCGGTGCAGACGAGCGGGTGGATCTGAATGGCCTTGCCCTCGACGAGCTGCGGCTCGAAGGCCTGGATGCCGAGGCGGTGCAGCGTGGGCGCACGGTTCAGCAGGACCGGGTGCTCCGCGATGACCTCTTCCAGCACGTCGTACACGACCGTGCGGCCGCGCTCGACCATGCGCTTCGCGCTCTTGATGTTCTGCGCGTGGTTCAGGTCGACCAGGCGCTTCATCACGAACGGCTTGAAGAGCTCCAGCGCCATCGCCTTCGGCAGACCGCACTGGTGCAGCTTGAGCTGCGGGCCGACGACGATCACGGAACGGGCCGAGTAGTCGACGCGCTTGCCGAGCAGGTTCTGACGGAAGCGGCCCTGCTTGCCCTTGAGCATGTCGGACAGCGACTTCAGCGGACGGTTGCCGGGGCCCGTGACCGGGCGGCCGCGGCGGCCGTTGTCGAAGAGCGCGTCGACGGCCTCCTGGAGCATCCGCTTCTCGTTGTTCACGATGATCTCGGGCGCACCGAGGTCGAGCAGACGCTTCAGGCGGTTGTTGCGGTTGATGACGCGGCGGTACAGGTCGTTCAGGTCGGAGGTCGCGAAGCGGCCACCGTCGAGCTGCACCATCGGACGCAGGTCCGGCGGGATCACCGGCACGCAGTCCAGCACCATGCCCTTGGGGCTGTTGCTGGTCTGCAGGAACGCGGAGACGACCTTGAGGCGCTTGAGCGCCCGGGTCTTCTTCTGGCCCTTGCCGGTACGGATGACCTCGCGGAGCTTCTCCGCCTCCTCCTCCAGGTCGAAGGTCTCCAGGCGCTTCTGCAGGGCAGCGGCGCCCATGGAGCCGTCGAAGTAGGTCCCGAAGCGGTCGCGCAGCTCGCGGTAGAGCAGCTCGTCGCCCTCCAGGTCCTGCACCTTGAGGTTCTTGAAGCGGTTCCACACCTCGTCGAGGCGGTCGATCTCGCGCTGCGCGCGGTCGCGGAGCTGCTTCATCTCGCGCTCGGCGCCCTCGCGCACCTTGCGGCGCACGTCCGCCTTGGCGCCCTCGGCCTCCAGCTCGGCGAGGTCCGCCTCCTGCTTCTTGGCGCGGGCCTCGAGGTCCGCGTCGCGGCGCTGCTCGATCTGCTGGCGCTCCACGCCGACGTGCGCCTCCAGGGAGGGCAGGTCGCGCGTACGGCGCTCCTCGTCGACGTACGTGATCATGTACGCCGCGAAGTAGATGACCTTCTCCAGGTCCTTCGGGGCGAGGTCCAGCAGGTAGCCCAGCCGGGACGGGACGCCCTTGAAGTACCAGATGTGCGTGACGGGAGCGGCCAGCTCGATGTGGCCCATCCGCTCGCGGCGCACCTTGGCGCGGGTGACCTCGACACCGCAGCGCTCACAGATGATGCCCTTGAAGCGGACGCGCTTGTACTTGCCGCAGTAGCACTCCCAGTCCCGGGTCGGACCGAAGATCTTCTCGCAGAAGAGTCCGTCCTTCTCGGGCTTGAGGGTTCGGTAGTTGATGGTCTCCGGCTTCTTGACCTCACCGTGCGACCACTGACGGATGTCGTCAGCGGTGGCCAGGCCAATTCGCAGTTCGTCGAAGAAGTTGACGTCGAGCACTCTCGTCAATCCCTCTCAGGGTCGTATGTCAATGGTCTGAACGGGGTCGCGGGAGGGCCGGGGAGCCGTGGAGCGCCCCGGCGAACCCGTCAGACCTCTTCGACGCTGCTCGGCTCGCGCCGGGACAGGTCGATACCGAGCTCCTCCGCGGCGCGGAAGACGTCCTCGTCGGTGTCGCGCATCTCGATCGACATGCCGTCCGAGGACAGCACCTCCACGTTGAGGCAGAGCGACTGCATCTCCTTGATGAGCACCTTGAAGGACTCGGGGATGCCGGGCTCGGGGATGTTCTCGCCCTTGACGATGGCCTCGTAGACCTTCACGCGGCCGGTGACGTCGTCGGACTTGATGGTGAGCAGCTCCTGGAGGGCGTACGCGGCGCCGTAAGCCTCCAGCGCCCACACCTCCATCTCGCCGAAGCGCTGGCCACCGAACTGGGCCTTACCACCCAGCGGCTGCTGGGTGATCATCGAGTACGGACCGGTCGAACGGGCGTGCAGCTTGTCGTCGACCAGGTGGTGCAGCTTCAGGATGTACATGTACCCGACCGAGATCGGGTCCGGGAACGGCTCACCGGAGCGGCCGTCGAAGAGCTGCGCCTTGCCGGACGGCTGGACCATCCGGTCGCCGTCGCGGTTCGGGACCGTCGAGTTGAACAGGCCCGAGATCTCGTCCTCGCGGGCACCGTCGAAGACCGGGGTCGCGACGTTGGTACCCGGGGCGACCTCGTCGGCGCCGATCGCCTGGAGCCGCTGCATCCACTCCTCGGAGCCCTCGACCTTCCAGCCCTGGGAGGCCAGCCAGCCGAGGTGGATCTCCAGCACCTGGCCCGGGTTCATCCGGGACGGGACGCCGAGCGGGTTGAGGATGATGTCGACCGGGGTGCCGTCCTCCAGGAACGGCATGTCCTCGACCGGCAGGATCTTCGAGATGACGCCCTTGTTGCCGTGACGGCCGGCGAGCTTGTCACCGTCGGTGATCTTGCGCTTCTGGGCCACGTAGACCCGCACGAGCTGGTTGACGCCCGGGGGCAGCTCGTCGCCCTCCTCGCGGTCGAAGACGCGGACGCCGATGACCTTGCCGGTCTCGCCGTGCGGCACCTTCAGCGAGGTGTCGCGGACCTCGCGCGCCTTCTCGCCGAAGATCGCGCGGAGCAGCCGCTCCTCGGGGGTCAGCTCGGTCTCGCCCTTGGGGGTCACCTTGCCGACGAGGATGTCGCCCGCCTCGACCTCGGCACCGATGCGGATGATGCCGCGCTCGTCGAGGTCGGCGAGGACCTCCTCCGACACGTTCGGGATGTCCCGGGTGATCTCCTCCGGGCCGAGCTTGGTGTCGCGGGCGTCGACCTCGTGCTCCTCGATGTGGATCGAGGAGAGGACGTCGTCCTGCACCAGGCGCTGGCTGAGGATGATCGCGTCTTCGTAGTTGTAGCCCTCCCAGGGCATGAAGGCCACGAGGAGGTTCTTGCCGAGGGCCATCTCGCCCTCGTCGGTGGACGGACCGTCGGCCAGGACCTGGCCCTCGATCACGCGCGCGCCCTCGTCCACGAGCACCTTCTGGTTGAAGGAGGTGCCCTGGTTGGAGCGGGTGAACTTGGCGATGCGGTACGTGGTGTACGTGCCGTCGTCGTTGGCCACCGTGACGTAGTCCGCGGAGACCTCCTGGACCACGCCCTCCTTCTCGGCCTTGATCACGTCACCGGCGTCGACCGCGCAGCGGTACTCGATGCCGGTGCCGACCAGCGGCGACTCGGTCTTGATGAGCGGCACGGCCTGCCGCATCATGTTCGACCCCATGAGCGCGCGGTTGGCGTCGTCGTGCTCCAGGAAGGGGATCATGGCGGTCGCGACCGACACCATCTGGCGCGGCGAGACGTCCATGTAGTCCACCTCGCCGCCGGGGATGAGGTCGACCTCTCCCCCACGGCGGCGGACCAGCACGCGGTCCTCGGCGAAGCGCATGTCCTCGGCGAGCGGCGCGTTGGCCTGCGCGATGACGAAGCGGTCCTCCTCGTCGGCCGTGAGGTAGTCCACCTCGTCGGTGACGACACCCTCGACGACCTTGCGGTACGGGGTCTCGACGAAGCCGAACGGGTTCAGCCGGCCGTAGGAGGCGAGCGAGCCGATCAGACCGATGTTCGGGCCTTCCGGCGTCTCGATCGGGCACATGCGGCCGTAGTGCGAGGGGTGCACGTCACGGACCTCGAAGCCGGCCCGCTCACGGCTCAGACCACCCGGGCCCAGCGAGTTCAGACGCCGCTTGTGCGTCAGACCCGAGAGCGGGTTCGTCTGGTCCATGAACTGCGAGAGCTGGCTGGTGCCGAAGAACTCCTTGATGGAGGCGACGACCGGCCGGATGTTGATCAGGGTCTGCGGCGTGATCGCCTCGACGTCCTGGGTGGTCATGCGCTCACGCACGACGCGCTCCATACGGGCGAGACCCGTACGGACCTGGTTCTGGATCAGCTCGCCGACGTTGCGCAGGCGGCGGTTGCCGAAGTGGTCGATGTCGTCGGTCTCGATGACGATCGTGTCGCCCTCGGCGGACTGCGACTCGGTCTCGCCCGCGTGCAGCTTCACCAGGTACTTGATCGTGGCGATGATGTCGGCGGTGGTGAGCACGCCGGAGTCCAGCGGCTCGTCGCCGCCGAGCTTCTTGTTGATCTTGTACCGGCCGACCTTGGCCAGGTCGTACCGCTTCGGGTTGAAGTAGAGGTTCTCCAGCAGCGTCTGCGCGGCCTCGCGCGTCGGGGGCTCGCCCGGGCGCAGCTTGCGGTAGATGTCGAGCAGCGCGTCGTCCTGACCCTGGGTGTGGTCCTTCTCCAGGGTGGCGCGCATGGACTCGTACTGGCCGAACTCCTCCAGGATCTGCTCGGTGGTCCACCCGAGCGCCTTGAGCAGGACGGTCACGGACTGCTTGCGCTTACGGTCGATGCGCACGCCGACCATGTCGCGCTTGTCGACCTCCATCTCCAGCCAGGCACCGCGGGACGGGATGACCTTGGCGGAGTAGATGTCCTTGTCGGAGGTCTTGTCGATCGAGGAGTCGAAGTAGACACCGGGGGACCGGACGAGCTGGGTGACGACGACACGCTCGGTGCCGTTGATCACGAAGGTGCCCTTGTTGGTCATGAGCGGGAAGTCGCCCATGAAGACCGTCTGGGACTTGATCTCGCCGGTCTCGTTGTTGGTGAACTCGGCCGTGACGAAGAGCGGAGCCGCGTACGTGAAGTCGCGCTCCTTGCACTCGTCGATCGAGTTCTTGGGGGGCTCGAAACGGTGATCGCGGAAGGTCAGCGACATCGACCCGGAGAAGTCCTCGATCGGGGAGATCTCCTCGAAGATCTCTTCCAGACCGGACTTGGTGGGAACGTTCTGTCCACTGTCCAGAGCGGCCTCGACGCGAGCCTTCCAGGCGTCGTTGCCGAGCAGCCAGTCAAAGCTCTCGGTCTGGAGCGCGAGAAGGTTCGGAACCTCGAGGGGCTCCTTGATCTTCGCAAAAGAGATACGCAGCGGGGCAGTGCTGGCGCCGTTGTTCGAATTGGCAGTCGAGGCAGTGCGCGAGGCGGCCAAGAGGGGGTCCTTCCGAGGGCTCGGACTCTCTACACGCATACCGGTGCCCCTGGTGACGGGCAGGGGGCAGCTAAAAGGCAGCGCAAAGGGTCAGTGTAGCCACAAGGCCCACTGATGTCCAGAGCGGATTTCAGGAAACCGGCTCACGCCCCGGTCTCCACCTCCTGCGGTTGTTCTTCTCTTCCACAGAACCCTCCCGGCGGCCTCGATTCGCCGGGCCGGACTGCGCCTGCCGCAACACTTCCCGCTTCGCCTCCGATCCATGCCTCGGATCCAGGATCGATGTGACGACGCGTCCCGAGAATTGCGCGCTGCGTGCCGTTCGTCAAGGCCCCCTCGGGCAACGAAGATCACCATACCCGCCCCCGGGAGCAGGACGGCGCAACCGGGGCAGAGACGCCGAAGGGCGACCACCCGTGTGGGTGATCGCCCTTGGCTGCTGCCCCACCCGTACAGGGGTGGAAGCGGTGACTCAGAGAGTCGTGAGGGTCACTTGACCTCGACGGAGGCGCCGGCGCCCTCGAGGGACTCCTTGGCCTTGTCGGCGGCGTCCTTGGCGACCTTCTCCAGAACCGGCTTCGGCGTGCCGTCGACCAGCTCCTTGGCCTCCTTCAGACCCAGCGAGGTCAGCTCGCGCACGACCTTGATGACCTGGATCTTCTTGTCGCCCGCACCGGTCAGGATGACGTCGAACTCGTCCTGCTCCTCGGCGGCCTCGGCCGGCGCGCCGGGGGCACCCGGGGCGGCGACGACGGCGGCGGCCGGGGCGGCGGCCTCGACGTCGAACTTCTCCTCGAACTTCTTCACGAAGTCCGAGAGCTCGATGAGGGTCATCTCCTCGAACTGCGCGAGCAGCTCGTCCTGGGTGAGCTTCGCCATGGTGGCGGTCCTTCCACTAAGTCGGCTGGTGCCGGATGTACATAAGAGGCGGGCGTACTACGGGCCCGCTGCGATCCCCGTACGGACGGAGATCAATGCGCGAGCCGAGTTACTCGGCACCGCCCTGCTCGTCCTTCTTGCTGCGAAGCGCCTCCGCGGTGCGGACGAACTTCGTGAGCGGGGCCTCGAAGGTCGCCGCGGCCTTGGCCATGGACGCCTTCATGCCACCGGCAAGCTTGGAGAGCAGCACCTCGCGGGACTCGAGGTCCGCGAGCTTCTTGAGGTCGTCGGCGCCGTACAGCGCGCCGTCGACGATGCCGCCCTTGATGACAAGAGCGGGGTTCTCCTTGGCGAAGTCACGAAGACCCTTCGCCGCCTCGACCGGGTCACCGGTGACGAAGGCGACGGCGGACGAGCCCTCGAAGAACTCGTCCAGCTCGTTGATCCCGGCCTCGTTGGCCGCGATCTTGGTCAGCGTGTTCTTCACCACACGGTACTGAGCGTTGTCACCGAGCGACCGGCGCAGCGTCTTGAGCTGCGCCACGGAGAGTCCGGTGTACGCGGTGACAACCGCTGCGTTCGAGTTACGGAACTTGTCCGTGATCTCGGAAACCGCGTCGATCTTGTCAGGCGCGACCTGTTCCCTCGCCATGGGCCTCGGCCTCCTTCCGGGTGATGAGGACCGCTCGGAAGGGGCTGAACAAAACGAAACGCCCCAGCGCAGGCGCATGGGGCGGTACTCGACCGGAACAGACTTCGCTCCGGGAGTGCTTCCTCACATCACCTGCGCGGGCCGTCCGCAGCTAGCGGATCCTTCGGTCACCGTGCCCTCTGTGCGAGCACGACGACGACCAGCGGTCTTTGGCTTCCCGATGAGAGTACGCGAACGGCCCCTCCGGCGCCAAATCCGCCGAAGGGGCCGCAGAAGCCCGAAGGGGCCGCGTTCGCGACTGCGAGGGTCAGCTCGCGCCGGCGCCCGCGCCGCCGCTCATCATCTTCTCGAAGCTGACCGCGCCGGACGGCTCGGTGACGTTCACGTCGGTGCCGTAGTCCGTGTAGTACACCGTGTTGTCCACGCTGGTGGTGCCCTGCTTGTTCTTGGCGGTCTCCCGCTTCTTGACCAGCAGGTCCTTGTCGTCGATCCAGAGGTCGATCCGCTCCTTGGTGAGCCCCTGCTGCTGGAACTGCTGCTCCAGGGCCTGCAGGTCGGACTCGCTCAGGTCCTTCGACTGCATCCGCGTCAGCTCGCTCAGCTTGACGTCGCCGGTGTAGTGCGTGGCCTTGACCCCGCGCACGGACTCGCTGCCGACCGCCTTGACCTTGCCGGTGGCCATGAGGAGCTGGACCGAGCGCGCCGGGTTGTTGTTCTGGATCTGGTCCTTCATGTACGCGCCGGACGGCCCAGCCTTCTTGGCCAGTACGTCGTAGTCGTACTCGATCCACTTGCCCTGGGCCGCGCCCGCGGCCATCTGGATGTACATCGCGTCCGGGAGGTAGCGGGCCTGCATCGGCTTGTTGCCCGCGCCCATCGCGGCGCCGCCCTGCATGGTGATCTCGGCCTTGCCGGTCATGCCGCCCTCGGACCAGTCGAAGGACCCCTTGTTGGTCGAGTTCATGGCCTGGCCCTGGACCGTCTGCTTCTGGTCGCCGTCGACGCGGGCCGACTTCTGCTGCTCGGTCGTCGTGGACGCCGCCTTGAGCGCGGCGAGGGCGCTCTGGGCCGGCGAGCCCCCGGCCTTGTCGCCGCCGCCCTTCCCGCCCTTGTCGTCGTCGCCGCCGCCGTCGCTGCCACAGGCCGTGAGGCCCGCCATCAGTACGACGCCTGCCGCGGCCGCGACTATTCGAGTCCTGCGCACGGGATCTACCCCCCGGTTGGATACGTATGTCTTTAACCGCACCTTACGTAAGCCCTGAGACGCCTGGGCCGCCGGGAGGGGTTCCCGACCGCCTCCGGCACGGAAAAGGCCGGTGCCCGCCTCCCCGGAGGGAGACGGGCACCGGCCTCACGCTGTGCGCTGCCGCGCGGTCCTGACGGCTCAGACGGCCGCCGGGTCCTCCTCGACGAGGAGGTTGCGGGTGCGGTTGGAGTCGACCGGGATGCCGGGGCCCATCGTGGTGGAGACCGTGGCCTTCTTGATGTAGCGGCCCTTGGCGGCGGACGGCTTCAGACGGTTGACCTCCTCAAGGGCGGCGGCGTAGTTCTCCACGAGCTGCTGCTCGGTGAAGGACGCCTTGCCGATGATGAAGTGCAGGTTCGCGTGCTTGTCGACACGGAACTCGATCTTGCCGCCCTTGATGTCGCTGACGGCCTTGGCGACATCCGGGGTGACGGTGCCGGTCTTCGGGTTCGGCATCAGACCACGCGGACCGAGCACGCGGCCGAGGCGGCCGACCTTGCCCATGAGGTCCGGGGTCGCGACGACGGCGTCGAAGTCGAGACGGCCGCCGGCCACCTCCTCGATGAGCTCGTCGGAGCCGACGATGTCGGCGCCGGCGGCTTCCGCGGCCGCAGCACGGTCACCGGTCGCGAAGACCAGGACCCGGGCGGTCTTACCGGTGCCGTGCGGAAGGTTCACGGTGCCGCGGACCATCTGGTCGGCCTTGCGCGGGTCGACACCCAGGCGCATGGCGATCTCGACGGTCGCGTCGAAGTTCTTCGTGGAGGTGTCCTTGGCGAGACGGACGGCCTCGAGCGGCGCGTACAGACGCGTCCGGTCGACCTTGGCGTCCGCTTCGCGGAGAGTCTTGCTGCGCTTCACTGCTGCTCCTGACGGTGATGGAGTCGTGGTACGGGCCAGCGCTTGGCCCTGCCACGGCGGTACGGGACGGGCTGCCGGGACCGGCAGCCGACCGGGCTTGTCAGCCCTCGACGTCCACGCCCATGGAACGGGCGGTGCCGGCGATGATCTTCTCGGCGGCGTCCATGTCGTTGGCGTTCAGGTCGGGCATCTTCGTGGTGGCGATCTCGCGCACCTGGTCACGGGTGATCTTCGCGACCTTGTTGGTGTGCGGGACGCCCGAGCCCTTCTCGACGCCGGCGGCCTTGAGGATCATCTTGGAGGCCGGGGGCGTCTTGGTGATGAAGGTGAAGGAACGGTCCTCGTAGACCGTGATCTCCACCGGGATCACCCAGCCACGCTGCGACTCGGTCGCGGCGTTGTACGCCTTGCAGAACTCCATGATGTTGACGCCGTGCTGACCCAGCGCCGGACCGACCGGCGGAGCCGGGTTGGCGGCACCGGCCTGGATCTGGAGCTTGATCAGCCCCGCGACCTTCTTCTTCTTGGGAGGCATGTTCTCTCCGGGTCCTGGTGAGAGGTGATTCTTCCTCCGCCCTTCACCCGGGCGGAGGCATACCGCACAACGATAGCCCGTACCGTCGCGCGGATTGAAACCGAGCAGGTCAGACAGTCCCTGGGGGCTGCCTGACCTGGCCGGAAGCTGTGTGCGAAGAGGCTGAGAGGCTCAGTTCTTCTGGATCTGGTCGAAGCTCAGCTCGACCGGGGTCTCGCGGCCGAAGATCTCGACGAGGCCCTTGACCTTCTTCGAGTCGGCGTTGATCTCGTTGATCGTCGCCTGGAGGGTGGCGAAGGGACCGTCGGTGACGGTGACCGAGTCGCCGACCTCGAAGTCGAGCACCTGGACCTCGACCTTGCGGCCGGGCGTACCCGCGGGCTTGCCCTCCTCGTCGGCCGCGGCGGCCTTGGCGGCCTTCTCCTCGGCCTCGGGGGCGAGCATCTTGACGATCTCGTCGAGGGTCAGCGGGTACGGGTCGTACGCGTTGCCGACGAAGCCGGTGACGCCCGGGGTGTTGCGGACGACGCCCCAGGACTCGTTCGTCAGGTCCATGCGCACCAGGACGTAGCCCGGGAGCTTGTTCTGACGGACGGTGCGGCGGTCGCCGTTCTTGATCTGGACGACCTCCTCCTGCGGCACCTCGGCCTGGAAGATGAAGTCCTCGACGTTGAGCGACACGGCGCGCTGTTCGAGGTTGGTCTTCACACGGTTCTCGTAACCCGCGTAGGTGTGGATCACGTACCACTCGCCGGGGAGGAAGCGCAGCTCCTCGCGGAGGGCGGCCACCGGGTCGACCGGCTCCTCTTCCTCCGCCTCCGCTTCGGCTTCCTCGGCGGCCTCCGCCTCTTCCCCGAGAGCTTCGGCGTCCTCGGCGGTCTCCGCGACGGCGTCCGTCTCGACGTGGACCGCGGACTCCTCCGCGGCCTCGCCGGCAGCGGCATCGGCAGCTTCCGCCTGGTCAACGCTGGCGTCCGCAGCCTCGACGATGTCGCGCGCGGTGTCATCGCCCTCTGCGGGCTCGACGGCGTCGTTCAGGTTCGGCTCAGACACGGTGGCTGCTTCTTCCTGGCTTCAAGGGGTCGAACATGCGGAAAGCGCCGCCGGGTGGGCGGCTCCGCTGGAGGTCAGCCGAAGACGTACTTCATTACTTCGGACAACCCATAGTCAATCACGAACACCAAGGCGATGATGATGACGACGAAGACGATCACCACGGTCGTGTACGTCGAGAGCTGGTTGCGCGAAGGCCAGACGACCTTGCGCAGCTCCGCGACGATCTGACGGTAGAAGAGCGCGAGACGGGCCAGGGGCCCCTTCTTCCCGCGCTTGCCGCCCCGTCGGGGCTTCTTGCCTTCCGACGACCCTCCGGGTTCGGGGACCTCGGTGGTATCCGTGATCTCCGTCACTCGTCCTCACCTGATCCGGGTCGTGGCCCTGCGGCGTCCGGCCCGGCCGCACGGCGGTGCATTCAGTGCATTTCGTCAACGTTACGCAAGCACACACCTGGCGACGTGTGTGTAGCAGGGCCGGAGGGACTCGAACCCCCAACCGCTGGTTTTGGAGACCAGTGCTCTACCAATTGAGCTACGACCCTTTGTGTTTCCCTCAACCTACCGCATCCACGCGGCTGCATGGAGTGCGTGCTCCGGGTGACGGCTGAAGGCCAACGACGTGTGAGTGTACGTGCTCGCGGCGCGGGCGTCGAACAGGTACCGCCGCCGTACCCGGCCGACCCCCGTGCCCGGGGTCCGCCAGGTCTGGGAACATGCCTGTATGACCGCTGCGACTCCCCCTGGACAGTCCCCCGCCGAGCGACGCGTATCGGCCCGTGTCGGCGCCATCTCCGAGTCGGCGACGCTCGCCGTCGACGCCAAGGCGAAGGCCCTCAAGGCCGCCGGGCGCCCGGTGATCGGCTTCGGCGCCGGCGAGCCCGACTTCCCCACGCCCGACTACATCGTCGAGGCAGCGGTGGAGGCCGCGCGCGACCCGAAGAACCACCGGTACACCCCGGCGGGCGGACTTCCCGAACTGAAGTCCGCCATCGCCGCGAAGACGCTCCGCGATTCCGGATACGAGATCGAGGCGTCGCAGGTGCTGGTCACCAACGGCGGCAAGCAGGCCATCTACGAGGCGTTCGCCTCGATCCTGGACCCGGGCGACGAGGTCATCGTCCCCGCGCCGTACTGGACCACCTACCCCGAGTCGATCCGCCTCGCGGGCGGCGTCCCCGTCGAGGTCGTCGCGGACGAGTCGACCGGGTACCGGGTCTCCGTCGAGCAGTTGGAGGCCGCCCGCACCCCGAACACGAAGGTGCTGCTCTTCGTCTCGCCGTCCAACCCGACGGGCGCGGTCTACTCCCGCGAGCAGATCGAGGAGATCGGCCGCTGGGCCGCCGGGCACGGCCTGTGGGTGCTGACGGACGAGATCTACGAGCACCTGGTGTACGGCGACGCCGAGTTCCATTCGCTGCCGGTCGTCGTCCCCGAGCTGCGCGACAAGTGCGTCGTCGTCAACGGCGTCGCGAAGACGTACGCGATGACGGGCTGGCGCGTGGGCTGGGTCATCGGCCCGCAGGACGTCATCAAGGCCGCCTCCAACCTCCAGTCGCACGCGACGTCGAACGTCAGCAACGTCTCGCAGCGCGCTGCCCTCGCCGCCGTCTCCGGCGACCTGGAGGCCGTCGCGAAGATGCGCGAGGCGTTCGACCGCCGCCGTCGCACGATCGTGCGGATGCTCAACGAGATCGACGGCGTCGTCTGCCCCGAGCCCGAGGGCGCGTTCTACGCGTACCCGTCGGTGAAGGGCCTGCTCGGCAAGGAGATCCGCGGGAAGCGTCCGCAGACCAGCGTCGAGCTGGCCGCCGTGATCCTGGAGGAGGTCGAGGTCGCGGTCGTCCCGGGCGAGGCCTTCGGCACCCCGGGCTACCTGCGGCTGTCGTACGCGCTGGGTGACGAGGACCTCGTCGAGGGCGTCTCCCGCGTCCAGAAGCTGCTGGCCGAGGCGCGCTGAACCGTCCGGCCGCCGAGCGGTCCCCGGGGCGAGCCCCGGGGACCGCTCGTGTTTTCGGGGGACGGCCCGATCGAGGAACCCGCTACCCCCCGCCCGGCCGCATGCGGCAAGATCTTGGGATGTTGCACGAAAGCGCGAGCGGAAACGGCACGAGACGGGACCTGAGGGCGCTGCCGAAGGCGCATCTGCATCTGCACTTCACCGGCTCGATGCGCCCCGGCACGCTGCTGGAGCTGGCCGACAAGTACGGCGTCCATCTGCCCGAGGCGCTCAAGGGCGGGGAGCCGCCCAGTCTGCGCGCGACGGACGAGCGGGGCTGGTTCCGCTTCCAGCGGCTGTACGACATCGCGCGCTCGTGCCTGCGCGCCCCCGAGGACATCCAGCGGCTGGTGCGCGAGGCCGCCGAGGAGGATGTGCGGGACGGCTCGCGCTGGCTGGAGATCCAGGTCGACCCGACCTCGTACGCGCCCCGGCTGGGCGGTCTGACGCCCGCGCTGGAGATCATCCTGGACGCCGTGGAGAGCGCCTCGCGCGAGACCGGGCTCGGGATGCGCGTGGTGGTCGCGGCGAACCGGATGAAGCACCCGCTGGACGCCCGTACGCTCGCGCGGCTCGCCGTCCGGTTCAAGGACCGGGGCATCGTCGGCTTCGGGCTCTCCAACGACGAGCGGCGCGGTTTCGCACGCGACTTCGACCGGGCCTTCACCATCGCCCGCGAGGGCGGGCTGCTGGCGGCGCCGCACGGGGGCGAGCTGTCGGGCCCGCAGAGCGTGCGGGACTGCCTGGACGACCTGCGGGCGCGCCGCGTGGGCCACGGGGTGCGCGCGGCCGAGGACCCGTGGCTGCTGGCGCGGCTGGCCGAGCAGGGCGTGACCTGCGAGGTGTGCCCGGCGTCGAACGTCGCGCTGGGGGTGTACGAGAAGGCCGAGGACGTGCCGCTGCGCACCCTGTGGAAGGCCGGGGTGCCGATGGCGCTGGGCGCGGACGACCCGCTGCTGTTCGGCTCGCGGCTCGCCGCGCAGTACGAGCTGGTCCGGGACGCGCACGGCTTCTCGGACGACGAACTGGCCGAGCTGGCCCGCCAGTCCGTACGCGGCTCGGAGATGCCGGAGGCGGTACGGGACGGGGTGCTGGCCGAGATCGACGGCTGGCTGGCGGCCTAGGGGAGGAGTCCGCGCAGGAGGGTGCGTACGAGGTCCGTGGCGAACTCCTCCACGGGCTGGGGCGGGGGCATGCCTTCCGATGCGTCGTAGACGAACGCGCGCTGGGAGCAGGCGCCGAGCAGGAGCGTGGCGGCGGACGCGGGGTCGGCGTCGGGGCGCAGGGCGCCGCGGTCGCGCTCGGCGCGCAGATAGCGGGCGAGCGCCTCCAGCGGGACGTGCGGGCCCTGGCCGAGTTCCCGTACGCCCTCGAAGTGGCGTTTCTTGAGGGTGGGTTCGGCGAAGAGCGAGGCCGTGATGGGGAGGCTCTGCTCGTAGAAGCGGACGGCGTGTTCGGCGACGCGCGTGAGGTTGTGCTCCACCCCGAGGTCGCCCGGGTCCTTGCTCAGCTCTTCGAGGAGCGGGTTGAGGCGGGGCAGCCGGTCCTTGAGGACGCGGACGTAGATCTCCTCCTTGCTCCGGTAGTGCTTGTAGAGCGCCGCCTCGGAGCAGCCGGCCTCGCGGGCGATCTCCTTGGTGGTCGTGCGGGCCAGACCGATCGTGCGCAGCAGGTGCTCGGCGGCGTCGATGATCCGTTCGCGGGTGGGCCGCGTTGACTTGGGGGTGGGCATTCACTCACCCTAAGGGTGAGTGAGCACTTACCCACCATCGGAGGTACGGCGTCATGAGGTTCACGGTCTTCGGAGCGACCGGCGGTACGGGGCAGCAGCTCGTGACGCAGGCACTCGACGCGGGACACGAGGTCACAGCGGTCGTACGGAACCCCGCCCGGCTGCCCGTACGGGAGCACGAGCGGCTGGAGGTCGTCGTCGCCGACGTCACCGACGCCGCGGCGCTGCGCCCCGCCGTCCGGGGGCGCGACGCCGTCCTGTCGGCGCTCGGCGCGCCCAGCAACAAGGCCGCGGGGATCGCCTCCCGGGGCACCCGCGAGATCCTGCGCGCGCTCGACGCGGAGGGCGTCCGGCGCTATGTCGCGGTGAGCGCGCCCCCCGCCGGGGAGATCCCGGAGGGCGAGAGCCTGCTGTTCCGGGCGGTGATGTGGCCCCTGGTCAAGCGGATCTTCAAGGACGTCTACGCGGACCTGCGCGTGATGGAGGCCGAGATCCGCGCGAGCGCGACGGACTGGACGATCATGCACCCGCCCCGCCTGACGGACGGTCCGCCGACGGGCTCGTACCGGACGCGGACGGGCGGCGCCGTCCCCCGCAGCCACACCGTCTGCCGCGCGGACGTGGCCCACGCGATGCTCGCCCTGGTCGACGACCCGACGACGTTCAAGCAGGTGGTCGGCGTCGCGGCCTGAACGGCCTCAGCGCGCGGGCGTGAGCCTCACCGGCAGGGTGGCATGACCGTTGGCGATGAACGACGGCACGTGAGCGATCTCCTCGGGAGGTACGGCGAGGGCGAGGCCGGGGAAGCGCGCGAAGAGGGCGGGCAGCGCGGTGCGGGCCTCGATGCGGGCCAGCGGGGCGCCCAGACAGAAGTGGACGCCGTGTCCGAAGGCCAGGTGTTCGGGGTCCTCGCGGCGGATGTCGAACACCGCGGCGTCCGCCCCGTGCCTGAGCGGGTCGCGGCCCGCCGCGCCGAAGGTGGCGAGGATCGGGTCGCCCTTCCGGATGGTGAGGCGGCGGGTTCCCGCTCCGCCGGTCAGCTCGATGTCCTCGATGGCGTAGCGCAGCGGGATGCTGGAGACGCTGGGCGCCCAGCGCAGCGTCTCCTCGATCACGTTCTCCCACGGCACCTCGCCGTTCCGCACCAGCGCGAGCTGGTCGGGGTGGGTGAGCAGCGCGTGCACCGCGTTGCCGATGAGGTTGACGGTGGTCTCGTGCCCCGCGCTCATGAGCAGCAGCAGGGTGGCCTGGAGTTCGGCCTCGGTGAGCCGGTCGCCGTCCTCGTCGCGGGTGGAGACCAGCATGGTGGCCAGGTCGTCGCCGGGGTGCTCGCGCTTGTGCGCGATCAGCCCGTCGAAGGTCGACGCGATGTCCCGCATCGTCCGGTCCGCTTCCTCCGGCGTGGTGGTGGTGTCCATGATCCGCTCGACGAGGTCGGACAGATCCGAGCGCGACTCCTCCGGTATGCCGAAGAGCCCGCAGATGACGAGCATCGGCAGCGGGAAGGCGTACGCGGCGCGCAGGTCGACGGTCTCCCCCGGCGGCACCTCGCCGAGTCCGTCCAGCAGCTTCGCGGTGATGCGCTCGACCTCGCCGCGCATCGCCTCGGTGCGGCGGCCGGTGAAGGCGGGTGCCACAAGCTTGCGCAACCGCCGGTGCTCGACGCCGTACGAGGTGAGCATGTTGACCGGCGCCGTCCAGGGCTGGATCCAACTGTCGTGGTGCTCGCCGCGCTGCCAGGCGGGCCAGTGCTTCCGGGGGTCGCGGGAGACGCGGGGGTCGGCGAGCAGCTTCTTCAACAGGTCGAACTCGCTGACCGTCCAGGCCATGATGCCGCCCGGCAGCTCTACCCGGGTCGCGGGCCCCAGCTCGCGGAGGCGCTCCGCCTCGCCGTTGACGTCGCGTCCCGCGGGGTCGAGGACGAAGGGCTGCTCCATGGCGTGACTCCTGCCTGGTCGGGGGTGATCGGCGTGAAGCCGGCCGGAAGCTCGACGAGCCCCCGGTGGAAGGGCCCGTGGCGCCAGACCAGCTCGTCGTGCGGGACCGTGAGCTGGATGTCCGACAGCCAGGCCGTGAGGCGTTCGATCGCGGTCGTCGCTATGAGCAGCGCGGGGTTCTGCACCGGGCAGGCGTGCGGCCCCGCCGCCCACGCGAGATGCGCGCCACCGCCGGAACCGCCCGCGGCGGCGGACTCGCCGGGGGCCGTACGGCCGTGCTGGGTGCTGGCCGCGGCGTACGAGACGAGGACGAGCTGGCCCGCGCGCAGCCAGGTGCCGTGGAAGAAGATGTCCCGGGTGGGAAAGTGCGGCGACAGGTTGGACATCGGGGAGTCGTTCCGCAGCACGTCGTGCAGGGCGTCGCGGGGCGTGAGGCCACCGCTGGACAGGGTGCTGTAGTAGCGGTCGTCCGAGAGCATCCGGGCGAGCGCGTTGCCGATCAGGTGGGTGGTGGGGTTGTGGCCCGCGGCCATGGTCACCACGATCTCGGAGGCCAGCTCGTCGGGGCTCAGACCGGCCGGGTGGTCCATGAACCAGGAGGCGAGGTCCGCGCCGCGCTTCTCCCGCTTGGCCTCGATCAGCTCCCCGATGTAGGCGGAGAACGCCTCGTTCGCGGCGACGGCCTCCTCCGGCGTCGTGGCGTCCAGCATGCCGCACAGCGCGGTCACCAGCCGGTCGCTGTAGGAGTCGGGCAGGCCGAAGAGGCGGTTGAACACCAGCACCGGCACCTTGCTCGCGTACTCGGCCATCAGATCGGCCTCACCGCGCGAGCTGAAGCGGGAGATCAGCTCCTCGGCGACCTGCCGGGTGTGCTCGCGCAGCTCGTGCGGGGCGATCAGGGAGAAGCTCTCGGTGATCACCTGACGGTAACGCCGGTGCGCTTCCCCGTCGTTGACCAGCGCGTTCGGCCGCCAGCCCATCATGGGCAGGACCGGCGAATCGGGTGGCACGGTCGCCTGCCAGGCCCGGGAGTCCTTGCTCCAGGTCTCCGGGTCGTGCAGCAGTTCCAGCGCCGCGCGGTAGTCGGTGACGAGCATCGCGCCGATCCCGGGGGCGATCTCGACCGGGGCGAGCGGACCGTACTCGCGCAGCCGGTCGTAGACGCTGTACGGGTCGGCGGCGAAGTCCGGCCCGTACAGCGCGACGACCTCGTGGTCCGGCGACGTGGGAACGGGCAGTGGGGCCGCGGCGGAGTGGTCGGGGGCGCGGACAGGGGTACGGGGCGGTCGGGGCGCGGTCACTCGGTCTCCTGGGACGTGTGGGCGAGGACGTGGCCGACGAGGGCGATCAGCGCGTCGACCGACTGGTCGGTGTCGCGGGCGTCGCAGTGCACCAGGGGCGTGTCCGGGTGCAGATCGAGGTGGTCGCGGAGGGTCCCGGTGGCGTGCCGCGGGGAGTCGGGGAAGTGGTTGACGGCCACCGCATAACGCAGCCCCGCCTCCTCGATCATGTCCATCACCTCGAAGGAGTCGGCCAGCCTCCGGGTGTCGGCCAGCACCAGGGCGCCCAGCGCGCCGCGGGCGATGTCCTGCCAGAGGGGCCGGAAGCGCCGCTGGCCGGGGGTGCCGAAGAGGTAGAGGGCCAGATCGCCGGGGAGCGTGCGGCGCCCGAAGTCGATGGCGACCGTGGTGGCCGCCTTCTCCCGGATCCCGGCGAGGTCGTCGACGAGCGCGCCGCTGCGCGTCATGACCTCCTCGGTGTGCAGGGGCCGGATCTCCGACAGCGACCGGATGAAAGTGGTCTTGCCGACACCGAACGGCCCGGCGACGAGCAGCTTCACCAGCGTCTGCCGGTCGTCCTCCAGATAGCCCGAGGGGGCGCCGCTAGGAGGACTTGAGAGTACGGAGTCCATCGAGAACCTTCTCCAGAATCTCGCGTTCGGGGAGGCGGTGCGCGGGTACGGGCGGCCGGGCACGCAGCAGACCGGCCTCGACCAGATCGGCCACCAGGACCTTCACCACGCTGACCGGAAGCCGCAGATGAGCGGCGGCCTCGGCCAGCGACAGGGCCCCGGGGCGCAGCAGTTCCAGCAGCCGCCGCTCTTCCGGACGCAGTCCGTCGGGACCGCCGGGACCGGCGCCCTCGGAAGAGGGGTCGGCGGGGTTGTGCAGCACGGACAGCCGGTCGAGCGTGTCGCGGCCGGGCCGTCCCCGTCCGGAGGCGGCCAGATAGGCCGGGACCAGCCGTCTGCTGCTCCGGCCGGCACTCACGCCGGTGCGTCGTCGCGGGTCGGGCTGTTCATGGCCTTGTCCCCCAGCGTGGCGACCTGCACCTGCATCTGATGGGTGACCACCCGCATGTTCACCTCGGGCGTGGCGAAGACCGTCAGGCAGGTGTTCTCACCGGCGGGGATCGCGAAGACCCACCCTCGGTCGGACTCGATGACCGTCTGGCGCAGCCGTACGTCCTCCTCGCCGCTGAACGCCCGCGACGTGGTGCGCGCCGCCCCCTGGAGGGCCGACATCATCGCCGCCACGCCCTCGGCGGCCTCCCGTTCCAGACCCTCGGAGCGGCCCTCGACGAAGCCGTCGCCGGAGATGACGGCCGCGTGGGCGACATGGGGCAGTTCCATCAGCGGGGCCAGCACCCAGGACATGTCCTCGGAAACCGGGCGACGGGGGGCGGGGGTCATGACGAGGTGTTCCCTTCCTGGTCGATGTCGGGCCCGGAGGTGCTGCCCTCGGTCTCGGCGCGATCCACGGAGGTACCGGCCGCCGCACGGCCGGACTCGGTGCCCCGCTGGAAGTCGCCCCAGCGCTCAGCACTGCGCTCAGCGTCGACGTCCGCGTCGACGTCCGCGTCGGCGTCGGCGCCCGGGTCGGCACCCGTGGCCGGGGCCGGGGCCGTGGCGGCGGCTCCGTCCCCGGACGGGGATGTCCCGGTCCGAGGCTCCGCTGGTTGCGGCCGGCGGCGTCGGCGCCGTGGGAGAGGGGCCTCCGCCGTGGGCACAGAGGTGTCCGGAGTCCCCTCGGCCGCCCCGGACGGAGCCGGGTCCTGAACCGGGTCCTGAAGCGGGTCCTGAACCGGGTCCGGTTCCGGGCCCGGGGGCCGACGGGGCGCGGGGGTGCCGGAGACGGGCGTGGGCGTCATCGCGGACGGCGGGTTCTTCTCCTCGTCGAGCAGGACGAGCAGCGGCTCACCGGGGATGTGCACGATGGCGCGGACGCCGCCGTATGGCGAGGTCTCCACATGGGCGCTGAAGCCGTACTGCCGTGCGAGCTGGCCGACGGCCGCGAACCCGGTCCGTACGGGGTCGCCCAGCTCGGTCAGCAGCGTCTGCTCCTGACCGGACATCAGCCGCCGGGCCCGGAGCAACTCCTCCTCGTGCATACCGACCCCGGCGTCGTCCACGATCACCGTCGCGCCGCGGTTGCCCTGCTGGACGGTGACCGCGACCGGGAGGTCGGGGTGCGAGTGGTGCAGCGCGTTGGCCATCAGCTCGGTCAGCGCGACCGCGACGGGCTCCACGGCCCGCGCCACCACGCCCACCGGGTCACGCAGGCGGCTGGTGACCTGGATGCGCTCGTAGCCCTGGAGGCGGGAGGTGGCGCCGACGACGATGTCGGCGACATGCGAATCCTGGCGGGTCAGCCCGGGCCATGCCCCGCACATCACGGCGGTGGCCTGTACGCGGCGCAGCGCCTGCTCGTTGAGGAAGTCCGCGGCGAGCAGATCCTGGACCAGCCGGGGGTCGTCGTGACGTTCCTGCATCTCCTGGAAGAGGGTCTGCAACTGGTAGAGCAGCGACTGGATGGTCGTGGCGGTGCCGCGCATCGCGGCCTGCGCCGCGGCGTCGACGCGCAGCCGCTCCTTGTCGAGCAGGTCGCCCGCGGTGTCCAGTACGGCACCCAGCGCCTGGTCGAGCGTGCTCCCGGCGATCTGCGGCTCGGCCGGTCCCCGTACGGACATGTGGGGGTGGGTGAGCGCCAGCGCCAGATCGGGCAGGCGTGCGGCGGCCAGGTGCCGGATCTCGGCTTCGGGGACCGGGACGTACGCGGCCATCTCGTCGCGGTTCCGGGTGACGTTCCCGAGTTCGGTCCGTGCCGCCTCGGCCTGGGCTCTCAGACCGCGCAGTTCTCCATGGGTACGGACCAGACGGAGCGCCATTCCTAAGGCGGCGGCCGTCCCCACGGAGAGGAGCACGACGAGAGCCACCGGTATCTCGGTCATCTCAGTCCTTGATCGGCTGGAATTCTGACTACGGCTTCCCCACCGGGCGCCGTGCCGTGCGGCTCCCGTGCGGAGGCCGTACCCGGCGCACGCCAGAACCCCGCTCTCGCACACGAGTTGACCCGCTCGACGCCCCCGGCATCTCCTGCCACAGGAACATCACCATGTTGCCGCAGTCACCGCCGCCGCACACCCTCATCCGGGGAGTCCGGGCACCTTCCGTGGATCCCGCGGAGGGCATCCGTCCGGCTTGTCCGTGTTCCGAGAGATCCGGACGCCGGTCTAGAGCGCGCAGCCCACCGTCACCGGTTCGTTGACCAGAGTCACGCCGAAAGCCTCGTGGACGCCGTCGCGGACCTCGCGGGCGAGGGCGAGGAGGTCGGCGGTGGTGGCCGCACCGCGGTTCGTGAGGGCGAGGGTGTGCTTGGTCGAGATACGGGCCGGGCCCTCCCCGTACCCCTTGGCGAAGCCCGCGCGGTCGATCAGCCAGGCGGCGGAGGTCTTGGTGCGGCCCTCCCCCGCCGCGAAGGCGGGCGGGGCCACATCGGCCCCGAGGCGCTCGTGGACGCGCGCGGTGAAGGCCGCGAAGTCCGCGTCGTCCAGGATCGGGTTGGTGAAGAAGGACCCGGCCGACCAGGTGTCGTGGTCCTCCGGGTCGAGGACCATGCCCTTCCCGGCGCGCAGCTTGAGGACCGTCTCGCGCGCGGTGGCGGCGGGCACGCGCTCGCCGACCTCAACGCCGAGGAGACGCGCGGTCTCGGCGTACCGCAGCGGCGCCGACAGGCCGTCCGCGTCCTCCAGTTCGAACCGGACGCGCAGCACGACATAGCGCGAGGGGTCGGCCTTGAAGCGGCTGTGGCGGTACGAGAAGCCGCAGTCGGCGTTGTCGAGCGTGACGGTCTCGCCGCTCCGGCGGTCGTACGCGACGACCTCGGTGAGGGTGGCGGAGACCTCCTGGCCGTACGCGCCGACGTTCTGCACCGGCGTCGCGCCCGCGGAGCCGGGGATTCCGGCGAGGCACTCGATGCCCGCGAGGCCCGCCTCGACGGTACGGGCGACGGCCTCCGACCAGTTCTCCCCCGCGGCCAGCTCCAGCCGGGTGCCGTCCAGCGCGAAGCCGCGGGTGGCGATGCGGACGACGGTGCCCTCGAAGCCTTCGTCGGCGATCACGAGGTTGCTGCCGCCGGCGAGGAGCAGCAGCGGCGTGCCGCTCTCGTCGGCCTCGCGGACCGCCCGCACCACCTCGTCGTCGGTGGTGGCGGTGACCAGGCGCGCGGCGGGGCCGCCGAGCCGAAAGGTGGTGAGCGGGGCGAGGGGGACGCCGAGTTCTGCGTGAAATTCCTGCACGGGCACAAGCGTACGGGCCCGTACGCGCGGCACGTACGGGCCCGGTGGGGCGGCGGCCCCGGTGTTCAGACGCCGACGGGTGTGCGGGCGTCCGGGCCGGACGGCGCGGTTCCGGTGCCGCCCTCCTCGGTCCCGGCCCCGGTCCCGGTCCCGGTCCCGGCCCCGGTCTCGGCGTCGGCGTCGGCGTCGGCGTCGTGCGGCGTCGCGGCGGAGGCGCCGACGCGGCGCGGGATCAGGAAGGCCGCGAGCGCGCCCACGGCGACCCCCGCCGCTCCGGCCCAGACGGCGGGCCGCAGCCCGTCGACGAACGCCTGCGGCGTCTCGTAGCCGCCCCGGGACGCGAAGACCGCCGAGAGGACGGCCACGCCGAGCGCGCCGCCCAGCTCGCGCACCGCGTTGTTCGCGCCGGAGGCGATCCCCTGTTCGGAGGGGCGCACGCTGGACATCACGACGTTCGCGGCGGGCGCGAAGTACAGCGCCATGCCGATGCCTCCGACGACGAAGGCGGGCAGGTACGGGCCGTAGGAGAAGTCGGCGGAGAGCAGCGCCGCGATCCAGCCGAGGCTGACCGCCTGGAGCGCGAGCCCGGCGGCGACGACGGGTCCGCCGCCGATCCGGTCGGAGAGGATGCCCGCGAGCGGCGCGACGATCAGGGACATGCCGGTCCAGGGCAGCATCCGTATCCCGGCCTCGGTGGGCGAGTAGCCGCCGACGCCCTGGAGGAACTGGCTCAGCAGGAAGATCGAGCCGAACATCCCGACGAACATCAGCAGGCTCGCCCCGTTGACGGCGCTGAACGCGCGGCTGCGGAAGAGCCGCATCGGCAGCATCGGGTGCTTCGCGCGCGTCTCGTACGCCACGAAGCCCAGCAGCAGTACGGAGCCGCCGATGAGGGAGGTGAGGACGGTGCCGCTGGTCCAGCCGTCGGGGTTGCCGCGGACCAGGCCGTAGACAATGCCGAAGAGCGAGGCGCTGGCCAGTGCCGTGCCGGGCAGGTCGAGCCTGCTGCCCGCGTTGCGGCTCTCGTCGAGGCGCAGCAGGACGAGCGGGATGACGATCACGCCGATCGGGACGTTCAGCCAGAAGATCCAGTGCCAGGAGATGTGTTCGGTCAGCGCGCCGCCGACCAGGGGGCCGGTGGCGACGGCTATGCCCTGCACGGCGCCCCAGACGCCGAGCGCGGCGCCGCGCCGGGCCGCGGGCACGGCCGCGGTCAGCAGGGTCAGGCTCAGCGGCATGAGGATCGCGGCGCCCACGCCCTGCACGGCACGGGCCGCGACCAGCCCGTCGATGCCGTCCGAGAGCGCGGCGGCGGCCGAGGCGGCGGTGAAGATGCCGAGCCCGAGCGCGAAGATCCGCCGGCGCCCGAACCGGTCGCCGAGCGCCGCGCCGGTCATCAGCAGGACGGCGAACGTGAGCGTGTACGCGCTCACCGTCCACTCCAGGTCCTCCAGGCCGCCGCCCAGGTCCTCGCGGATGTTGGGCAGCGCGGTGGTGACGACGAGGTTGTCGAGCGCGCCCATGAAGCTGGCGACGCTGGTGATGACGAGGGCCCAGACGGCTGTGCCGCGCCGGGCGGTGGATTGCTGGGTCATGACCTTCCCCTGATTTAGTAATTGACCACTAACTTTCGCGGGCGAAAAATCACCCCGCAGCGCGGGCCGACCGGCCGGGAGCGGGCTCGAAGCCGCCCCCGCCCCGGGGCTACGCGTCGGGGTTCGAACTGTCGCGGCCCGGGGCCTCGGGCCGCTCCGGCGTCCCGGGCCGCTCCGGACTCCCGGACCGCTCCGGGGCCATCGGCATCAGATTGAAGCAGCCCCACACCCGGTGGTCGGCCGAGAAGCCGAGCGAGGCGAGGACGTTGATGAGCATGCCGTAGGCGAAGAACTCGGCCGTCTCACCCTCGTCGGCACCGAGCGCCAGATGCGCGCTGTCCCACAGCTCCACCCACTTCCTGCGGACGGCCTCGCCGACCTCGTGGTCACCCTCGGCCTCCGCCGAGGCGACCGCGACATAGACCTGCATCTGGAGCAGCAGCTTCTCGGGGTCGGACAGCAGGTTCTTGTACGCCTCCGCCATCGCCATGTGCGCCTCGTCCGCGGACTTGCCGCGCACGGCCTCGGCCATGGCGCGCTGGATCTCCTCCATGCAGCGCGTCGCCGCCGCGAGGAAGAGCTCCTGCTTGTTCTTGAACAGCCGGAAGAGATAGGGCTGCGAGACGCCCACGCGCCGGGCGATCGCCTCGGTGGAGGTGCCCTTGTATCCCCCGCGGGCGAACTCCGTGATCGCCGCGCGGATGACGCTCTCGCGCCGCTCCTCTGCGCTCATCCTGACCATGTGGCTAAGTTATTGGCCAATCACTAACTCTGTCAAGGCGGGAACGCGTAAGGGGCGCCCCGCAATGGAGGGCGCCCCTTACAGCGGACTCGGTGTCCCGCGTCTCAGGCCAGACGGACGACCGCCCGGGACATGCCCAGGACCTTCTGGCCGGCGCTGGTCGCTGTCAGGTCCACGCGGACCGTGCGCTCGTCGTCGTCCAGCTTGGCGGCGACCTTGGCGGAGACCTCGATGGCCGCCCCCTGGTCGTCGTCCGGGACGACGACGGGCTTGGTGAACCGCACCCCGTACTCCACGACGGAGCCCGGATCCCCCGCCCAGTCGGTCACGACCCGGATCGCCTCGGCCATGGTGAACATGCCGTGCGCGATGACGTCCGGGAGGCCGACCTCCTTGGCGAACCGTTCGTTCCAGTGAATGGGGTTGAAGTCCCCCGACGCGCCCGCGTAGCGCACGAGCGCCGCGCGGTCCACGGGGAAGGTGCCGGACGGGAGTTCGGTGCCGACCTCGACGTCCGCGTAAGCGACCTTGGCTGCCATCTGCGTCACTCCTCTTCCGCCGCGCGGACGACCAGCTTGGTGTGCGCGGTCACCACGAGTTCCCCGTGCGCGTCGTGCACGTCACCGCGCACGTCCAGGATGTCGTTCCCGGCGAGGGATTTGATCGACTCGATGGTGGAGGTCACGGAGAGCAGATCGCCCGCGCGGACCGGGCGCGCGTACGCGAACTTCTGGTCGCCGTGCACCATACGGCTGTAGTCGAGGCCGAGCTGCGGGTCCCGGACCACCCGGGCGGCCTCACCGAAAGTGATCGTGAACACGAAAGTCGGCGGGGCGATCACATCGGGATGGCCGAGGGCCTTCGCCGCGTCCAGATCGAGATATGCGGGATTGGTGTCCCCGATGGCTTCCGCGAATTCACGGATCTTCTCCCTCCCGACCTCGTAGGGGCGGGTGGGCGGATAGGTCCGCCCGGTGAAGGACTGGTCGAGCGCCATCGACGGCACCTCCTGCGGAAGCGGTAGCGGGCTGGAAGCCGGATACGAAGGGTGCCGCACGGAACCAGAGCCGCGCTCGACCCGTGACCCGGCGGTGCCCAAACAGCATGAGGCCGACCCCGGCTCACGGGGGCGGCCTCATGGCAGAGATGACGTCAGCGCGTCTCGCGGTGCACGGTGTGCCTGTTGTCGCGCGGGCAGAACTTCTTCATCTCAAGCCTGTCCGGGTTGTTGCGCCGGTTCTTCTTCGTGATGTAGTTCCGCTCCTTGCACTCCACGCAGGCCAGCGTGATCTTCGGGCGGACGTCTGTGGCAGCCACGTGAGTGCTCCTTGACGAACGGATGGGCTTTAACGCAGAAAGAGTAGCCGATCGGAGGACCGACCCCACAACCGGCTACTGTCGGTGAAGTAGCGGTGACCGGACTTGAACCGGTGACACAGCGATTATGAGCCGCTTGCTCTACCGACTGAGCTACACCGCCACGATGCGGCGACCTCCGCCAGGTGACGAAAGATCTCTCACATCAGAGCCCCAAAACGGAATCGAACCGTTGACCTTCTCCTTACCATGGAGACGCTCTGCCGACTGAGCTATTGGGGCGAGCGGTGAAGACATTACACGCCTGGCCGCCAAAGGTGAAATCCGTATTGGCGGCGCCCGCGCTCCCCTGGCGGCACGCACCCCAACGGGCTCTCGCACCACACCAGTACGACTATTCGCCTCCTCCCCGACCGTACACAGCGCTCCCCCTACGCTCGTCACACTCGACGCGAGCGTGGGAGCCCGATGACCGACAGTGAGCCTCAGGAGCCGGGGAAGCGCGCGCGGGATTCCCGTGGTCCCACGGCGCCGCGCTCCCTCGTGCTGTGCGGAGCCCGGCTCGCCGACGGCCGCACGGTGGACGTCCGGCTCGTCGGCGACCGTATCGAGGCCGTCGGCACCGCGGGAAGCCTCGCGGCGCCGCACGATCCGGACGTCCAGCGTGCCGCCCCCGGCGCCGCGGGCGGGTCGCGGGTGGACCTCTCCGGCTATCTGCTGCTCCCCGCGCCCGCCGAGCCGCACGCGCACTACGACACGGCGCTGACCGCGGACCCCGCGGCCCCCGGCCGGCCCCCGTGCCCGTCCTCCGAGGACGTGCAGCGCCGTACGACGGAGGCCGCGCTCCTCCAACTCGGCCAGGGCGCCACCGCGTTGCGCACCCATGTGCACATCGGGGCCGTCGCGGGGCTGCGGGCGCTGGAGGCCGTCCTCCAGGCGCGCCGTTCGCTGCGCGGCCTCGTGGACCTCACGACCGTCGCCGTGCCCCGGCTGCTCACCGGCGCCGCGGGGGCCGAGGAGCTGGCCATGCTGCGGGACGCGGTCAAGATGGGCGCGACCGCCGTCGGCGGCTGCCCCGACCTGGACCCGGACCCGGGCGGCTACGCGGAGGCCGTCCTCGCGGTCGCCGCCGAGCACGGCTGCGCCGTCGACCTGCACACCGACGGGAACGACCCCGCGCGCCTCGCCCGGCTCGCCGCCGCGGCGGGCGGGCTGCGGCCCGCCGTCACCCTCGGACCCTGCTCCGGGCTCGCCCGGCTGCCGCACCAGGTCGCGCTGCGCACCGCCGACCAGCTCGCCGCCGCCGGGGTCACGGTCGTCAGCCTGCCGCAGGGCAACTGCGGCGTCCTGGAACGCCCTTCACCGGGCACGCCCTCGCGCGTCGCGCCCGTACGGCTGCTGGCCGCCGCCGGGGTCTCGGTCGCGGCCGGCTCCGGCGCGCTGCGGGACGCGTCGAACCCGGTGGGCAGGGGCGATCCGCTGGAGGCCGCGTATCTTCTCGCCTCCCACGGCGAGGCCCGCCCGGAGGCCGCCTACGGCGCCGTCAGCGCCCGTGCGCGCGCCGCCATGGGCCTGCCCGAGGTCCGGGTCGAGGCGGGCTTCCCCGCCGAACTCCTCGCCGTACGGGGCACGGAGGTCGCGGGGGCGCTCTCGCTGGCGTACAGCCGGATCGTGGTGCACCGGGGGCGGGTCGTCGCGCGGACGAGCGCGGTGCGCGAGTTCTGCGACACGACCGCGCCGCCCGCCGATCTCGGGCTGCCACGCCAGTCACAGGGGTGACAGCGCCGCCGGGCGCCCGACGGGGCGTACGGTCGGGAGCATGCGCACAGTCATCGCTGGTGGACACGGTCAGATCGCGTTGCGGCTGGAGCGGTTGCTCGCCGGACGCGGGGACGGGGCGGCGGGCATCATCCGGCGCCCGGAACAGGCGAGCGACCTACTCGCCGCGGGAGCCGAACCCGTCGTCTGCGACCTCGAATCGGCCTCGGTCGACGAGGTCGCCCGGCATCTGGAGGGGGCCGACGCGGCCGTCTTCGCAGCGGGCGCGGGGCCGGGCAGCGGCACCGCCCGCAAGGAGACCGTCGACCGCGACGCGGCCGTGCTCCTCGCCGACGCCGCCGAACAGGCCGGGGTACGCCGCTTCCTCATCGTCTCCTCCATGGGCGCGAACGCCGGGCTGGAGGGGACGCCGGACGGCATGGACCCGGTCTTCGCCTCGTACCTGCGCGCGAAGGGCGCCGCCGACGACGCCGTACGGGCGCGGACCGCGCTCGACTGGACGGTCCTGCGCCCGGGACGGCTCACCGACGACCACGGCACCGGGCGGGTCCGCCTGGCGGCCGAGACGGGTCGCGCGGACGTCACGCGGGACGACGTCGCGGCCGTCCTGGTCGCGCTCCTCGACGAGCCGCGCACGGCGGGCCTGACGCTGGAGCTGGTGGGCGGGGAGACCCCGATTCCGGAGGCGGTCGCGTCGGTGGCCGGCTGACCCGCACCGGCGCCGGGCCCGCGCCCCGCGCCCGGACATGACCGTGCCCCCGCCCCGGCTCGCTCCGGGGGCGGGGGCACGGCCGTACCGGCCGGGGGCTATCCGGCCGTCACAGGTTCCACGGCTTGTCGTCGGGGGCGATGCGCCACAGGCGGTCGGAGCTCGGGTACGCGGTCTCCAGGTGGAGCGTGTCCCAGGACCCGTCGTTGTACCGGTCCAGGGCCATGGCCAGCTTGTCGTCGGTCTTGGGCGTCCACATCCACCAGCCGGTGTTGTTCCCGCCGCTCCTCTCCGGGTGCCCGACCCACTTCTGCAGGTCCGAGCCGTCGCACTTCTTGATGACGATCCTGGCGCCCCGCTTCGGCGTGGCCGACGCGGGCTGCAGGCACTTGTCCGACGCGGCGTTGCGGAACACCCGCGTCGAGGTCCGCGTGCCGCTGTCCCAGCCTGGCCCCTCCACCCGCCACGACTCCGAGCGGTACTTCCACCCGGGAGAACGCAGCGAGATCGCGTTCGCCCCCTCGGCAGCGCTGTCACTGAGCGTGGCCAGGCGGCTGCCGTCCATCTTGTTGATCACGTCACGGTCGGCGGGCGCGGCTGAAGCAGTCGTGCTCCCCGCCACACCCGCCGTGACGAGGGCGGCGGCAGTGGCGGCGAGCAGATAACCGCGGCGTCGAGACATGTCAGGAATCCCCTCTGTGGAACGCCGCGCGAAGAGCGCGGTGGACACAATGAATCTTGAAGTGAACTCGCATAAGGGGACAATGAGTTGGAATCGGGTTCACTCCAAGGAGTTGCCGCATCTCCGGCGCCGGGCTTGACCTGCCCCCGCTGTGGAAGTCGCCAGGGCGCGCGCCCGCGGGAGGCGGGGGTCAGTCGAGGCGGGGGAGGAGCCGCCGGGCCTGGGCGAGGATCGTCGTGACGAGGTCGGCGGCCGGTGCGCCGTCGGCGACGAGGCCCGCGGACTGGCCCGCGTACAGCGCCAGCGCCTCCAGGTCGCCCGTCATCCCCGCAAGGGGAACCGTGTCCTCGTAGCGCCGGTGCGTCCCGCCCGCCTCGTCCGCGGCCACCACGCCGCCCTCGTCGGGACGGCCGGGCGCCGCCGGGCTGCCCGCCTCCTCCCACGCGGCCATCGTGGAGTTGCGCAGGGCTCGGTGGGGCGCGTCGGGCCAGCCCCCGTCGAAGCAGCGGGTGTACGCGGCGTCGTCCGGCGCGGCGGCACGCACCGCGTCGCGGTACGTGGGGTGGCTCGCGGCCTCGTGCGCGGTCAGGAACCGGGTGCCCATCCAGGCGCCCTGCGCGCCCAGGGCCAGGGCGGCGGCCAGCCCCCGGCCGTCGGCGATCCCGCCCGCGGCGAGCACCGGAACCGGGGCGACCCGGTCCACCACCGCCGGGACGAGCGCCATGGTCGAGGTCCGGCCCCGTACGTGCCCGCCGGCCTCCCACCCTTGGGCGACAACGGCGTCGACGCCCGCCTCCACCGCCGCCCCGGCCTCCGCGACCGATCCCACGGTGTGCAGGTGGACGGTGCCGGAACCGCGCACCCGTGCGCGTACGCCGGTGGGATCGCCCCAGAACGTGGACAGGACGGGCACCCGCTCGGCCAGGCAGACCTCCAGCAACTCCTCGACGGGAAAGTCGAGGACGAGGTTCACCGCGAAGGGTCTGTCGGTCAGTTCGCGCACCCTGCGGATGGCCTCGCGAGCGGCGGCCGGGGGCGTCCAGGTGAGGGCGAGCGACCCGAGACCCCCGGCGCCGGAGACCGCGGCGGCCAGCTCCGGCGTGGCCGCGGAACCGATCGGGGCCTGGAAGACGGGATGCCGTATGCCGAGCGTCGCGCACAAGGGAGTGGTCAGGCCGGTCAGGTCGGTCATGGAGTCTCCAAGGGGCGGTCGGAGGTTTCGGAGCAGTCGCGCCCGCGGCTCAGCGGCCGCCTTCCTCGCGCCGTGCGGTCCGGCGCTGCCCGGCGCGGTGGGCGAGGGCATCGAGGACGCGTTGCCATGCCGGGGACGCCTCGGAGATCCGGGAGACGACCAGCTTCACGTATTCCGGGGGCCGGCCGCCGTCCCGTTCCCGCGCGGTCTCCCACGCGTCCAGGTCCTCGATGAGCCGGTCCAGGCGAGGATCGTGCGGGTCCCAGTCGAACGACTGGTCGCAGGCGAGATACAGGCGCGCCGTCGCGGGATCGTCGAGTTCGGCGTTCTTCTCCCGTACCCGTCCCGGCATCAGGTGCGGGTCCAGCGCCCGCATCAGGATCCACGCGTCGCGCTCCAGCCGTACCCGCCGTTCACTGATCCCGAGCGCGCGCATCCGGTCCAGGACGGCGACCACCTCGGGCGGCAGCGCGAGCCGCTCGCCGCCTGCGAGTTGGGTGATCCGGCGGCGGTTCTCGGCGAGCTGGTCCATCTTGCGCCGCAGCTCGTCGTCGATACCGGCGATCGCCGCGTCGAACTCGGCGGGCCGCGCGTGCAGCAGCGCGTCGATACGGCTGAGCGGCACCCCGGCGTCCGCGAGGGTCCTGATACGGATGAGGTCCACCGCCGCCTGCGCGCCGTAGCGGCGATAGCCGGAGGCGTCACGCTCGGGCTCGGGAAGCAGACCGACGTGGTGGTAGTGGCGAACGGTGCGCACGGTCACGCCCGCCGTCGTCGCGAGCTGGCCGATCGTGAGCACCGTCCTCCTCCTGTGGTGTGTGTCATTCCGGTCGTGGCGAGTCTGAGGTCTTTCGTTCGGACACGGGGCCGGGCTCGCGGGGCGGCGCCCCGCCCCCGGCCCTCCGCCGCCCGGTTGTCGAGGACGACCGATCAGTGGTCGTTCTCCCAAAAAGCGCTGCTCTGGGGGCCCTTGGCCCAGAACCCGAAGGCGACGCCGTTGTTCTCATCCAGATCGTACTTCGCGCCATCCGAGGCGCGATGCGTCTTGCACGTGCCGGCGCCCGTCGAGACCGACATGCCGTACGAGTCGCCGGCGTGGCCGTCCTCGGCGACCGCAAGCTCGGCGGAATACCCGTCCTTCTTCGTGTCGCACAGCTTGACGATGTCGCCGTGCTCCTTGACGTACACGCGCACGCCGGACGAGCCGGGGGTATTGGGGCCGAAGATGTGGTCCCAGCCGGCCGCCGAGGGCGCCGCGGAGGCGCTGCCCGCGGTCATCGCCAGGGCGGCGGAGGCCAGTGCGGTCGCACCGACGAGTATGCGGCCGATTCGGAACTTCACAGGATTACTCCTTGCGTCAGGGGAAAATGCGGACGTGTTGGTGCGGTGCACCGCTGGGTGGAAATTCACTCGCGCATGGAATGCGTTCGGACAGATCCCGCCTGCCACTACAGGCACCTCTTGAGCGAAAGACCGGCCTAGAGTCGGTCCGCCCGGTGGACGACGTCGCGGACCGCCTGGACCACGGCATCGGGCCTCTCGAAGCAGAGCCGGTGGTGGCTGGTGTCGGCGATGACGCGCTGCTCGCCGTACGAGACCGAGTCCACCAGGGCCGCGTCCATCCGCTTCCTGGCCTCCCGCATCTCCCGCGCCGTCCTCTCCGAGGTCAACGCCTGCTCGCCGGGGTCGGCGCCCACCACGGTGAGGGCGACCACGGGGACGTCGGGAAGCCCCGGCCCGCACCGCAGCTCGGCGGCGAGTGCGGCCAGACCGGAACGCTCGGCGACACCGGCGTCGGTCCACTCGTCGCTCACGTGGGCCTCGGTCAGCGCCCGCCGCACGGGCTCGGGGTAGTCCGCGAACATCTCCGCGAACATCTCACGCAGGGCCGGGCGCATCTGAGCCATCTGCTCCCTGCCGGGCGCCATCCGCTCGACCGCGTCCAGGCTCGCCGAGGGCGGCATGAAGGAGTCCCAGTCGCGGTGGAAGACGTCCAGGCACACCATCCCGGCCACCTCTTGCGGGAAGAGCTGCGCAAAGCGGTGCGCGTACAGGCCGCCGAGGGAGTGCGCCGCGAGGACGTACGGGCCCGGGACGTCCAGGGCCCGCAGCAGCTCCCGCAGCTCGGTGGCGATGACGGCGGCAGGCCGGGGCAGCGGCAGCGGATCGCTGTAGCCGGTGCCGCCGCGGTCGTACACGACGGTGGTGGTGAACCGCGAAACCTGCTGCTGTACGCCGAGGTAGTCCAGCCCGACCGCGCTCGCGCCCGGCACGAACACGACGGCCGGCCCGCCGCTGCCCATCTGGTGCGCGAACACGCGGCGCCCGTCCACCTCCTGAAGACCCCCGACCGGCGGCGCGAACCGAACCGGGGAAGTGCTCTCGTTCGTCATGCGCCCAGCCTCCAACCCTGACGCAGGGGCAGGGTCAAACTCCGCCGGCCACGAACCAAGCCGCCCTGGCGGCGCTCGGTGACGTGCTGCCCTCCCAGGAGGATTCAGGGAGCGTCAGGGCGTGCCGCGCCTGGCGTGTGAATCGGTAGCAGGGCTGGCTACTGTTCGGGGCATGTCTGAAACTCCCGGCCAGCTTTCCCCGGGCGTCGACGCCATATCCCGCCCACAGCCCTCTGTTGTGGTGCCGGGCCTGCGGTACATCGCCGACTGGCTCACCCCCGGCGCCTGCCAGGCCCTGCTCTCGGACATCGACGCCGCGGCGTGGTCGGCGCGGTTGAAGCGGCGGGTGCAGCACTACGGCCACCGCTACGACTACGGCCGCCGCAGCGTGGCAGGCCACCAGCAGGAAGCCGCGCCGCCGCTCCCGGAATGGGCCCGCCGGACGGCCGCCCGCCTCGTGCGTGAGGGCCGGATGGACCGAGAGGCGGAGCAGGTGATCGTCAATGAGTACCAGCCGGGCCAGGGGATCAGCGCCCACGTCGACTGCCTGCCCTGCTTCGGTCCGGTCATCGCCGCGATCTCACTGGTCTCCGGCTGCCTCATGGACTTCACCCATCCCGAGGACGGCGCGAAGCTGGCAGTGCCGCTCGCACCCGGCAGCCTGCTGGTCATGAGCGGGCCGGCCCGCTACACCTGGCGCCATGCCATCGCCGCACGCAAGAGTGATCCCGGAACCACCGGCCGTATCCCACGCGGCCGACGTGTGTCGGTGACCTTCCGAACCCTGCTGCATCCCGACCAGTAGCTCCACCGAACCAGCACCAGATCATCCGCCCGTACGCCCGTACGCCCGACAGGGGCGAACGTCGCTGATGCGGCACGGCGAAGCCCCGATCGGGGAGCATCCGGTCGTTGGTCCGGAGGTTCAGCCGGACAGGGGGAGCAAACACCTCCGCGACTCTCCGGGCCGTAGCCGTGGCCGTAGGTGCGCTGGATCCAGCACGCCGGCACCCCCTCGTGAGCAGGGTGCGACGATCTTTCTCTTTCCGGCCCCGGTTCGGGACGAGGGATTCGAGCACGAAGAAGCCCTCCCGAACCTGCTCTCTCGCAGGTTCGGGAGGGCTTTCCCATTCCTGTGGCGGCGCCAGGATTCGAACCTGGGAAGGCTGAGCCGGCAGATTTACAGTCTGCTCCCTTTGGCCGCTCGGGCACACCGCCTGGGATTGCTGCCCGGACACCTTCTTGGCGCGGTGCTCCGTGGCAACGGTGTAAACCATACCCGATGCCGGGGGGTGGTTCGCCACTCGGTTGATCAGGAGGTCCGCGCCCGAGGCTCGGCCGGGGCCGGGCGGCGGGTGGCTAGGCTTGCGGCACGGTCCGACGCGCGGGCCGTTCCCTGACGGATCTACGTACGAGGAGCCAACTCACCATGGCCGACTCCAGTTTCGACATCGTCTCGAAGGTCGAGCGGCAGGAGGTCGACAACGCCCTCAACCAGGCCGCCAAGGAGATCTCGCAGCGCTACGACTTCAAGGGCGTGGACGCCTCGATCGCCTGGTCGGGCGAGAAGATCGAGATGCGGGCGAACTCGGAGGAGCGGGTGAAGGCCGTGCTCGACATCTTCCAGACCAAGCTGGTCAAGCGGGGGATCTCACTGAAGGCCCTGGACACCGGCGAGCCGGCGGCCTCCGGCAAGGAGTACCGGATCCACTCCTCGCTCCAGGAGGGCCTCTCGCAGGACAACGCGAAGAAGGTCGCCAAGGTCATCCGCGACGAGGGCCCGAAGGGCGTCAAGGCGCAGGTGCAGGGCGACGAGCTCCGGGTCACCTCCAAGAGCCGGGACAACCTGCAGGACGTCATCAACCTGCTGAAGGGCAAGGACTTCGACTTCGCGCTCCAGTTCGTGAACTACCGGTAGGCGCGAGAAGCCCGTACGGACAAGGGCGCGGTCACTCCCGGGACGCGGGGGCGGGCGCGCCCTTGTCCGTCTCCGCACCCGTATCCGCCGTCCCCGCTGACGCCTCCGCGGACGCCTCCGGCAGCCGTACGTGGCGCAGGCCGCGGACGCTGAGGACCGCGGCGGCGAGGGTGACGACGACGGCGGCGAGGGCCGCGCCGCGCATGCCGTGGGTGAACGCCTCGCGCGCGGCGGACAGTACGGCCTCTCCCGTACGGCCCGGGAGGCGGTCCGCCGTGGCGACCGCGCCGCCGAGCGTCTCGTGCGCCGCCTCGCGGGCGCGCGCGGGGAGGCCGGGCGGGAGGGCGTCGGTGACCTCGTGGCGGTAGAGGGCCGTTCCGACGCTGCCGAGCAGGGCCATTCCGAGGGCGCCGCCGAACTCCTGCCCCGCTTCGAGCAGCCCTGAGGCGGTGCCCGCCTGCTCGGGGGGTGCGGTGCCGACGACCAGGTCGGTGACGAGGGTCATGACGACGGCGATGCCCACCGCGTAGACCGCGGCCCCGGCGAGCACGAGGGGCAGCGGGGAGCCGGCCTCGACGCGGGTCAGGACGAGGAAGCCGCAGGCGGCGACGGTGAAGCCCGCGCCGATGAGGTACGCGCGGTTCACGCGGCGGGCGGCCTGGACGCTCACGGGGGCGGCGACGCCGACGGCGAGCGAGGGCACCAGGCTCCACAGGGCGGCACGCAGGGGGCTCATGCCGAGCACCGACTGGAGGTACTGCGTGCTGAAGATGGCGAAGCCGATCATCACGAACATGGCGGCCAGGTTGGTGCCGAGCGCCGCGCCGAAGCCGGGGCGGCGGAAGAGCGCGAGGTCGAGCATGGGGTTCGGGGCCGTGCGCTGGCGGTGTACGAACAGCAGCGCGAAGGCCGCGCCGACGGCGAGGGCGAGCACGTACGCGTGGTCGTAGCCCTCCGCGGCGAACTCCTTGATCCCGTAGACCGCCGGGAGGATCGCGGCGAGGGAGAGCAGGGCGCTGAGCCAGTCGAAGCGGCCCGCCGCGGGGTTCTTGAACTCGGGGACCAGGAAGGGCCCGAACGCCAGCAGCAGCGCCATCACGGGCAGGTTGACGAGGAAGACCGAGCCCCACCAGAAGTGCTCCAGCAGGATGCCGCTGAGCACCGGGCCGACGGCCACGCCGCCCGTCATCACGGCCGACCAGATGGCGATGGCGGTCGCGCGCTGCGCGGGGTCGTGGAAGAGGTTGCGGATCAGCGCGAGCGTGGACGGCATCAGCGTGGCGCCGCCGAGGCCGAGCAGGGCGCGGGCGGCGATGAGCATCTCCGCGCTGGTGGCGTACGCGGCGGCCGCGGAGGCGAGCCCGAAGGCGAGGGCGCCGCAGAGCAGCAGCCTGCGGCGGCCCACGCGGTCGCCGAGGGCGCCCATGGTGAGCAGCAGGCCGCCGAGGACGAAGGCGTAGATATCGAAGATCCAGAGCTGCTCGGCAGCGCTCGGCTCC
The DNA here is from genome assembly GCF_039530985.1 of Streptomyces albiaxialis. NCBI lineage: Bacteria > Bacillati > Actinomycetota > Actinomycetes > Kitasatosporales > Streptomycetaceae > Streptomyces > Streptomyces albiaxialis. The sequence continues at coordinate 963,885 of NZ_BAAAPE010000007.1, forward strand.
AGTTCGTGGGAGATGAAGGGCACCGCGAAGTAGAGGACCGACACGTCCATGGAGACCAGGAGCAGCGGCAGCAGGAGGACGGTCAGGGCGGTCCATTCCCTGCGGCCCGCGCGGGCGGCGGCGGACGGAGAAGGCCGGGGCGGCGGCGCGGAGGGCGCGGAGGGTGTGGTCATGCCGGGACTATACGAACGTCTTAAACACTTGTCTATGACGGATGTATAAGACGTACGTTTAGGACGTCCGTATAAGACAGCCGTCTAAGGGCTGGGGTACGGTCGCCGCATGGGACATCGCGAGGATCTGCTCGACGGCGCGAAGCGCTGCCTGCTGGAGAAGGGATGGCGCGCGACGGCGCGGGACATCGTGGCCGCCTCCGGCACGAACCTGGCCTCGATCGGCTACCACTACGGCTCCAAGGACGCACTCATGCGCGAGGCGCTCTTCGCCGCGATGGGCGACTGGGGCGACGAGATGCAGGCGATCACCGAGTCGGCGCTCAGCGGCACGGCCTCCCCCGCCGAGCGCTTCGCGACCGCGTGGCGCGTCCTGTCGGACCTCTTCGACAAGCACCGCACCCTGTGGGCGGCGAACTTCGAGGCCGTCCAGCGCTCGGACAGCGATCCCCAGTTGCGCTCGGCCTTCGTCGCGGCGGAGCGCGAGGCCCAGGCGGGACTGGTGGCGCTCTTCCACGGGGTGCCCGACTCGGAGGTCTCCGAGGAGGACACCGCGCTCTACGGGCCGCTGTACCACCTGCTGGTGAGCGGAATGGTCGCGCAGAAGACGCTCAACCCCGACGCGGAGGTCTCGGGCGAGAACCTCATCGAGGCGATGCGCCACATCGCCGACCGCCGCAGGCCCTGAGGGCCCTGAGGGCCTTCACCGGAGGACCGAAGGGGCGAAGGGCCGACGGAATCAGCGGGGCTCCCGGCCCGCCATCTTCTCCAGCCGGGCCACCCGCTCCGTCATGGGCGGGTGCGTGGAGAACAGCTTGGAGAGGCCCTCGCCCCGGCGGAACGGATTGGCGATCATCATGTGGCTCGCCGTCTCCAGGCGCGGCTCAGGGGGCAGCGGAAGCTGCTGGGTGCCCGCCTCCAGCTTCCGCAGCGCGGAGGCGAGGGCGAGCGGGTCGCCGGTGAGCTGGGCCCCCGAGGCGTCCGCCTCGTACTCCCGCGAGCGGGAGACGGCGAGCTGGATGAGGGAGGCGGCGACCGGGCCCAGGATCATGATCAGCAACATGCCGACGAGCCCGGGCCCCTCGTCGTCGTCCGAGCGGCCTATGGGAATCAGCCAGGCGAAGTTGACCAGGAAGAGCACCACCGAGGCCAGGGCTCCGGCGACGGACGAGATGAGGATGTCGCGGTTGTAGACATGACTCAGCTCGTGGCCGATGACGCCGCGCAGCTCGCGCTCGTCGAGGATGCGCAGGATGCCGTCCGTGCAGCACACCGCCGCGTTCCGCGGATTGCGGCCCGTCGCGAACGCGTTCGGCGCCTGGGTCGGCGAGATGTAGAGCCGCGGCATCGGCTGCCGCGCGGCCGTCGACAGCTCGCGCACCATCCGGTACAGCTCGGGGGCCTCGAACTCGCTGACGGGGCGGGCACGCATGGCGCGCAGGGCGAGCTTGTCGCTGTTCCAGTACGCGTACGCGTTCGTCCCCAGGGCCACGAGCAGGGCGACGACCAGACCGGTCGTGCCGAAGAAGCTCCCGATGACGAGGATGAGTGCGGACAGTCCCCCGAGGAGCAGGGCTGTCCTCAGCCCGTTGTGCCGGCGGTGCACGGTGCGCCCTCCAGATGGTGCGGCGGGGGAACCCTGAGCGGGGTGGGCGATCCACCCTCCAGTGTCCAGCGGCCCCTTCCAGTGGACCTTCCCTGCCTGGTCAACGCACCACGGGCAGGCGCAGTTCCCCCGGCCGCAGTACCGCTGCCGGTGCGCGGGCTCCCTCGGGCGCGCCTCGCGGAGCCTTCCGTCAGAACAGGGAGGTGTCCGCGAAGCGCAGGATGAGCTGCGGGGCGCCCGAGATGGCGATGCCCAGGACGGCCGTCACCCCGATGGTCGCCGTCAGGACGCCCGAGGGCGCGACGCGCGGCGCGGCCTCGCGCCCGTCCGTACGGAACAGGACGGCGGTCCACTGGAGGTAGTAGTAGAGCGCGATCACGACGTTGACGGCCATGACGACCGCGAGCCAGCCCAGGCCCGCGTCCACGGCCGCGCCGAAGACCGTCACCTTGGCGAACAGCCCGACCACGCCCGGCGGCAGACCGGCCAGGCAGAGCAGGAAGAAGCCCAGGCAGAGCGCGGCCAGGGGGCGGGTGGAGATCAGGGCGCGGTAGTCGCTGATCCGGTTGGCCGCGTGCGTACGGCCGACGAGCGCGGCGACCGCGAAGGCGCCCAGGTTCACCACGCCGTACATGAGCGCGTAGGCGACGGTCGCGCCGACGGCCCTGTCCGTGTCGTCCGTCCAGGCCGCGGCGGCGATCGGGACGAGGAGATAGCCCGCCTGCCCGACGGAGGACCAGGCGAGCAGCCGTACGGCGCTGTGCTCGCGGTCCGGGCGCTGCCGGAGGGCGCCCAGGTTGCCGACCGTCATGGTGAGGGCCGCCAGTACGGCCAGGGCGGGGCCCCAGACGTGGTCATAGGAGGGGAAGGCCCGCAGGGTGACGAGGATCAGCCCGGAGAAACCGACGGCCTTACCGACCACCGAGAGGTACGCGGCGACCGGAAGGGGCGCACCGACATACGTATCGGGCACCCAGAAGTGGAACGGGACGGCCGCCGTCTTGAAGGCGAAGCCCACGAGGGTGAGCGCGACGCCCGTGGTGGCCAGGGTGCCCAGGCGGCTGTCCGTCGCGGGCAGGGCCTCGGCGACGGCCTCCAGGTGCATGCTGCCGGTGGCCGCGTAGACGAAGCTGACGCCCAGGAGCATCACGGCCGTCGCGGTGACGGACGACAGGAAGAACTTCAGGGCCGCCTCGGACGAACGTGCCTCCCCCCGGCGCAGACCGACCAGCGCGAACGCCGGAAGGGACGCCACTTCCAGGGCGACGACCAAAGTGGCCAGATCGCGGGAGGCGGGCAGCAGCGCCGCACCGGCGGCGGACGACAGCAGCAGGAACCAGAACTCCCCCTCGGGCAGCTTGTCGTCCTTCACTGACGTCACCGACAGCAGGGCGGCCACGAACGCGCCGCCCAGCACGAGGAACTGGATGACAAGAGCGAACGGGTCGGCCACATAGCTGCACGCGCCGGAACCGCCCGTCAGGCAGAAGGTCGATCTGTTCTCCCCGATGAGCGGGATCAGCGACAGTCCCGCGAGGGCCAGACCGGCGAGGGAGACCCAGCCGAGCAGGGGCTTGCGGCGGTCGTCCAGGAAGAGGTCGGCCACCAGGACGACGAGGGCGACGACGGCGGCGACGGCGGGCGGCGCGATGGCCACCCAGTCGACGGACTGGATGGTCTGGGCAGCACCCGCCGTCTGAACCGTCTGGAGGGTGGCTTCGGTCGCGGGCGTCATCGGGTCACTCCTGGCAGGAGGTTCTGCACCGCCGGGTCGGTGAGCCCCAGGAGCGCGGCGGGCCACAGTCCGGCGAGGACGGTGAGGACGACCAGGGGCGTCCAGGCGGCGTATTCGTAGCGGCGTACGTCCGGCACGGTCGCGAGCGGCGGGAGGGGCGCGGGGCGCGCCTCCCCCGGGTCGCCCATGCAGACGCGGCGGACGACGACGAGCATGTAGGCGGCGGTCAGCAGGGTGCCGACGGCGCCGAGCGCCATGAACACTAGGTAGGCGGGGCGGCTGAGGCCCCCGGCCGGGTGGAAGGCGCCCAGGAGGGCGAGCAGTTCGCCCCAGAAGCCCGCGAGTCCCGGCAGCCCCAGGGAGGCCACGGCGCCGAAGGCGAGCAGCCCGCCGAACCGTGGCGCCTTCCCGTACAGCGCGGCCCCGCCCGTACCGGCCAGTGCGTCCAGGTCGGTCGTGCCCGCGCGGTCCTTGAGGGCGCCGACGAGGAAGAAGAGCAGGCCGGTGATGAGGCCGTGGGCGATGTTCGCGAACAGGGCGCCGTTGACGCCCGTGTGGGTGAGGGTCGCGATGCCGAGCAGGACGAAGCCCATGTGGCCGACCGAGGAGTACGCGATCAGCCGCTTCAGGTCGCCCTTGGCGCCGCGCCGTGCGAGGGCGAGGCAGGCGAGGGACCCGTAGATGATGCCGACGACCGCGAAGGCCGCCAGATACGGCGCGAACGTCTCGGCGCCCTCCGGCGCGGCGGGCAGCAGGATACGGACGAACCCGTAGGTGCCCATCTTCAGCAGGACGCCCGCCAGGAGCACCGAGCCGACCGTGGGCGCGGCCGTGTGCGCGTCGGGCAGCCAGGAGTGCATCGGCCACATGGGCGCCTTGACGGCGAGCCCGAGGCCGATGGCGAGCGCCGCGACGAGCTGCGTGGTGTGGCTCAGCCCGGCGCCGTGCTGTTCGGCGAGCCGCACCATGTCGAATGTGGGTCCGCCCTGGGCGTTCAGGCCGACGACGAGCAGGCCGAGCAGCATCACGACGGAGCCGAGCAGCGTGTAGAGGATGAACTTCCAGGCGGCCGGGCCCCTTCCCTCGCCGCCCCAGCGGGCGATGAGGAAGTACATCGGGATGAGCACCATCTCGAACGCCAGGAAGAACAGCATCAGGTCGAGCACGGCGAACGTCGCCAGGGTGCCGCACTCCAGCACCAGCAGCAGCGCGACGAACGCCTGGGGGCGCGGCCCCGCCGGCATCTTGAAGTAGCTGTAGAGGGCGCACAGGAACGTCAGCAGCGCGGTCAGCACGAGGAGCGGCAGGGAGACGCCGTCCACGCCGAAATGGAGGCGGATCCCGAGGGCCGGGATCCAGCTCACGTCCGACTCGGCCTGCATGGTGCCCGGGTTGTCGTGGTCGAAGCCCAGCGCGAGCACGACCGTCGCGGCCAGCACCACGCCGGTGACGGTCACGCCGTGGCGCAGCACCGCCTGGTCGGGGCCGCGCCCGCGCAGCCCGGGCGGCGCGGGCAGCAGCGCCGCGGCGGCGCCGAGCAGCGGCAGCACGACGGCGGCCAGCAGCAGGGCCCGCATCACGGTGTCGTCGAGGGAGATCACGAGGTCACGCCCCTCCGTTCCCGGCCGCCGCGACGACGGCGACCACGGCGACCACGAGGGAGCCCGCCAGCAGCGCGCTCAGGTAGGTCTGTACGTTGCCGGTCTGCGTACGCCGCACGGCCGCGCCGAGCAGCCGGGGGCCGAGCCCCGCGCCGCTGACGTAGGCGTCGACGACCTCCCGGTCGAGGAACCGTACGAGCTTCGCCGCGCCCTGGACCGGACGGACGACGAGCGCCGTGTAGACGGCGTCCAGATGGAAGCCCGCCGCCGCGTGCCGGTGCAGCGGGCCCAGGAGCAGCAGCCCCGGGTCGGCGTCGGCCTCCGGGTGCGCGGCGGCCAGGGCCGTGGTGTGCCGCCAGGTCGCGAAGGTGAGGATCCCTCCGACCAGGGCGACCCCTGTGGCGAGGACCGAGGTGGTGAGGGTCGGCGCGAGGGAGCCCCCGTCGAACCAGTCGGGCAGCACGGGGAAGGCGAGCCCGAAGGCCAGCGAGGGGACGGCGAGCAGCCACAGGACGGCGGTCATGACGGCCGGTTCGCGGTGGTGGGTCGGCTCGAAGGTCTCGGGGGCCTGCTGCGGGACGGCCTCGGGCACGTGCTCGGCGGCCTTCTCCGGGTCGGGACGCAGCGGCGCGGTCGCGTCCGTACCCCGGAAGGCCAGCAGCCACAGTCTCGCCGCGTAGGCCGCGGTCAGGACGGCCGTGAGCAGGCCCGCGACCAGCACGATCCAGCCGACGCCCACGGGGACGCCGTGCTCGTCGCCGAACGCCGCGTGCTCGGCGGCGCCGAGCACGGCCTCCTTCGAGAAGAAGCCCGCGAACGGCGGGATCGCGGCGAGCGCGAGCAGCGCGACGCTCATCGTCCAGTAGGCGTCCGGGGCGCGCTTGGCGATGCCGCCCATGCGGGACATGACGGTGAGGGAGTTGGTGCCCGCCGCGTGGATGACGACCCCGGCGGCGAGGAAGAGCAGCGCCTTGAACGCGCCGTGGGCCAGCAGGTGGAAGACGGCCGCGCCCCGGTCGGCGACGGCGAGGGCGCCCGCCATGTAGGCGAGCTGGCTGATGGTCGAGTACGCGAGGACGCGTTTGATGTCGTCCTGCGCGAGCGCGGCCAGCGCCGAGCCGGTCATGGTGACGGCGGCGACGAGCGCGAGGAGCGCGAGCGCGGCGGCCGAGGCGGTGAAGACGGGCAGCAGCCGCGCGACGAAGTAGACACCGGCGGCGACCATCGTCGCGGCGTGGATCAGCGCCGACACGGGCGTCGGGCCCGCCATCGCGTCGGGCAGCCAGGAGTGCAGCGGGAACTGCGCGGACTTGCCCGCGACCCCGGCGAGCAGCAGCACCGCGATCAGCGTCGGGTGGTCCAGCTCGAAGCCGGAGAGCGGCGAGGTGAGGCGGGTGACGATCGCGCTGATCCGGAACGTGCCCGCGTCGGAGGCGAGCGCGAGGATGCCGATGAGGAACGGCACGTCGCCGAGCTTCGTGACGAGGAACGCCTTGAGCGAGGCGGCCCGCGCCGCCGGGGTCTCCCAGTAGTGCCCGACCAGGAAGTACGAGCAGATGCCCATGATCTCCCAGCCGACGAGCAGCACGATGAGGTCGTCGCTGTAGACGACGAGGAACATCGCGGCGGTGAACAGGGAGACGAGCGCGGCGTACGAGGGGTAGCGCGGGTCGTCGCGGAGATACCCGGTGGAGTAGAGCTGCACGCACGAGGCGACGAGGCCGACGAGGACCGCGACGAGGACGGCGAAGCCGTCGAGGTGCAGGGCGAGCTGGACGGGCAGCGCCTCGTTGCCGGTCGGGGTCAGCTCGGTGGCGGCGCGCAGCGGGGCGCCGCCGCCCTGGCGTACGGCGACGGTGATCGCGAGGGCCGTCGCGACGAGCGTGGGCAGCACCGCGAGGGGCCGGGCGAAGCCGGGCGCGCCACGGCCGAGGAGCAGCCCGGCGACGGCGCCGAGGAAGGGGAGGACGGGGACGAGGACGGCGAGGGTCGTGGTGCTCACGCGTGCTGCCTCCCTGCGGAAGTCTCCGAACTCCCCGAGGTCTCCGAAGTCCCCCGGGTCTCCGAAGTCCCCTGGTCAGCCTCGGTTTCGGCGGCGTTGTCAGTGGCGGGTGCGAGACTTTCTGCATCGTCGGACCCGCCGCTGGGATTGCCCCCTGGCGAACCTCCGTCCTCACGGAGGTCCCTGAGTCTGTCGACATCGGAGCTGCCCCGATTCCGGTAGACGAGCAGCACGATGGCGAGACCGATGCCGATCTCGGCCGCGGCGATGGCGATGGTGAAGAGCGTGAGTGCCTGGCCCGCGTGCAGGGTGTCGCGGAGCCAGACGTCGAAGGCGACCAGGTTGAGGTTGACCGCGTTCAGCATCAGCTCGACCGACATCAGCACGAGGATGGCGTTCCGGCGCGCGAGGACGCCGTAGAGACCGACGCAGAAGAGCAGCACCGCCAGGACGGCCGGATAGGCGAGATGCATCAGCGGTCGCTCCCCTTCTGCCTGCGAGAGAGGACGATCGCGCCCACGAGGGCGGCGAGGAGGAGGACGGAGAGCGCTTCGAAGGGCAGCACCCAGTGCCGGAAGAGGGCCACACCGGTGACCTCGGTGGAGCCCGCGACCGAGTCGTCCAGCTCGATCCAGGTCGAGCGGAAGGCGTCGATGACGACGGTGAGGAGGGTCGCGGCCGCGGCGACGGCCACGGCGAGGGCGACCCAGCGGTTACCCGAGTCGGCGTCGGGCGAGCGGCCGATGGGCGCCCTGGTGAGCATCAGCCCGAAGAGGAGGAGGACGACGACGGATCCCACGTAGATCAGGACCTGGACCCAGGCGATGAACTCCGCGGTGAGGAGGAGGTATTCCACGGCGATCCCGCCGAGCGCCGCCACCAGCCACAGGGCCGCGTGCACGAGCTGCTTGGTGGTGACGGTGACGAGCGCGGCGCCGAGCGTGACGAGTCCGACGAGGACGAAGACGATCTCGACGCCCGTCGGGGACAGGAAGCCGGGATGGGAGGCGGCGAGGCTCAGCGATCCGGTCACTCGGGCTCACCCCGCTGTTCGGCCTGCTCGGCCGCCTCTGCGGCAGCCTTCTCGGCGGCCTTCTCGGCGGTCTTGCGGGCGGCGGCGATCTCCTTGGGCTCCTCGGCGGCGGGGTCGAGGGCGGGCGGTTCGGGGACCGTCCACATCCACTCGCGGAGCCGGTCGCGTTCGTGGGTCAGCTCGTGGATGTCCGTCTCCGCGTACTCGAACTCGGGGGACCAGAACAGCGCGTCGAAAGGGCAGACCTCGATGCAGATACCGCAGTACATGCACAGGGCGAAGTCGATGGCGAAGCGGTCGAGGACGTTGCGGCTGCGCTCGCGTCCGCCGGGCGCGGCCGGGGGCACCGTCTCCTTGTGGGAGTCGATGTAGATGCACCAGTCCGGGCACTCGCGGGCGCAGAGCATGCAGACCGTGCAGTTCTCCTCGAAGAGCCCGATCACTCCCCGGGAGCGGGGCGGCAGCTCGGGCTGCGCGTCCGGGTAGTGGGCGGTGTGCGAGCGCCGCGTCATCGTGCGGAAGGTGACGGCCAGGCCCTTGGCCAGGCCGGAGCCGAAGACGGCGGAGGGGCGGGACACGGCTACATCACCACCTTGACGACGCCGGTGAGGGCGATCTGGAGCAGGGCGAGGGGGACGAGCGCCGTCCAGGCCACGCGCTGGATCTGGTCCTCGCGCAGCCTCGGGTAGCTGACGCGGAGCCAGATGACGACGAAGGAGAGGAGGGCGGTCTTCAGCAGCGTCCAGAGCCAGCCCAGCCCGTCCGCGAAGGGGCCGTGCCAGCCGCCGAGGAAGAGCACGGCGGTCAGCGCGGAGAGGACGACGATGCCCGCGTACTCGGCGAGGAGGAAGAGCGCGAAGCGCAGCCCGGTGTACTCGGTGTACGCGCCGAAGATGATCTCGGAGTCGGCGACGGGGGCGTCGAAGGGAGGGCGTTGCAACTCGGCCAGGCCGGCCGTGAAGAAGACGAAGCCGCCGATGATCTGCCAGGGCAGCCACCACCATTCCCAGGCGTCGAGGATGCCGGGGAGGGAGAGGGTGCCCGCGGCCATCGCGACGGAGGCGGCGGCGAGCAGCATCGGCAGCTCGTACGCCATGAGCTGGGCGGCGGTGCGCAGGCCGCCCAGGAGGGAGAACTTGTTGGCGGAGGCCCAGCCGCCCATCAGCGAGCCGAGCACGCCGACGCCCATCACGGCGAGGACGAAGAAGATGCCCGCGTCGATCGCCTGGCCGACGCCGCCGTTGCCCGGGGCGGGCCAGACGGGGATCGCGACGAGGACGAGGAGGTAGGGGATGAGGGCGATGGCGGGCGCGAGCTGGAAGATACGCCGGTCGGCGCCGTCGGGGACGACGTCCTCCTTCTGCGCGAACTTGACGCCGTCGGCGACGAGCTGGGCCCAGCCGTGGAAGCCGCCCGCGTACATGGGTCCGACACGGCCCTGCATATGGGCCATGACCTTGTGCTCGGTCTGACCGACGAGGAGGGGCAGGACGAGGAAGGCGAGCAGCACGGCGACCAGGCGGAGCGTGACGTCGAGCGCGTCCATCAGCCCTCTTCTCCTCTCGCGTTGCCGGTACCGCCTTCGTCGTCGGACTCCTCCGCGCCCTGCTCCTCGAAGGCCGGGCGGGCGTGGTGCCAGGGGGCGTCCGTGGAGCGGGGGGCCGTGGCCTCACCGCTCCGCGGTTCCGCGCTGTCCGGCTGATCCGGGCTCTTCGGTTCCTCCGCGCGCCGGGGCGAGCGGGGGGACCGCGGCGGCGCGGTCGGCGTGGCCGACTCGGGTGACGGCGCCGACTCGGGCGTCTCCGATGCCTGGGGTGCCTCGGGCGTCTCCGATGCCTGGGGTGCCTCGGGCGTCTCCGATGCCTGGGGTGCCTCGGGCGCCTGGGGCGGCGTTGCCGGTTCGGTGGTGGGGGCGTCCGGGCGCTGGCTCGCCGAGCCCTCCGTCGCCGAGCGGGCGCGGCGCGGCGGGCGCTGGCTGGTGGAGCCGTCGCCCGCGGTGCGGGTGCGGCGCGCGGGGCGTTCGCCGGAGGCCGCAGCGGCGCGGCCCCGGGCCGGGCGCGACGGGGCGGGCGGGAGCTGGCCCTTGAGCGGGCCCCACTCGTTGGGGTCGGGGACGCCGGGCGGAAGCATCGTGCGGCGCTTCGGGCCGCCGTGGCCGGACTCGCCGGGCTCCTTCGCGCCCGGCCAGGTCTTGGCGACGCGCGCGGCGAGGACGAAGTCCTTGCGCAGCGGGTGTCCCTCGAAGCCCTCGGGCAGCAGCAGCGGGGCGAGGTCCGGGTGGTCGGGGAAGTCCACGCCGAACATCTCGTGCGTCTCGCGCTCGTGCCAGGAGGCCCCGGCGTAGATGCCGGTGGCGGTCGGGAGCGAGGGGGCCCCGTGCGGCACGGTCGTACGGACGACGAGGCGGCGCAGCGGCTCACCCGCACGCTCCCCCGCGCCCCCGCCCGGGAGGGCGGCGACGTGGGCGCAGACGTGGAAGCCGGTGCCGGGCTCGTCGACGGCGCTGAGCCAGTCGAAGTAGGTGCAGTCCAGCGCGTCGCGCGCGACGCGGAGGGCGGAGAGCCAGGACTCGGCGGGGACGTCGACGGTCAGCAGCCCGTACGCGTCCTCGGCCGTCGCCCCGACGCCGAACAGCGCCTCCGTGCCACCGGGCAGCCAGCCGACGGTGCCGGGACCGGTGGGCTCGGCGGACTCCGACGCGGGCTCCGGCGCGGGTTCCGGCACGGACTCCGATGCGGGCTGCGGCGCGGGCTCGGCCGGCTCCGTGGGTTCCGTGGGCTCGGTCACCGTTCCTCGCCCTCCCCCGCGCCGTTCGTACTCGGGGTGCCCGGGACGGCGGGCGGCGGTTTCACCAGGCCGCTGGTGAGCGCCGCCGCGGGGGCCTTCCCGTTGGACTCATGGGGCCCGTTGGACCCATGAGGCCCGTTCGCCCCGTACCGGTGCGAGGTCGACTCGGCGGCGATCTTCTCCTGGAGCTTCAGCACGCCCTGGAGCAGCGCCTCGGGCCGCGGCGGGCAGCCCGGCACATAGACGTCGACGGGGATGATCTGGTCGACGCCCTTGGTGACGGAGTACGAGTCCCAGTAGGGCCCACCGCAGTTGGAGCAGGCGCCGAAGGAGATGACGTACTTCGGCTCGGGCATCTGCTCGTAGAGCCGCTTGACCGCGGGGGCCATCTTGTCGGTGACCGTGCCGGAGACGACCATCAGGTCGGCCTGGCGCGGGCCCGGCGCGAAGGGGATCACGCCGAGCCGGATGAAGTCGTGCCGGGCCATCGACGCGGCGATGAACTCGATCGCGCAGCAGGCGAGCCCGAAGTTGAAGACCCACAGGCTGTAGCGCCGGCCCCAGTTGAGGACGACCTTCATGGGCTCGGGGGCCAGCCGCGCGAGCGGGCCCAGCCGGGCCGGGGGCGCCAGGTCGACGGGCTGCCGCGAGCCACCGGTGTTCGTTCCGCTTACGTCCATTCCAGGACGCCCTTCTTGTACGCGTACAGCAGGCCGACGGCGAGGAAGCCGAGGAAGATGAACATCTCCACGAGCGTGATGCCGCCGAATCCCGGGGCGGCGAAGACCGTCGCCCAGGGGAAGAGGAAGACGGAGTCGACCGCGAAGATGACGTACAGAAAGCTGTAGACGTAGTAGCGGATCTGGGTGTGGGCCCAGCCCTCGCCCACCGGGTCGACGCCGCACTCGTACGTCAGCATCTTCTCCCGGGTGGGCACCACCGGCCGCAGCAGCCGTCCCGCGGCGAAGGCCACGGCGACGAAGAGCACCCCGACAACCGCGACCAGCCCGACGACCGAATAGCCGTGGAAGTAGTCCGGCACGTCCGCCCCTGTGGTGTGTGTGGTGAGTGGTGCTGTTCGAGGATCTGTACGCACGGGAGTCTAGGCCCTGCCCCGGGCCGCGAGCACCGCCGCGTCACACTCCGTTCGGCTCCGTTCACACATGCTTCGGGGCACGCTCCCACGTGAGGTGGGGTTAACCCCACCCCACCTCACCAAGGGACCCCATAGCGCCGCCAAAGGCGGCCGGGCAGGCTGGGGCGTATGACCGCGAGTCCCCTGAGATCCGAGCCCGACGCACCGGCCGCCCCGGCCGGGAGCGGGGACGTCGAACCGCTGCCGCCGCCCCGGGCCGCCCTCTCCGCGCAGACGTGCCGGGAGATCGCGCATCTGCTGGTCAACGCGGTGGTCGACACGGTCGCCTTCGTCTACGTCGTGACGCTGCTGTGGACCGGCACGTTCCTCTCCGTCACGACGATCGGGCTGCCGCTGCTGGCGGTGGGGCTGCTCGGCGCGAGGCAGATCGGCAAGTTCGAGCGGGCGCGGGCGCGGCTGCTGCTGCGCGTGCGGATCGACGAGCCGAGCCCGCTGCGCGCCCCGCGCCCCGGGTTCCTGCCGTGGCTGTGGGAGCGGCTCAAGGACCCGGTGGCCTGGCGGCAGGTGCTGTACTCGTTCGTGCGCTTCCCCTGGGGGTGGCTGACCTTCTGCGTGACGCTGCCGTCCCTGATCGTGGCCTGGCCGGTGCTGCCGTGGGTGGCGCGGGGGCTGACGAACGTGGACCGGCTGATGGTCCGCACGCTGCTGGCGCCCTCCGACGAGCTGGAGCGGCGCGTCGCCGAGCTGGAGTCGGACCGGGGTGCGGTGGTGGACACGGCGGCGGCGGACCTGCGCCGTATCGAACGCGACCTGCACGACGGCGCCCAGGCACGCCTCGTCGCCCTCGCCATGGACCTCGGCCTCGCGAAAGAGAAACTCCTCGAAGACCCCGAAGCCGCCGCCAAAATGGTCGACGAAGCCCACGGCGAGGTGAAACTCGCCCTCCAGGAACTCCGCGACCTCGCCCGCGGCATCCACCCCGCCATCCTCACCGACCGCGGACTCGGCCCCGCCCTCTCCGCACTCGCCGCCCGCTGCACCGTCCCCGTCACCGTCACCACCGACCTCGCCCGGCGCCCCGCCCCCGCGATCGAGGGCATCGCCTACTTCACGGCGTCCGAGCTGCTGCAGAACGTCAGCAAGCACAGCGGGGCGCGTACCGCCGGCGTGGAGGTGTGGCGCACCGACCAGCGGCTGCTCGTCCAGGTGACCGACGACGGGAAGGGCGGGGCGAGCGCCGACGCGGGCTCCGGGCTCGCGGGCCTCGCCGAACGCCTCGACGCCGTCGACGGCCTCCTCGTCCTCGACTCCCCGCCCGGCGGCCCCACCACCGTCACCGCCGAACTGCCCTGGCGCGACGAGCACGAACAGAAGCGGGGAGCGACGGCATGAGGCCGACCATGGGTGCGCCGGGTGTGGTGCGTACGGTGCTGCGCGCGCCGTTCGAGCGCCGGGCGCTGCGCGAGCTGCTGTACGTGCTGTCCGGGCTGCCGCTCGCCGTCGCCACCTTCGCGTACGCCGTCACGATGCTGTTCGTCGGCGCCGGGCTGCTGATCACGTTCCTCGGGGTGCCGGTGCTCGCCGCCGGGCTCGCGGGGGCGCGGGGTCTCGGCCGTCTCGAACGGGCACGGGCCCGGGGGCTGCTGGGCCTGGACGTCGCCGAGCCCGAGCCCGTACGGGCGCTCCAGCGGTCCCGGGGTCCGATGGCCTGGATGGGCGCGACGCTGCGCAGCGGCGTGTCCTGGCGGCACGTGCTCTACGCGCTGCTCCATCTGCCGTGGGCGATGCTGAGCTTCACGGCCACCGCGCTGGTCGTCTTCCACGGCTGGCTGCTGCTGCTCTTCCCCGCCTGGCAGTGGCTCTTCCACAACCGGGACCGGGACGCCCTGCAGTTCCACGACGGGCTCCAGATCGGGGCCAGGAGCGGCCAGGGCGGCGGCGAGGTGCTGGACACGCCGCCGGAGGTCCTGGTGGTGACGGTCGTCGGGCTGCTGCTGGTGCTGCTGACGCCGTGGCTGGTACGGGGCCTGAGCCGGGTCGACCGGCTGCTGGTCGTCGGGCTGCTGGGCCCCTCGCGGCTGGCGACGCGGGTGTGGGAGCTGGAGTCGGACCGGGGTGCGGTGGTCGATACGGCGGCGGCGGACCTGCGCCGTATCGAACGCGACCTGCACGACGGCGCCCAGGCACGCCTCGTCGCCCTCGCCATGGACCTCGGCCTCGCGAAAGAGAAACTCCTCGAAGACCCCGAAGCCGCCGCCAAAATGGTCGACGAAGCCCACGGCGAAGTGAAACTCGCCCTCCAGGAACTCCGCGACCTCGCCCGCGGCATCCACCCCGCCATCCTCACCGACCGCGGACTCGGCCCCGCCCTCTCCGCACTCGCCGCCCGCTGCACCGTCCCCGTCACCGTCACCACCGACCTGACGGAGAGGCCGGTGGCGGCCATCGAGGGGATCACCTATTTCACGGTCTCGGAGCTGCTGCAGAACGTCAGCAAGCACAGCGGCGCCACCCGGGCCGGGGTCGAGCTGTGGCGGGGCAAGGACCGGCTGATGCTCCAGGTGTCGGACGACGGGAAGGGCGGGGCGAGCGCCGAGGCGGGCTCGGGGCTCGCGGGGCTCGCCGAACGCCTCGACGCCGTCGACGGCCTCCTCGTCCTCGACTCCCCACGTGGCGGCCCCACCACCGTCACCGCCGAACTGCCCTGGCGCGACCAGTAGCGGAACAGGTCGCGGCGCCCGGCCCCCGGGCACCGGCGGATCTGGGATGCTGGTGGGAAGGGGACACGCTTCAGGGGGGCCGGGTAGATGGAGAGCGCGGAGGACAGGGTGCGCGTGGTCATCGCGGAGGACTCGGTGCTGCTCCGGGAGGGGCTGACCCGGCTGCTCACGGACCGGGGGTACGAGGTCGTGGCGGGCGTCGGGGACGGGGACGCGCTGGTGAAGACCGTCGCCGAGTTCGCCGAGGCCGGACAGCTCCCCGACGTGGTCGTGGCGGACGTGCGGATGCCGCCGACGCACACCGACGAGGGCGTGCGCGCGGCCGTCCGGTTGCGGGAGACGTACGGGGACCTGGGTGTGCTGGTCCTGTCCCAGTACGTGGAGGAGCAGTACGCGACGGAGCTGCTGGCCGGATCCAGCCGCGGGGTCGGCTATCTGCTGAAGGACCGGGTAGCCGAAGTGCGTGAGTTCGTGGACGCGGTCGCGCGAGTCGCCCAGGGCGGCACGGCGCTCGACCCGGAGGTGGTCGCGCAGCTTCTCGGGCGCAGCCGCAAGCAGGACGTGCTCGCAGGTCTCACCCCGCGGGAGCGGGAGGTGCTGGGCCTGATGGCCGAGGGGCGGACGAACTCGGCGGTCGCCCGGCAGCTCGTGGTGAGCCACGGGGCCGTCGAGAAGCACGTCAGCAACATCTTCCTGAAGCTGGGCCTCTCGCAGAGTGACGCGGATCACCGGAGGGTCCTCGCGGTGCTGACGTATCTGAATTCGTAGCGGAGGGCGGCGCGGGGCCGCCGTCAGGCCGTCCCGTGCCGCCAGGGGAAACGGAGAGCTTGAGGAGCACTCCAGGGGGTGGAGCGAGCGTGGCAGCGCAGTGCGGCAGAGCGTCTCAAAAAGCTGTCCAGCATGGGATCACCTTCGGGAAGGCAACCCTTAGCGACGTACGATGGCTGGCGAGCCGCCGCCTTGAGGGAGGTCCGATCCACCGTGACCAGTCAGGTCAGTAGCCCAGTCGGGCATCAGTCCGGCCCTGAGAGAGGGCAGGACAGCGGGCAGGACAAGGAGGTCAGGCGCCTGGACCGGGTGATCATCCGGTTCGCGGGCGACTCCGGCGACGGCATGCAATTGACGGGCGACCGCTTCACGTCCGAAACGGCCTCGTTCGGCAACGATCTCTCGACGCTGCCGAACTTCCCGGCCGAGATCCGTGCCCCCGCGGGCACGCTGCCGGGCGTCTCCAGTTTCCAGCTCCACTTCGCCGATCACGACATCCTGACGCCGGGCGACGCCCCGAACGTCCTGGTGGCCATGAACCCGGCGGCGCTGAAGGCGAACATCGCGGACGTGCCGCGCGGCGCCGAGATCATCGTCAACACGGACGAGTTCACCAAGCGTGCGATGGCAAAGGTCGGCTACGACTCCAGTCCACTGGAGGACGGCTCCCTGGACGGATACAGCGTCCACCAGGTGCCGCTCACCACGCTCACGGTCGAGGCGCTGAAGGAGTACGACCTGGGCCGTAAGGAGGCGGGCCGGTCGAAGAACATGTTCGCGCTGGGCCTCCTGTCGTGGATGTACCACCGACCCACCGAGCAGACCGAGGCGTTCCTGCGCACCAAGTTCGCCAAGAAGCCGACGGTCGCGGAAGCGAACATCACGGCGTTCCGCGCGGGCTGGAACTTCGGCGAGACGACCGAGGACTTCGCCGTCTCGTACGAGGTGGCGCCGGCGTCCACCGCCTTCCCGCCCGGTACGTACCGGAACATCTCGGGCAACCTCGCGCTGTCCTACGGACTGGTCGCGGCGTCTCAGAAAGCGGACCTTCCGCTTTTCCTCGGCTCGTACCCCATCACCCCGGCCTCCGACGTGCTGCACGAGCTGAGCAAGCACAAGAACTTCGGGGTCCGCACCTTCCAGGCCGAGGACGAGATCGCCGGCATCGGCGCCGCCCTCGGCGCGGCCTTCGGCGGCTCGCTGGCCGTGACGACGACCTCGGGCCCGGGCGTGGCGCTGAAGTCCGAGACGATCGGCCTCGCGGTCAGCCTCGAACTGCCGCTGCTGATCATCGACATCCAGCGCGGCGGCCCCTCCACCGGGCTGCCCACCAAGACCGAGCAGGCCGACCTGCTCCAGGCGATGTACGGGCGGAACGGCGAGGCACCGGTGCCCATCGTCGCCCCGTCCACGCCCGCCGACTGCTTCACGGCGGCGCTGGAGGCGGCCCGGATCGCGCTCACGTACCGGACGCCGGTCTTCCTGCTCTCGGACGGCTATCTGGCCAACGGCTCGGAGCCCTGGCGGATCCCCGACCCGGACGAGCTGCCCGACCTGCGCGTCCAGTTCGCCTCGGGCCCCAACCACGAGCTGGAGGACGGCACCGAGGTCTTCTGGCCGTACAAGCGCGACCCCCACACCCTCGCCCGCCCCTGGGCGGTGCCCGGCACGCCGGGACTCGAACACCGCATCGGCGGCATCGAGAAGCAGGACGGCACGGGCAACATCTCCTACGACCCGGCCAACCACGACTTCATGGTCCGCACCCGTCAGGCCAAGGTCGACGGGGTCGAGGTGCCGGACCTGGAGGTCAGCGACCCGAGCGGCGACGCCGGGCTGCTGGTGCTCGGCTGGGGCTCCACGTACGGGCCGATCACGGCCGCCGTGCGCCGGATCAGGAACGCGGGGGGCACCATCGCGCAGGCCCATCTGCGCCATCTCAACCCGTTCCCCCGGAATCTCGGAGAGGTGCTGCGGCGTTACGACAAGGTGGTCGTGCCGGAGATGAACCTCGGGCAGCTCGCCACCCTCATCCGCGCCACCTATCTCGTCGACGCACAGTCGTATACGCAGGTCCGCGGTCTGCCCTTCAAGGCCGAGCAGCTCGCGAACGCTCTCAAGGAGGCCATCACCAATGGCTGAGACTTCGACAGGTCTCGCGGAGGGGGCTCCTCTGACCGAGGAGGCCGACAGCAAGGGCCCGGAGGCGCTTTCCCTGGTGCCGAGGGCCGTGGGCAAGCAGACGATGAAGGACTTCAAGTCGGACCAGGAGGTCCGCTGGTGTCCCGGCTGCGGCGACTACGCGGTGCTGGCCGCCGTCCAGGGCTTCATGCCCGAACTCGGCCTGGCGAAGGAGAACATCGTCTTCGTCTCGGGCATCGGCTGCTCCTCCCGCTTCCCGTACTACATGAACACGTACGGGATGCACTCGATCCACGGCCGCGCCCCGTCCATCGCCACCGGCCTCGCCACGTCGCGACGGGACCTGAGCGTGTGGGTGGTCACGGGCGACGGCGACGCCCTCTCGATCGGGGGCAACCACCTGATCCACGCGCTGCGGCGGAACGTGAACCTGAAGATCCTGCTCTTCAACAACCGGATCTACGGCCTGACGAAGGGTCAGTACAGCCCGACCTCCGAGGCCGGGAAGATCACCAAGTCGACGCCGATGGGCTCGCTGGACGCGCCGTTCAACCCGGTGTCGCTGGCGCTCGGCGCCGAGGCGAGCTTCGTGGCCCGTACGGTCGACTCGGACCGCAAGCACCTCACCTCGGTGCTGCGCGCCGCCGCCGACCACCCGGGCACGGCGCTCGTGGAGATCTACCAGAACTGCAACATCTTCAACGACGGCGCGTTCGAGGTCCTGAAAGACAAGGAGCAGGCGCAGGAGGCCGTGATCCGGCTGGAGCACGGCGAGCCGATCCGCTTCGGGACCCCGGCGGAGGACGGGCTCGGCGCCAAGGGCGTCGTGCGCGACCCCAGCGGCGAGCTGCGGATCGTCGACGTGCGCGAGGAGGGCACGGCGGACGTCCTCGTCCATGACGCCGCGGCGGACTCCCCCGGCACGGCCTTCGCGCTCTCGCGGCTGGCCGACCCGGACACCCTGCACCACACGCCGATCGGCGTGCTGCGCAGCGTCCGCCGCCCGGTCTACGACACGGAGATGGCCGAGCAGCTCGACCGCGCCGTGGAGCAGAACGGCAAGGGCGACCTGTCCGCCCTGCTGCACGGGAACGACACCTGGACGGTCGTGGGCTGAGCCCCGCCGACCGACCCCGAAGTGCCCGGCGCCTCCCCGGAGGTGCCGGGCATTTTCGCGCCGCCGGGGCCGACAGGACCATAACGCGGGACGGAACTGACAGGGGTGCCCGTCTTCCGTTACCGTGCGGAGGGCACGGCGAGAGAGGGGGCTCCGATGGGGACGCAGGGGACGGACAAGGCGGGTCTGGCCTATGGCTTCGCGGCATACGGGATGTGGGGGCTGCTCCCCCTCTACTGGCACCTGCTCCAGGACACCGGCGCCTCCGAGGTGCTCGCCAACCGCATGGTGTGGTCGCTGCCGACCGCGCTGCTGATCCTCGCGCTGGTGCGCCGCTGGTCCTGGATACGCCCGCTGCTGCGCGAGCCGAGGAAGCTCGCGCTGATCCTGCTGGCCGCCTGCGTGATCTCCGCGAACTGGGGGCTCTACATCTGGTCGGTCAACTCCGGCCGGGTCATCGAGGCCTCCCTCGGCTACTTCATCAACCCGCTGGTCTCCATCGCCTTCGGCGTCCTGCTGCTCCGTGAGCGGCTGCGCGTGGCGCAGTGGGTGGCCGTGGGCGTCGGCGTGCTCGCCGTGGTCGTGATGACGTTCGCCTACGGCAAGCTGCCGTGGGTCTCGCTCACCCTCGCCTTCAGCTTCGCCACGTACGGGCTGATCAAGAAGAAGGTCAAGCTCGACGGCGTCGAGGGGTTCAGCGCCGAGACGATGATGCAGTTCCTGCCCGCGCTCGGCTTCCTCATCTGGCTCGGGGCGCGCGGCGACTCGACCTTCGCGACCGACGGCGGGGTCCACACCCTGCTGCTGGTCCTCTCCGGCGCGGCCACCGCGCTGCCGCTGATCTTCTTCGGCGCCGCCGCCGTCCGGCTGCCGCTCTCCACCATCGGGCTCCTCCAGTACATGGCGCCCGCCTTCATGTTCGTCCTCGGCGTGACCGTCTTCCACGAGGAGATGCCGCCCGAGCGCTGGGCGGGCTTCGGGCTCGTCTGGGCGGCGCTGGCGCTGCTGACCTGGGACGCGCTGCGCACGGCACGCCGCGGCCGGGCGGCCCTGCGCGCCGCCGCCGCGGCGGCGAAGCGGGAAGCCGAGGCCAAGGCCAAGGCCGGGTCCGAGCCGGGGGGAGAGCCCGGCGGGGACCAGGAGGCCCCCGCTCAGTCCTCCGCCACGCCCGCGCGGTAGCCGCTCATCACCGCCAGGCTCTCGTCCCGCACGGGCCGCGAGGTGTCGCGGTCCGGGCGGTACGGCTCCAGGTCGGGCAGCGCGACGCCCTCCGTCAGCTCCCGCGCGGCCAGCTCCCCCAGCAGCGGGGCCAGGGTGACGCCGCTGTGGGTCACCAGCGAGTAGAGCCCCCCGGCCTCCGGGTGCGCCCCGGCGAGCGGCAGCCCGTCGGCGGGCACGGGCCGCACCCCGACCCGTACGCCCGCGAGTGCGCCGGAGCGCAGCGCGGGCAGCACCTCGGCGCAGCGCGCCAGGAGATCCGCCTCGGGCGGTACGTCCGTACCCGGCGTCGGCTCCAGCAGCGCGTCGGCCGCCCAGGAGATCGCGACGACCCGGCCACCGGGCGCCGGGCGCAGGTCCACGCCGGGGGTCGCGAGGACGGCGCCGAGCCCGGGCTCCGGCAGCGGCACCGACTCCCCCACCAGGCCCGGGATCTGGCGCAGCGGCAGCCGTACGCCCGCGAGCGCGGCGATACGCGCGGCGTCCGGCCCCGCGCAGTTGACGACATGGTCCGCAGCGAACCGCTGCCCGCGCGCCCGCGCGCCGCGCACCCGGCCACCGTCGAGGAGCAGATCCTCGACCGGAGTGTCGTAGCGGATGTCGGCGCCGCGCGCCGCCGCGCGGTCCAGCAGCGCGCGGGCCATGAGAGGCGCGTCGTACCAGGCGGCCTCGTCGTGGACGACCAGTTCCCCGGCGCGGCACGCCGCGGGGTCGGCGGCCGGGGCGAGCGTGCGCAGCTCGGCCGGGTCCGCCGTGCGGCAGGGGTGGCCCCATGCGGCGAGGCGCGCGGCGCGCTCCCGGATCGTGCGCCGCTCCTCCTCGGTGTGCCCCCACTGGACCAGGGGCACGGGATGGCGCCAGCGTTCGCGGCCCTCGGACTCCAGGGCGGGGTGGAGGGCCGCGCTGCGGCGGTTCAGCTCGTAGTAGGAGCGCGGGGTCTTGAGGTGGGTGACGTCGATGGAGAAGGTCGCGCCGGAGGTGCGCTGCGCGGGGCCGTGCGCGTCGAGCACGGTGACGGCGGCGCCCGCGCGGGCGAGGTGGTACGCGGTGGCGGCGCCGATCACTCCGGCACCGATGACGAGGGCACGGGTCATGAAGCTGTCGACAACCTTCCGGGTCAGAGAACCTTGCTGAGGAACGCACGGGTGCGTGCGTGCCGGGGGTCGCCCAGCACCGCCTCGGGGGCGCCGGACTCGACGACCACGCCGTCGTCCATGAAGACGAGCGAGTCGCCGACCTCCCGCGCGAAGCCCATCTCGTGGGTGACGACGACCATGGTCATCCCGTCGTCGGCGAGGGCCCGCATCACGTCCAGCACCTCGCCCACGAGTTCGGGGTCGAGGGCCGAGGTCGGCTCGTCGAAGAGCATCAGCTCCGGCTCCATCGCGAGCGCGCGGGCGATGGCGACGCGCTGCTGCTGCCCGCCGGAGAGCTGGGAGGGGTAGGCGTCGGCCTTGTCGCCGAGGCCGACGCGGGCCAGCAGCGCGCGGGCCCGCTCCCGCGCCCGTTCCCTCGGCTCCCTCTTGACCTGGACGGGCGCCTCGCAGACGTTCTCCAGCGCGGTCATGTGCGGGAAGAGGTTGAAGCGCTGGAAGACCATGCCGATGCCCCGGCGGCGCCGGGCGACGGCCTTCTCGCTCAGCTCGTACAGCCTGCCGCCGCGCTCCTCGTAGCCGACGAGCTGACCGCGTACGGACAGCCGCCCGGCGTCGATCGTCTCCAGATGGTTGACGCAGCGCAGGAACGTGGACTTGCCGGAACCCGAGGGGCCGACCAGGCACATCACCTCGCCGGGCGCGACGCTCAGATCGATGCCGCGCAGCACCTCGGTACGGCCGAAGCTCTTGCGGACGCCTCGCGCCGCGATGACGGAGGTCGACGGGGCGGTCAACGGGACGTCTCCTCACGGTTCTTCCGCGCCGCGGCACGCAGCCGCTGGAGCGGGGTGGGCGGCAGCGCGCGGCTGGAGCCGCGGCCGTAGCGGCGCTCCAGGTAGAACTGGCCGACGTTGAGGACGGAGGTCGCCACCAGGTACCAGAAGCAGGCGACCATCAGCAGCGGCACCTGCTGGAAGTTGCGCGAGTAGATGCCCTGGATCGAGGTGAGCAGCTCGGGGACGGCGATGGCGAAGACGAGGGAGGTCGTCTTGAGCATCGAGATCGCCTGGTTGCCGGTCGGCGGGATGATGATGCGCAGCGCCTGCGGCAGCACGATGCGGCGCAGCGTCTGGCGGCGCGTCATGCCGAGCGCCTGGGCCGCCTCGTTCTGCCCGTCGTCCACGGAGGTGATCCCGGCGCGGACGATCTCCGCCATGTACGCGGCCTCGTGCAGCCCGAGCCCGAGGACGGCCGCCGCCATCTGCGTGATCAGCGTGTTCGTCTCGACCTCGACGAAGGTCGGGCCCCACGGAACGCCGAGCCCGACCTTCGGGAGGATCGCGGAGAGGAAGTACCAGAAGAGGAGCTGGACGAGGAGCGGGGTGCCCCGGAAGACCCAGATGTAGCACCAGATCAGATTCGCCAGGATCGGGTTGCGGGACATCCGCAGCACGGCGAGCAGGACGCCGCCGACGATGCCGAGGGTCATGGCGAGCACCGTCAGCAGCAGCGTCGTCCGCAGCCCTTCCATGATCACCGGGGAGAAGAGGAACTCGCCGACCGTCCCCCAGCGCATCCGGGGGTTGGTGATCCAGCCCTCCAGCAGGAACACGAGCAGGAAGACGAGGGCGACGGCGGCGATCCGCAGCCCGGGGCGGCGCAGCGGGACGGCCCGTACGGAGTCGGCGGGGGCGGGGGCGGGGGCGGCCGTTCCGGCCTCCGCCCCGTCTCTCACGGCCGTCATGCCCGGCCCCCGTTCACCGTGGCGCGCTTCAGGGCGCCGTTGGCGATCTTCCACTGCTTGAGGATCTTCGTGTAGGTCCCGTTGTCCATGAGCTTCTGGAGGGCCCCGCGCACCGCGCGTACCAAGTCCTTGTCCTCCTTGTTGATCAGGATTCCGTACGGCAGGAAGCGGTACGGCTCGCCGCCGGTGCGGAAGCGGCCGTGCGACATCTCCGCCTGGTAGCCGACGGTCGGGGTACCGCCGACGAAGGCGTGCGCGCGGCCCGTCGAGAGGGCTTGGAAGCAGCCCACGGAGTCGGGGAAGACGAGCTTCTCCAGCTTCGGCTCGCCCCGGGCCGCGCACTTCTTCGCCTGCGCGGCGACGTCGTCGACCTGCGAGGTGCCCTGCTCGACCGCGACCTGGCTGCCGCACAGACTGTCGAGCGAGTCGACGCCGTCGGCGGCGCGCTCGGAGACGAGGATCGAGCTGCTCGTCCTCATGTAGTCGACGAACGTGATCTGGCTCTGCCGCTCGGGCTTGTCGAGCATCGCCTGGATCGCGACGTCGTAGCGGCGGGACTGGACGCCGCCGATGATGCTGTCGAAGTTCGCCTGCACCAGCTTGACGTCCAGCCCGAGGACCTGGGCGACGGCGCGGATGAGGTCGGGTTCGGCGCCGATGACGGTCTTGTTGTCGAGGTCGAGGAGGGAGAGCGGCGGGTAGTCGTTGCCGACGGCGGAGGTGAGGGTGCCGGACTCGCGGATCTTCTCCGGTACGAGCGCGCGCAGCTCCTTGTCGACCGGCTGCCGGGGCACCTTCGACTGGTTGACGGTGGACGTGCCGCCGCAGCCCGCGGTCGTCAGCGCGAGGAGCGCGGTGAGCGCGAGCACGGGCCATGCCGTTCTTCTGGGCACCGCTCTTCTGGGCACGGAGCCTCCTCGGAGGGAACGGATCGGGGTGCACGCCAATCTGCGGGACGGCCCGTGTGCCCGGCAAGATCAGGAACAGTGACGCTTTCCGCACGGGGTGTTCAGCTCTTCTGATGCTCCGCGGTCGCCTGCTACGTTCCGGTGATGCTCACACCGCCGCAGCTCAGGGCGATTCGCGAGGTCGTGGCCGCCGGTTCGTTCCGTACGGCGGCGCGGCGGCTGGGGTACTCGCCCTCGGCCGTCTCCCAGCAGATCTCCACCCTCGAACGCGCGCTGGGCGTCGCCCTGTTCGAGCGCACGCCGCGCAGCGTCCGGCCGACGGCGGCCGGCGCGCACCTCGCGCACCGCGCGACCCGGCTGCTCGCCGAGCTGGCCTCGACGGAGGACGAGCTGCGCGCGTACGGCGCGGCGGAACGCGGGCGGCTGCGGCTCGGCAGCTTCTGGTCGGCCGGATTCCGGCTGGTGCCCGCCGTCCTCACCGGCTTCCTCCGCGACCGCCCCGAGGTCGAGGTGCGCTACGAGGAGGGCGATCCGCAGGTCACGGTCCCGGCGGTGCTGGAGGGGAGCCTCGATCTGGCGGTCGTCTTCGAGTACGGCGTCGTCCCGCATCACTGGCCCGAGGAGCTGACCCGCACGCTGGTCCTGGAGGAGCCGCTGTACGTGCTGCTGCCGGAGGGCCACCGTCTGGCGGGCCGGGCACCGCTCCGGCTGTCCGACCTCGCCGACGAGCGCTGGATCAGCTACCACGAGGACACGGACGCGGCCCGCTGCCTCCTGCACATCTGCGCGGCGGGCGGCTTCCGCCCCGAGGTCCTCTTCCGCACGAACGACTACAACCTCCCCTACGAGCTGGTCCGGCGGGGTCTCGGTGTCGCCGTCGCGCCCGAACTCGCCGTCCCCGCGCCCACCCACGGCGTCCACCTCACCCGCCTCACGGACCCCGCCCATGTCCGCCGCGTCCACGCCGTCCACCGCACGACGGACCCGAACCCGTTCCTCCCCCTCGCCCTCGGCCTGCTCCGCGAGGCGGCGGCGGCCGTACGGGACAGTACGGTGCGGGCATGACAGAAGAGAGCGGGCGGATCCCGTTGCGGTTCTGGGGAGTGCTGGGGCGCGGGGCGCTCTACGGGCTGGCCGCCGTGCCGGTCACCGCGCTCGTCGCGTACGTGCTGCGCGGCGAGCAGCGGATCTCCTTCCTCCTCGTCGCCTCGGGCGCCGGGCTCCTCGGCGGCGCGATCTGCCTCGCGCTCGGCGGCTTCCTGTGGATCCCGGGCGAGGCACGCCGCTGGCGCGAGTGGCGCGCGCTGCTCTCCGAGGGCCAGTACGAGGGCCTGACCGTACTGGCCCCGACGATGGTCCGGGTCGGCGCCGTGGGGCTGGTGCTGGGCCCGTTCGCGTACGGCCTCCACGGGCTGGCGGGCGGGCCGTGGTGAGGGGCGGCGCTACGCCGTGATGTCGCGGCTCGTGAAGCGGGCCCAGGCGGCCGAGCCGAACACCGCGCCGTAGAGGGCCTGGAGGCCGAGGTTCTTGACCAGGTCGTCCCAGTAGACCGGGTCGCGCAGGACGTCGGAGAAGCTCAGCCAGTAGTTCGGGAAGAGATACGGGTGGATGGCGTGGAGCTGCGGGATCGTGTTCACGATCTGGACCGTGATCAGCAGCCCGACCGTCGCGGCCATCGCGGCGATGCCGCTGTTGGTGAGCGTCGAGATGAAGAGCCCGAGGGCCGCCAGGCCCACCAGTGACGCGGCGACCAGCACCGCGATGAACAGCGCCCGCGCCAGCCCCTCCGCGAACGGCACCGTCGTGCCGGACAGCAGCGTGACCTCCCCGACGGGGAAGAGCAGCGAGCCGACCGCGAGCGCCGAGACCGCGACGACGAGCGTGGCGGCCAGGCAGAACGTCAGGACGGTCGTGAACTTCGCCAGCAGCAGGCGTGTACGCCCCGCCGGGGCGACCAGCAGATAGCGCAGCGTGCCCGCGTTGGCCTCGCCCGCGATCGAGTCGCCCGCGATCACGCCGATGGCCATCGGCAGGAAGAACGGCAGCGTGGCCGCGAGCGAGGTGAAGACCAGGAACAGGCCGTTGTTGGTGACCTGCGAGATGAACGCCGGGCCCTCGCCGCCCTGGCTCCCGCCCCCGCCGCCGATCGAACCCCCGTCGCTCGTCTCGATCTTGACGGCGATGCCGACCAGCACCGGCACCAGGGCCAGCACCGCGAGCAGCGCGAGGGTGCGCCAGCGGCGGAAGGTGACGGCCAGCTCGGAGCGGAAGAGCCCCAGCGACCAGAGCGGGCCCGGCGTCCTCGGGACAGCCGCCCTTTCGGTGGCCTCAGCCTGCGACATCGAAGCCCTCCCCGGTGAGCGAGACGAAGACGTCCTCCAGCGAGGCCCGCGCCATGCCGAACGCGCGTACGCGCACGCCGTCCCGTACGAGGGCGGCGTTGAGGTCGGCGAGGTCCGGAGGGTCGGTGGCCGGGAGGTCCCCGGTGAGCTGCTCCCCGTCCGCCTCCAGGTCGGTCACGCCGTGCTCCTTGAGGACGCGGAGCGCGTCGGAGGGGTCGGGCGTGGTGACGGTCAGCCTGCCGCGGGCGCCCGCCGACATCTCGGCGACGGTCCCCTGCGTGACGAGACGGCCCCGGTTCATCACGGCCGTGTGCGAGCAGACCTGCTCGATCTCGTCGAGCAGGTGGGAGGAGAGGAAGACGGTGATCCCGTCGTCCGCCAGCTCGCGGACGAGGGTGCGGATCTCGCGCATGCCCTGCGGGTCGAGCCCGTTGGTGGGCTCGTCCAGGACGAGCAGGTCGCGCGGCTGGAGCAGGGCCGCGGCCAGGCCGAGGCGCTGCTTCATGCCCAGCGAGTACGCCCGCGCCTTCTTGCCCGCCGCGGCCGAGAGCCCGACCCGCTCCAGGGCCCTGCCGACGCGGGCCGCGCGGGTGCGGGGGTCGGCGGTGGGGTCGGCCGCGTCGAAGCGCAGCAGATTGTCGCGCCCGTTCAGGAAGCCGTACAGGGCCGGGCCCTCGATGAGGGCGCCGACCCGGGGCAGCACCCGGCGAGCGCCGTGGGGCATGGGCTCGCCGAGGAGGCGGGCGCCGCCCTCGGTCGGCTCGATCAGGCCGAGCAGCATCCTGATCGTCGTCGTCTTCCCCGAGCCGTTGGGCCCGAGGAAGCCGAAGACGCTGCCGCGCGGCACGGTGAGGTCGAGGGAGTCGACGGCGAGCTGACCGCCTCTGTAGCGCTTGGTGAGCCCCTGGGTCGAGATCACGGGTTCCCCGTCGCCACGGTCGGCGGCCGTCTCGGCCATACGCTCCCCCTCTGCCTCGGTGGTGGTTACTTCGCGTCCGCGTTCGCGGCCTTGATGAGCCCGTCCTTGGTGACGGCGCCGACGTAGACCTTGCCGTCCTCCGTCATCAGGGCGTTGACCAGGCGGGTGCTGAAGACGCGGCCGGTGCCGAAGTCGCCCTTGGCCTCGTCGGTGAAGCTGTCGAGCAGCTTCTGGGCCTGGGCGCCCTCGCCCTTGTCCAGCCCCTCGCCCTTGGCGATGCCGCCGAGGCCCGGACCGCCGCCCGCCTTGCCGGTGTCGATCCTGGCGACCTTGTTCCAGTCCGCGCCCTTGCCGAGGATGTCCAGGCCGGAGAGGTCGGGCTGGGAGCCGTGGGCCTTGCCGCGCTTCTCGTCGAACTTCTTGTCGAGCTTCTCCTCCGTGACCTTCGTGCCCTTCGGGGGCTTGAAGTCGAAGGTGCCGCCGTCGGGCTTGCCGAAGTCGACCTTCTTGTAGCCGATGTCGACGACGGCCTTGCCGCCGCTCTTCGGGGTCAGCGTGAACTTCAGCGGCGCCCCGTTGTCCGCGTCGACCGCTATGCGGATCTCGCCGACGGTGGTGTCGGGGGCGTCCTTCGGGGTCAGCACGAGCTGGTACGCGTCCCGGCCCGCGACCTTCGCCGTGCCGTCGACGGAGGCCGACGTGCCGGACTTCTCAGCCGCCTCGAGCGCCCGCTTCGCCGCCTTCTCCGGCGTCAGTTCGGGCATCTTCTCGTGCTCGGTCCCCGCCTTGCCGCCCTTCGCGGGCGCCTTGGCGTGCCACGCCGTGTTGCTGCCGCTGTCGTACGCCCACAGCTCGCCCGCGTTGTGGATCAGGCTGTACTCGGCGGCGTCCTCGACGATCGAGACCCGCTGCTTGTCGGGGCCGTCCGCCGCGACGCGGAGCGTGTGCTCGCCGGAGGCGAGCTGCGTGAGCTTCTGCTGCGGGGCGGCGCCGGGCTTCTCGCCCTCGCCGTCCTTGCCCTCCTCCTCGCCGCCTCCGCCTCCGCCGAAGGGGCCGCCGCCCTGGCCGCCGGAGCCGCCGGGGAGGGAGGGCAGGCCGAGGTCCGTGCTGATCTTGACCGTGCCGGAGACCTGGTCGGCGTCCGACTTGGCCATCTTGGCCACGAGTTCCTCGGCCGTGATCTTGGGCAGGTCCGGGTCACCGGCGTCGGCGAGCGCGGGCACCAGGCCTACGGTGGCCGCCGCCACGCCCGCGATGGCGACCGGTACGCCGTACCGGAGCGCCTTGCGCCTGGGCTTGCTCGGTTGGATCTGTGCCATGTGTACGTCCTACCTCCGTCGTCGGCGGCGGTTCGCTTACGTCGCAACGTCGCACTCGTCCACCCCTTGCCGCCATTCTCACCCGAATCGGTGCGGGGTGTGTGACTCCATGGCATCAAATCCGACCGGCCTAGGCGTCAGCCGACGGGGGCAACTCGACGTACTCCCCCGGGATGACACTCCCTGATGAGAGCTCCCCCGTTCTAGGGGGCGGAACGGAAGCGCCCCTTCAGGGGCGCGGGGAACTGCGCGCCCAGCCACGACGCGGCCGCAGCCTGCGAAGCACAGCACGGGGCACCCCGAACCCAGCCCAGAAGTCCGGGACACCCGGCACGGGGGCTGCGCTTGCCGGCCCTGCTCCCCCAAGCTCTTCGAGCAGGGGGTACCCCCAGTGGCAGACCTCCCAAGCTTCGCGGGAGGCCTCAGCGGAGGTGTCCCGTCAGGGGCGCGGGGAACTGCGCGACCAGCCACGACGCACCCGCAGTCGGCAACGCACGGGATAGGGCAGCCCCTGAACCGGCCCTTAGCCGGCCCGGTGGACGACCGCTTCGCACAGGCCCGACAGGGCGGCCTTCGCGGCGTTGTCCGGCAACGGCGCCAGCATGTCGCGGGCCGCCTCCGCGTAGCGGACCGTGTCGCGGCGGGCCTGCTCCAGTGCCGGGTGAGCCCGCAGTCCCGCGAGGGCCTCCGCGTGCCGGGCGTCGTCCGTGAGGTCCCCGTCGAGCAGCGCGGCCAGCTCCCGGTCCTCCGCCGTCGCGCCGGGCGACGCGGCGCGCGCCCGTACGTACAGCACCGGCAGCGTCGGGATGCCCTCGCGCAGGTCCGTGCCCGGGGTCTTGCCGGACTCGCGGGCCTCGCTGGAGATGTCGAGGACGTCGTCGGCGAGCTGGAAGGCGACGCCGATCCGCTCCCCGTACTGGGTGAGGATCGACACAATCCTTTCGTCGGCCCCGGCCATCATCGCGCCGAAGCGCCCCGCGACGGCGATCAGCGAGCCCGTCTTGCCCCCGATCACGTCGAGGTAGTGGTCGATGGGGTCCTGGCCCTCGGAGGGGCCGGCGGTCTCCATGATCTGCCCGGTGACGAGCCGTTCGAAGGCCTCGGCCTGGATGCGTACGGCCTCGGGGCCGAGGTCGGCCAGTATGTGCGAGGCCCTCGCGAAGAGGAAGTCACCGGTGAGGACCGCGACGGAGTTGTCCCAGTTGGCGTTGGCGCTGGCGACGCCGCGCCGCACGTCGGCCTCGTCCATCACGTCGTCGTGGTACAGCGTCGCGAGATGGGTCAGCTCGACCACCACGCCCGAGGGCACCACCCCCGGCGCGTACGGGTCGCCGAACTGGGCGGCCAGTGTCACCAGCAGCGGACGGAAGCGTTTCCCGCCCGCGCGCACGAGGTGCTGGGCGGCCTCCGTGATGAACGGCACGTCGCTCTTGGTGGCCTCGAAGAGACCTTCCTCAACGGCCGCCAACCCTGCCTGGACATCGACTTCGAGAGCCTGGTCCCGCACGCTCAGCCCGAAGGGCCCGACGACGGTCACGAGGGGTACTCCTGTCTGCGAACGTGGAATGAACGATCCGGTGATCGCGCGGTGTCACGCTGTCTCATATTGGCTCGGTGCCACCATCACCTGGCAGCGTATCCGGTCACATAACGATCACGGTTGGCGCCTGTCCCGCTGACCGCTCTTAGGGGTCCTCGCACCTTCTTACCGCGCCATGCCCGGACATACGGGATATGTTTCAGATCACCCTTTGGCTGTGGTTTGCGGAGTCGAATCCGGGACAGCAGGGGCACTCGAATCACCACCGGAACCTCGTTCGTCACTCTCGCATCAGGAGCCCTCCCCCGTGTCCCGCCCCGAACCCACGTTTCTCGGCCAGCCCCGTGGCTTGCTGCCGCTGTCCGGCCTGGAGATCTGGGAGCGCTTCTCGTTCCTCGGGATGCAGGCCATCCTCGTGCTCTTCTTCTCCGCCTCGGAGGCCGACAACGGCCTGGGGATGGAGCCGGGGCCCGCGGCGTCGGTGGCCGCCGGGTACAGCACGCTCGTCTACCTGCTGTCCGTCGCGGGCGGCTGGATCGCCGACCGGATGCTCGGCTCGTACCGCTCGGTCCTCTACGGCGGGATCCTCATCGCCTGCGGCCACTACGCGATGGCCGTGCCGCACCCCGCCTCGACCTGGATCGGCCTCGGCCTGATCAGCGCGGGCACCGGCATGCTCAAGCCGAACGTGGCCGCCATGGTCGGCAAGCTCTACTCCGCCGACGACGACCGCCGAGACGCCGGATTCTCGCTCTACTACATGTCCATCAACGTCGGCGCGTTCCTCGGGCCGATCATCACGGGCCTGCTCGGCGAGGACATCGACTGGCACCTGGGCTTCTCGGCCGCCGCCGTCGGCATGACGCTCGGCCTCGCGCAGTACCTGCTCGGCCGCCGCCACCTGGCCGGGCGCAAGGACGGCGCCGAGTTCCCGCTGCCCCCGGCCGCGATGCGCCGCGCGGTGTGGCTGATCTGCGGCGGCCTCGTCGCCGCCGCCGCGCTGTGCGTGCTGCTGAGCGCGCTCGGCGCGCTGACCCTGCCGGGCTTCGTGGACGCCCTGACGTACGTGTCGATGGCGGCGCCCGTCGTCTACTTCACCGTGATCTGGCGCAGCCCCCGGGTGACGGCGGCCGAACGCGGACGGCTGCGGCCCTTTCTGGTCCTGTGGCTGGCCTCGGTGGCGTTCAACTTCGTGCTGTTCCAGTCGTACACGGTCCTGGTGCTGCTGACGGACGCGCACGTCAACACGAGCGTTCTCGGCTGGCACGTGCCGTCGAGCTGGATCAGCTCCGCGCTGGGCGCCGTGTCCGTGCTCTCCGCGCCCGTGATCGCGTCCGTGTGGTCCCGGATGGGGCACCACCAGCCCCACGCGTCCCGCAAGCTCGCGCTCGGCGTGCTGCTGGGCGGCCTCGGCTTCGTCGTGCTCTCCCCGGTCACGCTCGGCAAGTCGGGCACGAGCTGGGAGATCAGCCTGGTGTGGGTGGTGCTGGCGGTGCTGCTGATCGGCGTCGGCGACGTGCTGCTGGAGGCCACCGGCATGTCCGCGACGACCAAGCTCGCGCCCGCCGCCTTCAGCAGCCAGGGGCTCGCGCTCTGGTTCCTCTCGCTGGCCCTCGCGACCGGCGTCCAGGCACAGACGGTGAAGTTCTACGGTGATATCGCGGACTCCCTCTACTTCCTGCTCAACGGGGCGGTGGCGGTGGTCGTCGCCCTCGCGGTCTTCGCCGTCGCGCCCTGGCTGCGCCGCACGATGCACCCCGTCCACTGAGTCGTTCCGCTGGTGTCGGAGGATCGGTTTATGCACATTCGTACCGCCGAGGAGTTCCCCTACCGCGTCGAGCGGCAGGACGTCCGCATCCCCATGGGCGACGGGGTGGCCCTGTACGCCCGGATCTGGCGCCCCGTGACCGACGAGCCCGTGCCGGTCCTGCTCGAATACCTGCCCTACCGGCTCAGCGACTGGACCGCGCCGCGCGACGCGCAGCGCCACCCCTGGTACGCCGGGCACGGCTACGCCTCCGTCCGCGTCGACGTGCGCGGCCACGGCAACTCCGAGGGGCTGCCCGGCGACGAGTACGACGAGACGGAGCTGACCGACGGCGTCGCCGTCATCGAGTGGCTCGCGGCCCAGCCCTGGTCCAGCGGCAGGGTCGGGATGTTCGGCATCTCCTGGGGCGGCTTCAACAGCCTCCAGCTCGCCGCCCGCGCCCCCGAGGCCCTGAAGGCGATCGTCACCGTCTGCTCCGCCGACGACCGCTACGACAACGACGTCCACTACATGGGCGGCTCGGTCCTCGCCGTCGACATGCACGCCTGGGCCTCCACCATGCTCGCCTTCGTCTCCCGCCCGCCGGACCCCGCGCAGGTCGGCGACGCCTGGCGCGACATGTGGCGCGAACGCCTGGAGACCGTGGACCCGTTCATCCACACCTGGCTCGCCCACCAGACCCGCGACGACTACTGGCGGCACGGCAGCGTCTGCGAGGACTACGGCGCGGTGAAGGCCGCCGTGCTCGCGGTCGGCGGCTGGCACGACCCGTACCGGGACACGGTGCTGCGCCTGGTCGAGCACCTGGACTCCCCGGTGCGCGGGCTGATCGGCCCCTGGTCGCACCAGTACCCGGACCGGGGGCTGCCGCCGGGCCCGGCCATCGGCTTCCTCCAGGAGACGCTGCGCTGGTGGGACCACTGGCTGAAGGACCGGGACACGGGGGTCATGGCGGAACCCCTCCTCCGCTCCTGGATCAGCGAGTCGCACCCGCCCGCCACGGTCTACCCCGAACTGGAGGGGCGCTGGGTCGGCGACGACGCCTGGCCCTCCCCCGCCGTGACGATGACGCCGTACGAACTGCCGGGCAGCGGGCCCGTGCCCGTCCGGGCGCCGCAGCACACCGGTGTGGACGCGGGCCGCTTCTTCCCCTTCGGCAACGACTCCGACCTCCCGCCCGACCAGCGCGAGGAGGACGGGCGTTCCGTCTGCTTCGACTCGGCGCCGCTGGACGGACGCGTGGAGGTCCTGGGCCGCCCGCGCGTCCGGCTCCGGGTGACGTGCGAGGTCCCGCGCGGGCAGGTGATCGCGCGGGTCTGCGATGTCGCGCCCGACGGCTCCTCGACGCTCGTCACCCGCGGCGTGCTCAACCTCGCCGCGCGGCACGGCAGGGGCCGCGCGGTGGACTGGGAGCCGGGCGCCACCGAGGACGTCGCCTTCGAACTCAACGGCATCGGCCACGCGTTCCCGCCCGGGCACCGGATCCGGCTCGCGCTCTCCTCCGCGTACTGGCCCTGGATCTGGCCGCAGCCCGGCAGCGAGGCGGGCTGGACCCTCGACCCGGGCGCGAGCGCCCTCGAACTCCCCGTCCGCGACCCCTCCGCCGACGCGGGGCGCCCCGCGATCCGCTTCGAGCCTCCGGAGCAGTCCGAGCCCCTCGGCGTGAGCTACCCGGACGCGCCGGGTCAGCGCCCCGAACGCCTCGTCGTCCGCGACGTCGCCGCCGGCGAATGGTGCCTGGAGGTCGACCCCCGCTACGGCGGCACCCGTATCTACCCGGACGGCCTGGAGTTCACGGAGGACGCGCTGGAGACGTACGTGATCCGCGAGCACGACCCCTTGAGCGCCCGCACCCGCTCGGACTGGGCGATCCGGCTGCGGCGGCCCTCGCTGGGCTGGGACGCGCGCGTCACCACGCGTTCGTCGATCGCCTCGACGGCTGACGAGTTCGTCACGGAGAACGAGCTCGTATGCCACGAGGGGGCCACGGAACTCTTCCGCCGCACCTGGACCCACCACATCCCCCGCACCTCGGGCTGACCCGACCCCCGACATCGGGGCTTGCCCCATAAGGGGCGCGGGGAACTGCGCGGGCAGCCACGACGTAGCCGCAGGCTGCGACGCGCAGCGCGGGGCACCCCGTACCCAGCCCCCTGGCGCCGGGCACCCGGCACGGGTGGGCGGGGTCAGGTGTGGGCGGCGGCTCGGGCAACGCGGGGCGAGGCATACTCGGTTCCCACCACGAACCGCATCAGGGGGCCGTACGACGCGGCCGCCGGGAGGCCCGTGAAGAAGAGGCCGGGGGCCGAGGACTGGAAGTCCGGGCCCAGCATGGGCGCGGGGGTGCGGCCGCTGCGGGCCAGGGAGGCCCGCAGCGCGGGGCCGAGGAAACCCATCGCCGCGAGATCCACCCGGTAGCCCGTCGCGGCGATGACGTGATCGGCCTCCACCGCCGCGCCGCCGTCCAGCTCCAGCCGCACGCGGCCGCCGCCCGCGAGGGCCACGCGCCGCACCGCGTGGCCCTGCGTCACCGAGACCCGGCCCGCGAACCGTTCGCGGAGCCACCAGGCGCCGAGCGGGCCGAGGACGCGCCGGACCAGGTCGTGGCGTACGGGCGCGGGCAGATGGCGGTAGGCGCCCGCGTGGTACGTCAGCGCGTACAGCGACCAGGCGCGGCCGAACGGGCTCTCCGGCCGGAACCGGGGCTGGCGGTCGGGCGGGGCGCCGAAGCCCACGGCGGTCCGCCCGCGCGCCACGACCCGCACCGAAGCGGCGCCCGCCTCGGCGGCGAGCACCGCCGTCTCCAGCGCGGACTGCCCCGCGCCGACCACGGCCACCTCGCGGCCCGCGAGCCGCGCCGGGTCCGGGTGCTGGGAGCTGTGGGAGACGGGCCCCGTGGGGGTGGGTCCGTCCGGCACGGCGGCGCCCAGCACCGGCGGTACGTACGCGAAGCCGCTCAGCCCCGTGGCGACGACCACGGAGCGCGCCACGCACACGTCCCCCGAGTCGAGCTTGACCTCGAATCCGCCGCCCCGGCGCCGGTCGACGGCGACGACCCGGACCTGTTCGAGGTCCGGGACCAGCTCGCGCCGGAACCAGCGCCCGTAGCGCGTGAAGGTCTCGACGGGCACGATGTCCCAGTCCGACTCGTAGCGCTTCTCGCCCGTCGCGAGGCAGTAGTCGAGCAGGCCGTGGCCCGGCTGCGGGGCGTCGATGTTCGAGGCGACCGGGGTCGACTTGAGCAGCATGCCGGCGGGCATGTGCGCGCTCCAGCTCACCATCGGCTCGCCGAACACCCGCGTCGGCACCCCCCTCGCCCGCAGGTGCGCGGCCGTCGACAGGCCGTACGGTCCGGCGCCGATCACCGCAACCGGCAGATTCCGGCGGGTCCTCGCACTCGCGCTCGCGTTCACTGGATGATCCCCTCCCACCTCGGTCACCTCACCTCGGTCACCTCACCTCGTACGCGTCACCTCGTACGCGTCACCCGTGGCTCCCCCGCCAGTGCTGCCACAGATGCTTGAGCCCCGGGCGCAGCAGCCGCGCCGCCATCAGCGCGGCCGGCACCGGGTCGTCGGCCGCGGCCCAGGCCAGCTCGGTGCCGTGCGCGGCGCGCTCGGGGGCGTGCGGGGCGCGGTAGCCGGGGCCGCCGTGGCGGCGGCGGTAGGCGAGCCGGGCGACCGGATCGATGTTCTCGACCACGTACCGCCGCCCCTCGCGCTGCCCGCCCTCGGGCACCGGGCGCCCGGTCAGATGCAGATGCTGCGCCCGTACGACGTCGATCCCCGCGTCGCTCTCGAAGAGCCGGAACTGGGCGCCCACGCGCGGGTTGAAGTCCAGCAGCTTGTACCGCCCGTCGCGGCGGTCGAAGCGCCAGTCGAGGTCGATGATCCCGGCGAAGCCGATGTGCTTGACGAACCGGGCCGACAGCGCGGCCAGTTCGGGGTTGCCGACGGCGTACGCCGCCGCCGTCATCCCCGCGTGCGGCGGCCACGCGCGCACCTTCACGCCCGTGAACAGCGTGAGCGGTTCGCTCCCGGCGCCGAGGTACGCGTGCACGATCCAGTCCTCGGCGTCCTCCAGCGGCAGGTACTCCTGGAGGATCACCCCGGGCCGCTCGCCCCACCGGCGCGCCAGCGCGAGGAGTTCGCGGGGGCCGTCGATCCGCGTCGTCCCGTTCACCGCCGGGTTCTCCCGCCGTACGAACGCCTCCCGGTTCTTCGCCACCACGGGGAAGCGCGCCCCGGCGGCGAACCGCTCCACATCCGCGTACGTCCGGGGCGAGCTGCCCGCGGGCGACGGCACGCCGTGCTCCGCGCACAGCTCGTGCAGGCCCTGCTTGCTGGCGACCCGCCTCGGTAAGTGCGGCTCCACGCGCGGGAAGAGGAACCGCTCGCGCAGCTCGCGCTGGTGCTCGGCGATGAGCACGGCGGCCTCTTCGTCCGTCGGGATCAGCACGGCCGGGCGCCCGATGCGGCGGCCCGCGCGCAGCAGGCCCTCCAGCAGCCGTTCCGGAGGCTCCCGCCCACTGGTGGGCCAGACGAACGGGCGGCGCAGATAGCGCGAGCGCGCGGCGGGCGTCCAGCGGTCCTCGGTGATCGCGTACACCGGTACGCCGAGACGGCCCAGGCTGCGGATGGCGCCTACGCCGCCGTGGTGCAGCGGGTAGTCCCCGATCTTGACGATCAGCGCGGGGACGGATCTGTCGATCCCCGTACGGTTCTCCGTACGGCCCCTTGTACGGTCGGTGCTGGTTCCGTCGGTGCTGGTTCCGCTGGTGCTGAAGCGCGCGCCCTCGATCGCCACTCGACCCCCTACCGCACGGCGCGGCTCACTTCCGGCCCCGTGCCCCCACGAACGACGCTAGGGCGGAACGTGCCTTCCGCCAAGCCCCCCCCGGACCGGACGCGCCCTTCCGGCCATACCTTTGCCCGGCCTTTGCTCCCTTCAGCGGGCGCGTACAGGGCCTTAACCTGACCGCCATGAGTACACCCGACGACTCCCCCGCCCTGTTCGGCCTGGACAACCTCCCCTACGGCCTCTTCAGCACGGCGGACAGCCCCGGCCACCGCCGTGTGGGCGTCCGCTACGGCGACTCCGTCCTCGACGCCGGCGCCGCGGCCGCCGCCCTCGGCTCCGCCCACGCCGAGCTGCTGGCCCGGCCCTCGCTCAACCCGCTGATGGCCGAGGGCCGCGCCGTGTGGCGGGCCGTACGGGCCGAGCTGCGCGGCTGGCTCGCGGACGGCTCAGCCGACCCGTACCTGCGGCCCCTGTCCGAGGCGAGCCTCCACCTGCCCTTCGAGGTCGCCGACTACGTGGACTTCTACGCGAGCGAGCACCACGCCACCAACCTCGGCCGTCTCTTCCGCCCCGACGGCGCCGCGCTGCTCCCCAACTGGAAGCATCTGCCCGTCGGTTACCACGGGCGTTCCGGCACCGTCGTCGCCTCCGGCACGCCCGTCGTACGGCCGCAGGGGCAGCGCAAGGCGCCGTCCGAGTCCGCGCCCACCTTCGGGCCCACCCGGCGCCTCGACATCGAGACGGAGCTGGGCTTCGTCGTCGGCGCGGGGCGCGAACGCGACGGCTCGGGCGTCGCGCTCGGCGACTTCTCCGAGCACGTCTTCGGGGTGACCCTGCTCAACGACTGGTCGGCGCGGGACATCCAGGGCTGGGAAGGCCAGCCGCTGGGTCCGCACCTGGCGAAGTCGTTCCTCACGTCGGTCTCGCCGTGGATCACGCCGCTGGAGGCGCTGGACGCGGCGCGGGTCGCGCCGCCGGCGCGGGACGAGGCGCTGCTGCCCTATCTGGACGACAGCGCGCCCGGCATCGAGCCCGGCGGGCTCGACCTGCGCATCACGGTCCGGCTGAACGGGCACGTGATCGCCGAGCCGCCCTTCTCCGCGATGTACTGGACGGGGGCGCAGATGCTGGCCCACATGACGGTCAACGGGGCCTCGCTGCGTACGGGCGATCTCTACGGCTCCGGCACCGTCAGCGGGCCCGACCGGCTCACCCAGTCCGGGTGCCTCCAGGAACTCACCTGGGGCGGGGCCGAGCCGGTTGTCCTGGCGGACGGCAAGCGGACCTTCCTGGAGGACGGCGACGAGGTCACCCTCTCCGCGTGGGCCCCGGGCCCTTCCGGCACCCGCCTCGCCCTCGGCGCCGTCACAGGCCGCGTAACCCCATCACCGAGCTAGCCCCCCCCCGGGGGCACCTCCCCCGGGGGTGCCCCCGGCTTCTCCGCGCCCCTGACGGGGCAGGCCCCTGCCTCTCCCTCCACTGCGCTCGGGAGGTCTGCGCGTCCCTGACGGGGCAGGCCCCCACTCCTCCCTGCTGTGCTTGGGAGGTCTGCCACTGGGGGTACCCCCTGCTCGAAGAGCTTGGGGGAGCAGGGCTGGCAAGCGCAGCCCACATCGCCGGGTGCGCGGACACGAGAGCTGGGTTCGGGCTGCCCCGGGCTGTGCATTGCAGGCTGCGGCTGCGCCGTGGCCGGGCGCGCAGTTCCCCGCGCCCCTGGAGGGGCAAGCCCAGGAGTCCCGTGCGGAGGAGAAGGGTCACGCCTGCTCGGAGAGTACGGTCAGTACGCCCTCGCCGTAGGTGGCCAGTTTCTTTTCGCCGATGCCGGGCAACTCGCCGAGCTCGGGGAGCGAAGAGGGCCGGCGCACCGCGATGTCGCGGAGGGTCGCGTCGTGGAAGACGACGTACGCCGGAACCCCCTGCTCCTTCGCCTGGGCCGCGCGCCAGGCGCGCAGGCTCTCGAAGAGCGGCTGGGCCTCCTCGGGGAGGTCGGCGGCGGGCGCGGCGCCCTTCGGCTTCGACCGGGACGGCGCCTTCGGCGGCCGTACGTCCTTGCGGAGCTGGACCTCCCGCTCGCCCCGCAGCACGTCCGCGCTGGCGTCCGTGAGCGCCAGCGTCCCGTACTCGCCCTCGACCTCGACGAGGCCCTGCGCCAGAAGCTGGCGGACGACGCCGCGCCATTCGGCCTCGGCCATGTCGGCCCCGACGCCGAAGACCTTCAGCGCGTCGTGGTCGAACTGGATGACCTTCGCCGACTTCCGGCCCAGCAGGATGTCGACGATCTGGCCCGTGCCGAACTTCTGGCCGCGCTCCCGCTTGAGGCGGACGATCGTGGAGAGCACCTTCTGCGCCGCGACGGTGCCGTCCCAGGTCTCGGGCGGGGTGAGGCACGTGTCGCAGTTGCCGCAGGGGGCGGGGTCCCGGCCGTCCGACTCCTGGCCGAAGTAGGCGAGGATGCGGGCCCGGCGGCAGGTGACCGTCTCGCACAGGGCGAGCATCGCGTCGAGGTGGGCGCGGGCCCGGCGCCGGAAGGACTCGTCGCCCTCGCCGCCGTCGATGAGCTTGCGCTGCTGGACGACGTCCTGCAGCCCGTACGCCAGCCAGGCCGTGGACGGCAGTCCGTCGCGGCCCGCGCGGCCCGTCTCCTGGTAATAGCCCTCCACGGACTTCGGCAGGTCCAGGTGCGCGACGAAGCGGACGTCCGGCTTGTCGATGCCCATGCCGAAGGCGATCGTGGCGACGACGACCAGGCCCTCCTCGCGCAGGAACCGCGACTGGTGCGCCGCGCGCGTGCCCGCGTCGAGCCCCGCGTGGTACGGCACGGCCTCGACGCCCTCGCGGCAGAGGAACTCGGCGGTCTTCTCCACCCCGTTCCGCGAGAGGCAGTAGACGATGCCGGCGTCGCCCTCGTGCTCGTCCTTGAGGAAGCGCAGGAGCTGCTTGCGGGGGTCGCTCTTGGGGACGATGCGGTACTGGATGTTGGGCCGGTCGAAGCTCGCGACGAAGTCGCGGGCGCCCTTCATGCCGAGGCGCTCGGTGATCTCGCGGTGGGTGGCCCGGGTCGCGGTCGCCGTCAGGGCGACGCGCGGCACGTCGGGCCAGCGCTCCCCGAGCATCGACAGCGAGAGGTAGTCGGGGCGGAAGTCGTGACCCCATTGAGCGACGCAGTGCGCCTCGTCGATCGCGAAGAGCGAGACCTCGCCGCGCTCCAGCAGCGCCGTCGTGGCCTCCAGCCGGAGGCGCTCGGGCGCGAGGTAGAGCAGGTCCAGCTCCCCGGCGAGGAACTCGGCCTCGACGACGCGGCGCTCCTCGAAGTCGAGCGTGGAGTTGATGAACCCGGCGCGCACCCCGAGCGCCCGCAGCGCGTCCACCTGGTCCTGCATCAGGGCGATCAGGGGCGAGATCACAACGCCCGTGCCGCGTCTGACCAGCGCGGGGATCTGATAGCAGAGCGACTTGCCGCCGCCGGTCGGCATCAGCACCACCGCGTCGCCGCCGCCGACGACGTGCTCGATGACCGACTCCTGCTGACCGCGGAAGGAGTCATATCCGAAGACGCGGCGCAGCACGCGCAGCGCCTCACCCTGAGCGCTCTCCTGAAGCATCCCGCCACCTTAGGCCGCCCCACCGACAACACGCTCCGCCCCCGTGCGGCACAGCTTCTTCACAGCCCGCGTCCCGCCCCACTGCTAGGTTGTCGTGACCTGCACAACGAGCGAGAAGGAGCGGTACGTGCGCACGTCAGCGCGGATTTCGGGGGCGGCCGCCGTGGCAGCGGCGGTCGCGCTGCTGGTGAGCGGCTGCGGCAGCGACGGCGGGGACGACAAGGGCGGCGAGAAGGAGAAGCCCGAGGCGGCGCCCTCCGCCACGAAGACGCCCTCGCCGAAGGAGGAGGCGGGCGGCAAGGCGGCGCTGCCCGGCGTGTGGCAGGCCAAGGCCGACGGCAAGCCCCTCGTGCTCACCGTCGTCGGCGAGAACGCCTCGCTCGTACGGGACAAGAAGGCGTGCACCGGCCACGTCATGAAGACCGGCGGCAAGAGCTCCGTGATGGTCAAGTGCCCCGGCGGCACCGGCGAGGAGCGGACCAACGGCGAGGTCGGCGCGCTCACCGCGAAGACGATGAACATCACCTGGAACGGCGGCGCCACCGACACCTTCGTCAAGGCCGCCGACGCCCCGGCGAAGCTGCCGAAGGACCCGAACCAGATCCCCGGTCTCAAGGACAAGCTCAAGAAGATCACCGAGGAGCCCGGCAAGGTCCGCGAGCTCCCCGCCTCCTGAGCCGCCGCGCACGAGGCGCCCCCTGCCCGTACCCACGTCGTACGGGCGGGGGCGCGGTGCTTCAGGGCGCCTTGTCGTACCCCTCGCCGTACTCCTCGTCGCGCGGGCGCAGCAGGTGCACCGACTCCTGCTCGCGGGGGTCGGTTCTGGCCACGACGACGGTGACCGGTTCCTCGCCCGTGACCGGCATGTGCGGCATGTTGGCGGGGACGTACACCATGTCGCCGGGCTTCAGCACGTCACGGGACGAGAGGTCGTCGCCGTGCCATATCTCGTGCTCACCGCTGATGACGTAGATCGCCGATTCGTGCCCGGCGTGCAGATGGGGCTCTCCCTTGGAATTAGGCGGTATGTGCAGTACGTGCATGCACAAACCTTTTGCCCCCACCGACTCCGCCGAGACCCCCTCGGAAAAGACGCCGCCCTGTTTCCCCTCGTATCCGTCTTTTTCTCGACGGAGAATTACACAACCCATGCCTGGAATTCCTACCGGTTCCGCACACCTCTTGTCACTGGTGCCTCAACTGTTGAGACCGCTGGGCCACTTGTGACCCCGAGGATCACTTGGGCGTCGTGTACCGCGGGGGCTTCCCCTTCCCCGGCGGCATCTCCTGGACGGGCACCGGCTTCCCGCCGGGATCGCCGCCCCGCCGCACGGTGAAGCTCAGCGTGCCGCCCGCGGCGCGCACCTTGTGGGAAAGGTTCAGCCCGAAGAGTTTCTCCCGCACCCGTTTCGGGGTGAGCTTCTCCCGGGGCGCCTCGTGGTACGGCAGCCGGGCGGCCCTGACGGCGGTCATCACCGCGTCGTGGTGACCCACCGCGTACCCGTTGCGCAGCGCCTCGTC
Organism: Streptomyces albiaxialis; assembly: GCF_039530985.1. Classification (NCBI taxonomy): domain Bacteria; kingdom Bacillati; phylum Actinomycetota; class Actinomycetes; order Kitasatosporales; family Streptomycetaceae; genus Streptomyces; species Streptomyces albiaxialis. Next base: position 1,005,443 of record NZ_BAAAPE010000007.1, read on the forward strand.
CACGCCGGTGTCCGGTACGTAGCGGGCGTACGCCCCGTGGAAGCCCGCGAACCCCTCCGGCTCGCCCCGGTCCCCGCGCGGCGACCAGTCCGGGTCGGACGCGGACGCCTGGACGACCGTGACGCGGTGCTCCTTCAGCCGCTTCGCGCGCTCCGCGGAGACGACCTCGCCCGTCTCCACGAACAGCACCTTCATCGGCTGCCTCCCGCACGCGCGCTGCTCCAGGCTCTCCAGGAACGCCTCCAGATCCGCCGGCCGCCCCGAGAACGGGATGAAGTCGGGCTTGACCAGGCACGCGCTGGAGACCGTGCTCTCGAAGAGCGCGGGCGAGGGGTCCTCGTCCAGCGTCGTCCCGTCGAACCCCTGCTCCGGTATGTCCTCGATCTGCTCCCTGAACGCCTTCTTGTAGGCACGGGTGAGGCTCTTGACGTGCAGATCGGACGCGTGGCGGTCGAAGACCAGCATCGCCTTCCCCTTCGGGTCCCGGTCCTCGGCGTAGGCCCGCAGCGCGGCGGCGAAGTCGGTGTTCGCGGGCGTCACCCGGATCAGGCCGGGGATCTTCCGGCTGTTGAGCCCGTCGGCGCTGGCCACCGACGACACCATCGGGATCCCCCGCTCCGACAGCTCCCGCGCCGCGTCCCGCGTCGCGCTGGTGCTGATGGCGAACCCGGTGACGGCCACCAGCGGCGCCGCGTCGTCCCGCATCCCGGCCAGCGTCCGGACGGGCTCCTCCCAGAGCTGCTGCCTGCTGCCCGCGTTGGCCAGCACCAGCCGGATCTGCGGCGCCGGATCGCCCAGCGCCTTCCCGTGGTTGGCCCGCATCTGCGCGACGTACGCCCCCTCGACGGACCGCAGCAGCCGCTGCGGGGTGAGCGGGCTGGTCCCGTCCAGGGTGAGGGTCGTCAGCAGCGCGACGGTGACCGCGTCCTTGCCGGAGTCCGCGACCCGGTCGTTCTCCCGCTCGATCCGCTCCTGGACCGTCCGGAACGAGGCGGCCGTCCTGGCCGCCTGCTTCCGGCCCGTCTCGTCGCCGGGCGCCGTGTTCCCCGCCTCCTCCCCGAAGCCGAAGCGGTACGCGCCGTCGGTGACGCCCACGCACTCGCCGTCCCGCTCGACCATGGAGTCCCACAGGCTGCCGCACGCCCAGCGGGGCGGCAGCGTCACCGCCGCCAGGGCGCCCCCGGCGATCAGCGCCAGCGTCAGCACCCCGCCCAGGACCCAGGTCCAGCGGCGCGGCGGCAGCCAGGCGCGGCGCGCCGCGCGCCGCCTCCCGCGCCGCTCCCACAGCCCGCGCGGGTCCCGCGGTCCGCGCAGCGCCCGTAGCTCAGCCACGCGCCGTCACCGCCCCCGGCCCTCCGGTCGTGCCGGTCATGGCGCCGCCCACAGCTCGGCCTCGCTCCGGCAGCGGTCGGCCGCCTCGTTCAGCGCCACCATCCCGTCCCGCGAGACCTCCGCGAGCGCGGTGAGCGCGCCCGCCATCTGCTCGTAGAGGTATCTGCGGTCCATCCCGGTCAGGGGGTCGCTCACCACGCGCCGCGCCGCGACCAGCTTCGCGGTGTGCGCGGCGGGCGAGTCCTCGCCCCGTGTCCACCACTCCTCCTCGTCCAGCACCCGCAGCAGGTCCACGTAGCGCTCGTAGGGCTGCATCCGGCGGCGCGCCCGGCGGCCGCAGGGCGCCTCCGTCACGACGTCCACCGTCTCCAGCCACGCCCGCGCGCCCCGCCGCCCCAGCTCCGCCGCCAGCTCCCGCGCCACCGGGCCGAGGCGGTCCACGGCCAGCTCGTGGTGGAGGGCGCCGGCCTGGTCGTCGTGCAGCCGCCCGCGGTGGGCCAGTTCGCCGTGCACCGCGTCCCAGCCCGCGGCGTCGTCCGAGGGCCGCGACGCCAGGGTGCCCAGCAGGAGCTGCCGCAGGACGCGCAGCCCCGCGTCGCCCTCGAAGTCCCACGCGGCGGCGGCCCGCACCGTGTCCCGCCACTCGGCCTGGACGAACTCGGCGCGCCCCGTCACCCAGTGGCGCTCGTCCCGCGTACGGGCGGCGGCGAGCGGCGCGAGCGCCTCGACGGCCCGGTCCAGCACTTCGCGCTCGAACGGCAGCAGCCGCTCCAGGAGCACCCGTTCGGCCACCGTGTCGGGTCTCCCGCTGGGCGGCTCGGGCACCCGGTCGCGCAGCAGCTCGGCCACGCTGGGCCAGCCGCCGGGGCGGGCCGACGCCATCCCGCACAGCAGCCGCCCGGTCTCCGGGTGCCCGCCGCTGAACGCGTGGATGAGCCGCGCCAGCCGCCAGTCGCCCCGCCCGTCCTCGCCCCGGTGCAGCGCGTCGATCTCCTCGCGGGTCAGCTCCGGCGGCCGGTTGCGCAGCACGGGCGGCACCCCCTCGACGCCCCACGGGGAAACGGACGCCCGCGCGCCGCCCGTACGCCCGCGGCCCGCCCTCCCCCGGCCGCGTGCCGGGCGCGGGGCCAGGAGGCCGGAGAGCGGGCCGAAGCGCTCCCGGTCCAGCTCGGGAAGGGAGTTGCTCTCGCAGGTGAGGACGAGGGTCAGCGGCACGCTGCTCCGCTGGCGGACCATCTGGTGGCGCGCGTCGAGCAGTTCGCGCAGGAAGACGCGGCCGACGGGGCTGTGCACGTTGTCGAGCAGCAGCAGCGGGGTGCGCAGCCGGCGGCGCACCCGCCCGGGCGTGTGCCGCAGGTCGGCGAGGAAGGCCGCGCACAGCAGCGCGTTGACCTCGTCCCGCGCCCGGTTCCGCTCCTGCGCGTCGCCCGTCCTGAGCGCCCGCGCCTTGCGGTAGTGGTCGGCCAGCACGTCCTCGGGGCGCTGCCGCAGGCCCTTGTCCTGGTCGCCGTACCAGCGCACGCCCCGGCCGATGGGCCGCGCCCTGCGGCCCATCGCCGCCAGGGACGAGAGGGGGATGGTGACCGTCGGCGCCGCCAGGCCGATCGTCAGGTCGGGGCCCGACGCCTCGGGCGACGGCTGTTCCTGGCCGTCGAGCAGGGCGGGCGAGGTGCGGTCGTGGCGGAGCTGCTCGCGGATGGTGCGGCCCAGTCGGTCGAAGCGGGCGGGGTCGAGATTCGTCCACCCGGCGACGAACTGGCCGGTGAGCAGCCGGGGGAAACGTAACTTCCCGTACCGGGGGCGGTGCCGGGCGAGCTGTCCCGCGAGGTCGGAGAGGACGGCCGCGAAGTCCGGGGACCGTACGGACGCGAAGTCCATCCGCCCGTACGGCAGGAACTCGCCCGCCTCCCGCGCCAGCCGGTCCAGGAACGAGGTCTTCCCGTACCCCCGCCCCGCCTCGATCAGCACGAGCGGGCGCGGCCCTGGGCCCGTGTCGAGTGCGGGGTCCGTCAGCCTGCGTACGGCTTCGACCGCGGCCTCGTGCGTGAGCCGCAACGGGCCCTCTTCCGTGGACTGGCCGTCCATCGTGCCGCCTCCCCCGGACCGGCCTCCCCTGGCCGGTCACCGAGACCACACAGGACACCACCGTCCGCAACGTCCCGCAACCCTGTCGCACGAAAGGGGCACCCCCTCCCCGGCGCGGGGAGGGGGTGCCCGAAGATCCCGGAACGACTCCCGGAACGGACTCGCGGAACGGCTAGCGCACGAAGACGCCCGCGTGTCCCGCCAGGTCCAGGAAGTACTGGGGCGCGACACCCAGCACCAGCGTCACCGCGACGCCGATCGCGATGGCCGAGGTCGTCAGCACGCTGGGCACCGCGACGCTCGGGCCGTCCGGCTGGGGCTCGCTGAAGAACATCAGGACGATGACCCGCAGATAGAAGAACGCCGCGATGGCCGAGGCGATCACGCCGACCACGACCAGCGCGCCCGCGCCGCCCTCGGCCGCCGCCTTGAACACCGCGAACTTCCCGGCGAAGCCGGACGTCAGCGGAATCCCCGCGAAGGCCAGCAGGAAGACCGCGAAGACCGCCGCCAGCAGCGGCGAACGCCGCCCAAGACCCGCCCACTTCGACAGGTGCGTGGCCTCGCCGCCCGCGTCCCGTACGAGCGTGACGACGGCGAACGCGCCGAGCGTCACGAACGAGTAGGCGCCCAGGTAGAAGAGGACGGACGAGACGCCGTCCTCCGAGGTGGCGATGACGCCCGCGAGGAGGAAGCCCGCGTGGGCGATCGAGGAGTAGGCGAGGAGCCGCTTGATGTCGGTCTGGGTGATCGCGACGACCGCGCCCGCCAGCATCGTGAGGATCGCGATGCCCCACATCACCGGCCGCCAGTCCCAGCGCAGGCCCGGCAGGACCACGTAGAGCAGCCGCAGCAGCGCGCCGAAGGCCGCGACCTTGGTGGCCGCCGCCATGAAGCCGGTGACCGGGGTCGGCGCTCCCTGGTAGACGTCCGGGGTCCACATGTGGAAGGGGACGGCGCCGACCTTGAAGAGCAGGCCCATGATCACCATCGCGCCGCCGATGAGCAGCAGCGCGTCGTTGCCCATGGTGTCGGCGAGCACCGGGTCGGTCGTCGTGTCCGCGTGGGAGATCACGCGGGCGATGCCCGAGTAGTTGACGGTGCCCGCGTAGCCGTAGAGCAGCGCGGTGCCGAAGAGCAGGAACGCCGAGGAGAAGGCGCCCAGCAGGAAGTACTTGACCGCCGCCTCCTGCGAGAGCAGCCGCCTGCGGCGGGCCAGCGCGCACAGCAGGTAGAGCGGGAGGGAGAAGACCTCCAGCGCGATGAAGAGGGTCAGCAGGTCGTTGGCCGCCGGGAAGATCAGCATGCCGCCGACCGCGAACAGCAGCAGAGGGAAGACCTCGGTCGTCGTCCACCCGGCCTTCGTCGCCTCGCGCTCGCCCTCACCGCCCGGTACGGACGCGGGCTGGGCGGCGAAGGAGTCCACCCGGGAGCCGTGCGCGGCCGGTTCGAGCCGGCGCTCGGCGAAGACGAACACCGACACGATGCCCACCAGCAGGATGGTGCCCTGGAGGAAGAGCGCCGGGCCGTCCACGGCGATGGCGCCCATGCCCGCGATCTGCGCCTTGGTGGTGCCCGAGCCGCTCGCGGCCAGGCCGATGACGGCCGCGAACGCGGCGGCCAGGCCCAGCAGGGAGAGGAACACCTGCGTCACGTACCGCGACGTGCGCGGCAGGAACGCCTCGACGACGATGCTCACCGCCGCGACGCCCAGCACGATCAGCGTGGGCGAGAGCTGGCTGTACTCGATGCTGGGGGCCTGGAGCTTGTCGTCGCCCGCGGCGAGCGACCACAGCCCGTGCGCGCTGCCCACCGTCTCTGCCACGCTCACTCGTGGTCACCTCCGCCGTGTCCCGCGGGCGCCGCGGGCTTGTAGTCGAACCATGCCTTCTTGTGCTCGGCGACGGGGTGCTGCGGCTTCGGCTCCTTCACGTCGGTGTCCTTGCGGACGTCCGAGAGCGTGTGCTCGACCGCCGGGTTCACGATCTCGGTGAGCGGCTTCGGGAAGACGCCGAGGAAGATCAGCAGCGCGATCAGCGGCGCGACGACCGCGAGTTCGCGCACCCGCAGGTCCGGCAGCTTGGCGATCTCGGGCTTCTCGACCGGGCCCGTCATCGTCCGCTGGTACAGCAGCAGGACGTAGAGCGCGGCGAGGATGATGCCCGAGGTGGCCACGATCCCGGCGGCCGGGTAGCGGCTGAACGTGCCGACCAGGACCAGGAACTCGCTGATGAACGGGGCGAGTCCGGGCAGCGAGAGCGTCGCCAGGCCGCCGACCAGGAACGTGCCCGCGAGCACCGGGGCGACCTTCTGCACTCCGCCGTAGTCCGCGATGAGCCGCGAGCCGCGCCGCGAGATCAGGAATCCGGCGACGAGCATCAGCGCCGCGGTCGAGATGCCGTGGAAGACCATGTACAGCGTGGCGCCGCCCTGGCCCTGGCTGGTCATCGCGAAGACGCCGAGGATGATGAAGCCGAAGTGCGAGATCGAGGCGTAGGCCACGAGCCGCTTGATGTCGCGCTGGCCGACGGCCAGCAGCGCGCCGTAGATGATCGAGACCAGCGCCAGCACCACGATCACCGGCGTCGCCCACTCGCTCGCGCCGGGGAAGAGCCCGAGGCAGAAGCGGAGCATCGCGAAGGTGCCGACCTTGTCGACGACCGCCGTGATGAGCACCGCGATCGGCGCCGTCGCCTCGCCCATCGCGTTGGGCAGCCAGGTGTGCAGCGGCCACAGCGGCGCCTTGACGGCGAACGCGAAGAAGAAGCCGAGGAAGAGCAGCCGCTCGGTGTTGGTCGCCATGTCGAGCTGGCCGCTCGCGCGGGCCTCGGCGATCTGCTGGAGCGAGAAGGTGCCGTCGCCCATCTGGTCGGCGGTGACCGCGTAGAGCCCGACCACCGCGGCCAGCATGATCAGTCCGCCGGCGAGGTTGTAGAGCAGGAACTTCACCGCGGCGTACGAGCGCTGCTTGGCGCCCTCCGCCTCCCCGGCCGCGTGGGCGCGGTCCCCGAAGCCCCCGATGAGGAAGTACATCGGGATGAGCATGGCCTCGAAGAAGATGTAGAAGAGGAAGACGTCGGTGGCGGCGAACGAGATGATCACCATCGCCTCGACGGCGAGGATCAGCGCGAAGAAGCCCTGGGTCGGGCGCCAGCGGGACGTGGACTTCTCGCCTTCCACCGGGTCGGCGTCGTTCCACCCCGCCCCGATCACGAACGGGATCAGCAGCGCGGTCAGCGCGATCATCACCGCACCGATGCCGTCGACGCCCAGCTCGTACCGCACCCCGAAGTCCGCGATCCAGGCGCGGGATTCGGTGAGCTGGTAGCGGGCGCCGTCCGGGTCGAAGCGGACCAGCACGACGGCGGCGAACACGAGGGTGGCCAGCGAGAAGAGGAACGCCAGCCACTTGGCCGCCGTCCGCTTCGCCGCCGGTACGGCCGCCGTGGCGATCGCGCCGACGGCGGGCACCACCGCTGTGGCCGTCAGAAGGGGAAAGGACATAGAGATCAGACCGCCCTCATCAGCAGGGTGGCGGCGACCAGCACCGCCGCGCCGCCGAACATCGAGACCGCGTACGAGCGGGCGAAACCGTTCTGGAGCCGCCGCAGCCGCCCGGAGAGGCCGCCGAACGTGGCGGCCGTCCCGTTGACCATCCCGTCGACCACCTTGTGGTCGAGGTAGACCATGCTGCGGGTGAGGTACGAGCCTCCGGTGACGAAGGCGGCGTGGTTGAAGTCGTCCTGGAGCAGGTCCCGGCGGGCCGCGCGGGTGAGCAGCGAGCCGCGCGGCGCCACCGACGGCACCGGGCGGCGGCCGTACTGCGCCCAGGCGGCGCCGACGCCGATGAGCAGCGCGACGACCGTCGAGGCGGTGACCGTCATGGCGGAGACGGGCGAGTCGCCGTGCGACTGCTGGGTGACCGGCTCCAGCCAGTGGACGAAGGAGTCGTTCAGCTTGAAGATCCCGCCCGCGAAGACCGAGCCGAAGGCGAGGACGACCATGGGGATCGTCATGGACTTCGGGGACTCGTGCGGGTGCGGCTCGTTGCCGTCCGCGTCGGGCTGCCAGCGCTTCTCGCCGAAGAACGTCATCACCATCACGCGCGTCATGTAGTACGCGGTGATCGCGGCGCCCAGCAGGGTGACCGCGCCCAGGATCCAGCCCTGGGTGCCGCCCTTGGCGAAGGCGGCCTCGATGATCTGGTCCTTGGAGAAGAAGCCGGACAGGCCCGGGAAGCCGATGATCGCGAGATAGCCGAGGCCGAACGTCACGAAGGTGACCGGCATGTACTTCCGCAGGCCGCCGTACTTGCGCATGTCGACCTCGTCGTTCATCCCGTGCATCACGGAACCGGCGCCGAGGAAGAGCCCGGCCTTGAAGAAGCCGTGCGTGACGAGGTGCATGATGGCGAACGCGTAGCCGATCGGGCCGAGTCCGGCGGCCAGGATCATGTAGCCGATCTGCGACATCGTCGAGCCCGCGAGAGCCTTCTTGATGTCGTCCTTGGCGCAACCGACGATCGCACCGAAGAGCAGCGTGACCGCGCCGACGACGACCACGACGGTCTGCGCGTCGGGCGCCGCGTTGAAGATCGCGCCGGAGCGGGTGATGAGGTAGACGCCCGCGGTCACCATCGTCGCGGCGTGGATCAGCGCGGAGACCGGGGTCGGGCCCTCCATCGCGTCCCCGAGCCAGGACTGGAGCGGCACCTGCGCCGACTTGCCGCACGCGGCGAGCAGCAGCATCAGCCCGATCGCGGTCAGCTTGCCCTCGCTCGCCTCGGTGGCGGAGGAGAGCACGGGCGCGAAGGCGAACGAGCCGAACGTCGTGAACATCAGGAAGATCGCGATGGCGAGCCCCGCGTCACCCACGCGGTTGACCAGGAACGCCTTCTTCGCCGCCGCGGCGGCGCTCGGCTTGTGCTGCCAGAAGCCGATCAGCAGGTACGAGGCGAGGCCGACGCCCTCCCAGCCGACGTACAGCAGGAGGTAGTTGTCGGCGAGGACGAGCAGGAGCATCGCCGCGAGGAAGAGGTTCAGATAGCCGAAGAAGCGGCGGCGCCGCTCGTCGTGCTCCATGTACCCGATCGAGTAGACGTGGATGAGCGTTCCCACGCCGGTGATCAGCAGCACGAACGTCATCGACAACTGGTCGAGCTGGAAGGCCACATCGGCCTGGAAGCCCTCCACCGGCACCCACGAGAAGAGGTGCTGGTGCAGGGCGCGGTGCTCGCCGTCCTTGCCGAGCATGTCGAAGAAGAGGACGGCGCCGAAGACGAACGAGGCCGCCGCGAGCAGCGTCCCGAGCCAGTGGCCCGTACGGTCCAGTTTCCGCCCGCCGCACAGCAGCACCGCGGCGCCGAGCAGTGGCGCGCCGACGAGCAGTCCGATCAGTGAATCCACTGGTGAGACCCCTTACAGCTTCATCAGATTGGCGTCGTCGACCGAGGCCGAGTGACGGGAGCGGTACAGCATCACGATGATCGCCAGCCCGACCACGACCTCGGCGGCGGCGACGACCATGACGAAGAACGCCATGATCTGGCCGTCGAGGTTGCCGTGCATGCGGGAGAAGGCGACCAGCGTCAGGTTGGCCGCGTTGAGCATCAGCTCGATGCACATGAACACCACGATGGCGTTGCGCCGGATGAGCACTCCGGCGGCGCCGATGGTGAACAGCAGGGCGGCCAGATAGACGTAGTTGACGGGGTTCACTTGGTGGCCTCCTGCTCTTCCGGTTCCTCGGACTCGGCGGAGGCGCGGGGCAGCGGCGGCTTCTGGCCGTGGTACTCGGCCGTGCGCTTCTCCACCGCCGCGACCGAGGCGAGCTGCTCGGCGGAGACCTCGCGGATCTGGCCGCGGCCCCGGAGGGTGGCGCTGACGCTGATGTCCGCTGGGGTGCCGTCGGGCAGCAGGCCCGGCCGGTCGACCGCGTTGTGCCGGGCGTAGACGCCGGGCGCGGGCAGCGGCGGGAGCTGCTTGCCGCTCCGCACCCGCTCCTCGGCCTGCTCGCGCTGCGTCTTGGTCTTCTCGATGCGCTCGCGGTGCGTGAGCAGCGTGGCGCCGACGGCAGCGACGGTCAGCAGCGCGCCGACGACCTCGAACGCCACCACGTACTTGGTGAACAGCAGGGACGCCAGCGCCGGAACGTTGCCGTCCGCGTTGGCCGCCGCCAGACCGTTGAAGCTGCCGATGGACGCCTGGCCGATGCCCGCGATCAGCAGGATGCCGAGCCCGAGCCCGCAGCCGGCGGCCATCCAGCGCTGGCCCTTGAGCGTCTCCTTGAGCGAGTCGGCGGCGCTCACGCCGACGAGCATCAGCACGAAGAGGAAGAGCATCATGACGGCGCCGGTGTAGACGACGATCTGCACGATGCCGAGGAAGTACGCGCCGTTCGCGAGGTAGAACAGCGCCAGGATGATCATGGTGCCCGCGAGGCAGAGCGCCGCGTGCACGGCCCGCCGCATCAGCACGGTGCCGAGCCCGCCGAGCACCGCGACGGTGCCGAGCACCCAGAACTGGAGGGCCTCGCCGGTGGAGGTCGAGGTCGCCGCGAGAGCGGTCGTCGCCCCGGTCATCGCTTCCCCTCCCCGCCGTGCGCGGTGGCGGCGGACGCCGCGGGCTCCTCGGGGCCGAAGGTGTCCGCCGACTCCTGCGGGACGCCCGTGTCGGTCGGCGTCTGGCGCACCGTGCCCGGCGCGGCCTCCGTGACCAGGCCCTGGTAGTAGTCCTTCTCCGTCATCCCGGGGAAGATCGCGTGCGGCGACTCGACCATGCCCTCCTCCAGGCCCGCGAGCAGCTCCTCCTTGGTGTAGATGAGGGACTCGCGGGAGGAGTCGGCCAGTTCGTACTCGTTCGTCATGGTCAGCGCCCGGGTCGGGCACGCCTCGACGCACAGGCCGCACAGGATGCAGCGCAGATAGTTGATCTGGTAGACGCGGCCGTAGCGCTCGCCCGGGGAGTAGCGCTCCTCCTCGGTGTTGTCCGCGCCCTCGACGTAGATCGCGTCCGCGGGGCACGCCCAGGCGCACAGCTCGCAGCCGACGCACTTCTCCAGCCCGTCCGGGTGCCGGTTGAGCTGGTGGCGGCCGTGGAAGCGGGGCGCCGTCGGCTTCTTCACCTCGGGGTACTGCTCGGTCAGCCGCTTCTTGAACATGCCCTTGAAGGTCACGCCGAAGCCGGCCACGGGGTTCTCAGGCACCGTCGGGCCCCCTTTCTCCGGTAGTTCCCTCGCTGGATCCCGCCGGGACCCGTTCGCGGTCGCGGTCGGCGCGCGAGGGGCGCCTCGGTACGGGCGGCAGCGTCTGTCCCGGCAGCGGCGGTACGGGATAGCCGCCCGCCATCGGGTCGAACGGCTTTTCGTGCGGGGCCGGTTCGGCCCCGTCGCCGTCCTCCTTGCCGCCGCCGCGGACGAAGTCGACCAGGAAGGTGAGGAGCAGCAGGAAGAGCGCCGTCCCCGCGACCCAGTAGACGACCTCGCTGTAGTCGTAGCCCTCGTTGCGCATGGCGCGGACGGTGGCGACGAGCATCAGCCAGACCAGCGCGACCGGGATGAGGACCTTCCAGCCCAGCTTCATGAACTGGTCGTAGCGGACGCGCGGGAGCGTGCCGCGGATCCAGATGAAGAGGAAGACCATCACGAGCAGCTTGGCGACGAACCAGATCATCGGCCACCAGCCGTGGTTCGCGCCCTCCCACCAGGTGGAGATCGGCGCGGGCGCGCGCCAGCCGCCGAGGAAGAGGGTGACCGCGATCGCCGAGACGGTGACCACGTGCACATACTCGGTGAGCATGAACATCGCGAACTTGATCGAGCTGTACTCGGTCTGGAAGCCCGCGACCAGGTCGCCCTCGGACTCCGGCATGTCGAACGGGGCGCGGTGCGCCTCGCCGACCATCGACACCAGGTAGATGAGGAAGGAGACCGGCAGCAGATACGCGAACCAGCCGTCGGCCTGCTCCCCCACGATCGAGCTGGTCGACATCGAGCCCGAGTAGAGGAAGACGGCGGCGAAGCTGAGGCCCATCGCGATCTCGTACGAGATGATCTGGGCCGTGGCGCGGACGCCGCCGAGCAGCGGATAGGTCGAGCCGGACGACCAGCCGCCGAGCACCACGCCGTACGAGGCGATGGAGGCGGTGGCGAGGATGAAGAGCATCCCCACCGGAAGGTCGGTGAGCTGCATCGGGGTGCGCTGGCCGAAGATCGAGATCTCGTTGCCGGGCGGGCCGAACGGGATGACCGCGAAGGCCATGAAGGCGGGGACGGCACCGATGATCGGCGCCAGGATGTAGACCGCCTTGTCCGAGCCCTTGACGATGATGTCTTCCTTCAGCATCAGCTTGATGCCGTCGGCGAGCGACTGGAGCATGCCCCAGGGACCGTGCCTGTTGGGGCCGATGCGGAGCTGCATCCAGCCGACGATCTTGCGCTCGAAGACGATGCAGATGAGCACCGTCACCATCAGGAACGCGAAGATGAAGACCGCCTTGAGCGCGACCAGCCAGAAGGGGTCGCGGCCGAACATCGAGAGGTCTTCGGCGGCCAGGTGCTGAGCGAGCGCGTTCATGCGCCCACCTCCTCGTGGGTCGCCGGGGCCGCCTCGGTCGCCGGGGCGATCCGGACCAGGTCGCCGGGGCGCGCGCCGGTGTCGGCGGCGACACCGCGGCCCGCGGAGTTCAGCGGGAGCCAGACCACCCGGTCCGGCATCTCCGTGACGGCCAGCGGGAAGCGGACGGAGCCGGAAGGACCGGAGACCTCCAGCACGTCGCCGTCCTTCACGCCCGTCTCGGCCGCCGTGGCGGCGGAGAGCCGCGCGAGGGCCGCGTGCCGGGTCCCGGCCAGCGCCTCGTCGCCCTCCTGCATCCGGCCCTGGTCCAGCAGCAGCCGGTGCCCGGCGAGGACGGCCTCGCCGGCCGCGGGCTGCGGCAGCGGACGCGCCGCGGCCTGCGGCCCGGTGGCCCGCTGCCCCTCCCAGGGCCCGAGCCGGTCCAGCTCGCCGCGCACCGTACGGACATCGGGCAGGCCCAGGTGGACGTCCATCGCGTCGGCCAGCATGTTCAGCACCCGGAGATCGGGCTGGACGTGCCGCTGCCGCATCAGGTCCGAGGTGAGCGCGGCCTCGAACATCCGCGCCCTGCCCTCCCAGTTGAGGAAGGTGCCCGCCTTCTCGGCCACCGCCGCGACGGGGAGGATCACATCGGCGTGCTCCGTGACCTCGGTCGGCCGCTGTTCGAGGCTGACGACGAAGTCGACGGCCTCCAGCGCCGCCACGGCCCGCGCCGGGTCCGGCAGGTCCTCGACGCCGACGCCGCCGACCACGAGAGCGGCCAGCTCGCCGGAGGCCGCGGCCTCGACGATCTGGCCGGTGTCCCGCCCGTACGCCGTGGGGAGTTCGGCCACGCCCCAGGCGCGCGCCACCTCCTCGCGGGCGCGCGGGTCGGTCGCCGGACGCGCCCCGGGCAGCAGCGCCGGGAAGGCCCCGGCCTCGATCGCGCCGCGCTCGCCCGCGCGGCGCGGGATCCACACGAGCGTGGCGCCGGTCGCGGTCGCGGCCCGTACGGCCGCCGTGAGCGCGCCCGGTACGGCCGCCAGCCGCTCGCCGACGGCGATCACGGCGCCCTCGGCCCGCAGCGCCTCGGCCGCGTCGGTCCCCGCGCCCTCCAGGCCGACGCCGCCCGCGAGCGCGTCCAGCCACTCGGTCTCGGTGCCCGGCGCCGCCGCCAGCAGCGTGCCGCCCGCCTTCTCCAGGCCGCGGCTCGCGTGGGTGGCGAGCGCGAAGGTGCGCTGCCCGTGCTTGCGCCAGGCCTTGCGCAGCCGGAGGAAGACGCCGGGCGCCTCCTCCTCGGCCTCAAGTCCCGCGAGGAGCACGGCGGGCGCGGCCTCCAGCGCGCTGTACGTCAGGCCCTCGCCGCCGAGGTCCCGGCCCCGTCCGGCGACGTGCGCCGCGAGGAAGTCGGCCTCCTCGGCGGAGTGGACGCGGGCGCGGAAGTCGACATCGTTGGTCCGGAGGGCGACGCGGGCGAACTTCCCGTACGCGTAGGCGTCCTCGACGGTCAGCCTGCCGCCCGCCAGCACGCCCGTACGCCCGCGTGCGGCCGACAGCCCCTCGGCCGCCGCCGCGAGCGCCTCGGGCCAGCTCGCCGGGGCCAGCACGCCGTCCCCGCCGCGCACCAGCGGGTGGCCGATGCGGTCGGGGCGCTGCGCGTAGCGGAACCCGAAGCGGCCCTTGTCGCAGATCCACTCCTCGTTGACCTCGGGGTCGTCGGCCGCGAGGCGGCGCATGACCTTGCCGCGCCGGTGGTCGGTGCGGGTCGCGCAGCCGCCGGAGCAGTGCTCGCACACGGACGGCGAGGAGACCAGGTCGAACGGGCGCGAGCGGAAGCGGTAGGCCGCCGAGGTCAGCGCGCCGACGGGGCAGATCTGGATGACGTTCCCCGAGAAGTACGACTCGTAGGGGTCGCCCTCCCCCGTGCCGACCTGTTGGAGCGCGCCGCGCTCCAGCAGCTCGATCATGGGGTCGCCCGCGATCTGGTTGGAGAAGCGGGTGCAGCGCGCGCACAGCACGCAGCGCTCGCGGTCGAGCAGCACCTGCTTCGAGATCGGCACGGGCTTCTCGAACGTCCGCTTCCTGCCCTCGAAACGGGAGTCGGCCTGCCCGGTGGACATGGCCTGGTTCTGCAGGGGGCACTCGCCGCCCTTGTCGCAGACGGGGCAGTCCAGCGGGTGGTTGATGAGCAGCAGCTCCATCACGCCGCGCTGCGCCTTCTCGGCGGCGTCGGAGGTGAGGTGCGTCTTGACGACCATGCCGTCGGTGCACTGGATCGTGCACGACGCCATCGGCTTGCGCTGGCCCTCGACCTCGACGATGCACTGGCGGCAGGCGCCCGCGGGGTCCAGCAGCGGGTGGTCGCAGAAGCGGGGGATCTCGATCCCCAGCATCTCCGCCGCGCGGATCACGAGGGTGCCCTTGGGTACGGAGATCTCCGCGCCGTCGATCGAGAGCGACACGAGATCCTCGGGCGGCACCTGGGCCTCCCCTCCTCCGGAGGGAGAGGCGGGAGTGGTGACCGTCATTCATTCACCTCCGGTGACGAGTTGATACCTAGGGGCGCGGGGAACTGCGCGATCAACCACAGCGACGCGGCAGCCGCGAACGGCGAGCCCGGGGCAGGACGGCTGGGCGGCATCAAGCGGTCACCCCCGTGTGGGAAGAGCGCACGGGGCCGTCGGCCCAAGCAGTGGATGCCGCCGGATCAAAGGGGCAGCCCCGTCCCGCAAGGTGCTGCTCGTACTCCTCGCGGAAGAACTTCAGCGAGGAGAAGATCGGCGCCGCGGCACCGTCGCCGAGAGCGCAGAAGGACTTGCCGTTGATGTTGTCGGCGATGTCCTCGATCTTCTCCAGGTCGGCGGCCCCGGCCTTGCCCGCCTCGATGTCCCGCATGAGCTGGACGAGCCAGTACGTCCCCTCGCGGCAGGGCGTGCACTTGCCGCAGGACTCGTGCGCGTAGAACTCGGTCCAGCGGGTGACCGCCCGTACGACGCAGGTCGTCTCGTCGAAGCACTGGAGCGCCTTGGTGCCCAGCATGGAGCCCGCGCCGCCGACGCCCTCGTAGTCGAGGGGGACGTCGAGGTGCTCGTCGGTCAGCATCGGCGTCGAGGAGCCGCCGGGCGTCCAGAACTTCAGCCGGTGCCCGGGGCGCATGCCGCCGCTCATGTCGAGGAGCTGGCGCAGCGTGATGCCGAGCGGCGCCTCGTACTGCCCGGGGCTGGCGACGTGGCCGCTGAGGGAGTACAGCGTGAAGCCCGGGGACTTCTCGCTGCCCATCGAACGGAACCACTCCTTGCCCTTGTTGATGAGGGCGGGAACCGAGGCGATGGACTCCACGTTGTTCACGACAGTGGGGCAGGCGTACAGGCCCGCGACGGCGGGGAAGGGGGGACGCAGCCGGGGCTGGCCGCGGCGGCCTTCGAGCGAGTCGAGCAGCGCGGTCTCCTCGCCGCAGATGTACGCGCCGGCGCCCGCGTGGACCGTCAGCTCCAGGTCCTTGCCGGGCCCGAGGGCGTCCTTGCCGAGGTACCCGGCTTCGTAGGCCTCGCGGACGGCCTCGTGCAGCCGCCGCAGCACCGGCACGACCTCGCCGCGCAGATAGATGAAGGCGTGGCCCGACCTGATCGCGTGACAGGCGATGACGATGCCCTCGATGAGGGAGTGCGGATTCGCGAAGAGGAGGGGGATGTCCTTGCAGGTGCCCGGCTCGGACTCGTCGGCGTTGACGACGAGATAGTGCGGCTTGCCGTCGCCCTGCGGGATGAACTGCCACTTCATCCCGGTCGGGAAGCCGGCGCCGCCGCGTCCGCGCAGCCCCGCGTCCTTCACGTACGCGATGAGGCCGTCGGGGTCCATCTCCAGGGCCTTGCGCAGGCCCTCGTAGCCCTCGTGCCGCCGGTAGGTGGCCAGCGACCAGGGTTCGGCCTCGTCCCAGAAGGAGGAGAGGACGGGTGAGAGGAGCTTCTCCGGGGAGAGCGAGTCCGCCGTCATCATGCTTCCTCCTCGGCGTCGCGCGGGGAGACGACCTTGGGGGCCTCGGTCTCGCCCTTGGCGAGCCGGAGCCCGGTGAGCGAGGCGGGCCCGGCGCCGCCGCTGGCGGCGACCGCGCCCTCGCGCTCGTCGGGGAAGCCCGCGAGGATGCGCGCGGTCTCCTTGAAGGTGCACAGCGGGGCGCCGCGCGTGGGCGCGACCTCCCGCCCGGCGATCAGGTCGTCGACGAGCTGCCGCGCGGACTCGGGGGTCTGGTTGTCGAAGAACTCCCAGTTGACCATCACGACGGGCGCGAAGTCGCAGGCCGCGTTGCACTCGATGTGTTCGAGGGTGACCTTGCCGTCGTCCGTCGTCTCGCTGTTGCCGACGCCCAGGTGCTCCTTGAGGGAGTCGAAGATGGCGTCGCCGCCCATCACGGCGCACAGCGTGTTGGTGCAGACGCCGACCTGGTAGTCCCCGGAGGGCTTGCGGCGGTACATCGTGTAGAAGGTCGCGACCGCGTTGACCTCGGCGGTGGTCAGCTCCAGCATCTCCGCGCAGAACCGCTGTCCCGTGCGGGTGACGTGACCCTCCTCGGACTGCACGAGGTGCAGCATCGGCAGGAGGGCGCTGCGGCTGTCCGGATAGCGCCCGATGATCTCCTTCGCGTCCGCCTCCAGCCGCGCGCGTACGTCGGCGGGATAGTCGGGCGCGGGCATCTCGGGGACACCCAGGGACACCGGAGAGCCCTGTACTCCCTGTGGAACGTCTGTCACCGGTCGACGCCTCCCATCACGGGGTCGATGGACGCGACGGCGACGATGACGTCGGCGACCTGGCCGCCCTCGCACATCGCCGCCATGGATTCGAGGTTGGTGAAGGAGGGGTCGCGGAAGTGCACGCGGTACGGGCGGGTGCCGCCGTCGCTGACGGCGTGCACGCCCAGTTCGCCCTTGGCGGACTCGACCGCCGCGTAGGCCTGGCCGGGCGGGACCCGGAAGCCCTCGGTCACCAGCTTGAAGTGGTGGATCAGGGCCTCCATCGAGGTGCCCATGATGTTCTTGATGTGGTCCAGGGAGTTGCCGAGGCCGTCCGGGCCGAGGGCGAGCTGCGCGGGCCAGGCGATCTTCTTGTCGCCGACCATCACGGGCCCGGGCTCCAGCCGGTCGATGCACTGCTCGATGATCCGCAGCGACTCGCGCATCTCCTCCAGGCGCAGCAGGAAGCGCCCGTAGGAGTCGCAGGTGTCGACGGTCGGCACCTCGAAGTCGTACGTCTCGTAGCCGCAGTACGGGTCGGACTTGCGCAGGTCGTGCGGGAGCCCGGCGGAGCGGAGGATCGGGCCGGTGGCGCCGAGGGCCATGCAGCCCGCGAGGTCGAGGTGGCCGATGTCCTGCAGGCGGGCCTTGAAGACCGGGTTGCCGGTGCAGAGCGCGTCGTACTCCGGGAGGTTCTTCCGCATCTTCTTGACGAACTCGCGCAGCGCGTCGACGGCGCCCGGGGGCAGGTCCTGGGAGAGGCCGCCGGGGCGGATGTACGCGTGGTTCATCCGCAGGCCGGTGATCAGCTCGTAGAGGTCCAGGACGAGTTCGCGGTCGCGGAAGCCGAAGATCATGACCGTGGTCGCGCCCAGCTCCATGCCGCCGGTGGCGATGGCGACGAGGTGGGAGGAGATCCGGTTCAGCTCCATGAGCAGGACGCGGATGACGTTGGCCCGGTCGGGGATGTCGTCCTCGATGCCGAGCAGCTTCTCCACGGCCATGCAGTACGCCGTCTCGTTGAAGAACGGCGTCAGGTAGTCCATGCGCGTGACGAAGGTCGTGCCCTGCGTCCAGGTCCGGAATTCGAGGTTCTTCTCGATGCCGGTGTGCAGATAGCCGATGCCGCAGCGGGCCTCGGTGACCGTCTCGCCGTCGATCTCCAGGATCAGCCGGAGCACACCGTGGGTGGACGGGTGCTGCGGACCCATGTTGACGATGATCCGCTCGTCGTCGCTCTTGGCGATGTGCGCGGCGATCTCGTCCCAGTCGCCGCCGGTGACGTCGTAGACGGTGCCTTCGGTGGTCTCCCGAATGCCCGCCGGTGCGTGGGAAGTGCTCATCAGGTGTACGACCTCCGCTGGTCCGGAGCGGGAATCTGGGCGCCCTTGTACTCGACGGGGATGCCGCCGAGCGGGTAGTCCTTGCGCTGCGGGAAGCCCTGCCAGTCGTCCGGCATCATGATCCGCGTGAGGGCCGGGTGGCCGTCGAAGATCAGGCCGAAGAAGTCGTACGTCTCGCGCTCGTGCCAGTCGTTGGTCGGGTAGACGTCGACGAGCGACGGGACGTGCGGGTCCGCGTCGGGGGCGCTGACCTCCAGCCGGATCAGCCGGGTGTGGGTGATCGAGCGCAGGTGGTAGACCGCGTGCAGCTCGCGGCCCTTGTCCCCGGGGAAGTGGACGCCGCTGACCCCGGTGCACAGCTCGAAGCGGAGCGCCGGGTCGTCGCGGAGGGTGCGGGCGACGCGGAGCAGGTGCTCGCGGGCGATGTGGAAGGTCAGCTCGCCCCGGTCGACGACGGTCTTCTCGATGGCGTTCTCGGGGAGCAGGCCCTGCTCCTCCAGCGCGCCCTCCAATTCGTCGGCGACCTCGTCGAACCATCCCCCGTACGGGCGCTGGGAGGCGCCGGGGAGGCGGACCGTGCGGACGAGGCCGCCGTATCCGGAGGTGTCGCCGCCGTTGTTCGCGCCGAACATGCCGCGGCGCACACCGATGACCTCGCCCGCGTCGCTCTTGCGGGAGGGGGGCACGGAACCGTTGGCCCCGTCGCCGTTCAGGTTCTCTTCCGTCACCGCAGGAGCCCCTTCATCTCGATCGTCGGAAGGGCCTTCCTCGCCGCTTCCTCCGCCTCGCGGGCCGCCTCCTGCTGATTGACGCCGAGCTTGGTGTCCTTGACCTTCTCGTGCAGCTTGAGAATCGCGTCCATCAGCATCTCGGGGCGCGGCGGGCAGCCGGGGAGATAGATGTCGACCGGCACCACGTGGTCGACTCCCTGGACGATCGCGTAGTTGTTGAACATGCCGCCCGACGAGGCGCAGACGCCCATCGAGATCACCCACTTGGGGTTGGGCATCTGGTCGTAGACCTGGCGCAGCACCGGCGCCATCTTCTGGCTGACCCGTCCGGCCACGATCATCAGATCGGCCTGGCGCGGCGAGCCGCGGAAGACCTCCATGCCGAACCGCGCGAGGTCGTACCGCCCGGCGCCCGTCGTCATCATCTCGATGGCGCAGCAGGCGAGCCCGAAGGTCGCCGGGAACATCGACGACTTTCGGGCGAGCCCCGCCATCTTCTCGACGGTGGAGAGCAGAAAACCGCTCGGCAGCTTCTCTTCAAGTCCCATTGCCTCTCCTGCCCCTAATCCCATTCCAGGCCGCCGCGCCGCCAGTCGTAGGCGTACGCGATACCGATGAGGGCGACGAAGACCAGCATTTCGACGAGACCGAACATCCCGAGCGAGTCGAAATGCACGGCCCACGGGTAGAGGAAGACGATTTCGATGTCGAAGATGATGAAGAGCATCGCCGTCAGGTAGTACTTCACCGGGAAGCGCCCGCCGCCCTCGGGCTGTGGCGTGGGCTCGATGCCGCATTCGTACGCCTCTAGCTTGGCGCGGTTGTAGCGCTTGGGGCCGACGAGCGATCCGGCGACCACGGAGAAGATCACGAACGCCGCCGCTACGGCTCCCAGTACAAGGATTGGTGTGTAGACGTTCACCGCACCCGTTCTCCTTCCAGGCGTCGACGCTGACTGCCGGCAGACTCCGGGCTCCCGCCCGCCCCACGAAGATCGCTCCTATGTGAGGCAGTTCACAAGCCCTGTTCGCAGGCATCTTAAGCCCGCCCCTCTGTGATCTGCGACACGGGGTGCGACAACTGCTTTGTGATCTCCACCACCTGACGGTGAATCATCCCGTCGGATGAGCGTCGATCTTCATACGCAAAGCCCACGGATGATCACCGGATGTGACAGAGGGGCGGTGGTCAAAGCCCTGGTGAGCGGATCGCTGTACCAGGCATCCGCCTGCAGAGGCAAATTAGCGCTGGACGGATTCTCCTGATAAGCGCCAACCACTGCGCCGCCGGGTCGTGAAGCGCGGCACAAACGCCGCGGCACCCCTGCCCGTATGGGTGATTGGGACTCAACGTCCGATTTGCGCGGCAAGTTGAGAGTGTGAATGTGAGCTGCGCCACTCGGTTCCCGGCCGCACCCGGACACCTTTGCGCGGACCGGGGCGCCGTGATATCGCCGTAACAGTAATTCCGGCATTGCGGACAAGTACATGGTCACAGCCCCGTAGTTGGGCAATGATCACGCCTGTGGGGCACCCCGGAAGGGGGTTACTCCAGGGTCAACTGGCCGTGTACGCGTCGACTGTGGCGCATCGCACGATTGTTGAGCCGACCCTCCGAGGCCTGCTAGGCATGCCCTCATGTCCCCGAAAGCTCAGATACCCAGCCACCGGAAGCCCCGCAACAGCAAGATGAATACGGCGCTGCGTGCGGGTGTGACGGGCGGCGTCATGGGAACCATCGCGCTCACCGCGGCGGCGTCCCCCTCGTTCGCGGCCGACAACAAGGCCCCGACCGAGACCATGGAGATGCCGACCCTCTCCGGCAACCTGGAAAGCTCCGCCACGGCGGCGGCCGACTCGATCCAGCAGTCGGCGCTGACGTACGAGCTGCAGGAGGCCCAGGGCTCCGCGGTCACCAAGGCCAAGGAGCAGGCGAAGGAGAACAAGGAGAAGGCGGAGGCCAAGGCGAAGGCCGAGGCCCAGCGGAAGGCCGAGGCGGCCCGCAAGGCGGCCAAGGCCGCCGAGAAGGCCCGCGCCTCCCGTTCGGACGACCGCGGCTCGCTGCAGAACGCGTCCGCGGAGGCCCCGTCCCCGTCCTCGTCCTCCCCGAGCCAGACCAAGGGCAGCGGCAACGCCGCCACCCTCATCAACTTCCTCAAGGGCCAGGTCGGCAAGGCGTACGTCTCCGGCGCCACCGGCCCGTCCGCCTACGACTGCTCGGGCCTGACCCAGGCCGCGTTCAAGACCGTCGGCGTGAGCCTGCCGCGCGTCTCGCAGTCGCAGTCCACGACCGGCACCCCGGTCTCGCTCAGCAACGTCCAGCCCGGCGACATCCTCTACTGGGGCAGCGCGGGCAGCGCGTACCACGTGGCCGTCTACATCGGCGACGGCAAGTTCATCGGCGCCCAGAACCCCTCCAAGGGCGTCGTCGAGGCCAACATGAGCTACGACCAGCCCACGGGCGCCGTCCGCGTCCTCTGAGTCTCACCGCGCGCCGCTCCGGCGCCGCGAAGGGCCCACCGCACCGCGCGGTGGGCCCTTTTCGCTGCCTTCGGCCGGACTTGCCCGATGTATCCCGGCCGTCCGTGAACGCGTGCACAAGCCCCGGCGCCGGGCTCACACCCGGGCGGCCGGGCCGCGCTCCCTGCGGTAGCCGCCGGGGGCGACCCCGAACTCCCGCTTGAACGCCTTGGCGAAGGCGAACTCCGAGGAGTAGCCCGCGCGGGAGGCGATCACCCGCAGCGGGGCGTCGCCCGCCGCCAGCAGGCGCCCCGCGAGCGCCATGCGCCACCAGGTCAGGTACGCCAGCGGCGGCTGCCCGACGACCGTCGTGAAACGGCGCGCGAACGCCGCGCGCGACAGCCCCGAACGCGCGCCGAGCGCCTCCACCGTCCACGGGTGCGCCGGGTCCGCGTGGATCGCCTGGAGCGCCCGCGCGACGGCGGGGTCGGCAAGGGCCGCGGCCCAGCCCGTACCGTCGTGCTCCGCGTGGTCGCGCAGCCAGGCCCGCAGGATGTACAGCAGCAGCGTCTCCAGGAGCGCCGGAACCACCGCGTCCGAGCCGGGTCCCGGGCTCTCCAGCTCGCCGCCCAGCAGCTCCACGGCGGCGCGGAGTTCGGCGTGGGCGCCGATCCGCGCCGGGAGGTGCACGACGTCGGGGAGCCCGGTGAGCAGCGGGTGCGCCCGCGCCCGGTTGAGCCGGTAGGCGCCGCAGAGCATCAGTGTGGTGGGCCCTGACCCGTCCGGCACGTCCTCGCTGAGCACCCAGGTGCCGTCGCCGGCCCCGCTCTCCACGACGTCGACGAGGGGCGTGGCGGGGTCGTCCGCGAGCCCGTGCCCGCGCCCGTGCGCCAGGAAGACGACGTCCCCCGGCGCGAGCCGCACGGGCTCCCCCTCGTCCGGCGGCAGCAGCCAGCACGAGCCCTGGAGCACCACGTGGAAGCCCGCGCCGTCCGAGGAGGCGAACCGCATCCCCCAGGGCGCCGACTTGACGGTGCGCGAGGAGTGCGGGACCCCGGTCCGCATCACGGCGATGGCATCGCTCAGTACGTCCATGGGGAAAGACGATAGGACAAAACAGGGAGACCTTGAGGCATGGTTCGTCTCAACCTCCACTCCGTACGGTCCTCGTATGACAACGACGAACGCACGAGCCGTACTCTTCGACGAGACCGGCGGGCCCGAGGTGCTGCGCACCGCGGAGGTCCCGCTCGCCCCGACGGGCCCCGGCGAGGTCCGCCTCCGCATCGACGCGATCGGCCTGAACCGCGCCGAGGCCCTCTTCCGCGCGGGCGCCTACTACTACCCGCCCGCCCTCCCCGGCTCCCGGCTCGGCTACGAGGCGGCGGGCGTCGTCGAGGAGACCGGCCCCGGCGTCACCGGACTCGCCCCGGGCGACCCGGTGATGACCGGGCCCGGCATCGAGATGAGCGCCCAGGGGGTCTACGCGGACCGCGTCGTGCTGCCCGCGGGGGCCGTCGTGCGCCGCCCCTCCGCCACCGACGCGGTGACGGGCGCGGCCGTGTGGCTCGCGTACACGACGGCGTACGGCGGGCTGCTGGAGACCGGCGGGCTGCGCGCCGGCGACCACGTGGTGATCACCGCGGCCTCCAGCGGGGTCGGGATCGCGGCGCTCCAGACCGCGGCCCGCGTCGGCGCCGTCCCCGTCGCCGTCACCCGCACCGCCGCCAAGCGCGAGGCGCTGCTCGCCGCGGGCGCCGCGCACGTCCTCGTCTCCGAGGAGGACAAGGACGTGCCCGGCGCCGTACGGGAGCTGACCGGCGGCGGGGGCGCCGAGCTGATCTTCGACTCCGTCGGCGGTCCCGGCCTGACGGAGCTGGCGTCGGCGGCGGTCACCGCGGGCACGGTGGTCCTCTACGGCTGGCTCTCCGGAGAGCCCACGACGGTGCCGCCGAACTGGCCGCTGACCGTGCACGGCTACGCCAACCAGCACCTCGCCGCGAGCCCCGGGATGCTGCGCCGCGCCAACCGCTTCCTCGACACGGGCCTGCGCGACGGCACGCTCGCCCCCGTGATCGGCGAGGTCCTCCACGGCCTCGACCGGATGCCGGACGCGCACCGCCTGATGGAGTCCAACGCGCACATCGGGAAGATCGTGGTCACGGTGGACCACTGACCCTCCGGGAGGGGAAGGGGCAGCGGCTCAGGCGCGGGGGGCGACCTTCGCGATGCCGTTGATGATCCGGTCCATCGCGTCGCCGCCCGTCGGGTCGGTGAGGTTGGCCAGCATCTTCAGCGTGAAGCGCATCAGCATCGGGTGCGAGAGGCCCCGCTCGGTCGCGAGCTTCATGACCTTCGGGTTGCCGATCAGCTTCACGAAGGCGCGGCCCATCGTGTAGTAGCCGCCGTAGGTGTCCTTGAGGACCTTGGGGTAGCGCCGCAGGGCGAGTTCGCGCTGGGCGGGGGTCGCGCGGGCGTGGGCCTGGATGATGGTGTCGGCGGCGATGAAGCCGGACTCCATGGCGTACGCGATGCCCTCGCCGTTGAACGGGTTGACCAGGCCGCCCGCGTCGCCGACGAGCAGCAGGCCCCGGGTGTAGTGCGGCTGGCGGTTGAAGGCCATGGGCAGCGCGGCGCCGCGGATGGGGCCCTGCATGTTCTCCGGGGTGTAGCCCCAGTCCTCGGGCATCGAGGCGCACCAGGCCTTGAGGATCTCGCGCCAGTCCAGCTCGCGAAAGGCCGAGGAGGAGTTGAGGATGCCGAGGCCGACGTTGGAGGTGCCGTCGCCCATGCCGAAGATCCAGCCGTAGCCGGGGAGGAGCCGGTCCTGCGCCCCGCGGCGGTCCCACAGCTCCAGCCAGGACTCCAGGTAGTCGTCGTCGTGCCGGGGCGAGGTGAAGTACGTGCGCACCGCGACGCCCATCGGGCGGTCCTCGCGGCGGTGCAGGCCCATCTTGAGCGACAGCCGCGTGGAGTTGCCGTCCGCGGCGACGACGACGGGCGCGTGGAAGGTGACGGGCCTCTTCTCGTCGCCGAGCTTGGCGTGGACGCCGGTGATGCGGCCCGTACGGTCGTCGGTCAGCGGCTCGCCCACGTTGCACCGCTCGTACAGCCGCGCGCCCGCCTTCTCGGCCTGCCGCGCCAACTGCTCGTCGAAGTCGTCGCGCTTGCGGACCAGGCCGTAGTCCGGGTAGCTGGCCAGCTCGGGCCAGTCGAGCTGGAGCCGCTGGCCGCCGCCGATGATGCGCAGCCCCTTGTTGCGGAGCCAGCCCGCCTCCTCGGAGATGTCGATGCCCATCGCGACGAGCTGCTTGGTCGCGCGCGGCGTCAGCCCGTCGCCGCACACCTTCTCGCGGGGGAACGCGGTCTTCTCCAGCAGCAGCACGTCCAGGCCGCTGCGCGCGAGATGGTAAGCGGTCGTCGAGCCCGCGGGGCCCGCACCGACGACGATGACGTCCGCGCTGTGCTCGGACGAGGGCTTCGAGTGGAGATCGGCCACGAGTGCTCCCGCGTCGGTGACTGGCTGACCGACCGCTGGGTCGGTCCGGCTGGGGTCGGTGCTGACTCCCGCAGTCTAAGGGCGCATTCCGGGCAGCCCCCTGCCGCCCCCGTGGGATGCCCCGCCAATCGTCGTATGCCGCTTTCCTCATGACCCGTGCCACTCTGCTCCCACATCGGAGGAACCGAGGGGCGGACGGTATGCGAGAAGGCAGAGCGCCGGCACTGACGGTGGTGCTCGTACTGGCGGTGGGGGCCATGGCACCCGTGGCGCGGGCCGACGAGGGCGCGGCGGGAACGGCGCCCGTACGGGCCACCAAGCTCACCGGCCCCGACGGGACCATGACGACGGTCCTCGACGTCAACAAGCGCGGCCACGTGGTCGGCACCGGCGAGGCGCCCGACGGGACGCCGCGGGGATTCCTGTGGGACGGCGAGCGGCTGCGGACCCTGCCCCCGCTGCCCGGCGGCCACGAGGTGCGTCCCGCGGCGATCAACGCGCGCGGCCTCGTCGCGGGCTCCGACAGCACGGCCGGCGGCACGCGCCGCGTCGTGCTGTGGAAGGACGGCGAGCCCCGGCGGCTGGCCGCCGACGAGCCCGACGCGTACGCCGCCGTCGACGTCAACGACCGCGGCCAGGTCCTCGGGCACCACGGCAGCGGAAGCGACGCGCGCGCGTTCCTCTGGCGCGACGGGAGGAGCGCCCGCCTGCCCGCGCCCGACGGCGCCGTCGAGACGACCCCCGCCGCCCTCGACGAGCGCGGCGACGTCACCGCCATGTCGTACGTCCCCGGGCCCGAGGGAAGCGTCCGCTACCGGGTGCGGAAGGGGAGGGTCGTCCCCCTGCCCGACCTGCCCGGCACCCTCACCTCCTGGCTCCACCAGGGACGGCACACACTGAACGAGCGCGGGGACGCCGTCGGCCACAGCGTGCTCCCCGGGACCACCGGGATCCGCGCCCTGCTCTGGTCCGGGGGCCGCCCCGTCGCGGTCGGCGGCCTCGGCGGGCAGAGCGCCGCGGTCGCCGTCAACGGGCGGGGGGACGTCACGGGCTGGAGCGGCCTCGACGACGACCCCCGCAAGAAGCACGCGTTCCGGTGGCGCGCCGGGACGATGACGGACCTCGGCGTCCCCGACGGGCACGTGGTGAGCGAGGGCGTCCTCCTCACCCCGCGCGGCGACGTCGTGGGGCACGCGCTGCGGCCCGACGGGGTGACGGACGCCTACGTCTGGTCGGTCGGCTAGGGGGTGCCGGGGGGCTGTGGATCAGGGCGCCGCGACGACCGGCGTGTTCTGGGCCATGCGAATGCGCCACTCCCCCGCGTCGTCCCGCATCAGCGTCATCGTCAGGATCCCCTCCATCGGGTCCTTGCCGCCCTCCGCCCGCCCGTCGGACTCCGCGGTCCGCTGGCGGGCATGGACCACCCCGACCTCGGGCGTGAGGAAGACAACGCTCTCGACGGTGTACCGCACGGTGATGCCGGCCAACGGGCCGCCCTCGGCGAAGACGAGGGACTGCGCCTGGAACAGGCGGTCGGCGCCGAAGACCAGATTGCCGCTGAAGTTGACAAAGACCGTGTCCGGGGAGAAAAGGGAGTTCATCGCCCGGGCGTCGTTCTGGTTGAACGCGGACTCGTAGCGCGCCACGACGGCGGCGATCTCTTCCCTGTGGGCGGAGTGAGCACGCTCTCCCGTCAGTTGCGCAGTGTTCATGAGAAACCCCTCACTCGGCAGGACGACTTCGACACCGAGTCGAACACTTGAAGTGCGATTGAAGTCAAGGGGCGGCGGCCCCGCACCGGCTAGCTTCCCGGCTCCTGCCAGGTGTCGAGGGCCGTCTCGAAGACGACGTCGTCCTTGTCCTCCTCGCCCCCGTAGACGCGGCGCTCCGAGTAGATGCTGTACTCGGTGCCGTCGTCGGCGACGTACGCCTGGTCGGTCGCGTGGATCGTACGGCCCGACTCGTCGGAGGTGTAGGTGAACTCCCAGCGGGCGCCGGGCCGCCCGTGGAAGGTGTTGCGCCGCATCTCGATGCGCTCGTAGTCGTCGCGCTTCTTCGCCTTCTCCTCCATGGAGAGGAAGTTGTCGTACGAGGTGTACCCGGCGTCCTCGATGACGCCGATCCGCAGATAGTCGCCGCCGGTGGGCTGCACGTAGTCGGTCTGCGTGCCGTTCTCCTCGCGCTGCCAGCCCTCCATGACGCCGACCCGGAACCCCGCGGGGTCGTCGACCATGGCGAAGCCCGCGGGCAGGCCGGAGTCGTCGGCGGAGCCCGAGGGGGAATCCGAGGGAGTCTCCGAGGGGCCGTCCGGGCCGGAGGCCTCCGGGCTCGCCGTCGCCTCCTGCCCGGGCTTCCGCTCCGGCTTGTCGGCCTCGGCGCCGCGCTTCCCGGCGCTCTGCGACGCCCCCCGCGCGCCCTTGCCGCCGCCGTCGTCCCCGTCGCCGGAGAAGAGCAGCACGCCGCCGGTGACCGCGCCGCCCACGAGGAACGCGGCGAGGACCAGCGCGGTCCACTTCAGCGCGGGGCCGCGCGAGGGCGGTTCGCCGCCGGGGACGCCGCCGCCCTGGCCGAGCTGATAGGCGGGGGTGTCGAACGGGGAGGCGACCACGTCTTCGGACGCGGACGCGGACGCGGACCCGGCCACGGGTGCGGGTGCGGGCGCGCCCTGCGGCGGGGGCGGCGGGGTCCCGGGCGCGGCGGGGAACGCCGCACCCGGCACGTACACTCCCGGTCCGTACGCCCCCGCACCCGTGGCCGTCCCCGCGCTCCTGCCCGCCAGCGCCAGCGCCCACGGCACGAGCAGCACTCCGCCGATCGACCAGAGCACGGCGAAGAGCAGCATCTCCGCGCCGGAGGCGCCGCCCTCGGCGCTCATCGAGACGGAATCGCCCGTCGCGCCGTAGTCGCTCCCGAAGTCCGTCGAGCCGCCGCCCTCATGGAAGTTCGCCTCCGTCGAGAGCCCGCCGAGCCCGACGACGAGCAGGACGGCGACGACGAAGAACGCCCCGGCCAGAAGCTGTTCGCGGCGGTCCGCGTGGCGGCGGGCGACGAGCGCGCCCAGGATCAGCGCGCAGGCCAGGCCCCCGGCGATGGTCCCGGTGAGGGCCCAGCCGCCCGCGGCGTCGGCCAGCTCGCCGTAGCCGAAGGTCTCCCGGCCGATGTCGTAGTCCGGCACGTTCCACTTGCCTTCGAGCGGCGCGCCCCAGGCCAGCGCGAGCGCCATCGCGCCCAGGTTGGGCAGGAGGAGGAGCAGGCTGAGGTAGCTCTCGCCGTCCAGGTCCTCGGAGTCGGACCGGGTGAGCACGACGATGCCCGCGACGACCGAGGCCAGCGCCAGCACGACCACCAGCGCGAGCAGCGCGGTGCGCAGCGCGCCGACGGCCGTACGGGGCCCGGCCCCGGGCCGCCCCGCGAGCCAGGCGTCGGTCTCGCCGCGCGCCAGGACCACGGCGGCGACGACGGTGGAGAGCAGGAACGCCCACAGCAGCGTCAGGCCCGGCGAGGAGCCCAGCTCGAATCCCTCGTACGAGGGGCGCGCGTACAGCCCCAGCGCGAACGCGCCCGCGCCGCAGAGCAGTCCGACGCGCAGCGCGCTCTCGAAGCCGCCGCCGTACTGGCCCGCCGCGTGGGAGCGGCGCCGCGCCCACCGCCCGGCGACCACCAGCGCGGCCACCCACAGGGCTGTGGACAGATACGGGACGAACGAGAGCGAGCCCTCCCCCGCGACGCTCTCCCCGCCGAGCGGCGCCTCGCCGTCGGAGGAGACGGAGAACCCGCCGCCGACGCCCTGGAGCAGCACCGCGAGCACGACCCGCATCCGGTCGCCCCAGCCGACGTCGAGGTCGTCCAGGTCCTCGGTCGAGAAGAGCCCGAGCAGCGAGGCCAGCACGAACACGACGATCAGCGGCCACATCGCGACCCGCGCCGAGGTCGCCCAGTCCCCGGTGAACGCGCGCGAGAGGAACGCCCCGACGGGCGAGGGCGCGACGGCGGCGGCGGGAGCGGCGGGCGGGGGCGCGTACGCCGGGGGCGGGGCGACCGCGGGAGGGGCGACCGCGGGAGGGGCGACCGCGGGAGGGGGCGGGGTCGTTGGCGGGGGCGGGGTCGTTGGCGGGGGCGGGGTCTCGGGGTTCCGCTGATGGCCGCAGCCCATGCAGAAGCGCGCCTCAGAGGGAAGCGAAGTGCCACATTCCGGGCATGGGGACGACATGAGCGCTCCGTGTTCGGGGAGAGGGGACGGGATCGCGAGTGCCGAAGTGTTACCTACGACACACGTGACCCGTACATGGTTCCCACGAAGCAGCGCACTGTGAAGCGGAGTTACCTAAGCGCAACCGGGGGTGACCGCAGAGACGGGCGTGTCCGGCCGGGGGCCCGGGGGTCGCCCCCGGAAAAGCACAGCCCAAGCGCAACCGGGGGTGACCGCAGAGGCGGCTCACGCCACCGGCTTGTACCCCCGGTGCAGGGCGACGATGCCGCCCGTCAGGTCGCGCCAGGCGACATGGCCCCAGCCCGCGGACTGCAGGCGGCGGGCCAGCTCGGGCTGGTCGGGCCACTCCTGGATGGACTCGGCGAGATAGACGTACGCGTCGGGGGCGCTGCTCACCTTCCGGGCGACCGGCGGCAGGGCGCGCATCAGGTACTCCTCGTAGACCTTGCGGAACGGCGCCCAGGTCGCGTGGCTGAACTCGCAGATCAGCACGCGCCCGCGCGGCTTCGTCACGCGCAGCATCTCCCTCAGCGCCCCGTCGACGTCGCGGACGTTCCGCAGGCCGAAGGAGATCGTCACCGCGTCGAAGACGCCGTCGGCGAAGGGCAGCTTCGTGGCGTCGCCCGCGACGAACGGCATCCAGGGCAGCCGCCGCTTGCCCTCCGTCAGCATGCCCGTCGAGAAGTCGCACGGCACCGTGAACGCCCCGGCCTCCGCGAAGGGGAGGGAGGAGGTGCCGGTCCCGGCCGCGAGGTCGAGCACCTTCTCACCGGGCCGCGCGTCGATCGCCTGCGCGACGGCGCGGCGCCACAGCCGGGCCTGGCCGAGCGAGAGCACGTCGTTGGTGAGGTCGTACTTCGCGGCCACGTCGTCGAACATCGCGGCGACTTCGTGCGGCTTCTTGTCCAGGGTTGCGCGCGTCACGGTCCGTCCCGGTCCATTCAGTCGGTGTCTCAGTTGGCGTCGATGAGCGTCAGCTCGGGATGGGCCGTGCCGCCCTCGATCGCGGTCGAGGAGAGGTGGGAGACCACGCGGTCGTCCACCGGGTCGTTCGCCGGGTCGTCGTGGACGACCAGGTGCTCGTAGGTCGTCGCGCGCTGCGCGGGGACACGGCCCGCCGTGCGGATGAGGTCGATGATCTCCATCCGGTTGGAGCGGTGCTTGGCGCCGGCCGAGGAGACGACGTTCTCCTCCAGCATGATCGAGCCCAGGTCGTCGGCGCCGTAGTGCAGCGAGAGCTGGCCGATCTCCTTGCCGGTGGTGAGCCAGGAGCCCTGGATGTGCGGCACGTTGTCGAGGAAGATCCGCGCGATGGCGATCATGCGCAGGTACTCGAAGATCGTCGCCTGCGTCCGGCCGCGCAGCTTGTTGTTCTCCGGCTGGTAGGTGTACGGGATGAAGGCGCGGAAGCCGCCCGTACGGTCCTGGACGTCCCGGATCATCCGGAGGTGCTCGATCCGCTCGGCGTTGGTCTCGCCGGTGCCCATCAGCATCGTGGACGTCGACTCGACGCCCAGGTTGTGGGCGATCTCCATGATCTCCAGCCAGCGCTCGCCGCTCTCCTTGAGGGGCGCGATGGCCGTACGGGCGCGGGCCGGAAGCAGTTCGGCCCCGGCCCCGGCGAAGGAGTCCAGGCCCGCCGCGTGGATCCGGCGGATCGCCTCCTCGGCGGAGACCCCGGTGATCCGGGCCATGTGCTCGACCTCGCTGGCGCCCAGCGAGTGGATGACGAGCTGCGGGAACGCCTTCTTGATCGCGGAGAAGTGCTCCTCGTAGTACTCGACGCCGAAGTCCGGGTGGTGGCCGCCCTGGAACATGATCTGGGTGCCGCCGAGCGCGACGGTCTCCTCGCAGCGGCGCAGGATGTCGTCCAGCTCGCGGACCCACACCTTGTCGCTCTTGGGCGCGGCGTAGAAGGCGCAGAACTTGCAGGCCGTCACGCAGGAGTTGGTGTAGTTGATGTTCCGCTCGATGATGTACGTCGCGATGTGCTCCGTACCGGCGTAGCGCCGACGGCGCACGGCGTCGGCGGCGGCGCCCAGCGCGTGCAGCGGAGCCGAGCGGTACAGGTCGAGGGCCTCCTCGGCCGTGACGCGCCCCCCGTCCGCCGCTCGGTCGAGTACGGACTGCAGGTCGGCGTTCGACGCGGGCTGTGACACCGGCGCTTCCCTCCAAACGTGGCGGACGCGGCGGAGACAGACATCTCACCCATCTCACCGCTTTGCAGCGACCGGACCAGACTACGCCAGCCCTTTACTCGATCTTCCGGAGCGTCCCCGAGGGGCCGTTCCCGACCGAGGCGACGAAGCGCAGCGAGCCGTCGCCGCGCAGCGTGAAGGTGTCTCCCTTGCTGTTCCCGGCGCAGAACGGGGAGTCCTCCTCGGCGACCGAGTTCATGGTCAGCTTCTTGCCGCGCACGGAGTCCAGCTTCCAGTAGCCCTTGCACCCCACGCCGGCGATCTTCGTCCCGCCCGTGGCCACCTTGTCCCCGGGCTTCCCGTCCTTGATCGTGACCGTCATGGTGCCCCCGGGCGTCCCGCTCTCGAAGGTCACGGGGCCCTGCCAGGTGCCGACGAAGTCCTTCAGCGTCCCCTCCCCCGCGCCGCCGTCCGACGGCGGGCTCGCCTGCGGCCGGCCCCCCTGGTCCTTGGCGCCACCGCCCCCGCCGCCGAGCGGGAGCAGGAAGTAGGTGCTGAGCACGGCGGCGACCGCGAAGCAGGCGAACGAGACGACGACCGTGCAGCTCACCTTGCGCCGCCGCCCCTTCTCCGGCGGGGGCGGCTCCTCCGGAACCTTCGCCTCCGCGACCGCCGGTCCCGTCACGGCCCCGGCGCCCTGCCCGTACGAGGGATCAGGCGGCCCGAATCCCGACGAGGTCGGGGCCGAGGCCGGGGCCGCGGGCCCCTGCGAGGACTGCGTGAAGGGGACGGGCCCCGAGTGCCCCCGCGCCGCGCCCTGGGGGCCGGGTTCCAGGTCGAGCAGCTCGACGGCGCGGCGGCCCACCTGCTCTACGAGCGGTCCGGGCAGCCAGCCCGTGCGCACCAGCCCCGAGGCGCCGCCCGCCGTCCCGGCCAGCTCCCGCGCGACCTGCTCCGGGGTGGGCCGCCGCTCGGCGTCCTTGTCCAGGCAGCGCGCGACCAGCTCGCGCAGCCCGCCCTCCAGACCGCCGAGTTCGGGCTCCTCGTGCACGACCTTGTAGAGCAGCGCGGCGGAGCTGTCGCCGGGGAAGGGGGCGCCGCCGGTCGCGGCGTACGCCAGCACGGCGCCCAGCGAGAAGACGTCCGAGGCCGCCGTCGCGCCCTTGGCCAGGACCTGTTCCGGCGACATGTACCCGGGCGAGCCGACCGAGACGCCGGAGGAGGTGAGCGAGGCGGTGCCGTCGGTGGCCCGGGCGATGCCGAAATCGATCAGCCGGGGCCCGTCGACGGTGAGCAGCACGTTGGACGGCTTGACGTCGCGGTGGACGAGCCCGAGCCCGTGCACATGGCGCAGCGCCTCGGCGAGCCCGGCGCCCACGGCCCGTACGGTCGTCTCGGGCAGCGGCCCGTACTCCTCGACGGCCTGCGCCAGCGAGGGCCCCGCGACATAGCCGGTGGCGACCCAGGGCACGGGCGCCTCCGCGTCGGCGTCCAGCACGGGCGCGGTCCACGCGTCGCCGACGAGCCGCGCGGAGTCGACCTCGCGCCGGAAGCGGCGGCGGAACTGCTCGTCGACGGCGAAGTGCGGATGGACGACCTTGACCGCGACCGTGCGCCCGCCCTCCGAGCGCGCCAGATACACCCGCCCCATGCCGCCGACGCCCAGCCGGCGCAGCAGCCGGTAGGCGCCGAGGACCGGCGGGTCGTCGGGTTCGAGCGGCTGCATGCGGACGTCCCCCCAGCTCTGACCTCAGCCCTGCTGTGCCCGACCAGCTTAGGGGGCGCCGGGGCGGGGGCTCAGTGCTCGCTCGGCACCGGCTCAGTGCTCGCCGTCGAGCAGGTCCACCCGTACGTCCGAGGGGAAGCCCGCCGACTCCCCGGCGCGCCGGGCGAACTCGGCGACGCCCTCCAACTGCCGCTCGCCGAAGCGGAAGTCGAGGGTGGTGAAGTAGCGCTCCAGCACCGGCGGCTCGAAGACCTCGTAGCGCGCGGCGTGCTCGGCGACCTTGTCGATCTGCTCCAGCGAGAGGTCGCGGGAGGAGAGGAAGGCCCGGTGGACCTCGCGCACGGTCTCCGGCTCGCGCTCCAGGAAGTCGCGCCGCACGGCCCACACGGCGAAGACGAACGGCAGCCCCGTCCACTCCTTCCAGAGCTGGCCGAGGTCGTAGACGTGCAGGTCGTTCTCGGGCAGGTGGCGCAGGTACGCGCGCAGCCCGACGTCCCCGATGACGACGGCGGCGTCCGCCTCCTTCATCATCCGCTCCAGGTCGGGCGGGGACGTGTAGTAGTCGGGCCGGACCCCGAAGCGCTCGGCGAGCAGGAGCTGGGCCAGGCGCACGGAGGTGCGCGAGGTGGAGCCGAGCGCGACGCGGGCGCCGTCCAGCTCCTCCAGCGGGCGGCGCGAGACGATCTCGCAGGACATCACGTCGCCGTCGCAGCCGACCGCGATGCCGGGCAGGGCGACGAGGGACTCCGCGTTCCGCAGGTACTCCACGAGCGTCACGGGGCCGATGTCGAGGCTTCCGTCGATCACGTACTCGCTGAGCTTCTCCGGGGTGTCCCGGGTCAGGTCGAGGTCGAGCAGCGTGCCCGTATGGACGAGGCCCCAGTAGAGGGGGAGGCAGTTCAGGAACTGGATGTGCCCGACACGGGGGCGGGAGCGCGGGGTCCTCGGTTTCGCAGTCACCCTCCGGAGAGTACGCCCCGGTCTGTACGGACCTGTGCGGGGTCCCCAAGACCCTCTCGGACCGCCCGCGCAAGGGCTCCGGCACGTGATCTTCAACCCTTCCGCGCCCGGGGCCACCGTGCTAGGCTCGCCGCAAGTTGCAGTTTGGTTTCCCTTGCAGTACAGAGCCTGCGGAGCGCATGTGACCGCGGGCTCTCGTCAGTTTTCAGAGACTTCTTCGCGGGTTCTGGAACAGGGCAACCCTTATAGGCCCAAGGAGGGCTTATGGCTACCGGAACCGTCAAGTGGTTCAACGCCGAGAAGGGCTTCGGCTTCATCGCCCAGGACGGCGGCGGCCCCGATGTCTTCGTTCACTACTCCGCGATCAACGCTTCTGGTTTCCGCTCGCTGGAGGAGAACCAGATCGTGACCTTCGACGTCACGCAGGGCCCGAAGGGCCCGCAGGCGGAGAACGTCACCGCGCAGTAATTCTGGAATAGCAGTACCCAAGGAGCCCCCGCCGTCGGCGGGGGCTCCTGTCTTTTCCCTCCCGGGGGGGGCGACCGGGGGCTTCTCCTCTTTTCCGGGCTGCTGAGCAGGGGCTGCCCCTTGCCGCGCGTGCCAGGCTGCGAGCACTTCGTGGCTGGCCGCGCAGTTCCCCGCGCCCCTGAACGGCCCCT